>CAWJSK010000001.1:0-293524 GCA_963845535.1 uncultured Spirochaetota bacterium
TACGGTTTAGGAAACCGCCGCTCTATCCAGCTGAGCTACTGGGGCCAGGGTAACGGGGAGGCATTCTACCGGCGGCCTTCCCCGCTGTCAATCGCCGCCACGCGCCGTGCGCGCCATCGCCGCGCATCATCGCCGCGCATCATCGCCGCCGCGCTCCATCGCTGCTACGCGCAATCGCCGCTGGCGACATAGCGCGATGCTGGGTGTCTACTCGTCCGAGAACTCCGGAAACCTGTAGAACGCGTGGGCGCGCGGTATGTCGTAGTCGGGAGTGGCGTTTCCGGCGCGAACGCACTCCGACAGCCCGGCCTCCGCCTGGTCAAGCGGCACATCCAGCGAAATAGCCACCTGGGCAACCGTGAGAATGCCCTTGTGCTCTCGGGCGAGCTTCAGGATTCGAACAGGAAGCAACGGATCAATGACCACTCGCGGCGCGGGAGGCCTTCGCGTGCCTTTGCCGCCGGAGAGCTTGATCCCGACGACCCTGCGCACCAACGCGCGCAGGTCAGGGCCTGCAAGGATCCAGATTCCAGTGCCTATCAGCAGCCCTCCCACGACGAACGCTTCCAGGAAAACCGGGAAGATCGGGCTGGCGCCGACGAAGATACCGGCGACCCCCGCAGCAAGCACAGTGTATCCAAGGACTCGTCGTGGTCTCTTCACTCCTGCCTCAGTCCACTTCGATCATAGCCCGTGACGCATACATCGGCAACCGTTGCACGGAACGCGATTACAAACGCTTTGTTTGCATTCCACCGTCAATCCGCTATACTCCGTGACCGATGATAATCAGCATCGTGATACCTGCATACAACGAGGAGAAGTTTATCGGGCCGTGTCTGAAGTCCGTGCTGCGGGAAGCTCACTGCTACGGTAACGACGCGGAAGTGCTGGTCGTCAACAACGCGAGCACGGACAAGACCCGTCAGGTTGCCTGCGGCTATCCCGGCGTCAGGGTCATCGATGAGCCACGCAAGGGGCTGTCCCGGGCGCGCCACCGCGGCTATCTCGAGTCCCGCGGTGACCTCGTGGTGAACGTGGACGCTGACTGCATCATGCCCCGGGGCTATCTTGCCCGCGTGGTCAGGAGCTTCGAGCTGGACAGGAGACTTGCGCTCCTGACGGGGCCGTTCCTGTATCACGACCTTCCCCAGGTCGCCCAGGTGGTGACTATCCTTTTCTATCTCTTCCAGTTCGTGCCCAACACCATCGGTCAAAGGATCCTCAAGGTAGGAGCCGTGGCGCAGGGGGGGAACTTCACCGCGCGCCGCTCCGCCCTGCAGAAAGTGGGGGGATACGACACGTCGCTCACGTTCTACGGTGAGGACACCGACATCGCCATCAGGCTTTCGCACGTCGGGCTCGTGAGATTCAGCTTCACGGTCCTCATGAAAACGTCAGGCCGACGCCTGCGGAAGGAAGGCGTGCTGCGGGCTGGCACCCTCTACACGCTGAACATCATCTTCATGATCCTCAAGGGACGGCCACTGACGCGAACTCACCAGGACGTGAGGATTGGGTGAGCCGGGCCTCTTGCGGAGTCTCGGTCCGTTCCTTCCTGACCAGGTAGCTCGTGAAACCGAGCTTCACCAGCTTCCGCTGCGTATCGGTCAGCTCCTGGGCTGAAAGCGCACGGACAAACACGCGCGTGATGCCGAGCTGGCTTTTCTCCGTGGTTACGGTGAACCCCTCACTCGAGAGGAGTGACGCGGTCTTCTGCGCGTTCTGCTCCTGGCCGAAGGCGCCCACTTGGATTGCGTACAGGTCGTTCGAGGAGACGAACTCCACGATTTGAAGGGATACATGGGCCACTCCGCTGTCGATCATCCCGAGCTCGATGGCGGCGGCCCGGGAAAGATCGATGATCCGCCCTTCGACGAACGGGCCCCTGTCGTTGATTTTGACCTGAACGGACTTTCCATTGTCCAGATTGGTCACTTTGACGATGGTCCCGAACGGCAGCGTCTTGTGGGCCGCCGTCAGCGTGTTCGTGTCGAACACTTCGCCGCTGGAGGTCAACCGCCCGTGGAACTTGCCGCCATACCAGGAGGCAAGGCCGTCCTCGGCGGCCGCGATGGCAGGGGAAAGGGTCAACAGCGTGAGGAGGAGGATTATCCCTTTCACGAATCTCATTATCGGCTTTCGATTCATAAAGTCCGCACTATGGCAAAAATCCGCGCCGGAGGCAAGAGGCCCGGCAGGCAGGCATCAGGTAGGCAAGGGGGAGGAGCCCCGAAAGTACCCACGGCATCCCCTGTACGCGCCCCGCGTATCGATGTTATATGTTCGACGACAGAGGGTTCGACGGAGGGCATAATGGTCGATCTTTCCGACCTGAAGAAAAGCCTGGGCACGAACGCAGCCGACAGATTCGTCACGGACGGGATGCGTCTCGGGCTGGGGACCGGCACGACCGCCATCTGGGCGGCCCGAAGGGTGGCGGAACGCCTTGCGGAAGGCAGCCTCCGCGAGATCACAGCCGTAGTCACGAGCCTTCAGACGGAGCTCGAAGCCCGCGCGCTTGGGATACCTGTGGTCACGCTGAACAACGCGTCACTGGGAGGCGAGCTCGACCTGACCATCGACGGGGCTGACGAAGTGGATGAATCGTTCAACCTCATCAAGGGCGGCGGCGGCGCCCTCCTCATGGAGAAGATCGTTGCCTATGTGTCGCGCCGGTTCCTCGTCATCGTCGACCATACGAAGCTCAGCTCACGGTTGTGTGATCATTCTCCCGTACCCGTGGAGATCGTGGTGGATTCGCTCGAGACGGTGAAGAAAAGGCTTCGCGAAATGGGCGGAGAGGTGTCGCTGCGCATCGGGCAGCGCAAAGCAGGCCCCGTTGTCACGGACCTGGGCAACCTGCTTCTGGACGTGACTTTTCCCGAGGCTTTTGATCCTGGCCAGATGGAGGCGGACATAAAGCTGATACCGGGAGTGCTGGAGAACGGCCTTTTTACTCGAAAGACCCCGGAGCTCCTGGTAGGAGCCGCCAACGGCGGCCTGGAGCACCGCAGGAAGGCTTGAGGCCGCGCTGCGGCTCGCGGGCTATTCCACGGCCACCTTTTTGCCCGTACGGGCGTCCCGCACGGAGCATTCCTGATTGTCCCTCACGTAGCTTTTCGCGTACTCCAGATCATCAGTTTCAACGAGAATCTCTCCATCTTTGTAGATGAGGTAAATCACGGTTTCCCCTTCTCTCTATAATATATCGACATATTCTACCACGATTGCGAAGCGGGGGAGAAGACTGCGGGGGCAACAGGCGGGGGGGCGGGGCACCGGGGTGGTCGCGGCACGGGGTGGGTGGCCGCAGCGCGCTGGTCGCGGCGTCCTGATCCTTGACATGAGGCTTCCGGCCAATAGACTCTGGAATGTGAGACGATGCGCGGAGGTGAAAGCATGATCTTCCTGGCCTCGCAGTTTCTGTTCATCCTGTTTGGTCTCATCGGGCTCATTGTCTGGTCCTACTCGGACATGCCCCTGGTGATGCGGGAGATCGCCATCAACACGCGCAGGAGCGCCGAGCAGGGCAGCTCGTACAGCCTCATGAAGGTGCTGTCGGTGTGCCTGAAGATTTTCGCGGTCCTGCTCTGGTTCGCGGGAGTCGCGTCCATCATCGTCCTGAACTTTGCCGGTACCACCCTGGGAGGTCTGTTCCCGGGGGTCAGCGCTTCCGTCCCCTGAGCAGGGAAGAAGCTGCCTGTCATGCGGATTGTGCGGTATGAAGCCAGCGGCCGGGTTTCCTGGGGCATTGTGGAATCCTCGGACGGCCGAACGGGGACGGTGAAGGAAATGGCCTCTTCCCCGTTTGTGGGTAAGGAAACAACTTCGACCATACGCGGCCTGAATGACGTGCGTCTCCTTGCCCCTTGCATGCCCTCCAAGATCTTCGCCCTGGCGCACAACTACGGAGATCACCTGCAAGGGAAGGCGCCGCCGTCCGAGCCCCAGGTGTTTCTCAAGGTCCCAAGCTCCGTCATCAACCCCGGAGAGACCATCGTTCTGCCTTCGGGGCAGGGCAGGGTGGATGAGGAAGCGGAGCTGGTGGTGGTCATGGGAAAGCGCTGCAAAGCCGTTCGGCGCGCGGACGCCCTGGACTACGTGCTGGGCTACACGTGCGGGAACGATGTCAGCGCGCGAGTGTGGCAGAAGACGGACCTGAACTGGTGGCGCGCCAAATCCTCAGACACCTTTTCACCCTTCGGGCCGTTCATCGTCACTGACATAGACCCGAGCGCCGCGCTCATCACCGGCCGGATCAACGGCAAGGAAGTCCAGCGTTGCTCGTCCGCTGATCTGATCTTCGACATCCCTGCGTTGATCGAGTGGATTTCCCGCTCGGTGACGATGGAGCCCGGTGACCTCATCTTCACCGGCACCTCCGGCAGCCCTGCGGAGCTGCATCCCGGGGACGTGGTGGAGGTGGAGATCAACGGGATTGGCGTGCTTTCAAACACGGTGGCACAGGGCTGAAAGGCAGTTCGTTTTCGTTGACATTTGAGCATAAAGAAGGCGGCCCTCCGCATGGGGTACCACGCTAGGGGCCGCCTTCATTGATCGTCCGCTGCGTTTCAGCTTACTTGCGCACTGAGTAGAACGCTCCGCGGCCGGCGTAGGTGCAGACCCCTTCCAGCAGGTCCTCGATCCTCATGAGCTGGTTATACTTGGCAAGCCGGTCCGACCGGGAGAGGGAGCCTGTCTTGATCTGTCCAGTCTCCAGCGCCACCACGAAGTCCGCGATGAAGCTGTCCTCCGTCTCACCGCTCCTGTGGGAGACGACGGCAGTGTAGCCCGCCCTCTTCGCCATCTCCACTGCTTCATAGGTCTCCGTGAGCGTCCCGATCTGGTTCAGCTTGATCAGGATGGAGTTGGCGATTCCTCGCTTGATTCCCTTCTCGAAGATTTTCGTGTTCGTGACGAAGATGTCATCCCCCACGAGCTGGACTTTCTTCCCCAGTTTGTCCGTCAGGAGCTTCCAGCCGTCCCAGTCCTGTTCCGCCATGGCGTCTTCCATGGAGACGATGGGGTACTTGTTTGCCCAGCTCACCCAGAAGTCAACCATCTCCGCGGAGGAAAGCTCCCGCTTGTCGGATTTCTTGAACACGTACTTTTTCTTCTCGACGTCGTAGAACTCCGATGCGGCGGGGTCGATGGCGAGCATGACGTTGTCTCCGGGCTTGTAGCCGGCCTTCTCGATGGCCTGCAGGATGACCTCGGGGGCTTCCTCGTTGCTCTTGAGGCTGGGCGCGTAGCCCCCCTCGTCTCCAACTCCCGTGTTGTATCCCTTCCCTTTGAGCACGCTCTTCAAGGTATGGAAGATCTCCGCCATCATGCGGACCGCTTCACGGATGTTTTCCGCGCCCACGGGCATGATCATGAACTCCTGGAAATCCACGGAGCTGTCCGCGTGCGCTCCGCCGTTGATGATGTTGGCCATGGGGACCGGCATCAGCGAAGCGTGGTAGCTGCCCAGGTATTTGAAGAGGGGAAGCCCGAGGAAGTCAGCGGCTGCCCGCGCGGTTGCCATGGAAACGCCGAGGATTGCGTTGGCGCCGAGCTTCGCCTTGGTGTCCGTTCCGTCCAGCTCCATCATCGTATGATCGATGTCGACCTGCTCCAAGGCGTCCAGGCCCACCACCTCCGCGGCGATGATGTTGTTGACGTTCTGAACCGCCTTCAACACGCCCTTGCCGAGGAAACGGGCCTTGTCTCCGTCACGGAGCTCCAGCGCCTCATGCTCTCCGGTTGACGCGCCCGAGGGAACGGCCGCCCTGCCCATGGAACCGTCCTCCAGGACCACGTCCACCTCGACGGTCGGATTTCCGCGAGAGTCGAGGATCTCCCGCGCCTCCACGTATTCGATGATGCTCATACGCTTCCCCCTATTCATGGATGACGTGGCGGCGCCGAGAACAGGGATGTGCGGAAGGCGCCTCCACGTATCCGCCGAGTATGCTGAGCGGGGCCGCGTGAGTCAATCCGGCCGTTGCTCTTGGCGTGGCCAAGGCCTACAATGGAAGTGATGAACTTCACTCTGACCACTCAGATGATCGACAAGATAGCCTTTGCCATGGAGGACCAGAAGGAGCGCTACGTGGTCGACGTGGACACGGGCGAGCTGGTCCCCCTGTCCGCACACTCGGGAGCTCTCCCGGAAGACAGGTACGTTCAGCTCCCGCGCTGGGGATCCGCTGAGGGCTTCCATCTCATGGAAAGCTTCGTCACATCACTCGACAATCCCGCGCACAGGGCCGAGCTTGCCCACGCCCTCACCATGGGCAAAGGTGTGTTTCGGGCGTTCAAGGACGCGCTGAAGGCCAGCAAGATAGAGAAGCTCTGGTTCGACTACAAGGAGCGCCGGCTGAGAGGGATTATCGTGAGCTGGTACAACGCCAACAGGGAGGCGCGCGGGCTTGCCCAACTCCCCGTTGAGCCCGAGGAAACAGAAGAGCTGGTGATGAGCGATTTTTCCTTTACCTGGAGCGTCAAAGAGCACGGGGAAGACATCCTGCGCCTGGACCGCGACGCTTTCTTCGAGCTTTTCCCCGGGGAGTCGCCCGAGCGCCTGCAGGAGAGGTACTCGGAGAAGCGAAGCGGAGTGCCGGCGCTCGGAGCCAGGGAGGCTCCCCTCCTCATTGCGGAGACGCCGGAAGGTGAGTTGGCCGGCTTCGCGTGGGGCCTCATTGAAGGCCATTCCGTGCACATCATCCAGCTGGCCATCGTGCCGGGGCTGAGGGGAATTGGGCTTGGGGAGGTGATCGTGAAGAAGTATCTCACCGACATGCGCTCCCGGGATATGGTGCGTCTCACGCTGGAGCTTGCCGGCAAGTCCCAACGGTTCTCCAACTTTTTCCAGTCCGTGGGGTTCCGACCCGTAACCCAGGCCCTGGAGTGCAGCCTGGACGAGCTGCCCTATTGACAGGCGGGCTCCTCCGGGAGCTATCCGCGTTTTCTCAGGATGATGCGCGCGGCCTCGCAGAAGCCTGCCGCGCAATCAGCCTCCGTGATGAACTCGGGCGGATGCTTGATACGCGGCAGGAAGGTGCGGACGTTGCCCACCCCAATCGAGTGAGGGAAGCCCTCGAACAGCGGCTCGTCGTTCGGCGAGTCACCAAGGAAGACGGACGTTTCTCCAAGCTCGGGGAGCTGTGCCGCGGGGGCGTCTTCCTGGAGGAACGTTCGGGTCCCCGAGAGCTTGTCGAAATCTCCAATCCAGAAGTTCACGTGGATGCTGGAAACCTTGAAGTGGACGCCCTCCTCCTGGAGGATGCGGCATATGGCGTCTACTTTCTCCGCCGTCAGGGGCGGCACGTCCTCGCAGTAGTCGATGGCTATGTCGCTTATTCGAAAGGGCTGGTCCGCGGCAAGGGCGGCCCCGGGGACTTCCTTCAGGACACGGGCCGCCACGCGCCGAAGGTCCGCTCCCCGGGAGTCTGAGCTGCCCAACTGCCGGCGCTTCATCTTTCGGGCCGTCCTGTCATAGGAGTAGACAAAAGCGCCATTCTCCCCTACCACGGCGGCAACGGGCCACATCCTCGCGATGTGGTCACACCAGCCGGCAGGCCTTCCGGTGACAGGTACCACCTTGATCCCGGCGCGGGAAAGGTCCCACAGCGCGTCGTACGAGGAATCCAGAAGCATTCCGTCCGTGGTCAGAGTGTCGTCGATATCGGCAAACAAATACCGCAGACGCTTGCACAGTTGCTCAGGCAGGGATTCAACGGGGAAGGGACGTGAATTGCTCATCCGGACGCTGTCTCAGTGCAGAGATCCGGTCTCAGGCAGCTCGTTCTTTCCGCCGGTCCCCAGCCCCTGCTCGGCAAGCAGCCGCAGACGGGCCCGCTCCGTTCGCTCGTGCAACTGCCCGAGGGCGGCCATGACACGGTCTGCCACGTGCTGCTTGTGGTCCTCGACGTGGATTCGCTCCCGCAGGGCTTCCTTTCGGAACTCGGAGCACTTGCGAACCGGGCTCGCGGTGTAGATCATGACGTCCTTGGCCACGAAATCCTCATCCATGCAGTTGTTCGGGTTCGGAAGCAGGCAATTGCCGTTCACGGCCACCGTCACAACGTACGTGTAGAACTTCAGGTATGAGTCGATTTCACGGATACCACGAGCCGTGGAAGGGTCCCAGGGCCTGTACCGCGTGCCGGAAGGGAAAACGAGGATGAGACGGCCCTGCTTGCGCAGGGAGTTCAGCATCTTCATGGCGGCGATGTTGATCCGCGCGCGTTTCTTTTCGGCTTCCCGAAGCTGTCGGGGGTCCGTGATGCCGCCGAAGGATCGCGCGGGGTACAGCACTACCCGGGTGAATACCTCCGTGAAGGCGAGGACCAGCTTGCTTGTCTCATTCAATTTGATGCCCGCCACGGAGACGATCGAGTCCGCAATCCGCTGCATCTCCTCATTCCCCCGTTCCAGGAGCTCGAAGAAACAAGGGATGTCGAAGTTGCTGTAATGTTCCATGAGGATGAGGCAGGCCTTTTTCCTCTGGGCCAGGTGGCGCAGCTCGCTCAAGTGCTCCCGGCCGACAATCCGGCTTCCGGGCAGCATGAGATCCTGGACAATCTGTCGCAGGAGCGGCTTGTTGGCGGGGTTCCCCTCCTGGTAGACGTTTTTCTCCGTCACCATGGAAGCACCGGTCGAGCTGTCGATCATTCTGCGAATGATGTCGACGTACTTGCTGTTGTTCAGGACGGACTCTTCGTGCATGACGAACACCTATTGTGGCCGATGATGAAGAGATCTGTCAATCCAGTCCGGGAAGACCTTTTTCGGGCGGCAGTACGTTTTGCTTTGCCCACGTGAAGCCGATGATGATGGTATCATTATCTGGGAGCTCGCTTCGAGGAGGACTCATGAAAAGGCTCTGGGTGGCCGTCGCCGTGGCGGTGTTTGCATTTCCAGCGTTTTCGGAGGTGACTTTCACTATCGGCAATTCCGGTGAACCGGAAACCCTGGACCCTCAGCTCGTCTACAGCATCCCCGAGCAGAGGATGACGCTTGCGCTTTTCGAGAACCTCCTCTCCTATGACGCCAAAACAGGGGATCCCCAGCCCGGGCTTGCGGAGAGCTGGACCCAGGGGAGTGACGGCCTCACATGGACCATCACCCTGCGGCAGGACGCCGCGTGGAGCGACGGCACCCCCATCACGGCCCAGACGGTCGTGGATTCCTGGCTGAGGGAGTTGGACCCTGACACCGGCGCTCCCTTTGTTTCGCTGTTGACCGACCTGATCCGGGGGGCAGCGGAGTTCAACGCGGGCAAGGGCACGGTACAAGACGTCAAGCTGAAAGCGGTGGATGGCCGCACGCTCCAATTCACGACAGTCTCACCGGCGCCGTATGTCCCGGACCTTCTGCCCCAGCCTGCGTTCTCCGTCGTTCCCATGCACGTCATCAGGACGCACCCCAAGGACTGGACGCTTCCTGAGAACTTCGTGGGCAACGGTCCGTTCGTCCTGAAGGAGTGGACTCAACAGGAGCGCATTGTTCTCGAGAAGAATCCCCGCTACTGGGACGCGAAAGACGTGAAGTTGGATAGGGTCATCTATCTCCCGATGGAAGACGCGGGCACGGCGTATTCGATGTACGTGCAGGGGACGATCGATTGGAGCACCGCCTTCCCTCCGGCTGACAAGCTTGCGGAGGCGAAAAAGAGGGCTGACTACGTGCTGAGCCCCGTCCTGGGCACCTACTATTACGAGTTCAATACCACCAAGCCGCCGTTCAACGACCCGCGGGTTCGAAAGGCGTTTGCCATGGCGGTAAACCGCGCGGACCTTCTGGGGAAGATCATTCAGGCGGGCCAGATTCCCGCTTTTTCCCTCACACCACCCCTGGCTGGCCGTTTCCCGTATACCCCCCCCAAGGGCATTGCGGAAAGCGCGGACAGGGCGAAGAAGCTCCTTGCCGAAGCGGGGTTTCCCGGTGGAAAGAACTTTCCGAAAGTCCGCCTGCTCTACAATACGAATGATCAGCACAAGGTGGTTGCCGAAGCCCTCAGGGACAGGTGGCAGCAGGTTCTGGGCGTGACCGTCGAAGTCACGGACCAGGACTGGGGGACGTTTCTCCAGGTCAAGCGCTCCGGAAGCATGGGAGGGTTCGACCTGTTGCGCGCGGGCTGGGCGGCTGATTATCGTGATCCTTTCGCGTTTCTTTCCCTTTTTTCATCGGACAACAAGTCCCTGAACGATGGCTCGTACGCCAGCGCGGCGTACGATCAGATGCTTGCCAAGGCCAACTCCATGGCGGACGGACCGGATCGGATGAAGACGTTCCAGAGCGCGGAAGACCTGCTGGTAAGCCAGGACGCCGCCATCCTGCCGCTGTATTTCTACGTGTCCCAGAACATGGTGGACCTTTCGAAGTGGGGAGGTTGGTACCCCAACGTGCTGGACATCCACCCGCTTTCGGACATTTTCCGCAAGTAGAAGCGCAGTCACATATCCTACATTCCCGTAGCAATGGATAGCTAAACATACCGAATTGTAGGAACACCGAACTTCGCGGGATTGTTTCTTAGCAAATTCCCATCGCTTTATCGGCTTTTTCCCAACGTTCTCCCTTCCCCTGGAATTGGCACGGATCTTGCTTTTCCAGGGCAACATAGAAGGGAGGATGCAAATGCGTCTGAAACTCGGATTCATGCCACGAACACTATTGCTCCTCGTTGCGCTCATGATCGCGGGAGCATGGCTGTCAGCGCCGCTGTTCGCGGACACGGCCCCTGCCGCACAGGCTGAGGATCCCAGCGGGGTGAAGACTGGCACGGCGGCGGACATCGGGGCCACGGACAAGTCGACGATCCTGGACCTGGCAAACGCCATCGGCCACAACCGCGTGGCCATCAACATCATGTGGACCCTGATCACGGGGTTCCTCGTCATGTTCATGCAGGCGGGGTTCGCCATGGTGGAAACGGGGCTTACCCGCGCCAAGAACGTGGCGCACACCATGGCCATGAACTTCATGATCTATCCCCTGGGAATGCTGGGGTTCTGGGTCATGGGGTATGCTTTGATGTTTGGAGGAACGGGAGCCATTGGAACCATGGGAGGGTTCAACGGTCTCAACAAGGAGCTCACGCTCACCTTGTTCGGAAAGACCTTCGGTCTCTTTGGAGGCAAGGGCTTCTTTATGAACGGCGCATATGACGTGGGCGCCTTTGCTCTCTTTCTTTTCCAGATGGTCTTCATGGACACCACGGCGACCATCCCGACCGGCGCGGCCGCGGAACGCTGGAAGTATTCATCGTTCTTCATCTATGGCATAGCGATCGGGCTCTTCATGTACCCGATCTACGGAAACTGGGTGTGGGGCGGCGGCTGGCTTTCACAGCTAGGCGCGAACTTCCACCTTGGTCATGGCCACGTCGACTTTGCGGGATCCTCGGTCGTGCACATGTCAGGCGGCGTCATCGGACTGATCTTTGCCTGGATGCTGGGACCCCGAATCGGGAAATACAACAAGAACGGGACTGCGAACGCCATCCCCGGCCACAGCATTCCCATGGCGGTCATCGGGACCTTCATCCTGGCCTTCGGCTGGTTCGGGTTCAACCCGGGTTCCACGCTTGCTGGCTCTGATCTTCGCATCAGCGTCATTGCCACCAATACGATGCTCGCCTCGGCGGGCGGCGCTCTCATGGCGGCGCTTTGGATGTGGTTCGTCCGTGGAAAGAAGCCAGACCCGAGCATGATGCTGAACGGAATGCTTGCAGGGCTTGTTGCAATCACCGCGCCGTGCGCTTTTGTGGCTTCCTGGGCAGCGGTGGTCATTGGGCTGGCTTCGGGGATCATCGTTGTAGAAGCGGCCTTCATGCTTGAGAGAAAGTGGAAGATTGATGATCCCGTCGGAGCCATTGCGGTCCACGGGTTCAACGGCGCGTGGGGAGTCTTGTCCCTTGGGCTTTTCGCTGACGGAACCTACGGTGATGGCTGGAACGGCGTTGCCGGCACTGTCAGGGGTCTGTTCTACGGTGATCCCTCCCAGTTTCTGGCGGAGGTGATCGGAGTCCTTGCAAACTTCGTGTGGTATGCCGTCATTGCTTTCCTGGTCTTCAAGCTTGCCGGTCTTCTTGCGGGCGGGAACAGGGTCAGCGCAGCAACCGAGATGCAGGGGCTGGACATCCCCGAAATGGGAGTGCCAGGCTACTCCGGGGTCAAGATGGACAAGCCTTCTGAGACCATAATGTCTCGGTGAGCGGAGGGAGATGATGAAAAAGATCGAAGCGATCATACGGCCTGAGAAGTTCGACGACGTGCAGAAAGCCATCGAGCTGGTCGGCTACACGGGGCTCATGGTGACGGAGATCCAGGGCCACGGAGCGCAGAAGGGTATTGTCCAGCAGTGGCGGGGGGACCAGTATCGGGTTTCCCTGATCAACAAGATGAAGCTGGAGATCGTCTGCAAGGACACCGTGGCGCAGAAGCTCGTGGATGCAATCATCGCCGCGGGCAGGACAGGCGAAGTGGGGGACGGGAAGATCTTTGTCTCCACCATCGACCAGGCGGTCCGTATCAGAAGCGGAGAAACAGGAGAGAAAGCCCTCTGAGAAGCCTCCAGCGAAAAAGTTTGTAGAGTTTCATCAACGCCCCTCTTCGATCAGCCAGAGGGGCGTTTCCTTGAGCGGTGCGAGGAGGTTCGTATCACAACGCAACAGTGGATTGCTTTAGGGATTTTCGTTCTCTCTTACGGACTGATCATCTCGGAGAAAGTCGACAGGACAATCGTGTCCATGCTGGGCGCAGTCCTGGCATTCGTTTTCGTCCTCGGTCCCGACCAGCTCCTCAAGTACGAGAACTGGGAAACCATCATCTTCGTGTTCGGCATGATGGTCGTCGTGGAGACCATGAGCCTTTCGGGTTTCTTCGGATGGCTGGGGCTCCATAGCGCCCGCTGGGTGAAGCTGGACCCGCTGCTGCTTTTCATCCTCTTCCCGTTCCTCACGGGGTTCCTCTCCGCGTTCATGGGCAGCATCGTGGTGATGCTTTTCATGACCACCCTGACCCTGGAGGTCGGGGAGATTACCGGCGTCAACCCGCTGCCGCTCATTCTCTCTGAGATTGCAGCCTCCAACATCGGCGGGGCATCCACGATGGTGGGTGATCCCCCGAACGTAATCCTGGGGACATACTTCCACCTTTCGTTTACCGATTTTGCCGCCAACACAGGCGTGATTGCCTGGATCGGGTTTGCGGTCAACACGGCGTTCTTCATCTGGTTCTTTCGGAAGGAAATCATGCCTGAGCGAAAGGCGCTGCGGGAGAACCCGCAGAGGCTCGCCCAGCAGGTTGCTTCCCTGGACCCCAAGCGCGCCATTCAGGACAAGCGCCTCTTTGTGGTGGGGATTGCCGTCATGCTCGCTGTGGCGGTTGCCCTTGCCACCAGCAGTCTCACGCACCTTTCGGTGGCAACAATCGCCATCGTGGGCGCGCTGCTCGCCTTGCTTCTGGGCGGCCGTCACATGGGGAAGGTCGTGCAGAAGCTCGACTACGCCACCATCGTGTTTTTTGCCGGGCTTTTCATCATTGTCGGCGCCGTGGAGCACGTAGGCCTGCTGACGCTCGTGGCCGAGGGGGTGAAGAACCTCTCCGGGGGAAGCTCCTTCGCCGCTTTGACCATCATCCTGTGGGTAAGCGCCTTTGGCTCATCAATCGTGGACAACGTTCCTTTTGCGGCAACCATGGCCCCCATCCTTGCGCACCTGAGCGCGATTGCGGGTTTCTCCACGCCCCCGCTCGTGTGGTCAACCTCCCTGGGTACGGACATCGGGGGCAACGGGACTCCGATTGGCGCTTCAGCGAACGTCGTTGCGGTGGCGGGATATGAGCGCGCCACGGGGAAAAAGATCGGCTGGGGCTACTATTGCAAGGTTTCCTATCCCGCGATGATGGTGGTGGTACTTGTCTGCAATCTGATTCTCTACCTCTTCTTTATGGTGTGAGTCGTAAGGGCATGAAACGTCCGGCGCGACTGGAAGGAAAACCGGCAGAGCTTTCGTTGCTGTTCGAGATCAGTCAGATCCTCGATTCTAGCCTTGATCTGCGAACCGTCGTCGAGCCTGTCCTGGAAGCCCTTACCCGCTCGTTGGGGATGAAGTTCGCCACCCTGACGCTCTTGAACAGGCAGACCGGTGAGATCGCCATCGAGTCCGCCTACGGCCTTTCCGTGACGCAGAAGCGCAAGGGGCGCTACAAGCTGGGGGAAGGCATCACCGGCAAGGTGATCCAGACGGGCAAGGCCTCCATCGTCCCCAAGATATCTGAGGAGCCGCAGTTCCTGGACCGCACCGGGGCGCGGCGAACGCGCGACGGAGAGGACCTTTCCTTCATCTGCGTGCCCATCAAGATGGGCAGGGAAGTCGTGGGGGCCTTGAGCGCGGACAGGCCGGTGGCCGCTTTCTCCTACCTCCAGGAGGAGGCCCGGATCCTCTCCATCATCGGCTCACTGATTGCCCAGGCCGTGCGGCTGCGCCAGTCCGCGCAGGAGGAGCGGGAGCGGCTCGTGGAGGAGAACCTGCGCCTGCAGGACGAGCTGAAAGACAGGTACCGGCCGTCGAACATCATCGGCAATTCAAAGGCCATGCAGAGCGTCTACCAGCTCATCGGGCAGGTCTCGGCAAGCGACACCACGGTGCTGCTGCGCGGTGAAAGCGGCACGGGAAAGGAGCTGGTGGCCCACGCCATCCATTACGCCAGCCGGCGCGCGCCCCGGCCGTTCGTGAAGGTGAACTGCGCCGCGCTGCCCGAAGGGGTGATCGAGAGCGAGCTGTTCGGTCATGAGAAGGGCGCTTTCACGGGCGCCGTTGCAACGCGGAAAGGCCGGTTCGAGCTTGCCCAGGGCGGCACCCTTTTCCTGGACGAGATTGGAGACTTGTCGCGGGCCATGCAGATCAAGCTCCTCAGGGTCTTGCAGCAACGCGAGTTCGAGCGCGTGGGCGGCACGCTCACCATTGCGGCGGATGTGCGCGTGATTGCCGCCACCAACAGGGACTTGGAAAAGCTCATCGAGACGGAGCAGTTCCGGCAGGACCTGTACTACCGGCTGAACGTCTTCCCCATCCACATCCCGCCTTTGCGGGAGAGGCGCACCGACATTCTGCTCCTGGCCGACTATTTCGTGGAGCGCTACGCCAGGCAGAACCACAAGAACGTCATCCGCATCTCCACGCCCGCCATTGACATGTTGATGGCGTACCACTGGCCCGGCAACGTTCGGGAGCTGGAGAACTGCATTGAGCGGGCCGTGCTTCTGAGCGATGACGAGGTGATCCACGGGCACCACCTCCCGCCTTCGCTCCAGACAGCGGAATCCAGCGGGACGGTTACCCGGGGCCCGCTGACGGCAGCGCTGGAGACGGTGGAGAAGGAACTGCTGATGGAAGCGTTGAAATCCTCTCGAGGGAACATGGCGGCAGCGGCCGCTTCCCTGGGGATCACGGAACGCATCATGGGACTGCGGGTGCACAGGTACCAGATCGAGCCGAAGAGCTTCAAGAACGCTTGAGGGCGCGGGAGAAGCGCAGCGGCGCGGCCACCGGCACGGGCATGATAATGAAAGGAATCCCGTCCCTGTGCAGCCGCCGCTGCACGGCGAAGGCGGTATGGTTGAACAAAAGCCGCGTGAGGATGCTCTCCTCGGGGAACACGATCTGGCCGCCGAAGAACACGGCGCTGGGATGCTTTCGGAAGATGGCGCGCGCAAGGTCGCAGATCTCATCCGAGATATCCGTGCCAATGGCGGCAAAACCCTCCGCGTAATATCCCTCCGCCTGCATGAAGGTGACGTATTTCGAGAGGCCCTCCTGCACGTGCCGGCGCAGATTGTCGATACCCTCCGCGCCTTTGAAGCGGTCCGCGTCAATGATGCCTGCCTGGATGAAGAGCCAGTTGCGGAAAGTGTTCCCGAAAACCCTGCGAATGCTGAAGAGCGTGTGCAGCCCGGTTCCATTGAAGCCCGAGACGAGGATGACCGCTGTCTTTCCCTTGGGGTTGAGCCTGGGTGATCTTCGCCTGCGGCCCTTCGATTCCGTTTCCAGCGCCTTGACGTCGCTCGCCGCGGCCGTTGCCATGAGGTGGTCCAACCTGGCAAGGCTCCGGCCCGCCTGGTGGTAGAAACGCTTGATGGTCACGGCACCGACCACAAGCGCGCCCGTGATCAGGAGCGTGATCCAGCCTCCCGTCTGAAACTTGAGGGCGATCTGGGAAACCAGAATGAAGCTCGTGAGCAGAAGGCCAATGCCGTTGATCAGGAGCTTCCGCTTCCAGCCAGGGACCCGGCCCCTTTCTTTCCACCAATGCTTCACCATGCCCGTTTGGGAGAGACAGAACGTAATGAAGACGTTGATGGCGTACAGGACAATGAGGAAACTGACCGACCCTCGGGTGGCCAGCATCACGACAAGAGAGCCCGTCCCCAGGAGGAGAATACCGTTCTTGATGACAAGCCGCTCGCTCAGGAGGCTGAACTGCCCGGGAAGCCACCTGTCCATTGACATGTTGGAAAGGACGGCGGGACCTCCCAGGAACCCGGCCTGCGCCGCCACGAACAGGAGGATTGCCTCCGAGACCAGGGTGAACAGGACGAACACGGACCCAACCAGGCCCCAGCCGCCGGTGATCCTTTCCATGAGGATTGCATTCAAGGTCCTCCCGGGCACCTTCGATACGCCGAAGAGCAGGTAGCCAATCATGAGCCCCGCCGCCATGAATGCCAGGGATGCGGCCATGTATCGCATTGTCCTCTTGGCGGTCTGGGCCCGCGGCTCACGAAGGATGGACATGCCGTTGCTGACCGCTTCGATCCCGGTGTATGTCCCCGCGCCCATGCTGTAGGCGCGCATCAGGAGCAGAAAGACCCCGAAGCCTCCGAGGGCCTGGCTGGCTGCCCGGGTCTGCGCAAGAGTCGTCCGTGCTACGTCGCCTATGGAGGACACGTGAGTCAAAAGCGCATAGAGAACGGCAAACGTGTGGGTGACAAGAAACAGGAGGAAGATCGGTACGAGCGGGAGGACAGATTCCTTGACTCCCCGAAGGTTCATCACCATGAGGAGAGCGACCCCGAGCACGGCAACAAGAAGCTTATAGCGGAGCCACCTGAGGGGGAGGAAGCTGAAAATGGCATCAGCGCCGCTGGCAATCGAAATCGTGATCGTCAGGACGAAGTCGATGAGAAGGGCGCACCCCGAGATCATCCCAAGGGTCGGGGAGAGGAGCTTGCTGGCGACCGTGTAGCCTCCGCCTCCCCGCGGGAAGAGCTCCGCAATCTGGGAATAGCTCGAGGAGATGACGATGACGGTGATGGCCGTGGCCAGGGCGACGAACAGACCGAGGTGCCCGTTCGCGCCGAGGCTGAGAAAGGATTCTTCAGGCCCGTAGTTGGCGGAAGACAGGCCATCCGCTCCGAGCCCGACCCAGGCAAAGAAGGCGACAAGGGACAGCTTGTGGAAGACTCCCGGGTCCTGGATGTCTTTGGCTTTGCCAAGGATGATTCCTTTGAGCCTGGATGCAAAGCTGCTCGTCGGAGTGTCGCTCATGACAGACAAGGAGCCACTGTACCGGTCCAGCCGCATCAGCGCAAGAGAACCTGATGGGTTGCCATTCCGCCGGAGTTCCTAGAGGTCCCGTACGTAGAGCCGGTGCATCTTGAAAACTCTGGCGCCCAGCGTCTTGAGGTCAGCCAGCATCATCTCCGTAGTCTCGGCTATCTGGACCGCGTCGACGTATCGGAAATCCCGCTTTGAGGCGATCTTTTCCAGCATCGAATACAACAGCGCGTTTCCCCCGAGCCGCTGGAACTTCGGAAGGATGCCTGCTCCGTTGACCACGAGCCCCTTGGTTCGCCGATACTCCAGAAGAAGGCGCAGAATGGAGAGCGGCGTCAGGCGGCCGCGCCCCCTTTGGAGAGCTTCCGAAAGATCAGGGAACCCGAAGAGGAAGCCCGCGATCTCTCCCTTGCGGAGAAGGAGCTTCACCAGCGACGGATCAGCCACCTGGAGAAGCTCCCGCGTGACCTGCGCAATCTCGCGAGGACTGAGCGGGTTGTATTCGTCCCCGTGGGACTGGAAAGACTCGTTGTACACCGTGCCGATGTCATGCGCGTAACGGCGCAGCTCTGACTTGCGCCTGAACTCAGGCACATCGAAGGCGCCCCTTTTCATGGCGATCTCGGCGACTCGCCTGATCTTGTCGGGGAGGCGAAAAGTGTTTGCGTCGATGCACATGGAGAGCTGGTCCCTGTGCTTGCGGAACCCCTCCGCCTCAACGAGCTTCCCATAATAAGGGAAGTTGTAGCTCATCATCGTCATGGCGGCCCTATGCTCGAAGCCGTCCACCAGAACTCCCATCCCCATGACGCCGAAGCCGAGAGGGCCCATGACATGACGGAGCCCCTTCCCCCGCATCCACGAAAACGCGGCTTCGAAGAGCGCGTGGGAAGCCGCGGAGTCCTCCTCGCAGTCGAAAAAATGGAAATGACCCGTTGCCGTCCCGTGGTGCTCGTTGTAGGGGATATTGTGGAACGCCCCGAGAGTCCCGACCGTCCGGCCGCCGCGGCGACAGATGAAAAACGCGGCCTCCGATCTGTCGAAGAACGGGTGCCTCCGGCCCAGGATGGCGCGCATGTCCAGGCGGAACTGGGGAACCCACTGCGGGCAGCCCGCATAGAGCCTGTGGGGAAAATCGATGAACTCCCGGCCCTGTGCGCCGCGCGCCGACTCCACCCTCTCGATGGTCACGTCAGCCATGGACATCGTTGTAGCCGAAGCGTCGCATCTTGGTCAAATATCCGTGATTCGCTATACTCACGGCGTGAAATCTGTCTTCGCGGAGACTCTGTACACGGGTAAAGAGGTCGTGAAGCACACCCACGTCCTCTTCGAGGGAAACCTCATCAAGGGAGTGTCGACCGAACGAAGCGGAGACTTCATCGGGAAGTTCCCCGTCGTCACCCCCGCGTTCATAGACGCTCACAGCCATATCGGAATGGAGCGCTCCGGGGAGCCGGGCACCGAGGGGGAAGCGAACGAACGCATGGACACCATGCTGTTCCTGGCGGACGCGCTGGACTCCGTGCAGATGGACGACACGGCGTTTCGGGACTCCGTGGAGATGGGGGTGCTCTACTCCTGCGTGCTGCCGGGGAGCGGGAACGTCGTGGGGGGACGGTCCGCCATCATCCGCAACTTCGCCCGCACCACCACGGAGGCGCTCATTGCGAGGTCCGGAATCAAGGCCGCCTTCGGGTACAACCCCATGTCCACGCGGGACTGGAAGGGGACGCGCCCGTACACGCGGATGGGCTCCCTTTCCCTCCTGCGCTCCCGCCTGGCCCAGGTGCACAGGAAGCTGCACGCGGGCAAGGGCGGCAAGACCGCGACAGGCAAGACTGGCTCGGAAATGACCGCGGAAGACGACGTGGTCCGCGACATCCTGGAGGGCAGGGTAGGGCTTCGCATCCACGTCCACAAGATCGACGACATTGCGAGCCTCCTTCGGCTTCAGGAGGAGTTCGGTATCCACGTCACCGTGGACCACGCGTGTGACGTGAACGACGCCCATATCTACACGCTCCTGCGTGACCGCGGGATCCCCGTCGTCTTCGGACCGCTTGACTCATTCGCGTACAAGGTGGAGCTGAAGCACGAGAACTGGCGCAACGTGCGGTTCCTCCTGGAATCCGGCGTGGACTTCGGGCTCATGACGGACCATCCCGTGATACCGCAGCGAAACCTGGCGCTGGAGCTGCGGTGGTTCATGCGCTGCGGCCTCAACCGCCAGGACTCCCTGGAGATCATCACGCGTCGGAACGCGCAGATCCTCGGGATCGACAGCCACCTGGGGACACTGGAGAAAGGGAAGTGGGCGTCGTTTGCCTGCTGGAACGGTGATCCGTTCGACATCACGCGCTATCCGGTGAAAGTGGTCGCGGAGGGCAACGTCGTGTATGAGGAGCCGGGGCAGTGAGCCGGTTCACGGTGGTGATAGCGGATGACCGCTACGCGGGCTACCGCGAAGAGGAAGAAGTCCTCCGGGACGTTGATGCTGAAATTCAAGTGTTTCGCTCCGGCACCGCGGAGGAGGCAAGGAAGGCTTTCGCTTCCGCGGACGGCATCCTCGTCAACCTTTTCCCCATGACGGCGGACTTGATCAGCGGCCTCGACGGGTGCCGCGTGATCTCGCGCTACGGCGTGGGCTACGACAACGTGGACGTGGAGGCCGCAACACGAAAGGGGATCTGGGTAACCTTCGTGCCTGATTACTGTTTCGAGGAGGTCGCGGACCACGCCCTTGCGCTTCTCCTGTGCTGCATCCGCAAGATCGGATACAAGGACCGCATGATCCGCCAGGGGAAATGGAACGTGCACCGTGACCAGCCCTGCCACCGGGTGGAAGGGAAGACCCTCGGCATCCTCGGGTATGGAAACGCGGCGCACACGCTCTTGAGAAAGGTCTCGGGGTTCGGGTTCGGGCGCGTGCTCATGTGTGATCCTTACGTTCGAGCATCCACTATCAAGGCTGCCGGCGCGGAGCCGGTGGACCTTCCCGTCCTGCTGGCTCAATCCGACTATATCTCGATTCACGTGCCCTTGACGCCGGAGACGCGGCACATGATTGGCCGCGCGGAGCTGGCGCTCGTGAAGCCTGGAGCAATCCTCATCAACACGGCCCGCGGGCCGGTCATGGATGAAGGCGCGCTTGCGGAAGCGCTTTCAAGCGGCAGGCTTGCCGGCGCCGGGCTCGACGTGTTCGAGAAAGAGCCGCTGCCGGCGGACAGCCCCCTCAGGGAGCTTGATACCGTTGTCTTCACGGACCATGCGGGCTGGTACAGCGAGGAATCCGTGGTCGAGCTGAAAACCAAGGCAGCCCGCAACGTGGCTGCCGTGCTTGCGGGCGGCAGGCCCCTCTACCCGGTCAATCGGCTTTGATGGACGCGCTTTGATGCGCGCGCTGACTCGCCCCGTGGTGCCCAGCTCCTGACAGCTCCCTCATTTTCGCAAGCACCGCGGAGTAGGGGTCTCCCGGCTTTGCCGCTTCTCTCACCAAAGCGCTGCCAACCACGACCGCGTGCACGTGAGGAGACACATCCACCACCTGTGCCGCGGTGGAGATCCCGAACCCGCCCAGGATCTTCGCGGGTTGGTCAGGGTTGAGAGCCTGCACGCTGTGCAGGAACGAAAGCCCGGCCTCATCGAGGTGCGTCGTCCGACCTGTCGTACCGGTTCGGAGCGTGGCGTAGATGTACTCCGGCTTCAGAGCGCCAATCCGCGCGAGCCTCTCTTTTCTTATGGAGGGGGACACCACGGGGATGGCGCAAATGCCGAGGCGCCGCGCCGCGTCGAACAAGCCTTCATCGTAGTCAGCGGGAAGGTCAGGCACAATTACTCCCTTTGATCCACACTCCGCGCACCTGGTCAAAAACCTCTCCAGTCCGTGGGTGAAGAGCAGGTTCGCATAGCTCATCAGGAAGATGGGAACGGCCATCTGGCGGTGGATGTCCGCCACCAGATCGAATCCTTCCTTTATTTTGAACCCCGCGACCAGCGCGGCGGTACAGGCTGCCTGGATGTCAGGGCCGTCCGCCGTAGGGTCGGAAAAGGGAAATTGGATCTCCAGGTACGAACATCCCCCGTCCCCGAGACCTCGAGCAACGGAAAGGCTTTTCTGCCTGTCAGGGAAGTACGCAACCATGTGCGCCATGATAGGTTTTTCGCCGCTCATTTTGCGCCTCCGCGAGCCGAAGTGGGCGCTGCGGCGGGGGCTGACGCGGGTGCTGAAGCGGGCGCTGCGGCGGGCGCTGACGCGGGTGCCGCAGTGGGGGCCGCCGCTTTCCCGTGCGCGGCAGCGTTCCCCGGCCCGGGGTTCACCGGGTCCCGCTCCGTTTCCTGCCCCGCATTCGGCGGCAAGGAACGCGTGCCAGTTCTCCCTGTCCAGGGCGCCTGCCATGATGAACAGGTCCTTGTCCCCCCTGCCCGACATGTTCACGATCACGGCTTTCTCCGCCGGGTATGATCGCGCGATCTTCATGACCGCGGCAGCCGCATGGGCGGACTCCAGGGCGAACACCATCCCTTCCGTCCTGGCAAAGAACTCCACCGCCTCCAGCGCCTCCGCATCCGTTGCCGTCATGAAGCGAATGCGCCCCGTTTCTCCGAGGTGGGCGAGCTGAGGTCCGATCCCCGGGTAGTCCAGCCCCGCGGAGATCGAGTGCGTGGGAAGGAGCTGGCCGTCTTCGTCCGAAAGGAAGAGCGATTTGTACCCCTGGGCGATCCCCGGCCTGCCTTTTCCGTTCATTCTGGATGCATGCTCGCCCGCCCGTGACCCACGGCCACCGGCTTCGACGCCAAGGAGCTCCGGACCACTCTGCTCCAGGAACGGTGAGAAAAACCCGATTGCGTTGGAGCCTCCGCCCACGCACGCAACCATGGCCGCGCAATCGAGCTTCTTCTCCGCCATCTGGCCCACAAGCTCCCTGCCGATCACGGACTGGAACTCCCGGACCATGTCGGGGTAGGGGGAGGGGCCGAGCGCCGAGCCCATGAGGTAGTGCGTCGTTGGGAAGCTGGAAGCCCAGTCCCGCATTGCCTCGTTCACGGCGTCCTTCAGCGTCGCCGAACCGCCGCGGACCGGCGCCACTTCCGCTCCGTATCGCTCCATCCAGAAAACGTTCGGCCTCTGACGGCGCATGTCCACTTCCCCCATGTACACGCGGCAGGGAATGGCGAGCTTCGCGCAGATGGCGGCGGTGGCAACACCGTGCTGGCCGGCGCCCGTCTCCGCGATGATCCGCGTCTTTCCCATCCGCTGCGCCAGAAGGGCCTGGCCGATTGCGTTGTTGATCTTGTGGGCTCCGGTATGCGCAAGACCCTCGCACTTGATATAGATTTTTGCCCCGCCAAGGCTGCGCGTGGCGTTGCGGGCAAAGAGGAGCGGCGTCGGCCTTCCGGCGAAATCACGCAGGACTTCGCTCATCTCGGCAAGGAAGCTCTCGGACTCCATTGCGGAAAGGAAAGCCTCCTGCAGCTCATCCAGCGGCGTACGCAGCATCTCCGCAACGTAGCGGCCGCCGAAGCTCCCGAAAAAGTCGTTATACCTCTGCATTTCTCCGTATCTCCTCGAAGAAAACTTTGAGCTTCCCATGGTCTTTCACCCCGGATGCCGCCTCCAACCTGCTTGATGCGTCAATGAGCTCGGGATGAAGCATGCGCACAACCTCACCTACGTTCTCCGGGCCTATGCCCCCGGCAATCCACAACGGGCCGCGCTCACCCACCGCCCGGGCCAGCTCGTGCGGGATCCGTTTCCCCGTGCCACCCGCCGCATCCGCGGACCATGCGTCGGCGAGCACGCGCGGGCATCTGTACGCACCCATGCTTTCCACGTCGTTCATTCCCTTGACCCGCACGGCCTTGTAGTACGGAAAGGCGAGCTCCGCGCATTCATCGGGAGCTTCCTCACCGTGGAACTGGACCGCGTCCACAAGGCTCTCCTCGATCGCCGCCCGTACGTCCTGTGTCAGACGGGGCTTGCCGTTGTCCCGCTCGGTGACGACCACCGCCACTTTCAGGCAATCCAGGTCCGAAAGCTCCCGAAGAAGCTGCAGGGAAGCCCTCCGCGTGGAAGGAGCCATCACGAAACCCAGCGCATCCGCTCCCAGGCTGATTGCGGCCTCCGCATCCTGACGGCGCGTAACGCCGCAGATCTTCACCAGGGGCCGGCCATTTTTCCTGCGCGAATAGAGATGCCTCCAGAATCGGGTCCGTTTTTCATCGAAGCCGGCCAGAAGCGAAGGCACCGCCTCAGGTGACCGCATTGCCGTCTCTCCAACGAGCACTCCATCGAAGCCGCCGGAAAGCGCGAAGCGAACGTCCTCAGGTCCGCGTATGCCTGACTCGAAAACAACGCGGGCATTCCAATCGATGAGAGGCCGAAGCGCGAGCGGGTGTGTCAGGTCTGTGTTGAACGTGGCAAGGTCTCGACAGTTGATGCCGACCAGCGCGGGGGCACAACTCCTGCATTTCGCCACATCCCCGGCGTCATGCACTTCCACCAGCGCTGAAAGGCCTCGGGCGCGCGCGGCGCGGTGCAGCCTGGACAGCTCGTCCTCACCAAGGATCGAGGCGATGAGGAGCACGGCGTCCGCTCCCGCCTTCCATGACACCTCGATGTCTTCTTCGTCCAGGAGGAAGTCCTTTCGGAGCACGGCCACACTCGGCAGCTCCCGCTTGATCCGCGCAAGGTCATCCAGCGAGCCGCCGAAGTTGTCCTCCTCCGTGAGAACGGAGATGGTGCGCACCCCCGCGCGCGCGTAGGCCCGGGCCTGCGCCACCACGTCCACCTCCGGAGCGATCTCTCCCCTGGACGGCGAGCGCCGCTTCACCTCGCAGATGAGAAACGGATCAACGCCGAAGGTTGTCGCGGGAGCATCGCGGGCTTCCCGCGCGCGCGCGCCGAGCCA
Organism: uncultured Spirochaetota bacterium; assembly: GCA_963845535.1. Lineage (GTDB taxonomy): Bacteria > Spirochaetota > Spirochaetia > SZUA-6 > Fen-1364 > Fen-1364. The sequence continues at coordinate 24,463 of CAWJSK010000001.1, forward strand.
GTAGCCCTCCTTTGACAGGCGCTCTTTGCGGCGCGCAACGATTTTCTCCACGATTGTCATCCCTGCCACCCGCCCGTCACGCGGCGCTGACCTTCGCGCTCTTGGCGTCAGAGACCTGCTCCCCTCTGATCTTCGCAAGGGCAGCCCTCGCTTCACCTGACTCCAGCGCCGTTCGGGCTCTCAGATAGCCGTCGCCGATGTTTCGCGTCATCCCGCAGATGTACAGCGCGGCTCCCGCGTTGAGAAGCACCGCCTCGCGCACCGCGTCCGGTCCCCGTCCATCCAGGACGGCCAACGCCGTTGCCGCATTCTGCATGGCGTTTCCCCCTTTCAGTGCGTCGACGGGGAACCGCGGGATCCCGAACTCTTCCGGGGTGAGCGTGTAGTCACGCCGTGTCCCCGTTTCATCCACCTCGACAACGAGCGTGCGCGCGCAGACCGAGATCTCATCCAGGCCGTCCTCACCGTGGACCGTCATGACCCTTCTCACACCGAGCAGATGGGCCGCTTCAGCCATGGGCGCGCAAAACCCCGGATCGAACACGCCGATAAGCTGGTAGGAAGCGTCCGCGGGATTGGAGAGAGGTCCCACAAGGTTCATAACGCTCTTGACCCCCAGCTCGTTCCTGGCCTTGGCCGCGTGGCGCATTGCCCCGTGGTAGGTCGGGGCAAAGAGGAAGCAGAACCCCGTGTCGCGCAGGAGCTTCTCACTCACCGCGGGCGGGACGTCCACGGGAACGCCCATCTCCCGGTAGAACTCCGCGCTTCCGCAGAGGGAGCTTGCGGCGCGGTTGCCGTGCTTTGCAACGAGCGCCCCGCAGGAGGCGGCCACGATTGCCGCCAGAGAGGAGATGTTGAACGTTCCCAGTCCGTCTCCGCCCGTGCCGCACGTGTCCAGGACCTTGCGGTCGCTTGCAAAAGCCTTCTTCTTGCGCCGCAGGACCGAGGCGAACCCCGCCAGGGTATCCGGCGTGATGAGGTTCCCGGTAAGGGAGGCAAGGACGCCGGCGATCTGAACATCGGTGAGCTGGCCGTCAGTCAGCTCGTCCATGAATGCCTCCGCCTCGGTCCTGCTCATGGCCTGTTCCCGCTGAAGCGCGCCGAGAACGGCGGACAGGGGGAACGGCTCCCGGCGGTAGCGGAGGAAGTTGCGCAGGCAGCTTTTGCCCGCCTCTGATGCAATCGACTCCGGATGGAACTGGAGCCCCTCGATGACGTGCGTCCGATGGCGGACGCCCATGACTTCACCGTCCGGAGAGGTGGCCGTAACCTCCAGCTCTTCGGGAAGCGAATCACGCTGGATCACGAGGGAATGGTAGCGGGTGAACTTCGCCGAGCGCGGCAGGCCGCGGAACAGGCCCCGGCCGTCAAGGGACATCTCCTCTGTCTTTCCGTGCACGATCCGTTGGGCGGTGACGATTTTTGCTCCAAAGGCCTGGCCAATTGCCTGGTGGCCGAGGCAGACGCCGAGGATGGGCACGGTGCCGGCAAGGCGCTGGATGCACTCCACGCTGATCCCCGCGTCCTCCGGCCTGCCAGGCCCCGGGGAGATGACGACGCCCGCGGGGTTCATGGCAATCACCTCGTCCACGGTGATCCGATCGTTTCGAAAAACCTCCACCTTCTCCTCCGTCAGCTCGCAGAGGTACTGGTAGAGATTGTGGGTGAAGGAATCGTAGTTGTCGATGATGACGTACACGGCTAGACCTCCTTGTATCCGATTGCCCGTGCAAGGGCCCCGAGCTTTGCTTCCGTCTCCTGGAACTCCTTCTCCGGCACTGAGTCGTAGACAATCCCGGCGCCCGCTTGAAGGATCATGCGGTCCCCCTGTCTCAGCGCGCTCCTGATTGTGATGCAGGAGTCCAGGGATCCGTCCGACTCCACGTGGGCAACGACCCCCGCATAGAAGCCCCTCTTTTCGCGTTCCAGGGAGTCGATCACCTCCACGGCCCTGATCTTCGGGGCGCCTGAGACCGTGCCCGCGGGGAACGTTGCGCGAAGCGCATCCAGGCCGTTCTTGTCCTCACGGAGCCGGCCTTCCACCTGGGACACGATGTGCATCACGTGGGAGTACCTCTCCACCTCCATGAACTCGGGAACCTCCACGCTGCCTGGCTCGCAGACCCTGCCCAGGTCGTTCCGTGCAAGGTCCACCAGCATCAGGTGCTCGGCGCGCTCTTTCTCATCCGCCAGCAGCTCTTTCTCCAGTGCCCTGTCCTGCTCCGCCGTTGCCCCGCGCCGGCGGGTCCCCGCAAGCGGGCGCATCATGGCCCGCCCATCCTTGGCTTTCACGTGGACTTCGGGGGAAGCGCCAAAGAGCTGGAAATCCTGGAAGTCCAGGTAGAACATATACGGCGACGGGTTCAGGCTTCTAAGAGCTCGGTACGCCTCGATTGCGGGCATTGTGGTTTTCAGCTCCACCCGGCGGGACAACACCCCTTGGAGCAGGTTCCCCTTGATGATCTCCTGCCGTACGGCTTCCACGCCGGCGAGGTAGGCGTCATGATCATCCGGCCGTGGGACCACTTCCACCGGCCAGGCGCGAGCGTTGGGCGCCATGAAGTTGAAGTCCAGGTCGTTGATCCGCGCCTCGGTCTCATCCAGCGCCCGGGCAAGGTCGATGCTTTTCTGCCGGTAGTTCAGGCCCACAAGCGTGATGGTATCCGTGTAGTGGTCGAAGACGAGGAAGACGTTTCCGAAAATGAACATTGCATCCGGCACGGCCAGCGGGTCCGGCTTTTCCCGAAGCCGAATGGTGTCGAACCGGGCGCAATACTCGTAGGAGAGAAACCCTATCCCGCCCGTAGGCAGGGGAAACGCCGTGGCCAGTCCCTCATGCTGCCCGCTGAAGTGAGAGAGCACGTCCAGGATGTCACGCGCTTTTGTTTTCAGCGCAAGGGTGGTCCCATCCCTGGCCATGAAGAACTCTTCCCCTTTCTGGAATACCCGGAAGGCCTCCCGAACGAGCAGGAACGAGTACCTCTCTTTCCCGCGGTGGAAAGAGGCGGATTCCAGGAGCGCCCTGGCCTCAAGTTTCTTGGCAAGGGAAAGGGGCGTGAACCGCTCTCCATTGATCACTCGTATCAGGACCTTTTCTTTCTGCGTCGCAACAGCCATTCCGGACTCCTCCCTCACTCGACTCGATCGGACCGTCCGCGGGGAGCGAGCTCACTCCATCCCGACTCGGGCGAATCCCTTCGGACCAACAAAAAAAGCCGCGGAGCCTGTACGACAGGCACCGCGGCTTTATAAATAAAAAGCGCAGGGCCTGGCCTCCTCAGCCAGAACCTGCGCCTTTCGCGCCTCCGCACGCCAAAGGCGTGCTAGGGCATGGTTCTGGCTATCCCCAGAACCACCACCAGTTCGTCACATTGGAAAGGCGGGCAAACCCGCGCGTGCAGACCATGCATGCAACATACTGGACGCCTGCGCCTGCGTCAAGGGGGTGCCACGAGAAAAATTGACGAAACTTCCGGGAATGGTGATCTTGAAACGGGAGGATACCAATGGACACCGTGAGGGAAGTTCTGGCTGCCAAGGGCGGGGGCGTCTTCAGCGTCCGGCCGGGTGCGACGGTTTTCGAGGCCCTCGAAGTCATGGCTGACAAGGGCGTTGGCGCCGTCCTGGTTGTCGACGAGTCGAACAAGCTGGTCGGCATTTTCTCCGAGCGCGACCATGCCAGGAAGCTCGATCTCCGAGGCAAGAATGCCCGCGCCACCCTTGTTCGGGACGTCATGACCTCGGAGATGCTTGGAGTGGAGCCTTCGACAACCGTGCGTGAGTGCATGTCGCTCATGACAGCTCGACGCATCCGCCACCTCCCTGTCCTGGACGGCGGCAAGCTGGTGGGGATGATCTCCATTGGCGACGTGGTGAAGACCATCATCACGGTGCAGGAGCTGATGATCTCCCAGCAAGCCTACATGATCGGGCAGTACGAGCGGTCCCTCGCCGGCGGGCCTGCAGCCCTAGTGTAGTGTCCGACAATAGGGTTGTATTAATTACTTCGGCGTAGTATTGTTTCGATTATGGCACGACCGATTTCTGTGTTGGAGTTGACGACGGAAGAGCGAACGGAGCTCGACAAGCGCGTGCGGTCCAGCATGACTTCCAAGCGCGACCACTTGCGTGCTTCAATCGTGCTCAGGCGAGCACAAGGGATAAAGCAATCCGAGGTGGCCGGGGAGTTTGGAGTCAGTGTGGCCTGCGTGAACAAGTGGTCGCAGCGCTTTGAGCTGCATGGCCTTAAAGGTCTGGTTGACCTGGAAGGTCGGGGCCGTAAGGCATCGATTCCGTTGCGTAAGGTCCAGCGTGTTATCAGCGAAGCGACTCGTCCACCGGCTCCGCGGACGCGGTGGACGGTACGCACGATGGCGAAACACGTCGGCATCTCAGCGGACAGCGTGCATAGGCTGTGGGCGGCCAACGACATCAAGCCACACCGCATCGAGCAATTCAAACTGTCGCGCGATCCGCATTTCGAGCAGAAGTTCTGGGATGTGATCGGGCTGTATCTGGATCCGCCGCAGAAGGCACTGGTACTTTGCTGTGACGAGAAGTCTCAAGTCCAGGCTCTCGAACGCACTCAACCGGGACTGCCTCTGGGCATCGGTCATATCAGGACCAAGACCCATGACTACAGGCGCCATGGCACCATCACGCTGTTCGCCGCGCTGAACTACCTGGACGGCAAGATCATCTCACGCACCGAGCAGAAGCATTCCAACGTGGAGTGGCTGCGGTTCCTGAAGCAAATCGATCGCGAGACTCCCAAGGACCTGGACTTACACCTCATCGTGGACAACTACGGCACGCACAAGCACCAGAACGTCAAGAAGTGGCTGGCGGCTCACCGACGCTTCCACCTTCATTTCACACCGACCGGCTCCTCCTGGATGAACCTTGTCGAGCGATTCTTTGCAGACCTGAGCCAAGAGGTCATTCGAGACGGCAGTTTCGCCAACGTTGGTGAACTCACCGGCGACATCGAGTCCTACCTGATCCAGCGCAACCTTGAACCCAAACCCTACAGATGGAAAGCCAAGGGCGAGGAAATCCTACGCAAGATCGAGCGCGCAAAAAAGGCGCTGACGGGATCTGTTAATTAATGGTAATTGGCGTACAGAACACTAGCGCCGGAGGCGCGCGGCGGAGGGCGGAGGTCGGCCAAGGCCAGGGATGGCCGAGAGGCCGACCCTAGCCCTCCCGGAAGACTTCCTCCAGCGCCGCTCTCATCACGGAGGCGTCGGGTTCGACTCCAGTCCAGTACTTCACGCCGATCACTCCCTGGTTGACCAGCATGCCCAACCCGTCGATCACGCGACAGCCCTTCTCCGTGGCGGCGCGCACCAGGCCCGTGCGGGGCGGGTTGGGGATGACGTCAGCCACCACCATCCGCGGCAGCAGAGTCTGGACGTCCAGGGGAAGCTTTGCGTCCACGTCAGGGAAAAGCCCGATGGACGTGGCGTTGATGACCACGTCGCTGTCCGCCGGCACTTTGAAAAGACCGTCCCAAGGGGCGTAATCGGCCTTCACTCTCGCGCGTTCGCCCAGGAGCTCCGCAAGCTCGCGACCGCGTTCCTTACCCCGATTTGCAACCGTGATTCGAGCCGCGCCGGCCAGGGCAAGCTCCACGCCGATTGCCCGGGCGGCTCCGCCGGCGCCGAAGAGGAGGACATTTTTCCCCTTGGGATCCATGACTTCCCGCAAGGACTTCAGGAAGCCTTTGCCGTCCGTGTTCTCTCCAACGAGCTTCTTTCCCCTGCGCACGACGCAGTTGACGGCGCCCATGAGCCGTGCCGATTCGGCAATCTCATCGAGGAACGGTATCACGGCCACCTTGTGCGGAATGGTGCAGTTGAACCCGGCAAAGCCAAGCGCCCGCGCGCCCCTCACCGCGTCTTCGAGGTCCGCCGGATCCACCTCCAAGGTAAGGTAGCGCCAGGAGAGCCCGTGGTGTCGATACGCCGCTTCCACCATGACCTGCGTCGGGTTCTCCGCGACAGGCTTGCCGAATACGGCCGTGATCTCCTGCTTGAAGTTCGGGGCTGTTTTCATGGGCGCCGCCTCCTGTGCGCCCGATTCTACCTGCCAGCCCTCCGCCCCGTCTACGGACTCTTTGCTTCGATGGACTCTTTGCTTCTACTCACCCTCTGCAACGCGGACGGGGACGAGGTACGCATTCGAGTCCTGGACCTGTTTTCCGTCCTGCAGAACGCTGACATGGGACTGGGAGCCGGCGGAGGCCGCGAACTTCCCATCCGGCATGATGAGCGCCCAGCCCCCTTCCGGAAAGACGGAAAGCTCGGCAATGCTTTCCCCGTGCTCGGTGTCGACGAGGCTCACCGAGGAGTCGCGGTTGAGAGAGAACACAAGGCCGGCGCTGCAATACAACGCAACGGCGCCGCGAGCGGAGGCGGGGAGTTTTTGAAGCGACCCCTGCTTCCACTGTGAGATCTGCTGCCGTCCGAGGGTGGTGTAGAGCGTGCCCGTGGAGCCGTCGAAGCAGAGGCTTGCAAACAGGTGCTCGCCCGGAGTGCTTTCGACCTCGGACTGGGCCTGGAGGTCCGGGCCGGTATTCGCAAGGAGGTTCGTGGTTCCGTCAACATCCACACCAAGGGAGAACAAGGTGGAAGTCCGCGCGTCGTACAGGACGTCATAGGTGTAGCGGTTCGTCGTCGGGATGGGATCCGTTTCCCCCGTGTCCATGTTGATCTTCACGAGCGACCCCGCTGCGGTGTCCCCCGGCTGGCCTCCGACCACGACGGTGTTCCCGGTGGTGAAGGCGGCCCACATCGCCCCGGGACGCCACATCTGCGCCCGTGTGGCTCCGCTGGGAAGGTCGATGATCCGCAGGGTCCCGTCTCTTGCCAGGATGAGACAGCGACTCCCGTCCGAGACCGCTTCCATCACGGGGCCGCCCAGGGTTTCGGCGGGGCCGCCGCTTGGACGAAAGCCGCCGGTCCGCAGGTCGAGGATGCCATACGTTCCGGGACCGTCCCCGGTTGGCCAGACGAGCAGGGAGTCGTCATCAAGGAACGTCAGATCCGCCGGCGCCTTGAACGGGTTGTCGACCTGAACGGACCCGATTGCTCCTGCGGTCGCGGCCCCGGCGCGCGCTGCATCGGGAAGCCCGGCGGTGAACACCTTGATCCACGAGCTGGTGGCGAGCGCGACAGAGTTGCCGCGAACCGCCATTCCCGTGACGAAGGCCCGTTCGTCCGCGGGGAAGCTCGACGCAGCTCCGTCCGCGCTCACGGCGGTGAGAGCTCCGCTGCCGGATCCGAGGGCCAAGGCGCCCGGGATGTAGCGGACTACGGAAACGCCTTGGGAAGCGGAGGCAGGCGGTTGATCAGCCGTTGGCGCCAGGGTCCCTGGCCCGATGCTCCACTGGGAAAGCGTGCCATTGTCTGCAAGGCACGTAATCTCATTCCCCGCCGGAGAGACGTCGAGCGACTTCACCCCGGAAAGGGGCGCGCGGGCCTGGACCCGGCCGCTTGCCACGTCAACCACGCACAGCTCGCTGTCCGTGCTTCCGATGATGGAGCCCAGGTCGGAGGTGAGCCTGATGTGGGAAAGGAGGGGAACGGTCTGCAGGTCCTCCAGGAGCCGGCCCGAGCCGAGGTCCCAGTAGGAGATTGCGCCGGTCAGCCGGTAGGACATGAGGATCTTTTCACTGCGGGAAAGCGTCGCAAACCCGACAATCCCGAACCCTTCGGGGTGAAAGGCCACGGGAGTGCCGTCGGAGGAGCTTACGATGCGCAGGCTTTCCCACCGGGGCAGCCCGTACAGGAGGTAACGACCGGAGGCGGAATACCTGAGAAAGAGCGGCTGGTCGGTGAGGGGGATTTTGAAGAGCTGTTCCTCCTTCTGCCAGTCCCAGACCTCCAGGGAAAAGCTCTGGAGCGTGTCGGTGCAGAGGACGGCGAACCTCGTGTCCGAAGGGCTTACGGCGACCATCCCGGCCTGGAGGCTCGTGACGGTAAGGCTCTTCACCAGGGATCGCGTTGCCGCGTTCCATATCCGCACCGTGCCGTCCGCGCCGGCGGTGAACAGGAGCCCTCGAGAGTCGTCATGGTCGATGGCGAGAACCGCCCCTCGGTGGCCCGAAACCACCACCGCCTCCGTGGACCCGTGGTCTGCCGCGCCTGCCCCCCATCCCGAGCCGGCCGGAACGAGCGCCAGGCACACAACGGCTGTGAGCAGGAAAAGGTTGCCCTTTCTCTTCATATCAGTGTGCACCGGATTCAAAAGGTACAACGGCGCGGCATGGCGGCGGGATCGTCGGAGGCATGATTCTCCTGTCGAATTAATTCTACCGGAACAGCTTGAAAAATCTTGCCAGCGCCGACTCGCGACGCTGGCCGCTGCCGTCCGGGGCGTCTTGCGGGGGTTCGGGCGCAGGCGTCTCCGCGGCCTGGTCCGCCTGCTCCTGAGCTACCGCCAGCTTTCGCTCCCGCTCCTCGACGTCGCGGTGCCTCTGGGCAAGCCGTTCGCGCGAGCTTCGATGGATGTACTGGCCCACGTAGAGGAACAGGGAATAGACGACGCCGAGCACGAAGCTCAGCATTGCCACCGCCACGACGGGGATGTTCGCAAACTTCGCACCGAACAGGTTGACGGGCGTGGTGGGGCCGAGATTCATGACGATCAGGACGGTGAGCAGAACGAGCAGGACGGCGCTGAAAATGACCCGACCCATGCGTGATCCTACTTGCGGCCGGCGAGAAACGCCTTGAGCTTGCCGTCTTCCAGGACCGTGTGGGTGAGCATCCAGTCTTTCAGAAAGTCCCTGACGTTCGCGTGATTGGTCTCCGCAAGGAGGCGCTTCTCGTCGTCCAGCCTCCTGATCTGCTCGAGCATTTTCTCATGCTCTTCCCGATGATGGTCCAGCCCCGGGAAGCGCCGTTTTTTCATGAGTGTCTCCTGCATCGCGAAGAGCCTGCTTCCTTCTTTTTCCACCTCGCTTTGAAGCTCGGCGCATGTCCCGCGCTTGCCGGAGCGCTCCATGCAGTCCGCGAGGTCCCGCACCACCTCGAACAGGCGCTTCTGCCGTTCGTCCGTCCGCGCGCCCAGGGCATAGTCCTTTGTCCATTCCAGTTTCGCGTGCGTGCGAAACCAGGCAAGGCGCTTGCGGAACGTCTCCACGAGCTTCCAGTGGACGATCGGGATCTCCCTGACCAGCTCGGCGGGGATGAGGAAATATGAGCATGCGCGGTCCGCCGTGGCCTCGAAGAGGCTCGGCGCCTTCTCCAATACCGCCGTCTCTCCCCAGAAATCTCCGGGGCCCAGGGACGCGAAGCGCTCGCTTCCCCGCTCGCCTCCCGAGGAAAGGGATATCCTGCCCTTTTCCACGATTGCCAGCCCGGATTCCTCGTTGAGGCGGATGGAGTCCCCCGCGGCGGCGGTCTTTCTCACCATGGCGCGCGCTATCCGGTTGCCCACCGGAAATGACACCATTTCACCGAAGAGCCACGTGGATTGAAGGAACCTGCGATTCTCACGAAGCCGCTGGATGGTGTGACGAAGCCCGTTGCGCTCGACGAAGCCTTCATAAAGGTCGCGAGGAATCCGCAGCACCGTTACGAAGCTCCTGGCACGGTAGGTTCGCCGCGCCACGTCCCCCGTGAGGGCGCTCATTTCGCCTATGAGCGCGCCGCTCGTCAGCATGAAGGAACGCGCGCCTCCCGTTTCAACGGAGTCGGCAACGCCGTCCAGGATCACATGCAGAGCGTCGATCCTGGCGCCCTGCTTTCACGATTGTCGTCCCGGCTTTGAACGGGACCGTGGGGCATCTGGCAAGGAGCGCAATTTCACCGGGGGGCGCCTCGGGAAAGCAGGCGGAAAGGTACCGCTCGGCGGAAGGAAGCTCATGAAGGTCCTCGAGGGCAGGAAACAACGCGTCCTGGGAGCCGAACGGGGCGCTTGCCCCGATCTCCCTTTCTTTCGCGGAAAGGGGGCCCGTCTTGTGACTGAGGTATTTGACCACGGAAGAGTCTTCCCGGAAATCCTCCGCGCTTCCGTGGATCAATCCGCCCCCTGCGTCGATCTTCTTCACGTCCACGGGTGTAAGCAAGGCGGAGGTGTACGAATTGAAAAAGACCGGTGTGATGCTTCCCGAGCTCGTATCCGTGCCCATCATGCGCGTGAGATTGGCGAAATCGATGATATCCGCAAGGTGCGCATACGTCCGAGACTGCCCGTCCCGCGACGCGCGGAAGAACATGATCGTCGTCTCCACGGGATGCGGGGAGTAGACGGGTTTGACCTCCAGCCCGCCCACGTCGTTCCAGCGGCTGGGAGCCAGGTCGCACACCTCGAAATAGTTGCCGAACTCCCCGGGGCGCATTCCCATGAGCGCGCCGAGCTTCTTCTCCGCGCTCGAGCGAACATACGGCGTGGCGTAGTATTTCAGACGGCGGTCCATGGCAATGAGGGACGTGAACCCGGCGAAATGGTCGTCATGGACGTGGGTCTGGAAGATTCCCTCCAGGTCGTTGACGTTGATGCCCAGGGCGACAAGCGATGCCCTGATGTTCGGCCCTGCATCCACAAGGTAGAGCTTCCCGCGGAAGCACACGATGCTCCCCATGCAGGGCTTGTCGACGTTCCAGCCGTCCCCCTCTCCCACGTGAATGATGGAGAAATACTCGCGGCTGATGCGCGCAGGGTCGAGCGAATAGGACGGTCCATACTCTTCCCCGGCGCCGAGGTTGAGGTCCACCGTGACGGATTTGCCGCGGTGGCGTATTTCGAACCGGTTGATGCCGCGGCGGCGAATAGTGACACCAGGGGCGATCTCCGTGCTCTGCCTGCCGATGACCCGAATGTCCAGGAGCTCCTCGGTGGGGAGGATCCTGCCAAATGCGAAGTGCAGCTTGATCCGCATCATCTTCTGCGCCTCGTCTTCGGAGACCCCCGCCTGCAGGAGCTCCTCACGGGAGGTCAGGCCGTAGTTGCCGCGGAAGATGTATTCACTCTGTGATCTCACCTGGTCTTCAGCTCCCAGGAGGAGGGGCCTGCGGCCCGTGTTGTTGGGATGCCCCGGCAGGAACATCCCCTGGCGGTACAGCATCTGCAGGACGGGGAACTCGGCGAGATTGGCAATGCTTCCGTGCTGGATGGGCGTGTCGGAAAGGAGTATGGCGTTGGGTCCGGTCTCGATGGTAACGCCGTCCTTCCTGGCGCGGGAAATGAGACCCCGTTTCATGAGGTGCTTTACGCTGTCCGCGGGGCACCCGCATTGGATTCGCAGATCAGCCTCGGGAATAGACACCCATGACAGGCCGTTTGCGACGTTGATTTTTTGCACTTCTGACCCTCAGGGTAAATATATGCCAGACAACGGCGGATGTCATTGTTTCCTGAAGGGCTGGTGTGGGCCATCTCATTCGACCCAGGAGCCCAGCGCGCGGGCAATTGCCAACCGCGCCGCCCGACGAGTGGGCAGGAGGCTGCCGATGAGCGCGCTGGCAAAGCTCACGGCGCTCGCCAGCAGGAAGTCGGTCAGCCGGTAGTCTCCCGTGAAGCGGTGGCCGAACGGTATGGGCATTTCCAGGGACGTGCTGGAGAAGTCGATGCCGACGGTGGACATGTACCATGCGAAAATGCCCCCGAGGAGGCACCCCGCCACGGCGGCAGCCAGCGCAACGAAGGCCGCTTCGACGAGGAAGAGCAGTGAGAGCTGTGAGCGTCGGATCCCGATGGCCCGCAGCGTCCCGATCTCCCGCGTCCTCTCGCGGACCGACATCGACATCGAATTGATGATCCCAATGACGACAAGCAGAAAAATCACGGTGAAGATGATCCAGAATCCGCCGATATCGGCGGATGTCGCGGACACGATCACCTGGGCGAACCTTCGCCATGAGTAGGCTCTGGCGCCCGTTCCGCGCACACCTTTGCTGATGGAGGCGAGGCCATCGCGCTCGGAGACCCCGTCTTTCAAGCGCACGACGAGGCGTGTGGCCGCGCCCGGGATGCCAAGGAGCTGGCGGGCTGTGGCGAGGTCCACGAAAATGACATTTTCGTCCATGGAGGGCAGGCCAAAACGGAAAGTACCGGTAACGGGAACCTCGACATAATTCTCCACCGAATACCGGTCCGTCGCCGAAAGCGCGACGAGTTGCCCGACTTTCACGCGCAGCTTTCCTGCAAGAGGGTCTCCCAGGAGCAGACCTTCTTTTCCGGGGCTGAGCCAGGAGCCCTGCAGGATGAACTCCGGCGCCGTCGTCACGCTGGCCTCCGCCGTGGGATCCACCGCCCTGCCGAGGACCCGGACCGAGCCCGCCCTCGTGCCGACGGTGGCACTGAAGTCGATGCGCGGGGCCACGGCTTTGACCAGGGGATTGCCGGCAAGGCTACGGACCATGGACTGCGAATCCGAAATGGCAAGGTCGAGGGGAAGGCGTCGCTCCTGGTCGAGGTAGCCGTTTCGGAGGACCTGCAGGTCGCCGGTTTCGAGCTTCCTCACTCCCCCGTAGATCGTCGAGTAGTATCCTCGGATCCATCCCATGCCTATGATCATGACAGCGACCCCCACCGCGAGCGCCGTGATGGAGAGCGCGCTTCGCCGGGGATTGCGCCTGACGTTGCGAAGCCCGATGGCAACAAGCCCCATTTCAGACTCCTTGCTCCAGGGACTCAAGCAACCGGATGCGCACGCTCACGAACGCGCCGTACATGTAGCCGAGCGCGGCTATGAAGATGCCGGCGCCGAAGACGGTGAGTGCGCTCCGCGCAGTCACAACGAAGTGATAGGACGTGGAGGTGCCCAGCACCTGGGAAAAGGCGCCCACATCCAGGCCGTGGACTTGCAGATACCCGACGAGGGGGAGTCCCGCGGCCATTCCGAGCACACTGCCAAGGAGACCCAGGAGAAGTCCTTCCTCCAGGAGCATCCAGAAGAGTTGTCGACGCTTCAAGCCGATGGCCCGGAGAGTCCCGAAGGTCGGGATGCGCTCGAAGACCGTCATCAGGATGCTGCTTGTGATCACCGTGGCAGCCACCACCGCGATGATGATGTCGATCACCAGGGAGTAGATGTTCCCAAGGTTGATGAGCGTGACCAGTCCGCCCTGGATTTCCCGCCAGGTTTCGACGGTGGGTTTCTCATCCGAGAAAAGGGAAGTGATACTCTTTGCAACGCCCGGAGCCGCCTCTGGTTGGGTGAGGGTGATGCGGAGCTCAGAGGCGCTGTGGGGGAGGTCGAGCAGATTCTGCGCGTCCTTGAGCCCGATGAAGAAGACACCCTCATCCGTTTGCTCGACTCCCGTGGAGAATATGCCTGTGACCGGATACGAGAGGTAATACGGGCTTCCGCTTGCGTCCTGGACCAGAACCACAATGGGATCAGAAAGCGCAAGGCCGAGCAGCCGCGCAATGCTTTCTGAGACGGAAACGCCTCCGGCGGAAAGGAATGATCCCGCGCGCACGCTTTTGCGCACGTCGGCAAAGAAGCGAGTGTCCGGCTCCACCGCCTGCCCGACGATGGCCACGTTCTTGTCACCATGGACGAGGAGCGCGCCGAACTGGAGCATCGGCTCGATGACCGCAAGGTGCGGTGCAATGGAGGCGTCACCCTTGATCTTGTCGATCATGTCCTGAGGGTTGTTCAGGACGTAGGCAAGGGAGTAAGGATCAAGCCGATTCTGCCATCCGGATGCATGGATCTGCACGTGTCCCGTCCCCTGGAGGAGGTTTTCGAAGAACGATGAACGCAGGCCGCCCAGCATTCCTTCCACGAATATCATGACCACGACGGAGACGGCCACGGAGACGGCAATCACGGTGCTCCTGCGTCGATGGCTGAGAATGCTCAAGATGGCAAGACGCACAAAAAACATCAGGACGCCTCCGCCGCGCCGGCAGTCTCAAGCTCACCGTCCTTGAGCCGGATGAGCCTGGTCGCGAAACTCAGAATCGCGGGGTTGTGCGTGGAGAAGATGAACGTCACTCCGTCACGCTCGTTGAGGCCCTTGATGACCTGAAGGACTTCATTGCCTGTCCTGCTGTCCAGGTTCGCGGTGGGCTCGTCCGCTATGACGAGATCGGGATGGTTCACCAGCGCCCGGGCAATTGCGACCCTTTGCCTCTGCCCGCCGGAAAGCTCGCCAGGCTTGTGTTTTCGAAACGGGGTCAGGCCGACCGTCTCGATGAGCTGGTCGGCAATTTCCCTTCTTTGGGCAGGGGAGACTCGCGCGAGCACCATGGGCAGCTCGACGTTCTCACGCACGGAAAGGACGGGAACGAGGTTGAATGTCTGGAAGATGAAGCCGATCCGGTGCAGCCTGAGGTCCGCCAGCCCAGAGTCCGACAATGATCCGACGTCCCGCCCGCCGAAGAGGACCCTGCCTTGCGTTGGCGCGTCGATGCAGCCCATCAGGTTGAGCAGCGTCGTCTTTCCGCATCCGGAAGGCCCCATGACGGAAAGAAGCTCTCCCGGTTCCACGGAAAGGGAGACTCCGCGGAGCGCGTGGATGATGGCGTCCCCAAGGGCGTAATCTTTTGCGGCGTTCTGAAGCTCGATCAAGGACATGTCCTCCCCCTTAGAAATGGACGATCATTCCTGCGCTGGCCGCAAGCCGCACCGGCAAGCTGCCGAACTCAGTGGTGCTGTCCTGTCCCCACGCGGTGATTGCGCGGGCAAACGCGTCTATTCCCTCCAGACCCGTGAAGCGAAGCTCGGCCTGGAGCGCCAGGCTCCAGTCCTGAAGATTGATGACGGCCGCGCTGTCCGCGGAGAAAAGCTTGTTCACCGAGGCGTTGATGGAAAGCGCCCCATAGTGCTGGCCGAGGGAAGGGATCACTTCCCCGCTGGAAAACCATGCGCCGCCGGCCACGGAGCCCAGGAGCGCCCCTGATTGGTTCCCGGAGCCGTGCGCCGTGGACAGGGCGGAAAGGAGGTCATCAAGAAACCTGCCGGCTTCGGAAGGGCTGTAACCCGTGCTGTCATACAGATACTCGACAGTCGCCGTGACAGAGGCCGTGTCCGTGGAAGCTGCTCGCTGCAGCCCGATGGTGGCAATCGGAAAGGCGCTTCCGAACCCGGGGCTCGAATACGAGCCGTCCGGCTGGGGGTACAAGTCGCTGTTGGACAGCTCCACGGCAACGGCGCCGTCAAGGATGAACCCCAGGACGTCCACGGAAAAGTCGACAGTGGGCCGAAGCACTCTTTGCCACTGCCATGTCGCGCCGGCGTGCAGGTCGAGGTCCCCGAGGAAAGCTTCGACGTACAGGGCGTACCGCAGCTCCAGCCAGGGATTTTCCGCGGAGGGAAGGTAGGGAGCAAGAAACGGAAGCGATGGCGCAAGGCTCGTTTCCGTGGAGTAGGGCAGGCCCGGGAGCTCTGCAATGCCGGTAAAGGCCGTGTCCATGCGCACGCTTGCCGTGACGCTCAACGAGGCTGAGGGAGCAAGGGAAGCCGAGAAGCCGTAGAAGCCCTCCGAACGGTTCTGGGGATTCACCGGCGGATTGATCCTGTCACCGGGAAAGAAGGCGTACCCTGTTCCCCAGGAAATCCTCTGCTTGCCCAGGACGAGGGTCAGGGCGGGCAGGGGAGTCACGGCGACGTATGCCTGGAGCAGATCATTCTGCAGCGTCCCCCCGTCGGACCCCTGCCACCAGTACACGGAGTCCGCCACATACAGCTGACCGCTGTCGAAGGAAAGGCGCTCATTCAGGTCGAGCTGCGCCTGGCCGGTCAGGAGTTGAGAGCCCGCGCCCATTCCGATTGAGCTGGCTGTCACGGGGTCTGGCGCGGCAAGGAAATCCTGGCCGAAGATCTGCAGATCACCGAAGAGCATCTGCGTTTGTGCGGCCAAAGGGCGCGCGGCAAACAAGGTCATGAGAAGCAACGCGACCACGGTTGCTGTTGAAAAGAATCGCTTCATTGGGCATCCACCGCGCAGGCGCTATCTCGTGAGGGCCGCCAGGCTGAAGAGAGCGTCCGACAGGTCAGGCTTTTCCTCGAGGCTCGTTATGGTCATGACGGATTCGCGGTCAGGCTGATCGAGTGAGATCATGCGGATGACCGTGGGACGTTCGCGTCCGGCCAATTCCCGGATGCCCGTGAAGAGAGCGCGCTTGAAGAGCAGGCCGGATTTCGCGTAATACTCCCCCTTCAGCAGCATGTCGTCACTGGACCGGACCCAGAGCTTGATCTTCGAGTAGGCCACCGACTCATTGCGCGCCGTCCCTTCCAGCACGATCGTCGGCACGCTGCCCAGGTCTGGATGGTCGATAGTCTCCGTGCCCGCGAGGCGCATGACGTACTCAGTCGAATACTGCGGGTCCCCGATGTCGCGGTTGGAGAAGACGCTTCCCTGGAATGCGGCCTTCGGGGAGAGCCTGATTGCCTGGCTGGTGCCCGCTTGTGGGTTGAAAAGCCACAGCGCGTCTTCCTTCTGGAGAAAGCGCAGCCCGCGCGACCGGGCAGGCGCGAGCAGCTCGACGCGCGAGCCAATGCTCCTCTTGAAGGACACCGCCATTTCCATCCGAGGAGGACTCTCGCCGGATTGCAGGGTTTCGAGCGTGGCATGCATGACGAAGGCGTCAGGAAAGACGGATTGCTCCGCGCTCCGAACAACCTGATCCGCCGTGAGGGCCTGGGCCTCCGCCGGCTGCAGGCTTTCGGAGAATACAAGCCCAACGAGCGCGAAAGCGAAGGTGATCTTTCTCATCTCCCGGCCTCCTTCGTGCGGGTGGATGCGCGCTTGCGGTCGCCGCGCTCGATTCCGCGCAGGATCAGGTCCGTGGACAGGCGCAGTTGGGCAAGGTCCGCCATTGAGCGGTCGAACACCCACAGGAGGAGGTTCCCCTCCATGGACGCCATGATGGCGAGGGCGATCCGGCGGGAATCAACCGCGCGGAACTCTCCCGCGGCGATCCCCTGCTCGATGACCCTTTGAATACCGTCAATGAAGATCCTGAAGAACTCCTGGAAAGCCTTCTTCATGACCTTGTTTCGAAACGCAACGGAATAGAACTCGAACGTGATTGGCATGAGCCTTTCCATCAGCGCGATGTCCTTGACCATGGACTCCGCGAACGCGACAAGACGCTCCCGCGCGGGCCCCCCGGCATCAGCAAGGGTGCGGACGCGGTTCAGCTCCGGCCGCATAAGGCGCTCCAGAAGGGCCACGATGAGCGCGTCCTTGCTCTTGAAGTACCAGTACAGGAGCCCTTTGCTGAGACCGGTCTCCTGGACAATGTCATCCATGCGCGCGCCGCCGAACCCCTTCTTGGAAAAGACGCGCGCGGCAGCCTCCACGATCTCAGCCTTGCGCTTGTCACTGACATCAGGTCGAGGCGCCATGTCCTTCCTCCCGTGGCATAGAATAACTGGCCGACTGGTCGGTCAGTTATCAATATCGCGTGAAACAGCCCGCGCGTCAAGGGAGAAAATGCCGAGACCTTTCCGCAGTTGACCCGGAACGAGGCTCTGTCCACATTGAAAGTGAGGGATATCCCCTCGAGCGTACCCCTGCCAGATGGTCCGAGGAGGTTCACGTGTGCGGAGTTTGTGGAGTCATTGCGAAAGACGGAAGAAGCGACACGACCGGTCTCGTGTTGAGGATGCTCAAGGAGATGAGCCATCGGGGACCTGACAGCGCGGGGGTCTGCTGGGACGGCGGGTCCATCACGGCCGCCAACCTGGAGGACCTGGTGCGTCGCGCCGGGGACGTGCGCGCGCCCAGGACGCTTGGGCACGCGCGGCTTCGCATCACGGGCGGGGACCGTGGTCTCCAGCCGTTTGTGGGCGGGGCGGGAAAACTCAGCCTTGTGTTCAACGGTGAGATCTACAACTTCAAGACGCTGCTCGGACTTCACCCCGGCTGGCAGAGCGACACCGATGGCGAAGTCCTCTTCCGCATGGTTTCGGAAGCATACGCCGGGGACCTTGTCGGCGCCGTCCAGAACACGGTCAGGTCGCTGGACGGAGTGTATGCATTTTCGGTGATGGACGCGCATGAGATCGTGCTTGTCCGGGACCGTCTCGGCGTCAAGCAGGTGTACTACGGGGAGAACGACGGCTTCCTGGCCTTCGCTTCGGAGCGCAAGGCTCTCTGGAGCTGCGCAATGCGAAGTCACAGGCTCAACCCGGGGGAAATCCTGCGCATGAGCCCGCGCGGCGTTGAGCGCGTACCCGGCCAACCCTTTTCGCTCCTGCCAATCACGTATACCGACGCCGCGGAGGCCCGCGCGGTGTATCGCCGTGCGATTGTGGAGGCTGTTCGCAAGCGCGTCGAGGGCCACCGCAAAGTCGGCGTTCTCTTTTCCGGCGGCGTGGATTCAGTCCTTGTCGCGCGAATTGCAATGGAGCTTTGCGCCGAGGTGATCGGATACGCAGGCGGCGTGCCGGGGTCTCCCGACCTCACAAGCGCCGTGGAGGCTGCTCGCGCCATCGGTCTCCCTCTTCGCGTCAAGGAGCTTGACGGCCCTGCCATCGAGGAGCAGCTGCCGGAGACAATTGCGGCAATCGAGGACCGGGACCTCATGCAGGTCGAGGTGGCCATCCCCATGTATGCGGCTCTGCGGCTGGCGCGGGAGGACGGTGTTCGGGTGGTGCTGAGCGGCCAGGGAGCGGACGAGCTGTTTGGCGGCTACGAATGGTATCCCCCGATCCTGGCTGAACAGGGGGAAACGGCGCTCCTGACCTGCATGTGGAGCGACCTCGCCAATCTCTACCGGGACACACTCGAGCGTGAAGACAAGATGAGCATGGCCCATTCCATCGAGCTGCGCGTGCCCTTCCTGGACCCCGCGGTGATTGCGGAGGCAATGCAGATATCCCCGCTGCTCAAGATCGACACCACGGCCGGGTCCCAGGATCCTCTTCGCAAGCGGGTTCATCGGGACCTGGCGCTCGAGCTCGGCGTTCCGCGCTCCATTGCGTTTCGGCTGAAGGACGGGGCGCAGCATGGATCAGGCATCCACGCTGCCCTCGAAGCGGTCGCGAAAAAGCACACGCCCCGGCGCCGGCGCGCGCCCATTGTGCTGGACGAGCCGGAGCTTCGCGGAAGCGCCTTCCGCCACGGGGGGATCGACGTGCATGGAGGCCTCTACGGGTCCGAGGAAGCGCGGGCGTACGTGAACGCGGCGGCGCGCAAAGTTTTCGAGCCGCTCGTGCGCGCAATTGCCTGAGCGCGCCGCCGCGTTCAGCCGTCGGCTGCGTCGATGAGGGCCACCAGGCTGCGCAGGCGCCGAATGACAGCGTCGGGCCGCGGGAGCCCTGGGCTGCCACGCGCCGGCGCGTAGGACCGGCCGTCCAAGGCCGCAAGGACGGTCATGAAACCCGCTTTCGCCGCGGGCTCAACGTCGTTCTGCTGATCATTGCCTGCCATGAGGACTTCCTCCGGACGGAGCCCCGCCTCACGGAGCCTTTGGCGCGCAAGGTTGAAAAGGGCTTCTTCCGGCTTGGCAATTCCAAAGTCACATGAGTAAAGGCACAAGGGGCTTCCGAACCCCAGGTCTTCCAGGTCCACCCCCAGGAGCGCATGCAGGAAGAGGGGTGTGTAGAATTGCGCGTTCGAAATGATCCCGAGAACGGTTTCACGGCGGGCAAGGGCGCGGAGAAGGCTGAGGCAGCCGGGCATCTGCCACGCGGGATGGGTGGCCAACTCGTACTCGACGATCATTCCCCGCAGCTCATCAGGCGGGCGGTCCGGGAAAAGGCCGGCCCATATGCTTTCGATGGATACCTCAGGATTCTCTTTCCCGAGCGCCCGCTGCGCGGCGTGCCGCTGGCTGATCAGAGACTGCAGGTCAGCCATCAACTTCGAGGCAGTCGTGGGCAGCCTGTGCCGCCGTGTGATGGCCTCCACCCCGCGCTGCTGCGCGGCGTGCCGCGGGTGAAGGTCACCGATGCGAATGAGAAGGGTTCCGTAGACATCGAAGAGCACCGCCCTTGGTTTCCGGGGAAGGCTGCCGAGGTCGGTCACTCCCGTGGGGACGGCTCGAATGCGCTTCGATCCTCGCTTGATCACATCAACCAGCTCATCCATCTCGTGAGGGCTTTCGAGTCTCATACCGTTAGTCAAACAGCAGCCTGAGGTGATGAGCGTCGAGGAAAGCGGCTCGCATCCTTTGCTGGACTTTCGCGGGATGGGCGCCCTGCGCCTGCGCTGCCGGATGATCGAAAGATTCCAGCAGGTGATCCACCCGGGACGCGTACGCCGCAAGGCCGAAGGATTGATCCACCGCCTGGATGCGCGGCTGCGGGCGCTCGGCAAGCAGGGCTTCCAGATTTACCGCAAGGCCTTGGTTCCGCCTTTTCAGCTCGGACCGGAAGTCGGACTTTTCCGCCGCGGCCCGCAGAAGCCTCAGCTGCAAAGCCGGGTCGAGAAAGGAGAAATCCACAGCGTCAAAAGCGAAAATCCGCTGAAGCTCAGCGTTGAGCTTCCCGACAGCGTCCGCCGGGGCAAGCTTCGTCAGGCGCTTCAGCTTGGCCCCGTATCGCGTCTGCAACGCTTTTCTTTCGGCGGCCTCCACGGGGCACGGAAAGCTTGTGTAAAAATGCGCTGGATACCCGTCGTACAAACCGTCCGAGCCCGGAGTGGTATCAAGTCGGCGAGCCAGGAGGGGAAGCCCCCACTGAAGCGCCTGCACGAAGAGATAGCCAAAACCTTCCTGAACGGAGCTGCAGACAACGATGTCGCAGGCAGCAGCCATTTGATCCACGCCCAGATCGGCCAGCCGTAGCCCGGCAGAGAGCTCGCCGGGGATGAGCCCTGAACGGAACGCGCCCTCAACGAGGTTGCTGTACGCCCTCTCTGCGTCGGACACACCGGGGAGCGTGACAATGAGGCGCAGCGGAGCGTCCACCAGCCGAAGCATCAGGCCCGCCTCGAGGACGTTTTTTCTGCGGATGCATCGCACGGGGTACAAAAGCGTTGGATGCGCCGGATCAGAACCAGGGGAAAGCCGGGAGCGCAGCGCGCGTCTGTCCTCATGCCTGGGCGCTGTCTCCGGGCGGGCAACCGGGTTTTCCAGGAGAAAGAGGCAGGACTCCGGCAGGCCTGCCCTTTTGAGCAGCCCGAGGTCCCTGCGATTTATCAGTGCGTAACGCACGCGCGGTCCGCAAGGATACAGCGGCGCAGTAATCGACCTGTCCAATGCGCGAAGGTTGTCGTACCTGCCCGCCTCCGGGAAGTCGTGAGGCTGCAGGATCATCCGCGGCCCGTCCGCCAGAGCGGCAATGTGAAGCAGCGCCTCCGTGAGGAGCGGGTTCTTGCCCAGATGATAGTTGTGGACCCACCAGACTGCGCCGTTGCCGCCAAAGCGCTCCAGGAGGATCTCCGCCAGGTGCCGTGCTCTTTGCTTCCAGAGAAACCGGGAGAACGGGGGTGCAGGCGCGTAGTCGATCTCCGGCATGCAAGTGATCTGGGCACCGGGAATTGACGGCCCGTTCTCCGGCAGCCTGCCGGCCACGATCCTTATCCGGGAAACGCGGGAGGAGTGTTTGAGAAGCGCCTCTGCGCCGAGCCTGATGACGGAGGTCACGCCGCCGGGCATGAGGTGGTGATGAAAGATCACCAGGTCCATGACTCTACAATAAAGGGCCTCGCCCCTTTGATGTCAATTCTCGTGCGCAATTTCCCTTGCCCTCTCGCAGGAGTGTGCCGTACTATGATTGTCGCCGGAAGGAAGGGAAGTTGATTTTTTCATTGAAACCTTTGAAAAATCTGGTCTCCTCGGTTGGCAGGCTGCTGCGACGCCGCAGCGTCGGTGGATCCGCCAAGGCCCCTCGTTCGGAAACCAGCCCCTATGTGAGCAGAATCCTGTCAGACGCCATCCTCCTCAACGAGATACCGTCCCCCACCGAGCGTGAGGCGGCTCGAACGGACTACATCCTGCAACGGCTCGGTGAGTTTGGCTATCAGGATGCCTCCGTGGATGATTTCGGAAACGTCACGGCGGTTGTGCCGGCTCGAGAAAGCACCGAGGAGCACGTCCTTCTGTTCGCGGACATCCGGTGTGAGGACTACTCCCCCATCGACAGCATGACAAAGCTGGAAGCGGACCGTCTGCGCGGGACGGGAATAGCGGAGAGCTCTGTGGCCGCGGCGGCACTCCTGGTCCTTGCGGAGTACCTGGCGCGCAACGAAATCCAGTACGACCGGACCGTCGTATTTCTCTTCACTTCCTTCGACCCTGGCGAACGCGACACCCAACCGCTGGAGCGCTTCCTCCAGGATTGGAAGGATCGCGTCCGCCTTGCCGGGCACGTGCGCGGGCTCGATCTGGGCAGGATCGAGGAGCGGCCGCTGGGCACGTGCAAGCTTTCCGTGAAGGTCCACACAGAGGAGCGCGCCGGTGCCGCACATGAGCCGGTTATTTCGGCCATCTGGGTCCTCGCCATCATCGCGAGCAGGCTGGGGAGCATCCGCTGGGACGCGCAGAACGACACGTTCCTGAACATCTCCCGCATGGAGGCCGGCGTCGGCTTCGGATGGTATGCCTCCGAGGGCGTGCTCGAGCTGGAGGTCTTCTCACCAATCGCCGCCACCCTCGATGTTGCGCGAAAGGCGGTAGAGGCCACCATTGCCGGGATTGCACAGGAGAGCGGCGCGGCGGTTGAAATCACCGTGAAAGCTTTTCTCCCCGCCGGCGACCCTGAGATCAACCAGGGTCTGACCGCGATTGTGCGGGGAGTCTACGACCGCCTCCACATCAAGCCCCGCACGGTATCCCTTCCCGGCTATGCCTCGTTTCTGAACTCCTTCGGCATCCCCGCGGTTACCCTGGGGATCACGACCGGCTCGAAGAGCTACACGGAAGAGTTCATCCATGTGCGCCCTCTGGAGATCGGATTTCGGCAGCTCCTCGCTTTTCTTGATGACTGCGCCGGCTGGCATAACGGGGGCCGACCGTGAGAGGAGAGCAACGGATCCTTCAAAACACGTTCCATCACAACGACTTCAAGGACATGGCCCTGCTGGTGCGCCAGAAAGAAAGCCAGAACTTGAAGATCTCACTCGCATTTCCCACGCTGAATGAGGAAGCCACCATCGGCAAGGAAGTGCTCGTGCTGAAGACGGAGTGCATGGATCGGTTTCCGCTTCTTGATGAGATTGTCGTCATCGACTCCGGCTCCAAGGACCGCACACGGGAAGCAGCCACGGAAAACGGGGCCCGGGTGTTCTCTTCCGCTGACATTCTCAAGAAATATGGCTCCTACCGCGGCAAAGGGGAAAACCTGTGGAAGAGCCTGTATGTTCTTGCGGGCGACATCATTGTCTGGATCGACGCGGACATCAGCAACATCGCCCCGAAGTTCGTCTACGGCCTGGTGGGGCCCCTCCTGCGGGACCCGCGCATCAGCTACGTGAAGGCGTTCTATGAACGGCCCTTCCGCGTTGCGGGTGAGCTCATCCCGGCCGGCGGCGGACGCGTGACGGAGATCCTTGTGCGTCCGCTGTTCTCCCTGTATTACCCTGAGCTCGCGTGCCTCGTGCAGCCTCTGAGCGGGGAGTACGCGGGACGGCGAAACCTGTTGGAACGGCTTCCCTTTTCCGTCGGATACGGAGTGGAGCTGGGGCACCTCGTGGACATCTACCACCAGGTGGGGATCGACGCGCTTGCCCAGGTCAACATGGACCGAAGAGTGCACAGGAATCAGTCCTTGCAATCCCTCGGGAAAATGTCCTTCGGGATCCTGCAGACGTTTCTCGGCAGGCTGGCGAAATATGGGGAAGGAAGGATGCCGCCCGCGGCTTCTCAGCACGTGTCGGTTTCCGTCTCAGAGCAGTCACCTTGCATAGAGCAGGTGGATATCCCCACGGAGGAGAGGCCGCCCATGATCGACGTGGAGGAATATCGGCAGAAGTTTCACCTCTAGCAGCCCAGAAGAGGAGAAATATGGCCATCGCCGTGGCACATGTCGTCAACCTGATCGAGTTCCAGATGAGCTTCCTGCTCTTCATTGCGCTTGCCGGCTATCTTCTGGCTTCCCGCATCAACCAGTCCGCGGTGATCGGCGAAATCCTTGTCGGGCTCATTGTGGGCCCCAGCCTGCTCGGAATAATCACATACACGGATTTCGTCAGCAGCATCGCGCACCTGGGGGCTGTCGTCCTGCTCTTCGTTGTGGGCCTGGAGTTTCGGCTGGAGGATGTCGCCCGGCCCCGCTACGTCCTCATTGCCGCCAGCGGGGTCGTTGTTCCCTGGATCATGGGCTACTTCGTCTCCATCCTGTCCGGATTTTCCTTCGGGAGCTCCGTGTTCATTGGCACAGCCCTGACCGCCACGAGCATAGCAATCACCGCGAACGTTCTCAGGGAGATGGGGAAGCTTCATACCGAGGCGGCGCGCGCGATCATTGGCGCCGCCGTCATCGATGACGTCCTGAGCCTGATCGTTCTTGCCGTGGGCAACGGGGTTGTATCCGGTGACATTTCTATCCCCTCTCTTTTGGTCATTTTTGCAAAAGCGGTCGGGTTTCTGGCGGTTGGGGGGCTGGCAGGTCACTTCGGGCTGCGCAGGTTGCTTGGCCTGATCGACTCGACTCGGTTTACGCGCCGTTACCCCGAGGTGACATTCATTTTCGCAACTATGCTCGCGTTCCTGTACGGGATGGGCGCGGAGCTGATGGGGTTGTCAGCCATCGTGGGCGCTTTTATTGCGGGCGCCTCCTTCGCAGGGGTGATCTTGCGCAACGGCAGGGATCTCTACAGAGGATCGGAATCCCTGATGATCATTTTCTCCTCCATTTTCTTCGTTTCTCTGGGAATCCTGGCGGATGTCAGAACGCTCAACGCAAAAGTTCTTGTGTTTCTCCTTGTCCTGACGGCGGTAGCGATTGCTTCGAAACTGATAGGGTGCGGCGGCGCCGCCCTTCTGAACCGCAGCTCGCTCCGCGACTCCGCCATCATCGGCTTCGGCATGGCGCCGCGGGGAGAAGTCGCAATGATCATCGGACTGATAGGACTCGACAGCGGACTGATCAGCCAGGAGGTCTACGTGAGCATCATCCTCATGAGCCTGTTGACCACGGTCGTCACGCCTTTTGTTCTGCGGGGATGGCTGTACCGTCGCGCTGCTGGAGCCAGATGAAGGCATGAGGCGGCAAAAAGGGTGACGCCCCAGTCGAAAAACTTCGACGAGATCGGGCAGGTAAATTCTACAGAGAAAACATCGCCATTCGATGGCGGTCCCGCGCGCCAGCCCGTACAGTTTTACAGGAAGCAAGGAGAGAGCACATGCTCCAGTTCTACCTTCTCTCCGTCGTTGCAAACCTGGTGGCCAGCCTCACCCTGGCGGGAGACTACTTTGGGGAGAGGATGCCATTCTTGAAATGCTTCGCGGAGGCGCGCTCCAGCAGGAGCGCTCGGATCACCATCGGCGTTGCAGCGCTCGTGGTCGGGATCATCAAGCTATTTGTGCTTGCCCCCGGGGAAAACGTCATCATCCTGGGAGACTTCCTTCCCGCCGTCACCGGGATAATCCTCGGGGGGGTCTTGCTTGCGGAAATCAACCAGGGAAAGGTGGCGCAGGCCGGCGAGCCAATCCGCAAGCTTTCCCATGCGGCCTTGACCTACCGTGTCCCCGTGGGGATTGCCGGGATCATCATTACGTTCCTGCACTTCCTTTTTCCGAACATGATGATCCTCTGATTTTTTCAGGAGGTGTCCGTATGGCACAGTTCTATTTTCTGTCAATCCTGTCCAACATCGTTGCAGGGCTCACGCTGGCGGGAGATTACCTGGGAGAGAAGATCCCTTTTCTCGCGTCATTCAAGAACCTGCGGGCAAACAGGCCGGCCACGGTGACCATTGCCATCGTGACGGCAATCATCGGGCTCATCAAGCTCATTGTTCTCTCTCCGGGTGAAAGCCTTCCCGTGGTTGGGGACCTCCTTCCGGCGCTTACGGGAATTGCCCTTGGCGGCATTCTCCTTGTGGAGGCTTTTCGGCTGAAGGTGGAGAGCCAGGGAGAGTCGCTGAAGAAGATTTCCGCCACGGTGCTGACGTACCGGGTTCCCTTGGGAATTGCCGGAGTCGTGGTGGGCGTGCTCCATTTCCTGTTCCCCGGCGTTCCCGTTCTCTGAGAGCGGGTCGCCACGCCTGGGTCGTGCACCTATAAAAAAGGCAGTTTTTGCAAGTTTTTAGACACTTTTGACGATTTTCATAGTGCTGGAAGTGACCCTTCATCAATTCGACTGACTCGGCGCGGGCTAATCGGCCAGGGCAGCTTGCGCCCGCAGAAGGTCGTGCAGCGTGACCACGGACGTGATCTCCCCTGTGGACTCATCCCGCACCAGAACGATCCCTGAGGCGCTTTCCATCAGCCGCGCGCCCACCTCACGGACGCTCAAGGACGGCGGGCATTCCACCGGCGCCGTGATTCGGGGAGTGGAGTCCGTGGAGATTGCAGCCTTCATGTCCTCACGCATGACAATTCCGCTCACCTTTCCGTCCATGATGACGGGAAAACGGCGGTAAGGGTAGGACGCCAGGTAGCTTTCCATGGTCTTGCGCTGGAGGTCCGGCAGGATGACGGCGCGCGTACGCGCAATCTCGGACACCGGCAGTTTTTGCCAGCTCTCCAGGTCCCTTGGCGGCTTGATCCGGATCAGCTCGTGGCCGTCTTGAAGGAGAAGGGCGTCATAGAAATTGTGCTTTCCGCCCAGCCGCGCAATGGCCTGGCTCACGATGGAGCAGAACATGAGCGCGGGGACCATCGAGAACTGGTGGGTCATCTCGAAAACTATGAGCAGGGCGGTCAGAGGCGCGCGCACCACGGCGTTGAAGCAGGCGCTCATGCCCACGGCCGCCAGGACAATGCGGTCAGCCGCGGTGAGGGGGAGCCAGATGCTTGCGATCCCGGCAAAGAAAAGTCCCGTCATGCCGCCGAGAAACAGAGTGGGAGAGAAGATGCCGCCGCAGCCGCCCCACCCGTATGAGGCAATGGTGGCCACGAACTTCGCCACCACCAGCACGCCCGCAACCTGCCAGACGAGCTTGTCATTCAGTGCGAGGGAGAGGTCATTGTAGCCGAGGCCGAATACCCCGGTGTGGCCGTTGATGAGAAACACCGCGCAGCCCAGGGCCCACGTCACCAGCGCGCCTGACAAGGGCCGCAGCCAGGCCGGCAGTCGGCTGCGCTCGCGAACGCGGGACCGCAGCGTCAGGGTCAGGGTCTGAAACCCCACGCCAATAAAGGATGCCACGGCGGCCACGAGAGGCAGGATCAGGTACATGAGCCACGTGATGCCCTCCACCGAGGGAAGCGTGAAAGCGGGCTGCCTCCCGAGGAACGCCTCCACAATGAGCGCCCCAAGCACCGCGGCAAGGACGACCCCTCCGAGGACCCGGCTTCCGAACTCATTGTTGAGCATCTCCTCCAGAACGAACGTTATTGCGGCAAGCGGCGTGTTGAAAGCCGCAGCCAAAGAGGCAGCCGCGCCGGTTGCCGACGGCTGACGTCGGCCCGTCCTCGGGATCCCCAGAGCCGCAGCAAGGTTCGACGCGACTCCTCCTCCAACGTAGACGGACGGTCCTTCGCGTCCGAGACTCGTTCCGCCCCCCAGTGTCAGGACCCCGCCGATGAACTTCACGATCACGGACCTCATCTGGACGAGCCCGAGGTCCTTCCAGTAAGCCGCCTTGAGCTCCGGCACGCCGCTTCCCGCGGATTTCGGGCTGACCTTTTGCATCAGAAGACCAGAAGCCGCTGAGGTGAGGGAGATGACGATCAGGCTCCCGATGACAAAAACCAAGGCGGGTCCCGTTGAAAGCCTCACGATGGTGACTCGGAAGAGCAAGTTCGTGAGCCACAGGAACGCGACCGCGGCTCCGGCTGCCGCGGCCGCAAAGAGAAGCGTGGAGAGAATGCCGCGAGTGTTTTCCGGAATGCGGCGAAGCTTTTGCAGGGACAGTACCATTGTCTCTATTAAAACAGATTCGATTTCATCGTGACAACCCAAAGGACCACTATCCGCATGTCGAATTCTTTCGACTCGGTTTCATGACATGATTCGAGGGAAAAATCATCTCTCCGATGATACCTGACGGAGATGCCCGCCCTTACCATTGTTCCGTGAGGCTTGTGAGGCAGGCCCGCCGAAGAACCAGGACAGCGAGGGGATCGGACCGTGGAGGAAAAGATCGCTGAGTGCGCCGAGAGGATCTGGACGCTGCTGGAGCAGGCTCAGGAAGTGAACATCCTTCGGCTGTCGGAGTTGCTGGGGGAGAGGAACGTGGTTGCCTACCAGGCGCTGGGATGGCTGGCACGGGAGAAGAAAATTCATTACGCGCAAAGAGGGAGCCAGGTTTTCATATCGCGTAAAGAGGAGGCCGATGCGCCTCCTGATCGAAGATCGTCGAGGAGGCGTGCATGAAAAAAGGGATTTGGAGAGTCTGGGGTGTCGGGTTGGCGGCGGTTGTGCTGGCGGCGGCGCTGGTGAGCTGCCAGACGGCCAAACCAAACACGGCGGGCAACTCCATTCAGACCGAGCAGGCGGGGCTGGCGCCCAACGGGGACAAGGCGCACGCCACCATCGATTTCACGCTGGTGTTCGCCAACACGGCGGCAATCAAGACGTGGAAGGTGGAGATGGTCAACGGGGGCAACCCGCAGAAGCAGTGGAGCGGGGACGCGAAAAGCCTGCCCTCCACTTTGACGTGGGACGGGAAGAGCGAAAGCGGGTCAATCGCCCCCGAAGGCAACTACACGGCGAAGCTGACGGTGGACTACGGCAGCGGGACGCCGGCGGCTACAGCGGAGAGCAGCTCTTTCATCCTGGATGTCTCCCCGCCGACGGGGAGCGTGAGCTTTGACCCGCAGCAGTTCAGCCCTGACGCGCAGGGCGCGGTGCAGCCGGTGACGGTGAACATCAAGGGCAGCAGCGCGGCAGCGAAGCTGGACAGTTGGTCGCTGGACATCATGGACCCGAATGGGACGGTGTTCCGCAGCTTTGACGGGAAGTGGCCCAGCGCGCAGGTCCAGTGGGACGGCAAGTCGGACAGCGGCTCCGTGGTGGCACCTGGAGCGTCCTATACTGCAAACGCCACGCTGAAGGATGAGTTTGGGCTGACGGGGCAGGCAACCGGAGCCATCGCGGTGAGCGGCTCGTCCCCCATGGCGGTGGGGCAGGCGCCGGGGACCTTTGGCGTCACTCCTCTGACCACGGGATTCTCACCCAAAGGGACGGTGAAAGTCGAGAAGCTGTCCGTTGGCTACGGCAAGAGCGACGCAGTGAAGAGCTGGAAGCTGGAGATCCTGGATGGCAGTGGGGCTGCGGTGAAGACGTTCACCGGGGACGCTTCCAACATGCCCGCCACGACGAGCTGGGACGGGAACAACGACTCAGGGTCGATGTCCCCCGAGGGAGCGTACACGGCGCGGCTTTCGGTGGATTACGGCGGCGCCTACGCGGCGGGGACAACCACGAGTGACCGCTTTGTGCTGGACATCACCCCGCCGACGGGGAGCATCACGCTGTCCGAGCCGCTTTTCTCCCCGATCGAGGGCTCGCCCACCATCACGCTGACGGTGGACGCCAGCTCGCGCACGGCGAAGATTGCCAGCTGGCGGATGGCCATCAATGATCCTGAGAACCACCTGTTCAAGGCGTTCGAAGCTACGTGGCCCACCAAGGACGCGGTGTGGAACGGCAAGGGGATCAACGGCGACCTGGTGCAGTCCGCGGAGGACTACCCGGTGGTGGCGATGGTCAGGGACGAGTACGGCAACGCGGGAGAGCTGAAGTCAACGGTGCCGGTGGACATCCTGGTGGAGAAGACAGCCACGGGGTTCAGGATTTTGAGCTCGCGCATCTTCTTCAAGGCGTACACCGCGAACTACCAGGACGTCAGGCCTGACCTGGCGGCGCAGAACCTGCAGCGGTTGAACGCCCTGGGGGCCAAGCTGAAGAAGTTCCCCAACTACAGGATCAAGCTCGTCGGGCACGCGGTGATGATCCACTGGGACAACAAGGCGCTGGGGGACATCGAGCAGCGGGACGTGCTGATACCGCTGTCCCAGGCGCGGGCGGAAGCCATCAAGAAGGCGCTTGTTGACAGGGGGCTGAATGATTCGATGTTCGCCACCCAGGGGGTGGGGGCGTCGGACCAGTTGGTGCCTGACAGCAACCTGGCAGACAGGTGGCAGAACCGCAGGGTGGCCTTCTTCCTGGAGAAGTAAGAGGGTCAGTGAAGACAAGGGGCCATTCTCCGCAAGGAAGGATGGCCCTCTTTTTTTCGTAAAGGCACTGTTGACATGTCGAATCCATCTCTTGTTTTGCCCGAGGCGGGCATCAGCCCGAGGCCTTTGGGTCGGCCCGTCATGATCGTGCTTTCCATCCTCGCCGGCGTCATCTCCGGTTTCGGCGCGGTCATCTTTCGGGACCTCATCAGCTTCGTCCATAACCTTTCTTTCTCCGGTGTGATGTCGTTCACCTACGACTCGAACAGCCACTCCGCGGCCTCGCCGTGGGGGCTGTTCGTCGCGTTCGTGCCTGTGATTGGAGCGGCGGGGGTCACCTTCCTCGTCACGCGGTTTGCCCCTGAGGCAAAGGGGCATGGAGTCCCGGAAGTCATGGACTCCGTTCACCATGGCAGCGGCGTCATCAGGCCAATCGTGGCGCTGGTCAAATCAGTCGCCTCCGCCCTCTGCATCGGGACCGGCGGTTCCGTGGGGAGGGAGGGGCCCATTGTCCAGATCGGTTCGTCGTTCGGCTCGATGATTGGTCAGCTCCTCCCCATGCCGCCGAAGCAGCGCATCACGCTCCTTGCGGCAGGTGCCGCGGGAGGGATTGCGGCGACGTTCAACACGCCCATTGGCGGGATTCTTTTCGCTGTCGAGCTCATCCTCAATGAAGTCAGCACGGCCACCCTGGTGCCGGTGGCAATCTGCACGGTCACGGCCACATATGTCAGCAGGTTCTTCTTCGGCGTCCACCCCTCGTTCGTGATTTCGAGCCTTACGGGCCCGTATTTGACCCTCGAAAGCCCGGGCGTCCTCATCTCCTACGCCGCGCTCGGGATTCTCATGGGCGCCGCTTCCGCCTTTTTCGTCCGCGTGATCTACCTGGCGGAGGACCTGTTCACGGAGCACTCCTTCAAGAACCCGTACCTCAGGCACATGAGCGCCATGCTTGTCCTGGGGGTGCTCTTCGCTCTCCTGCTGAAGTTCACGGGGCACTACTACATCGAAGGCGTGGGCTATTCAACCGTCCAGGACATCCTCACGGGAAGCATGACAAGCCTGCCGCTCCTGCTCTTGCTGTTCACCCTCAAGGTCATTGCCACCTCTGTTACGCTCGGCTCGGGAGGTTCCGGCGGCGTTTTCTCTCCCTCCCTCTTCCTCGGTGCAACGGCAGGCGGCGCCTATGGTATGGCCCTTCTCCTTGTGTTTCCTGGCCTCGGCGTAAGGCCGGCGGCATTCGCGGTGGCAGGGATGGCCGGAATAGTCGGGGGGACCACGGGAGCCGCGCTTACCGCCATCGTCATGATCTTCGAGATGACCCTCGACTACAGCGCCATCGTCCCCATTGCGATCACGGTGGCTTTCAGCTACGGGATCCGCAAGGCGATCCTGCGCGAAAGCATTTATACGCTGAAGCTGACGCGCAGAGGACACACCGTGCCGGACGCGTTTCGCGTCAGTTTTCTCTCCCTCAAAACGGTCGGAGAACTGATGACGCGAGAGGTGGTTCCCGTCCCGGCCTCCGCCTCACTGGCCAGGCTCCAGCGCGCCCTACGCGACCATCCGGACGTGCCCTGGTTCCTGGTGACCGAGCGGGGCTTTGCCGTGGGGGTCATCTCACGGAACGACCTCCCCGGGGAGGCCGCGCCGGGGAGGTACAGACGGGGCTTCTCGACGAGGCTGATGAGATCGTACTCCAAGACGACGCAGAACGAGACGGCTTTCGACGCGGCGGCCCGCATGCGCTCCGAGGGGACCCTCGTTGCGCTGGTCTCCGATTCGCCTCTTGCGGTGCTCAAGCCGGCAGACGTCGTTGGCGTGCTTGGCAGGGAAGACCTGGGTGGTGTCATCGATGATTACGTGGACTTCTATTCCGACCACCGGGGGTGAAGAGCGCTATGCGTGTATCGCCCAGCCCTCCACCGTCCGCATGGCCTCGCAGACGGCTTCCGAAAGCGTGGGGTGGGCGTGGATCATCTCCGCGATATCTTCCGGCAAGAGCTCCGCGGTACGTCCCAGGAGCATCTCGTGGATCATCTCCGTTGCGTCAGCTCCTACGATGTGCACGCCGAGAATCTCCTTCGTCTTCGGCTCATAGAGCACCTTGACGAACCCCTCTGACTGCTCAATGGCAACCGATTTGCCGGCGCCTCGGTACGGGAAGCTCGCCTTGGCGAACGAAATCTTCTGCTCCGTGGCTTTCCACTCGGGAAGCCCGAAGCTCGCCACTTGTGGCTCGCAGTAGGTGGCGCTGGGTATGGAAAGCGGATCCAGGCGCGGGCGCGGTGACTTTCCCGCCATGTGCTCCGTGGCGATCTCCGCCTCCTTGAAAGCCACGTGCGCAAGGAGCGGCGTGTTGACGACGTCCCCAATGGCGTAGATCCCCGGCACCCTGGTCTGGTTGTAATCCTCCACGGGGATGAACCCTTTCTCCGTCGTGATCCCGACTTTCTCCAGCCCAATGCCGTCCGTGTTGGGGGTACGGCCTACCACGACCAGGATCTGGTCCGCCTCAACGGTGGTACGCTTTCCCGCCTTGTCCTCCAGGACGACGCTGACGCCCGCTGCGCCTTTCTGCATTGAGACAGCTTTCGTCCCCGTGTTCATCTGGATGCCGCGCTTTTGGAACGCGCGCGCCAGGACCTGCACCGCCTCCGCATCCTCGATAGGAAGGATGCGGTCCAGCATCTCCACGAGGTGCACCTCCACGCCGAAAGAGTTGAGGACGTGGCTGAACTCCACACCGATTGCCCCCGCGCCAAGGATGATCGCTTTCTTGGGCAGCTTGGAAAGCATGATGGCGCCGGTGGAGGAAAGGACCCGCTGCTCGTCGAACTCGAAACCGGGAATAACACGAGGCCGGGACCCCGTGGCAATGACGATGTTCTTTCCGGTGACCTTCTTCCCGTCCTTCAGGGTCACCTCGTTCTTCCCGGAAATGGCCCCCTCCCCGACAATCGTTTCCACCTTGTTCTTCTTGAGAAGGAACTGGACGCCCTTGACCAGCGTGTCAGCGGCTTTTCGCGACTTGTCGAAAACGTTCTTGTAGTCGAAGCCCTTGGTGTCCACCGTCAGTCCCATTTCCGTGAGGCTCGGGATGGAGCGGAAAAGCTCCGCTTGATGGATCAGGGCCTTGGAGGGAATGCAGCCGACGTTGAGGCACACGCCGCCCACTTTGTCGCGCTCGATGACCGCGGCTTTCAAGCCGAGCTGCGCCGCGCGGATTCCCGCAACGTAGCCGCCGGGTCCGCCGCCGATCACCACAACATCGTAATCGTAACCAGCCATGAATGCCTCCGTTTCTTTCTCGAACCGATGAACAGGGCGGCCGTGCTAGGCCAACGCCAACATGGGATTCTCAAACATGTCCGCCAGCTCTCTGAGGAACGCGGCGCCCACCGCGCCGTCGATCACGCGGTGGTCGCAGGAAAGCGTGACGCGCATTCTCTGACGGATTTCGATTTTGTCTCCCGCGCCGACCACGGGCTCCTTGCGGATTGCCCCCACGGCGAGGATGGCCGACCCGGGCGGGTTTATCACCGCGGTGAACTCATCAATGCCGGACGAGCCGAGACTGCTGATGGTGAACGTGGCCCCTTCATACTCGGACGGCTGAAGCTTGCCCGTGCGCGCGCGTTCCACGAGGTCTGCCAGCTCGGCGTCAATGCCGAGGATCCCTTTCTTCCCGCAGTCTCGGACCACCGGCGTGATGAGGCCGTCGGGCTGAGCCACGGCCAGGCCGATGTCCGTGGCCGAGTGCCTGATGATGCTGTCCCCGTTCCACGTGGAGTTGACTTTGGGGTGATGCAGGAGCGCGCGCCCCGCGATTGCCATGAGGAAGGCGTTCATTGACGCTTTCTTTTCGCGCCCTTCGTTCAGCCGTGCGCGCGTTGCCAGCAGCTCATCCATGCCGATGGCAACGGTGAGGTAGTAGTGCGGGGCGGAGAACATCGACTCCGAAAGACGTCGGGCGATGACCTTGCGCATGTTGGACAGCGGCACAACCTCGTCACCTGGCCCGGGCTTGTAGGCCGGTCCGCTTGCCACGCCGGCAAGCGCGGCCCCCGTTGCGCGGACGCCTGCGCCCGCCCCTGTCGGGGCCGCGTCCAGGTCTCGCTTGACGATCCTGCCGTCCGGACCGCTGCCGCGCACGCTCCGCAGGTCGATTCCTCTTTGGGACGCGATCCGCCGCGCAAGGGGGGAGGATTTGACCCTCCCGGTGGCGGGAGCCGCAGCCGTGGTTGCAGCCGCCGCGCGGGAAGCGACACCGGCGGCCGCGGCGGAGCCGATTGCGGCGCCGCCGGGAGCCGTCGTGGCGGCGGGCGCCCTGGCGGCAGCGGGCCTTGCGTCCGCCAGCAGGGCGGAAAAATCCTCCCCCGGCTTCCCCATGATGGCTATGGTGTCACCGACTTTCGCCTGCCCGCCCGCCTGCAGCATGATCTTGAGGAGCGTCCCTTCCGAGGTGGACTCGTAGTCCATGGTGGCCTTGTCCGTCTCCACCTCGCACAGCACGTCCCCCGAGGCAACCGTGTCCCCCTCTTTTTTGCGCCAGCGCACCAGCGTTCCCGTGTCCATGGTGGGGGAGAGCGCCATCATCAGGATTTTCTCAGGCATAGAGCACCCTTTTCACTGCATCAACGATCTTGTCCACGGAGGGCTGCGCGGCGAGCTCGAGGCCGTGGTTGTACGGCATGGGCACGTCCTCCGCGGATACCAACTCCACCGCCGCATCCAGGTCGTCGAAGCAGTTGCGGGATACGAGCCACGCCACGTGAGAGCCGACGCTCGCAAAAGGCCAGGCCTCGTCAATCACCACGCAGCGGTTGGTCTTGCGCACGGACTCATAGATGGCCACCTCATCCAGCGGCCTGATGCTGCGCAGGTCCACCACTTCCGCGTCGATGCCCTGGGCGGCGAGGGCTTCCGCTGCTTCCAAGACCATCCGAAGCGGCTTGGAGAACCCGATCAAAGTGACGTCTTTGCCCGGACGCTTGATGTCCGCGGTTCCCAGCGGGACCACGTGCTCCCCGTCGGGGACTTCCCCTTTCCATGAGTACATCAGCTCCGCCTCGAGGAATACCACGGGGTTGTTGTCACGAATGGATGCCTTGAGCAGGCCTTTGGCGTCAGCGGGGTTGGAAGGGGCAACAACCTTCAGGCCCGGCACGTGCGCGTAGATGGACTGCAGCGCCTGGGAGTGCTGGGACCCGAGGAATTCGGCCGGTCCGTTGGGGCCCCGAAACACAATGGGCACCGAAAACTGGCCGCCCGACATGTAGCGCATCTTGGATGCGTTGCTGAAGATCTGATCCATTGCCTGCAGGGAGAAGTTGAGCGTCATCCATTCCACAATCGGACGAAGCCCTGCCATGGCCGCGCCAATTCCAATGCCGGTGAACCCCTCTTCCGAGATCGGCGTGTCGATGACGCGCTCAGGCCCGTACTTCTCCAGGAGCCCCTGGCTCACCTTGTACGCGCCATTGTACTGGCCCACTTCCTCTCCCAGGAGAAGGACGCTGTCGTCACGCGCCATCTCCTCGTCGATGGCCGCGCGCAGCGCCTCCCGAAACGTGATGACGCTCATGCGTAGACGTCCTGGTACAGCGCCGACGGGTCGGGCTCCGGGCTTTCTTCCGCGAAGCGGACCGCTTCGTCACACACTGCCTTGAACTCGGCGTCCATGGCCGTGAAGTCCGCGTCGGAGAAGATGCCGGACTCCGTCATGCGGGACCTTTGGATGAGGATGGGGTCCTGTTTTTTGTACGATTCCAGCTCTTCGGGGGTCCGGTATTTCGCCGGGTCGCTCATGGAGTGCCCGCGATAGCGGTACGTGAGGACCTCCAGGAAAATGGGCGTTGACTCCGAACGGGCGCGTTCGGCGGCCGCGGTCACCTCGCGGTTCACTTCCAGCACGTCCATGCCGTTCACCTGGCTTCCCGGGATACCGTAGGAGGACCCCATGACCGCGAAGTCCGTGACGGAGGAGACGCGGCGGAAGTCCGTTCCCATGCCGTAGTGGTTGTTCTCACAGATATAGACGATGGGGAGGTTATAGATCTTTGCCATGTTGAGGCTCTCATGGAAGGACCCCTGGTGGATTGCCCCGTCGCCGAACCAGCAGAGAACGACGCCGCCTTCCTTGCGGTAGCGGATCTTCATGGCAACGCCCGTTGCAACGGGGATCTGGGCGCCGACAATGCCGTTGCCTCCGTACATGTGCCGGCCGGCGTCGAAGAAGTGCATGGACCCGCCCTTGCCCCGCGAAACGCCGGTGGCCTTGCCGAACAGCTCCGCCATCAACAGGCGCGGCTCCATCCCGCAGGCAAGGGCGTAGCCATGGTCCCGGTAGGCGGCAACGACGTAGTCCTTGGCCAGGTCGATGGCCGCAATGGCCCCGACGGCAACGGCCTCCTGGCCGATGTAGAGGTGACAGAACCCGCCGATCTTCTTCAGGCCGTACATCTGGGCGGCCCGTTCCTCGAACCGCCGGATGAGGAGCATCTTGCGCAGAAGCTCGATCTGGAACGCGGCGTCACCCCCCCGTACCCCTTCAGCGCCGTTGTCGGATGTCGCGGGCGCGCCCACGCGCGCACCCTTCGTGCCTGCCATTGCCCGGTTCGCTCCTTCCGCTAGAAATGGACGACTTCCTTCCTGCCCTCCATGGGCAGGAAGCGCGTGGCATGCTCCACGACCGTCTCCAGGACAGCGACGTCCCGGTCGTCATGCGCAAGTTTCCAGAACGTCCGCAGGCGCGGGCCAATGACCTCCAGGACTTCCGCCCTGAGGGAGGGATTTTCCACCACGTTGATGGCGCCCCGGATGCTCACCACCTCGTCCAGGGACGGGGTCTGGAACATCCACTCCACCTGGGGGTGGGATTTGACCTGCGCCACCTTTGCAAACTTTCCGGCGGTGATGGCGTAGATGGCCCCGGGCCTGTCGCGCAGGACCGCGGGGGTGAGCCAGCGGATGTGGGGTTTGCCCTCGTCATCCACAGTGGCCAGAAGGCCGGTCTTGTGGGCCTCTATAATCTCCTCTACCCTGTTCATCACCTGACGGCTGTCCATATGCTAGTGAAGATAGAGAAAAGCCGAAGCGCTTTCAAGCATAGCCATGGATGGCGGAGGTCGGCCGAGCACACGGATGTGCGGAAGGCCGACCATAGCCATGGATGGCCAAAAGCACATTT
Source organism: uncultured Spirochaetota bacterium (assembly GCA_963845535.1). GTDB lineage: Bacteria > Spirochaetota > Spirochaetia > SZUA-6 > Fen-1364 > Fen-1364. Next base: position 61,799 of record CAWJSK010000001.1, read on the forward strand.
TCGACTATAGTAGCTTCCGTGCAAAAGAAGCCCTTCATCTGGGAGACGCACGGCATCCACGTGGGGACGGGCGGGGACCACGTGACCCATGGCATTGACGACCTGGACAGCATCGTCGAACAGGCCGTCGGAATGGGCTTTCCTTCCCTGACCTTCATCATCCACAGCCCGCGGCTTACGCGCTTCCGTTACGCAAGCGAACGCGCCACGGACGTGAAGTTCATCCGGGGTGATGCCTCCTATTTCAGCTATACCGACACCATTGCGCGGCTTCGCGAACGCCATGGGGCGCGCATCGACATCCGCTACGGGGTGGAGCTGGAGTGGCTGGGCACCGGCCTCGGGATGCATTGGAGCAGGGCCAAGCTGTTCCAGGCGCACGGCGCGGACTTTGTGGTGAGCTCCGTTCATTTCGCCCCCAACGGCGTCCCGTACGACGGCTCCCCGGAGGACACCGAGCGGCTCATCAGGGAGCGCGGCGGCGTGGAGCAGCTTTGGGCAGGCTACTTTGATGAAGTGATCGAGATGGTGGACGCATCATGGCAATTCACCTCCGCGGTGGGCCACCTCGACCTGCCGAAGCTTTACGCGCCGCTTCCCTCATGCCTCGCGGAGGATAACGGCGCAGACACGGAGACCGAGCGCCGCCTGTCCACGCTGCTGGAGATGATTGCCGAGCACAACCTTGCCCTGGACGTGAACCTTGCCGGCCTGCGCAAGGGGGTCGGCATCTATCCGCACCCCAAGATTCTGCAAAGGGCGTATACGCTCGGCATTTCGATTGCCATCGGGACCGACACGCATGATCCAGCGGACCTCGGCAAGGACTATGACGCGGGCCTGGAAGCGGTCAGGGCCGCGGGGTATCGATATTACGTCTCCTTCTCCCGTGGCATTCCCGAGAAGCGGCCGCTCTCCCACGGTCTCGAAGGTCCCTTCAAGGTGCTGAACCTGGGGATGGAGATCCTCAACCACCGTCTGGCCAGAGAGAAAAGGTTGGAGATCCCTCGGCTCTCTTTCGGCGGCGACTTTCGATCTCTCGCGAAAGTGTTTCCCGAGTCATCGTCCCTGGGATCATTTCATGCCGTGCGCGTGCGCAAGGAGGAACGGTCCGTCACCATCAGTGATCGGCTTCCCGCCTACGCGGGGGGAGAGACGACGTATCTTTTCTCCCACCATCGGGACCTGCCCGGGACGCTCGCCCTCTTGTTGAACACGCTGGCCTCGGAGGAGATCAATATCGAGACGGTCTGGCTGAACTCCCTGGAGGACGGCACTGCCACGGCATACCTCACGGTGGACGGGACTCCGGAGGCCATCCGCGAAGCAGTCGAGTTCGTGCTGGGAACTGCGGGGGACAGGTTCCTCCAGATCGACACAGACGTGCGGGTACGGCTTCCTCCGGTAAAAAAAGCCGCCATCTACCTCCTTGAGGTGGACGGGGTCTGGCTGCCCATGCCCGTCTCCCGCCAGATGATCATCACCGTTCATGGCAACAGGCCCGGCGTCCTGCTCGTCCTCCTCTCGGCGCTTGCGTCCCGCAACGTCAACGTCGTGGACCTTCAGCTCGGCGCGAGGGGAGAAAAAGGGTTTGCCGCCCTCGGGGTGCAGGGGGATGAAAGAATCGTTGCTGAGGTTTTGACGCAGCTCGGTCCTTCGTACCTTGAAGCATCGCAAATCATTCTGGGAGGTTTTTGATGACCGTAAGCTCTTTGTGCCGGGCGGCCCTGCGCCTCCTGCCGCTCGCCGTTGTCGCCATGCCCGTTATCGCCCAGGATCAGGAGCTGCCGGACGGGCTGTATGCCGAGATCACGACGGAGCGCGGCACCATTGTGTGCTCCCTGGAGTATCAGAAGGCGCCAATGACGGTGTCGAGCTTCGTCGGCCTTGCCGAGGGGACAATCCCCGCCAACGGCGCTACTGGCAAGAAGTTCTTCGACGGCCTCACTTTTCACAGGGTTGAGCCCGGCTTCGTCATCCAGGGCGGAGACCCCAACGGTGACGGGACCGGCGGGCCCGGCTACGAGTTTCCCAACGAGATTCGCCCTGACTTGAGGCATGACCGTGCCGGCACCCTTTCCATGGCGAACGCGGGACCGGACACGAACGGGAGCCAGTTCTTCATCACGCTTCGCCAGACGCCGAACCTCGACGGAGGCTACAACGTCTTCGGATACGTTGTGAAAGGGATGGACGTGGTGAACGCAATCAAGAAAGGCGACAGGATCACCGGCGTGCGCATCCTGCGCGTGGGCGACGCCGCGAAGGCGTTCGTCGTGACCCCGGAGAGCTTCAACGCCCTGGTGGCCAAGGCAGAGGAATCCGAGCGCACCGCGGAGCTCGCGCTGATCCAGAAGAAATGGCCCCATCTCACCATGACAAAATCCGGGCTCATGTACGAGGTGCTGGAGAAGGGGTCGGGGGGAAGCCCGCCGGCGGGGTCCACGGTCAGTGTGAAATACACCGGCATGCTTCTGGACGGCAAGGTGTTCGACAGCACGGAGGCCCGCGGCGCACCGGCCGTCCTGCGCGTGGACAGGGTCATCAAGGGATGGACCGAGGCGCTGCTTGCCATGAAGAGGGGAGAGCGACGGATGCTTGTCATCCCCCCGGAGCTGGCGTACGGGGAAAGGGGCTACCCCGGGGTCATCCCGCCGAACTCCTTCCTGGTGTTCGACGTGCAGCTCATAGATTTCTGAACGCAGAAAAAACCGTTGACAGAGCGCGCTTTTGCGCGTATACAGAATCCGCAATGAGCAATGCGCTTTTGTCGACAGTGAACCAGAACTGGTGGTGGTGGATCACGGGGAGGAAACCGCGGTCCGCCTGAAAGGGCGCCAGCGAAAGCTGAGACCGCAGGCGGTTTCCCTCCCCCTGATCGAGAGAGGGTGGCCGCCCGCGGTTTTTTTGTCGAAAGACCCGGGCACAAGCCGGGTCTTTTTTTTAGCGCGGGTACTGTGGGCATTCTGGCGCGGGCCCATCCCGCAAAAAAGCGGCCGTGTGCCGCGGCGAAGTCTTTTCTCAAGGAGTCTTCCATGACGGACGACAGGATCTTTCAGCTCCCCACCCGGGAGATACCCAAGAAATGGCTCAATATCCAGCCATCCCTGCCCGAGCCTGTTCCCCCCATGCTCAGCCCCGCCGACGGCAAGCCCGTTCCCCTGGAAGCGTTCACTCCCCTTTTCCCCATGGGACTGCTCGAGCAGGAAGTGTCACAGCAGCGGGAGATCAGCATCCCTGACGAAGTGCTCAGGGTGTACTCCCTGTTTCGACCAACCCCCCTCATCAGGGCCAAGTTCCTGGAGGAAGCTCTGGGCACCCCGGCCACGATCTTTTTCAAGAACGAAAGCGTGACGCCCACCGGCAGCCACAAGCCGAACACCGCCATTCCGCAGGCCTACTACAACCAGAAAGAAGGCGTGAAGAAGCTCGTCACGGAAACCGGGGCCGGCCAATGGGGCAGCGCGCTTGCATTCGCGGGGGCGCATTTCAACCTCGAGATCAACGTGTTCATGGTCCGCGCTTCTTTCGAGCAGAAGCCGTACCGCAAGATCATGATGGAAAGCTACGGAGCGAAGGTGCACCCCAGCCCGTCCAAGGAAACTCAGATCGGGCGGAAGATGCAGGAGGACAAGAAGAACATGCCGGGATCCCTCGGCATCGCCATCAGCGAGGCGGTGGAAGTGGCGGCAACCTCCAAGGGCACGGTCAAATACTCACTGGGCTCCGTGCTCAACCATGTGCTCATGCACCAGACCGTGATCGGCCTCGAAGCCCGGGCTGTCCTGGAAGACCTCGGGCTCATGCCGGACATCATCATCGGCTGCCACGGCGGGGGAAGCAATTTCGGAGGCATCTGCCTTCCGTTCATGGAAGACAAGATGAGCGGGAAAAGGAACATCGAGTTCGTCGCTTCCGAGCCGCTCGCCTGTCCGTCTCTCAGCAGGGGTGTCTACGCCTACGATTTCGGAGACGCGGGAAAGCTGATCCCGCTCGCCAAGATGTATACGCTGGGCCACGGGTTCATCCCGCCGGCTGTGCACGCGGGGGGCCTGCGCTATCACGGCGCTGCGCCCATCATATCGCTTCTCGTGGACAAGGGGCTCATCCGCGCCGAGGCGCTGCGACAGAAAGAGACGTTCGAGGCGGCGGTGCTCTTTGCCCGCACCGAGGGGATCATCCCCGCCCCCGAGTCCGCGCACGCCATTGCGTCGGCCATCAGGGCCGCCAAGAAGTGCAAGGAGACCGGGGAGAAGAAAGTGATCCTCTTCAACCTTTCCGGGCATGGCCACTTCGACATGGGCGCCTACGAGCAGTACTTTGCCGGGAAGCTCGAAGATTACGAGTACCCCGAAGAGGAAATTCGCAAAGCGGAGCTGGAACTGCCGAAAGTCTAGCCCGGCCGTAGCACAGCGCAGCCGTGCGAAGGCCGCGCAAAGGGTTCCCGGGCAACAGCCCTGGAACCCTATAAGGCCCCGAACTTCTCTCTGGCCAGCTCGAACCAGCGGTAGACTTTCTCGAACACGTCCAGGTAGTCCTGGTACTGGAGCTTCACCCGGATATAGTCGATCAGCTCCTGTGATCCCATCTTCCCGCCCTCCGTAAGGAGGGGGTTCTCCTGATGAACGCGCGCGCTGAAACGGCGGTACTCTTCGATGACCGCTTTGTCCACGGCATTTTCCGCGAGCGTCTGCAGGAAGAGCGACTCCAGGTCGATGAGCCACCCGTACACGATGGCAAGGCCGTGAATGACGCGGTACTCCTTGTCCGTGAAAATGATGAAGGGAAGCTCATTGTCGACGATCCGCAGTTCGCGGAAGTCGAACAGCCCGTCGGGAAAAACGCCGGCCTCGAGGTTCGAAGCCTCGTCTGGCCGCGAGCCTTCGGGGGGCTCCACCTGGGCGGCAATCTCGGCCGCTTTCGCCTTCACGAACCGGTACAGCTCCTTCTGTTCCTCGTTGCTCGTCGGCGGATCCGGGAAGCGCTCGAACAGCCCGCCGCTGGAATCCTCGGAAAAGGCCTTGAGGACGCCGGAAACCGTCAGGTACGCCTTGGCGGCGTGAACCTCGAACCGCCGACCGCGGCAATGCTCGTTCACGAGAGGGAGAGCGATCTTGTAGAGGTTCTTGATGAGGCTCGTCTTCTCCATCTGGTCCTCTGATTCCCGAAAGCCACTCCAGATCTCCAGGGGCTTCACCCCGTCCACTGTCTGGAGGTCGAAAAACAGGTCCCGGATGAACTGGTCGATGCGTTCTCCGGTTTCTTTATGCATGTCTCACGTCCCTTCCAAAGTCCGCGTTTTCGGGCCCCAGGGCGTCGCGGGTCGCCATGAAAACTGTCCTGGTTCCCCTGATCCAAGCCGCGGGAGTGGCCGTATCCCCCCCGCGCGCCCTTTTCAGCGCCCGGGTTTTTTCCGTCCCCGCCACGAGGAACACCACCGTCCGCGCGGCGCTCAAGACGCCAGGGCACAGCGTAAGCCGCCAGCCCTTTGCGGTGGGCGAGTTGACGGCAGCGGCAAAACCGGGAACTTCCGGCCCTACTGCAACACTTTTCCCCGAGGAAAAGTGCACTGTGCCGTCGGGGAAAAGGGAGGCAGTGTGGCCGTCTGATCCCATTCCCAGGAAGGCGAGGTCCGCGTTTTGCCCAAGCATTGCCTCCCCGGCTTTTTGTCCGTAACGCTCGGCGCAATCCACCGGATCCCCACGGCCAGCTTCCCAGGAGAGCACCGTGAAATTTGGAGCCCCAATGGGCCCAAGCAGGCTCCCGCGCGCCATGCCTTCATTGGATTGGGGGTCGTCCACCGGCACCCACCTCTCATCACCAAAGAGCCATAGCAATCTCCCCGTAGGGATTCTCTTCTCAACAATACCACGCGCAACGAGCCGGTACGTAGCCCTAGGAGTGTTGCCTCCGGCCAGTGCGACAATGGCGCGACCCCGTTCCCGAAGCGCTTCTTCGATTATGCCCAGGGCCATGGCGCTCGCAGCCTCCGCAAGGGCGTCCTCATCAGGATAGGCGAATGTGTCAGTGGTCACGGTTTCAGCCCCGACCCGCGCGCTCCAGCACTTCCTGGTAGACGGGATCACGGGTCATGGAATCCACTTCTTCGAGGAGTATCTCTCCGTCCATGGGGAACTTGTAGGCGCCGCGCTCGGACCCGTTGGATACGCAGCCGCCGTGAGTGCAGCCGATCTCGATCTGCTCCTGTCCTCCGAAGGAGAACCGAAGCCGAAAGCCCTCGGAGAGCTGGAACCCGGGCGTTGCGTGAACGAGGCGGACCTCATTGCCGCCGCGGTCCTTGCACGGGCTGAAGCTCTTGGCCGGTTCCGCCGGCAACCATCCCATCCGTGTCGACAGCCAGGAGAAGAAGAGCAGACCGTCCGCGGCGGACCCGCCGTCCAGGGTGACGGAGCGGATCTGGGAAAGCCTGGGGCGGGTATCCGGCTGATCGAACGCGCGCGCGGTGAGCTCGCGCAGCACACGGCTTCTTCGCCACGCGAAGTCGGAGATGAAAAACGAGCCGCCCGCTTTGTCCCGCAGGGACAGCAGGCTGCGCAGGGCGGTGAAAGCGGCTCCGTGGTCATCGCCGCGGGGCGCGTTCGGTCCGCCGCGAATACTTCCCGAATCCACGATCAGCTTGTCGATGAGGCTCGCGGCCTGGAGGATGGGGGCCTGCCATGAGTCTTCGGACCCGTCCAGGCTGTCCGGCCACCATGCGAAGACGGGCAGATCGCGGATGAGAAGGGGCGCCCAGGCGCCGGGGTCCTCTCCCCGTCCGTCCACCCCGCTTTCGATGCGCACCTCCTCGAAGCACACGCCGCGGTTTCTCCGGTCCGGGAAGCAGCGTCCGCTCACGATCACGTCCGTCTCCGCGGCGTCCACGTGGTCGATGGTGATGATGCGCGCCGGCCTGCGCCCCAGCATGTACTGAAGCGATGGGGCAAGGGGATCATCCTTCTCCCGCCCCCTCCGCTCGCGGAAGATGACGAGCGTGAAAAGGTTGGTCTTGACGCCGGAGGAATACGGGTTCGACTCACGCTCGCGGATGCGGGCAATCTCGCGCTCGATGGAACGCGGGTCGAGGACGGTGCTCACAGGCGCCTCCACTTTCTCTCCGGAGTTCCCAGGAGGCTCGTGGCAGCCTCCGGTCCTGAGCTGCCCGCCCGGTAGAGGGCGAGCCCGGGAGTGCCGGCGTTTCCCCACCCCCCCAAGATCTCCGTGATGAAAGCCCAGGCGGAGTCGACCTCGTCTTTCCTCATGTACAGCGTGGAATCCCCTACCATGGCATCAAGGAGAAGCCGCTCGTACGCGTCGGGAAGCTCTTCCCCGAACGCCGAACCGTACGAGAAGTCCATATTCACCGTGCGCATGTCGGTCGACGGGCCGGGGATCTTCGAGTTGAAGCCCATCATGATGCCTTCCTGCGGCTGGATTCGGAACGTAAGCACGTTCGGGGGCGTTCCCGCGGGGTGGCGTTCCGCAAAGAGCAGGAGCGGAGGTCTCTTGAAATGGATGGAAATCTCCGTGGTCCGCCGGGAGAGCCGCTTGCCGGTGCGCAGCAGGAACGGCACCCCCGCCCAGCGCCAGGAATCCAGGCGGACGCGTAGTGCGGCGAAAGTCTCCGTGACCGAGCCGGGGCTCACGTCCTGCTCCTGGCGGTAGCCGGGGACGTCTGTTCCGTCCACGATGCCGTGGTCGTACTGTCCTCTGACTGTCTCCGTGGCAACGCTGTCCTCACCGACGGGGACGATGGATCTCAAGACCTTCACCTTCTCGTCATGGATGCTGTCAGGGTTCAGGTCCACGGGCGGCTCCATGGCGACGAGGCACAGGAGCGTAAGCATGTGGTTCTGCATCATGTCACGCAGCGCTCCGGCCTGCTCGTAATAACGCCCGCGCGAGCCGATGCCGATGGTCTCCGCCATTGTGATCTGCACGTGATCGATGTAGCTGTTGTTCCACACCGGCTCGAAGATGCCGTTGCCGAAACGCATTACCATGATGTTCTGGACGGTTTCTTTGCCCAGGTAATGGTCAATGCGATACGTCTGCCGTTCCGCAAAGGCGGCGGCGATGTGGTCGTTCAGGGCGCGCGCGCTTGCCAGGTCCCGACCGAGCGGCTTTTCCACTATTATACGCGCAAACCCCCGGGACTGGTCGGCAAGCCCAGCCTCATGAAGGCGCCTGATGATGACCTCATAAGAGTCCGGAGGCGTGGCAAGGTAGAAAATCCTGTTCGGCGGGTCCGCATACTCGTCCCGGATTGCCTGGTAGCCTTCCGCGGACTCGAAGGACGAGCGGATGAACCCCACGTTCTCCACGAAGGCGTCCTTCAGCTCGGAAGCGGCCTCCGGAACGTCGTCCGAGTCCAGCATTTCCCTCACGAGCTTCCGGAAAGTCTCCGTTGTCCATTCGCGACGCGCGAATCCGACGATGTGCACTCGCGGGATTCCCCCTTTTGCGTAGAGGGAGAACAAAGCCGGGATGAGCTTCCTCCCGGTAAGGTCACCGCTTGCTCCGAAAATGAAAAGCGTGAGCGGCTGCGGCTCGCGGGACAGGCCAAGGCCGACAAGGAGGGGGTTTTCGGCGCTCGTGACGGGAACCGCGGCGCTTGCGGACCCATCCGCGTGTTTTTGAGCCTGCGTGAGGCGTGCGGCAACATTCTCTAGCATCGCAAAAAATGGTACATAATCTCCACCATGGAGACAAGCCTGAAGGTGTCCAACCCGTGGGCCGGGTCCCCCGTTTTTGTACGGGAACACACGCGGTCCACAATGGATGACGCCCGAGAGCTTGCCCTGCGCGGGTGCGCCGAGGGCACGGTTGTCGTGGCGGGTTTCCAGCAGAAGGGAAGAGGCAGGGCGCCCGGCAGGACGTGGCATTCGAACCCATGGGAAAGCCTCATGGCCACGATCGTGCTCAACCAAAGCTCGTTCGACTTCCCCGTGACCGAGCTGCCTCTGCGCGCTGCCGTGGCGGCCTGTCTGGCGGCGGAGGAGTTCGGCGTCAAGCCTGTCATCAAGCTGCCCAACGATCTGTTGGTGGAGGGACGGAAGCTCTCCGGTATCCTCTGCGAGACATGCAACCAGTCCGTGCTCGTCGGGATTGGCGTGAATTGCCTGCAGACCGCCTTCCCGGGGGCGCTCGCGGACACGGCCTGCTCCATCCTCCAGGTCACCGGTCGCGACGTGAACCCTTTCCATCTGCTGCCGCGAGTCCTTGTGCGGCTCAAGGAGACCGTCACGGACCCGTCCTGGCGGGAAAAGCTCCCGGCGCGCCTTCTTACGACAGGGAGAGGATTGGCCAGCCCTTCCGACGCGCCACCTTCCTGAGGCGAAGATCCGGATTCACCACCACGGGATGCCCCACCGCCTCCAGGAGAGGCACATCGAAAATGCTGTCCGTGTAGAACGAGCACTCCCGCGGGTCTTCCCCCTGCGCGGCCACGAACTCCAGGACGCGCCTCTTTTTCTCCCGGCGGAACAAGGGGACACCGTCCACGCGGCCGGTGCAGGTGTCCCCCTCGAACTCCAGGCTCGTGGCAATCACGGTCTCGATCCCCAGGAAGCTCGCCAGCGGCATGATGATGAGGTCAAGCGACGAGGAGGCGAGGGCAACGGCGCGCCCGTTCTTCTTCCTCTCCGTGATGAGCGCGGCGGCGTCCCGGTAGATGTCCTTTCTCAAAAGCTTTTCGAAGCTCTCATCCGCGATCTGGTTCATGGTGGCTCGCGTGATGCCGCGCAGGTACGGGAACCCGGCCTTGTAATCCTTGAGCCGCAGCATTCCCAATCGATAGGTGATGGAATACCAGGGCATTGCGAGAATGACCCGCCAGGGGACCACTCCCTTGCGGACGGCCACGGAAACGAAGCGCGCCCCCGAGGACCTGCGCGTGATGGTATGGTCGACATCGAAAAAATCAATGCCGGCCATGCTCACTCCTCGATGCCTATCAGCAGGGAGAACCTTTCGCGTCGTTCACTGAGGAGGCCGGCGGGAAGCGGAGACCACCCTCCGAACGGATTTGCTTCCAGGAAGCGCTTGCGCCCCTCATGCGTCACGCGGAAGGAGGCAAGGTTCCAGGCATGGCTTCCCGCCGGCCCGGGACGAAGGAGCAGCGTGCCGCCCCCCCCGAGCGTTATGCGATGGAGGGAACCGGGCATCACGACCCAGGAGCCGCTGCCCGCTCGCATTGATGAAATGCCGCCGTCAGGGGCTTCCGTCTGGATCACCGCCTCCTCCGCCCGCCCCAGCTCCGCAAGGGTGATCACCAACGGGGCATGCTCGTCGATGATTGCTCCCGGGGCGAACGCCGGCCAGCGGACATCCACTGTGATCTCCAGCAGCGGGCTGCTTTCGCAGAACGCATATTCGATGCTGAGCGACGCATTTTCCTGCGAATCGATGCCAAGCACCTCCCGCAGGCCCGTTCCCTCGTCTCCCTCGAAAGAGAACGAGTTTCTTGTGCGGAAAGTCCAGCGCTTTCCGCCGACGCGCAGATACGACCGGGCGGGGCGGAGGGGAAGGACGTCCCGCCCGTTCCGTGTGATGCCGGTGAACCTCCCGCCGGCAAGCTTCACGTCGAAGCCGTTTCCGGCGAGCGACACCTCACCGAGCATCTGCGCAACGAGGTGAGATCCGCCGGGCAAAGCGCCCGCGGGCGCCTCCTCTTTCCCGCCGACCACCGTGGCGGGAGAGGCGCTGGCGGCTCCCAGGGAAAGGCTGGAGAGCAGCTCACGGCATTCGTCGTTCTTTCTCCTCTTTTTTCTGACCCCTGCGGTTACGGAGGACAGCGCCTGGCGGAGCAACGGGGCGGGGAACGGGGACCAATCAAGCCCGGCGGCCGCCAGTTCCCGAAGTCTCCGGGATGAGGAATGCGCCGCGGTGAGAGGGGAGGGCGCCCCGGGCGGGGCGAGCCAGGGAGTCATGAGCTCCAGCGCTTCCTCGAGGACCTCCACCATGGCCGGTCCCGACAGGTCGAGCATGAGGAGAACGTCACCCTCCCGGGGCCGCCGAATCCCACGGAGCCCGGCCACGGGGATGCGGGTGCAGGTGAAGCATTCCAGGCCGTCATCAGCGAACCAGCTTGTTCCGCGGCCGCCGGTGATCCCCAGCGTCTTGAAACCGTGACGCCGATACGCCGCCCGAGCTTCCGGGCGCAGCACGTCCGCGACCCTGGGCATCAGGACGTCAGGACGGATCTCGAGAACCTGGGAAACGCCCGTCCCCCACGGATTTTCCATACCCCAGGAGAATCTCCTTTTCAAGCTCTTCGAGCGTGAGGACCGGATGGCAGGCGCCCGCGTATCCCATGGGAGCTATCAGGTCCAGGTCACGTCGGCCGTTCAGCGTCTTGTGCAGCCACATCTTGGTTTTTTGAAGGCTTTCCGCGGGGATTGCCGGGAAGTTCCAAACGAGCGGGCGTTCGCCGGCCTTTTCCCTGATAAGGTCGCAGAGCGTCGGCAGGTTGTCCCATGAGCCGCGGTCCCACTGGACACCCAGGAAGACCTGTCGCCCACCCCGTTTCGCCATTCCCTCCTTTTTATCAGAAGGGAAGCCAAAGTCAAGGCGGAAGGCTCCCGGTGGCGCCGGGGCAAATTTTCTGAAAAAAGCCCTTGATGATCTTCGCGCGTTTTTGTATCTTAGCCAAAAGCGCAGACACGCTCAAAACAATTCGCGCGTGAAAACTAACTTTTATAGAAGGAAAGGGGAGAGTTATGGCCAAACAACTCCGATTCGACGAAGACGCACGTCAGCGGCTCCTCCGCGGCGTGGAGAAGATGTCGACGGCCGTCAAAGTAACCCTGGGACCGAAGGGCAGGAATGTCGTCCTGGACAAGAAGTTCGGCGCGCCCACTGTCACGAATGACGGCGTAACGATTGCCAAGGAGATCGAGCTGGAGGACCCGTTCGAGAACATGGGCGCCCAGCTTCTGAAGGAAGTCGCCACCAAGACCAACGACGTAGCGGGTGACGGAACCACCACGGCCACCGTTCTCGCGTACGCAATGATCAAGGAAGGCCTGAAGTCCGTGGCGGCCGGGATCAATCCCATGGATATCAAGAGGGGGATCGCCAAGGCCGTGGAGGCCGCCGTTGAGGACATCAAGAAGAGCGCCAAGGACATCAAGGAGAAGGAAGAGATCGCGCAGGTTGCCGCCATCTCGGCGAACAACGACCACGAGATCGGAAACCTCATCGCCGACGCCATGGAAAAGGTCGGCAAGGACGGCGTCATCACCGTTGAAGAGTCGAAGAGCCTTGATACGAACCTCGAAGTGGTCGAAGGAATGCAGTTCGACCGCGGCTTCGTGTCGGCTTACTTCGTGACCAACCGTGACACCCAGATCGCGGTATTGGAAAACCCGTACATCCTGATCCATGACAAGAAGATCTCCGGCATGAAGGACCTCCTGCCGCTCATGGAGAAGATTGCCCAGGCAGGCAAGCCCATCCTCGTAATCGCTGAGGACATCGAGGGGGACGCCATGGCGACCCTCGTCGTGAACAACCTCCGGGGTACGCTGTCTTGCTGCGCCGTGAAAGCCCCGGGCTTCGGTGACCGCAGGAAGGCCATGCTGGAAGACATCGCCATTCTCACCGGCGGCCAGGTGATTGCTGAAGAGCTCGGTTTGAAGCTCGAGAATACCGAGATCTCCCAGCTCGGACGCGCCAAGCAGGTGAAGGTGGACAAGGAAAATACCACCATCATTGAAGGCGCGGGCAAGCAGAAGGACATCAAGGACCGCATCGCACAGATCAAGGTCCAGATCGAGGAGACAACCTCGGACTACGACCGTGAGAAGCTGCAGGAGCGTCTGGCCAAGCTGGCCGGCGGCGTTGCAGTCATCAACGTGGGCGCGGCCACCGAGGTCGAGCTCAAGGAGAAGAAGCACCGCGTGGAAGACGCGCTTTCCGCAACTCGCGCCGCCATTGAGGAAGGGATTGTCCCCGGCGGAGGAGTCACCCTGGTGCAGGCCGCCAAGGCCCTGGAGAAGACCGACATCACCGCCCTGAGCGCGGATGCGAAAGTCGGGTTTCAGATCGTGAAGCGCTCCCTGGAAGAGCCTCTTCGCCAGATTGCGGCCAACGCGGGACTGGAAGGGTCCATCATCGTGGACCGGGCAAAGAACGAGAAGAAGGGCTTCGGGTTCGACGCGCAGGCCATGGAGTGGACGGACCTCGTGAAGGCGGGGATCATAGATCCTGCCAAGGTCACCCGCTCCGCGCTGCAGAACGCGGCCTCCATCGCGGGAATGCTCCTCACCACGGAAGCCATTGTGACGGACATCCCGGAGAAGAAAGAGGCCCCCATGCCCGGTGGCGGCGGCGGTGGAATGGGCGGCATGGGCGGAATGCCGGATTACTAAACGCCCACGGCGGAGCTCAGCCCGCTCGTGTGATCAAGGCGAAGCCGTAGAGACAGGCCGCTCCGAAAGGAGCGGCCGTCTTTTGTGCTTGAACAAGGCCGGCGCTTCTGTCAGGATTGATGCATGCGCAGGGAGGACTACGTTTTCTGCATTGGATACGAAGGGAGCACGGCAATCGTGGACGGCAAACTGATGCGCAGGCATCGCTCCCACACCACCGGCCAGCTTGCTGAGGCGGGGCTTTTCAAGCAAGCCGTTTGCTCCGCGCTCTGGAGCGGAAGGCCGGAGGAGCTGGAGGAAGTTCTTTCTATTTTCAACCGCAAGACGGTGACAGGCGCGCGGACGGCGGAGGAGCTCACGAGGATCTTCGGGACCTCGGGCGTGCCCGAGGGGGTGAAGAAGGTCACGGTAGTCTGAGGCCGGCGCGAGGGGTGATGAGTGGAACCGAATGTCACGGCTGGCGTCCTGGGCGCGCTGACCCGTGAAGAGTTGATACGGCGCCTGCGGGTGACACCGGAGGAGCTCGAGCAGTGGACCAGCATCAACCTGATTGCCCCGCTTGACGGAAAAATGGACCTCTACCCTCCCTCGGCAATCGAGGAGGGGGAGCTCATCAAGAAGTTCTGCTCCCTCGGATATGCCCTGCCGGAAATTCAGAAAATCAAGCGCAGCGTCGGCCTGCCCGTCAGGGATGAAAAGGGGCATTACGTATCTCGTGCGGACTTTCTGACCATCGGCGAGCTGGCGGAGAAATGCGGGATCAACGTCCGAACGATCAAGTTCTGGGAGGAGAAGGGGCTCATCTCTCCGCACAAGCGCACCGAGGGCGGTTTTCGGCTGTACCGTCCTTCGGAAGTGGTCCGTGTCTCCTTCATCAAGGACTTACAAGCGTTCAATTATACCCTCGCTGAGATCGGCAACATCCTGCAGCTTGCGGGTCCTGATCTGGGTGCAACCGATGCCGACCTTGAAGGGATGGCAGGCGCGGAAATAGAGAAGATGCAGGGGGCCCTCGAGTACCTCGTGGGCCGAATGAGAGAAGTCCGCGATGCATCGTCGCGTGTGGAGCTTGTTTTTGCCCGGCGACTCAGGGCTGTTTCCCGCGCGGCGCGCCTGCGCAAGCGTTGACACGCTTGTTGACGCTCGCTCCGGCTTCATGGTATGTTTTCGCGGTTATTTATCTTCATCTTAAGGAAAGCATATGACAGGCATAATGGGTCTTTTTCCCCTCCTGTTGGGGACGCCGGAGGGCGGTTCCCCAGGTTCCAGCGGAGGCGGCGGAACGCAACTCGTCACGATGCTGGTCACCTTCGGGTTGATCATCGTCGTGTTCTACTTCCTCGTGATCCGTCCCCAGAACCGAAAGCAGAAAGACGCGAAGAGGATGCTGGAAAGCGTCCGCAAGGGGGACCGGGTGGTCACCGTCGGCGGCATGCACGGCTTCGTGGAGTCGGTCAAGGATGATGCGGTTGTCCTCAAGGTTGATGACAACGTGAAGCTCAAGTTCAACAAGAGCGCCATCTCGCAGGTCCTCGAACGCCGCGACGATTCGGGAGACACCAAGGAGTAGGTCATTTCATGAAGAAGCGGTATCGGTTGCTCATCACGATCGTGCTTGTCGCGGTCGGTTTTTATTTTCTCTGGCCTTCGATCAAATGGTATTTCCTCACGCCGCAGGCGGACAAGGACATAGCGGAAAGCTCACGCAACCAGATCAAGGTCTACGCGCAGGAAAGGGCTGATGAAGTGATCAAGGCCCTCGTAGCCGCTGGGGACCAGGCCCCGTTGCCGAAGGAGTACTCGTACCTCATCCCCAAGGCAATCAAGCGCTACGTCACGGCCAAGCACGCCTCGCCTGCCACGTGGACGGTGCGTGACGTTTTGGCCGCGTACACGAGCCGTGAAGACCTTTCCGCGGACATCGAGGACTGGTACCGCTCGCAGATGTTCGCTCTCAAGGACCTGAAGACCCAGACAATGCAGCTCGGGCTCGACCTTCGCGGCGGGATGTACGTCACCATTCGGGCGGACTTTGCCGCCCTGGAGGCCACCTCCGGGACGAAGCTGACCGACGCCCAGAAAGATGACAAGATGAAGACCACGCTGGAGGTCTTGCGGAACAAGATCGACCAGTTCGGGCTCACCGACCCGTCCATCAGGCGCCAGGGCTCTGACAATATCATCATCGAAATCCCCGGCACCTCGGACCCTGAGACGGTTCGCCGCTTCATCATGGGCAAAGGTCTCCTCACGTTCCACATCGCGGATACTGACGCGCTTCAAAAGGTGAAGGAATATCAGGCGGCTCACCCGGGCGTGCTCCTGGACGCCGCGGGCAACGTCAAGGACACCGGAGTGCTTTCCGTCATCCCCGCCGGTGACGTCCTGCGCGGGGTGTTCCAGAAAGATTCCTACGGCCTGGACGAGCTGAAAGGGTTCACCGTCCTGCACCAGGAAGTCGGCCTGAACGGCACCGAGATCAAGGATGCCCAGGTGGGGCGTGACCCGGTCACCGGAGAGCCCACGGTCAACTTCATCCTTACCGGGGCGGGCGGAGAGACGTTCTACAAGCTGACCTCCGCGAACGTCGGGAAAGTCCTGGCGGTCGCGCTGGACAACAAGGTCAAAGCGCAGGCAACCATCCAGGAGCCCATCCGGGACCAGGTGCGCGTAAGCGGCTTCAAGCTCGATGAGGCGCAGGACCTCGCCCTCGTGCTGAGGACAGGATCACTGCCCGTACCTCTTGAGATCACCAGCCAGCAGGCAATCGGGGCGTCCCTGGGGCAGGATGCAATCAGCCAGGGGATCAAGGCCAGCGCCCTCGGACTGGCCCTCGTCTTCATTTTCATGCTCGCGTATTACCGCAGGGCAGGCATGAACGCCGTGCTGGCGAACATCCTGAACCTGTATTTCATCGTGGCCATCCTTTCCGTATTCAACTTCACGCTGACCCTTGCGGCAATTGCCGGCCTCGTGCTGAACGTCGGCATGGCCGTGGATGCAAGCGTCCTGATCTTCGAGAGGATGAAGGAAGAAATGCGGCTGGGCAAATCCACCCAGGCGGTCGTAAAAGCGGGATTCGAGCGCGCGTTCCTCGCAATCGCTGACTCGAACATAACGACCATCATCGCGGCCCTCGTCCTGACCCAGCTTGCAAAAGGCTCCATCCAGGGCTTCGCGGTCACTCTGACAGTTGGAAACCTCGCAACTCTCTTCTCCGCGGTATTTGTTTCCCGTCTGATCTTTGACTTCAACGTCGAAGTGCTCAAGGTGAAGAAGATCCCGGTTTCCTGGAGACGACTTGCATGAAGAGAGTCATCCAGTTCTCAAAGGCCCGATTCTTCTTCTTCGGGTTTTCCGCGCTGCTGATCCTGGTCGGAATCGGCGGATACATCATCCATGGCGGGTTCAATCTCGGGGTTGATTTCAAGGCGGGTATCGAGCTCCAGTTCCAGATTGCCCCCGCAAGTTTCTCCATCCAGTACGCGGGGCCCGACAAAGCGGAGATTTCAATCCCTGCGGGTGAACAGGCCCTGACATCCGCCGGCAATATCATCATCACCATCACCAGCGCCAAAGACGGCACCTCCACGGCGTATCCGTTCCGCTACACGGATTACCCAACCGTGAAGGCATTGACCGACGCGGTTGCAAAGGTCCCCGGCATTTCCGTCCAGCCGAAGGGGAACATGGATGAGGTGCCCACCCAGCTCGTCCCGTTGCCGCGGCCCGCTGACGTCACAGACAAGGGATACACCATCAATCTGAGCCCGGGGCCCGGCCGCGGAGTCCAGACGACCCTTCCAGACGTTCGCACCACGCTTGCTCCGCTGGGCCAGTTCGAAATGCAGCAGGTGGGCGCGCCGGTCAGCCAGGAGTACATGGTCAGGGTGGAGGCCAAGACTGAAGACCAGAGCTTCCAGACCAACACGGAAGCCAAGGTGCTGGAGCTCCTCGGGGCAAAGTACGGCCCTGACCAGATCATTCTCTTGAGCAGCAATTTCGTCGGACCGCGGCTTGCGCAAGGCCTTGTCACCCAGACCCTCTGGCTGGTGCTCATTGCGGTCCTCCTGATCCTCGCCTACATGATGTTCCGCTTCCACCCGCCCATTTATGCGATTGCGGCGGTCATTGGCATCTGTCATGACGCGCTCGTGATGATCGGATTCGACGCAGTCTTCCGCGTCCAGGTGGATGCAGCCACAATCGCCGCAATCCTGACCATCCTGGGGTACTCGATCAATGACACCATTGTCATCTTCGACCGGGTGCGGGAGAACAAGAACCTCATGCGCGGGACGGCCTTGAGGACCATCCTCGACACGAGCGTCACGCAGACCTTGAGCCGGACGTTCATCACCTCAGGGGCAACGCTGCTCACCGTCATCGCGCTGTTCATTCTCACCAGCGGTTCCATCAAGAACTTCGCCCTGAACATGATCATAGGTATCCTTGAAGGGACCTATTCGACGTTCATTTCCTCCTTCATTGTCCTGGAGTGGACGAAGATGAGTGATCGGCGGCACAAGAGACTGGAGATGGAGAAGTACGGTGTGACGGAGCACCAGGCCAGGCTCACGCCTGTCCTCGCTGAGGGAGCGTTCGTTGACGCGCAAGAAGAGCCGGAGCAGGAAGAGGAGGCAGCGGTGACCAGTGTGCAGAGCGCGCCGCAACCGGTGGGCGTTTCGCAGCCCGTGTCGGGGGCCTCTGCTGATGCGGCGGTCCAGGCCGCTCCAGGTCCGTCGCCGTCCTCCCAGGGCCAGGCGGTGGCGCAGCATGCTGGAGTGGCTCCGTCACTGTTCGGACACTCGGGTTCCCGCAAGAACAAGAAGCACAAGAGGCGGCACCACTAGGCTGGGAAAGGCGCGTCGGGCTGATGGCACGTCTGATCCGGATGTACATGTCCACCGGAGATCGCGCTTCGCGCGATGCGGCACTTGTGAAGCTCCTCTGCCTCTCTGACATCCACGGGGAAGGAGCTGCCTTGAGGGAAATCCTGCCAGGCGCCGCGGAGGGAGTAGACGCCGTGGTGCTGGCGGGGGATCTCACGCATCTGGGCGGGTACAAGGAAGCGGAGGCCCTTCTGGCTCCGCTTTTTTCTATTGGCCTTCCCCTCCTCGCCGTTGCCGGAAACATGGAATATGAAGGGGTGCGCCGCTACATCGGTGAAAAGGAGATCGACATCCACGGCAGGGGTGTCGAGCTGAACGGAGTGGGCTTCATGGGGCTTGGCGGTGGAACCCCATCCCCATTCCACTCCCCTGGGAGCTCACGGACGAAGAAGCGCGGCCTCTCCTGGCAGCAGGGCTTGCCGCAATTGCCGGGGCGCCCTTCAAGGTGCTCGTGTCTCACGCGCCGCCGCGCGGAACAAAGTTGGACCGCATCTTCGCCGGCGCGCATGCGGGGTCCGGCGCGGTACGGGAGCTCATTGAAAGTGACGCTGTGAACGTGTGCCTGTGCGGCCACATCCATGAGGCCGCCGGAGAAGAGAGAATTGGCGAAACGCTGTGCGTGAATCTTGGACCGTTCAAGAACGGGAGATATGCCATTGTTGCCATCGAGAATGGTAGTGCTCGAGTAGATTGGAGGAAAAGATGAACCTGACGGCTCTTAGCGCTGTCGCGAACACGGTGCGTTCCCTGAGCATTGACGCCGTTGAGAAGGCCAAGTCCGGTCACCCCGGTCTTCCCATGGGGTGCGCTGAGCTGGGCGCCCTGCTGTACGGAGAGCTGCTTTCCCACTGGCCGCAGGACCCGCAGTGGATCAACAGGGACCGCTTTGTCCTGTCCGCGGGGCACGGGTGCATGCTCCTGTATTCGCTTCTGCACCTTTCAGGGTACGACCTGAGCCTGGATGACATCCGAGGCTTCCGCTCCCTCGGCTCCCGGACCCCCGGCCATCCCGAATGGGGACATGACCCCTGGCGTGGAGGCCACGGCTGGTCCGCTGGGACAGGGACTTTCAAACGCGGTCGGCATGGCCATCGCGGAACGCATCCTTGCGGCGAAGTTCAATACCTCCAGCAGGACCGTCATTGACCACTACACCTACGTCCTGGCAAGTGACGGCGACATGATGGAAGGGGTGGCTTCGGAGGCGGCCTCCATCGCAGGACACCTGAAGCTCGGGAAGCTCATTGTGTTCTATGACTCCAACCAGATCACGATAGAGGGCTCCACGACCCTGGCGTTCTCGGAGGACGTGCTCAAGCGGTACGAGGGCTACGGCTGGCGGACTTTGCACGGTGACATGTACGACATGCCCGCCACCGCGGAGATGGTGGCGCAGGCCAAGAAAGCGGGGGAAAGGCCGACGATCATCCGCTTGCAGTCCATCATCGGAAAAGGAGCGCCGAAGAAGGCGGGGACTGCAAAGGCGCACGGTGAGGCGCTGGGACCTGAGGAGGCGGCCGCCGCCAAGAAGGCAATCGGCGTGCCGGACGGGTGCCAGTTCTACGTCTTCCCCGAGGCGGAGGCGTACTTCAAAGCCCGACAACCTGCATGGAAATCCCGCTATGAGGAATGGAAAAAGACTTTCGAGGCATGGAGAAAAGAGAACCCGGACAAGGCAAAGGAGTGGACGCGGTATTTTGAGGACGGCAAGGCGGACTTGAGCGCGGTCACCCTGCCGTCGTTCAAAATTGGAGATTCGCTTGCCACCCGTGCCGCAGGAGGCCAGGTTCTGAACGCAATTGCGCAGGCTGTTCCCAACCTCATTGGCGGGTCAGCGGACCTTGCCCCGTCCAACAGCACAAACCTCAAGGACATGGGGGACTTCAGCGCGTCGAACCCCCTTGGACGCAATTTCCACTTCGGCATCCGCGAGCACGGGATGGGCGGAATCTGCAACGGGATAGCGTACCACGGCGGCCTGCGGCCTTTCTGCGCAACGTTCCTCGTTTTCTCGGACTACATGCGGCCGTCCGTGCGCCTCGCGGCAATTGCCAAGCTGCCGGTGATCTACGTGTTCACGCATGACTCGGTTTTCGTCGGCGAAGACGGCCCCACGCATGAGCCGGTGGAGCACCTGGCGGCGCTCCGAGCCATCCCGAACCTGTTCGTCCTGAGGCCGGGTGACGCGGAGGAGACGGAGCTTGCCTGGAGAATTGCCTACGAGAGGCATGACGGGCCCACGGCGCTTGCGTTGACGCGGCAAGGGATTACCGTTTATCCGAAGGCGGACAGCGCGTGGCGGACCACCATCCGCAAGGGCGCCTACGTCGCAAAGGACTGTGACGGCGCTCCCGACGTTGTGATCATTGCCACGGGATCCGAAGTGTCGGTGGCAATTGCCGCCGCGGCGGAGCTGACGGAGCGCAAGGTGCGCGTGGTCTCCATGCTTTCACGCGAGCTCTTCCTCAAGCAGCCCGCGGACTTCCGCCACGCCCTGGTGCCGCCGGCCGTCCGCAAGGTGACTTTCGAGGCAGGCGTTTCGTTTGGATGGAAGGGCCCCTTTGATGATGACTCGGTGGTCACGGTTTCCATTGACCGCTTCGGCGAATCAGGCCAGTATCAGAAGATTGCGGAGCACCTGGGGATCACCGCTGCCGCGCTCGTGAAGCGGATCAGGGAGCTGTAGCAGGCGGCCTCCGGGGTGATCATTCATCTGGTTGACGGCACCTATGAGCTCTTCCGCTGCTTCTACGGGCTGAAGCGCTCCACGAAGCCGGATGACGGAATGGGCGCCGTCCGCCTGGTCCTGAACACTCTGCTTGAAATGGTGGAGAACGGAGCCACGCATCTCGGCGTGGCCACTGACCACGTCATAGAGTCCTTTCGCAACACAATGTGGCCGGGGTACAAGACCGGCAGCGGCGTGGACCCCGCCCTCCTTGCGCAGTTCCATCCCCTGGAGGATGCGCTTGGGGCATTCGGGTTCATCGTGTGGCCCATGGTGGAGCTCGAGGCGGATGACGCCCTGGCTTCAGCCGCAGCCGCGGCAGACGCGGACCCCTCGGTGGAGAAAGTCAGCATCTGGACTCCGGACAAAGACCTCGCCCAGTGCGTGGTTGGAGACCGGGTGGTGCAAGTGGACAGGCGGAGCGGGCAGATCCGCAACGCGGATGCGGTCCTGGCGAAGTTCGGCGTTCACCCGCGCTCCATTCCAGATTACCTTGCCCTTGTCGGTGACAGCGCGGACGGCTACCCGGGGATACCGGGCTGGGGGCCGAAGTCCGCGGCAGCGTTGCTTTCCCGTTACGCCAGCCTGGACGGAGGTTCCCATCACTGACCCGCAGTGGCGGCCCAACGCGGCAAACGCGGGAGGGCTGGCGCACAACCTGCGCTCCAACTGGGATCACGCCTTGTTGTTTCGGGATCTTGCGACGTTGAGAAAGGACGCCCCTGTTTTCCGCTCGGTCGAGGAGCTTCGTTGGAAAGGACCTCGGCCTGAAGCGAAGCCCCTGGCGCAGCGGATCAACGCCGGCTCTCTCCTGGAACGGGCAGAGCGGCTGGCGCAGCGCCTTGCCTGAAAATCAGTATCTTTTCCTTGAGAGGCTTGCGCGCTCATGGAAACGGAGATACCCGAACTGCGCAGGCGGCTGATCATTTCGGCGCGCGGCCTTTGGCAGCCTTTCGCGGCCCGCGGCCTCGTCCCCTGCCCCGGCTGCCGGCCGTCTTCGACCCCGCCTTGCGTTGCACAAGGCGTATCTCGAGGCGCGTGCTCGCAACTTCGCGCAAGCGCCGCATGCCTTCGGATTCGTCAATACGCCGGGTGATGGCTTCCCCTCCCTCCACCACGGCGTCCCTGAACTTGCGCAGCGCCTCCGCCATGGTGACCTTTTTCTTCGGTTTCCTGTTTTTCACGAGGCTGTAGAGGAACCTGCAGATCTCCTCCGCCCCGGCGTGCAGCTTCAGCTTATTGATGTTGCGCTGGTACTCGGAAATGATGTCGGGCCTGATCAGCGAGCTTCGCGAGGCGCGTGGCAAGCTGACTTGGCGTGCGCGTGAGCCATCCGACCCGGTTGCCGATGACCCAGTTCGTGGTCTCCTTCTCATTCGCGAGGAAGCTCGAGATGATGAGGGGCCTGCCTTGGACGAGGGTCTCGAACACCTGGTTGGGCCCGGATTTTCCCACCACGACGTCCGCAGCGGCAATGAAGTCCGCAAGGTTGTTCACGTATCCCTGGACCGCAATGCGCACGGGGCCTGTCGGGCCCGCCGCAAGAACCTCCAGGTCCCTCAGCAGCCGCACGTTCTTTCCGCAGACCACGACCACCTGGAGGGAGAGCTTCCGCTCGATGAGAATTGCTATGTACTTCTTGACGGGCCCCACCCCTTCGGCTCCGAAAAAGAAAAGAGCCGTGAAGGGTTTCGTCTCGAGCTTGAGCCTTCGTCTGAGTGTCGCCTTGCTTTCCTTTCGGCGGGCGAAGGACGGTTTGATGGGGAACTGGAACTCCTTCAGCCTGCTCGCCAGAATCCCTTTCTGGGCAATCTCCTCACGCGATTTTCGGGAGAACACGAGGCTCCAGTCGAAGTTGGGCGAAAACCAGATGTAGTGCGAATCGAAAGGTTCGGGGTTCAGCACCACCGCGATGGCATCGAGCTGGCCAACCGTCTTGAGGAGCTCCAGGTAGTGCGTGAAAGTGAAATAGGTGGAGACGACAAGATCCGGCTTCTCATGCTCCAGGTACTGGACGAAACGCGGAAGGATGGTGATCCCCAGGATCCGGTCGATGATCTTGACCATGAACGGGTTGTCAGCGCCGCGGTAGAACGCGTTGATGAGCGGGGGATAGCGCAGCGCGCTGTTCCAGTAGAATCGATATATGTAGCGGAGAAAATTGGCTCCCAAAGCCAGCCCAAGGTTCACAACGTGGACTTCGAGGTCCTTGTACCCCAGGAGGTCGAACTGCTCTTTTATCGCCATGGCCGGGGCGATATGCCCGCCCCCGATGTCAATGGTGTACAGATCGATACGCTTCATCGCCATGCGGCCAAAAGCTTAGCCCCCGTGCCGAAAACATGTCAACGTTCAATTTGGAAGCATAGGCGGCCGATGCGCTACGCCTCTCTTGCCGCCGGCCTCCTGCGCTCGGACTTCCCTGTCCCCTCCTTGTCCGCTCACTTGACGAGGGGACGCTTTTTCCCGATAGTATCGAAAAGGCTTTGACGGAGACGAGTAAGCGGAAGCTCCGGTCGGCAGAGAGGGCGCCCTATGGCTGAAAGGCGCTTGGCCGTCTGCTGCTGAAAACCCCTCCCGAGCCGCGTTCCCAAAGACCCGGGTAGCCGGGCTCGAGTAGGATCCGCCGGATGACCCCGTGAAAGGTCGAAGAGAGGCCCGCGCTTCCATAGCGCAGTTTTGCAGCGTTATGACAGCGCCGGCAATCAAGGTGGAACCGCGGAGAGCCCCTTGCGGCTTTTCGTC
Source organism: uncultured Spirochaetota bacterium (assembly GCA_963845535.1). Taxonomy (GTDB): domain Bacteria; phylum Spirochaetota; class Spirochaetia; order SZUA-6; family Fen-1364; genus Fen-1364. The sequence goes on from CAWJSK010000001.1 coordinate 85,534, forward strand.
CTTGGCGACGCGGACGGATGTCCACGCCAGACTATGGACGAGGCAGCCGTGAGGGGCTTCGTTTTTTCGGAGGCAGAGCATGCAGGACGTTCGACAGGACCATTTGTTCAGGGTGCGCCACTCGTTTTCCCACGTGATGGCGGAGGCAGTGCGTGAGCTTTTTCCTGACGCAAAGCTCGCTATTGGGCCGGCCATCGATGACGGCTTCTACTACGATTTCGACCTCCCCCGCGCGCTTACCGGGGAGGACCTCGCTGTCCTGGAAGAGAAGATGCGGGCCATCGTGGCCGGCAAGCACCCTTTCACGAAGAAGGTGATCTCCCGCGCGGAGGCCAGGAAGCTTTTCGGCGGGCAGCCATACAAGCTCGAGCTCATTGAGGAGCTTCCCGAAGGGGAGGAGATCTCCACCTATACGCAGGACACTTTCACGGACCTCTGCCGGGGTCCTCACGTGGAGAATACCACTGAACTGCGGCCGGACGCCTTCAAGCTCACGACGATTGCCGGCGCTTACTGGCGCGGGGATGAGAAGAACAAGATGCTGCAGCGCATCTACGGCACGGCGTGGGATTCGAAGGCGGAGCTGGCCGAGCATCTGAAAAAGCTGGAAGAGATCGAGAAGAGGGACCACCGGCGGCTGGGTCGGGAGCTGGATCTCTTCTCCGTGCATGAAGAAGCCGGCGCGGGTCTCATCTACTGGCACCCCAAGGGCGCGCGGGTGCGCCTTGCAATAGAAGATTTCTGGCGCAGCGAACATTTGAAAAACGGCTATGAGCTTCTCTATACGCCGCACATCGGCAAGTCATGGCTCTGGGAGACGTCGGGGCACCTCGGGTTCTACAAGCAGAACATGTACGCGCCGCTTTCCATAGACGACGTTGACTACTACATCAAGCCGATGAACTGTCCGTTCCACCTCATGATCTACAAGAACCAGCAACGGTCGTACCGCGACCTTCCGCTGCGGTGGGCTGAGCTGGGAACGGTGTACCGCTACGAGCGCTCCGGCGTGCTGCATGGTCTTCTTCGCGTTCGGGGATTCACCCAGGATGATGCGCACATCATCTGCACCCCCGAGCAGATCGATGATGAGATCCTGGAAGTGCTCAGGTTCTCTCTCAAGATCTGGAAGGCGTTCGGCTTCACCGACATCAAGGCGTACCTTGCCACAAAGCCCGCTGACGGGATTGGTGACGACGCGACGTGGGAAAAAGCCATCGCCGTCCTGAAGCGTGCCGCTGAGAAGGAGAACCTCGACGTCGTGATGGACGAAGGGGGAGGGGCGTTTTACGGCCCCAAGATCGACCTCAAGATCAAGGATGCTCTGGGCCGCGAGTGGCAGATGACGACGATCCAGTTCGACTGGAACGAGCCGGAACGGTTCGGGATCACCTACGTTGCCTCGGACAACACGCAGAAACGGCCGTTCATGGTCCATAGGGCGCTCCTTGGCTCGCTGGAGAGGTTCTTCGGCGTGCTGGTGGAGCATTACGGCGGCGCGTTCCCGGCATGGCTTGCTCCGGTGCAGGTCATGGCAATTCCGGTGGCGCCCGGGTTCGCCCCGTACGCCCAGGAGGTGGTGAAGACGCTTCAGAGGCACGGAGTGCGGGCTGAGGTGGACGCGGGTGACGAGCGGATGAACGCAAAGATCCGCAAGGCCCAGAACCAGAAGATACCGTTCATGCTCATCCTCGGAGAGAAGGAGCAGACGGGAAAGGCCGTTTCCGTGCGCGCCCGCTCGGGAGAGCAGAAGAACCTGATTCCTCTTGCGGACTTCCTTGCCCAGATCATTGAAGAGGTAAAGCCGAAAACCCTGGATTAGGATCCTCGGGAGGGGAATGGCCGACATGATCATCAAACGGGACGGCCGTGCCGTCCCGTTCGACAAGGAAAAGATCACCTCCGCCGTCTACCGCGCGGCCGTCGCCTGCGGCGGAAAGGACAGGAAGGAGTCTGAACGAATCACGGAGAACGTGCTGGCCATGCTTTCTGCCCGCCGGGAGGCGCGCACCTTCCCCACGGTGGAGGAAGTCCAGGACCTCGTGGAGAAGGCGCTCATCGAGCGCGGACACGCCCGAACGGCCAAAGCCTACATCGTTTACCGCTATGAGCACGCCCTCAAGCGCGCGGGACGAGAAAGCCTCACGTACTCGTCGGAGAACATCCCCTACCGCAAGCTTTGGGAGGCGCTGAGCTGGGCAATCGATCAGGGGTGCGTGAGCCTGTCCGAGCTTTCCGCGCTGATCGACGCTGGCAGGTACCGCGACCTGGTGGGAGCCTCCGACGCGTTTTATGAGCGTGAGCTTGCCTATGCCGCTCAGAGGATCCTGGATCGACGGGAGGAGCTTCGCGTTGTCATCATTGCAGGCCCATCCTCCTCGGGGAAAACAACCACGACAATCAGTATCCGGGAGAAGCTGGCCGCCGCGGGGATCGCAACCGTCCCCCTGACGGTAGACAACTACTTCTTCGACCTGGAAGACCACCCGAAGATCGGCGGGGATGACTACGATTTCGAGACCCCCCAAGCCCTCGACCTCGCGTTGATCGACGCCCACGTGGGCGCGCTCGTGGCCGGGGAGCCAGTGGAGGTGCCGCTGTACAACTTCAAGACCGGCCGGCGGGAGGGGACATCCGGGGTTCTTCGCCTGGGAGGGAATGAGATCCTCCTCATCGATTCGCTGCACGGTCTTTTCCCCGAGATGACACGGGGCGTCGGGGAGGAAAAGAAGTTCCGGCTGTACACCGAGACGCTTTCCCAGGTCAGGGATCGGGAGGGCCGCTATGTGCGGTGGGCGGACGTGCGAATGCTCCGCAGGGTCGTGCGGGATTCCCAGTTTCGCAATTACACCCATTGGCAGACCGTCCGTCACTGGCACCTCGTGCGCCGCGCCGAGCTGCGCTACATCGTTCCGCAGCTTCGCAGGGCCCACGTGATCGTCAACAGTTATCTTCCCTATGAATTGCCGATCATGAAAGCGAGGGTCGGTCCGAGCCTTCCCGCGCTCATCGAGGAGTTCTCGAAGGACCCCGCGCGGCAGGACGCCCATGAGCGCGCCGTCCGGGTGAAGGCGCTTTTCGACCAGATCCCCGCGGTGGAAGATGAAAGCCTGGTTCCGCCGAGCTCGCTTCTGCGCGAGTTCATAGGCGGAAGCATTCTCCCGTACTGATTCGTGGCCATGGTTGCACCACCTGGGATGAATACGATATTGACGAGCCCCGTGCTTTGGCTCGCTCTGGCCGGCATTTTTGCCGGCGCCGCGGTCAGCCGCGCGAGCGTCCGCACGCGGCATCGCCGAAACCCCGAGCGCGCTCGTACGGTGAAATGGGTGCTGTTCTGCATCTACCTCTCCGTGGGGATTATTCTGGCCGTAGTCGCCGTCTTCGTTTCCGGGCCTGGTGGAATTGCGGACCCGAGGCTCGGCATTGCCGCCGGAATCGCGGCGGCGCTCTCCTTCGGCGCCACGAGATTCAAGAAAGCGCTGGGAATCCCGGTCCTCGTCCTCATCATTGCCTGCGCGGTGCTCGTTGGGCTCTTTCTTCAGAGCATCAAGGCTTTCACGGGTGAGACGGTCATTGCCGCGGTGCGCGTGATCAGCGCGGACGGCGGCTCGATGCGGCTGGAGCTGATTCCCCGTGACGCCGAACCGGTTCTTCTCACTCTGGAAGGGGATTATTTCGCGCCCATCGTGAAGGTCGTGATCTTCGACGACATGCTGGTCTTTTTGGGCGCGAAAACGTGGTACCGGTTCGAGGGAATGACGTCATTCAGGCTCATCAAGGATGATACGGGGTACCGGTTCCGCCAGGGTTCGACGGATTTCTATTTTCATCACGCTCCCGGGATTTCGGAGGATCTGTGGCACTTTTTCGAGGCAAACGAAAAAGGGATTCCAGGGGTGAAGACCGCGCAAGTGGAAATGGACCTGAAGAGACCGGATGCGCAAGCCCGCGAGTTCGCCACGTATGACATCGTGGTTCGCAACAACGGGGGCGTCGAGATCATCCCTCGCTCATGAAGCGCCTTTGGCCCTGCCGCCCCGTGTGCGGCCGCCGCCGGCGCTGCTCTGCGTTCTGCCCGTGTCTTTCGGCCTTGGCGGGACCTCCGCGAACCTCCGCCTGAGATAGATCCCCTTGTCGGCCACGGAGGCGACGATAATCGCGGCAACCACCCATTCAATGACGGTGACCACCAGGCGGTCGCCAATCACAGGGACCCGGAAAAGCTGGGCAAGCTCCAGGACGTAGAGCACCATGGTGGCGAATATGGACGCCTTCCCGAGGAACGTGGCCACCGGATTCGCTTTCCCTTCGCGGAGAGCCAGCATGGCCATGCCGAATGCGAACAGGACGAGCCGCGCGACGATCAGGACGAAGAACCAGGTCGGGATGAGGCTGTAATAGAGGAAGATGATCGACACGGCGACGATCATCAGGTAGTCACTCGTGGAATCCAGATACCGTCCCACAAACGTCACCTGGTGCCTCCTCCGCGCCACGATCCCGTCCGCGAAATCCGTCGCGAAAACGAGGCAGGCGAAAGGCAGGAGGATGGGCACAAGGAAGAAGGAAGAGGCCTGGACGATGAGGAACAGGAGCGTGGGGATGGAGCTCAATCGCGCGAAGGTGAGCGAGTTCGAGAGGTTCACCCGGGGAAGCGGAGCCTCCATGCCCTCGACGTGGAAGTCCGTCTTGCGGGACAGGAGGAACGCCGTCAGGGACCCATGGTAGAGGAGCATGATTGCCAGGTACAGGAAGAACCTCGGCCATGCCATGCGATACGAGGCGAAGACGATCGTGAGCAGAGTGATTTGGCCGGCGCAGAAGATGACTCCGTGAAGGACGATGCTTCGCTCGAGGGTCCTGCTGTCTGGCACACCGCGAATCTATGGGGCTTGTCGCCTCCTGTCAAGTGAACCGAAAGATTATGCCAACCGAAAGATCGGCGAAAGCGGTGCACGGCGAAAGCGGTGCACGGCGGATGCGGTGCAGCGGATGCGGTGCAGTTGACGAAAGGCCGTGGCGCACTATGATGCAGCCATGACTCTGCCCATGACCCTTACTGTGGGACGGATCGTCCTGGCGCCTCTGTTGTTCCTTCTTTTTCGGCTTTCCTCAGCCGGCAGGCTGGGGCTGGTCATCGCGGTCTGGGTGGTTTTCCTTGTGATCGAGGCCTCAGACCTTCTGGACGGCCACCTGGCGCGCCTGTGGCATCAGGAGTCGGAATTGGGTAAAGTCCTTGATCCGCTCGCTGATACCTTGTGCAGGCTGACGTACTTCATCCTTCTTGCGGCGGCCGGCATTCTCCCCCTGTGGATGCTCCTTGTTTTCATGTATCGGGACTTCGCCGTTGCCTACATCAGGGTCCTGGTGTCGCGGCAAGGCGTGATGCTGGCGGCAAGGATCACCGGGAAGCTCAAGGCGTGGACCTATGCAATTGCCGCAGGTGGAGGTTTTATGGTCTTTTCTCTCAGGACGCTGGGGGCGCCTTCCGAGTGGGTTGGGGGTTTCCGCTGGCTGTCCTTAGGGCTTTTTGTTATCGCCGTTGGCGTTGCCGTCTGGTCTTTCACCGATTACGCCGTGTTTTTTATGAAGAATTTCAGGAAAACTAGTTGACATATTTGCGGGTGAGTTGATATATTCTCATCTGCCTCAAGGGTAGTACTAACCTCTGATCAAGTTCTGAGGGGGAAAGTATCGTCTCTGGGGCAACGTGCGTGAGGAGGCCAAGCGGCCTCCGGAACGCAAAAACTCGTGGGAAACCGCGGGGCAGTCGACAAGCACTTCGTGCTTATCGACCTACGGATCTTTGACAGTTAAGGGAAGGGGAGAAAGAGGTCAGCAACTCTCGTGCTTTCGGGCATGGGAGATGTGAGAGCGGGTCAAGCACGTGCTTAGGCATGTGTGAAATAGATGGATAAAAGACGCTCCCGCAAGGGAGTGTTGTATATCATGGAGAGTTTGATCCTGGCTCAGAACGAACGCTGGCGGCGCGTTTTAAGCATGCAAGTCGGACGGCAAGGCTGGTAGCAATACTGGCCCTAGAGTGGCGAACGGGTGAGTAAGACGTAGGTGATCTGCCTCTGGATGGGGGATAGCCCGTGGAAACACGGGGTAATACCGCATGAGGCCCTGAGGGTAGAGCTTCAGGGTGAAAGGTGCAATTGCATCGTCTGGGGATGAGCCTGCGGTCCATTAGGTAGTTGGCGGGGTAAGAGCCCACCAAGCCGACGATGGATAGCCGGCCTGAGAGGGTGTACGGCCACACTGGAACTGAGACACGGTCCAGACTCCTACGGGAGGCAGCAGCTAAGAATCTTCCGCAATGGGGGAAACCCTGACGGAGCGACGCCGCGTGGATGATGAAGGCCGTAAGGTTGTAAAATCCTTTTGTCGGTGAAGAATAAGCGTGGGAGTGGAAAGCCCGCGTGATGACGTTAGCCGGCGAATAAGCCCCGGCTAATTACGTGCCAGCAGCCGCGGTAATACGTATGGGGCAAGCGTTGTTCGGAGTTATTGGGCGTAAAGGGCGTGTAGGCGGCTCATCAAGTCTGGTGTGAAAACGCAGGGCTTAACCCTGCGGATGCGCTGGAAACTGGTGGGCTTGAGTTCTTGAGGGGAAGCTGGAATTCCAGGTGTAGGGGTGAAATCTGTAGATATCTGGAAGAACACCGGTGGCGAAGGCGAGCTTCTATCAGAGGACTGACGCTGAGGCGCGAAAGCGTGGGGAGCAAACAGGATTAGATACCCTGGTAGTCCACGCTGTAAACGATGTGCACTAGGCGTGGGGCCCGTACGGGTTCTGTGCCGTAGTTAACGTGTTAAGTGCACCGCCTGGGGAGTATGCTCGCAAGGGTGAAACTCAAAGGAATTGACGGGGGCCCGCACAAGCGGTGGAGCATGTGGTTTAATTCGATGGTACACGAGGAACCTTACCAGGGCTTGACATGTGCGTGGATGTTCACGAGAGTGGGCAGCTCCGCAAGGGGCGCGCACACAGGTGCTGCATGGCTGTCGTCAGCTCGTGTCGTGAGATGTTGGGTTAAGTCCCGCAACGAGCGCAACCCTTACCGTCTGTTGCAAACAGGTTGTGCTGTGCACTCGGACGGAACTGCCGGTGACAAACCGGAGGAAGGTGGGGATGACGTCAAGTCATCATGGCCCTTATGTCCTGGGCTACACACGTGCTACAATGGCAAGTACAAAGCGAAGCGAAACGGCGACGTCGAGCAAATCGCAGAAAGCTTGTCTCAGTGCGGATTGGAGTCTGAAACCCGACTCCATGAAGTTGGAATCGCTAGTAATCGCGCATCAGCATGGCGCGGTGAATACGTTCCCGGGCCTTGTACACACCGCCCGTCACACCACCCGAGTTGGGGGTACCCGAAGTCGCTTGTCTAACCGCAAGGGGGACGGCGCCGAAGGTATGCCTGGTGAGGGGGGTGAAGTCGTAACAAGGTAGCCGTACCGGAAGGTGCGGCTGGATCACCTCCTTTCTAGAGATAGCGATTTCGCTCACGCGAAATCGCGGAACTGATCGCTCTCCCTCTACTCTCCTCCCTTTTCTGCATATACGCCGGATACTTTTAGTTTTCGGCTCTTAAGCCGTCTACACTGGGCGGTTGCAAAGCACGGGGGTATAGCTCAGTGGCTAGAGCGGTGGCTTTGCAAGCCATAGGTCTGGGGTTCAAGTCCCCATACCTCCAGGCGGACGAGTGCTGCTGAAAGCAGCACAGGGTCGACAACCTTCGCCTTATCACCTAGGGATCTTTGACAACATTAGGGAAGGAAGAACGAAGAGGCGCGTAGTCTGTCCATGTGGCACCGGAAAGACGAAGCGCGAGCGAGCGGGGAGGTCTGCCTGAGGACTGAGCCGCGAGCGAACATGTCTGCGCAGGACGGACCTCACACCTGCCGCGATACCGCACTAGGCGCTCGCTTGCCATATCGTTCGCGATAAGGGAAAATATGGTCAAGCGAGAAAGGGTTCATGGTGGATGCCTAGGAGCTACTGTACGAAGAAGGCCGTGGTAAGCTGCGAGAAGCCGCGGGGAGGAGCACACATCCCGAGATCCGCGGATAGCCGAATGGGGTAACCCGGCGCGCTTAACTGTGCGTCATCCATGACTGAATACATAGGTTATGGAAGGGAGACCCAGGGAACTGAACCATCTCAGTACCTGGAGGAAAAGAAAACAAACGTGATTCCCCAAGTAGCGGCGAGCGAACGGGGAAGAGCCTAAACCTGCGCCGTGCCAAGGCGTGAACCGTTGCGGCGCAGGGGTTGTAGGGCCTGTCTTGAGAGCGTTTACGAGCTCTCGCGAAGTCAAAAACCACTGACATAGCCGAACGCCACTGGGAAGGGCGACCAAAGGGGGTGAAAGTCCCGTAGGCGAAATGGAAGTGGCTTCGTGGGGCGGGAACCTGAGTACCGTGGGGCTCGAGAAACCCTGCGGGAATCTGGGAGGACCACCTTCCAAGGCTGAATACGCAAGTAGCTACCGATAGTGCAGAAGTACCGTGAGGGAAAGGTGAAAAGGACCCCGAGAGGGGAGTGAAAGAGAATCTGAAACCGTGAACCTACAAGCGATCAAAGGGGGCAGAGATGTCCCTGATGGTGTGCCTATTGCATAATGAACCGGCGAGTTACTGTACGCAGCGAGGTTAAGGCATTGAAATGCCGCAGCCGCAGGGAAACCGAGTCTTAAATGGGCGATTCAGTTACGTGCAGTAGACCCGAAGCTGAGTGATCTATCCATGGCCAGGCTGAAACGCGGGTAACACCTCGTGGAGGGCCGAACGGTAGTCCGTTGAAAAGGGCACTGATGAGCTGTGGATAGGAGTGAAAGGCTAAACAAACTCAGAGATAGCTGGTACTCCCCGAAATAGCTTTAGGGTTAGCCTCGTGTTGAGTGTCGCGGAGGTAGAGCACTGGATGGACTAGGGGTCTTTACGGGCTACCAAACCCAACCAAACTCCGAATGCCGTTGACATGGTGCACGGGAGTGAGACTGCGGGCGATAAAGTTCGTGGTCGAGAGGGGAACAGCCCAGACCGTTGGCTAAGGTCTCAGAAGTCGAGCTAAGTGGAAAAGGAAGTGCGACGGCCCAGACAGCCAGGAGGTTGGCTTAGAAGCAGCCATGCCTTGAAAGAGTGCGTAACAGCTCACTGGTCGAGTCGTCGTGCGCTGATAATACACCGAGGCTTAAGCTCGAAACCGAAGCCACGGGTGCACGCGGATAATACCGCGTGCGCGGTAGGGGAGCATTCCGTATGCCGAAGAAGGAGCAGCTGTGAGGCGCTCTGGAGGTGGCGGAAGGGAGGATGCCGGTATGAGTAACGAAAAGACAGGTGAAAAACCTGTCCGCCGAAAGCCTAAGGTTTCCTGGGTAAAGGTAATCTGCCCAGGGTTAGTCGGCCCCTAAGGCGAGGCCGAAAGGCGTAGTCGATGGGAAACGGGTTCATATTCCCGTACCTCTGACGATTTCGAAGGGATGACGCGTGAGGCAATACTCGGCCAGAGAATGGTAGTTCTGGTCCAAGGAGCGAACTTTTGAGGGTGGGAGGAAAATCCCCCACCTGAGGCAAGCTCTGAAGGCGAGCGTAGCGGGAGCGAGGCGAAGCGGGTGGAGTCAAGGCGCTGAAAAACAATCTCTAAGGTGTAATCGTTGGGGACCGTACTGGAAACCGACACAGGTGGGCGAGAAGAATATTCTCAGGCGCTCGAGTGATTCCGCGTCAAGGAACTCGGCAATCTAGACACGTAACTTCGGGAGAAGTGTCGCCCCTGATGGACCCGCAAGGGTTTGGAGGGGGTTGCAGTGAAAGGGCCCAAACGACTGTTTAACAAAAACACAGGTCTCTGCGAATCTCCAAAGAGATGTATAGGGACTGACACCTGCCCGGTGCTGGAAGGTTAAAAGGAGGGGTTAGTCGCAAGACGAAGCTCTGAATTGAAGCCCCAGTAAACGGCGGCCGTAACTATAACGGTCCTAAGGTAGCGAAATTCCTTGTCGGGTAAGTTCCGACCTGCACGAAAGGTGTAACGAGTTGGGCGCTGTCTCGACGTGGAGCTCGGTGAAATTGTAGTATCGGGGAAGGTGCCGATTACCCATGGTTAGACGGAAAGACCCTGTGAACCTTTACTGTAACCTGGCATGGGGACTTGATTTCTCATGTGTAGGATAGGTGGGAGGCTATGAGGGCGGGGCGTCAGCTTCGCCGGAGCCGTCGGTGAAATACCACCCTTGAGAAATTAGGTTTCTAACTCCACTGGTGAAGCCCGGTGGTGGACAGTGTCAGGCGGGCGGTTTGACTGGGGCGGTCGCCTCCCAAAAGGTAACGGAGGTGCGCGAAGGTTTCCTCGCGCTGGTTGGAAATCAGCGTACGAGTGTAATGGCATAAGGGAGCCTGACTGTGAGACAGACAAGTCGAGCAGGCGCGAAAGCGGGTCATAGTGATCTGGCGGTGGTGAGTGGAAGCGCCGTCACTTAACGGATAAAAGGTACTCCGGGGATAACAGGCTGATCTTGCCCAAGAGTTCACATCGACGGCAAGGTTTGGCACCTCGATGTCGGCTCATCGCATCCTGGGGCTGGAGCAGGTCCCAAGGGTTTGGCTGTTCGCCAATTAAAGCGGTACGTGAGCTGGGTTCAGAACGTCGCGAGACAGTTCGGTCCCTATCTGCCATGGGCGTTGGTTGCTTGAGAGGAGCTGTTTCTAGTACGAGAGGACCGAAATGGACGAACCTCTGGTGTACCTGTTATCCTGCCAAGGGTAGGCGCAGGGTAGCCAAGTTCGGAAGGGATAACCGCTGAAAGCATCTAAGTGGGAAACCCGCCTCAAGATGAAGCAACCCTGGGAGTTTAACTCCCCTGAAGGTACCTGGGAGAGAACCAGGTCGATAGGCTGGAGGTCTACGTGCGGCAACGCACTCAGCCGACCAGTACTAATTTACCGTGAGGCTTGACCATATTTTCCCCTCCACTTCGCTATTCGCGAAGTGGGGAGGGCTTTGAGCGTGACGCCTAGCGCAGTACTCTGCGCGGAGTCCAGCGCTCGAAGCCCAAAACGCTAATCGCTTTTCCTCTTCGTTCTTCCCACCGTCTCCCCCCTGTGTGGGGTTGGTGGGGTTCTTTCCCTAAGTGAAGTTTGCCTGGTGACTATGGCGCAGGGGAACCACCCGTTCCCATCCCGAACACGGAAGTTAAGCCCTGCCGCGCCGATGGTACTGCCGCTTGACGGTGGGAGAGTAGGTCGTTGCCAGGCTTTTTTTTGCCTCAAAACGACCGCACCTTGTTGGATAATCCGGAGCAGGGACGGACTTATCGAGACGTTTCTATTCTGTGGACGGGCCGCGTCAACTTCAAGATTGTCCGCGACAGGTTAGCCTCCGTCGCCCCTGCTGGCGAAGCTTTTCAGTTCAGGCGCGAGTTCGAGATGTACCAGGAGGAGGCAAAGGCGAAGCACCGGGGGATCTGGGGAAGATAGCTATCCCCTCACACGCGTGGGTCTTTTCCAACAGCCGGGAGGCCTGCGCGCAGTCATCGACAAAGGCACACAGCCCTTTTTCACTTTCCGTGAAATCACTGATGAACGCAGAGAGATCATCCACGAGGTCCTGCCCCTTGTCCACGAGGGTCCGCGCGTTGCGGCCGCACATACCGCAAAGCTCTGCAATTGCGTCAAGGGGAACATCTCCTGAGGCCCGGGAAAACGCAGCTCGAGCATCTCGGAAACCCTGCGCGATCTCGGCGACGCCACAGCGGATCTGCCGGCATTTCTCTTCGAGGTCGGTGACTCTTCTTTCAAACTGCTTGAGCTCCCGTGAAAGGATCTCGACGAGCCGTTCGGAGTCCAGCGGTGCTGCCATTTCTTTCTGCTCCAACCTTGACCGCCATGACACGGCCATGAAGCAGAGCACTTGTTGCTAACCGGATAGTATACGCAGAGGGAAAAATCCGCAACTGAAAAAAGAATTTTGAGCCATCTGCGTAGTCGCTACCATCCGATGGCCGTTTTTCCGTGGAATTGGCCCCGTTTTCGGAAAAAGATGCCCCTCGCGGTCGATATCGTGCTACGACGGAGTCGCAACAAAAACCGTGCACAAGACCTGGGAGGGGCGCCATCGTTGATGAAAAAGCTGGAACAGGAACGCGATCAGGGCGGAGACGACTATCCGATCCGCTGGATGTGGAACGCGCTGGTCTCCGGGGTCGTCTTCCAACATCCGACGGTGGAGGCGCCGCTGCGGGAATTGAGGCGCAGCGGCCAGTTGCGCCAAGTTTGCGGCTTTGATGTGGCCAAGGGGCTGGGAGCAGTTTGCCCGCAGCATGAGAACAAGGGCCGACGGGTCCCGAGACGCGGCACAGCGCAAAATCCTCATTTTTCGAATTTCTTGACAGCGCTTCGGTGCGGATTTATACTGAGGCTTCGATAATGTGCTCGCGTGTGCTGGAGTAAGTCAGTCACCTCGTTCCAACAACAGCTAACCCCGCCGCGAATCTGAAGTTCAACAGAAGAGGGTTATTGTATGGCCGTACAGGCACTCGTGCTGGCCAGCATGCTCCTCTGCGCCGTCCAGGCTATCAGGTCTGATCGACTTCTGGTCTCCGCGCTCTGGCTCGCGGGCTGCAGCGCCCTCCTGGGATTGACGCTCGCCCTGCTCGGCGCCCCGGAGGTGGGGGTCATAGAGCTCTCCGTCGGAGCAGGGCTGGTAACTGTCATATTCGTCTTTGCCATCAGCATAGCGGGGGAAGAGCCCGCGTCATACCGCAGCCTTGTCCCGCGCTGGCTTGCCCGTGTGCTCATGGGTCTTTTTCTCTTCCTTCTGGTTTTCCTTGCCGTGCCGCGCGCTCTCTCGCCGGTCCTGGCCCCGCAGTCCTTGTCCGTTGTTCGGGCAATCTGGGAGGTCCGCGCCCTGGACACCCTGTTGCAGGTAACCCTCATCTTCTGCGGAGTGCTCGGCTCACTGGGACTGCTGGCAGAGCCGCGCGCGTCTGCCTCTGTGGCAAAAGGGGGCGCACAGTGAGCGGAATTTCAGTCTGGAGCATCTCCCTGGTCGCCGTCTTCGCCCTTGTCATGATAGGGATCTACGGCCTTTTGATCCTGCGCAACCTGATCAAGATCGTCGTTTCGCTTCAGGTATTCGCCAAGGGCACCATCCTTGTCATGGTGGTTGCCGGTGGCATGCAGGGGCAGCCTGCCGTGGGGTCCAGCCTTGCCGTCACCGTCATCGTGGCAGACACCGTGGTGACCGTGATCGCGTTGGCGCTTGCCATCCAGGTGCGCCGCTACTGCGGCACCCTGGATTCCCGCGCCATCTCGAGCTTGAAGAGATGAGCATGGATACTTCACTTCTTTTCCCGCTCGCCATCTTCCTCCCGTGGATCGGCGCTCTTGCCGTGCTGGCGATGGGGCGTCACGGAGGGCTTCGCACTGCCCTGGCCATCGGGTTTGCCGCTGCTGACGGCCTGGTCAGCCTTGCGCTCATCCCGCTTGCGGGAACCGGCACCACGTTCTCCGTGCCCCTCGGGGGGATATTCGGCGACTTCAGCCTTGTTGCCGATGGCCTCGGGGTGTTCCTTGCCGCCGTGGCCGCCGTGGTCGGTTGCCTGGCGGTCGTTTTTTCGGTGGACTACATGCGCGGGGAGGAGGGGCTGGGCCGCTATTACGCGCTTGTACTGTTCTTCATTGGCTCCATGGTCGGGCTTGTTCTCTCCTCGAACCTTCTGGTGATCGTGGTTTTCTGGGAAATCACGGCGTTCTGCTCTTATGCCCTCATCTCGTTCCATAGCGACGACCCCAAGGCGGTAGCCGGAGGCATCAAGGCCCTCATCGTAACGGGGCTGGGCGGAATCGGTCTTCTTGGCGGCTCTTTCCTGATCTATGCGCAGATTGGCAGCTTCGATCTTCAGCAGTTTCTGGCCAGGGCATCCCATGTGCCCTCCGGCGTTCTGGCCTGGGTCGCTTTCTCGTTCCTCGCCGCCTCCGCGGCAAAATCGGCCCAGTTCCCGTTCCAGACCTGGCTGCCGGACGCAATGGAGGCCCCTACCCCGATTTCAGCCCTGATCCACGCGGCCACGATGGTGAACGCGGGAGTGTACCTGCTGGCGCGCGTGTTTCCGGCGTTCAGCGGCGTCCCCGGGTGGTCCACAACCGTCGTCATGGTGGGTGCCATCTCCGCTCTCCTTGCGGCCGTCATGGCCATCGCATCGACGGACCTGAAGCGCGTTCTCGCATATTCCACCGTCAGCCAGCTGGGCTTCATGGTTTTCTCAATAGGCGCGGGAGGCATCTTCCAGAGCCAGTTCCATCTTCTCAGTCACTCTCTCTTCAAAGCCTTGCTTTTTCTCGGCGCAGGCGCCGTCATTCACTCTGTCGGGACGCGGGACATGCGGGCAATGGGCGGCCTGTCCCGCAAGATGCCTCTCACCTGCGCTGTGTTCGTGGTGGGCGCGCTGGCCCTGGCCGGCATTCCTCCCGTCAACGGCTTCTGGAGCAAGGAGCTGATCCTGGAAGCCGGTCAGCTGCATGCGCCGTCCCCGGCATATCTCGTCATGCTGGCAACCGTCGGTTTGACAGCGCTGTACAGCGCACGGTGCGTCTGGATGGTTTTTTTCGCCCCCCCCGTTTCCGAGCCTCACGCGCACGAAGCGGGCCCTGCAATGCAGACCGCGCTCATTCCGCTTGCGGCCGGGACCCTTGCAAGCTGGCTTCTGGCCGGGCCGTTCATGTCCCTCCTGGTCCGTACGCTGCCGCTGCATTTCGGCTCCAGCCCGCGGGTCCAAAGCACGTGGGAAATGGCGCGTGAGGTCCTCCATTCCACCGGGACCTGGCTCGCCATGCTGGCGGTGGCCATGGGCATGCTTCTCTGGATTCTCTGGAGGCTATTTGTGCCCGCGCCTTCACGGCTGGAGCCGGCGCGCAAGGGCGCTGAGGCGGGTCTCGGGTTTGAGAGCATCAACCGGGGCATCACGCGCGCAGTGCAGTGGTCCGGGGAGAAGCTTCGCGTGACGCAATCCGGCATCATCAACTGGAACGTGGCCGGAATCGTCATAGCCGTGGTGGCCGTCCTGGCCGTGCTGGCAGCGGGAGGTTGACATGCAGTGGCCTGCCTTCGTCTGGCTCATGCTGCTCCCCATTGTCTCCTCTCCCTTTGTCTACATCGTGGGACGGCTCTTCCAGAGAACGCTGGAAGGTCCGGCAGCCGGGGGAGGCATTCCAACCACGCACCTGACCGGACGTACCGGCAGGCATTGGAGATCGAATCCCGTCCGATGGATCAGCTTCGCAGTGCTGCTTTTCACTTTTGTGCCGTTCGTCATGGCGTGGCGTGACCTTGCCCAGGGGAACGTCGCGCAATTCTCCTACGGAATCATATCGCTGCGCTTTGACGGAATCAGCCTTCTTCTGGCTGCCGCGGTGCTGTTCCTCGGCATTCTTGTCTCGCTGTTTTCCGGTCCCTACATCGGTCACGAGGGAGGCCAGGAGAAATATCATTCCCTGCTGAACACGATGATTGGCGCAATGATCGGCCTGGGCTGCGCGTCTGACCTGTTCAACCTGTGGGTATGGTTTGAGACTGCCGCGGTAGCCTCCTACATGCTTGTGTCGTATCACGCGCAGCAGCCATCGAGCCTCGAGGCCGGGGTGAAGTACCTTGTGCAGAACTCGGTGGGCTCCATGCTCGTCCTCATAGGAATCGGGCTGGTGTTCGCACAGGCAGGCACCCTGGACCTGCTGTCGTTGAAGGCGCTGGCCGGCGGCGCCGGCCCGGGAAACCGGCTTCTCGTGTCCATGCCGCCTGCGGCCGCGGCTGTCCTGGGGAGCTCCCGGCTTCCGCTTCTTGCTGCAGGTGCGCTGTTTTCCATCGGGTTTGGAGTCAAGGTGGCCATCGTGCCCATGCACACATGGCTGCCGGATGCGCATTCACAGGCCCCCAGCGGCATAAGCGCCGTTCTTTCGGGAGTGGTCATAGAGACGGGGCTCGTGGCGCTGCTGCGTGCGCTTTCCGTGGTATCAGGAGCTTCCCTGAGCTGGGGCCCCCTCCTTCTTGCCTTCGGGTGCGTGAACATGCTTGTCGGGAACCTGCTTGCTCTCAGGCAGACGCAGGTCAAGCGCCTTCTTGCCTTTTCCAGTCTCAGTCATGTCGGTTACATGCTCCTTGGGCTTGGAACGGCCATTACCTTCCACCAGCTTGGCGGCGCACAGGGCGCTTTTTTCCACCTGTTGACCCACGCGGTGATGAAGGGGCTGGCATTCCTTGCCGCGGGAAGCTTTCTCTTCGCCCTGCGCATATCCCGCGGCCAGCAAGGCCCGCTGATGGCGGAAGACCTGGCGGGAGCGGCGCGCCGCTACCCGCTGCCTGCCCTCGCTTTCAGCGTGGCGCTTCTGGGTCTGGGCGGCCTTCCTCCCTTTGCGGGGTTCATGTCGAAATGGCAGATATTCGCCTCCGGGTTTCAGACGGGAAACGCTTTCATGGCGGCCCTGGTCGTCTTTGCGCTTCTCAACAGCCTGCTCTCCCTGGCCTATTATGCGCCCCTGGTGAACCTCATGTACCGAAGGGAGCCTTCCGCGTCAGTGAGGGCCGGAACTCCCGTGCCGGTGGCAATGGTGATTCCAATGATCATTCTCGTTCTTTCGGTGCTGGCCTTCGGAGTCTGGCCTTCGCTTGCCAGCAGCCTGACAGGGCCTGCCGGCAGGACAGTGCTTGACCTGTTTGCTGCACCAGGAGGGATGTGACATGGTACAGCCTTTCTCCCCCCCTGTCGCCTTCGCGGCGTACCTGGCTCTGGCCGCCATCCTGCTTGTCATCTCCGGCGCGGCTGCGGCCCGGGGCAAGGCAAGTGACCTGAAGACGACCGTCTATGGCAGCGGGGAGGCGGCCAGGGCCAGCTCAGCCTCACCAGGGTACAGGCCATTTTTCATGACGGCGTTCTTTTTCGCGATGCTGCATCTTGGCGTGCTCATCGTGGGCAGCGGCGGCCTGACAATTATCACCGGCGCCTACATCGCCGGGTTGATTCTTTCTTTGATCGCTTTGGCCCTGGGCTGAGGGGAAGGAGGACCTGTGCCGGCGCAGATTCCGCAGTCTCTCAAGCACATCATGGACAGAGTGGCCCTCTGGTCCCGGATCAACTCTCCGTGGCTGATTCACTACAACAGCGGGTCCTGCAACGGCTGCGACATCGAGATCCTGGCAACGCTGGCTCCCCGGTATGACCTGGAGAGGCTGGGGGTCAAGCTCTGGGGCTCTCCCCGCCACGCCGACGTGCTGGTCTGCACGGGGCCGGTCACCCGCCAGTCCCGTGACAGGCTCATCAGGACCTACGAGCAGATGCCTTCCCCCAAGTTCGTGGTGGCAGTGGGCTCTTGCGGGATCACTGGCGGGGCATTCCACGGCTGCTACAACATCGTCGGCGACATCGGCGACGTTGTGCCGGTAGACGTCTACATCCCCGGGTGTCCTCCCCGGCCCGAAGCCATCATCGATGGCGTCGTGCAGCTCCTGACAAAGTTGAAAACGGGCTCGGGCGCGCCGAAACGGCCGCCTGCTCCAACGGAGGCCAACGCGTGAGTGTCCAGGGCGCCATCGGTTCGATTTCTGATCTCCTGGCTCAATGGGGCACGGTCCAGGCCGCTGGAGAGGACAGGTTCACTCTTGCGGTGGACGCCGCGCATCTCCCCGGCGCAGTGCAGGCGCTGAGCGCGGCGCGTTGGGGCTACCTGTCGGCAATTACCGGTCTTGACCACACGGCCGTTGCTCCCCAGCCCGAGTTTGAGGTGCTCTACCACTTCTGCCGCGGGGCTTCCGTGCTCACGCTGAAAGTGAAGGCGTCAGGGGAGCATCCCACGGTGCCCAGCATCTCGGGCATCATGCCTTCGGCCATCCTCCAGGAGCGCGAGCTTGCCGAGCTCTTCGGCATGCACATTACGGACATCCCGGCGAAAGGCAGGCTCCTCCTCTCCGAGGACTGGCCGGAAAATCTCTTTCCCATGCGGAAGAAGAACGCGCCTGCCGCGATTCGGGAGCGGATTGCCGCGCCCCCACTCTCCGCCCGCCGCCGCCGCATCCCCCGAGCGGCCGGGCAAGTTCGTGGTTCCCATCGGGCCGCAGCACCCGGCATTGAAAGAGCCGGCGCATTTCGAGCTTGAAGTGGACGGGGAGATCGTCAAGGACGTGTCCCTGCGTCTGGGGTATGTGCATCGCGGAATCGAGAAAGCAGCTGAGAACCGCTCCTGGATCCACAACCTTTACCTCGTGGAGAGGATCTGCGGGATCTGCTCACATATCCATGCCACCGCGTACGCCCTGGGTGTGGAACAACTTGCTGGAATCACCGCGCCCCCGCGCGCGCACGCCATCAGGGTGCTTTTTGCGGAAATGGAGCGGATCCACAGCCACCTTCTCTGGCTAGGGGTGGCTGCGCACCAGGCCGGCTTCGATACCCTGTTCATGTTCACCTGGCGGGACCGTGAAACCATCATGAACCTGCTGGACGAAGTGAGCGGCAACCGGGTCAACTATTCGGTGAACCTGATCGGCGGGGTCAAGTACGACATCGATGCCCCTCGTTCGGATGCCATCCTGCGTGGCATGGACAGCCTTGAGGGCCGCCTCCACCACTACCTCGACGTCGTCAGCGCGGATGAGAGCTTCCTGCGAAGGACCCGCGGGGTCGGGATCTTCCCCCAGGCGCAGGCGGACGCCCTGGGGGTGGTCGGGCCGACAGCACGGGCGTCCGGAGTCTGTCGGGACCTGCGTACGGACGCGCCGTACAGCGCTTACAAGGATTTCCCCGTGACCCCGGTCACAGACCAGGGCTGCGACCTTGCCGCGCGGTTCGTCGTGCGGATCAAGGAGCTTTTCGAATCCTGCCGTCTCGTCAGGGCCATCCTTGCTTCCCTTCCCCCGGGAGACCTTTGCGTCGACGTCCCTCGCCGCATACCGGAGGGGGAGGCGATCAGTCGCGTGGAGGCGCCTCGCGGAGAGCTTTTCTACTACCTGCGAAGCACAGGCGGATCAATGCCGGACCGGGTCAAAGTCCGCACTCCCAGCCTTGCAAACTGGGCCTACGTCCTGAGCGTAGCCGTGGGCTTGAAGCTGGCCGACATCCCCATGGTCGTCGTGGGCATTGATCCCTGCTTCTCGTGCAATGACCGGATGTTCACAGTCCACCGCACCGGCGGAGGAAGCGCAGAATGAAAAGCCTGCTGGCCGTCATCGCCTATCTCCTTTTTCCCGGAGGCATTTTCGTCGTGGTGGGGAGTCTGGCGTACGAGTATGTGGACCGCAAGCTCATTGCCAGGTTTCAGAACCGCGTGGGCCCCCGATGGTTTCAACCCCTGGCTGACTTCGTGAAGCTTCTGGTGAAGGAAGAGATAGTACCCCAGGGCGTGAACCCCGGCCTGTTCATATGGCTGCCGGTGGTGGCGCTGGCGGCCGCGCTTGCCACCGCGCTGTACGTGCCCATGGCGGGTCTCAGCCCCACCTGGAGCTTCCGGGGCGACGTGGTTGCAACCGTTTACCTGCTCATGATGATGACGCTCTGCATAGGGCTTGCGGGGGCCAACACGTCGGACAGGTTCTCCGTCATTGGCGCCGTCCGTGCGCTCACGCAGCTTTTCTCCTATGAGGCGCCTTTCCTGCTGGCGCTGCTGGGGCCCGCCGTCGTGGCAGGAAGTTGGAGAATCGCTGAGATCAACGTGTACGCCCAGGGAAGGCTCTGGATGATCGTCACCCAGCCTTTCGGCTTCCTTGTGGCGCTCATCGGGCTCATGGGAAAGCTCGAGCTTCCGCCTTTCGACGCTCCGGAAGCTGAAACGGAGATCGTCTCCGGAGCCCTTACGGAGTACAGCGGCCGCGGGCTTGCTTTTTTCCGCCTGGGAAGGGACATCGAGCTTTTCGTAGGCCTGACGCTGATCTCCGCCTTCTACCTGGGCGGCCTGGCCAACCCGCTGCAGTTCCTCCTGAAGACCCTGGCGCTTCTCTTTATCACGGCAGGGCTCCAGTCGCTTTTCGCCAGGCTGCGCATCGACCAGACCGTGGGCCTCTGGTGGCGGGTTGGCGCGTTGCTGGCCCTGGTCCAGCTCCTCATCCTGATCGCGCTGAAGACCATGGGGGTCTCCCTATGATGCGGATTGGTTCCATGCTCGGCGACATAATGCGTTCGCTTGTCCGCAGGCCTTTCACTGAAAGGTATCCTTTTGTCGTGAAACCCGTTTCCGAGCGAACGCGCGGGCGCCTGGAATGGGAGGAAGGGAAATGCACAGGCTGCATGCTGTGCGTGAAGGACTGCCCGGCTGACGCCATCCAGATCACCGTTGTTTACAGGGCGGCAAAGAAGTTCGTCTTCCGCTATCGCACGGACCGCTGCGTCTACTGCGGGCAGTGCGTCGTGAGCTGCCGGCCCAAGGCGCTGGCCATGTCACCCGAGCACTGGCATCTTTCCTCCACGACACGGGAGTCGTTTGCCGTTGTCTACGGGGATCATGAGAAAGACTCCAAGCGATGACTGGAAATCGGGCTGACTGGATTTGAACCAGCGACCTTTCGGTCCCGAACCGAACGCGCTACCAACTGCGTCGATCTCGACGTCCCCATCGAGGAGTCCGTCGGGGCAACAAGCGTCTCCAGGGGCGCAGGCCGCAGGAGACTCGAGTTCAGCCCAGGCAGCTCACGAGCTTCACCATCTGCGACGCCATGCGGGCGTCCAGGGAGGCATGACCGAAGAGGAGCCTGTTCCACTTGGCGCCGTAGATCATGTCGGCAAGCAGCTCGGGGTTCACGTCGGCAGACAGCTCGCCGCGCCCGGCGCCGCGGCGAAGAATCTCTATGAGCCCCGCCCGCCGCGGTCGAATGAAGCTCTCGACGAATTGCTGCCGGAACTCCTCATCCAGCTGCGCTTCTGCTACCAGTCCTCGGAGGACCGGTCCCGTGGGGCCGTCGAGGGACACGAAGGACGCGGTGAGGAACGCGCGCAGGTCTGTCAAGAGTGATCCGGTGTCGGGATAGGGAGCTGCGTCCGCGGCGGCCTGGACCGATGCCTCCAGCACCACTGCCGCCCGCGATGGCCACCACCGATAGATGGTCTGTTTGCCCACCCCGGCCTTTGCCGCAATCTTCTCGATCGTGATTGCCCGGTAACCGATCTCTTCGAGCAACCCCACTGCGGCTTTCAGGATGGCCCGGTGTGACTGGTCGTTGCGACGCCTGCCCGTCGACGCGCCATGTCCGGCCCCTGCCGCCTTCTTTTCGCTCATGACAGTCCCCTCGAATTCTCTTGACGAGACGATACGTATCGTCTATATTCGTTGTGCGACGAAACGATACGGTTCGTCTCATCATGGCACACCGGGTTCTGCCACACAAGGCGGACGCCCCGGGTCGAAAGGAGCGGGCATGGATCTTTCGGGAAAGCGGGTTGCGATCATAGGGGGCGGCTCGGGCATCGGGCTGGCAACGGCGCGGAGACTGGCACAGAAGGGCGCCAGTGTCATCATCGGCGGGCGACGGAAAGAAGCGGTGGAGAATGCGGTGCGTGAGATCGGCGAAACGGCGCAGGGGTGGACCGTCGACGCGTCCTCCACCGACGAGCTGCGGGATTTCTACCGACATGCCGGCCGGCTTGACCACCTCGTGGTGACCCTCAGCGGCAATAAGGGCTTCGGTGGGGTCAGGACCATGGATCTTGCCTTTCTCCGCGAAGCGCTCAACGCAAAGGTCTGGCCGCAGCTCATGGCACTGCAGGCGGGACTCGATGTATTGGACGGTCACGGATCAGTGACTCTCGTGTCGGCAGCCTCCGCTGGCGCTCCCATACCCGGGGCCTTCGGCCTGGCAGGCATAAACGGCGCAATCGAGGCCATGATTCCTTCCCTGGCCGTCGAGCTGAAGCCTCTCCGCGTGAACGCGGTCTCTCCGGGGATTGTCGACACCGCGTGGTGGGACTTCATGCAGGCGGAAGAGAAGAAGGCGTTCCTGGCGCAGAACGGGGCCTCCCTTCCCGTCGGAAGGGTCGGGGCACCTGACGACGTGGCCCGGGCCATCGAGCTGGTCGTCGTTAACGGCTTCATGACGGGAGCCGTTGTCCGTTGCGATGGAGGCGCCCGCCTGTTGTGACACCGATCCGGGAGCAAATCATCCTCATCACCGGTTCAACCGACGGTCTGGGAAAGGCCACGGCCCGGGAGTTTGCGGCCCGGGGAGCCATCGTGCTCATCCACGGCAGGAGCGCCGAGCGCATCGAGGCGACTCTCGGGGAGATCGCTACGGCTACCGGGAAGCCGAAGGGCCAGGGCTACTGCGCCGACCTCGCAGACCTGCGCCAGGTGCGGCGGCTGGCGCGCGAGGTGGTTGGGGGCCAGACCCGGCTCGACCTCCTCATCAACAACGCGGGGATCGGCGCCGGCAACATGGACAAGCCGCGTCGGGAGACGAGCGTGGACGGCTACGAGCTTCGCTTTGCTGTCAACTATCTGTCGCACTTCCACCTCACTCTCGAGCTCGTGCCGTTGCTCGAGGCAGGGGCTCCGTCGCGCATCGTAAACGTCGCTTCGGTGGGGCAGGAAGCGCTCGATTTCTGAAGAAGAGACTTCTATTGCGCGGTGAATCGGCGGACGGTATGATAGTGAACGTGAACTGAGTGCGTGCCGCTTCGCAGAAGAGTACTGGCCTGGGCTCTTTCGAAGGGCATCATGAAGAAGGCTGCGCTCTCCTTTTCCCGTTTTCGCTCGGCACCGCTACCACGGAAGCGCCTTCCCGGTGACACGCCTGCTCTTGTCCTGCCTGTTGTCGCCCCTCGATTGTTTTCAGCACGACAGACGCATCCTGCCGAGCGCCACTCATGCTTGGCCGATCCGGAGTTGCAGTTGCTCCGCCTGCAAACCCAGGTTGTTACGCGCAACTTGCGTTGCAGAAGTGGGAATGCCGCATTGCGCCTCCCAATCTTGATAGATCCTTTCCGCAAAAAGAAATGGCGCTACCTGATCTTCTTGGCATGCCCTTTGCACTTCCGGATGGAGTCGTCGAGCTGCATGCGAAAGGTTGAATGGGAGGAAGGATAGAACGGCCATGGGTCATGCGCTTGCTTCTGCCTACTTCGTCACGATTGTCGCCGGATTCGTAGTGGTCACCCTCAGCCTGTTGTTGCACGCGCGTTTTGCGAGTCCCGCATACTTGTACTGGGCCTTGACCATGCTCGGCGGGACCTTGCTGATCATGGCGAAAGCCTCGACGCATTACCTGAGTTTGACGGGAAGCGGTACCCGCCTGTACCTTCTCCTGTCGTTCTTCATCTTCGGCCTGTCCGGAGAACTGTTGCTCGGGTACTGTGTGCCTCGAGTTGCCCACGGTGTAACAGGCAGACGTATTCCAGCGGTCCAAGGCGCTCTCTATCTTCTGGTCGTAGCGGGGCTCGGAGCTCTTGTCGTGATCGAAGGGCTGACCGGAGATCAGGTTGTGGCGGCCATCCGCATAATCATCAGGATCGCCTGGATAGGGTACGGGTACGCTGTCCTGATTTCAGGCACTCGCACCATGACCGACAGAAACCAGCGAGCGGTCATTCGCGCATTTCTGACGACTGGTTTGATCGTCTTGCCCATCATGCTTGCAACAGAACTCGACTCTCTTCTCCTCCCCAATGGCGTCGTCTTGCGTGGGATTCCTGCCGCGTCGTTGCTCTGGTTGTCCGCCTATTCTGCGCTCAGCATCATGCTCATCGTCCGCTTCATCTTTGGTCCCCAGGACAGGATTGACGGGCCGGTGCCGGATCTTTTCGCGAAGGCATTCAACATCTCCGACCGCGAGCGTGAAATCATCCGACTTCATCCTCCAGGGCAACACGGAGGCCCGCATCGGCGACCTCCTGTTCATTTCCCGCCGGACCGTGGTGAATCACGTCTACAATATCTATCGCAAGACGGGTGTGAGAAATCGCGTCCAGTTGATAAACCTCGTCAACAGCTATGCGCTGTCGGACCAGGGTCGATGGCTTTTTTTCTCGCAGCCAAAATGATCGTTCCAGGAACAGAGTGCCGACTTCGCGGATGCCGAATGAGAAGTTCTCTCTATTGAAGAGTCTCCAGGCGCTCCGCGAGAATATGCCAGGATCAAAGGCGAAACGACTCTCGTTGCAGCGACGGCTGACGCGACGATCTCGCACCACGGGGGACGGCGAAACACGCCGCGGACTGCAGAAAGGAGGGTCCGTTGAATCGATCGAAGGTCGTTGTTCTCTGCGGATCAGCGCGATTTACCGAGCAGATGCTGATCAAACAATGGGAATGTGCGCGTGTGGGGATTATTGCCCTCGGATGGTGTGTACTTCCCGATTCCGATCACGCGCTGGCGTGCGAGCACGCGAACGTCAGGAAAATCATCGACGAGCTCCACCTGCGCCAGATTGACCTGGCGGATGAGGTATTCGTTCTGAATATCGGCGGATGCATCGATGTGTCGACCCAGGATGAGATCAACTACGCCTACGCACAGGGCAAGCCCGTGATCTATCAGGAAGTGCCCGAATTCCTCCGGATCGGGGAATACTGAACGAGGGACCGGCAACGAAAACCATCGCGACGATGCGCGCCTCAGGGCTGTCCGGGGAGATCACCGTCGACGGCCGCAGAAACTGCGGCAGTGTTGGATCCTTGTCGGAAGGCGTGTATCCTGTACGAAGGCCGTCCCTCCTGGGCACGATTCTCGGCTCTCCGTTCGGGGCGCGGACCTCCAGGGCGACCCTGAGAGCGCTCGGCCGCGCGGCTATTGCGGCGGTCGAGGAGGTCCCGGGTGAGCCCTACTTGCGGGTGCGGCTGCGCGGAGTCGATCGCACGCTGTGGTGGCCCTTGCCAATCGATCGCGAATCCCTCTACATCGTAGCGCAGGAGCAGGCCTACCCGCGGAACCCGCACACCGAGATCCCGCAATCCGTTGTGCGTCCAGATGATGTTGTCCTGGATTGCGGCGCAGCGGAAGGACTGCTCAGCCTGCGCGTGACCATCATGACAAAAGGAGTCGTTCCGACGACGGGCGCGCCGTTTATGCTGCATGCCTGGTAGAAGGTATGCCCGAACCGCTCCAGGAAAGGAGGCCAATCCGGTGGCGAAGACACTTGGCTTGTTTTTGGTTC
Source organism: uncultured Spirochaetota bacterium (assembly GCA_963845535.1). GTDB lineage: Bacteria > Spirochaetota > Spirochaetia > SZUA-6 > Fen-1364 > Fen-1364. The sequence continues at coordinate 110,667 of CAWJSK010000001.1, forward strand.
TATCAGCGATGGCGTCCACCCAACTGATCCATGCCCAATCGCTGGTAGGGGCATGGGTTTCCGGGCACATCATCCTTGTGCTTGCCAATTTCAGCATCACGTTCGATCCTGACGGTACCTATGAGCTGGGTTGCATTCTTGGAAAAGCAATGGGGACCTACAGGGTTGAAGAAGAGAAGATCATTTTCACTCCCCAAAAAAGCGATATCACAGATGCAAAGGCAAATGACCTGGGAAGCGTCAATATCTATGCATACCAATTTGCAGACGAGAATACTCTTTCTCTCAGCAGTGGATGGGTCAATGTAACCCTGACCAGGAAAGAAGCCCATGAAGGGAATGGCAACCCGGAATGAGGGGCTCTGATACCATTGTCCCATCTCCCGCATGCCGAATGAGAATTTCTCTCTATTGAAGAATTTCCAGGCAGCTCGCTAGGATAATGATGCCCTTGGAGCGTTTGTGATGCTCTGATCGGGCCCGTCCAGGGTTGACCAAAGGAGGTAGGTATGGGTTTCTATAACACTGACAATTGGCCGGAAAAGTCGGAGTACTATCGGTGGCCATGGTCAGGCAATGACAACCCCGTGCAATGGCTGGAAGTCACGGACCTCTGCAACATCCACTGCAAAGGCTGCTACCGTTCGCACATGGAAGGCCACAGGCCACTCGAGGTCTTGAAGGAAGAAGTCGATTTCTGCATCAAGAACCGGAACATCGACACGGTCTGCATTGCCGGAGGCGAGCCGCTGATCTATCCCGATATCATCACGCTCGTCCGCTACATCTCCGACCGGAAGCTGAAGGCCAACATTATCACCAACACCCAGGCAATGACCGAGAAGCTCGTCGGCGAGCTTCTCGAGGCCGGGATCTATGGTTTCACCTGTCATGTCGACATGGTTCAGGAGAGACCCAACCAGCCCACGGCATCCTCTGAGCTTGAGCTGATGCCGAAGCGGCAGCAGATAGCCGATCTCATCTACAAGGCGGGAAGGGGCAGAATCTACGTCACCTTCAACACGACCGTCTACCATGAGAACTTCAAGTACATCCCTGACATCGTGTCGTGGGCACAGAAGAACGTGGAGAAGGTCTCGGGGCTGGATTTCGTCACCTACCGGGGAATCCCGTTGGGAAAGAAAGTGACGTGGGACGTCGAAGACGAACGCGGAGCCACCGATCTCAGCAAGACCTTCGGATATACCGACAACTATCAGCAGATCGACATCACCTCCGTCGATGTCTACAACATCATCAAGGATCATCTGGGAAGCGTGTTCGAACCGTGCGCATACCTCGGAGGCACGGGGGACGTGAGGCAATACAAGTGGTGGGGCCAGGCTTCCATCATCGAGCGGGACGGAAGAATCCACGGATCGATCGGCCCTAGATTCATGGAGTTGCTGCAGATCGGCCATCACTGGTTTACGGGCAAGTACTTCATGTACCTCAGGAAAAACCGGGCTCCGCGGATCGTGATTCTGCTCACCGCGCTCATCGGGGACAAGAAAATGAGAAACGCCCGATGGAGCATCCTCAAGGGCTTGATCAACCCGCTCACCTGGTTCCGCCAGATCCGCTTCCAGAGCATCGGGATCAATCAGCCTCCCGACATGCTTGAGAACGGAATGGCCTGCATGTGCGAGAGCTGCCCTGATGCCTGCGTCTGGAAAGGGAACCTCGTCAGCTCGTGCCGCCTGGACGAGTACCGGCGTTTCGGCAAGCTGATGAGCGCGATCGCCCACGAAGACGAGCGTGAAAGCCGCAAAGAAGCCCTTGTCGTGGACAGGGCATGAAGGCGCTGAATCCGGTTCAGTTCATCGAGGCCCTCAAGGGCCTGCTGGATGGGAAAGTCGACATTCCCGAAACGCAGGCCGATAATCAGCTCCTGAAGGTCCTTTTGGCGCGTCGGTCCGTGCGCAGCTTTCAGAAGAAGGACATCCCCGACGACGTGCTTCGCGTCATCCTGGAGGCAGGACGCCTCGCGCCCAGCACGGTCAATCTCCAGTCCTGGGCTTTCGGGGCCTTCGACCAACGGACGTGGCAGCAGACCTTCGGCAGGCCGTTGCCCTTCAAGGGAAACAAGGCCGTCATCGTCATCGCGGACCTTCACCGTGCGCGGCTGGTTCTCGATGAGTTTCCCTTCCGACCCCTGGTCGAATATACCCTCGGGGTGATAAACGCGAGCATTGCCGCGTATGCGATGAATGTCGCTGCGGAGGCGTGCGGCGTCTCCTCGGTCATGCTCTCGGAAACGGGTGAAAGCGGGTTCTACGACGCGCTCTCCCTCAAGAAGAAGCTCCGCCTGCCCGACGGAGTAGTACCTATCATGACCATCGTCTTCGGCTATCCAGCGGCACGGCCCCGGGGGATGCCGCCCAAGCTCCCGCTCTCCGAAATCACGTTCACCGGTCGGTACAAGGAGCCTGACGCCAAGGCTGCGAAGCGGTGGCTGGATCAGATGAGAGCCGGCTATCGCGCCCTGTACGTGACAAGGTCCTTCCAGGGACAGATCAGGCACTACCTTTCGAAGGTCGATCAAGCCGAAGCGGGATTGCGCAAGCTCATCTTTTACAAGAAGTCCTCGTAGAGGTCAGTACGATGACCAGGAAAATAGTGGTGAGTGATTCAACGACTCGCGATCCTGACGCAATGCCGAAAATCACTTGCATCATACCGGCGTACGGCGAGGAGGAAAGAATTGCCCGCGTCCTGAGGGTCGTCGAAAGCCACCCGTGGATCAGCGAGATCATTGTCGTGGTGGAGGGTACTGACAACACCGCGGCCGTGGCCGGAACGTTCAAGCGCGTCAAGCTGCTTGACCTCGGCGACAAGCGGCTCGGAAAGAGTCATGCCGTCATGAAAGGACTTGAGGTTGCGCGTCACGATATCATCATGATGCTGGATGCCGACCTGCTCGGGCTGACACACGACAACTTGTCCGCGCTTATGCTGCCGGTCCTCAACGGAGAAGTGGACGTCACGATGAGCTTGCGCCGGAATTCGCTTCTCTTCTTCCGCGTCATAGGCGTCGACTTCGTCAGCGGTGAACGGGTGTTCCGCAAAGAGGTGCTCGATGATTACGAGCGGCTTGCGACCCATCCGGGTTACGGCCTCGAAGTCTTCTTCAATCAAGAGGTTATTGACCACAAACACAAGATGCTTGTCGTGTATTGGCGCAATGTCCGTTCGATCAGAGTGGAAGAAAAGTACGGCTTTTTCTACGGACTCAGGCTCGACTGGGAACATTTCCGAGAAGGCTATGCGACCCTTACCTTAGGCTCTTTTCTTCACCAACTATGGAGTCTGCGCGGCAACTCAACGCGCTCGCGCAAACGCATGGTCGCCAGCCGGAACAAACAAAGGAGAGGCTGACCCTCCATTTCTCAAACGTAGCGCTCTCTCATCGCGTCGCGGGCCGGCTGAGTGATAGGCAAATCAATTTCCTGACGGAAGAGTGAATTTCCTGACGGAAGGGCTTCCGGGAGGATGAGCGCGTCGGCGGGGGATCTCTTTGCTTCCCAGCGGGCGTGATCGAAGTATCCGGGACGGGACTTTGAGGAGGGGCGGCCTTCCGTTGATCAGTGGAGCCCGGCTGGATCGGCAACCGTGGATAGTAGCCCTCCGTCGGAGGGCATGGTCCCAGCAGTGGCGGAACGGGGGGTTGTGCAGGTTCTCAGCCCAGGGAGCCGGGATCGAGTCCCGGCGGTGCCCTTCCTACCTTGAGAAGGTGACGCAGGATCGTGCGTACCTCGGAGGGGTCAGTGATGACCGCTATGAGCTTCATCTCGGATCCGCAACGGGGGCAGGTCAGCGGAACCGGTCACATTCCCGTGCCGTGCGCGGTCATTCCATTGTACGCACGGCGGAAGAAAGGATAGGAGGGTTCCAAGACGCAGCACGATCACGCGAACGACATCAAGTGGCTGGCCGAGCGCTTCGAGGAACACCGGAGCCGCCTGGGGGCAGTTGCCTACCGGATGCTCGGCTCGCTCGGCGACGCCGAGGACGCGGTCCAGGAGGCCTGGCTGCGCCTGGGCCGCTCGGACGCGGGCGAGATCGAGAACCTGGGAGGGTGGTTGACGACCGTCGTTGCCCGGGTCTGCCTGAACATGCTCGAGGCACGCGGCAGACGCCGCGAGCAGCCGCTGAACGCACACGTGCCGGATCCCGTCGTTACGCTCGAAGACCGTCTGGACCCCGAGCAAGAGATGCTCCTGGCCGACTCGGTCGGACTGGCGTTGCTCGTGATCCTTGACACGCTGCGGCCCGCCGAGCGGCTCGCGTTCGTTCTCCACGACATGTTCGACCTGTCGTTCGATGAGATCGCGCCGATCGTCGGGCGCTCGCCGATGGCGGCCCGCCAGCTCGCAAGCCGCGCGCGCCGCCGGGTACGGGGCGCCCGGCTGCCCGAACCGCACGCCGAGGCGGACCGGGCGGTGGCGAATGCCTTCCTGGCCGCCGCGCGCGACGGGGACTTCGCGGCGCTGCTCCGGGTGCTCGACCCGGACGTGGTCCTCCGCGCCGACGCCGGCGCTGTCCCCTCTGGGGTCCCGCGCGTGGTCCGCGGCGCCGCGGCGGTGGCAAAGCAGGCCGTCGCCTTCGGGAAGCGGCTCGGGCCACTGGCGCGGGCGGCGCTCGTGAACGGGACCGCCGTGATCGTCGCCATCGGTCCCGATGGGAGACCGCTCTCGGTTCTGGGGATCAGCGCGTCCGGCGGGAAGATCGTCGAGATCGACATCCTCGCCGACCCCGCGCGTCTCAGCCGCATGCGGTTCGAGGCTCCGTGATGGCTCGTCGGTGTCACCTTGAGGGAAGGAGAGAAGGCAGTGAGACTACAACCCATCGAGAATCCCAAAGGGCTCTTTTCGCGCATCGCCTACTGGATGGTACGTCGTCAGTTCGGCAAGGTAATGACCCCGATGAAGGTCATGGGCCCTCGGATGCCTGGGTCAATGCGGCTTGCGTATGCGATCACGAAGTTCGAGCTTAAGAGGATCCGGTTGGATCATGAGCTTCATTTCATGGTCGCCACTCTCGCGTCGCAGATCAACGGGTGCGGTTTCTGCATAGATCTGGGGCGGTCCATGGCGATCCGGGAACAACTTGAAATGGAGAAGTTCGACGCACTCCTGGAGTACCGGACGAGCCCGCTCTTTTCCGAACGCGAACGCGCGGCGCTGGCGTACGTGGAAGAAGCCACCCGCAGCAAGCGAGTTTCCGACGCAACGTTCGAGGAGCTCCGCAACCACTTCAGCGAGCGAGAGATCGCGGAGATCACATGGGTGAACGCGCTTGAGAACTACTACAACCTGCAAAATCTACCGCTCGAGATAGGATCCGACGGCTTTTGCTCGATTGCCCAGGCCAGGAAAAAAGGAGCACTCCGTGTCCGCTGATTGCCGCGTGAGCTCCGAGCTGCCCTTGGCACCTTTGAGATTCCGGGCACGCGCTCAGCTCGCAACGCTGCTCCTACAGCTCCTCGTCGGCATGGCGGTAAAATCTTATCGGCCTGCCATCTGAATCGAGTGGTGCGGGCCGGATCCTGTCTTGCTGAGAGCGCCTGTCGCCCAGCTTGTGCTGCCGGTAAAGCCTCTCAGCCGGCGCCTCTATTTGCTCCGGCAAGCCATGCATTCTTCTGCCTGGACGACCATGCGAAACTTTGCCACTTCGTACGCGGTGAACGAATAGGCTTTTTTGTTTGCCTTATGCCGAATACTACTTGACAGATAGCTATACATATGTATAGTAGAAACTATGGACAACGTCGAAGAGTTGGGTCAGGAGATTGCCAGCTTGTCAGCGCATCTGGATGCGGCAACCCACCGGCTGCTGCAATGCATCAGGCGCTTCGATGAGGCGTGCGGCTGGCACGAACAAGGAGCCATTTCCTGCGCGCACTGGCTGGCTTGGCGGGTCGGTTGGGACCCGGCCACCGCGCGTGAGAAGGTGCGGGTGGCGCGCGCTCTCGGCAGGCTGCCCGCCATTGACGAAGCGTTGCGCTCCGCCCGACTGTCGTACGCCAAGGTTCGCGCGCTCACAAGAGTGGCGACACCAGAGAATGAGACGAAATTGCTCACGATGGCGCTTCTCGCAACGGGGGCGCAGCTTGAACGGATATGCCGGGGCTATCGCGGGGTGCTGGAAGCCGAAGGGGCGTCGAAGCCGGAGGAGCGTTCGGTATGCCAGCGGCTGTTGCCTGGAGGGATGGTCAAGCTGGAGCTTGTGCTTGAGCCCGACGAGGCGGACTTGATCCTGCGTGCCGTCGAGCGTGCCCGGGAGGTCAAGGCTCAGGAGCTGCGCGCTCGGCAGGATGAGCCGCCCAAGCCAGAGACTCCTGAAAGGGCAGCAGGAGCCGCCGACGTTTCCGCGGGAACGCCTTGGCCGTCGAGGGCTGATGGCGCGGTGAGGGTCGCCGAGTGGTTCCTGGCCGGCAATCCGGTGACGGGAACAGGCGGCGAGCGCTTCCAGGTGATTGTTCACGTGGATCAGGACGTGCTGGGCCCGGATGGCGCCTGGGCAGCTACCCTTGAGGACGGAAGTCGCGTTTCCGCGGAAACGTTGCGCAGGGTGGCCTGCGATTGCGGCATGGTCGCCATGAGTCGAAACGGGGAGGCGCTGAACATCGGCCGCCGCGCCCGCACCATTCCGCCCGCCATCCGTCGCGCCTTGATGCTGCGTGACCGCGGCTGCGCCTTCCCTGGGTGCACGCACACGGCCTTCCTTCACGGGCACCACATCGAACACTGGCTGCACGGCGGGGAAACCAGCCTTGACAACATGGTCATGCTTTGCACTTTCCACCACCATCTGGTCCACGAGGGCGGATGGACAATCACCGTCGGCGCCGACGGCACTTTCGTCTTCCACTCGCCCGCGGGCAGGCTGCTCGCAGCTCCAGCCACCGCGCGAATTGGTTGACGACACACTGGAGTGGCTGCGCGAATGGGCTGACGAGCGCAACCTGGACCTTGGCCCTGGCGTCAACATGCCGCAGTGGGATGGGAAGACGCCCAACTATGACAGTGCGGTAGGATGGCTGCTGGCGGCGGGGCAATAGCTGCCGACGGCACTCGCTCCGACAGCAAAGGGTGAGCGCGCGCAGCGGAAAGCCCGCAGGCGCCGACAGTGAGGCGGCAAGGGGCAGGGAGAGGCTGGCAGCGCTCTGGTTCTGCAGTTCGCCGAGGACTTGGAGGGGGCGAAGCGCTGGAGGCTTCCTGGAACGGTACGCGCCCGCTGACTTTCTACCTCGCGCACGTTCGGGCCCAGGAGGCGCTCTATCCGGAGAGCTCCGTCAAGCTTCGATTCTTGGAGAACCACGAGCAGCCCAGAGCGGCGTGGAGTTTCGGCAGAAGAGCGCGCCATGGACCGGAGGATCGGCCTGTTCGACGCTGAGCCCATCCACAAAACCTTGAATGGGCTTTTCCCGATCTCGTAGACCACCCGATCATGCTGCCATGGTCCAATCGGAGACAGGGAGACTACTCCGCAAAGACGACCAGATCGAGTCCGTCTATGACGTCTGGGTCGGCAATGAGGTTGATCTCGCTGATCTTTCCGTTCTCTATCCTGAAGGTAAAAACACCGAGCGGCTTGCCGCCTGCCATGGCGACACGTCCGGGCCTGCCGTTGACGAGAGCAAATAGGGCAGCTTCGGTACGGCGAACGCCGTCTTTAGCGCCTTCAGCAACAACGGCACTTCCGCGAACTTCCTCCTTGGCCCCGAGCCGGACCCCCGCCTTGTCCGCGCGAAAGACCACATCCGGGTTCAGCAGCTCGAGGAGCGCCTGCAAGTCACCTTCGCGGGAAGCTGCAAGAAAAGCCCGCACGATCTCCCGCTCCTTGGCAGCGTCGGCATTCGGGCTTGAAGGTACACCGCGCACGCGGCAGCGGGCGCGGCTTGCCAGTTGTCGTGCCGCGATTTCCGACCGGCCGACAAGAGCCGCAACCTCGCCGAAAGGAACATCGAACATGTCGTGCAGAACGTACGACACCCGCTCTGCGGGCGAAAGCTTTTCGAGCACGATGAGAAGCGCTGAGCCTATCTCCTCCGCAAGGAACGCCTCCCGCTCCGGATCCACCGTCGCCAAGCCACGCGCAAGGCCGTTTACTTCAAGGCCGACCAGGGTCCCCCGCCGCGTCGTTCGCGTCCGCAGCATGTCGATGCAAACACGGGAGGTGACGGTGGTCAACCACCCTTCGAAGTTCTCCAGGGTGCGCGGTCCTGGGCGCATGACCCTGAGCCAGGACTCCTGTACTGCATCGTCGGCCTCCGCGAGCGTTCCGAGCATTCTCAGCGCAAGCAGCCGCAGGCGCGGTCGATTCTCCTCGAACCTTTCTTCGAGCCAGATTTTTCGATCTGTGATTTCCACCTGTCACAATCCCCCTGTTGTATCCGTTATTTAGGTGTGACGAAAAAAACCACTCTCTGTCACAGGAGGAGCCTTTCATGAGCCCACAAACCATGCACGACCGCGTGGACTCCGACTCGGGCAAAACAAATATAACACCAAAAAGAAAGAGAGTTCGAAATGTTCCGGAGTCAGGCTTGGCATTTCTGGTTGAGACCATAACGGAGGAGGACTGATAATGGCTTCACAACACGCGGTTGACGAAGCTGGCATTCGGCAGCAAATCGACAGGTTGGTTGAGGCGATTCGCGCTGGGGATCTCGAGGGCTTAAAGCCGATGTACGCTCGGGACGTGGTGTCATTCGATGCCGGCGGACCGCCGCTGCAGCACGTGGGATCGGAAGCAAAATGGGGGAACTGGGCTTATGCCTTCAAAATGTTCCAGCCTCCCCTCGGTTATGAGGTTCGCAGCCTTGCGATAGCTTTGGACGGTGACGTGGCATTCGCGCACAGCTTCAATCGGCTCAGCGGGACGTTGAAGACCGGGAACGGCGGCGGTTTCTGGGTTCGCGTGACGTACTGCTTTCGGAAAATCGGCGGCAACTGGCTTATTGCGCACGACCACGTCTCAGCGCCTCTTGATGTGGAGACCGGCAAAGCGTCGCTGAATCTCGAACCTTAGCGGGCTCGGGCTCGCACTGGCGATGAAGACATGGAGTCAGCGTGGTTTTTTGATGCACAGACTATGAAATTTCAGGAGGATCAATTGCCAGCACGCAAATCGGATTCCGCCGTGACCCCGCAGGTCGCGCTCAAACTCAGGGCACGCGGTCAGCTTTCAGGGCTTCTTTCTCAACTCATTCTCGGTATGGCGGTCAACCTCATCGGTGGGCCGAATCTGACTCCCGGCGCCGCGAAAATTGCCAGCCTCGATTTTCCTGATCCTGCATGTGATCATCGCGATCGGGCTCGTAGTCGGCGCGATTCTTGCCGCGGTCAACGCGAGACGGGCTGAACCGAAGCTCGCCCGACTTGGCTGGATCGGCTTGGCAGTGATCATCGTCACCTTTTCTGCAGGAGTGGTCACGTTGATCACGAACAGCGGCTGGTGGTCCTTCCTCATGGCCGCAGGCGCCACGGCGTCGCTCGTTATCTATGGGGTACTCTTCATGCGGCCGGCGCAAAGCACGGCGCAGATTGCTGCGGAATAAGGTCCCTCGCAGGTGGCCGCTCCTCGCGGCCACCAATGCGGACCTTTTGCCAGATCAGCGTTAACGCAGGCTCTTCACGATCTGGGTGCGCGAGGGGCCGAGGACCCATGGGAGGTGACGGTTGGCCTCACGAGCCAGCGCCTCGCGCCACGCCGAGGTCGATTATCTCCTGCTCCACCCCGATGCCCGTCTCCTCGATTTCCCGCGCGAGGTTGCGCAGCTCCTGTGGCGCGTTCGCGTCAAGCAACGAAAGGCGTGCGGTTTGGGTCCTGTCAAGGGCAAAGCCATGCTTCGCGTAGCGGCGGTGCATCGCGGCGGTCATGAGCCAGGGGACAATAGGCACGGCCAGAGCCGCCTGAATCTCCTGGAGGATGAGGAGCCCGTCCGGATCCAGGTCTCCATAATGATACACGCAGGCGCCGGCGGCCACGCACCGATGAAGGAACGCCTTGACCGCGTCATTTGGATGGCCCCCGGTGTAGACCATCCCCGCGATGCCGGACGGGAGGGCGAAGGAGCGATCTTTCAGTCCGCCCGCCAGGACGTGGAAGGTTTCCTTGTTTTCCACGGAAAGGACCACTGTCGCGCTCGAGGCTGCTTTTCCCGCCGGCCCCTGTGCCTCAAGCGCTACGGCTTCGATCAACGCCACGCTCGCAACCGGAAGCGTAAGAATCTGGCCGTGGCAGAGCCAGGGATTGGCACAGCCGGTGAACGCAATCCGGCCGAACAGGGCCAGGCTGACGTCGGGATACGATCGTCCGAGGGCGAGCTTTTCGGAGATTGGGACTCTCCCCATCGAGCGTGAGAGACGGTCCGCAACGGGCATGAGCCGTTCCAGCCTCTTGCTGTCCGCATAGAGCCTGATGCTGAGAGCGCGGATGGGGCACACGGCTGCCTCCTGCGGCGTCAGTGAGAAAAGCCGGGCCAGGTCCGCCAGCTCGGCGGCATCCCGCACGGGGACAGGGTGGCCGGCGTGCAGCCGAGGCGCCAGATACGCCGCCAGCCCGGCCAACTCCCCGCCCTCCCACTCGGGCTCTGCAAGAAGCTCCAACATCTGCCGGGCAAGGGCTTCCGGTGATGGGACGCCCAATTCGTTGAATAAGGCTTGCGGGTCCTCGAGGTAAAGCGCCTCGAGGTCGTCGCCCTTGCGGAAGCGCTTCCACCGCGCCGAGAGAATCTTGGCGGACAGCAGCTCCTCTACCGCGTCCAGAAACTCGCTCTTGGCCGCGACATCTGTCATGATGCGCGGAAAAAGCTTCTCCCACCCGGACTTGCGAAGTCTGCGGCCGCCCTTGTAGTAGGCGCTGGTGGGGTAGGATTCGGCGAACGCGGCCAGGATGCGCTTGGCCACCTCGGTCATGGGGATGTCGCCTGCTCCAGGATGGCGTAGTCCCGGACGTACGCCTGATAGTTGCGCCGCAGGACCAGGTTTGTCCGGTCCATGTAGGGCGCAATGGATTCAATCTTCTCGGTCGGAACGGCAGTCACCACTTGCATGGCCAGCTTGCGGAAGAACGCGATCATGTGGCCGATGCGCTCATCATCCATCTTGTTGAACGCCTCGTCGAACAGGACCAGGCGGATGGCGTTGGGAGAATCCTTGTAGAAGCGGAAGAAGCTTGCCGCAATTGCCACGTAATAGGGCGTCTGCGTTTCTCCGCCCGATTTCTCCCGCAGCACGCGCGACAGATACGATTCCAGCGCCTTGCCAGATTTCTCATCAAGCACGTCTGTGTGGCGGATGCGGATGTCGTAGACGAAATACTGGCGGTAATCGCAAATCTCGCGTACGGCAGGGTCATCCAGCTCATACGTAAGGACATCGCGGAAGAGTTTTTCTATGCTTTCCCGCTCCTCATCGCTTTTCAACGCGGAGAAAAGCGTGCCGTCCAGGTCCTGGATCTCGGCCGCCGTGGAGATTGCGGAAAGGAGGCTGTGCTTCTCCGGGGCGCGGGAGATGGAGAAGCGATACTGGTCCTTTCCGAATCGGATGGTCTCCAGGATATGGTTGATTTCCTTGAAGCTCTCCTCGGCCTCCATGAGATACTCGTTCAGCTTCGACACGAAGTGCTCGCGGAACTGCCGTTCGGCCTCCTCCCGTGCCCGGCTGATGCGGTCACGGTATTCGGGAAGCTCCGTCTCGCGATAGCGCGAAAGCCGCTCCGTGTACTCGAGGGACTCGGTGTCCTCCAGGCCCATCATCTCGTTCCAGTCGTGGTTGTAGCGTTGTTTGGCGGCCCGCAGATCCGTCTGCGCGTTTTCCAGCCGCGTTTGCAGTCCCGCATAGGAGGACTCGTAGCGCCGGATCATCCCGCCGTAGTCGATGCGCCCCTCCGTCTGGCGGCGTTCGTTTCGCATGCGCTCTTCGTAGTAGGAGACAAGGTCCGCCTCGTTGGCCTGGTTGGCGCTGACAAACCCGGCAAGAACGGCGCCCCGCCGCTCCTGGTCCGCCTCCTCCCCCTGCAGCCGAATGCCAAGAGACTGCACCCTCTCGCGCGCCGAACCAATCTGCTCCCGCAAGGTCCCGATGGCCTGCTCGGCGCCGCGGATGCTTTCCGCCACCGCGGCTATCTGCGTCTTGAGCGCGTCAAACGAGCTTGTGTCGATGGCGGCAATCTGGCGGTCCACCTCCTCAAACTGGGCGCGCGCCGTTCCGAGCCTCGATTCAGCGGAAGAGAGCTCCTCAATTGCAGGCAGTTGGCGCAGGACGCGGGAGAACATGTCGATGCGCTCCTGGGCTTCGCGCCTTGTCGTGAGGAGGGCCTCGATCCGCCGGCCACGCTGGTCGATGTCCTCCCGAACCGTCTTCAGCCTGCGCTCTCTGGCCTCCTTGCCGATGTACCAGCGCTCGTACGTTTCCTTGCGTATGCGCGTCGCCGTGTGGGTGGAGTAGCGCATGCAGTCCGCCGTAATCGAACGATCAAAGCGCTTCAGGCTGGCGATGTCCGTGCGGATGACGTCTCCCATAAGGAAGGCGGCGTACCGGCGAGCGGCCGGGGTTTTTGCCTCCACCACCTCCGCCAACGAACCGGGGCGGACCTCCTCCTCATGAATCGCCGCCAGGTTTGGAAGTCCCACGCCCGCCGTCTTGGCCGGAAGGCCATTGTAAATCTCCAGCGCCTTTTGGAAGTCAGCCTCCGGCACAAGCACGTTGAACCTCTGGGTGTTGAGCCAACCTTCCACCGCGTTGTGCCACTGATCGTCGATTATCTGCAGCAGGTCCGCAAAGACCGCCGCGGGAATACCGGCCTTTTCCACCGCCTGCTTCAATTCCATTGATGGTTCGGGGTAGCGCAGGATGCCGGCGGCAAGCTCCTTCTCCTCCGCGTACAATGCTCCCAGCTCGGTCTTGATCTGTGCGATTTCAAGGTCCGCTTCAACCCCCTGGCGCGTTGCCGTTTGCTGTTGGTTGGAGAGGGTTTCCGACTCCGCGGCAAGGTCAGACCCGAGCGGACGGCCCAGCATGGCCTGGCACTGGGATACGAGCAGACCGCGGCGCTCCACTCGCGATTTTTCCTCCGTCATGCGGTGCTCCAGGTCGTCGCGATCCCGGCGCAGACGCTCGTAGAGGCGATGTTGCTCGTTCTCCGCCAGGGCGAACTGGAGCTCCTGCCGCAGCGAATCCAGCCGGTCCTTTCGCTGCTGCTCCATCGAAAGGGCTTCTTCCGCGTTTGACTGCGCCGTGATTGTCTGTTCCAGCTCATGACGGGTCCCGGCAATCCTTGTGGTCTGTTCCTCCACAAGGAGCCTGATCCGGAGGTATTCCTGGCGCAGGATCTGCCGGGCAGCCTGCGTAACGGCGTCCGTGAGGGCGGCGATCTCCGTAAGCTGCTGGATACGCTGTTCCACGGCCAGCGCCTCCCGTTCCGCGGCCCGGTAGTTCTGCAGGTTCTCCTTCATGGCGCCCACGTCTACGTCGTGTTCTTCCAGAATGTAGTTGCAGACGAAATCATGGACGGAACTGAAGGGCGTGAAGCTCACGGATCTCACAACGGCTTCCAGATAGGGGTTGAAATCCACTCCGCGGCGGTGAACGCCCAACAGGTGGGTCAGGCGATTGTTGTACTCCCGCTTGGTGGCGCAGAGGTATCCGCCAAGTTGTTTGATGGAATCCCGGAAGACACGCGGGCTCAGGAATTGGCTCCCATCATATACCTTGACGTCTTCGATCTTTCCGCCTTCCAAGAGCCATTCATGTTCCCGCGCATCCCCTTCGGTGAAGGCTTCCACCATGATGCCTGCGCAGAAGCAGCGCTCTCCGTCCGCAAACTCCAGGATCACGTGGCTGATGCAATCCTTGCGGACATAGTCCAGTGAGTCAGCCCCAACCTTGCAGCGGCAGTAGCTTTCTATGGTGCGGGTTGCCTTGCGGTCGCTGGCCGCCGCGTTGAAGCGGATCTTGCCGACCTGGGCCACAAGAGCGTACTGGATTGCGTCTATGATCGTGGATTTGCCGCTGCCGTTGTCCCCCCCAAGAAGCGTCGCGGGACCAAGCTCGATCAGAGAGTCTGTGAAGTAGTGCCAGTTCACCAGCCTGGCCCGCCGCAAGATGAGCATCAGTCCTCCGCTTGCTCCCCGTCTTCGTTCTGACCCGCCTCTTCGCCCTGTCCCACACCTGCCGCCTCCTGGATCCGGGCAACGGCTTCCTCCACCGCCATCCCGTCCAGTGCAAAGGGTATGCTTGGATACAGGATGACCGTGGCCTCGGGGTCCGACTCGCTTCCCACAATACGGATGAGCCTCAAGGCCTGAAACCTGCGCAGCATGGCGAGGTAGCGGGTCTTCTTCCATGTGGCGTCCGCCAGGACCCGGTACTTCTCCACTATATCCTGCTGCCGCACGGTGCGCTCCCCGTGGAGGGAGATCTCCCCCGCTTTTTCCTCGAAGAGCAAACGCAGGATCAGGAGCAACAGGCTCTCGTCCTTGGACAGGCTGTGACGGGCCGAGGGCGGTCCCTGAAAGGCCACGACGCCCAGCATCTCATCCCGCCTGAGGCCCCAACCTGCAACGGCGAGATACTTTTCCACCAGCGCGAAGTTGGACGTGACAAACCGATAGGAAGCCGCGTGATGTTCAATGCCGCGCACAAGAAAGGTCTCCGTGAACAGCGTGGTGAGCGCCATGCGAAGCCGATCCCGTTCGGAGTCTGTCAGCTTCTCAAGCTCATCCATTCGGATACCTTCTGACGAATCGGTGCGACCTGAAGCGGAAACGGTCCACGGTTACCATTTCCTCCTGCCAATCCACGGAAAACGGGAACGTCCCGTCCCTGGCCTCCGCGTAGTCCGCCGCGTAGATCAGCCGGACAAAGCTGTCCACGCCGTCCACCATGTCTTCCGCACTCCGTGCGGCGCCCGGTACGGGACAGAAGCTGGACAGGAACTCGGCCACTTTCGCGGGATTCAGCTGGTTGGTGATGCGCAAGCGCAGCTCCGCCGTCGCTATTTCGGCTTCCACGTCATTCTCGGTGTGCCGGGCAAGGCCGCTTTCCGCTACCTCGCGGGTCTGCCGCGTGTAGAGAGACTCCCGCGCCAGGTGGCGCAGTCGAAAGATGCGGTGTGCCAGACCGTCCGCGCTTCCCTCCGATTGATCCAACGACATGGCGCGAACGATGCGGGCGATCTTTCCCTGCAGGGAAGAATCCGCGTGGAGTTGGGTGCGAATCCGTTCCGTTGAGATGCGAGAATACCGGCGGTTTTTGTCGTCTATGCTCTCAAGGATGGGGTCTATGCTCTTCAGTTCGTCACGCATCTCAACCAACATCTCTCTGATCCGCTCCCTGCTGGATAAAACCGTGGCACGCTGAATGTTGGCAAGCTTCTCCGCAGTCCGGGCCATCCACGGCTCGTTCTTGAGAAAACCGCCGATTGCCCGTGAGATCCGCGGCCGGTATCGAGAGAGATTGTCTGATGTCTTCAAGCGCGTATACGCGCGGTCCACAACCTCGTGCATGTACACGTCGTAGTGGGCGTGAAGTATTTCCGGGATAGCCGCATTCAGCTTGAACATGTCCTGAACGTAGCTCTTGATATTCTGCTCCAGCACCTTGAGGGACTCCACCAGGAGGCGCGTGTGCCAGTGAGCGTTGAGAACCGCATGTTCCCCGTTGTCCCTGGCCGCGTCGCTGCACAGGGAGGAATAGACCGCCACGATGTGGCTTTCGTATTCCACGGATGCGCCGCGCTCCACGGTATCCAGCGCCTCAAAAAAAGGACGCGCCTGAACACACAGGTTCACCACGCGGCTGAAGTCAAGCTGTTCCTCCTCCGCCATCCATCCGTAGGCGATGAGCTTGCGCAAGAAAAGGTTTGCCAGGCCGCGCGCATCCCGTCCTGACTGGCTTGGCGGCGTCACGACGCCGGATGTGTTTGGTGAGGTCGTCGTGGGCGTGCCGACCGAGGTACCGCCGGCAGGCCGCGCACCGAGGTCTTCTTCATCCTCAACCCGGTCAGAGGCGTCCAATCCCGTAAAGTACTCCGAAAACCGCGCCACCACCAGCTCACGTTCGACGCTGGACCTGTATTCAGTGAAAAGGCGATAGTACAACAACAGAAGGGCAGCGTAATGGCGGCGGTTTGGGGATGCCAACGGGATGAAGAAATACTCTGGCAGCCGTGAAAAGACGGATTCCATTGATTACGTACAACCCATATCATATCTACCGCGAGATTGGCAGAGGAGCCGGTAGGCCGCAGCACTTCTGAACATCTAAATTACGCGGAGGCGCTCCGCGGTCTTTCGATAGCGTATTTTCTCATTTTCGAAATCCAGAATGATACGGCAGCTCTGGAGCGTCTTGGCCCCAATGATGACCTCCTCCGAACAATCGTCGAAAACCACGAACAAATCTGAAAACCGCGCCTCACTGTCATCGAATCGAAAAGTGAGATTGACGCAGTATTCTGTTGGAATGAGCTCGCCGGCGCGGGCTGTCTCGAAGACCCACTCCTCAGGGTCGGGAAGCAGAGAAAGCGGCTGGAGGGATTCTGCCAGATCTCTCCGTACAATCGAATAACTGGCGCAGCTGTCAAAGAGGGCCCTGCGGCGCTTGCGGCCCCTGGTCCCGATCAGCAGAATTTCCCTTTCGAGTACACTCACGACGGCCTCGTGCCTTGGAATACAGGGGACTTTGAGCCGGTGCTTCACACTGACAATGGTAGGCAGAAGGGCAGCGGAGTCAAGTGATCGACCGCATAGCGCGAATGGTCCCGGTTGCCGACCAAGCTCCCGCAGTATACTGTAAGGCCGCAAATGTCAGTGAAACCAACGCAGCAAGGACAACGATCCAAATGTCGAAGCTGACACTCAGCCAGCTTTCCAACCTTCTCTTTCGCGCGTGTGACGACTTGCGCGGCAATATGGATGCCTCGGAGTACAAAGAGTACATCTTCGGCATGCTCTTCCTGAAAAGGCTTTCCGACCTATTCGATCAGGAGCAAGAGCAGCTCAAGAGGAGGTTGCATGCGAAAGGCATGGCGCCTGCCAAAATCGCCAAGCAGATCGAGCAATCTGACATGTATACCTTCTTCGTCCCCGGGGACGCTCGATGGGCAAAGATCCGACACGTCAAAACAAACGTCGGATCGAAGCTCAACAAGGCCCTCGAAGCTCTTGAGGATGCCAATCCCGACACGTTGCAAGATGTGCTCAAGCACATCAATTTCAATAGGAAAATCGGCCAGAGGACGCTGGACGACGATACCTTGTCGAACTTCGTCCAGAACTTTGAAAAGATCCCTCTAAAGGACGAGAACTTCGAGTTCCCCGATCTGCTGGGAGCGGCATACGAATACCTCATAAAGTTCTTTGCCGATTCCGCGGGCAAAAAGGCGGGCGAATTCTACACACCCGCCGCCGTTGTTCGAACCATGGTGGAGATCGTAGAGCCGCAGCACGGCATGGGCATTTACGATCCCACCTGCGGGTCAGGCGGCATGCTGATACAGAGCCGCGACTACATCATCGAGTGCGGCGGAGATCCGCGAGATCTTTCTCTTTTTGGCCAGGACAGTATTGGGACAACCTGGTCTATCTGCAAGATGAACATGCTCTTGCATGGTATCAACGACGCCGACATCAGGCAGGAGGACACGCTTCGCAAGCCCCAGCACAAGGATGGCAAGGGCGAGCTTCTCCGATACGACAGGGTGCTTGCCAATCCGCCGTTCAGCCAGAACTACATCAGGAAAGACCTCGAGTATTCGGAGCGATTTGCCGTATGGATGCCGGAGAAGGGCAAGAAGGCCGACCTCATGTTCGTCCAGCACATGTTGGCCGTGCTGAAGTCAGATGGCCGTATGGCCACGGTCATGCCTCACGGCGTTCTTTTCCGCGGCGGCGAAGAAAGGGAGGCCCGGCGGTACTTCATAAAGCAGGGCTGGCTTGAAGCTGTGATCGGCCTTCCCGCCGGCCTTTTTTATGGAACAGGCATCCCGGCCTTCGGAAAGGAACAGGTGCTCCGAAGGCAGGGTGGCCTCGCGCAGCAGCATTTAAACGTCAGTGAGCTACGCGGCCTTCTCGTGGCCCTTCCCGACAAAGGAGAACAGGATCGAATTGTCGATCGATTCTCTGCAATTGTCTCACAAATTCAAACAGAACTTGCCCGGCTCGGCAAACTCATGCTCCTGAAATCCGGCCTCATGCACGACCTCCTCACCGGTCATGTGCGCGTCTCCGAGTCGATGCTGAAAAGGGCGGCCACCACAACCTGACGTCTCCGCAGCGGCGCCGAGCTGCTATCATGAAATCCCCTCTTGCGCTGCTCGAATTTCATGGTATGCTATCCAGTGATGGTCGAGCGCAGCCAGCTACTTGCCACGCTCAAGAAAGCCCTCGCCCGCAGTCGAGTGGTGGTTCTGACCGGGCCGCGCCAGTGCGGAAAGACCACGCTCGCGCGCCAACTGCTCAGCGAGACGTCGGTCAACTACTTCGACCTTGAGGATCCGGCGGATCTTGAACGACTGACCGAGCCTATGACGGCGCTCAGGCCCTTGAAGGGCCTGGTGGTCATAGATGAAGTCCAGCGTCGTCCGGATCTTTTCCCCATCCTTCGTGTATTGGCGGACCGGCAAGAAACCTCGGCCAGGTTCCTGATCCTCGGAAGCGCCTCCGGTGACCTTTCGCGCCAGACATCAGAAAGCCTTGCCGGAAGGATGGAGCGTGTAACAATTGGTGGCTTCTCCCTGCAGGAGCTGGGTGCCAACGCAGAGGATAGGCTATGGCTTCGCGGAGGCCTGCCAGTTTCCTATCTGGCTAGAGACGATGCCGACAGCAAGGCATGGCGAAAGAACTTCATCCAGTCGCTTCTGGAAAGAGATTTTCCGCAGTGGGGCGTCCGGGTGCCCGCGGTTGCCCTTCTGCGATTCTGGACCATGCTCGCGCATTATCACGGCCAGACGTGGAACGCCGCGGAACCCGCGCGTGCTATGGGTGTAAGCGAGTCCACCGCGCGCCGTCACCTTGACTTGCTGACGGATGCCTTTGTCATTCGCCAGCTTCATCCCTACCATGCCAACATCAGCAAGCGCCAGGTGAAGGCGCCCAAGGTGTATGTCCGTGATACAGGGCTGCTGCACCAGCTCCTGGGAATCGGCACTCAGAAAGAGCTCCTCAGCCATCCAAAGGTCGGAGCATCCTGGGAAGGATTTGTCATCGAGCAGATCATGCTATCCCAGCCATACGACGAGGCGTTCTTCTGGTCAACGCATCAGGGAGCAGAGATCGACCTGATCCTCCGGAGGGGACAAAAGCTGTTTGGCGTGGAGTGCAAGCGGACGGATGCGCCTCGCATGACGCCGTCAATCCGCATCGCCATGGAGGACGTGGGGCTCGCCCGTGTGGCTGTTCTCTACCCGGGGACAAAGCGATACGCTATTGCTGATCGCGTGGAGGCGGTGCCCGTGCAGACTCTGGGGAGGATGAAGTCGCTGTTCGAAGGAACTAAGTCGTGAGTGAATATCTGTACGTTGAAAAACCTTTCCTGGATCAGCTCAAGGTTCTTGGGTGGGAAGTCATCGATCAGGGCCAGGGAATCATTCCCTCGGAGCCTGCGGTGAGCCTTCGCTCCGGCTTCAGGGAATGTATCCTGCCTGAAGTATTTCGCAGCGCGGTACGGTCCATCAATCGGACAGAGGATGGCACGCAATGGCTTACGGACAAACAACTCGATGATCTGCGGGACCAGATCCTTCGACAACCCCACCACCGGCTGCTGGAGGCAAATGAGGCGGTGCAAGGCCTTTTTTTCAAGGCGCAGGTCGACGTCAACGAGGTTACGGGCGAATCAGATCCTGTAGTCAGCCTCATCGACTTTGTTCATCCTGAACGCAACCAGTTCCATGCCATCAACCAGTTCCGCGTGGATACCCCGGGATGCGTGAAGGCTTTCATCATTCCAGACATCGTCCTGTTCGTGAACGGCATGCCTCTCGTCGTGGTGGAAGCCAAGATAGCTGACCAGAACATGGCCAATCCCATGTATGCCGCTTTCGAGCAGCTCACCCGGTATCGGGATGAACGGGAAGACACCCATCGGGCCGGCCTTCGAGAGGGAGAGCCCCGGCTGTTCTACACGAACCTGATGCTGGTCCGCACCTGCGGGGAGAAGGCGGAGTTTGGCACAATCTCCGCGGGGCATGAGCACTTCTCGTCCTGGAAGGACACGGGGCTGGAAAGCAATCGAACTTATGCGTTGCCCCTTGGCGTCGAGCGCGAGCAGGAGAGGCTTATTCAGGGACTGCTGGCCCCCGAGACACTGCTGAACGTGCTGCGCACCTGCACCGTCTTCATGGACACAGACTCGGGGAGGCGGATCAAGGTGGTGTGCCGCTATCAGCAGTATCGGGCGGCGCGCAAGATCATCCAGAGACTGCGGGAGGGAAAGACTCCCCAAGCGCGCTCTGGAGTGGTATGGCATACGCAGGGTTCGGGCAAATCGCTCACCATGGTCTTTGTGGCGCGCATGATGAGGGTGTCGGAGGATCTGCACGATTTCAAGGTCGTCCTGGTCAACGACCGAATCGATCTGGAGAAACAGCTCTCTGAAACGGCCCGCCTCATTGGCGGTAAGGTCAATGTCATCGCATCCACCACGGCGCTTCGCAAGCACCTGTCCACCGGGGCCTCCGACGTGAACATGGTGATGATTCACAAGTTCATGGAGCGCGCGGAGGCTCTGCCCGATTCTCTTGCTCGTGCTCTTTCCTCTGTTTCCAGGAAAAAACGCGCACTGCCAACGGGAAAGACATTCGGAGTGATCAATCCGTCGGACAGGATCATTCTCATGATCGATGAAGCCCATCGCACGCAGAGCTCGGACCTTGGAAACAATCTCCTTGAGGCTTTTCCGAACGCGACGCGCATCGCCTTCACGGGCACCCCGCTCATCACGGAGCAGCACGGTGAGAAGCGCACGGTGAAGCGCTTCGGCGACTATATCGATACCTACAAACTGATGGACTCGGTGCATGACGGCACAACATTGCAGATTCTCTATGAAGGCCGAACGGCAGACACGGCACTCAAGGACCGGCACGGATTCGACACAAGATTCGAAGATCTCTTTCAAGACCGCACGGATGAAGAGCTGCAGGCGATACGGAAGAAGTACGGGGCGACGGGCGATATCCTGGAGGCGGAAAACCGGATTGCCGCCATCGCCCGTGATCTGGTGAATCACTACATTGACAATGTGCTTCCCGAGGGGTTCAAGGCTCAGGTGGTATGCCACTCCAAGCTGGCTGCCGTTCGCTATCAGAAGGCCATTCGGAAGGCATTGCGGGAGCGCATGGACCGAGAGAAGGCACGGGGTCAGCCAGATTCCGAGTCGATAAAAAGCATCGAGTTCCTGAAGGCAGCCGTGGTCATCTCCGCCGAGCCGACCAACGAGCCTGCGTCGTTCACCATTGCCCGGACTGAAGCCAAACACTGGAATGCCGTCGACAACTTCTGCAAGTCATTCAACATGGTAGACCCTGACAAGACGCTTACCGGCATTGCGTTCCTGGTGGTTTGTGACATGTTGCTCACGGGATTCGATGCGCCGGTGGAGCAGGTGATGTACATTGACAAGAAGCTCCAGGAGCACAACCTCCTGCAGGCAATTGCACGGGTCAACCGAGTGGCGGAAGGCAAGGAACGGGGTTTCATCGTGGACTACATCGGGCTTGCCAACCACCTCACGCGTGCGCTGTCCATATACGCCCAGGAGGACGCGGCAGACATCAACGAGGGCCTCAAGAGCATCCAGAGCGAGTTGCCTATCCTTGAAGAACGCTATCAGAGGCTCTTGCAGCACTTCAGGTCCGCGGGAGTAGAGCGGATCGAAGGTTTCGTCACTGGCGGCCTTTCAGGACCGACTGAGGATATAACCGTGATTCAGGCAGCCTTGGGAGTGCTGAAGGATGTCAGGCAGCGGGCGGATTTCGAGGTCTTCCTCAAGAAGTTTCTCCTGAGCTTGAACCTTATCCTTCCTGATGCCGCAGGCCATCCATATCGGGGCCCGGCGGCGCGCTTCGGATATCTCCTCCAGATGGCGAAGGAGCGCTACAAGGACGAGTCAATGGATTTTGGCGATGCCGGCAAGAAAGTGAAGGCACTCATCAACGAGCACCTGATCAGCCTGGGCATCGATCCGAAAATTCCGCCTATCGAGCTCCTCTCCGACGATTTCGTTGCCAACGTGCAGAAGCACGCGCTGGGGAGCGCCGAGGCCAAGGCGAGCGAGATGGAACACGCCATCCGCAAGCATTGCACCATCCATTTTGACGAAGATCCCGCCTTCTACAAGCGTCTCAGCGAGAAACTGGAAAAGCTCATCCAGGATCACCACGACAACTGGGAAGTGCTGGCCGAAGGGTATGAGCAGCTCCGTAAGGAAGCCCTGCAAGGCCGAACAGAGACCATCGAAGGGCTCAGCCGGGAAGCCACTACCTTCTACGACTACGTGCTTGAGCTGGCTTTCGACGGCGGCCCGGTTCCATCAGAAGCGCAAGCGCCGTTGAAAAGGCTGATGTCATTGATAGTGAGTATCCTGCAGGACACAATCGGTGTTCTGGACTTCTGGAAGAAGCCCGTTGAGGTGAAACGGCTCCGCGGGGATATCGACACGGAGATCCTGCTCGCTGATATTCCCGCGTTGAATGCCAGACATGAACGGATAGCCGTGGAAATCGTCAGGCTCGCGGAAAAGCGGAATGAGGAGCTGTTGAGGTGAAGGACGGGGAGACGGACCAGGTCAACTACGAAGTGATCCGCAGCAGTCGTTCCACGGCGGACATAATCATAGAGCGGGACGGCAGCGTGGTTGTACGCGCGCCCGAATGGGCGGATGACGAGCTGATAGACTCCATAGTCCGGTCAAAGCAGTTCTGGATCTTTCAGAGCCTTGCCGAATGGCGGGACGTGAATGCCACCCGAGTGCTCCGCGAATACAAGAACGGAGAAGGCTTTCTCTACCTGGGACGAGCCTACCGTCTTCTGTTGGTCGGAGAGCAGGCGGAGCCGCTTCGCCTGGAGAATGAACGCTTCTTCCTCCGACGAGCCCTGGTAGAGCACGGTGAGATTGAGACGGCAAAAGAAGCATTTCGGAACTTCTACATCTCTCGAGGTCTCCAACATATTCGCGGTCGGATCGACTACTATGCGCCCAAAGTGGGCATGATGCCGTCCGCCGTTGAAGTCAGGGAATTGGGAAACCGCTGGGCCTCATGCTCCCCCACGGGCGCCCTTGCCTTCCATTGGAAATGCATGATGGCGCCGACCACGATCATTGACTACATCGTCGTCCACGAATTGTGCCACTTCCATCACCTTGACCACACAAATGCGTTCTGGAATGAGGTGGATAAGATAGTTACGGACTATCGAGGCCGCAAAGAGTGGCTCCGCAAGAACGGAGCCGGGCTAGACGTGTGAAGGAAACAAACGGGGCGCCTGAGCGGCCGCAGCGGAAAGCCCATAGACGCCGCCAAGGACAGAAACCGACGCGCCGTTCCCTCAGCGGAAGCGCCGCCCGTAGCGCTCCCCCAGCGCGAAGTTCACGTTGAGCCCCGTCACGAAGTCGGGTCCCATCATTCCGACGTCAAGCCCCAGGGAGGCAATCCGGAAGAAGCCGAAGGAGAGCCCCGTCGACCAGTCGAAGCCCCATGCGCTTGTGGGAAAGAAGCCGGACTCCTGGGAGACTGGACCGGAGGTCACTCCTGCATCGTCCCAGTAATTCACGTTGAAACGGGGATAACATCCTGTTTTTTTGCCCCCGGGGGCCCGACTACGCCAGAGCCTCCAGCTCGTAGATCAGATTCATGACGTCAACAGCGCTTCCTGCCGCGCAGATGCGGTCCCGTAGGTTCTGGTTCCCGGCAAGGCGCGCAATCCCCGCCAAAGTCCCCACGTGCTCCTGGAAAGTGTCGCGGGGGATCACGAGGAGGATGATGAGACGCGCTGGATTCCCGTCAGCTGACTCGAAAGGGATCCCGGTCCGTGAAACGCCCAAGGCGGCCACAATTTCCTGCACGCAGTCAACCGCGCCGTGGGGCACGGCGAGCCCGCGGGCAAGGCCGGAGCTCATGGACTTCTCCCGCGCGCAGACCGCTTCGATCACGGCGGCCCGATCCCCCAGGCGAAGCTCGTGAGCGGAAATGAGGAGGTCCACCAGCTCGTCGATTGCCTCCCACTTGGTGGCGGCATCCAGGTTTGTCTTCACAAGATCCGGTTGCAGAAGCTCGGACAGATGCATGCCGGCTACCTCGCGTGTTTCTTTTTCAGCCGTTTCAGGCGGAATACGTCCTCTCGCTCGCGCTGGTCCAGCGTTCCCCGGATGAACCGAACCTGCTCACGCAGCTCGGGGAGAAGCCTCTGCTCCAGCGCGTTCACCCGCCGGGAGGTCTTTCGGATCTCCTCCGCCAGAAGGCGCATCTTGCGGTCCAGCGGCGCCACCCTGAGGATCTCCGCCATCACGTCTTCGAACCTCTCAGCGGACTCATCGATCCTCACGCTGGCATCCGGATCAGAGGAGCGCCGCTCCGCCGCGGAGCGCCGTTGAAACGCAGAGGTGACATTCACCACGCGCACTCCCCAGATGTTGCGTTCTTCAAGGCTGACCTCTATTCCCGCTCCGCCCGCAAGGGCAGCGGAGGCCACCGCCTCAGGTCCGTCCAGGGAAAGCGCGCGGATAAGGGCGCGCTTTGCGCTCAGGAGGGATTTGCGCATCGAGTCCCGCGCCTCGTTGAACCGGGAGAGCTCGGAGAGGAACTCCCGTACCAGGGCTTCCCGCTTTCCCCGCAGAAGCTCGGCTCCCTGCGTTGCGAGCCTGATCTGCGCACGCCGGTTCAGGAGCTGGGTTCTGGTGGGGTTGACCTGTTCCATGTCACGATTCCCTGCCAGCGAACTTTTCGATGAAGTCCTTCCTGATTCTTCGGTACTCGGAGTGGGGAACGCACCCGAGGATCTTCCACCCCAGGTCCAGAGTCTCCTCGATGGGACGCTCCTGGTCCGCCTGATGGACCAACTCCTTCTCGAAGGCGTCGGCAAACGCAAGGTACTTCTTGTCCATATCGGTGAGCGCTTCCTCCCCCACGATGGCCACCAGGCGCCGGATGTCCTGTCCCTCCGCATAGCTTGCGTAGAGCTGGTTGGAAAGCTCGCGATGGTCCTCCCGCGTGACCCCGCGGCCAATTCCGTTGTTCATGAGCCGGGACAAAGAGGAGAGGACGTCGATGGGGGGGAAAATTCCGCGCCTGTGCAACTGCCGCGAAAGCACGATCTGGCCTTCCGTGATGTAGCCGGTGAGGTCCGGGATGGGATGGGTGATGTCATCATCCGGCATCGTGAGAATGGGCAGGAGCGTCACAGAGCCTTTGCGCCCCCTCAGGCGCCCGGCCCGCTCATAGAGCGTGGCAAGGTCCGTGTACATGTAGCCGGGGTAGCCGCGTCTGCCGGGAATCTCCTCCCGCGCCGTCCCGATTTCCCGAAGCGCCTCGCAGTAGCTGGTCATGTCCGTGAGAAGGACCAGTACTTCGTAGCCCAGCTCGAAGGCGAGGTACTCCGCCGCGGTCAGCGCGGACCTGGGGGTAAGAAGCCTCTCTATGGTCGGATCATCCGCAAGATTCACGAAGCTCACCAGCCGGCTCTGCGCGCCGCTTCTCTCGAACTCCGACATGAAGAACGCCTTCTCCCTCTGCGTGATCCCGATTGCGGCGAACACGGTGACAAACCGCTCCTGCTCTCCGCGCACACGGGCCTGCAGGAGGATCCGGGCCGCGATCTCGTTTGCCGGAAGTCCCGCGCCGGAAAAGATGGGCAGTTTCTGACCGCGCACGAGCGTGTTGAACCCGTCTATCGCGGAAAGTCCGGTCTGCACGAAGTCCCGCGGCTTGTCCCGGGAAACAGGGTTCATGGGAGTGCCGGCAATGGGCCGCTTTTCCGCGGCCAGCACGGCGGGTAGGCCGTCCAGAGGCCGGCCCGCTCCGTTCAGCACACGGCCGATCAGCGCCTCACTCACCCCGAGGCGCGCTTCCCGCTCCCGAAGGGATACGGTGGTGCTGGAGACATCGAGACCCATGGTGTCCTCAAACACCTGGATCACGGCGATCTCCTCCGAGACCTCGATGACCTGGCCGGTCTTTCTGCTGCCGTCCTGGGCGTCGACTTCCACCATGGCGCCGTAGGGGAGATCCATCTTTCTTTCCAGGAAAAGGAGCGGCCCGGAGATCCTGCGCGCGCCCCGCGTCTCGATTCTCATCAGGCTGGGGTTGGTTGCCGGGCTCATGCGCGCTCCTCCTTCACGAGGGAATCGATGGCATTACGAAGTCTTTGCTCCAGGTCCGCGCTCACGCGGGGAAAATCGGTCTCCGAGGAATCCCGAATGCGTGAAAGCTCTTCCCGCTCCGGCAGGGAAAGAATGCCGGCAAGGGGAACGTGATGATCCAGCGCGTTCTTTGCAGCATCATGAAAGGCAAGGAAGAGGGCGAGCATCCCGCCGGCCTTGGAGAGGGAGCAGGTTGCATCCGTTTCCGACACGGCGCTCTGCTGGAGGAACCCTTCCCGCAGCATCCTGCTCACCTCCAGGAGCATCCTGTCGTTTTCCTGCAGCGCGTCCGGGCCGACGAGCTGCACGACCTCCTGCAGCTCTGCCTCCTTCTGGAGGATCTCCATCATTCGGGCCCTGTTGGACGGCCAGCTTGCGCTCACCTTTTCCCGGTACCACGGGGATAGCCGATCGAAATACAGGGTGTAGCTCTGATGCCAGTTGATGGCAGGGTAGTGGCGCCGATGCGCAAGGGGAGAGTCCAGCGCCCATAAGGCACCCGTGACCCGCATCGTGCTCTGCGTCACGGGCTCCGAGAAGTCTCCGCCCGGCGGGGAGACCGCGCCGACAATCGTGATGGATCCGGTGATTTCCGGCCCGAGGCATTGCGCAGCCCCCGCGCGCTCGTAAAAGGATGCCAGCCTGGATGCGAGGTATGTCGGATATCCTTCCTCACCCGGCATCTCCTCGAGACGGGAGGAGATTTCGCGCAGCGCCTCCGCCCAGCGGGAGGTGGAGTCCACCATGACGGCCACCGAGTACCCCATGTCCCGGAAGTACTCAGCGATTGTAACGCCCACGAAAATGGAAGCCTCCCGGGCCGCCACTGGCATGTTGGATGTATTGACGATCAGAACAGTGCGGTCCATCAGCGGTCCGCCGGTCCGGGGGTCTTCCAGGTGCGGGAACTCGGTGAGGACGTCCGTCATCTCGTTGCCCCGCTCCCCGCACCCCACGTAGACGATCAGGTCAGCCTCACTGAACTTGGCAAGGGACTGCTCCAGCACGGTCTTGCCCGTGCCGAACCCGCCGGGCAGGCAGGCAATTCCCCCGCGCGCAATGGGAAACAGGGAATCCAGGATCCGTTGGCCGGTTACGAATGGCTCCGAGGTGCTGATCTTGGTCCTGATGGGCCGTGGGACTTTTGCCGGCCACTTCTGGGCCATGGGGATCTGCCTTCCATCTGCCAGCCGGGCCACGCAATCCAAGACGGTGAAGTCCCCTTCCCGGATCTCCGCCACCGTCCCGTTCACGCCGGGAGGCAGAAGGACCCTGTGCTCCAGCGCGGCCGTCTCCTGCACGCTGCCCAGGATGCTTCCCGGGCCCACGGCGTCTCCTGCCTGAACTGCGGGCTTGAAGTGCCACAGCTTCTCCAGGGGCAGAGCATCCACGGAAAGCCCCCTGCCGATAAAGGGCCCGCTCTTTGTCTCCAGAACCCCAAGCGGCCGCTGGATACCGTCATAAACGTTCCCCAGGAGCCCGGGCCCCAGGGTGATGAGCATGGGCTCACCGGTGCACAGGACCGGCTCTCCCACCGAGACCCCCGATGTGTCCTCATACGTCTGCACAAACGCAGTGTCCGCATCCAGTCGGATGATCTCTCCCAGAAGCCCGGCGCTCCCCACCCTGACCACTTCATGCATCCGGGCGCCGCTCACGGACCGGGCAATCACCATGGGCCCGGCAATCCTGGAAATCGTTCCTTGCATTGTTCCTGATGCATCACGCATGTTGAGCCAGCCTCATATCTTGACGTTGAGCTGATACCCCACGGCGCGCCTGATCAGGGCGGCCACGTATTCATCACCCTTCATTTCTTCCACTTCGCCCCATTGCAGCTCGCCGGGAAGGAGAACGATGAGGGGAATGATCCGCTGGAGCAAGGAGTCCCGCTCCCGTTCGGACAGGGACTGCAGCAACTCCTCTTCCAGGATCAGAATGCCGCAGTCCCGGTTTTCCGCTGAGGCAAGGATTGCGTCCCGGGCCGCGCTTCCGGCAGCCGCCACCTCAACGTGCGCCCCGGCAAGGGAGAAACCCGCGCCGAGACCCTCACCGAGAACCCCGCGCACGCTATACAAGGAGCAGCTCCTTCCTGATTGCATTCACCGGCACGTGCGCGCTTTTTCCCCGGCACAGAGCGCGCAGGTTCACCGTCTCGTTGTATTTCCGCCACAGGTAGCCCAGGGCCACGGCAATGCTGAGAGGGTCCTCCCTGTACAGCCTGCAGCCCGCCCGGATCACCAGCTCCTCCAGGTACCTTTCCATCACTCCGAGGCTGCGGGATTCCCCGTATGCCAGAATCCCTTTTTCGATGCCGGGAGCGAAATACGATTCGTCCAACGCAGAGAACGCGTCCTCCAGCGTGGCGCACCCCGCCACGCGAAGGAGAAACCTGTCCTTGAGGCGTCCGCCCGGGATGGGGTCCAGGGTTTCCGCCGGCTCCTTTGGGTCCCTGAGCCGGACCATATCGAGGGCCGCCGTGATGTTTGCCAGGTCGATCTGTTGCCGCAGAAGGGACCGCACGATCCTCCTGTTCTCTCTGTCGGAGCCCTCCGCCCCCAAGGCCTGGCGGAAGTACGCCCGATACATTTTCTTGGCCGCCGCGCCGGTGGAAACTCCACGCCCGGGGTCCGCGCCTGGCTTCCTGGCCATCGCACGGTACAGCTCGAAGGCAAAAGGGTAATTCCACGTCACAAGCTTTCTGGCGAGCAGGACCGGATCAGCGCTCGCGGCGAGCTCCAATAACTGCGCTTCGGAAAGGGCGCCTGCAGGCAGCAGCGCTGAGGCCACCTCCCGCGGCGTGGCCCGCCCCTGGATGCCCCTCAGTACCGCAAGCACATTCTGCAGGTCCCATCGTGCAAGCTGCGTATCCAGCAGAGCACGGGGACCTGGGGGAGCCATTGTGCGCACGCGGGAAAAGCAGCGGACCAGGTCCTGGCGGAGTGCCCACTCGATGGCGGAGATTCCCGCGCGCTGCGCAAGGCCTTGCCGGAGCAGGGGGCCGTACGGGGAGGCCAGAAGCGCATCAAAGGGCAATTCCTCCGCGTCCATGCCGAGAATTTGCTCGAAGAAGTCGACGGGAAGGATCTCCGCGCCCATGGCCCTGACCCGGGCGTTCAGATAGTCACATTCACTCATTGAGGCATTTCGCGACAGGGGTCTCCAGAACCTGGAGCGCCATGGCCAGCCGCACCCTGAGGCTGTTGTCCACCTTTACCGTGCCGCCCGCATCGAAGACGACCACTGAGCCCCGCGGGAGATCATCTTCCGTGAGCGTGCACTCCGTCCCCATCTCCCGGAGGGCTTTCCTGCACACCTCAGCATCCGCGCGGGAAACGCATACGCGGCCGGGCTTGGGGATTCTTTGCATGGCCTCACCGAGAAGGGCCTTCAGAACATCGGAATACCGGGGAGACCCAACCAGGGCAGCGAGGCGCTCCTCCGCGATCTCGAAGACGCGCTGGTAAACGCTCCGCACCCCTGCCGTCCTTTCTGCATCAGCCTCCATGCGGGCGCGTCCGAGGAGCCGATCCTCATCCACGCGCGCCTGCTTCTCCATGATCCGCGCGGCTTCCTCCGCGGCCTGCTGCGCGCGCCGCTCAACGTCTGCCAGGATTTCCCGTGCCCTGGCGCGCGCCTCCGAAAGGATGCTCTCCCTTTCTCCCGAAGCTTCCCGACCGATCTCCGCGATGAGAGCCGCGGCCTCCACGTCCTGGTTCACAGGGCGAAGATCAGGACGACGGCCACCACGAACCCGAGGATGACCATCGTTTCAGGGATGGCAATCAGCAGGATGACTGTCCCGGCGGCATCCGGCTTTTCCGCTATGGTTCCGCACCCCGCCGCGCCGATCCTGCTCTGGGCGATTGCGGTGCCAAGCGCGGGCAAGCCGATTGCGAGCGCGGCCGCAAGGGCTATCAGCGCGGTCGGGATAGTGCGCTCCTTCACCGGCGCGGCGGCCTGGGTTCCCTCTTCTGCCCACGCGGCCCCGGCGCCGATGACGGTCAGGAGCAGCACCACAATGGTAGACACCACGAACCGATGTGCATTCATGCGAGCTCACCTCCGATCTTTCGAAGCGGAGAGAATCTTCTCCCGCCGCTCTGGTAAAACTTCGAGAAGAACTCCACGTATTGCAGGCGAAGGCCCTGGATGGTCGGGTCTATGATGCCCAGGGCGAGATTGAGGCTGTGGATCAAGACCACCACGACAAAGGCGAGCGCGACGTTCGGGATCATCTGGGAAAACAATCTGGCGAGCAGGGCCAGTACCACGGAGGCGAGGCCGATTGCCATGATCCGCGCGTAAGAAAGAATGTTTCCGACCGTGCTGAGGACTTCCAGGGGAAGAAGAAGCCCGTGCGAAGGTCTCCTGACGATCTGGTAACCGAGCACGGCAGCAAAGAGAACTGCCGCTCCGATCACTGCGATTCCGAAGGACGGAGGGAGGAATCCCATCATGCGGCCCACCACGAGGAGGAGGAGGAGGATTCCGAGGATCCGCGCAATGCTGTCCCATGCGTCGGCAGCGTGGTGTTTCCGCCTGGCCGTAAGCACGCCGAGAAGGAGGCCGAGGAGGATCTGGAAGATCCCCAGGGCGATTGCCACGTACAGATAGCCCAGAATCTGCGCGGACATGTCCCCCCGTCCCACGGCGAGGCGTTCGTGCCACAGCGGCCGCAGTCCGACCAGCTGGCCCAGGGTGCCGAAAAGCTCCCCGAATACGAATCCGAAAGCGATTGTCCAGAGCGCGCAGACGGAGAAAATCACTGAGATCATCCTGAGGAGAGATCCTTTCCTGGAGAGAAGGAACAGGACCGCGGAAAGACAAAGGAGGAGGGCGCCATAGCCAACGTCTCCCAGCATGAGCCCGAAGATCAGCGGGAAGAAGATGGAAAGGCCGATGGTCGGATCTATTGTACCGTATTCGGGAAGCGAGAGAATGCTCAAGAGAGGCTCGAAGAACTTCGAAGGACGAGGATTTTGCAGGAGCACGGGCGGCATTCCCATCTCCAGCGCCTTCAGCGCACGGGATACAACGGAGGGCCCAAGGGCGGAAAGCAGCCGCCCGTCCAGGCCCGCCAGTCCCTGCCGCGCGATCCATCCCCTGATGACAAAGGTGTAGGCGGTCCGCGCGAACTTTGGGAAACTGTCATACCGGGCAAGGAGGTTCCTGCAAGCGTACTGCATTGCGAGAAGGCAGGGGCCGTTCTCTTCATAGAAGGTTTCCGCCTGGGACTGCAGCTCCTTCAGACTCTCCCGCAGTCCGGTGAGCTCTCCGGAAAGGCCGGTGAAGACCTCCACGAAAGGCCGCTCACGCGCCCCGGCCGGAAGCATCATCTCCGCGATTCCGGCGCGGGCCAGAAATGCCCGCACCGCGGCGCTGCTTCCTTGGGGAATGCCGATGAGCGCCGCGGTCCTGCCCCTGCTGAGGCCGGTGGGATGGAAGGTGTAGTTCCCTTGCGTCAGAGTGGTGAGCTCTTTCACGAGCAGCGTCTTTGCGAGCCTGTTGGCGTCCTCAAAGATCACCCCGAGGTGCTCCAGGTCCCCCGAAAGCTCCCCCGTCTGGACCAGGGGAGCCAGCCCGCGCACCACCTCCTCATAGGCGGACAGCAACTGGATGTCTTCCCGCATGTTGCTTTCCCGGCGCGCAAACGATCGCACCCGCGCGTGAAGAGCCTGGGCCGTTGCATTCATTGCCGCAACGGGCTGGCCGTCCCAGCGCCGGTATTGCCCGGCCAAGGCTGGCGAGGTCTGCACCCGGCTGAGAACAGGGGCAGGCAGCCGTGAAAGGGATTCTTCCAGCGTGCGGGACAGCCCTTCACACTGCTCTTTCTCAGCGAGCTCAGACTCGGAGAGATGGATGCGGTGAAGCGGCTTTTCTCCGTTCTTTCCGGTGAGGGGGATTTCCTCAATGTGAAGGACACCGGCGTCCTGAATTGCCGAAACGGTCCGATCGAAAAGCGGCAGGGGTCCCATGATCTCCACACAGGACATCCGGGCGATCATTCGGAAGCCCCCGGCCAGACCGCGGAAACGACCAGCGCCGCAGCGCGTTCGCAGTTCTCCTGCGCTTTTTTCAGAAGACCCCTGGTCAGGACGGCAAGCTCTTCCCTGAGGGCATTCGCGCGCCGGGTGCTTTCCTGCAGAAGCACGGCGCGGCGCTGCTCCATGAGAGCGGGCAGCTCTTCCGCCGCCTTCCGCGCCATTTCCGCGGCGGCCTTCTCAGCGTCCGCGATGATCTGACGGGCCTCAGCTCGAGCCTCATCCAAAGAGACTTTGAGCCTGTCTTCCTCCTGGGAGATAGTCGGAACGAGGGAATCTTTTTCTTCTCGGTCAGTAACGTGTTTCAAGGTAAATCAGCGTTACGACCCTCTGCTGCTACATTCTTTCATGCTGACTACGAGGGGCAGAAAAATGGTAACACAAGCCGCGGCGGACCGCAAGGATTATCGCTTCAGAGCAGAAAAAAACCCCCTGATCTTGTCAACGCTTGTGATGTAACGCAGCTCCTCCGCGATGGTTCCGAACTTTCTCTTGTCACCCGCGGATTGCAGCCCTATGACCCGCTCCACCTGCTCCGGCGACATTGCGCCGATGCGAACAAGGAACTCACCGATTTTCTCTGACACCTTGAGCCTCCTGGCCCGTCGGCGAAGAGAATTGTACCACATCCTGGCGCCGCGTCAACGCGAAGAAAAACAACGCGAAGAAAAAGCTTGCGCATTTTGCGCTTTTGGTTGTAGAATAACTCATCAGATGAGTTGAGGTGTAGAATGCCAGCAACGCGCTCCCTCCGCATCCACAAGACCTCCGCCGTGCAGCAGGCAATCGAGGGCCTGAAGATATACATCCGTGATCGAAGTCGCGGAGGCGCCGCACGCCTGCCCTCGGAAGCGGAACTTTCGGGAATCCTCGGGATCAGCCGCCTGACCATCCGCGAGGCCCTCGTTGTCCTGGAGCGCGACGGGCTGGTTACCCGCTCTCACGGCAAGGCGACGGTCATCAACGGCTTTCTCCGGCACCTTTCCTGCCGAATCGACACGGACCGTGACATCGACGCGTTCCTGGAGTCCCAGGGATACAAGACCCACTCCCGCGTCCTTTCCCATCGCTGGCGCGCCTCGACGGCGCATGAGGCGTCAAGGCTCGACATCGACGCGGGAGAAGAGATCCTGGTGGTGGAAAAAGTCTTCATGGCGGACACCTTGCCCGTGGCGTTGTACGTGGACCGGGTGCCCCGGCGCCTGCTGCGTGACGAAAGCTTCTCAGAGCAGGATTTCGCGGGATCGATGTTCCCGCTCGTAGAGGACGCCTGCCGGTGCCGTATTACCCACGACGTTGTGGAGCTTGCGCCGACCCTGGCGGACGTCAGGATTGCCGCCCTCTTCAGCGTTCAGCGACGCGCGCCCATCCTGCGCACGGACGTCCTCGAGTATGCAGAGGACGGGAGGGTGATCATGTACAACACCGAGTATTACCACGATACGTTCATCCGTTTCACGTTGTGTCGGACCATCCAGTTCTCGTCCTGAGGACGCAAAGGAGGGAGTATGAAAAACATGAAGAGTCTTTTTCCCCTGGCGATGTGCGCCGCGCTCGTCGTGGCGGGGCTCCTGGCCCCGGCAGCGGCAGACGCCCAGGCCAAGCCGCACCTGCGGGTAGGTTTGCTCACCGGGGTGGCCGGTCTGGGCGACAAGTCCTTCAATGACCTCGCGTATGACGGGGCAAAGAAGGCCGAATCCGAGCTGGGAATCATGCTCAAGGTGGTCGAGCCCCCGGATCTGGCCTCCGAAGAGGGGCTTCTCCGCAGCCTGGCCAAAGCCGGCAATGACCTGGTGATCGGCGTCGGCTTCGACATGGCGGATCCGATCAAGAAGGTGTCCGACGAGTTTCCCTCGACGCTCTTCGCGGTGGTCGATGCGGTGGTGGACAAGCCGAACGTCGCGTCCCTCGTTTTCCAGGAGCATGAAGGCTCGTTCCTCGTCGGGGCGGTCGCGGCAATGATGAGCAAGACCGGAAAAGTGGGCGTCATCCCCGCCATGGACATCCCGTTCCTCAACCGGTTCACGAAGGCCTACGAGCAGGGGGCGAAGTACATATCGCCCGGCATCAAGGTTGTCGTTCAGCCCATCGGCTCGGACTTCGGCGCGTTCAACGATCCGGCGCGCTGCAAGAGCATTGCACTGTCCATGTACAGCCAGGGCGTGGACGTGATCTACCACGCCGCGGGAGGATCGGGCTCTGGGCTTTTCGAGGCGGCAAAGCAGGTGCACAAGTACGCCATCGGGTGCAACTCGGACCAGGACTACATGGCGGAAGGGCTCGTTCTCACCTCGATGATGAAGCGGGTGGACGTTGCGGTCTTTGATGCCATCAAGACCGCCCGGGACGGCACCTTCAAGCCGGGGATCCATTCCTATGGCGTTGCAAACGGCGGGATCGGGGTCAGCGAGATGAAGTACACGAAGTCCCTGATCGGGGCAGCCAACCTGGCCCGCATCGAGGCGC
The DNA here is from genome assembly GCA_963845535.1 of uncultured Spirochaetota bacterium. Taxonomy (GTDB): domain Bacteria; phylum Spirochaetota; class Spirochaetia; order SZUA-6; family Fen-1364; genus Fen-1364. Next base: position 145,546 of record CAWJSK010000001.1, read on the forward strand.
TGAAGAAGGACATCATCGACGGCAAGATCAAGGTCGTCGACGCTCTTGCCTCGAAATAGGATCAGGATCCCGCGGGGCCGGACCATGCTGCGAGACTCGGGAAGCACATCATGAGCAGCCCGGCCCTTCTCGTGCAGGATCTGAAGAAGCATTTCGGCGCGGTGAAGGCGAACGACGGCGTCACGCTGTCCGTTCGCCCCCGCACCATCCACGCCCTCGTGGGAGAGAACGGGGCGGGCAAGACCACCCTCGTGCGCTGCCTGTTCGGCCTGTGCAGGCCCGACAGCGGCGAGATCCGCCTGTGGGGGCAGCCCGTGCGCTTTTCCTCCCCCCTGGGCGCCCTGCGCCACGGACTTGGCATGGTGCATCAGCATTTCATGCTTGTGGACGCGTTGCGCGTTTGGGAAAACGTCGTGCTGGGGGCCGAGCGAGGCAAGGGACCCGGCCTCTCCGCCGCGGAAAACCGCGGGGCAGTGAAGGAAGTGAGCGCCCGCTACGGGCTGGACGTCGATGCTGACGCAGTGGTCGGCAACCTGCCGGTGGGCATCCAGCAGCGCGTGGAGATCCTCAAGGTGCTGTTCCGGGGGGCGCGCCTCATCATCCTGGACGAGCCCACCGCCGTGCTCACGCCGCAGGAGACCGATCGACTGTTCGAGGTCCTGCGCGCTTTGCGCGAGGACGGGTGCACGATCGTGTTCATCACGCACAAGCTCGCCGAGGTCATAGCGGTGGCGGACGAGGTGACGGTCATGCGTGACGGACGGTCAGTGGGCACGTGGCCCATCGCGCAGGTCTCGGAAAGGATGCTGGCCCACGAGATGGTCGGCCGGGACGTCAGTCTTCAGCGGGAAAAAGAGGCCGCGCACCCGGGGGCACCCGTCCTCGACCTGGAGAATCTCAGCGTCGAAAGCGTTCTCGGGGACCAGGCGCTTCACGGGGTTTCCCTGACGCTCCACGAAGGGGAGATCGTCGGCATCGTTGGAGTGGCGGGAAACGGGCAGGACGCGCTCGTGGAGGGCATTCTCGGGTTGCGCCGCGTCACGGGAGGAGCAATCACGCTGCGAGGCGCCGAGATCAATGATGAGCCGACCCGGCGGATGCGCGCACGCGGAGTCGGCTGCATCCCGTCGGACCGGCTGAAGATGGGGCTTGTCGCGGAGCTTTCGGTGCTGGAGAACACTCTCCTCGGGTTCGACGGGCTTCCCAAGCTGCGCGTCGGGCCGCTGTTTCGACAATCCATGCTGCGCGACCGCGCGGCAGGAGTCGTCCGGGAGTTCGACGTCAGGACAGGGTCCCTGGACGGCGCCGTCAGCCATCTTTCCGGCGGCAACCAGCAGAAGCTGATCCTCGGCCGGGAGTTGCGGGAGAACCCGGGGCTGATCATCGCGGTGCAGCCGACGCGCGGTGTGGACATCGGCGCCATCGAGTTCATCGAGGAAACCCTCCTGCAGCGTCGTCGCGAAGGCGCCGCGATCCTGCTCGTGTCGAACGAGCTAGAGGAAATACTGGCCCTCGCGGATTCGATCCTCGTCCTGTTCCGCGGCGCGGTTGCCGGCGCGGGACAGGCGGACCGCTTCACGAGGGACGAGATCGGCCTGCTGATGGCAGGAGTGGCGGAGGCTTCGAGGTGAGGAGCGCGCGGAAACGACCCGTAGGAGAAGCGATCTCGTTCGCGCTTCCCCCGCTCATAGCGGTGACCGGGGCCCTTGCACTAGGCGCCGTTCTCATCCTCCTCATCGGGGAGAACCCCCTGGCGGCCTACGCCGCAATGGTCAAAGGCGCGTTCGGGGACGGAGCAGCGTGGGCGGACACCCTGGAGAAAGCGACCCCCTACGTGTATGGAGGCCTCGCTTTTCTCCTGACGGCCCGGGCGGGAGTCTTCAATATCGGCATCGAAGGCCAGATGTACGTAGGGGCAATGGCTGCCGGCATCCTCGGTTTCCTGGTGAAAGGGTTGCCCCCCATCCTCCACGTACCCCTGTCGCTTGCCGGGGCCGCCGCCGCAGCGGCTGCCTACGGATACATCCCGGCTGTCCTGAAGATCAGGCGCAACGTGCACGAGGTCGTCTCCACGACAATGCTGAACTACATCGCCTACGCGGGGACCGCATATCTCACCGTCCACGTCTTCGCGGACCCGGGAGCGGTGGCGCAGACGCATCCCATCCTCCCCTCGTCCGCCCTGCCGCTTCTTGCGGCGCCCTCGCGGGTGAATGCGGGCCTGATCATCGGCGTCGTGCTCGCCCTCGCACTCTGGGCATGGCTGTATCGCGCTCCCGGGGGCTTTCGTCTGCGGGTGACGGGATTGAACCGGAGCGCCGCCGGCTATGCCGGCATCGATGCCGGCCGGGTCGTTCTTTTTGCTTTCCTGGCAAGCGGAGCGTTCGCCGGCCTCATGGGAGCCGAGCGTGTGCTCGGCGTCTACGGCAGGTACATCCACTCCTTCTCACCCGGCTACGGCTTCACGTGCATCGCCGTGGCGCTTCTTGCGGCGAACAATCCCGCGGCGGTGATCCCGTCCGCGGTTCTTTTCGGCGCGCTGGAAAACGGCGGCTCCGCCATGTCTCTGATGGTCAATGTGCCGCGGGAGCTGGGCATGATCCTGGAAGCCCTCATCATCGTGTTCATTGCGGGGGAAAGCCTTCTGCGGGGGTGGGCGCGCAGACTCTCCCAGCGGGGGGTCGCGTGATGCAGCTGATCTCTGCCACGATCCTGCAGACAGCCATCGCCATCGCCACGCCGCTTTTCATCGGCGCGTTGGGCGGCCTGTACTGCGAGCGTGTCGGCGTGGTGAACGTGGGCCTGGATGGGATCATGCTCATGGGCGCATTCGCCGCCGCGGTTGTTTCCTACGCCACCGGCTCGGCCTGGATCGGCGTGATGGCCGGGTGCGCGGCAGGGGCGCTTCTGGGGCTCCTTCATGCCCTGGTATGCGTGACCTTCAAGGCTGACCACGTCATCTCGGGGGTCGCAATCAACATCATGTCCTCCAGCGCGACCCTGTTCCTGCTCCAGTACCTCTTCCACAACAAGGGGCAGTCTCCGGCCGCGCCGCAGGTAGGGTCGCTGGGAAGCGCGGTGACGGGGATACCTCTGGTGGGGGTCCTGTTTCAGAACATGAACGGCATCACGCTGCTCGGGCTGTTCCTGGTTGCGGCAAGCCACCTGTTCATCACCCGCACGAAAATCGGGCTGCGGCTGCGCTCTGTCGGGGAAAACCCGTACGCCGCGCAATCGCTGGGTATTCCCGTGAGGAAGTACATGTACCTGAGCGTCATGGCCGGATGCGCCATGACCGGGCTTGGCGGCGCGTTTCTCTCCATCGGGATGCTCAATGTCTTCACGAAAAACATGACCGCGGGCCGGGGATACATCGCCCTTGCGGCGCTCGTCGTTGGCCGTTGGAAGCCGTTCGGGCTCCTGGCGGCAGCGCTCCTTTTCGGGTACGTGTCGGCGTGGCAGATGAGCCTCGGGGGATTTGCGTTGCCCGCGCAGCTCATCGAAGCCATTCCGTACGCCGCCGCGGTAATCATGCTCGCGTTCGTTTCGCGCCGCGCTTTCGGACCGGCGCATTCAGGAAAGAGATTCTCGCCTGACGAGAACTGATGAACATTGGAGGGAACACCATGGCCACGCTGGACAAGAAGCAGGTGACGCAGGGCAGGCCCCAGTACCATATCCATCTGAAGCCCGGAGACGTCGGCAAGTACGTGCTCCTGCCCGGAGACCCCGCCCGAAGCGACAGGGTGGCGAAGTCCCTGGAAAACCCGGTGCTCCTGGCCCAGCACCGGGAGTATCGAACGTACACGGGAATGTACAAGGGCGTGCGCGTCTCCGTCACCTCGACCGGCATCGGCTGCCCGTCCGCGTCCATCGCCGTGGAGGAGCTCGCCAACATCGGAGCCACGTGCTTCATCCGCATCGGAAGCTCGGCGGCGCTCCAGCAAGGGATCAGCATCGGGGACCTGCTCATCTCCACGGGCTCCATGAAGAACGAAGGGACCTCCCGGTTCTACGTGCCCGATTGCTTCCCCGCCGTGCCGGATTTCGAGCTGACGCGGCATCTCGTGGACACTGCCCGGCGCATGGAGCCGGATCTGCGCGTCGCGGTCCATACGGGGATCTGCGCCTCCGACGACAGCTTCTACGGAGAAACGCGGGAGTGGATCGAGAAGCTTTCCGCCCTGGGCGTCATGAACGTGGAGATGGAGTCTTCGGCAATCTTCACCGTGGCCCAGCAGCGGCGGCTGCGCGCGGCCTCCATCTGCGCGGCATCGGGGAACCTCGTCACGGGGGAGGTCGTCTACGAGACCGAGAACACGCGACTTGCCGACGGCTGGGACAAGGAGATCAGTGTGGTGCTGGAGGCCATCGCGTCCTTCGAAAAAGCCTGGCCGCAGGGATAGCAACCGCGGAGCCTCGCGCCGATCGCGCTATTCCATCAATCACTTGACCAACTACTAAGAACTGCGTACTATTGCTCAAAGGAGCGTACGACCCAGCTCATGAAAACCACGGTGAGAAAGGTGACGAAGAAGCGCCAGCATCACACGCTGCAGGGCGAAGTCCAGAAGGAGAGGCTGGTGGACGCGGCGTACGACATCATTGCCGAACAGGGGTTCGAGGGCCTGCGCACCAGGGACGTCGCGTTGCGCGCCGCTGTCAACATTTCGACGCTCCACTACTACTTCGAGTCCAAGGAAGACCTCGTGCGGAGCGTCGCCCGGAGGCTTCTTTCCGAGTTCAAGGCCATGCCGGACCCCGAGGCCGCGCCAATGAACGCCGTGGAAAAGCTTCACAAGACCCTGTCTGACCAGGACGCGCTGATGAGCACGCACCCGTCCACGTACGTCGTGGTGAACGAGCTTTTCACACGCTCGCTGCGGGACGCGAAGCTGCGGCCCGTGGTGAAGGAACTCCTGGGGCAATGGGAGGACCATTTCCGATCATTCGTGACGCAGGGGGTCCGGGACGGGCAGATCACTCCTGATTCCGACGCCCGTGTCACGGCGCGGACGCTGCAGTGCCTGATGCTCGGCAGGAGCCTCTTGACCCTCCTGAGAGGGGAGGACCTTCCCCGGGACGCGATGTTCCGCCAGCTTCTGCGGTGGCTGTCACCGGGCAGGGACACGACGAAGATCGGCTGAGTCGATAATTCAATCAATCACTTGACCAAATCTCAAGAATCGAATACCATCGACGTGTCTAGCCAGTCAGGTGTCGAAGGGGAGGTTGTTTCATGGCAATGATGAAAGCGATTCAGGTAAAGGCACCGGGAGCCGATTTCGAGCTGGTGGAGAAGGAAATTCCCGAGCCGAAGTCCAACGAGGTCCTGATCAAGGTCGAGGCCTGCGGCGTGTGCCACGGGGACGTCCTGGCCCGGGAAGGGCACTACCCCGGCATCACCTACCCGCGGACTCCCGGCCACGAAGTGGTGGGCGTCATCGAGAAGCTCGGATCCGCGGTGGCCGGCTGGAAGGTGGGCCAGCGCGTGGGGGTGGGCTGGCATGGCGGGCACTGTTTCCAGTGCAGCGCATGCCGTAGGGGTGACTATTGGGCCTGTGAGAACTCGCTGACAACCGGATTGTCCGCGGATGGTGGATACGCGGAGTACATGGTGGCACGCTCCGAAGTGCTTTCCGTCATTCCGAAGGAGCTCGGTTCCGTGGAAGCGGCGCCCATCATCTGCGCCGGCCGCACCACTTTCGGCGCGCTGAAAGGGTGCGGAGCGAAGGGCGGAGACCTCGTTGCAATCCACGGCTTCGGCGGCCTGGGGCACCTTGCCGTCCAGTACGCCGCAAAGCTCGGCTTCAGGACCGTGGTCCTTTCCCGCGGGAAAGACAAGGAAGCCCTGGCCCGCACGCTGGGCGCTCAGGACTACATCGACACGACGACGGCTGACGTTGCCAAGGAGCTGCGGGCCAGGGGCGGTGCGCAGGCAATCCTCTGCACGGCGCCGAGCGGAAAGGGAATCTCCGAGCTTCTGGGGGGGCTCAAGGGAGGCGGCCAGGCCCTGGTCATCACGGCTCCCAACGACCCGATCGTTATCCCTCCGTTCGTTCTCCTGGGGGGCGGACGCGGGATCAGGGGCTGGGTGGGGGGAAGCGTTGACGAGGCGTTGGAGTTCAGCACGTTTGCCAAGGTCACCCCCATGGTGGAAGTGTTTCCCCTCGAGAAAGCCGCCGAAGCGTTCGAACGGATGATGAGCGCAAAAGTGCATTTCCGCGCGGTCCTGAAAATGACCTGAGGAGGTCGATATGAGCGATGTGCTGGAGCAGATCAAACAGAGGCAATCCGACAGGGTCCCTTTTGACGAAGGACGCAAAGTTTCTCGGGAGGACCTGGGGAAGATCCTGGAAGCGGGAAACTGGGCGCCCACAGCGCACAACATGCAGAACTTCGAGGTTGTCGTTGTGGACGATAAAAAAACCCTGAACGAGATTGCCGCAATCCGGCGCCCGATTTCGGAGGATTTCGTCCGGGAGAACTACAAGCAGCTTTCCTTCTCTGAGGATGAGTTGGTAAAGAAGAAGGCAGGGCTCCTGGGCGCCATGTTCCCTCCGTTCATGAGAACTCCCGGCGCAGAGATCCCGAAGGAAGGCGCGCCGGCGTCCCTGCCTGCTCCTGTTCTTCTGGTGGTTTTGTATGATCCCGAGCGCAGGGCTCCTGCATCGGAGGGAGATTTCCTGGGGATCATCAGCCTCGGCTGCGTCATGGAGAACATGTGGCTGGAAGCAAAATCGCTGGGGATCGGCTTTCACATCGTGAGCGCCTTCAGCGCTCCCGACATCGCGAAGGAGATCAGTCACATCCTCGGGATTCCCGCTCATCTGCGGATTGCCTTCAGCTGCCGCATCGGGTACCCCGCCGCGGCCCCTGGCAAATACCTGCGGGTTCGCCGGGACATCGAGGACTTTACGTACAAGAACCGATACGGCTCTGCGTTGGGGGGTACCCCTATTCTTTGATCGAGCCCGCCATGAGTCCGGCGGCAATGGAGCGCTGGGCAAAGGTGAGGAGAAATGCCGCGGGAATGGAGGCGATCACCGCGGTTGCCATCACTTCGTTCCACTGCTGGCTGAAATCCCCGATGAACTTGAACAGTCCCAGGGTGATGGGTACCTCCCGGGTTTGTATCAACTCGCGCTCGCAAGAGTCAACAATTGGAGAATGCCGGCGTCGACTCGAACGGTACGGCGACGCAGAAACGTTGGCCGGAAATCCGGGAATTATTGTTGACTTTCCCGCCGGATGCGCGTACGCTCATTGCTGTCAATCGGACCTTTCCGATTCTACCACTGAGGAACACCCGACCGGACAGCGGTATCCTATTGGAGATCTGGCATGTTCGCTCCTGAGACGGTTAGAAGCGAAGGGCGATGGGCGAAGATGCACACGACTCCAAGGAGGAGCACATGAACAAGAAACTTTATGTCGGCGGGCTTGCGTATTCGGTCACGGATTCCCAGCTCCAGCAGCTTTTTGCCAGCCACGGGAACGTGGAATCGGCAAAGGTCATCACGGACCGGGAAACCAACCGCTCACGCGGGTTCGGATTTGTCGAGATGGGGACCCAGGAAGAAGCTGAGAAGGCAATTGCCGCCCTGAACGGCACCTTGCTTGACGGAAGAAACCTTACCGTGAACATGTCGAAGCCCCGTGAGGAATCCCGAGGCGGCGGCGGATACAACCGCGACCGGTACTAAATCCAGAAAATAGCACAGGCTTAAAAAGAGAGGGGGGCTGGTCGGCCCCCCTCTTCTTTTTAGCTCATCGTGAGCCATCAGGTCTCCACTTTCTGCCGGGGAATGCGTCGGCCAAGGGCGCGTTCGATTGCGCCGAAGCTCTTCTCTTCCTCGGGAGAGACGAGCGTATACGCGTCCCCGGTGAGCTTTGCGCGCGCCGTTCGGCCGACCCTGTGGATGTAGTCCTCGGGCTGGTTCGGCACGTCGAAGTTGACCACGGATCCCAACGCCTCGACGTCAATTCCGCGCGCAGCGATGTCGGTTGCCACGAGGACCTGGAACCTGCCTTGCTTGAATCCGCTCAGCGCGGCCGTGCGTTGCGACTGGCTGCGGTTGCCGTGGATCCTCGCGCAGGGAACGCCGTTCTTGTCAAGAAACTCGGCGAGCCTGTTCGCCCTGTGCTTGGTGCGCGTGAACACCAGGACACTTCCGGAAATGCCCTTTGCCAGCAGCTTGAGGAAGAGCTGAGACTTGCCCTGGGCGGGAACGGCAAACACGGAGTGCGTGATCCCGACGGCCGCCGCGGGTTTCCTGTCGATATTGAGCCGCACCGGGTTGCGCAGCATTTCTCGTGAGAGCGTGATGATGGCGGGCGGGAGCGTGGCGGAGAAGAAAAACGTCTGTCTTTCCTTCGGCACGCGCGCCAGGACGCGCTTGACGTCAGGGAGGAAACCCATGTCGAGCATCCTGTCAGCTTCATCGATCACAAGGAACTCTACGAAGGACAGGTCGGCGTAGCTGTTGCGCATGTGGTCAAGGAGCCTGCCCGGGCAGGCAACGAGCATGTCCACGCCTTTTCGAAACGCGCGTTCCTGGGCGCCCATCGCAACGCCTCCGTGCACGGCGGCGCAACTCAGGCGGGTGCCGCGCGCGAGCAGTCGAAAATGCTCGACGATCTGCGCGGCAAGCTCCCGTGTCGGGGCAATCACGAGCGCCCGTGTCGCTCCGCGCTGCATGGTGAGCAGGCGATTCATGATGGGAAGGAGGAAAGCTGCGGTTTTGCCGCTTCCGGTCTCCGCGCTGGCCAGGATGTCGCGCCCTTCGAGGGCGGGCGGGATGGCTTCACGCTGGATGGGGGTCGGTTGATCGAACCCTGTGAGGCGCACGGAAGCCTGCAGCTCCTGTGCAAGAGAGAAATCTGAGAAAGTCATTGTGTTCCTTACTACCGGGATGTCGTTGTACGCGAGTACGCGTTCCGCGCGAACGCGGTACGCGAGCTTTCGCTTTCCGCCCAAACGCGGTCATGAAATCCGGTCGTATCCGGCAGGTTGTGAGTGCAATTTCGGAGGAGTCGCCGGTGAGGCCGCCGCGAGGACTTTTATGCCCTGTTCACTCGTTCGTATACCGCCAAGCTTCGTAACACGACCGCCTGACGTATGACAACTGTACACAAATACGATGGGAGTGTCAAAGGCCCTGTAAGGGCAATCTCGCGCGCCGCTGCCGCGGAATGTCCCGGGAACCGCAAAAAACAGTTGCCTAATAATTTTAAGCACTATATCTTGTAAAGAAGTAAGGAGAGAGATTGATGAAAGCAGTTCAGATTTCGCAGTACGGGGACGCCGGTGTCCTCACCGTGACGAATGACGCCCCGAAGCCCGCCGTCGGGGAGGGCAAGGTCCTTGTGGAGGTGCGGGCTGCCAGCATCAACCCGGTGGACACCATGGTCCGGCTGGGCTACATGGCGAAAATGGTCCCGCTTTCCTTTCCGGCCGTTCTCGGGACGGATATTGCGGGAGTGGTCGCGGAGGTGGGAGCCGGAGTCACGGATCTCAAGAAGGGAGACAAGGTTTTCGGGATGGCCAGCCTCCTGGCGGGGGCAAGCGGCGCGTTCGCCCAGTACGCCTCCGTGCCCGCGGGCATGTTGGCGCGCATTCCCGGGAACCTCGGCTTCACGGATGCGGCCGCGCTTCCGCTTACTGCCGTGAGCGCCCTGGAAGTCATCGATGAGAAGCTCACGGTGGGCAAAGGACACAAGATCCTGATCCACGGCGGCGCGGGCGGCATCGGGACAATCGCCGTTCAGCTTGCCAAGCATCGGGGAGCATACGTTGCTACGACGGTCCTGGGGGAGACAGCAAAGTACGCGAAGGACCTCGGCGCGGACAAGGTGATCGACTCGCAGAAGGAGGCCTTTGAAAAAGTCCTGAGCGGGTACGACTTTGTCTTTGACACTGTGGCGGGTGATACGTACAAGAAGTCTTTCGAGGTCCTCAAGCGGGGAGGCACCATCATTTCCATGCTGGAGCAGCCCAACGCCGAGCTGGCGGCGAAATTCGGCGTCACTGCCTTGTCACAGATGACACAGGTGACCACGGCGAGGTTGAACGCGGTTGCTGAGCTCGTGCGAAACGGAACCATCAAGGTGCACGTGGACCGCGTCTTCCCCGTCGACAAAGTGAAGGAAGCTTTCCTTGCGCGGGAAGGCGGAAAGATCCTCGGCAAAGTCGTCCTGAGCTTCGCGTAACGCTGGCCCGGCCGTGACACAGGTGACAGACAATTTCGTGGCCCCCGCTTCGGAGCAGATGCTCCAGCGGGTGGTCGCGAAGCTCAAAGAGCGCAACATGGAAGCGGTCATCGTCGAAACGGGGGCTGATGCGCGAAGTCTTGTCGCGCAGCGCCTGCCCCCGGGGGCGGAGGTCCATTCCGGCAAATCAAGAACTCTCCAGGACGCCGGCATTTTCGATCTGATCTCGGACGAGAAAAAGTACGACTTCCTGCGGCCGCGATACATGAAGATGGACAGGCAGACACAGGCCCGTGAGATCCGTAAGCTGATTGCCGGCCCGGACTACATGCTGGGAAGCGTAGCCGCCGTCACGGAGGACGGCGTGCTCGTTGCGGGCTCCGCCACAGCCAGCCAGCTTGGCCCGTATGCCTACACCTCGGGCAAAGTGATCCTGGTCGTGGGCAGCCAGAAGATCGTGCCTGACCTGGAAACCGCGCTGAGGCGCATCCGCGAGCACGTGCTTCCGTGGGAAGACCAGCAGGTGCGCTCCATGGTCCCGACCGGGTCGTTTGTCGGGAAGATCCTCATCATCGAGCGGGAGTGGATCAGCGGCCGGATCGAAGTGATCATCGTGCGGCAACCAATCGGGATATAGGGATGCCGCAGGCCGGGGGTTCGCCCTTGACGAAGTACTTAACGGATGTTACCCTACAAAAACGATGCCGTTGGATTCATCCGCGCCGCTTTCGCTGTCATCCCTTCCTGTTTTTCGAGCGGCAAACCTGAAGGCGGCAGCGGGCGGCGGGTCATGGAAATATGACAACCTCGTTGGAATCCTCGCGGAGATTTCGGAGGAAGGACCCTCGGGCGCGGCCAGTTTCGCCGTGGAGATCATTGCGGAGGCTCAAGGCGTTCATGAACCTGTCGCCTGGGTGGCGGGGACCGAGTCCATCTTTTTCCCCCCTGACTTCCTGGAAAGGGGCATCGACCTTTCAGCCCTCACCATCGTCAGAGCTGGTGGGGGAAAACGAATCCCTGACCGCTGCGGAATGGCTCGTCAGATCGGGAGCCATGGGCCTCGTGATCATAGACGCCGAAGGGCAGTGGAACCTCAGCGACTCATCGCTGGGCCGAATCCTCAAGGTCGCGGAAAGAAGCCTTTGCGCGGTGATCTTCCTGACGCGCAAGCGCCCCCGTGACCCATCCCTCGGCTCCCGAATCTCGCTTCGGGGATGCATCATGACATGCATCGGAGATCCTTTCACCGTGAACGTTCATACCATCAAGGACAAGCGCGCAAACCTAAGCTCCCGGCAGAGAAGGCACTACCATGGCCCTTCGGGGATGTATCAGCATTGACCGGCTGGCCCTTCAGATTCTCCTGAGAGAGAACCCAGAGTGGCACGGGGCCCCCGTTGCAGTCACCAAAGAGGAGCGGCCGCAGAGCCTGCTCCTGGCAGTCAACAAAGAGGCCCGGGAAAAGGGGTTGGGTCCCGGCATGCGCTACGCCAACGCCCTTTCCCTGGTCCCGAGCCTGCGCGCAAGAGCGGTCCCGCAGGAGCGGATAGCGCGGGCGCGGGACCGCGTCACCAGGCTTCTTTCTTCCTTTACACCGGACGTGGAACCGTGCCCGTTTGATGCTGACGCGTTCTGGGTTTCGGTGGATGGTCTTCATTCCCTTTTCCCGTCCGAATCCGCATGGGCGGAAGCGGTGCGCGGCGCGCTTGCCGCGGAAGGCTTCGCGGCGTGCGCCGTGATCGGTTTCACCAGATTCGGCACGTACATCGTGGCTCGCAGCCGGCCGCGTTCGCTTGTGTTTGCTTCCCGTGCGGAAGAGCAGGCGCAGACCTACCGGTCATCCATCGATATTCTCCCACTCTCACCGAAAGCCAGAAGCGCGCTGCACAAGCTCGAGGTTCACACGGTAAAGCGGTTCGTGGGACTGCCGGAAGCGGAAATTGTTCGGCGGTTCGGCACTGAAGCAGGGCGGGTGCGCCAGGCAATCCTCTCGGATGACCCGTTGCCAATTCAGTCCCGCGTGGCAGCGGAGGCCGCGCCCAACGCGCGCCACTTGGACTCCCCCACCGGAAACCTCGACCTGCTGATGCTCCATGTGGATGAGATGCTGGCACTCGAGGTAAAGCGCGCGGAAGCGGAGCGTCAGGTGATCTCGGGGCTCAGCCTTGCCCTTCGTACTGAGGACGGGGAGGTCGCCACTCACCTCATTCGCCCTGCCGTGCCGACGCTCCAGGCGCCTCTGTTGCAGCGCCTCATTCTGCTTCGCCTGTCCGCCTGCCGCTTCGCTTCTGCCGTAGAGAATATCGAGATTCGCTCGGAACGAGCCCAGCCCTCGCGAATACAGGAGGAGCTTTTTGCGGTCAGAGGCCGAGACCTCAAGGCCGGCGCCCGGGTCTTTGCCGCCTTGCGGGCCCGTTTTGGAAATGACTCCGTGACTACGGCATGCCTGATTGACTCTTATCTGCCGGAAAGGTCCTTTCGATTGGTTCCCCAGAAGCATCCCGCCCTGCCCACGCCCCGCAGGGGGGAAGGACTCCGCAACGGTAACGACGGCCACGCCTCACGAGGCCCCGTTGCTGTGCGAAGAATCCTTTTCAGCCCGAGGCGGATCTCGCTCGATTCTGGAAAAGCCACCGTGTTGTCCGAGGCATCCATCGTGTCCGGCTCCTGGTGGGGCACGGAAGGATCCGAGGCGCCTTACCTTCGGCATTACTCCTATCAGGATTCGCCCCACGGCATCCTTTGGGTTTTCGTTGACGCCTTCACCGGCCCTTCCTGGCTCCAGGGCGTCGTGGACTGAGGCAGCACGACCGTGTACGTTCCCCTGTGGTGCAAAACCAACTTCTCATTTCTGGAAGGCGCCAGTCATCCGGAGGAGATGGTGGAGACCGCTGCCCGGCTCGGATTGCCGGCGCTGGCAATCACTGACCGTAACGGCGTCTACGGCATGGTGCGGGCGTTCGACGAATCCCGCAAGCGCGGCGTCAAGCTCATCACGGGGAGCCAGGTTTCCGTCACGGACGGTTCCTCCCTGATACTCCTGGCGCAGGACAGGGCCGGATACGCCAATATGTGCCGCCTGATCTCCAAAGGGCACCTCAGGAATCCCAAGGGCACATGCGCCGTTTCGTGGAATGAAGCGGCGGAAAGCGCTCACGGGCTTATTGCGCTGTGGCCTGGTGACCAGGCCAGTGACTCTGGGCTCGGCACGCTCAAGGGCGCGTTCGGTGATCGGCTCTACGCCGTTGTGGCGCGCCACAGGTGGGTTGATGACGGGGCGCGGGAGAGCGCTACACGTGCTGCTGCCGCCCGATTCTCTCTCCCTCTTGTCGCGGCCGCCGAGGTTCTCTACCACGTTTCGAAACGGAGAAGGCTTCAGGACGTCCTGGTGTGCATCAGGAACGGGACCACCTTGCGGGAAGCAGGGACAAAGCTTTATCCGAATGACGAGCATGCGCTCAAGCCCCCCTCATCGTTTGCCAGCCTTTACGGCAAATCCCCTGAGCTCATTGAGGCATCCCGGGAAGTGGCGGACAGGTGCCGCTTCTCCATGGCGGAGCTCGTCTACACGTACCCTGATGAAGCGGTCCCGCAGGGGTTCACAACGGCGGGCTGGCTCCGCCACATCACCTGCGAAGGCGCTCGGGAACGCTATCAGGGAGACATCCCGGAAAGCGCACGAGCGCTCCTTGAAAAGGAGCTCGCGCTCATCGAGGAGCTGGATTACTGCGGATACTTCCTGACGATGTGGGAGCTGGTCAGGTTCTGTCGGGAAAAGGGAATCCTCTGCCAGGGCAGGGGATCCGCGGCAAACTCGGTGGTCTGCTACTGCCTCGGTGTCACGTCGGTTGATCCCGTTCGGATGAACCTGCTCTTCGAGAGGTTCCTGTCCCGGGAAAGGGCGGAACCTCCGGACATCGACCTTGACATCGAGCACAACCGGCGGGAGGAAGTCATCCAGCACATGTATGAGAAGTACGGCAGGGACCGCGCGGCAATGGTGGCAAACGTGGTCCGCTACCGCACGCGCTCCGCGGTCAGAGAGGTGGGGAAGGTGTTCGGCATTCCCGAAACGGCGCTTGACCAGTGTGCCAAGCTTCTTTCCCACTGGGATGGCGACCTGGCAGCCGTGTTCAGGGAAGCCGGGGTGGACCTTCCGGAGAGCCTCCGGGAACACCTGGTGGAGCTCACGCATGAAATAGTCGGTTTTCCGCGTCACCTGTCCATCCATCCGGGCGGCTTTCTCCTTGGCACGGACCCCGTTGACACTATTGTCCCCATCGAGAATGCCACCATGGAGAACCGCACCGTCATCCAGTGGGACAAGACGGACATCGAGACGATGAACCTTTTCAAGGTGGACCTTCTCGGCCTGGGAGCGTTGACTCATCTCGACTACGCCTTCCGTCTCCTCCAGAGCCATTACGGGAAGGACGTGACGCTTGCTACCATCCCGCCGAACGACGCAGAGCTTTTCGACATGGCATGTCGGGCGGATACCGTTGGCGTGTTCCAGATCGAAAGCCGCGCGCAGATGGCCATGCTGCCGCGCCTGAAACCCCGCAGCTACTACGACCTTGTGATCGAAGTCAGCCTCGTGCGGCCCGGACCAATAACGGGGGGGATGGTTCACCCTTACCTCAGGAGGCGCGCGGGAATCGAGGAGGTCACCTATCCCCACCCCAGCCTGGAGCCGGTCCTCAAGAAGACGCTGGGCATTCCGCTTTTCCAGGAACAGGTGATGAAGCTGGCGGTCGTGGCGGCAGACTACACGCCGGGGAAGCTGACCAGCTCCGCCGTGACATGGCGGCATGGAAGCAGCGCGGGAGGATCGAGCATCATCACGACCGCCTGGTGTCCCGCATGGTGGCCAAAGGCATTCAGCCGGAGTTTGCCGAAAGAGTTTTTGGCCAGATCCTCGGTTTCGGCGAGTATGGGTTCCCCGAGTCGCACGCCGCGAGCTTTGCTCTCATTGCCTACGCCACGGCGTACGTCAAATGCCATTACCCCGTCGTGTTCGCCTGCGCCCTGCTGAACGCGTGGCCGTTCGGCTTTTATTCACCGGCGACAGTCATCGATGATTCGAAGCGTCACGGCGTCAGGTTCCTGCCCGTGGACATTCTCCAGAGCCACTGGGACTGCACCCTGGAGAAGCGTGAAGGGGCCTCCGATTATTCGGTACGCATTGGCTTGCGGTACGTCAAAGGGCTTGGGGAAGGGGACTGGGAGCTCATCCGGGCGTGGCGCGCACGTGCCTTAACCGGCAAGCTGACAGAGGGACGGGCGCTGGCCCTGTCGGACTTCACGTCTTTCTGCAGGCTCCCCAGTGATTCCATGGAACGGCTTGCGGAAGTGGGAGCCTTCGATTGTCTCGACACGGAGCGCCGGGATGCACTCTGGGGAGTGCTGGATCAGAGCGAGCGTCCAACGAACCAGCTCGTCGGGGGGTTCGAGGAATCTCCGGCTTTTCGGCCCTTGAGCGCCGCGGAGGAGATCACCTGGGACTATCTTGCCTCAGACCAGAGTCCGAGAGGCCACGTGATGGAGCAATACCGTGAGCGCCTGGAACAGCAGGGGCTCCCTGACGCGGCCGCCATCTCCCGGATGGAGCACGGGCGGAAGGTCTCAATTGGCCGGGTGCGCAATCTGCCGGCAGATGCCGGGGACCGCTTCCGGCGTTCTCTTCATGACGCTGGAAGATGAGAGCGGCTTTGCGAACCTCGTGGTGTGGGAGAAGGTCTTCAAGCAGTACCGCACCGTGATCCTCACAAGCTGGCTGCTCGGCGTGACGGGACGGCTCCAGGTTGCCGAAGGCGTGGTTCACATCATTGCGGAGTCGTTCTGGAAGCCGGAGTTCTTCACCGCGGGGGAAGGAAGAATCACCACATCCCGTCACGACTTCCGGTAGCCCTCGGCGCCTGGAAAGTCATGCTGCCTGACGCGCTTCGCGCGATGCGGCCTAGAGCGCTTTCTCGTAAACCCGGTACTTCCGGTACGCCCTTCCGCCGAGCTTCATCGCCGTGTTCGTCATTGCGGCGTTGTCTTCCTCCACCCAGGACATCTCCACCGCCGTGTACCCTTTGGGAACGCCGTTTTTGTAGCTGTAATAATAGAAGGCGAGATCAATGCCCCGGTTTCGATAATCCTTGAGCACGCCCATGCTCAGCGTGCGCACGAGGTGGGTCCTCTTTTTCGCCGTGAGCAGGTAGTAGATGCCCAGGGGGAACAGATGGCCGCGCGCGGCTTTGTACCCGACGTTGAAGTCCGGCATGGTGAGAGAGACGCCGACGATTTTTTCCTCCACTTCCGCGAAGAACACCAGGTCGGGATCGATCCCCATCTTCAGGTCCTTTGCCATTGCCGCCATCTCCTTGGGCGTCATTGGCGTAAAGACCGCGTTGATCTGCTCGTAGGAGTTGTACAGCTCCTGGAACCGGTCATACTCGCCCTTGAAATCCTTCATGTTGAGCGTCCGGACCTTGAACCCGCCCTTCGCTTCCACGCGGGGCATGATCTTCGCAAGCCGCTCAGGGATCTCGGGGTTGTCCATCAGCCACGCCACGAGGTCCTTCCATTTGCGGTTTCCGTACGATTGGATGAGCCGATCGTAGTAGGTGGGGTTGTACGACATCATGATGACGGGAGAGCCGTCGAACCCTTCGATTTGAGTGCCGATGAGGTCGTTCGCGTTGGGAGACATGGGCCCGATGATCCGCGCGCATCCCTTTGTGCGCCCGAAATCGAACGCGGCGTCGAAAAGCTGTCGGGCCACTTTTTCGTCATCAATGCATTCGAACCAACCCCAGTATGCCGCCTTCTCCTTGTGCGTCTCCTCCCAGATCCGGTCATGGATGCCGGCAATCCTTCCCACAACGGCGCCGTCACGTCGGGCCAGGAAGAATGCCCCCTCCGCGTGCTCCCAGAAAGGGTGCTTTTTCTGGTCGACCTTTCTGAAGTCGTCCATGAGAAGCTGCGGAACCCAGTTGGGGTCCTTGTGGTACAGCGTGTAGGGGAACTTCACGAACTCCTTCATCTGCTTCTTCGTAACGACCCGTTCGATGGTATCTGACATGGGACCCCTTTCAGCGAGTTGGGATGGCGAACAGGGTACGGCCGGGACGGCGCGCCGTCAAGACTTGGGTTTCAGGTTGGGTTTCAGGTTCTCATCGAAGAAGCCCCAGACGATCCCCTTGTCCGCGTACCCGGACATCTGGAGGTGATCCGCCTCGTTGATGACGTACAGCGAGTGCTGTCCCCCGGCATCCGCGAGCTTCTTGTCGAGCGCCGCCGCATCTTCCGATGGCGCGATGGCATCCAGCTTGCCGTAGAGCAGCAGCACCGGTGGATCATCCGACCTGACGTACGTCAAAGGGCTTGCTTTCGTGTAGACGTCCGGCACGTCCAACGCCGTGCCGCCGAGGCTCCAGGAAGCCTCGGAGTCATCCATTTTTGTCCAGTCGATGAAGCCCGCGAGGCTGACAACTGCCTGGACATTCGTGTCCGGGCCGTCTCCGACAGGCTCGAAGCCGTCCTCCGGCTTTGTGAGCCCTGCCATCAAGGCGAGGTATCCGCCATAGGACCAGCCAATGACGCCGATCTCCTGCGCATCGATGTGATACTTCTCCGCGTTCAGCTTCAACCATCTGATGGCGCGCTTCACGTCCATGAGCTGGGTTGGAAACGGGTAGCGAGCTTTCCCATGGTCTTCGATCTCGATGTCATGGTAATCGATGGTGACGCCGACGTATCCCCGCTGCGCCGCGCTTTCAACCTGCGAGGCGAACGTCGCTTTCGCGTCGGAGGCTGGAGCCGCCAGGAAGAGGAGAGCGGGAAGAGGCCCTGTCACGTCCGCCGGGCGCGCAAGGTCCAGCCGCAGCACGTTTTCCTTGTCGGTGTAGTAGACGAGGTTTCTCTCCCACACCGTCTTTCCCTGAGCCTGGGATTGCGCGACGGCGGCAGACAGCCCGCCCAGCAGCAGAACGAAAGACACCATCTAGAACGTTTCATTTTCGACCCCCGTGGGAGCAATTATACCATGAGTTCCCGTCATTGTTTCTGTATGCGTCCGGCAAACATCTGTATGGTGCGCGCCAGGGCGCTTCGTTCCTCCTCCGTCCCGAGGCTCCTGTTTCCCGCCTGGTGAAGCTGCGTAAAGGCAAGGAGCGTCATTCTCCAGGCCTTCCAGGGCTTGCTTCATCAAAGGCACTGTTTCCTGCAACCATCGGCCAAGCCGATCTCCGCGCAGAATGTCGCAGGCGGTCGCAAGGACATGACAGAAGTGGCTCAGGCAGAAACCGCGGGAAGCGCGGTACACCTCCAGGAACGTCGGGTCCTTTCGCCAGAGGTACAGGACTGTCCAAGCGTACCGCGTGAGGTCCTGGCCAAGCAGGTCGCAAATGAAGCAGGAATCCCTGAGACTCTCCAGCGACCCGATCATCTGCTGGATCCGCCGCGCCCGTTCCCGCGCTCCTGCCCGCGCAGCCTCGATCGACCCGTCCAGGGCCGCGTGGAGATCAGCCGTTCTCTCCTGCAAATGAGTGAGCATCACGAGCGCAAGGCCGAGCTTGTTTTCCCCCTGGTAGAGCTTCCCGAGGTGATCCGGACAGAATCCGACCGCGTTCGTTTTCACGCGGACATTCGGCTCCATGACGCGCGAGTGCTGAAAGGAGAGAAGGTACGTCCGTTCGGCGCCGTCAAGGAGCGTGCACATTGGACATGCTCCTCCCTGTGCGTAAGCGTCATGGACCTTACTGATCTCGAGCTTGGGCATTCCTCTCTCCTTGCTTCGCTGAACGTCGTCTTGTGATGCAGGGTCTATAATGGTACAAATTCGTGGCACGTGTCAGGATGAAGGCGCGAACGTTCCTCACGAAGGCTGCGTTCTTTCTCGTGTTTTGCGCCCCGCTTGCGGTTCCCGCGCCGTGCGCGGGGCAAAACGGCCAGGGGCAGCCTGGCGCTCGCGTGCTCTGTGATGCTCTGGTCGGATTCAACGGCACGGTGCGTGAGGGCAGCTTCGCGCCGGTCATCCTGAGCGTGGAGAATCCCGGTCAGCGCACCAGCGCGGAAATATCCGTGACCGTCACGTGGGGCGCTTCCCGCGCCGGGCAGCCCGGGTTCACCGTCACTCGTGAAGCCGCGCTGGATGAGGGCTCTACCAGCCGGTTTCCGTTCGTGGTCCCGCTTCCCCGCAATGCGCGCGCGCTTCGCGCCGCTGTTGCATCCCAGGGCGTCGAGATCGGCAGCGTGGAAATCGATCCGCGTTCACTCGTGGAGGCTGACAGGATCATCGTTGGCATCAGCAGCGACTTGTCCCTGGATGCCGTCTCCGCCCTTGGCGCCGGTGAGGGGTACTCCGCTCGCGTCGTTTACCCTCGCGTTGACGACCTGCCCCGTAGCTGGGCCGGCTATGACGGAGTGGATGCCGTCATCGTCCACGACACCTATTTCCGCCAGCTTCGCTCCGACCAGGTTGACGCCATCGAGAAATGGGTGGTGAGCGGAGGCATCCTGGTCTTCACGGGAGGCGCCGCGGCGCTGCAGCACGAAGCGGCCGGTTTTGGACGCCTCCTGCCGGTCCGCGTCAACGGCCTCACGCAGCGTGGCGGGATTTCCGTGTCCGTGGGCGGAAAAGCTCCGCGGCGCCTCCCGGGCCGGGTGGAGCTGGCCGACACGCAGCTCGTGCGCGGAAATGCTCTTCAGACGGACGGGACCTTGCCGCTGGTTGTGCGCTACAGCCTGGGCCGCGGGAAAGTGTGGTTTCTCGCGTTCGACCCGACCTCGCCGCCCCTTTCGACGTGGGACGGCACGCTTGCTCTGTGGCGGAGCATCCTGGAGACGGACAGGGTCCCCGTCTTGGGCGCGGCGTCGAGGCCGGCAATGGAAGACCCGTGGATTGCCGCCGTCTTTTCGGCGGCACCAGCCTCTTTTCCTCCCGCGTACGCCGCGCTTGCTTTCGTCGGCGCCTACCTCGTCCTTCTGACGCCGCTCTTTCTGGCGCGCGGGATTCGCGGCCGCGCGCGGCTCCTGCTTCTTGCCGTGGTCTGCACCGCGGCGGGTGCCGCGGGGTGGCTTTTGTTCAACCGCGCGCTTTTCGATTCGGCGCTCCAGGTCATGGACATGGCCCGCGTCGAAGCCAGGTCAGGAGACGGCGTGGCCTTTGTCACGGAGAAAACCGCGTTCTTTTCTGCTTCGGCTCGCCGCGTGGAAGCCCGTCTTGGCTCCGCTGACGCGGTGGTAGAAGCCGCGGGGCTCAGGACCTCGCAGAACCTTCCCCCAGTCGAGCCGCACATTTTTGAATCCCCTGCGGCCTCGGGAACCTTAGTCACGGGGATCGACCTGGACAGGTTCTTCGCGCGGCTGATTGCGGTCCAGGATACGGTCCCGTTTGACGTCACCGCGCGCATCGATAAAAACGGACCTTCCCTTCATGTCTTTGTCCATAACGGGACCGGCAAACCCCTCTCGGGGTGTTATATCCTCATGCCCAAGCGGGCTTTTTCCCTCGGTGACCTCCCGGCAGGCGCCGAGATTCAACGCAGTTTCACGGATTCCGAGGGCGTACGGTCGGATACGGCAGGCGCAACGTTCGCCTGGGTGGACAAGCGTCGCGCGGCCCTTTTCGAAGCACAGGAAGGTGAGATGCATCAGGATGGGCCTCCACGGCTTGTCGGTTGGATGGACAGCCCGGTGCTCCCGATCTCGTTCGCCGCGTCCCACCCGTTTGACGGCGCGCCGGGGCTCGCCTTGGTGAGCGTGGAGGCCGAATGAGCGTCAGGGAAGGCTTTCGGAAGTATCTCTCCGATCCCCTCATCCTCCGCACCTGCCTGTACCTTGCCGCCGGCCTCGGCGCGGCCCTCTTCATCGTATGGCCGCGCTCAGCCCTGGAGACCGCCGTGCGAACAGGCATGGGACCGGGTGCCTTCGCCCTCGTTGCCACCTTTTTCCTCGCTCTCCTGCTTCTCCTGGAGGCGCGCTTCGGCGCCCAGGACTTTTCAACTGATCCAACTGTCCACCTCCAGGAGCACGTGCGGTTGACGCGCGCTTCCCTTGTGAGGCTCGTCGGAGGGCGGGCGACGTTTGGTTTCCTCCACACGCTGCTTCTCCTTCTCCTCGGCGCCCCGTTCCTTGCCGCCTCCCTTGCGGTCGGGGGCATGGGGCTGCCGCATCTTTTTCGCGGTCTTGCGATCATCGGCGCCGCCGGCCTCGCCTCCCGCGCACTGGGCCTTCTCTCGCTCTGCGTCTTCGGCACGCGCCGTCCGCTGCGTGAGATTGCGCTGTATCCCGTCCTTGTCGGGATCCTGATTGCGACGTTTCTCACCGCGCCTTCGGTAAGCCCGTTCTGGACACTGAACAAGCTGCTCGTGGATGCCGGCGGCTTCCCGACGTGGCTCCTGTCCGTCCTCGCGGATCTGGCGGCAGCGTTTGTGTTCTTCGGTCTTTCGGTCCTTGCTCTTTCGGCCGTGCGCGCAAGAGCGCGGAGGTTCCCCCATGGGTGATCCGAATCATGCAGCGCCGGATTTCATGACGCAGGTTTCCCGTCTTGCGCGCGTTGCCCGCAGGGACGTGCTCATCCGTCGATGCCTGGCAGGTTTCTTCTTCGGTCTCCTGGTCGCGCTCCTGACGGCGGTTGCAGCGGGAAGCGTGGATCTTCCTGTGCCGACGCTGCCGCTCTCCGCCGCGGAAGCGTTGGCCGGCCTGGTGGCAGGAGCGCTTTCTGCCTTGCTCTTCCGCCCGAAAGCAATGCGCCTCCTGCTCCTCGCGGACGCCGTCCTGGGAAGCAGGGAGCTGGCCAGCACCGCTTTGGAGCTTTCGACGAGTGAGAGCCGGGACGCCGTCGGGTTTGCGCGCGCCGTGGTGGAGGACGCCACACGGCTTCTTGCGGAGACGAACCCTCGCGCCATCCTGGGCAGGTTGCGCCTGCCGCTTTTGCCGTTCATTGCCGTGGCAGCGCTTTGCACCGCGGGTGCGCTGGTTTTTCCCGTGAACCTTCGGTCGCTTTTCGCGTCTCCCGCAAACAAGGGCAGCGGCATGGGCCAGATAGGGGAGGATCTTCGCGCGCGCGGGGAGATGCTGGCCGAAGCGGCGAAGGGTCAGGGCCTGGACAGATCAATCGAGCTCTCACGCGAGCTTGCCCAGCTCGGCGCTGATCTCGAAGCCAGGAAAGTCACCCCGAAGGATGCCGTGGAGCGGATGGCGCAGATCGAATCCGGGCTGTCGCAGGAGTACGAGCTTCGCAAGCAGGAGCTCGAGTCCGCTAAACCCGGCGTGCCGGGACCAGGGGCAGGTAAAGCTGGACAAGGGGAAGACGACGTGACCAGGGACCTTGCGGATACGCTGGACCGTCTGCGCAAGGCGCAGCGTGAGCTGAACGGTCAAAGCGGTGATGAAGCGCAGGGCGGTCAGGGACACGGTGACCAGGGAGAAGCGGACCAGGGCAAAGGCAGCCCAGGCGGTCACGCGCAAGGGGACCAAGCCTACGGCGGGCAGGGGCAAGGTAAGGAAGGGCAGGGTCAAGGTCAGGAGGGGCAGGACAAAGGCAGGGTTGGCGCTGGCCCCGGCAATGAGAACGGTCCAGACAGATCGGGAGAAAGCGGTATTGGGACGCTGCCGGCGCCGCAGAAACGAGGCCCCGCCTCTTCGATTGCAAGGGGGGACGCCGGACCGTCGCTCCAAGCCCAGGGAGAAGCCGCCAATGAGGATTCCACCCGCTTGCTCGCAAGGTCACTCCCTGAATGGACGGGATCCCGGCTCCCCGAGGAGGCCATTCTCAAACAGTACTCCCGCCAGGTGGAGAGCGCGCTGGCCCGGGACCAGATCCCGTTGAAGCTGCGTCAGTCCGTGAAGGAGTATTTCATGACCATTGGCGTCACGAAGTAGGGAACGGAGAAGCAGGGGAAGGCAAGGGGAAGGCAATGGAAGAACGCGAAAACAGCATTCCGATGGAAGCGGCTGACGCGCGAGAGCAGGCGGCCTGGGCCGGCGGCATGGTGCGCTCTTTGCAGGAAGAGATCGGCCGCGTGATCGTGGGTCACGAGGACGTGATCCACGATGTGCTCGTCTGCCTGTTCTGCGGGGGGCACGCTCTCCTGGAAGGAGTGCCCGGCCTGGGAAAGACCACGCTCATCAAGTGCCTGGGGCAGGTGCTGGACCTTGGCGCATCGCGGATCCAGTTCACTCCCGACCTGATGCCCGCGGACATCATCGGGACGAACGTGCTGGTGCCGGAGGAGACCCAGCAGGCAGGGGACGGGGCGGAGGCTCGGCGCTACGTCCAGTTCCAGAAAGGGCCGGTCTTTGCCAACATCGTGCTGGCGGATGAGATCAACCGCGCCACCCCGAAGACGCAGTCAGCCCTGCTCGAGGCCATGCAGGAGCAGACCGTGACGGTGGGAGGCGCCACCCATGCCCTTGACCAGCCCTTCATCGTGCTTGCCACGCAGAACCCCATCGAGATGGAGGGCACGTATCCGCTTCCCGAGGCGCAGCTGGACCGGTTCTTTTTCAAGCTTGCTCTCAGCTACCCGTCGGCTGCCGAGATTTCCTCCATCATTGACCGCACCACCACCGGAGCGGCCGCCGCGCTGGAAAAGATCGTGGGTGCCGACGCCATCCGCCGCTTGAAAGCGCTCGTCCGTGAGGTCCCTTTGGCGGAGCACGTGAAGGATTATGCAATCAGGCTCGCGCTCGCCACCCGTCCCGGCACGGGCACGGCCACGGAGCTGGTCTCCCGGTACGTGCGCTACGGGGCAAGTCCCCGGGGCCCGCAGACGCTCGTGCTCGCCGCAAAAGCAAACGCGCTGTTCGAGGGAAGGCTCAATGCAGGCTTCGATGACGTGAAAGCCGCGGCACGCCAGGGGCTCCGCCACCGGATCCTCTTCAATTTTGAGGGGGAGGCGGAGGGAATCACTTCGGAGCAGATCATTGATGACGTCCTCTCCCAGGTTCCAACCGTGAAGGATTGAGAGCGGCCAACCAATGGACTCCGCGCTTTTCGACAAGGAGTTTCTCCACAAGCTGGAATCCCTGGCGTTCATTGCCCGCAGGCTCCGCCGCGGCGGCGGCCACGGCGCCCACCAGTCGGTCCGTCGGGGCACCTCCCTGGATTTCGCGGACTTCCGCGGCTATCAGCCGGGGGACGACTTTCGGACCATCGATTGGGGCATTTACGGCAGGCTGGACAAGCTCGTGGTGCGGCTGTACGCGGAAGAGGAGGATCTCACCATTCATCTCCTCCTGGACTCCAGCGCTTCGATGTCGTTCGGGACGCCTCCCAAGATCGACTACGCGCGGAAGCTGGCGGCCGCGCTGGGATACGTGGGGATACGGTCACTGGACCGCGTCGGGGTGACGACGTTCGCCGCCGGCCTGTCCGGCGCCCTCGGTCCCCGGCGCGGGCGCGCGCAGCTCTTCCACCTCCTGGAGCACATGAGCGCTCTTGCCCCCGGGGGGCGCACCGACATTGCGCGGTCTCTGGAGGAGTACGCGCGCCGGTCCCGCAACCCGGGGCTTGCCATCGTGATATCGGACCTTCTGGATGATTCCCGGGACGGCTACCGCCGCGGCCTCCAGGCGATGCTCTTCCATGATTTCGAGGTGGTCCTGGTCCACGTGCTGGACCCGGAGGAGATCAACCCCGGTGAGCAGGGCGCCCTTCGGCTCACCGACATGGAAAGCGGAAAGGTCCTTCCCCTGCACGTGGACCGGCAACTGCTCGCGGCCTATCGCGCGAGGGTGGAGGGGTTCTTCGCGGAGGTGGAATCCTTCTGCCTGAAGAACCGCATCGAATACCTGCGCGTGGCGACCATGGTCCCGTTCGAGGACGCGGTGCTGCGCTACTTGCGGCAGGGCATGCACCTGCATACCCGATGAGCTTCACTTCCCCCGGGTGGCTGCTTTTCCTCCTTTTCGTGCCGCTGGTGGTCGTGCTTCACGCTCTCACCTTCCGGTGGCGCTCGATCTCTGCGTCGTCCCTCGTGTTCTGGACCGAAGTGATCCGGGAGCACAGGGCAGGCTTGCGAATCCGCCGAGTCCTCAGGAGCCTCGTCCTTCTCCTTCAGGTCCTTGCCATGACGGCGCTCGCGTTCGCCCTCGGCGGGCCGCTCATCTTCGGGCCCAGAAGCAGCGGATCACAGGACGTGATCCTTGTGCTGGATGCCACGGGGAGCATGCAGGCACGGGAAGGCGCGCGGACGCGATGGGACCTGGCGAGAGACCGCGGCCTGGCGCTCGCGTCCGGCCTGCGCGGCGGGGCGCGCATGGCGGTGGTGCTTGCGGAGAAGTCCCCCCGATTGCTTTCCCCGTTCGTCGCGGACAAGAACGCGTTGCGCCGGCTCATCGCTTCCGCGCGCGCCACCGATGAGCCCGGGGACGTGGCTTCCAGCATGATCTTTGGCATGTCTCTGCGCGACCCTCGCCGCGGAGGCCGCGTGGTGCTGGAAACCGACGGGGCATTCGATGAGCTTCGCGGGGTGGACACGTCGCTTCCCTGGGTCACCGTGGACACGGTGGGGACTCGGCATGACAACGTGGGCATCACGGGGATGGCGTTCCGCCAAGGGTCGACAACGGGCGCAGGGTACCAGCTTTTCCTTTCGGTCTTGAACGCCGGAGGCACTGCCGCCATGGTGCCGCTTTCCATCCGCGCGGGCGGCAAGGACGTTGTGACCCGCACGCTGACGGTTGGGGCCGGCCAACGGAGCACGATGACAGTCCCGTGGCCGGGGCCGACCTCCGGAAGGGTGACGGCTTCCCTCCTGACGCATGATGCGCTGCCGCTCGATGACACGGCGTACGCAAGCTTTGCCCCTGCGCGCAACCTGCAGGTGCTCGTTGTCGGGTCCCAGCCGCGTTTCATCCAGCAGGCCTTTGCATCGCTTCCCGGCGTGACGGTGAGAATCCAGGATGCCCCTTCAGACGATGGTCCGCAGGCGGACGTGGTGGTCTACGCCGGCGTTCAACCTCCGCTGCTTTCGAAAGGCAACTTCATCCTTTTCGATTCCGTGCCGCCGAATCTCCCGCTCCGCGTCAACGGGGTCCTTCGCGTTCCCGCGATCACGGGATGGAACAGGAGCGATCCGCTCCTGGACTCAGTTTCGCTTGCAGGGATTGCCATTGGCCAGGCCCTGGATCTCGACCCGGGTCCTGGCTTCACTGTTCTTGCTGCTTCCGGGAGATCGCCTCTCCTCTTGAGCTGGGACCACTCCGGAGTGAGAGCGCTCATGCTCGCCTTCGACCCGCGCTCGTCCGACTTCCCGCTTCGGCCGGCCTTCCCCATTTTGCTCGCCAATGCGCTTTCCTGGTTTTTCCCTGACTGGCTGGAGCCCCAGGCGGACGAGGTGCAGGCCGGTGATCCGCGCCTCATCTCCACGGGCGGGGTTGGCGTCGTGACGGTGCTGAAGCCTGACGGACGGCGCGTGGATCTTGCCGCCAACGGTCCATCGGTCACGTTCTCCGACACGGATGAGACGGGCTTTTACAAGGTCGATGCCGGAGGGGAGTCAAGCGAGTTCGCCGTCAACCTCTCGAGCGATTCGGAAACGGATATCTCACAACGGTTCACAGTACCCTCTTCGCGAACGGAAGTCGGGGAGCGGGCGCGCGTGCCGGTCCCGGTCTGGCCGGCGGTTGCCGCTGCGGCGCTGGCGCTTCTCCTCCTCGAATGGCTCGTGTGGCTGCGAAGGCCCGGGAGGTCACTCACGACATGAGCTTCCAGTCGCCGCTGTGGCTCATCGCCCTGGCCGCGCTTCCTCCGCTCGTGTTCCTCACGCTTCGGGATCTCCGCGGAGGGCTCTCCTTTCTCATTCTCCGTTCGGCCTCCATCCTTTTCCTCGTCCTCGGGCTTGCCGGATTCACGAGCGCGCTTCTCACGAACAGGTTGTCCGTAGTGTTCCTTCTCGATCAATCCCGCAGCGTGCCGGAAGCGGAGCGGCAAAAAGCGCTCCACCTCATCGAATCTATCCGCGGCAGCCTGCGCGGAGGGGACTCCGCGACGCTCGTGAGGTTCGGCGCGGAGGCCCGGACAGATGCCCTGGAGCCAGGAGTCGCGGCAGCGGCCGAAGGAGTCGAGGTGGACGCTGAGGCCACGAACATCGGGGCTGCCATCCAGGCCGGGCTCGCCCAGGGCGGCAGCGGCCCGGCCCCCCGCCTCGTGCTGCTGACGGACGGAAACGAGAACCGGGGGAACGCGACGTTGGCGGCGGGCGTGGCCCGCGCAATGGGCGCGCGCATTTTCCCCGTGCCGCTCGGGCTCGCGGCCAGGGGCGTCGAGGTGGCCGTTTCCGACCTGCAGGCGCCGGACACCGTCAGGGAGGGAGAGGCGCACGAGGTGACGGTGATGGTGAGAAGCCGCACCGCGGTCACGGCCAGGGTCACCCTCTTTCGAGACATGGCTCCGGTGGCAAGCCGGCTCATCCAGATCGCTCCTGGTGAAAACGCCGTTCAGTTCACTGGCGATTTTCCGCAGCGCGGGCTCCATGCCTGGGACGCCGTGGTGGAGGCGCCGGGAGACTCCGTGGCCCAGAACAATCACAACCGCCGGCTGGTGCGGGTCAGCGGCCCGCCGCAAGTCCTGTACGTGTCCCGACCCGGAAAAGGCTCGCCCTCTTTCCTCTCCGCTTTGTCAACGCAGGGCATCTCGGTGGTGGCAGTGCCTCCCACCGGGCTGCCGGGAACGCTCGCCGGGTACCTGCCCTTTGACGCCGTGATCCTGGACAATGTCCCCGGCTACGGCATTGCCACGGAAAAGATGGAGATCATTGCCCAGTACGTTCGGGACGTGGGCGGCGGTCTCCTCATGGCGGGAGGAGACGCGAGCTTCGGCAATGGCGGCTACTACAAGACGCCCATTGAACGGGTCCTGCCGGTCGACATGGACGCAAAGTCTGAAGTGCAGGTCCCGGGTCTTTCCCTCCTCATTGTGATGGACAAGTCAGGGAGCATGGGCGTGAGGGTGCCCACGGGAGAGACCAAGCTCGACGTTGTGAAGAGCGCCGCGCTCTCCGCAATCGAAACCCTCAACCCGTTCGACCGCGTCGGGGTGATCGCGTTCGATGCGGACTGGCTGTGGGCCGTGCCGCTCCAGAGCGCGGGCGACATCCAGAAGATCACCTCGGACCTCGCCACGCTCAGCGCGGACGGCGGCACGGTGATGTACCCGGCTCTGGAGGAGGCTGACCGCGTCCTGTCGGCCTCTTCCTCCCCGCTTCGCCACGTGATCCTCCTCACGGATGGTCTCACCGACGCCGCGGACTTCAGGGCGCTGGTGACGCGCATGGCGCGCCACCACATCACGGTGTCCACGGTGGCCGTGGGTGAGGACGCGGACGCGGGTCTGCTGGCGGCCATTGCCCGCTGGGGAGGCGGCCGCGCCTATGTGACAAGCGACCCGAGCGACGTTCCCCGGATTTTCCTGACCGACACGCGGCTCTCAAGCCGCGGGCTCATCGTGGAGAAGAGCTTTTTCCCGCGCGAGGTCTCGGCGGCTGAGATGACCCGGGGGCTCTCCCTGGCCGCGGTCCCCGCGCTCCAAGGTTTCGAGCTTACCTACATGAAGTCTGGCGCCGAGCAGGTGTTCTCCGCGATGTTTGACGCCCCGCTGCTTGCAGTATGGAGGTACGGACTTGGTCGAACGGCCGCGTTCACCTCGGACTTCGGCGGGCGCTGGAGCCGGGACTGGCTTTCGTGGAGCGAGTTCCCAAGGTTCGTCTCCCAGCTCGTCCGATGGATCGAGAGGCCGTCGGACTCTCCCCTGCTGCATCCTCGGATGGAGATCACTCGCGGCCGGGCCACCCTGAGTGTTGACGCCTATGATCCGCTGGGCGGGTTCGTGAACGGGCTGGAGGTGAAAGGGATCCTCATTCAGCCCGGCGGTGCGCGCTCCGAGGTGAGCGTGCCGCAGACGGCCCCAGGACTGTACGAGGCTTCCTTCCCCGCAGAAGAAGTCGGGGACTACACGCTCACCCTCGCGGCGCGCTCAGGAGACGTCGAGCTTTCCCCGCTCACCGTGGGAACAAGCGTCGCATACTCGGAGGAGTACGCGCTGCAAGGTCCCAACCGGGATCTGCTGGACCGTCTGGCTTCGGAGACGGGCGGCCGCGTCATCTCTTCCCTCGATGATGCGGCCGGCCTTGCGGCGCTCCTTCGTCGCGAGGCCGGACCCTCCGCTGCGGGCAACGAGGCCTGGCGTTTCTTCCTCCTTGCCGCTGTCGTCCTGTTCTTTGCCGATATTGCGTCACGCCGCCTCGGTGCCCTTCGCGAGCTGCTTGGCCGGGTGTTTGCCCGCGTTCGCTCCCTTCGTGGGAAGCCAGCGCTTTCCTCCGACGAGCTTGCCGGCCTCGTTGCCCGCGTCCGCGACGAGGAGCGCGCCAGGACCAAGAAGAGGCTTTCCGGAATTGCGCGGGAGGGAAAGCTGGACTCGGAGCTTGCCCCCTACCTCTATCTGGCACGCCTGCGCAGCAGTCGCGCGGCGCAAGACGAGCACAAAAAAGGGTAGGGCATGCATGATGGCGCGGGCGGCCGCCGGCGCGGCGCGCTCCTGACGCACGGCGCGGCCGGCCCAGCGTGGCCTTTGTTTCGGACACAAACACCGCATACCTATAGAAAAACGCGTGGATTGTCCAAAAACTTGCACTTCTCGCTTTTTCTCAATGCTCGGGTGTGGAGCGTGCGGCTCGGGGGCGGTGGGCGCGCGCGGGGTGGCGTAGCTTGCCGAACGCCGCTGCCGGCCGTAGTATCGGCTGAGGAGTCGGCATGCCTGCAATTCCCAATTTCGTTCTGAAGCGGTTGTACGTGAAGGGGAGCCTCGTCAACACGCCGGACGGATGCGAGATTCAGCTTCGCAATTTCGTGGGATCGGGGACTCTGACGGGGCTGCTCTCCGTTGACGTCGACGGGAAGACCTTCCCCACCGACGCTCTCTCCGTTGCGCTCCCCGACGGCGGGATCAGGTCCGGGGAGAGCGTCATCCCAACGGCGCCGCTCGTGCTGGCTTCTGGAGTTGCCGTCGCCATACGTCTTCATGGCGCGCGATTGGAGGCGGGAAACCACGCGCTGAAGGTCCGAATCCTCACGGGAGAAATGGGACGGCTGGACATCGCTTTGTCGGATGCGGTTCGGGAGAAACCAGCGGCCGCGCAGGCGGACACTCCGCGGGCCGCCGCCGCGCAAGCCGCATCCCCCGCGGGCGCTATTTCCCGGCCGCTGAAAGTCGCCATCATCGGCGCCGGCAGCGCAGTGTTTGCCCGGCAGCTCATGGCCGACATTGTGAGCTCCCCGGGTCTCGCTTCGGGCACTTTTGCGCTGGTCGACATCGACGCGGAACGTCTTGACCTGGCGAAACGCGTTGGTGAGAAGATGGCGAGCGTCTCAGGGCGAGACTGGCGGGTGGAGGCGACCCGCGACAGGCGGGCGGCGCTCGCCGGATGTGACTACGTCATCAATTCCATCGAAGTGGCAGGGTTGCGGAACGTAAGGAATGACTACGACATCCCGCTGAGGTACGGAGTCGACCAGTGCATTGGCGACACAATCGGCCCGGGCGGCATTTTCAAAATGCTGCGCACGGGCCCGACCTGGCTTGAAATCCTCCGTGACATCGAGCGGCTGTGCCCGCGGGCAGTGGTCATGAACTACACAAACCCGATGTCCGCCCTCACGCTGCTCGCCTTGCGCGCAACGCCCCTGAAGGTGGTGGGGCTCTGTCATTCAGTGCAGGGCACCTCCCAACAGCTTGCTGATTACCTCGACCTCCCCTGGTGTGAGCTGCGCTTTCGCTGCGCGGGAATCAACCACCTGGCGTGGTTCACCGAGCTCACGCATGAAGGACGGGACATGTACCCACGGCTTCGGGAGCGTATGGCCGACCCGGAGGTCTATGACGCCGACCCTGTCCGCTTCGAGATGATGAAGCATTTCGGCGCGTTCTGCACCGAATCCAGCGGCCACATGTCCGAGTACCTTCCTTATTTCAGAAAGAGGCCGGCGCTCATCGAGAGGTACACGCGGGGCGGGTATCGCGGTGAAAGCGGCTTTTACGCGAACAACTGGCCCGCGTGGCGGGCCGCTGGTGACGACTCCATCAGGGAGCTCCTGGACGGCAGGTCTCCTCTTTCCCTTCAGCGCAGCGAAGAGTACGCCTCCACGATCATAGAGGCGGTCGAATGCGGCCGGCCCGCCGTGATCCACGGCAATGTGCTGAACGCGGGCCTTATCGACAACCTTCCCGGGGACGGCTGTGTGGAGGTGCCCGTGCTCGCGGACAGCTCCGGGCTGAGCCCCGTCCACTTCGGACCCCTTCCGGCGCAGCTTGCGGCGCTCGACCGGGCGCATATGGCGGTGCACGGGCTCATGGTGGATGCCGTGCTGGGCCGTGATCTGGATGCCGCGCGCATGGCGCTGCTCCTGGATCCGCTCACGGCAGCGGTGTGCAGTCCGGAGGAAATCACGGCAATGTTCGAGGAGATGGTCCGCGCAGAACGCGCGGATCTTGGATACTTTGGCGTGTGAGGTGGCACGAAATGAAGGATGGAATCCTGGGGTCCCGTTCTGTTGTCCAAATCGGGCTGCTCGTAAGCGACATCGAGTCGGCCGCGCAGGCCTACGCGGACTTTCTGGGAGTGGAGAAACCCTCCATCACCCTCACCGACGAGTATGAGAAAGCGCGGGTCAGGTTCAAAGGGAAGCCCACGAAGGCGCGGGCGCGGCTCGCATTTTTCGACGTCGGGCCATCGCTGCAACTTGAGCTGATCCAGCCGGACGGCGAACCGAGCACATGGCGGGAGGACCTCAGTCGAAAAGGGGAGGGGTTCCATCACATCGCTTTTCGGATCAAGGGCATGGGAGGAAAAATCGAAGCCCTTGGAAAGATGGGCCTGCCGCTGGTGCAGACAGGTGAGTACACGGGGGGCCGCTACGCCTACCTGGATGGGTCCAAGGATCTCAAGCTCACGATCGAGCTGCTCGAAGATGATTGCGTTGCACGATTGCCAGCCGGTGGTGAAGAATTGGTTTGACTGAAAGAAGGAAAGGGGCGCAAATGCGGACCATTGCAATCGAAGAACATTTCTCAACCCCGATTCCACGCTCTGCCGCCCCGGATACGACCTCGGGCGGAACGACGGACCAGTACATGGTGGAGGTGGGCAGAAAGCTCGCCGACGTGGGAGAAGGCAGGCTCGCCGACATGAATGCCGCAGGGATCGATGTCCAGGTGTTGTCATTGTCTGCCGTCGAAGGGCCCGGGAGAGCGGAGTCCGGCTCCGCCACCGCGCGGGCGCGTGATGCCAACGACTTCCTTGCGGATACGGTGAGCCGCCACCCGGCGCGTTACGCCGGATTCGCGACCCTCGCCCTCGAAGATCCTGAAAGCGCCGCCGCCGAGCTGCAGCGCTGTGTCGGGAAGCTTGGTTTTGTCGGCGCCATGCTCGACGGGACTTTTGACGGTCAATTCCTCGACAACCAGCGATTCCAGCCGGTGCTTGCCGAGGCCGAAAGGCTTGGCGTCCCTCTGTATCTTCACCCGGCCCCGCCACCGGCCGCGGTTTATGACGCCTACTACAGCGGCCTGCCTGATGCCGTTGCGTATTCCCTGTCCATCGCCGGCTGGGGATGGCACGCCGAAATGGGTCTCCACAGCCTCAGGCTGGTTGTGGCGGGAGTGTTCGACCGTTTCCCGAAGCTGCAGGTCATCATCGGACATATGGGAGAGTTCATTCCGTATTGCCTTGCCCGGTCCGACCTTCTCCTGAGCCGCGCGGCTTCCCACCTTCAGCGTCGCGTGAGCGACTATTTTCGGACGAACTTCCATCTCACGACGAGCGGATATTTCACCATCCCGCCCCTGCTGTGCGCGCTCATGGTTTTCGGCCCCGAGCGCATCCTGTTTGCGGTCGATTATCCCTACAGCCCGAATGCATCCGGCAGGCTCTTCCTCAATACCGCGCCGATAAGCCCGTCGGCTCTGGAGATGATTTCTCACGGGAACGCGGAGCGTCTCTTGAAGCTTCCAGGGCCGCCCGGAAAGTGACGGCCTGCCTCTGGTGCCGTCTGTCACAGACGTGGCCGGCTCAGGGGGCTATTTCGCGGATGCGGTTGTTGCTCGAATCTCCGATGTAAACGAAGCCGGTAGAGTCGACCCCAATGCCATGCTGCCGGGTCATGCTGCCGGGAGCCAGCACAGTCGCGGCCTGGTTTAGGGCATATGTGTTTCCATCAAAGGAGGACTGGACGTCAACGCGCCAGGTCCCTACCTTATGCCCATCACGCCCATGATGACCGATGACAGAACCCAGATCTCTCTTTTGCGGCTCGCGTGGCCCATCTTCGTGGAGAACCTGCTGCGCACGTCGCTCATGAGCGTGGACACCTTCATGCTGAGCCGCTACTCGGAAAGCGCGGTTGCAGCAATGAGTATTGTCAACAATTTGGCTTTCTTCATCCAACTCTTGTACCTAATGGCTTCCATTGGCGCAAGCATCCTGATTTCCCAGAACCTTGGCGCAGGCAACAGGCGCCAGGCCGGCCTCCTGGGCGTGGGGAGCATGTCACTGATTGTCGCCGTGTCCGTCGCCGTGTCGGCGGCCGTTGCGCTCCTGGCGGGGCCGGTGCTCGATCTCTACCACCTGGATCCGGATGTAGCCTTGTACGGCAGGCAGTTTCTCGTAATCTACGGTGGGCTCTCTTTTTTCATGGCGTTCAACATCGGCCAGGCGAGCATCCTGCGCGCCTG
The DNA here is from genome assembly GCA_963845535.1 of uncultured Spirochaetota bacterium. GTDB lineage: Bacteria > Spirochaetota > Spirochaetia > SZUA-6 > Fen-1364 > Fen-1364. The sequence goes on from CAWJSK010000001.1 coordinate 179,480, forward strand.
GGGACACCCCGGAGATCCCATGATCGTGAACGTCATCGCCCTTGTCCTCACCGTGGCGGGGGACGCGCTGTGCCTGTTCGGCCTGTTTGGGTTCCCCGTTCTTGGCGTTATCGGGGTGGCCTCGTCCACCGTGGCGAGCCAGGTCGTGGCCTGCATTCTGTATGCGTTCATCATCCGCAGTCGGACGGAGATCGAGCTGCCGCTCTCCCGCATGACGCGCATACCGGCATCGATCTACAAGTCCGTTCTGGCAGTCGGCGTGCCGACGGCAGGGGAGAATATATCCTACAATGTCTCCCAGATCGTGATAATGTCGATCGTGGCCCGCATGGGCACGGACGCGTTGGCGACGTTCGGGATCTTGATAGCCATCCTGCGTTACGTTTTCATGCCTGGGATCTCCATCGGTACGGCGGGGCAGATCAAGGTCGGGTATTTCGTCGGCGTGGGGAGACAGGCGCTGGCGGAGGGGCGAGTGTACATCTACTTCATTATCGGATTCCTGACCTCGCTCGTCACCATCCTCATCATCAACTTTTTCAAATGGCCCCTGCTCGGCCTTTTCTCATCCAATCCGAAGCTTGTCGGCCTCGCCGCCACCGTTCTCCTCGTTTCGATCATTCACGAGCCGGGCAGGAACTTCAATACGATCATCAATCCCGCCCTGAAAGGGGCCGGAGATATCTATTTCCCGGTGCTCGTGGGGCTTGTGGGCATGTGGTGCTTCGGGACCTTCGGGGCCTGGCTCCTGGGCGTGCGCCTGGGGCTGGGCTTGATCGGGGTGTGGATCGCCATGGCATCCGACGAGTGGACGCGAGGGATCGTCAATCTCATTCGGTGGCGCTCGGGCGCCTGGAAAGACAAGGCGTTTGTCCAGGCGCCCGAACCAACGGTGGCCGCCGGGTTCTGATTCTCAGGAGCCTATTGCAGGATGGACCAAGCCGCCGGAGCGAGGTCGATGACTACGATGGCGGAGGTATCCAGCAGGGCGTCCACCTGCGGCGCGATCACCTTTTTCCAGTGGTTCTATCATGCGCTTGCCCTGCCACGCAAGGAATCGCACAAAATGCTTGATTTGACAGCTCTGCCATGATATAAATACGATAATCGTAGTAATCAGTCGCTTATTCTACATTTTTCGTAGGAGGTGGCCAATGAAGGTGGGCTGCGTCAAGGAAATCAAGAGACATGAGTATCGGGTGGGCATGACGCCTCATTGCGTGCAGGCGTACGTCTCCCACGGGCACCAGGTCGTGATCCAGGCAGGGGCCGGCACGGATGCTGGATTTGAGGATTCCGAGTACAAGGCTGCGGGGGCGCGGATTGAGGCGGACCGGAAAAAGATCTTTGCTGACAGCGACATGATAATCAAGGTCAAGGAGCCGCAGCCGGAGGAATACCCGCTCCTCCACGAGGGCCAGGTGCTCTTTACGTACCTCCATCTGGCGGCGGACGAGCAGCAGACACGCGCGCTCCTGGGGCGCAAAATAAAGGGCGTTGCGTATGAGACCATCCAGATGAAGGACGGCACTCTTCCATGCTTGAAACCAATGAGTGAAATCGCGGGGCGCTTGAGCGTGCAGGAAGGCGCCAAGTACCTCGAGAAGCCGTTCGGCGGACGTGGCGTCCTCCTGGGCGGCGTCCCGGGCGTGGCAAGGGGCCGGGTAGGCATTCTTGGCGGCGGCGTGGTGGGCCTGAACGCGGCGAAGATCGCCGTCGGTATTGGAGCAGAGGTCACGGTGCTCGACGTGAATCCCAACAGGCTTGCCTATCTTGACGATATCTTCCGCGGCGAGATGTCGACGTTGTACGCCACGGAGAAGAACATCGAGACCGTGGTCGCGGAGAGTGACCTGATCATTGGCGCAGTGCTGATCCCCGGCACCCAGGCGCCAAGGCTCATCAAGCGCGCGCACCTGAAGATGATGAAAAAACGCTCCGTGATTGTCGACGTGGCGGTGGACCAGGGCGGCTGCGTGGAAACCACGAGACCTACGACGCATGATGACCCGGTGTTCGAGGTGGACGGAGTGGTGCATTACTGCGTGGCAAACATGCCCGGCGCCGTCGCGCTCACCAGCACGCTCGCCCTGACGAGCAGCACGCTCTCCTATGGTCTGGCCATTGCCGACAAGGGAGTGGAGGAGGCGTGCCGCGACGAACCCGGACCTGATGCACGGCCTCAACGTGTACGAAGGCAAATGCACGTTCGACGGTGTGGCGAAGGCGTTCGACCTTGCCTACACTTCCCCCAGCGCGATACTGTAAGGGTTCATGCAGCCAGATGACACCGACTGGAAGATCATCTCGATCCTGAAGCGGGGGGATGTCCCGAACAACACAATCGCCCGCAAGCTCGGAGTCTCGGAAGGAACCGTGAGGGCCCGCCTCAAGCGTCTGAAAGAGGCGGGCATCCTCCAGGTGCGGGCGCTCATCAACCCCGACGTCCTTGCAAACAAGCAACTGGTGATCGTGGCGGTCCGTGTGGCGGAGTCCAAGCTTTTGGAGCGAAAAGCCGAGGAGCTTGCCGGGCTGGAAAACGTCCTCTCCGTCTCCATTGCCTCCGGACGCTACGACCTCATTGCGGAAGTGCTGCTGGATTCCAACCGCGGTCTTGTTCGCTTTCTGACGGAGGAGCTCTCCAGCATCGAAGGGATCCTTGCCTCGGAAAGCTTCATCATGTTGAAAAACTACAACAAGTTCGTGTGAAGGGGGAAAGCGTCGATGGGCAAAAAAAAGAGCATCCATGATTTCCTGCAGATGAAGAAAGGAAGGGAAGAAGATCGTCTTCCTTACCTCCTATGATTTCCCGACGGCCCAGTTCGCGGAGGCCGCCGGGTTGGACATGCTCTTGGTGGGAGACTCCCTGGGCATGTGCGTCTACGGCTACGAGGGGACCGTCCCCGTGGTCATGGACCAGATGATCTTCCACGCGGAGGCGGTCCGGCGCGGGGCGCCGAACACGTTCGTGATCGGCGACATGCCCTTCATGAGCTACCAGAGCAGCATTGAGAAGGCCGTGGAGAATGCGGGCAGGTTCCTGAAGGAAGCCGGCTGTGATGCCATCAAGCTCGAAGGCGGGAAAAGGGTCGCGCGCGTGATCCAGGCGATTGTGGATGCCGGGATCGTCGTGATGGGGCACGTGGGGCTTACGCCGCAAAGCTCGGGCCAGCTCGGCGGACACAAGGCCCAGGGAAGGACGGCTGAGCAGGCAAAGCTGGTGGTGGAAGATGCCCTGGCGGTGCAGGAGGCGGGCGCGCACATGATACTCCTGGAGGCAATCCCGCCCGAGGTGGGGCAGTACATCGCAAAGACGCTCCGCATCCCGGTCCTGTCCATTGGAGCGGGTCCGGGCGCGGACGGCCAGCTCCTCATCGTTTCCGACCTGATCGGGCAGTTTCAGGCGTTCACCCCGAAGTTCGTCCGCAAGTACTGCAACGTTGCCGAGGTGGTGACAACGGCCATGAAGGCGTATTGCGCCGACGTGCGGGAAGCTTCATTCCCCGCGGAAGAGCACTGCTACAGGATGCTGGAGGGCGAGGAGGAGAAGTTCGTCGCCCTCATGAAGCCAAAAAAGTAGCGCGGCGATCGGCAAGTCGCCGCCGCGGTCGGCGCGCAACCGCCGCGCGGTTGGCTTCGCGGTCCCTACTGCGTCCAATCCGTCCCGAAAAGCTCGGCAGCTTTGTCCGCGCGCGCCGCGCGGCCCTGTCCGGGGGCTGCCGCCGCGGCGCCGAACAGCGGATACCGGGCGGCAAGCCCCGGATCCACCTTGCTCATCCGCTGGTAAGCTTTTTTCGCATCAACCTGGTTGCCCGCCTGGAAGTAGGAATACGCGAGCGCGATCAGCACCCGCGTATTCTCCGGCTGGAGCTTCTGAGCGCGCTTGAGGTACTCCTGGGCTTTCGCATAATCCTTCTTGAGCCCGCAGACGTTGGCCGCGTTGATCATTGCGGGAACGTACTTGCTTGCCACGATGGCTTTTTCAAAATGCTCCAGAGCCTTGGAGAGCAGGCCGAACTGGGCATACAGAATGCCCAGCTGGTTCTCCTGCGCCGCAGAGGGGCTCTTGGCCAGCGCGGCCAGCAGATCAGCCTCCCTCGGGGCCAGCACCGCGGCGCGGAAAGCATCGATCTCCCCATTCAGCAGCGCAAGCATCTGGTCGCGCGCCGGAGGCACCGTCGAAGGGACTCCGAAGAAGCCTGCCGGGAGATAGAGCTGCCACGCTTCCTTCGACGTGAAGAACCCCGCCGTGCCGCGCTCGCTCGCTTCCCGCCACTCCACGGCCGCTGTCTGCCACGCCTTCGTGAAGCCTTCGTCCACCATGGTTGTTTCCACCGGCATCCATACGACTCCGGCGCGGACAATGAGGTCCTCTGACTTCGCGAACGTCTTGGAGGCAAGCTCGGGCGTCATGCCGAGGTTGAAAGCCGCGAAGATGTGGCCCGGGGTCGTGATGTAGGCGGTGTCGACTCCTACTGACTCCAGCAGGCTGTTGTAGAGGACCGAGAGATCGTCACACTGGCCTGATTTGGCGTCGAGAGTCTCGGTGGGGAACCTCAGAAAATCGATGGCGGTGGAGTCGCGGGACAACGATTCGTAGGGAGTGGCCGGATCCACGACATAGCGCACCCCGGTTGCTTTCATGCCCTCGAACATGCGGACCGCTGAAAACAGATTGCGGGTGAGCACGTTCGTGGCAAGGTCGTCCCCCATCCCCATGACCTGTCCGCTCCAGCGCAGCAGCGCGGGGTCATCCGTGGACATGAAGGCGCCCACCTTCAGGTCATTCGTCCAGCGCATTGCGTTGCGGTTCAAAAGGCCGATGGGTCGCCGGATGGTGTCCGCGTACGGCTTGCCCCCCACGGTGTACTGGATGGACAGCTCAGCGGAGACCGAGCCGCCCTGGTTCCTGTCCAGGACGGAAGGGTCGAACACCGCGCGGATGCTCACATCCACGCTCTGTCCCACCCCAAGCGCCGCGGGCGCGGCGGCGTCCGTGGGCGCCTTCATGAGGCCGGGCACATTCAGCCGCACGGAGAGGTCCGTGATCGTGTTTGCCCCGGTGTTCTGCAGGGTCAGAGTCCCCAGGGAATGGTCGGCGTAGTAATGGAACAAGGCGGGGAACACGCCGTCGATGCTCAGGTTGCGCACGAGCAGGTCAGGGCCGATGGTGGTGCTTGGCACCCGCGCGCCATAGCGGTCAAGCTTCTCCCCGGTGAACGGGTTTTCCCACAGGCCCACGGGGAACTGCTCGGTGGTATCAGGCAGCGAGACGCGGAAGTCGTCATACGTCGTGCCGTCATCCGTCTGAAGACGTGTCGCGCGAACACGAGCGGCCTGCCAGTTCTTGTACAGGTCACGGGCGGGGTCACGCTCCAGCTTCACCACGGCGTCGGTGTCCATGAAATGGATGCTGTACGTCTTGGAGTCGATGGCATAGGTCCCCTGGGTCTGCAGGGGCACGGAGACTTCGTACAACGCCCCCTTGGCCGGTGCGCGCTCAGCGCTGAAGTGCTTCTCCGTCTCCTCCTGCAGCAGGGAGGCTGCCCGCCCGCGCGCCTTGCCTCGACGCGCGGCGTACTCCTTCTCCGTCTCGAACATGTCGCGGGGAGCCGTGTCCGCGGGAGCAAGCGAAGAGAGGATCCGCGCCGAGGTTGCATCATCAAGGAAGTCCCTCTGGGCCGTGGAAAGCTTCCCGCCCAGAAGCGTGAACAGCCCGCCGAGCGGGGAAGGCCCAACGCCTGTCAAAGACCACTGGCCTACCGCGTTGGTGTCCGCGCGGCCAGCAATGGCGAGCCTGGTTCCGTCCATGGAGAACCTCATGGCGCGCACCAGCCCGATGTGCGGGGTGAACGTTGCGGCCGCCTGCCATGATCCGTTGACAAGGCGCCATGCGCGAACGTCGCGGTAATGACCCGTCAGGAGGAGGGCCCCATCAGGGGTGAAAGCAACGCTGATGACCGCCCCAAGCTCGATGTCGGGAACTTTCTGTGCCAGGCGCAGGTCAGTCCCCGTGCGCTCGAAAACCATGAGGACGTCGGCATAGCCGGCGGCAATCCAACGGCCGTCGGGAGAAAACGCGAGCTGAGAGAACTCGTAGGAGAGGTTATTCTCCTCGTTTTCGTACTTGGATACCGCGGTCAGGTGATCCTGGTCCACGCGATACAAGACGATACGACGGGCCGTGTCATCCGTTTCGCACGTAACCACAAGGGAGCCATCCGGTGAGAATGCCACGGAGTTGACCGAGCCTTCGTGGTCCGCCAGCTTGTCCGCGAGCGTGAAGCTTGCCCCGTCACGCCGCCAGAGGAACACTTCCTTCTCCGCCGCGCTCACCATGCGCGCGCCGTCGGGGCTCAACGCAATGCAATCAACCGTGCCGCTGTGTCCGCTCAGGACGGAAATCGGCTCACCGGTCCGCGGGTTCACGAGCGTGATGTCGTTCTCCGTCCTGTAGGCCGGATAGATCAGGAAAGACTCGTCGGGGGCGAACTGCAGCATGGGGGCGTGGCGGAAAGTGCCCGCCCAATACACGGGTTGGCGGTGGCGCCAGAGAAGCTCCCAGTTCTCATCCAGCACTCGTACCGAGTTTCCGTCCGTGCGGTCCGCTATTGCGGTGTAGGTGCCGAACCGGGAAAGCGCCACGTCCACGGCATCCACGGCGGTGGAGCAAAAGCGCACTTGGGTGGCGGTGAAATCATCCGCACGCGCCGGCGCCGCGGCGGAGAGCGCGGCGGCAAGGCCCGTAAGGCAAACCAAGACCAATCTGAATCTGTTCACGATTGTGCGCTCCCTTTGGTTTGCCGCGAGTGTACCACGGCCCGCGGCCCGAGGCCACTATCGGTTGACGTGCACGACCTTTGCCGGCGGGAACCCGTTGAAGAAAGTGGCGGAAGCGTGACTGTACGCGCCAATCATGTCGCTGTACACGAAATCCCCTCTTCGCAGGAGGGGCAGGTTTTCCGCCACGGAAATCACGTCCAGGGCGTCACAGGTGGGCCCGAAGACCGCGCTGATCTGCGTTGGGCCGTCCTTGAAAGCTTTCACGGGGTATTGGCAGTGGTCGAAAATGATCCCCGAGTAGGTGTGATAGACGCCGTCATTTACGTAGTAGCACTTCTTGCCATCCCGGACCGCCGTGCCGATTACTTCCGAGACGGAGTACCCCGAGGATGCCACCAGGAACCGTCCCGGCTCGGCAAGGACCTCGATGTTGGGCGGGAACAGCCGGTCCAGCTCCGAGTTGATGATGGCGGCCAGCTCATGGAACGGCTTGACCGTCTCATTGTATGCGACAGGGAACCCGCCCCCGATGTCCACCAGGTTCATGGCGGTGTAGCCTCGGTCCTTGGCTTCCTCGAAGACGCTCGCCGTGAGCTCCAAGGCCTGGACGTAGTTTCCGAAGTTCGTTGTCTGGCTTCCCACGTGGAAGCTGATCCCCTCAACCACGAGCCCCGCCTTGTCCGCATCCAGAATGAGGTCCACCGCTTCCCCCGGGGAGGCGCCGAACTTCGATGAGAGCTCCACCATGGCCCCCGTGTTGGGGACCCGGAGCCTGAGGGCGAGCCCCGCGTGCGGGGCAAACTCCTTGATCTTCTGGATCTCATCCGCGTTGTCGAACGTCACCAGGGGCTTGTACTGATCCAGCTTTGCCAGCGTCTGCGGGGTCTTGGTGGGGTTGGCATAGATGATCCTGTCCCAGATCCAGTCCTGGCGCTTGTCCGCCGGCATGTCCCTGATGTTTTCATAGACCACCATGAACTCCGGCAGGGAGGCCACGTCGAAGCTCGATCCTTCCTCGAAAAGGGTCCGCACGATGGCGGGGTCCGGATTGGCCTTCACGGCGAAGTAGGCCTGCACGCGCGGCAGGTGCTCACGGAAAGTCCGATAGCTCTTTCGGATTTCCTCATGATCAACGACGAACAGGGGCGTTCCGTGCTCCCTGCCCAGTTCTTCCAGACGACCGCGTTCGATCACGAACGTGCTCCCATCAATCAGTCCCCTTCTTTCACGAGAAAATTTCTGAACTGCCACGGATCCGAGAAGTCGAAGTCCGGGTTGCTGTATTTTTCGAAGGTCCTGGGAAGGTCCTTGAGCGGCGTCCAATCCGATGGCGTGGAGATGAACCGTCCCAGGTACGGGCGGGCAAGGTCCAGCACGAAGTCATGGGGTAGGTCCTCCGGCAGCACCACCCCGCGCTCGGGATTCTGGATCATCCAGGTGACCGCTGCAACAACGGAAATGGCCACTTGCATGGTTGTAGCGTTGTGATGGGGCAGGAGTCGACGGGACTCTTCAATGCTCAGGTCGCTCCCGATCCACCACGATACGAGGGGATGGCCCATGAGGAGGGCTCCGAGTGCGTCATTGCCCGTGGTGATTTCATCAGTCATGATCCGTTGGCGCGACTGGAGCTTGTAATTGTTGCCGCGCAATTCCGTCAGGGAAGCGATGGCTGCGTCGCACGGACAGTAGGCGTAATGCACGGTGGGACGATACACGGGCTTGCCCGCCTCTTTCACCGTCAGCCGCTCGGAGATGCTGAAAGCCTCCCCGTGCCGGATCACCATGCCTTGGATGGGCCCGGAGGGGACCCACGAACGCACCCAGGTGTTCATCCCCATGCGCGCCAGGCAGATCTGGTTGCACGGCCCGGCCGAATGCTGGAATGAGAGAGGAGGCAGCCATTTCTCATGCGTCCCCCATCCCATCTCCGCCGTGGTGGTGCCCTCCTCATGGAAGCCTTCGATGCTCCACGTGTTGACGAACTCATCCACGGCTTTCGGAAGGTTTGCCACTTGCGTGTCACGTTCGCTGCAATGGATGACCTTGACGCCCAGGGCTTTTGCCAGCGGGCCGAAGCTCCGGGACTCCAGGTGCGCGCGGATTTCATCCGCGGTGCCGTCACGCAACGCCCCACGCGCGCTGCCGTCCGACAGCACTGCGTTGGCCACGTCCATGAGGCCTCGCTTGGTGAAATGGGAGATCAGCCCGGGGTTGGCCCCATGCTCGAGCACTGCCGTGGGACCCGGCTCCTTCCATTTTGCCAGCCTGTCCCACAGCCGCATATGGCGCCAGTACAAGGTCCTGTTCGTGGGAGGGGTGGAACCGTCCGCCGTGTACGGGTCCCACACCTCCGTGGAAGTGTTGACGTACAGGACCCCGTGGTCATGGCACCACTGCAGGATGTCCCCCGCGTCGATATTCCATGCGAGGTCGATTATCAGGTCTCCCCGCGAGGCGTATTTCCCCAGCAACGCGCCCAGGTTCTCCGGCGCCACGCGGGCTCGAACAACTGTCGCTCCCTTTGCCGTCCATTCAGCGAGGCGGGGAGCGCGGTCCTCGAAGTCCATGATGGTGAGCGTGCGGGGGTCAGCGTCCAGGTGGCGAAAGAGGATGGGCAAAGTGCATTCAGCAACGGCGCCGAAGCCGAGGAAAAGAATTCTTCCTGGGAAATGAGTCATGATACGCGGCCGCCCCCTTGCTGCGTTGGCTCGTCTCTCTGCCGTTTTCCGGGACGCACTATAGGGCCATTGACGGCGCTTTGCAATAGGTCGGGCAGGCAGGCAAAGGTCGGTCAGTACGTCTGGCGCAGATGCATGACGGAAAGAGCGCGCGTGAAGTCTGGGAGCGCTGAGGGCTCACGCGGCTGGAACGAAATGGTCCGAGGGGAATCCGGCAGCAGCGTGAAGCAGTTGTCGGAGAACTCTCCGCGAATCCCGGCGGCGAAAAAAGACACGAAGAAGGCCGGTTTGTCGGCGCTCACCGTGATCGAGTAGCCGTTGTCCGCCGGCCGGCAATCGAGCGTCACCTTTGCGTCGGCAAGATCGCATCTCTTCGGCTCTGTCAGGAACACTTCGCTGCAGACCTCTTCGGAGGCGTCTGCGAATCGCAGGGAGACGAACGCCTTCTCCGGAGAGTCCACCAGCTCGGAGAGGCGCCAGCTTTTCACCATCTGCGAGCTTCCAGCCGCGGCCCGGACATCGGCGTCCTCCTCCCGGATCTTCCTCCCCGCGAAGTCGAACACGCTCATTGCCGCGTTCCTGCGGACTTCCGTGGTCAGGTCATTGGTGATCCACACCTCCAGCCGACCGTCTTTCAGCGTTCCCGAAAGGAGGACGGGGGCGTAGAACCTCTTTGCCGCGTAATGGAGGAGCTTCCATGTTCCCGAGTAGTCGATGGATGACCAGGAGCAGACCGGCCAATTGTCGTCAAGCTGCCAGTACAACGTCCCCATGCACGTGGGCCGCAGTCGTCTCCAGTGCTCCACCGCGGTGCGGATTGCGAGTGCTTGCTGGACCTGGCTGAGGTACACGAAGTTCTCGAATCCCTGGGGCATGCGGAAATAGCGCGTGAACATCTCCGTGATGATGGAGTTGCCGCGCGGGTGGCGCTGGTGGTGCTCCATCACCGGGGAGGTTGCGTTGAAGTCCTTCGGAGCAGCGTACATGCGGACGGCCTCCAGTGACGGAAAAGACTGAAAGCCGAACTCCGAGCAGAAGCGCGGGGTCACGTCGAGAAACGCGCTGAACGGTTTCCCTTCGTGCCAAACGCTCCAGTAGTGCATGTCGCCGCGCCTGTCGTCGTGCCAGTTGTCCGAGTAGTCCCCACGACCCGCGGAGGGTGAGCTCGGCCAGAAAGTCCTCGTGGGGTCGCATTCGTCAACGATCCTTCCGACGGTCCCCTCGTTCAGCCTGTCGTAGTCCACGATGTAACGATCCCGGTTCTGCCGCGATTCGGGAAACCACCTCAGTGCGCCAACATCCTCGTTGTTCCCGCACCATAAGGCAATGGAGGGATGGTCGCGAAGCCGTTTCACCTGGTGGCGTATCTCTTCCCCGACGCTGGAGAGGAAATCCCGGGTAGCCGGGTACAACGCGCAGGAGAACATCATGTCATGCCAGAGGAGAATCCCTTTCTCGTCGCAGAGGGAGTAGAAGTCATCGCTTTCGTATTTCCCTCCGCCCCAGACCCGGATCATGTTCATGTGAGCGCGCGCGGCGCTCGAAAGGAGGTGTTCCAGGCGCGGGCGGCTTTCCCGTTGGGGGAGAGCATCATGGGGGATCCAGTTCGCCCCTTTGCAGAAGATGTCCTGGCCGTTGACCCGGAAAACCATGGAAAGCCCATGGGCGTCCTCACGGCTGACGAGCTCGAGGCCGCGAAGCCCGATGCGCTTGGAGACCGCGTCACCGCCCAGACGCACGGTGAGGTCGTACAGCGGTTGAGGCCCGTAGCCATTGGGCCACCACAGCTTCGGGTCCTCGATCGTCACCTCGACCTCCGGCCTGTTGAAGCCCTTCTTCAGGGGGACTGTCCGAGAAGCGCGCCGCCCGCCGATGGTCGCCTCCAGCTCCAAGCTGCCTTCACGCGCGGCCAGGCACTCCACGAAGACCGTGACGGTGCACGCATCCTTTTCGTGCTTCTGCTCGGTCATCACGTAATCAATGCGCACGTCGGAAAATGCCTGGAGCGAGATGTCTCCATAAATGCCGGCCACCATGAGGCAGGGTCCCCAGTCCCATCCCGCGTGGCACTGGACCTTGCGGACGAGGTTGCGGTGCTGCGACTGCACCGGGCTTTGCGTGTGCGGCACGGGATAGGGAAGCGTCTTTGCCCTCTCCCGGGCCACGGTCTCAGCGGAAGTGAAGCGCACCTGAATTTCGTTCTTCCCCGCCCGGAGGAAAGGCTTTGCATCGAAGCGTCGGCGGGAGAACATGTTGTCGGAGCTGCCGACTTTCTGTCCGTTCAGAGAGACGTCTGCAATCGTGTCCAGCGAGTCGCAGGAAAGATAAATCTGTTCCTCAGCCAGGAATTCCTTCCCGGTGTCGAACGTACGCTGGAAAATCCAGTCTTCCCGGCCCACCCACTGCACATCCAGCTCGTTCATCCCATTGTACGGGTCGGGATCTTTCCCGCGGCCAGCAAGGCGGAGTGCGTGTCACCGGGAACGCGCGCGGGCACTGCCTCACGCGTGGCGGCGCGCACGAGCTGCCACTCACCGGCAAGGTCGATTCTCTGCATCAGCCTGCCGCCGACAGTATTCCCGCCCAGTCGATGGTGTATGCTCTTTTCTCCATGGCATGCGTTTTCTCATACCAGGGGAAATGTTTCAATCGAGGGCTCTGCCGACGTTACACTGCCCGCAGTTCGCTGACCCCCGCGGCGGCTGGAGCGTTTTCGCTGATCGCATCCACATACCGTCGGACGGATGCCTCCAACGCTTTCTTGGCCCCGCTTGAAACGACAGCGTCCCACCAGGCGCCGTAGATCCGATCGAAGCGGAAGGGGGCAACGGCGTTCGCGATCCGACGGACTGCCGAAGCGGGCAGCGGGATGAGGTTGGGATAGCTGTACATGAAGCTCACGTAACGCTTGTCCGCGGCAACGTAGATCGAGTCTCCGGTGTGCAAGGACCCCCGGCCGCCGACGCCGGGCTGCCAATGGAGCACCGAAGACCCGGGGAAATGCCCTCCCACGCGGATGAGTGTGGCCCCCGGGGATATCTCCAACTGCCCGCCCTCCCAATGGAGGATGCATGGGTCGGGCCGCATGACCCACGGCGCGTCGTCTGCGTGAAGATAGACCGGCACGCCGCCGAATCTACGGCTCCATTCCACGACGGAAGAGTAGTAGTGGGGGTGCGAGACGGCAATGGCCGAAAGCCCGCCGCGGGAGCGCACCCACTGCACCGTCTCCTCATCAACGTAGGAGATGCAGTCCCACAGGATGTTGCCTGCAGGGCTTTCAAGGAGCATGGCACGCTGGCCTATCGCGAAAGTCGGCTCCGTGGAAATACCCGACATGCCGGGCTCGATGGGGCGAACCACGTTGCGGCTCGTGGAGGCCAGCGCGGCCAGGCTGGTCCATTCCTGGCCGTTGGGTCCGACATACTGCCGAGGGTCCTGGCAGATCGGGCACCCGTCCGGCGGCGCCGCGCTTTCAGCGAACTGCACTCCGCAGCGCACGCAGATGAAGTTCGTCATGAAAGGAAGCTACTCCTGCCGGCGGGCGGCGGCAACTGCAAGGGCGAACCCCTGCTGTCGCCTTCCCTAAGGCGCGTATTTTGGCTACACCAGAAGCGATGAGCCAGCAGATCGCTCAAGCAGCTCTCGTGGTCCGCGACTACGACGAAGCAATTGACTTCTACACGCGCTGCGTGGGCTTCGAGCTCATCGAGGATGCGCAGTTGGAGGGGGGAAAGCGCTGGGTCGTGGTGGCCCCGCGCGGGTCCACGGCCCGGCTCCTCCTGGCGAAGGCGTCTTCGGCGTCCCAGGTGGGCAGGATAGGGGACCAGGCAGGCGGCCGGGTGATTCTGTTCCTGGAGACCGACGACTTTTGGAGGGACTACAGAGACATGAAGTCCCGCGGGGTGGAGTTCCTGGAAGAGCCGCGGGAAGAGCCTTACGGCGTGGTTGCCGTGTTCAAGGACCTTTACGGGAACAGGTGGGACCTGCTGGAGCCGCGCAGGGCGTGAGGACGGGTCCAACCGAGATTCCTGGGGGAAGCCGAGGTTGCCGCGGGCAACCGGTTTCGCTGCGGCTGAATCCGTTGTATCCTGACAGCCATGAAAGTGAGGTCGATTGCCCGGCTTTCGAGCCCGCGGTCCGTTCCTGAGAAGATCATCGAAGCAGCCGACAAGCCGCTCCTGGCGCTTGCCGTGGTGGCCGTGGGGCTGTACCTGCTGGAGCTGCGTGGGCTCCTTGCCCAGAGCGGGCCGGCCAGGGTTGTCTCTTTATCTCTCGACGCCCTTTTCATTGTTGATTTTCTGCTGAAGCTCATCTTCTTGCGCGGGAGGTACCTGCGCTCGGCGTGGGTCGCAACGGACTTCCTGAGCTGCCTGCCGGGGCTCGTGCTCTTCATGAACATGCCGTGGCTCCAGGCAGTGCAGCTTGCGCGGATGTTCCGGGTCCTGCGGGTGCTTCGGAGCATTCGGTTGCTTCGGTCTTTGCAGTTCCTGCCGGCTCTGGCCCAGGCGGCGGCGGAGCAGGACGAGGAAGGCCGGCGCTTCCGGATCGAAATGAACGCGGGGGTCGCTCTCTATGCCTGCGCGTTCCTAGGGGTGCTGGCCTGGATGCACGCGAGCTTTGCAGCGCAGACTGTGGCGCTCCGGGAAGCGGAGTTCTTCCTGGTGCTGGGAGCGCTGCTGGCAACGGCGCTGTTCCTGTTCCTCATTCACAGCGAGGTCCGTGAATCATCGTGGAAGCAGTTGAAGACGCTCCTCAACATCGCCTTGCCGCGGCAGGTGGCTGAGCACTTCCTCCATCATCCGGGGGCCTACCACGAGCGGCAGAGGGCTTCCGTCAACCACGATTTTCATAGACTTTGTCGGGTTCTCCCAGACCGCGGAGAAGCTCCGGTCCGACGTGCAGGCCCTTGCGCGTCACCTGGAAAGGGCCATGGACGTGGTGGTCGAACGCCTTCTTGCCCATGACCTCATCATCGACAAGTTCATCGGAGACGCGGTCATGGCTTTCCGCGGTGGACCGCTCGTGTCGGGGGATGCCTCGGACCATGCGCGCGCAGTGGTGCGCGGTGCGCTGGAAGCCGCCAAGGCTTTGGTCGAAATGGCTGATCCGTATTTCGCGAAGGTGAAGATCGGCGCCGCCTCGGACGAATGCCTCATCGGGGTGTTCGGCACGAGCAAGCGCCTCACCTATACGGCGCTCGGAGATGGAGTCAACCTCGCCGCGCGCCTGGAGCCCGCGAGCGCCCAGTGCGGCACCCAGGCGCTTTTCTGCGACGAGACCCACCGGCTCTGCGGTGAGATGCCCGGGATAGCATGGCGGCGCTGGGGGACCGTCCGGGTCAAGGGGAAAGCCGAGCCGCAGGTGGTCTGGGAAGCGATGGACCTTTCCCGTACGCCCGACCTGTCGTTCCTCGAGGCATACCAGAGAGCCCGCGCCGTATTCGAAACCGAAGGGCCCGCGGCGGCGCGGCCGCTTTTTGCCCGTGCCAACGAGGCCCGGCCCGGCGGAGACCTGCCCAGCCAGGTCCACATGAAGTGGTGCGAGGAGCTTGCCCGTAACTGCGAGGAAGCCCCGGACACGGCCCTGTCGGTGACGAAATGAACGCGGCGGCGACCCTGGATGACCGCCTCGAACGCCTGGCGCACGTGGCGGGGACGGATGAGGGCTTCTATGTCCTGGCGCTGCATTCTTTCATCGAAGCCTATATCTGCGACGAAGTGCCGTCGATCAGGGGAATCGAGCGCTTCGCGGACCGGCTGCGGGCGTTCGCAGAGCACCATGCGGCTCGTGGCGCGCCTCCGGAAAGTCTTGCCGCCATCTCCCGCATCATCCAGGAGCACGCCATCACCAACCGGGTGCGCCACTCGTTCACGCGGCTGGACAGGGAAGAAGCGCTTGCCGCCACGCACAATTTCCTGCAGTTCTGCGCCTTGTGCGGAATCACCTCGAAAGCGCTCGGGAAACTTTCCAAGCTGCTCTCCCTCTGGGCGGAGAAACGCCCGCCGCTTACCGAGGGGGAGGAGCTGCGGCGGATCCAGGCGGACCTTCGCGCCGCGCGCCTGGATTCCGCAAAGCTGCTTGCCCAGACCGAAGCGTGGACCAATGACAAGCTTCGGCTCGCTGAGCTGGAGGGTGAGACGCTCCGCCTCTCCGCCGAGCTTTCCCGTGAACGCTCGCGCACGGATTCCCACGCGGAGAGGCTGGATCAGCTTCACAAGGACCTGGAGCACCTTGCGGATCAAAAGCGGCAGCTCGGCGAGCAGCTCGGCGCCTACCGTGACCTCGACCTGTACGTCGACCTCGTGAGCCGCTTCTCCCTGTACACGCGCACGCGCATGGACTACGAACGGAGCGTGATGAAGCTCACCCCCGAGCAGTCAGAGGCCGTGGAAGGCCTCAGGCCGGGGTTCGATTTCCTTGTTCGGGGCGGCGCGGGGACGGGGAAAACGATCGTCCTTCTCCACGCGCTGGAAAAAGTCAGGCGGGCCAGGGAGGCGGAGCTGGACCTCAAGCCGGGGATGCGCATCCTCTTCCTCACGTACACCAACACACTCGTGAAGTATGACCGCTACGTGGCGGAGATCCTCAAGGAAAAGGATGCGGATGACCTCATCATCACGGCGGACAGCTTCTTTCTCGGGCGGCTTCGCCTTCTCGGTCAGAGGCAGCGGGTGGACTACTCCATCCATCTCAAGCTCGCGGAGAAGCTCAACTCCACGGGCTTCTTCTCCGCTTCGGAGCTGGCCCTTGAGCTGGAAGAGCTCATCTTCGGCAACGTCGTGACGCGGCGCGAGTATGTGGAGGAGATGCTCCCCCGCAAGGGCATGCGCCAGCCGCTCACCGCCGGACAGCGCGAAGCGGTCTGGCGGATCCGGGACGCAATGGCGCAGGCAATGGATCATGACGGCGTGCTCAGCAAGAACTACTCTCGCATCAAGCTCATCGAGTTCCTGGAAAGCCATCCGGATGACACGCGCTTGAAGGACCTGGACTTCGCGTTCGTCGACGAATCCCAGGACCTGAGCGCGGCGGACCTCAAGGCATTGAAGCTCATGACCCGGCGCGGCCTGGTGATGGCAGGGGACACGGGTCAGAGCATTTACGGGATCAGCTCCCCGTACAAGCGGGCGGGCGTGGACATCACCGGCAGGTCCCGGGTCCTCCACACGAGCTTCCGCAATACGGTCCCGATTCATGAGATCACGGAAGCCTACCGGAAGCTCTCCGGTCTGGATGACGACGAGGCGGGAAGCACGGTCGCCTTCCGCGAAGGACCTCCCCCGGAGCTCTACACGGCGCCCGACCGGCAGGACCTCATGCGGCTGCTGCTTCGCAAGGCTTCGCTTTTCATCGAAAGGCTCGGGTATGACCCGGAAAATGTCGCGGTGCTTGCGCCGACAAAGACCGATCTGGCCGCCATTGGCGACATGCTCGGACACGCTGGTTACCAGCACGCCAATATCCGCGACGAGGATTTCTCCTTCAAGCGTGAAAAAATCATCAGGCTCACCAGCCTGCACTCGAGCAAGGGTCTGGATTTCCCGGTGGTCCTGCTTTTCCTTCCCGCGTTGCCGCCGCGCACCGACTACGAGGGCAAGGAGGGGGAGCGGCTCGTTCGAAACCTCATCTACGTCGCCATGAGCCGCGCCATGGACAACCTGAACGTGTTCACGCTGGAAGGGGCTCATGACGGCCAGGGGGAGGAGCCGCTTCAGGACCTCGTGACCGTCTTCAGGCAGTACCAGCGAGAGATCGCGCCCACCTGAGGACCCCCGCCATCGCCTCAAGGTCTTCCTCGTTGTACTTCAAAATCTCCGCCATGATTCCTGACCTCTCAGCCGCGTCGGCGCTCTCAGAGGCGCGGAGGTAGCGCGCAATGGACCAGTCCCCGCCGTATTCTTCCATGGTTCTTTTGTAGCCGCTCAGCCGCTCCAGTACTTTCAGCCCGTAACTCGGGACGGGAAGGGCAAGAGCATCCCGCACGGCCTTGAGCAGGTCGAAGCAGCTCTCGATCACCTGTCCTGCAACCCCCGCAGGATCACCAAACCGTTCGATATAGGACTTGATCTTCACCTTCTCATAGTCCGCCCAGTGGACGAAAGGGATGCGGCCGTGCTCCTGAAAGACACGCGCGGCATGGTCGAGGAATTGTCTCCACGCCTCCTGGTCCCCACCCTGGTCAAAGCCCGCAACCGCCGCGTGGTACGGACCCCGCGGCCCTTCTTCTCCATACACTCGCATGCCCCAGAGGTACACAGCGTCCAGCTCGTCGTTCTGCGGCGGCATACCCTCCAGGTCGAGCATGACGGCCGGCCCGGACGGCAGCTCGAGCCTGCCGAGTCGGATGACGCTGTTTGTAGCAAGCGCACGGGCCTGGGCGATGATCCGGGGGGCAGCCGCGCCCACCCTGGCCCTTCCCTTGGCGCGCGTCAGTCGCGCAAGCTTCTCTGCGTCCAACTTTTCCAGAAGCGCGTCGTAGGTGCTTATCCCCCTGTCTCGAAGGGCCCGCGCGGTTGCCTGGTCGACGCCATACACCACGGAAACGTCATGGTCATCCGCTGCCCGTGACCAGCACCTGTCCTGGAAAGGACACCCCCCGCATTTGGACCATCCCACGGGCTCCCAGGGTTCATCGGGGAGGAGCAACAGGTCCCGGAGCCTGCCTAACTCCTCTTCCGCTCGGGCTGAGCCGGCATACGGGATGGTTTCCACGGTGTGGTTGCCCAGGTATGCCTCAAGGGCGGAGGGAAGCAGATTGAAGGTTTTCTCGAAGAGCCAGCCGTAGGTCTGGAGCTGACGGACGATTTCGGGGTGCCTGTCCCCGCGCATGCTGCGGGAGAGCTTGCAGTCCCGTATCCGATAAGAGTCTTCATTTCGGATCATGAAATCGGGAATCCCGGTAACGACGTCCCGCGAGCCGGCGAGCGCGGCGCGAAGCACTCCCTGGTAGATGACGGGCGCGCCGCTCCGCACGGCTTCCCGTGTGCGCTCCGCGCGGTCGGTGAGGCTGCCCTCAGCCAGGTTCCGCGCCACGGCAAATGTGGCGAGATGCTCCTTTTCGTGGCGCTCCCCCAGCTCGCGCAAGATGAGCTCGATGACGGAAGGCTCCCCCGTGGGCTCTCCATGCGCCAGCAGATACACCCGGCGCGTGCACGTGCTCGGGCGGTAGAGTGCGGAGAAGCCGGATGCAGCCAGGGAGAGGCCTCGCGCGGCGTTCCTGTCGCTCATCGGCTACACAATATCACGGAGCGGGAAGGCAGTCTTGACAGAAGGCAGTCTTGACTCTCGACTCAACGCTTGAAAGGATGCCCCTGGAGACATCGGGCGATGACACGCCTGATCCGGGAGTTTCGATGGTGGTGGAGTGACGCGTGACTGCGCTCATTGAACGGCTGTGCGGGATTTCGGACAGTGACGGTTGCTGGAACATTTCCGCTGAGGACGTGGCGGGGCTTCTTTCCGTTGAGCCCGTTTCCTTCTGGAGGGCCGTCCACGAAGTTCGGGACAGGATCAGCTTCTCCGAGGCCATCGACGGCTGGACGCAGGACACTGTGGGAGATCTCGTCACGGTATTGGAAAAGCTCAAGGGGAACACGGCCGAAGAGGTGATGACGCGCGCCGGCCTCTTCCTGCCGTACGCGCTGGGAATCGAGCTGATCGAGGAAGTGACGTTTCGAGCCCGCAGGACGGCGGCGGCTCACGAGGTCCAGTCCGAAGAGCTCGCCGCAATGCTGCGATACACCGGCAACGTCCGCTCGGCAATCGGAATCTATCTGGATGAGCACGTCGACATCGACGAGCTCCTCCAGCGCAGCGCGGAAGCGTTCCAGGTGCTTCATGGCCTGCCCCTCCGGGGGAAGGCAACGGCGCGGCGCTATGTGCTGGGAATGGTCGAGCGCCACGTGCTGGATCGCGCGAACCTGGTGGTGGGGCTGGTGGAAAGGCTGCGGCTCGCGGCCGCGCAACTGGGATACGTTGACCCGGAGGATCAGCCGCGCCCCGGGAAACGCGGCGCGAGGTCTGCGGGCACTGCGGGTCGGACCGCGCGCGCGCCGGACAAGCGCACATGGGCGCGCCAGGTGATGGGAGTAGACGGCAGGGATTACTCAGCCGAGGACTTGCGGCTTCTCTACAGGAAGCTCATGATGCGCCACCACCCCGATGTCGATCCGAGGGGCCTTGAGAAATGCAAAGATGTGAACGCGGCGTATGCTTTTCTCATTTCAGATGTTACGGAGCAGGGCTGACGAGCGCCCTTTCTACGATTTCCCGGTTGACCTGGAAGTGGTTCCAGACCTTCGATGGCTTTCCGTTTGATAGCAGGATGAGCTGCGGAGATTCGTGCGTCACCTGGTAGGTGTCCGCAATCCAGTTGGAGATCTCCCGCTGCTCGCGGACGTTCACCCAGTAGATGGGGAGGTTCGTCTGGAGGGCTTCGACCTCCTTGGACGCCCTGGCGGACACACCGCAGGCCGTGGAATGCTTGAAGACAAGGCATTCCGCGGGCAGGGATTTTTCATTCAGCGGGATGATCGTGCTCACATGCTCTCCGATGGGAGGGAGGATACCTGCGGAATCCCCACGGCGTCAAGCTGAGCCGCATGAGCTGAGCCGCATGAGCCGCAAGCCGCACGGCTCAGCCGTTGGCGGCAAAAGAAGCCTTCTGGCGGATGGCGCCCAGGTGGTAGGCCGCGTGCGCCAGCGCCCCCACGGCCCCGGCCATGGCTTCCTCACTTTCCATCGCATAGATCTCGACCGCCCGGCGGATGTCCTTGTAGGCGGCGCGGAGGCGTTCTTTCGTTCGTTCCCAGGATGCGGCGTCCACGGCGCTCACGCTCCAGCTCTCATCCCATTTGCGCGTGGTACGGTTCCCTTCGATCCATCGCGCCGAGGCAAGGAGACCGAATATCACGTGGTTCACGTGGGCGGCAATGCTCGTCCTGCCCAAGATTCGGGAAGCCTCCTCTGCATCGAGCTTCTCCAGCGTGCCGAACATCCCGCCGTCGCTCCCCGTGTCGGTGAAATAGCTCCAGGTTTCCCGAGGGCCTTCGAAAGCCTCGGAGAGCACTCCCAACACCTGCTCCACCATTTCCCGCATCCCGATGACCGCCATACGACCAGCCTCCTGTGCCGCTAAGAATGTATGCATGGACGGCACATGCGTCCAATTCGTTTGACTTTTCGCTGCGCCCCACGTATCATGCCGGTCAGGAGTATGAGGCAAGTAACGATTCGACTGGACCTGCGCGTCTCCGAGGAAATGAACGAGTTCCTCCAGAACGAGGCGCACTCCCGCAAGCTGAGCTTCGAGGGTCTCCTTCTCATGTTGATAGAAGAGCAGATGAAAAGAGTCAAACAGGAGAGCCAGAGGATCAGTCCCCCGAAACCGTAAGCGCATTTTTTTCCCGCCGCCCGAAGGAAGGACCTTTCATGAAGCTCATGGAGATGTCGCTGGAAAAGTTCCTGAGCGAGCTGGGCTCCGCTTCCCCCGCGCCCGGGGGAGGCAGCGTTGCCGCACTGGCGGGAGCGCTTGCCGCCGCGCTCTGCAGGATGGTATCCGCGTTGACCGCGGGGAAGGAAAAGTACAGGGATTCCTGGGCGGACATGGAAAGAGTCGGCAGGGAGTCCGCCGTCCTCGAAGGGCGACTTCGCGTGCTCGTGGATGAGGACACTCAGGCTTTCCGCGCGGTCATGGAGGCTCGGAGGCTTCCCAAAGGCACGGACCGGGAGCGCCAGGTCAGGGAACAGGCTCTGGACAACGCCTCCCTCACGTCGGCGAACGTCCCCCTCTCCACTCTTGAAGCGCTGCGCGAGCTTTCAGCTCTCGCCTTGTGCGCGGCGGACAGAGGCAACCCCCGCTGTGTGACCGACGCTGGCTCGGCCTCGCAGATGATCCGCGCCGGTGCCCTGAGCGCGGCGTACAACGTCCGCGTCAACCTCCCGTCCGTGAGGAATCCGGTTGCCCGGGAGGAGCTTCAGGCCAGGACCGCAAAGGTCCTCCAGGAGGTGATTGATGAGACCCAGAGGACGGAAAACATCGTCGAAGCCCGGCTCGAGCTCCTCCAAGCCTGACGGGGGCCCCGTGCGCACCATCGTGATTGGCAAAGAGACTTTTGGGATCGAAGCGCTCGTTGCGATTGCTCGAGACGGGGCGCGGGTGGAGCTTGCGGACTCCGCGCGCGCCGACGTCATGCGCGCGCGGGCGCTTGTCGAGAAATGGGTCCGCGAAGGCAGGGCAGTGTATGGCGTGACCACGGGGTTCGGCGCGCTGTGCGAAGTGGCAATCGAGGAAAGCCAGACGCGCGCGCTGCAGGAAAACATCATCATGAGCCATGCTGCCGGCGTCGGGAGCCCTTTCCCGGCGGAGGCCGTTCGGGCCGCGCTGGCGGTGAGGGTCCAGGACCTTTCCCAGGGGCACGCCGGTATCAAGCTGGAAACGCTCCAGGCCTTGATTGACCTGCTCAATTCCGGCGTATGCCCCGTGGTGCCGGAAAAGGGCTCGGTGGGCGCAAGCGGGGATCTTGCGCCAATGGCTCACCTTGCGCTCGTCCTCATCGGCCGGGGTGATGCGTTCTACCGGGGGGCCCGCATGGCTGGCGGGGAGGCGCTCCGCGCCGCAGGGCTTGTCCCGGTGCGCCTTGACGCCGGCGAGGGGCTTGCCCTCATCAACGGCACGCAGTTCATGGCAGGGATCGGCGCGCTTGCCGTGAACGACGCCGAACGGCTCGCCACGACGGCGGATATTGCATGCTCCATGAGCCTCGAGGTCCTCATGGGCACCAACGTGGAGTTCGATCCGCGCATCCATAACGCCCGGCCTCATCCGGGGCAGGGCGCGGCGGCGGACAACATGTATCGCATCACGCAGGACAGCGCAATCATGTCCTCCCACAAGGACTGCCACAGGATCCAGGACGCCTATACGCTGCGCTGCTCCCCGCAGGTGCATGGGGCAAGCCGTGACGCTGTCCACCACGTGAAGGGCGTCTTCGAGACCGAGCTTGGCTCGTGCACCACCAACCCGCTGATCTTCCCCGAGACGGGAGACTTCCTGCTGGGCGGGAACTTCCACGGTCAGCCCCTCGCGCTGGCCGCGGATTACCTCTGCATGGCCGCCGCCGAGCTTGCAAGCATTTCCGAGCGCCGCATCGAAAGGCTGGTCAACCCGCAGCTGAGCGGGCTGCCTGCCTTCCTCGTGAACGATTCCGGACTGAACTCGGGTTTCATGATCGCGCAGTACACCGCCGCGGCGCTCGTGTCGGAGAACAAGGTGCTGTCCCACCCCGCGTGCGTGGACTCCATCCCGACCTCGGCGAACAAAGAGGACCACGTCAGCATGGGGACCATTTCCGTGCGCAAGTGCCGCTCGGTCATCATCAACGCGGAGAACGTGATTGCCATCGAGCTGCTCTGCGCGTGCCAGGCGCTGGATCTCCTCACGAAAGGCAAGCCCGGCAAGGGCACGGAAGCCGCCTACCGCACAATCCGCGAGCGCGTTCCCCGGCTGGACCATGACCGTGTTCTTTCGAAGGACATCGAGGCCATGGTCGATTTGCTGCATGAGGGCGGGATCATCCGGGCGGTGGAAGCTGCGGTGGGCGCCCTCAGGTAAGGTACACCTATAAAAAACGCCAATGTTGTCCAAAAACTTGCACTTCTCGCGATTCTTATAGGTGCGCAGGTCAGGCTCAGCGCAGCGGTTCAGGCGCGTCGGGGCTCAGGCAGGCCACCCGGGGCCCTCTGGCGCCTCAGGCAGGATCCGCGGGCTCTGCGTCCTCGTCAGCCACGAAACGGAGGTACTCCGCGTGCACCCTCTCGCGCCGGCGTGACAACTTTGCCACGAGCTGCTCGGCCGTGGCTCCAGTTCCCAACATCAGGCGCGCGAGCGCTCGAAGCTGCCCCGGGTCGCTGGGCAGGCTGTGGGTCTGGCGATCCTCGTAGATTTGCAGGAAATGCTCCACGCGGCGTAGAAAAAGGTAGTCGGAGGAAAGCTGCTCTGCCGTCTCCCGGGGCAGCACCCCGGCAGCGGCCAGGGCGCGAAGGGCGGGAAGCGTTCCGCCCTGCAGAAGCTCAGGCTTCTCCCGCGCGTGGACGAGCTGAAGCCCCTGGGCCAGAAACTCCACGTCCCGCAGGCCGCCGAGGCCCGTCTTGATGTCGGTGGTGGTCAGGATGCTGCGGGAGAGGGCCCGAAGCGCCTCCCGCCGCAGCCGGTTGATGGAGGCCGTGATCTCTGCCGGGGCGTGGACGGAGAGGAGCACCTCCCGCGCCATGCGGAGGAACTCCTCTCCGAGCGCCGCGTCTCCTGCAACCGGCCGTGCCTTGAGCAGGGCCTGCACTTCCCAGAGCTCCGCGTTGCGGCCGTAGTAATCGCGAAGCTGCTCCAGGGAGAACACGAGCTGCCCTGAGCTGCCGTAGGGCCGGAGCCTCAAGTCCACGCGATAGGCGTACCCCCCGCTGGTGTGGGAGGACAGGTGCGCGCGTACCGCCTCCATGAGGAGGGTGGCGCGCTCGACGTCCGTCTCCCCCGAGGCGCACAGGCCGAGCAGGTCGATGTCCGAGCTGTAGTTCAGCTCACGACCTCCGAGCTTCCCGAAGGCAATGACGCAGAACGCGGGCGCTGCGCGTCCCCCGGTCCGGGCTTCGACCTCCTGGCGCGCGCGGTCCAGCGCGGACCCCGTGACGGCGTCAGCCAGGTCGGACAATTCTTCCATGATCCGTTGCGTCGGCGCTCCCAGGCAGATGTCGCGGGCGCCGACGCGAAGGATCTCCCGCCGTCGGTAGCGCCGCAGGGCATCCATCCAGGCGCCCCGGTCCGCGTTCTCTGCCGAGATGTCCGCGAGCTCCCTGCGAATCTCCGCGGCGGCGCGCGGCGCGTTCAGCACGTCCCCGCGGCCAATGTACTCCAGGAGATCGGGTTCCTTGACCAGCGTGTCGGCGAGGAACTGGCTGGCGGAGAATATCGAAAGAAGGATTTCCAGCCGCATGGGCTGGGAGAGCATCTGGCGGAGGTGGGCGGCGGGATCAGGAAGGGCGCGCAGCAATCTCTCCCAGTTGTTGAGCGCCATATCCGGGTCAGGCTTCTGCGCAAGGACGTCCGTGGCCAGGGTGGCAAGCCGCGCAAAAAGGGGCCTTCGATCCGCTTCCCCCGCGATCTGGCGGATGTTGAGCACGGCCCGGGCCGGGTTCGCGAAGCCCCTGTCTGCCAACGCGGCCAGCGCCAGCTCTTCGGGAACGGCGTCGGAAAGAACGATGTCCGCCACCGTGACCCTCGGTGTCCCCGGGAGCGTTTCCCGCCCGAAGTATTTCTCCACGAACG
Source organism: uncultured Spirochaetota bacterium (assembly GCA_963845535.1). GTDB lineage: Bacteria > Spirochaetota > Spirochaetia > SZUA-6 > Fen-1364 > Fen-1364. The sequence continues at coordinate 204,263 of CAWJSK010000001.1, forward strand.
CTCGCACCTCGGCGCTGTGGGTCTCGAAATCCAGGTGAAGCTTCCGCGCCGGGCTGAGCTCCGCCTCCGGGGAATAGCCCATGCGGCGCGCGAGGTGGTTGTACTCGTCGTCCTCGAGGCGGGGGAGAAAAAGGTCCTGCGCGGAGCCGCGCAGCATCCGAAGGCCGTTGATCAGGTGGCGGAAGAAGCGGTACGCGGAGACCAGTTCCTGTGCGGTAGCCCCGTCCACCACGCCAATGGAGGCCAGGGCGTCCAGCGCTTCGTGGATCCGCGGCGTACGCAGCCTTGGTTCCGCGGCTCCGTGGGTGACCTGGAGGATCTGGACGGCATATTCGAGGTCCACGAGCGCCCCCGGACTGAACTTCGCGTTGAGCCTGCCTGGCTGGACCTTGTCCTGGGCCTGCTTCAACCGGATTTCGCGCAGCTCGGAAAGGTCTATGCTGCGGGCCACGTAGATCATTTCATCCCGAAGCCGCTCCACCCGGCGGCCCAGCTCCTTGTCTCCGCCAACGGCGCGCAGGCGCACGAGGGAAAGCCGTTCCAGGGAGTGGGACCCCGCGCCGGGCACGTAGTACGTGCAGAAGCTCTCCAGGCTGCAGGCGAGCGGCCCCGCGGCGCCAAAAGGCCGCAGGCGAAGATCGATATGGAAGATCCCTTCGCGTTTCGCGTGCACCATGTGAAGCACTGCCCGCACCAGGCTGTCGAAGAACTCTGCGTTGCCGATGACATCGGGGCCTTCGGTTGACCCGTTATCGCTGTACACGAAGAGAAGCTCGATGTCGGAAGCGTATCCCAGGGCCACGCCGCCGAGCTTCCCCAGCCCCATGATGGCGAGCTTCACCGGAAGACCGGCTACGGTGCGCGGCTCCCCAAACCGGGCGGCAAGCTGGCGCCACGTGAAGGCGGCGGCGGCATCGATCACCACCTCGGCAAGCGTGGTGAGCCGCCGGCTCAGCGTGAGGAAATCGGAGATGAAAGATTCCTCGGCCGCCTGCGCCCTGCGCTGCGGAGCGAGGATGTGGTCAAGATCGTAGAGGTAGATCTCCCTGTCCTTGAACGCGTTCAGCCTGCGGGCAAACTCCTCGGGGTCGGTTGCGCCCCCGAGGGCAATCTCGAGCCTTTCCGGCAGGAGCTCGATGGGCTCGACGAGATTCCTTCCGGGCGCGCCCGGCCCGAGCAACGGGATCAGCTCTTCGTACTGCAGCCGAACGAAATCCTCCCACAGAAAAGCGCTGGCCCCGAGAAGCTGCGCGAGCTCCTGCAGGACCGTCTGGCTGGAGAGCAGCTCCACCCATCGCGCGTGCCCGGGGGCGGCGACGATGTCTTTCACGAGCTGCTCGAAGCGCAGGAGCGCCGCAAGCGGGTCCGAGGCGCTCCCGAGGAACGAGGTGAACTGCTTCGTCAGGAGGACGGAGAGCTTGATGTTGTCCAGCCGGACGGAGTCAGAAATCGGATTCCCCGCTCCGTCCACGAACTCGAACTCGTCCTCGATCCTCCCTGCCTGCGTCCGGATGGTGACATGCTCAATGGATACCTCCTGCAGGGACAGGGCCGTTGAGAACGTGTAGAGGAAGAACGGCGTGTCCTGCGTTTTCACGTGCATCCGCGTCCGGGACGCCGACGGGTCCATCTCGATGCGCACGGGAGAGAGGACACCCCCTGTCTTCAGTCTCAGCTCCGCCAGCTTTCCCGCGGCCATCTCATTCACGATCTGACGGGCGCGCGCCGCTGCATCCCCCCCGTGCTCCAGCGCGCGGAAGACCTCCCCGAGAGTCGCGAAGAGCTTCTCCCGCCACCCCTCGTCGTCGGCGCCGGCTGCCTCCGTGCCGGCGAACTCGTCAATGATGCGACGCCTGCGCAGGAACAGGTCCCGCGGCGTCCGGGAGTCCGGCGGGGCCCAGGTGAAGATGTCCCCGCTTCTGATGTCGAAGCCCAGCGCGGAGAGCACGCCCGAGATGAGGGAAAAGGCGCCCTGGTGGTCGAAGGCAAGCACCGTGTACGCGGGCGTGCCCCGCGCGGCGGTCCCCGCAATGACCTGGACGGGGTGCCCGCTCCCCAGGACGGCAAGGCCTTCCAGATGAGCGGCTATCTCGTCTTCGCAGAAGCGCTCGAAGTAGCGTTCGTCGAGCCTCCGCATGTGCTCATCCACGAGCCGCGGGTTCAGCCCCGGGAGCCGGTCCTTGATGCGCTCGACGAGAGAGGGCGGCATCAGCGGCCGTTCAGCGCGCGTATGACGCGTTCAAGCTCGGCCAACGGCACGAGATCACTGAAGCCGCCAAAGGCGCCATCTCCGGCGATGGCGGCTGCCGCCCGGATGAATCCCGTCCAGGCCGCGCGCGCGAGCGCCGACCCCACACTGATTCGCCGGGCCCCGAGCTCAGCGAGGTCTGAAACGGTGAGGCCCATGTCCGAGCTCAAGCAGCCGGACTGATGGAGCATGCGAAATGCTTTTCGTCGCTCAGCGGCCCCCCGGGGCGTGCCGGGAGCAGGGTTGGCTTCCGATGTATCCATGATCGAACCGTAGGGGAACGCGCGGATTCTTTCAAGCTCACGTCAAAAAGGCGCCCTAAAAAAAGGCGCCCCCTGCGCTGACAGGGGGCGGTGTGGATGGGACTTGGAAACTTGAGGAGGGCTTTTTATATGTCGAAGTACAGCATGAACTCCCAGGGATGCGGACGAAGGTCGAGAGCCAGGACCTCGTTCTTCATCTTGTAGTCGATCCAGGTCTCGATCACGTCCGGCGTGAACACATCGCCTTTCAACAGGTACTGGTGATCGTCCTGGAGCGCCTTGAGGACTTCCCGCAGAGAGCCCGGGGTCTGAGGCACCTTGGAGGCTTCCTCGGGAGGAAGGTCATAGATGTCCTTGTCCAGGGGCTGTCCCGGGTCGATCTTGTTCTGGATCCCGTCGATGGCCGCCATCAACATGGCGGAGAACGTCAGGTACGGGTTGCTGCTCGGATCCGGGCAGCGGAACTCAAGCCTCTTGGCCTTGGGGGAAGGCGAATACATGGGGATGCGGATGGCCGCGCTCCTGTTGCGCCGTGAATACGCCAAGTTGACAGGCGCCTCGAACCCCGGCACGAGCCTCTTGAAGCTGTTGGTGGTGGGGGTGGCGAAGGCAAGGATGGACGGAGCGTGCTTGAGAAGGCCGCCAATGGCGTGCAGCGCCATCTGCGAAAGCCCTGCGTACTTGTCGCCCGCGAACAGGTTCTTCTCACCGTTCCAGAGGGAGAAGTGGACGTGCATGCCGCTCCCGTTGTCGCCAAAGAGGGGCTTGGGCATGAACGTGGCCACCTTGTTGAACTTCTTTGCCGTGTTCTTGATCACGTATTTGTATTTCAGAAGGTTGTCCGCCATGGTCACGAGGTTGTTGAAGCGCATGTCGATCTCGCACTGGCCGCCGGTGGCCACTTCGTGATGCTGCGCTTCGATGGGCACATCGATGGATTCCAGAGTCAACATCATCTCGCTTCTGATATCCTGCAGCGTGTCGGCGGGCGGAACGGGAAAATATCCTTCCTTGTACCGGATCTTGTACCCGAGGTTCGGGTCCTCTTTGCGGCCTGTGTTCCATCGACCTTCGGAAGAATCGATATGGTAGTAGCCCTCATGCTCGTTCTGGTCGTAACGGATGTCGTCAAAGATGAAGAACTCGGCCTCGGGCCCGAAGTAGGGAATCTCGGCAAGGCCGGTCCCTTTGACAAAAGCCTCAGCCTTGCGGGCGATGTTGCGCGGGTCCCTGCTGTAGTCCTCCCCAGTCAACGGGTCCGCGATGTTGCAGATTACCACGAGCGTCTTGGCGGTGAGGAACGGATCGACGAAAGCGGTCTCCGCGACCGGCTTTACGAGCATGTCCGATTCGTTGATTGCCTGCCAGCCCCTGATGCTGGATCCGTCGAAACCGAGCCCCTTCTCAAACGCGTCCAGGCTGAGCTCCCGCGCGGGAACGGAGAAGTGCTGCCAGATGCCGGGGAAATCCATGAACCTCAGGTCCACGACCTGCACTTTCTCCTTCTCCATGAATGCGACGATCTCTTTCGGTGTCTTGCCGATGCTCATCTTGAATGCCTCCTTACCATAATGCCCCTCCCAATGGGAAACACGTTCCCGTCCGCGAAACTGCAAACGCCGTGCCAGGGTCGCTATGTTGATGCAATTTATTTCCCCTGAATGAAATACAAGAAAAGGCTTGACTCAGGCCATCGCGGCATGGGTACAGAAATGTAGGACAAAAAAACGCCCCCATACGCAATTGTAGCTTTCGTCGAACGATTGTGAAGCGGACATTGGGCGTGGGCCCGATCGTCTTCTCAAGCGTCTGCGATTGCGCATAGCAATTGTTGGTGCTACACTGAGTTTTCACCACGATGGTCGGGCCCTGATCTGGAGCAAACACCAATCGCCAACCCTGAAATAACCGCGGACATTGCAATTGAGAAGCTCGTCGCCGGCGGCGAGGGCCTTGGGTTCCTGGACGGAAAAGCCGTCTTTGTCCCGGGGACCCTTCCCGGTGAGAAGGCCAGAGTGCGCCTGACGCAGCGGCGGAAGGATTTCGACCGGGCCACGGTTGTCGATATTGTCGAGCCTTCTGCGAACCGCCAGGGGCCTCCATGCCAGCTTGCGGGCGTCTGCGGCGGCTGCGACTGGTTGCACATACGCTACGAGGAGCAGCTTGAGCAGAAAGCAGCAATCATCCGTGAGGCCTTCCGCCGGGTTGGGCGGTTCTCATGGGACGCCATCGGCATCCATTCCGGCCCTCCGCTCGGATATCGCAACAGGGTCCAGGTGCACCGTGACCAGCGCGGGAGGCTCGGCTTCATGGAGGCCGGCAGCTCGCGAATTGTCCCCGTGTTGTCATGTCCGATTTCCGACCCGGCAATCAACCGCATCTTCGCCGAGCCCGACCGCGCTCCGAAGGACCGTGAGCGTTTCACTGTCTGGGGCAGCGGAGAGACCGCCGCCGTCGAGGGAATTGATGACTCGCGCAAGATCGAGGCTTTCGTGAACGGGAAAAAGATCGCCTTTTCCGTTGCCTGCTTCTTCCAGTCGAACCTCGCCGTGCTCGAGCAGCTCATCCCGTTCGTCATGAAGGACCTGGCGGGAAAGTCCGCGGCAGACCTGTACTGCGGAGTCGGGCTTTTCGGCGCGTTCCTGGCGGAGCGCTTCTCGAGGGTGATCGGGGTGGAATCCAGCTCTCTCAGCTTGTCATTTGCTCGGGGGAACGTGCACGGCGAATTGAACGATTTCTACCCTTTGAGCGTGGAGCAGTGGATAGAAGCAGGGGCGGTCGGGGGCCCTTTCGACGTGGTGGTGGCTGATCCTCCGCGCACGGGGCTGGCCCCCGAGGTTCGCGGCTGGCTCCAAAGGACGGGACCGTCACGATTGGTGTACGTCTCCTGCAACCCCGTCACCCTGGCTCGGGACCTCGGCGAACTGACCCGCGGAGGCTTTGCAATCGACGAAGTCGGACTCTTCGATTTTTTCCCGCAGACCTCGCACGTCGAGACCGTCGCGCGGCTGCACCTTCCCGCGCGGCCTCGGGGCGGTGACGGATGAGGAAGCCCGAGTTGCTGGCGCCCGGCGGAGGCTTTGCCGCCGCGTACCAGGCATTCGAGGCCGGAGCGGATGGGGTGTACCTCGGGCTCAGCGAGTTCTCCGCCCGGAGAGCCGCCACGAACTTCACCCTCGAGCAGCTGCGGCGCATCCTGGGCCTGGCGCGGCTGCGCGGCCGCAAGGTTTACGTGACGCTGAACACGGTCGTACGTGAGGAGGAGATGCCGCGCGTGGCGACGTTGTGCGCCTGGCTGGAATCTCTCGGAGTGGACGGGGTCATCGTGCAGGACCTCGGCGTCTCCGCGCTCCTTCGCCGCGGTTTCCCGGGGCTCGCCGTTCACGCCTCCACGCAGATGGCCATCCACAATGACAGCGGGTTGCGGTTTGCGCGGGAAGCGGGGATCCGCCGCGTCATCCTTTCCCGCGAGCTGACCCTGGACCGAATTCGCGAGCTTCGCGCCAATCATCCCGACATCGAGCTGGAAGTCTTCATCCATGGCGCCCTCTGCTACAGCTTCTCCGGCGTCTGCCTTGCCTCCTGGGCGTTGACGGGGAGGTCGGGCAACAGGGGCGACTGCGCGCAGGTGTGCCGCAGCGTGTTCTGTTCCGGGCAGGAGAGGGATTCGACCCCCTTTTCCTGCCGCGACCTTTCCCTGGGAGCGGAAGTCCTGAAGCTCGCCGAGATCGGGATCGACTCCCTGAAAATCGAGGGGAGGATGAAATCACCCGAGTACGTGTTCCACGTAACACGGCTGTATCGGGAGATCCTCGACAAAGGCGCCGCTCTTTCAGAAGCCGCGTTGGGAGAGCTTCAGCGAAACGCGGAGGCGACATTCTCCCGGGAGAAGACCTCGGCGTATTTCCATTCCCCCCGGGCCAAGGATCTCCTCACGAAGGGATACCCAGGCCACAGGGGAATCCCCCTGGGAACCGTCACACAGACGCGCGGCAGGGAGATCGGACTGCGCCTGCAGTCCCGGGTCTCACTGCACGACGGGGCGGGGTTCTGGCAGCCCGCGTCTTCCGAGCCCGTCATTTTTCCCGTCATGATGCTGCGACGCGGGGCAAGGCCCGTGCGGTATGCGCAAGCCGGGGAAGCGGTGTTCATCACGGCGGATGGGGAGACACCGTTGCCGCCGCTCGGGACGCGGATGCGGCTGTTCTCCTCACGGTTTCTGGACCGGCCCCTGCCGAAGGAAGCGGGCTTTACGCCCATCAAGGTTTCCCTGCGCCTGGAGGCGACCCTCACGCAGAAGGAAGGCATCGGCGTCCTTGCCTGCAGCGTCGGGGATAGGGGAGAGCCGTTCGCGTTCAGCGCATCACTCACGCTCGTGGATTCCACGGGTGGCAAGTCGTTCGAAGGGGTCCTCAGGAAGCTTTTGGGGGAATCAGGGGATTCGCCGGTGAGAATCGCGGAGTTGTCTTTTTCGAACGAGACAGGGCGGGCAGACAATGAGATATTCGTTCAGCCGTCTGAGCTGAAGAAGGCAAGAAACGAGATCCTTGCCGCGTTGGAGAAATGGTTTCTGTCAAGCTTGGAGCGCAGAGTACAGCGCGCGCTCCTCTCCACCGCCCGGAACGCAGGCGCCTTTGCGCCGGCGGACCTCGCGGCGCTTTCCCGTCGCGAGATGCTGTCACCCCCTGCAACGCAGCCGGTGCCTTTCGCTTCCCTCGAGGCCGTTCGAAAAGGCCCCGCGGCTTTTGCCTCACGCGGCGGCCTCGTGTTCGTTCCGCTCCCGCCCGTCATGCTGGATGACGAGGCATGGATCGAGTCGCTTCAAACGCTCTGCGCCGCGCACCGGGAAGCGCGTTTTGCAATCGGGCTCAACAATGTCGGGCAGCTCGTGGTTGCGGGCAGGCTTGCCGGGCAGGAGAACTGCTCCTTCTTCGTCGACTATTTCCTGTACGCAGCCAACCGCAGCGCCGTTTCCTTCCTGGCCGCCCGAGTAGCGCGGCTTCTCTTTCTCTACTCCTGGATCGAAGGCGGGGAGGAGACTCTCCGGCTCCTCGCTGCGCCCGAGGCCGTGCGGATCGCGGAGGGCTACCGCCCGCCGCTTTTCTACAGCCTCGGGTGCTATCAGCGCCACGCCCTGGGCGGAGGAAAATGCGGCAGGGAATGCGGCAAGGATTTCGTGTATGAGCTGCGGCAAGGGAAGAACCGGTTCGACGTTGTCGTGAAGGACTGCGTCACCTACCTGTTCCAGAAGCCAAAGGAGGATCGTGAAGGGCCGCCAGCGCAAGGTCATGAGTCGTCCTCCATTTCCGCCCTGTAGGTGGCCAGGAAGTAAAGCCCCAGGAGAGAATCGATTTCCCGAAGCTCCGCGCGGCTTTCGTCAGCCATGGCCGCGGCCGGACCGCGGAACACGTTCCTTGCCTCCACGGAAAACCAGAATCCCAGGCCGAGCCTGGCCCCCCGCAGGAACGCGAAACCAAGCGCTTCATCTTCATCGAAGTCCCGATCCGCAAGGAGGCGGCAAAAGCAGAGGAGCGAGCTGGAAAGGCCTTCGATGATGGACGCCGTATCCTCGCGCGCAACCGCCGCGTGCAGATTCCTGGCTGCGTGCGCCAAAGCCTGGCGTTTCTGCGCCCGCCGCGAAAACTCCGCTCTGCAGTGCGCAAAAAGCGTCTGCGGGTTCCTCTGGGCTTCCGCTTCAAGCCGTTCCAGGGCGACGCTTCGCGTCGGCTTGTCTCCCGTGACGATGGCGTAGAAGCTGTCGGCGTTCGCAGAGGGAGTCCCCAGCAGGTTGCTCAAGGCGATGGCCAACTGGCGCGCCAGCACCGGGCTCTCCCCGGCGTGCATGCGCGGAAAGATGTCCAGCGCCGCCTCGAATGAGCCCAGCCGTGAGAGCGCCTCGCTTGCCGCGGCGATCACGCGCGGGGGCCGTTCCGCCTCGAACAGCTCCAGGAGCGGCCTGCGAGCCTCACGCGCGCCCATTCTCCCCAAGGCCTGGCAGCAGGCCTCAGCCAGCTCTTCGGAGGGGCTGCCGACCTGCTCGATGAGCCACGGCACGGCGCGGGCATCCCCAATGCGGCCAAGGGACCGCGCCGCGTAGGCGCGTATGGTGGAGGCGCGCTCCCGCAGGTGGCGGATCAGCGGTTCCACCGCCTCCGCGGAACCGATTCGACCGAGCGCCCGCGCGGCTTCCTCCCGCACTTCGGCATCCGGGTCATCCAGGCGCCTGATGATGTCCCGCACCGCGATGGCCCCGGATGCCTTCTCCACGGCGCGCAGGGCCCGCGCCACCTTCCCAGACGCCTCCCCCCTGCCGAGGACATTGATCGCCATGAATGTACGGAAGATCGTGGGCGTGATGAGCGCCGAAAGCAGGAATCCCACCGGTTTTTCCCTGCCTTCCCGAATGCGAGCCAGGAACAGGATGCTTGCCAGGCAGAGGACGAAGCACACCATGATCAACACCTGGAACCCGCCGACAGGGAACCTGCCTGCCAGCGAAGCGTGGAAACCGGAAAGAAGATCGCCCAGGGTGCCGCCGCACAAAGCCCCCGCTGCGGACATCACGCCCGTGATGGCCGCGTACCAGGCCACGTACGCCGTGCGGTTTTTCTGCGGCGTGAGCGTCAACATGAGCTGGCCCGAACCATCGAGGATCGCGAAGCTCAGGAGACCCTGGATGAGCGCCGTGACGGGCAGGATATAGATGTAGTTTCCGGGGCTCAGGATCAGGTAGATGATCCAGGAGAGAGGGTACATGCTGCCCAGGAGGACAACGGGCTTTCTCCCCAGCCTGTCCATGAGCACGCCCCAGAACATGGCGGTGGCCACGTAGGAGAGCTGCGTGAGGATCATCATGATCCCCAGCCACGTGTTGGGCGCCCCGATTCCGTCATTCGCCGTTATGTACGGCGCGACGAACGGACCGAGGACGTTGACGGAGAAAAGCCAAAGCGCAATGGCAAACGCGAAGCCGACGAAATTCCTGTCCGCGAGCGGCTGGATGAAGTCAGCCGCGCGAAACTGCGGTTTTGGCTCACTCGGCGCGGGCTCCGGTATGAAGATGTAGAAAAGGCTCTCCGCAAGGCCGGCCAACCCCGAGACTGAGAAGATGGCGAAATACGCCCAGAAAATCCCCGCATTCTTGAACACGTCCAGAAGGACCACGGCCGCCAGAAACCAGACCATCGTGGCGGTGTTGAGCACCGCGGAACGGCGTCCGAAAAACGTGGCGCGCGTTTCTTCGGGGACGAGCTCGGACATCCACCGCCACCATCCCGAGACGCCCAGGTTCATGAACATCCAGCTTGCCGCAATGCCAACAAGCACCGCCTGGGCAGCCACCGTCTTTTCCCCGCCTCGCGCGACGGCCAGCGCGGCCAGGGCGGGGGCGAAGCCCAGCACGCGATGGACGCTCGTCACGATGATCCAGAACGGCTTGATCCGCGCGAGCCGGCCGAAGATCAGGATGGAGAGGAGGTTGAGCACGGAGGCGAGCTGCGTGGATGCCACAAGGAGGCCCAGGGAGCCGTCGGAAGCGCCGAGCTGGTTCTTGAAGAAGACGTTCATGAGGGTGCCCGGGGCAATCACGGTGATCCAGAGGATCCCTGAGGAACCGAGCACGATGTTCAGGTTCAAGGCTCGCCGCACCCGCGCGGGGGTGAGCGCGGCGGGCGCTGCGGAGGGGCTATCCGCGGTGCGCTGCGGTGTCACGAGAAATCCCTCGGCTCAGTTTCCGGATCCGGCCAGCCTGGTTGCGTTGTTCACACGGGCCCTGATATCCGCGTCCTCGGGAGACAGCTCCTGCGCGTGCTTCAGGTAGGCAAGCGCCTTGCGGTATTCACCGCCGCCGCTCAAGGTGTCGGCGATTGCAAGGAGCGTTTCCAGGTCATCCGGGTTCTCCCGCAGCGCCGCGCGAAGGTCGGCAAGCCCGGCCTCCGGCGCGTCGCCGGCCTGGTGCGACGCCTGCGCCCGCAGGAAAAAGAGCGACGCGCGGACCGCGGGGGTTTTCACGTTTTGCAGGTCGGAGGTGGCCAGGTCTGCCGCTTCCCGCGACCGGTTTGCCGCCAAAAGCGTCCTCACGTGATAGAGGAGCGCTTCATCCCCGCCGCGTCTTTTTTCCAGCGTTTGGGCGATGGTGAGGGCTTGCTCATAGTCGGCGAGGTTCATGGCGATCTGCCACGCCACCTGGAGCGTCTCGACGTCCCTGTCCTGCTCGGGCACGCGCTGCAGATACCCCTCCGCCTCCTGCCAGCGTCCGGCCCGGGCCGCGGCGCCCGCAAGGAGCGCCAGCGTGCTGACCCTGTTCGGATCAAGTGTCAGCGCACGGGCAAGCGCCGCTTCGCCTTCCGCGCTGTTTCCACGGGAAAGCAGTATCCTGCCGCGAAGCTCCGGGAACGCGGCGTCCTCCGGGAACTTCGGCTCGGCCTCGGAGAGGATCTTCATTGCCCCGTCGGGGTTGCCGGCCTTCTCGAAGAGGACGGTCGCTTTCCGCGCAAGCGCGTCAGCGTTCGTCGGAGCGACCGTGAGCAGGGCATCCAGCATGTACAGCTCCTGGTACCAGTCCCCCATTGCATCGAATGCGCTTGCGCGAAGGAGGAGAAGGTCGGGGGTGCCGGGCGCCAGGAGAAGAGCGCGGGCGGCGGCGTCCGCAGCCAGTTGCGGCTGCCCTGCTGCCAGGAGGATGCGCGCGGTTTCGGTTTGTTGGGCAAGCGGGGTCGGAAGCTCGCCGGCATATTTCGTGAGCAGCGCAAGGTCGGAGGCCGCCGTCCCCTGGGCAATCGCGGTTTCGATCACGCCGAGCTTGGCGGGATAGAACGCGCGATCACGGCGCAGGCACTCCTCGTACAGCGGCCGTACGGAATCCGCCGGCTTGCCCTGCCGGCTCAGGAGAACGGCCCGCAGGTACGGGGGAAGAACCGAGTCGGGGTTGATGTTGTCCGCCGCGCTCAGGCCGCTTCCCATGTCGGAGGCATGGCTGTCATCAGGGACGGGGCCGGGGGAAAGAAGCGCGAGGGCCGGGCGGAGCTGCTGGAAGAACTGCGAGCCCGCCGGCGCGGCGTCAGCCAGAGATCCCGAGGAAGCAACCTGCCCTCCAGCCTCGTACGGGTTGGGCAGATCAGGATACAGGCTGCTCCAGAGGCGGCCGCCAAAAGTGGAAAGCTCAAGCGTTTCAGGCTCCCCCGTGAGATCCGCCATCGAAAGAATCTGGGTTGCCTTTGTCAGCGACTGCGCGGAGGCCGTCTCAGTGAGGCTTTCCGCAACGCGAAGGTTGGCCTGGATTCGTGAAAGCCGCTCCGCGGCCGATTCCTGATTCGGTCCGCTGGCGCAGCCGGCAAGCAGCGCGGTGGAAAGGACTGCAAGAGGCAACATTTTCAATGGCGTTTTCATGGCATCTCCCGTGACGCGATTGACTGGCTGATCATCGGTCCGAGGGGAACTGTCGCCATGTAGTAGTCATTGGAGGCATTCCAGAGCGTGAAGCCCTGGGCGGCTCCCTGGAGCGCTCCCTGGACCTGGTCCACGAGGTAGGCGGTATAGACCTGCGGCGTGAAGCTCAGCTCTCCTCCAATGCGGAATGCCTGGACGTAGGGGCGGATGATGCTCCGGCCCTCGACGATGTATGCCGCCCTCCTGGTCCCTTCCTGGTAGATGTACTGGGCCCGGGGCAGGTATGCCATGGAGCCCAGGAAGTCCCGCGGGAAGTGCGAGGGGTAGAACATGGGCTGGATGACGTCAACGTAGCGGGAATACATTTCGATGTTCTGCGCCACCCAGTTGGAGATCCGGGCCCAGCCGGCGTAGCCGTACACGTCCGTTGAGATGGGGATGGTGAGGGACTCCCGCGCTTTGGCCAGAAACGACTCCAGGGCCTCGAGCTTCCCCATGCCCTCCCTGCGGTAGCGCCACGTGATGCGGCCCAGGTCGCCGTCGGAGGGGAAGCGGATATAGTCGAACTGCACTTCGTCCACGCCCCGGTCCTGCAGCTCCCGGGCAATGGCGATGTTGTAATCCCAGACGTACTCGGAGTAGGGGTCGACCCAGTATTCGCCCTGGTAATAGCTCTCCTCTCCCGTTTCCTCGTCCACGGTCTTTTTCAGGTAGCGCCAGGGCCCTTTCACCGTCTTGTCCCACGCCGCGTAGGCGTAGTTGTCCGCGTTGTACAGCTGCTTGTCGCGGAAAACGACGATGCGCCCAATGAGGTACAACCCGTTGGCGTGTGCAGCCTGGACCAGGTCGTCGATGTTGAACCTCTTCTGCACCGCCCCGATGCTGCGCGGGATGGCAAGGCTCGTGTCATAGGTGAGGTAGCCGAAATCGTCCTTGAAATCCACGACAAGGCTGTTCATTCCCTGGGCCTTCAGGAAATCGATGTGCTTCTGGAGGTACATGCCTGACGCCTGATGGGAGGAAACGTAGATGCCGTACTTGTCTGCCGCTATTGCCAGCCTCTGGGCCTTGTCCGGCGGGATGGACACGGCGGTGTCGATCTTTTCCGCCAGCGTCCACGCCGCGCTTGTCGGCGCGTAGTCCCACCGGGCATTGTCCGTGCGGCACTCCAGCCGCCATGCGCCGTCAGCGCCCTGCGCGGGGGATCGCAGAAAGTCGATGGCTCGAATGGGGGACCCCACGGGTCCGGAGGAGAGGTCGATCTGGGTCACGTTTTTCGTCCCGCGCTTCAGCACGTACAGCCCCTTGCCGAAACCAAGGGCGAACCAGATCAGGGACGGATCCGAAGGATCATAGGCGATGGATGCAATCTCCTCGTAGCTGCCGCCGCCGAGCTGGAGCGGGACGAGGGCCTCAGAGAGGGACTTCCAGTTCTTCCCGCCGTCCTCGGTCTCGAAGAATCCATGGAACGAGGTGCCCACAAGGACGCCGTTGGGGTTTCCCGGCGCCAGGGACAGGCACGTGAGCTGGTCATTGGAATGAATGGGGTCCTTCAGGTCGACTTTCTCCCAGTCGGCTCCGCCGTCGCTGGAAAAGAACAGCGTGTCGAGGGTGGCGATGCCGATCCGGTTTTCGTTCAGCGGGTCGACGGACAAGTCAGTGATGATGGGCGGCTTGGCAACCGTGAATGGGTACACGGCCCGTTGCGGAAGGCCGGTGTTCCTTGCAATCCACGTCTTCCCTCCGTCCGGGGAGAAAAGCACCCCCAGGTCGAGAGAGACCCTCCAGACCGACGCCGAGGAAGTCCGATAAATCCTGTCAGGCGCGTATTGAGTCTCCAGGGAAAGGGGACGCGCCGGTTCGGCGGGCCCTGGCTGGGCGGGTCCTGGCTGGGCCGGCCCCGGGGGCGCTGCCCCTTCCGGGGCAGGGGGCTTGAGAGGCGCCGGAGACCACTCCTGGGCGCTGAGGAACGTGACGATCCCCGCCGATGACAGGAACATCACGGAGACCGCGACAATGAGGATGAGCCGCCTGCTCATACCTTACTACTCGGCCTGCGCGTGCTGAAAAATGAAATAATGAGCGCGATTCCGAGCACAACGAGGATCATGGGCCACCATTGCCTGACGAACGCGGCGAGCCCGCCTCCCTCCTCCCGGTGAAGGCTGAAGACGAGGAAAAACAGGGCAAGAAAGGAGATGAAGACCGCGGGCACAATAATGGCTGCCCTGGCGGAAGCTTTTTTGCGAAGCGCATAGGGGACGAGGGAAACCCCGGTGACCAGCATGAAAAGCGGCCATATCCTCTGGAGGTTTTCCCCCTCCAGCACCGTGTTGGAAAGGAGGAACACGAGCCCGCCGAGGGTGAGCACCATTCCGGGGATGATCCACGTGTCCGAGTGTTTCCGCGGCCAGGCCATATAGAGGAAAAAAAGACCGATCACGAGCACCGCGATTGGCCACAGGCGTCCGGGCTGGGGGAGGTACCCGAGGTTCAACAGGAGAAGCACTCCGCCTACCACGACCCCCGCGACGCCAATGACGAGAAACTTGTTCGGGTAGCGGGGTCTCTGATTTGCCGGTCTGCTCATGAGCCGAGGTTCTCCGCGACCTTCGCCGCGAACGCCGAGGTGGAGACCTGCGTGGCGCCTTCCATGAGACGGGCGAAGTCATACGTCACGACCTTTTGCTCGATGGTGCGCGTCAGCCCTTTCTCGATGAGCGCGGCAGCCTCCCCCCACCCGAGGTAGTCGAACATCATCTGCCCGGAGAGGATCACCGACGACGGGTTCGCCATGTCCTTGTTCGCGTATTTGGGCGCCGTACCGTGAGTGGCCTCGAACACCGCGTGTCCCGTGACGTAGTTGATGTTGCCCCCGGGCGCGATCCCGATCCCTCCGACCTGGGCCGCAAGGGCGTCCGAGATATAATCCCCGTTGAGGTTGGTGGTTGCGATCACGTCGAGCTCCGCCGGCCGCGTGAGGATCTGCTGCAGGAAGTTGTCCGCAATGGCGTCCTTGACGAGCACTTTCCCCGGCGGCACGGCCGGCGTCTCACCGCTTTCCTTCTGGAGCACGACTTTGTCCGCGAACTCCCGCGCGGCAAGCTCATAGCCCCATTCGCGGAAGGCCCCTTCGGTGAACTTCTGGATGTTTCCCTTGTGCACGAGCGTGACGCTCTTCCTGCCGTGGGAAACCGCGTAGGCAAGAGCCGCGCGGATCAGGCGCTCCGAGCCCGTTCGGCTCACTGGCTTGATCCCGATGCCTGAATCCTCTCTGATCTTCCAGCCCAGGGTGTCCCGAAGGAAAGAAATGAGCTGACGGGCTTCCGGTGTCCCCTCCTTCACCTCGAAGCCGGCGTACACGTCCTCCGTATTCTCACGGAACACCACCATATCCACTCTTTCAGGGTGCAGCACGGGGGACGGGACACCGGGGTACCAGCGCACGGGACGGAGGCACACATACAGATCCAGCTTCTGGCGAAGAGCCACATTGAGGCTTCTGATGCCGCCTCCCACAGGCGTTGTAAGAGGTCCCTTGATGCCGATGAGGTGCTCTCGAAATGCCTCTTCGGTTTCCGCGGGGAGCCAGTTGCCCGTCTCACGGAAAGCCTTCTCTCCGGCAAGCACCGGCAGCCACTCCACGCTTCGCCGGCCGGCGTACGCGCGCGCGACGGCTTCATCAAACACGCGCCGCGCCGCCCGCCAGATGTCGGGGCCCGTTCCGTCACCTTCGATGTACGGGATGAGGGGATTGTCCGGGACCGAAAGACCAGATGACGACCGAGTGATTTTCGTTCCCATTGGTGCCCCCGAGGCGACATACTACCAAAAAGCCATCCGCCTTGCCAACCGGCGGCGTTCCTGCTACCATCCCGTTGGCAATGAGAGCACGCGTCCTATTGTTCGTTGCGCTGGCCTCCGCTTCGGCTGCGCTTGTCATGAGCTGCTCCGCGTCGGACAGCCGTTACTACCTCGGGACATTCGAGCAAAACCAGGACTTGCGGGAACTGTTTCGATTGTTCAGCAAGGAAAAGGACCAGGAGAACAGGTTCGTTCTCATCCAGCAGATCGCCTCCGCCCTGGCGAACGCCGGTAAGAAGAACAAGGAGATCATTTTCCTCACGACCCACGTGGAGAAAAATCCCTCGGACACTTACAACGCGTACTACCTCCTGCTCGTGGCTGAAGCGTACAGCGACATGAAGGAAGCCCCGCTGGCCATCTACTACTATCGCCAGATCCTCATGAACTACGCGGACCTGCTGGTCCGGGGAAGGTCCATTCACTTTCAATGCCTCGAGGACCTCCTTGCCCTGTCGAACAATCCCGAGCATAAAATCGAATACTACAAGGAGCTGATCTCCCGGTTCGGGGACCAGATCGAACATCCCGCCATGAACTGGTATTTCATGGCGAAAAGCTATGAACAGGTGGGGGAGTGGGACCAGGCCGTTCAGGCCTACAACCGCTATCTCAGCTATCCCGACACCGATGTTCCGGATGAACCTGACGCCGCCCGCACCGCCAATGAGAGGGTGAACCTCTACAACACGTTCGACACGTCCCAGATCGACTGGACCGCTCCCGACCTTCAGGTCCTCGTGGACGGGGTGAAGAACGCCATCCAGACCAAGAACATTCCCACCTTGAGAAAGCTCCAGGCAAAAGTGAACTTCTACGAGGGGGGGTGGGATCAGACCAAGCTGTTCGGTGATCCTACCGGAGAAGGGGACAGCGAAGGCAACCGGACCCTCGACATCACCTCCTATCTCGCCAGCTCCTACCCGAAGATCGACGGCCAGCTCGATATTGCCGACAATGATCGTGAAGCATATCTGCGCACGACGGACTGGAACTTCCGTCCGCCGACCTGGTATCTGTATTTCCGCAGGGTGGATTTCCCGGCGGATCCTGACATCAATGGGCAATGGGAATGGGCAGGCGTTTACTTCGGCGAAAAGCTTCCATAGTCATCCTCTGTCTCTGCCTCGTCATGAGCTCCGCCTGGGCGGGAGAGGTGACAGGCGGCCCGGCGCCTGCCGCGCCCCTCCCCGTCGCGCC
This sequence comes from uncultured Spirochaetota bacterium, assembly GCA_963845535.1. Taxonomy (GTDB): domain Bacteria; phylum Spirochaetota; class Spirochaetia; order SZUA-6; family Fen-1364; genus Fen-1364. The sequence continues at coordinate 221,225 of CAWJSK010000001.1, forward strand.
CGCGGAAGGACCCATGACGCCGTCCGGGGGGGCTGACGGCGTCGTTACGGCCGCGGCGCCCAATGATCCGGCAGGCCCTCTGCCTCCCGCTCAAGGCATTCGCGGGGAGGAGGTCTACTCCCTGGACATTCCGGATGAGGACATCATCGGAAAGTACATGGAGGGAATGCTTTCCCAGCGTAGAGACTGGCTGGAAGCCGTGCTTTCCAGGAGCAGCCGGTACCGGCTCGTGATCGACGCGGAGCTTGCCGAAAAAGGCCTTCCCCGCGAGCTTGGGTTCCTTCCCGCCGTGGAGTCAGGTTTCCAGACCTACGCCGTGTCCCCCATGGGAGCCGTCGGGCTCTGGCAGCTCATGCGCAACACCGCTTCCCCGTACGGGCTTCGCATGGACCAGTGGGTGGATGAAAGGCGGGACTTCATGCGCTCCACCGAGGCGTCCCTTCAGAAGCTTCAGGACAACTACCGGCAGTTCGGGGACTGGTTCCTTGCTCTTGCCGCCTACAACTGCGGAGTCGGCCGCCTGACGGGAGTGGTTGCAAGAAATCCGAACGCGGATTTCTGGACCCTGAGGAAAAAGGGAGTCCTTCCCCGAGAGACCTCCGCATTTGTCCCGATGTTCCTCGCCCTCACGCGCATCCTGAGCTATCCCGGCCGCTACGGCCTGGAGGTGAGCTGGGACCCTTCCCCTGACTGGGCCCGCATCCCGCTCGAAGCCTGCGTGGACCTTCGCCTGCTTTCGCGCCAATCAGGGGTGCCCCTCGGCGTGCTCGCCGAAAGCAATGCGGAGCTGAACTTCCCCATGACGCCGCCGGCCTCGTACCAGTACGTGCTCAAGGTGCCGCAAGAGTACGAACAGGCGGTGAAAGACACGCTTGCAGCGGCCTCCGTGCCGCTCATGCAGTTCAACATCCATGTGGTGAAGCCGGGCGATACTTTGTCCGGGATGGCGCAGAGGTATCACGTCACGGTCGACATGATCCTTCAGTTCAACCCGCGGCTTGCCCCCCGGACGCTGCAGATAGGGTCGAAAGTCCTGATCCCCATGGCGCCGCCGCGGAGCGAAGGATGATGAAGCGCATCCTGACGGCGCTGGCGCTGTGCGCGCTCTGGGTCCCCGCGCTTGCGGCGCAGGCCCCGACGAAGGACGCGAGGGGCACGCTCGTCGTGAATGAGCCCGGCCTGAGCGTCCGCGGCAGAGTGGATTGGGCGGCCGGGACTCTCGAGGTCGAAGTGACGCGCCAGCTCGACCCCGCAGTGGCGGCAATCCCCCGGGCAAAAGGCGATGCAGAAACGGACATCCAGTCGCGCCTGGGAGGGTTCATGATTGCGGCCTTGTCCACCGTGGTGGTGGACTCCTCCCACACGTACGGTGACCTCCTGGAGGGGGACCCTGCACTGTTCTCACGGGTGAGCCGCCTGGCGGAGGGGGCGCACCAGCGCGCGCTTTTCCTCTCTGATGATTTCTCCCAACTGATTGCCAGGTATTCATTGCCAATCTTCGGAGCCCAGGGAGCCGTCTCTCCGCTTTACCCGTCCCGCAGCGCACCCGTCCCCCGGCGCCTGGGCTGGGTCCCCACCCGACCTTTTACCGGGGTCCTGATCTATGCGAAGGGGCAGCTCCCGGCGGTCGGCACGAATGGCTTTGCCCAGGCCGCGCCGGCGGTATTCCCGCGCATCTTCGATGAGAGCATGGCGCTGGTCATGGACAAGGGGACGTGCGCGCCGGATGCGCTTGCAGAGTGGGGGATGGTGGGGTACGCCTCGAGCATTGATGATCCCGTGGCGCTCCTGCGCGCGGGGGAGTTTCCCTTGCGCCTGGTAGCCCGTGGCGTCTTCGGCGACAAAGCCACCGACATCGTCATCCCGACCGACGGAGCGCGTCAGCTCCTCACTCTGCAAGAAAACAGGAAGCTGCTGCAGGACGGAAAGATCGTCATAGTCTACGACAGCCTCGACTAACTCACCATGGCCAGCGCCATCACGAGGCAGTCCCCCATCATGTTGCTGATGAGGCAATACTCGTTGGGCTGATGGGCAGTCTCTTCGATGCGAGACCACACCACGGTCGGGATTCCCGCCGCCCTGAGATAGGCTCCCACCGTCCCCCCTCCAATCCCGACGGTGCCGGCTTCGACCCCGTAGACTCGATGTATGGCGTTTCTCAGCGTATCCACGATGGGTGCGTCAGGAGCAGTGGGGGGGAGGACGCCTTCTGGACTTCCTCCACGGCCACCGTGACGCCGAAATCCCGTTCCACGCCGTCACAGATTCCGCGGATTTCCCTCATCACCATGCCGAGATCCTCCCGCGGCAGCACCCTGCTGTCGAGGTAGAAGACGTCCTCACCGGGGAGAGTGTTGACGTTCGGGACGTTCGCCTCCTTGCGGGTGGGAACGAACGTGGAGGTGGGCGGGCTGAAAAGGGTATCTGTTGCGTTGAAGCGCTCCCGCAATGCCCCCAACCGAATCACGAGGTGGGAACCGGCTTCGAATGCGTTCACGCCCTTCTCCGGCGTCGAGGCGTGGCACTGTTTCCCTGTCACGATGAACTTCAGCCAGAGGATGCTCTTCTCCGCAATCTCGATCATATTCCCTTCCGGGGAGCCGCTGTCAGGCACGAGGGCAAGGTCCCGAGGGCTGAAAAGCTTCGTTGCCGAAAGCACGTGCTGGACACCCTGCGCGGAACCGGTCTCCTCGTCGGAAACGAACAACAGGCGCGTGGTTCGCCGGGGGCGCAGACCCAGCTCCTTGACGCACGCCGCGGCAAAGACCGAGGCCACCAGGCTCTGCTGGTTGTCCTCCACTCCCCGGCCGATGAGCCGATCCCCCTTGACCACCATCGTGTAGGGGTCCGACTCCCAGAGGCGCGCCTCCCCCGGCGGCACAATGTCCATGTGCGTCATGATCCAGAACGTCCCCTGCGGCTCAGCGCCGGGGATGGTCACGATGATGTTGGGGCGCTCCCCTTTGGGAACGTGGGAGTCCGGGGCGGGAACGTCCTCCACGGGGCCGAGCCCGAGCCGCTCGAGCCAGGAGACCAGCAGCCGCGCCTTCTGCCACTCCCCGTCCCCGCCGTTCTGCGGGCCGAGGGCGGGCACCGCGGTGAGCGCGCGCTGCAGCTCGATCATCTCATCCCGCTTTGCTGTTATTGTTTTTCGCAGTTGTTCGATGGGGTCCATGGCTTGTGTATACGTTTTTTTGGCTGCCGCGGCAAGGAAGGAACAGGCCTTGATAAAACTGCATTCGCTCAACAGAATACCCGCCATGCTGCGCCGCGTACGAGCCTCCCTCCTTGTCGTGATTTTGCCCGCGCTTGCCCTCGCCTCATGCGGCGTGAGAGCCGCCGGATATGGCGTGGTTGTGTGGGGGGAGACGGGGACCGGCCTGCAGACGGGCATCATCGTGCCTGTCATCAGGGAAGCCACGATAGGCTCCTCGTTCCTGCTGCTCGTGCCCGGGGAGAAAAAACCCCGCGAGTTCCCCGCCGGCCGCGTGAGGTTCTTCAAGGCCAGGTCGGATGCGGCCCGCTTCCTGCAGTCCTTTTCACCGTACCTCCAGTCATGGGCGGTATCCATGAAGCAGGACCCCCCGCCGCTGCCTATTCGGGACCAGGCCTCCCAGGACGGGCGGGTGATCTACAAGCTGAAGCCCGGCCAGCTCGTGAAAGTGGTGGGAAAGAGCGCCGCCCCCGAAACCATCCAGCAGTATTCCGACTACTGGTACGAAGTGGTCACGGATGACGGGTTCTCCGGCTTCTGTTTCGGCCATTATCTGACGTCCTTCACTACGGCAGGAGACCCGACGCAGGAAGCCCAGCACATCATGAGCCAGGACGCAACGCTGGACAGGATCATGAGCAATACGTGGCGCCCCGACTGGTTCCAGGAAATGGTGGCGCGGGGAGCCATCGACCTGGCGGTCTTCCGGGACGACGTCGGTCTCTTCCCCAGCGCGTCCGACAACGTGATGCGCCTTGTCCTGCCCCAGTATTCCCTGGAGTTCCACTACACCGGCATCCAGAAGCTGGGAGAGAGCGCCTACGTCTTCACCGGTTCCGACCTGCGCATCACTGTTCTCGATGACCAGCGCATCAGCATCTACTACCACTACAAGGACCAGAGGGTCGCGGGCCTGTACGTCCTGATGCCGGGGCAGATTGCTGACGTGATTACTGCGGAGCAGAAGAGGCGCCAGGCCCTCTTCGATTCCCTTGCCGCTCGGGGGGCGACACTCAGCTCCAGCGCATATGGCATGATCACCCTGTCGGGCGGCATGCGCTTCAGCTGGACCGGCTACCAGAAGCTCGTGCCGTCACTCATCGCGGCAGACGCGGAAGGGAAGGGCCGTGTGGACTTCCCGCTGCACGCCGTGAAGAGCCTGGCCGCGGACTATGACGGGGTGATCACCCTGGTCTTCGATCACGGCGGAGACGCAGCGGGGAGCGCCGCTTCCCCCGGCGGTCCTTCTGTCGGCGCTTCCGTCACCGGGGGGTATTCGGTGAGCTTCCTCTACAAGGCCGCTTCGGGCGGGATTCGTTTCACTTCGCTTGACGCTGACAGCGTCTCGAACCTTGCGGTGACCCACCCCGGAATGTCGCCCGTGGTGATCTTTTTCAGCCAGACCAGGTAGCTACCATGCCCCTCGTCAGCCTTTCCGGCGTCTCCGTGTTCTTCGGAGAGAGACGCCTCCTTGACGGCGTGAACCTTACTGTCTCCCAGGGCTCGCGGATGGCGCTGGTGGGCCCCAACGGAAGCGGCAAGACCACCCTCATGCGTATCATGGCGGGTCTCGCCGCGCCGGACTCCGGATCCGTGGTGCGGGAGAAGGACACGCGCGTTTCCTACGTGCCCCAATCCGGCGTTGCCCTTGCCGGCAGCACGCTGCATCATGAGGTCGAGAAAGCTTTCGATCGGGAAGCCGGCATCCAGGACGAGCTGCGAGGGCTCGAGGAAGGGATGGGCAGGCTCTCTCAGGGTTCCGCGGAGGCGGAGGCGCTCGTGTGGAAGCACCATGTGCTGCAGGAGTCGCTCACCGTGAGCGGATACTACTCACGGGAGGAGGCCATTGACCGCGTTCTCTCGGGTCTCGGGTTTCGACGGGATGACGGCCCGCGGGAGTGCTCGACGTTTTCCGCGGGATGGCAGATGAGGATAGCGCTTGCGCGCGCCATTCTCGAGCGGCCGGACATCCTTCTCCTGGATGAGCCGACGAACTACCTGGACATCGAAGCGCGCGCGTGGCTTTCCGGCTTTCTTGCCGATTTCCCCGGCGGGCTGCTCCTGGTGTCCCATGATCGGTGGTTCCTCGACTCCGTGGTGACGGCCGTGGCCGAGATTTTCCTGGCGCGCCTTTCCCTCTTTTCGGGGAACTATACACACTACGAGGACGCCCGAAGCGGGCAGCTCGCTTCCCTGCAGGAGCGCTGGCGGTTGCAGCAGGAAGAGATTGCCCGCATCGAGGCCTTCATCGCCAAGTTTCGCTACAACGCGTCCAAAGCGCGCCTGGTGCAGAGCAGGATCATTGCGCTCGAAAAGATGGAGCGTGTTGAAGTGCCGCCGGTGGTCAAATCCATCCACTTCTCTTTTCCGCCTCCACCGCATGCCGGAAGGATCGTGCTCTCGGCGTCCGGGCTCGCCAAGTCCTACGGCGACCTGCCGGTGTTTCGGGGAGTGGACATCGAAGTGTCACGGGGGGACAAGCTCGTGGTTGTGGGCGTCAACGGCGCCGGCAAGTCAACCCTCCTGCGGTTGCTTTCCGGGAGGGAGCAGCCGGACGCCGGTTCGCTGCGCTGGGGGGCCGGTGTGGCGGCCGCCTTCTACTCCCAGGAGAACGCGGATTCGTGGCTGTCCACCCGGCAGGTGATCGAGGAAGTGGAATCCGTGGCCCCTACGTCTCTCATTCCCGAGCTGCGCACGCTCCTGGGGGCCTTCCTGTTCCGCGGGGACGACGTCTTCAAGAGCGTGTCGGTGCTGAGCGGCGGTGAAAAGAGCAGGCTTACGCTCCTCATGCTCCTGTTGAAGCCGGCCAACCTGCTTATCCTCGACGAGCCCACCAACCACCTCGACCTCGCGTCAAAGGACGTGCTTCTCGGTGCCTTGAAGGGGTTCGCCGGGACGGTGATCTTCGTCTCGCATGACCGGCACTTCATCTCCAACCTCGCAGCGGGCGTCCTGGAAATGAAAGGCGGCGCCGCGCGGTACTTCCCTGGCGACTACGAATACTACCTCGCCAAGTCGGGCCAGGAAAACGGCGAAGCCGCCGCGGCGGCGGAACGCGCGGCGACGCAGGAGAAGTCTCCCACGGTTACGCAGGTCCAGAGACTCGAGGACAAACGCCTGAAAAGCGAATTACGCGCACTGGAGAAGGAAGAGGAGGCCATCCTGGCAAGGCTGGACTCCCTGGAAGCCGCGCGCAAGGAAGCGGAGGACGAGATGGCGCGTCCGGAGGTCTACGCGGATGGAAAGCGGATGCGCGAGCTGGGAAAGGCTCACGAAGAAAACGGCCGGTTGCACCAGGATGAGAGCAGGCGATGGGAGGAGGTCGTCTCCCGCGTTTCCGAGCTCAAGGCGCAGATGGCGGGCCTCAGGAACGGTACAGCCTCTCGATGACTCCCGCGTAGAGGTCCGTGATCACTTCCCGTTTCTTGCTCAGCGTGCGCGTCAGCTCACGCCCCACCTCGAAGCGGGCAGGCAGAAGGGCAATCCGCACCGCCCTGCCGCCGGGGAAGTGGATCCCGTTGTTGACCAGCCGCGCCTGGACTTCCTCCTGGAAGAAACGATAGATGGCCGGGTTGCTCGCGAGGTCTTTCTCATCTGCCCAGGAAATTCTCCGTGATTCGGCCAGGCGCCTCAGCGCATCCATGTTCGGCACGATGAGGAGGCCCAGGCTGTCACGCCTGTCCCCTACTACGACCGCTTCCTGGACGTAGGGAGACTCCTGCACCACCATCTCGATGGGCTCGGGCTCCACGCGCTCTCCTGAGCCCAGCACGATGGTGTGCTTCGTCCTGCCGGTGATCACGAGGTTGCCGTCATAGGTGAGCAGCCCGCTGTCCCCCGTGTCCAGCCAGCCGTCCGCGGAGAGGATCTGGCGCGTCGAGAGCGGGTCCTTGTAGTATCCCATCATGACCTGGGGCCCCTTGATCCAGACGCTTCCCTTGCGGCCGGGGGGGAGGTTCTCACCGTTCTCACCGGCAATCCTGACTTCCGTCTGCGGAAGCGGCTTGCCGACGGTCCCGAGCACCGGGTATTTCCCCGTTCGAACCGCCACGATGGGAGAGGCCTCGGTGAGGCCGTAGCCCTCCAGGACATCGACGCCCAGGGCCGCGAAGAAGCGGTCGAGGTGGGCCGGAAGCGCTCCGCCCCCGCACACGATTGCGGCCAGGTTCCCTCCCAGGACCGTCTGCACTCTTCTTCGCAGGATGAAGTGTGACGCAAGCTTCACCGGGGAGAGCAGGACGAGAGGGAGAAACGCGGCGAAGATCTCCAGCAGCCGTTCCTGCTTTCGAAACCGGGGATAGCGGCCCATGACGAACCCGGAGAAGACCAGGTAGAACTTCTCGAATCGTATGAACAATCCCTCCACGAGCCCCAACCGCTTTTCGAGGCTTTTTGCGACGCTTTCCAGGAGAGAGGGAACGATGACGAGGTAATGAGGGCGGAGCGCGCGCAGGTCATCGAAGATCTTCCATTCGGAAGGCTGCGAATACGCAATGGTGCCGCCGAAGGAAAGGCTGCAATACTCCACGGTGCGCTCGAAGGAATGCCAGACGGGAAGAACGGAAAGCCACGTGGCGCCGGTGGGCGGGCTGATGCACGCGTGCACGTTTGTGACGTTGTGCATGATGTTCCCGTGAGAGAGCATGACTCCTTTGGGCTTGCCCGTGGTCCCGGAGGTGTAGAGGAGCGTGGCCGTGTCGGCGGCGGCCACGCTCGCGGCGCGCAGGTCGAACCCCCGTTCGCCTTTGGCGATCTTGCGGTTTCCCTTTTTCAGCACGTCTTCCCACGTGTAGATCAGGACCCGCTCTTCCCCCATGCCAGCCTGGGGCTTCGCGCCGTTGAACTCCATGACGACGATCTTCTTCAGCTTCACAAGGCGCTTGCGCACGGCGAGCAGGCGGGTCAGGACCGCGGCGTTCTCAACGATGGCGAGCTCGCAGTCGGAATGGGCAATCACGTGCTCGATCTCGCGGTCAGCCGACCGCGGGCTCAGCGGGACGTCGACGCCCCCGGAGCCCAGGATGGCGAGGTCCGTGATGAGCCAGTTCTGGTTGTTTTCAGCGACGATGGCCACGTGCGCCCCGGGAAGGAGCCCGATGGCAATGAGACCGGTGCCCAGCTCCTTGACCAGCGTGTACAGTTCCGCGTACGTAAGGGTCTGGAAGCTGTCATCAGGTTTTCGGGTCTTCAGAGCAGCCAGGGAGGCATACTTGACGACAGACTCCTGCAGAAGTCCGATGAGAGTTTGTCCCATCTCTCCCTTCTCGCGGGGGCTGGGGCCCCGTATTTGATTCTGGAACGAGTGCAGATGAGCTCGGGCCGGCACAAAGGTACTCTCCGCCGGATCGAGTGTCAACGGGCGCGCGTCCCGCGATGTGCGCCGTGGGCGCCCTTCCCACCCACGCCCTGATTTACTACCCTATCCCCATGAGTGTATTCAAAACTTACGACATACGTGGCGTCTGGGGCAGTGAAGTGGACACGAACCTTGCCTACCGGATCGGGCGGGGACTGGCGCGCCACATGAAGGCCGGTTCGTTCCTCCTGGGGTACGACGCTCGCCTTCACTCACCCGAGCTCTACCAGGCCGTGGCAGGCGGGCTGGCGGAGGAAGGGGCAACCGTGGCAGGCACGGGGCTTGCAAGCACTCCGCAGCTTCACTACACCCAGATCGACGGCGCGTTTCCCGCCGCCGTCATGGTGACCGCCTCCCACAACCCCCCTCAATACCACGGATTCAAGGTATTCGATGCGAAGGGCGGCTCACTCAGCTATGATAAAGGACTGAGCAAAGTGGAAGCGCTGATTGCCGGGATCCCAGCGCCGTCCTCGATTGGCCGTCAGAGCATCCGGCAGGTGGAAGGCTTGGACAGGTACGTCGCCTTCGTGGCAAAAGCCTCCGGCGGAAGAAAGCTCGGGGCAAAGATCGTCATCGACGTCTCCAGCGGGTCGTCCGGACCGGTTTTCCGCCGGCTTTCGGAAACACTCGGCGTGAACCCCGTGCTCTTGAACGAGAAGCCTGACGGCAACTTTCCCAGCCATGACCCCAACCCGCTGAAGGCCGAATCCCGCGAACAGGCCGCCCGGGCGGTGAAGGAGTCTGGGGCGGCGTTCGGAGTCGTTCTCGACGGGGACGGGGACCGGATCCTTTTCATCGACGAAAAAGGGCAGGGGATCGAAAATTACTTCCTCTCCTGCCTCGTGGCGGAGGAGCTCCTGGCCCGCGCGCCGGGGGCGGCTATCGTCTACGACCTCATCTCCTCCCGCGTCCTGCCCGAGCGCATCCGCGAGTGCGGCGGTGATCCGGTGGTCTCCCGGGTCGGGTATACTTTCCTTTACGACCGCATGGTGGCCGCGGGCGCGGTCTTCGGCGCCGAGACTTCGGGGCACGTCTACTTCAAGGTGAGCGACACGTACTACACGGAATCCGCGGCCTACGCCCTCGTCGTCCTGATGGGGCTCCTGGCTGCCCGGGGCCGTCCGCTGTCCGAGCTGGTGGCGCCGCTGCGCAGCCGTTACTTCCAGTCTCCCGAGATCAACGTCGAGGTGAAGGACAAGGAGAAGGCCATGCGGGAGATCGAGAGGCGCTACGCCAAAGGGCGCATCGACAAGCTGGACGGGGTGTCCGTCGAGTTCGAGGATTTCTGGTTCAACGTGCGGCCCAGCAACACGGAGCCTCTTCTCAGGCTGCGTCTGGAAGCGAAGCGGGCGGAGGTGGCGCAGGCCAGGACCGAGGAGATCAAGGCCATTTTAACGGGGTAATCCCCGAACGGGTACCACCGTACCGTGGCACCTGCATAGACCCCGGCCGCTGATTTTGCTACGATTTCCCAAGGAAACATCAGGTGATCGACAAACTGGAACGCAACAAGAAACGCTATCAAGAGCTGCAGGCTCTCATCTCCGACCCTGCCGTCATTCGGGACCAGAAGCGCTACCGGGAGCTTCGCCAGGAGCACGCTTCACTGATCGACCAGATGGAGGAGTTCGACCGCTATCAGGCCATTGCGGCGGAAATGGAGTCCAACCGCGAGCTTGCGGAGTCAAGTGAAGACCGCGAGATGAAGGAGCTGGCCAATGAGGAGCTGGTCCGATTGCAGTCACAGCTTGACGCTTCTGAGCAGCGGCTGAAACAGCTCCTCGTGCCTCGTGATCCTTTGGACGACAAGAACGTCATCATGGAGATCCGCGGAGGAACCGGCGGAGACGAGGCGGCGCTCTTTGCAGCGGACCTCTTTCGCATGTATTCGTACTACGCGGAGAACCAGGGCTGGAAGATCGAGGTGATGTCCGCCAGCCCCACGGAGATCGGCGGGTTCAAGGAAGTGATCTGTTCCATCTCCGGCAAGGCCGTGTATGCGAAGCTCCGCTATGAAAGCGGCGTCCACCGCGTTCAGCGCGTGCCGGTCACAGAGGCCGGAGGAAGGATCCACACCTCCACCGCGTCCGTGGCCGTGCTCCCCGAGGTGGAAGAAACGGAGATCGAGATCAATCCGAACGAGCTTCGCATTGACGTGATGCGCGCGGGAGGCCCCGGTGGCCAGAGCGTGAACACCACGGACTCCGCCGTGCGCATCACCCACCTCCCCACCGGCATTGTCGTGCATTGCCAGGATGAGAAGAGCCAGCACAAGAACAAGGCCAAGGCGCTCAGAATCCTGCGCGCGCGCCTGTACGACGCGGAGGAGGAGCGCAAGCACGCCGAGCGCGCGCTGGCGCGCAAGAGCCAGATCGGCTCCGGGGACAGGGCGGAGAAGATCCGTACATACAACTTCCCGCAGAACCGCGCCACGGACCATCGGATCAATCTCACCCTCTACAAGCTGGACGCGGTGATGAAGGGTGAGATCGAAGAGTTCGTGGAGGCGCTGCGCATGAGCGCCCAGGAATCCGCGCTGACATCGGAGAGTGCATGACGGTGCGCACCCTGCTCAGCCAGGGGTATGACAAGCTCTTTCTCGCCGAAGTTGATACGCCGCTCCTTGACGCCCTCCTCCTCCTGGCCTTTTCCCTCCAGACCACCAAGGAGAAAGTCCTTGCGTCGCTCCCGGATCCGGTGGAGCCGGATGTGACGGAGCGTTTCCTGGGGCTCGTGGACCGCCGCTCCGCCGGCGTCCCGGTTTCCTACATCCTCAAGGTCAAGGAGTTCTGGGGGCTGGAGTTCTACGTGGACGAGCGCGTGCTGGTTCCGCGGCCGGACACGGAGGCGCTCGTGGAGAAAGCTCTGGACGTGGTGCGCGCGGACCCGCGGCTTTCCCGGGTGCATGACGCGTGCGCGGGCTCCGGATGCATTGGCATTGCTCTCAAGAGCTCCGTCCCCCGCCTTTCGGTCAGCGCCTCGGACATCTCCGTGGAAGCGGGGGAGGTCCTCAGCTTCAACGCGGAAAAGCTGCTCGGCGCGCGGATGGAGTTCTTCGTCTCCGACCTCCTGGAAAGCGTGCCGGGGTCTTTCGACGTGATTACCGCAAACCCTCCGTACCTGAGCGACAATGAGATGGAGGGGATGCGCAAGCTCGGATGGCCGGAGCCTGAGATGGCCCTGGCCGGCGGGAGGGATGGGACCGCGCTTGCCGAGCGCCTGATCCGCGCCGCTCCCCGGAAGCTCGCGCCCAACGGCTGGCTCCTGCTCGAAGCGGCCCCGTCCCAGTTCATCAAGCTTTTCGCGCTCATGGACCAGGCGGGATTCCAGAGCATTGACGTGATGCAGGACATGAGCGGCCACAACCGGGTGATTGCCGGCCGCCTCGGCTCCGGCCTTCGGGGAGGACGGGATGGGTGACGAGCGCCCCGTTCCCAACACCACGGAGGTCACCGAGCTCCTGACCTATTTCCGCCAGAAGCTCGTTTCGTACCCTCCGGAAGAGACGGAGAAGATCCTCGCGGCCGCCGAATGGTCGCGGAAGCTCCACAGCGAACAGAAACGGGCGTCGGGAGACCCGTTCTTCGTCCACCCGCTGAGCGTCGCCTCCACCCTGGTGGACATCAACATGGACTACCAGGCCATAGTTGCCGCGCTCCTTCACGACGTTCTTGAGGACACGGAGACCAGCCGGGCGCAACTCCGCAAGGAGTTCGGCAGGGAAGTGGAGTCCCTCGTCCAGGGGGTCACCAAGATATCGGTCCTTCGCGGCAGGTCGCGCTCCTCCCAGCACGCGGAAACCATCCGCAAGATGCTTTTCGCCATGGTGAAGGACATCCGCGTCATCCTCATCAAGCTCGCCGACAAGCTGCACAACATGCGCACGCTGGCGTACCTGCCGGAGGAGGACAGGAAGCGTATTGCCATGGAGACGCTGGACATCTACGCGCCTCTGGCGGGCAGGCTGGGCATTTCGCGCATCAAGGACGAGCTGGAAGACCTCAGCCTCAAGCACTTGCAGCCGGCCGTGTACGAGCAGATCCGCAGGTACGTCGCGGAGAAAAAGAGCGAGCGCGCGAGCTACCTCGAGCGGCTGCGGGAAGCGATCTCCCGAGAGGCCACCGCCGCGGAGATCCCCATCTCCATGGAGACCCGGGCCAAGCATTTCTATTCGATATATCAGAAAATGAGGCGGCGGGGAAAACCCCTGGAGGAGATCTACGATCTGCTCGGCATTCGGATCCTCTGTGAGACCACGAGCCAGTGTTATGAGATCCTGGGCCTCGTGCACAAGATCTGGATGCCCATCGAGGGGCGGTTCAAGGACTACATCGCCATGCCGAAGTCCAACCGCTACCAGAGCCTGCACACCACCGTCATGGGTTTCGACGGGAAAGTCATAGAGATCCAGATCAGGACGGAGGGCATGCACCAGACAGCGGAAAATGGGATTGCCGCGCACTGGCTGTACAAGAGCGGCGCCCTGAAGGAGTCGGAGAAGACGCAGGAGCTTTCCCTCATCAACAAGCTCAAGGAGCTGCAGGGCAGGGGCCCCGTCTCATCGGACTTCCTGGACGAGATCAAGAAGGAGCTGCTTCGGGACTCGATTTACGTCTTCACGCCCAAGGGGGACGTGGTCGAGCTGCCGTCCGGCTCCACGGCCATCGACTTCGCCTACAACATCCACACGGACATCGGGGACCACTGCACCACGGCCAAGGCGGACGGGGCCATCATCCCGCTCAAGGAGCCGCTCAAGAACACGCAGGTGGTGGAGGTGATGACCTCCAAGACGGCGCATCCCCACCTGGACTGGCTGCGCTACGTGAAGACCTCCAAGGCGCGCAACAAGATCAAGCACTGGCTGGGGCAGAACGAGCCGGGCCTGATCTTCGACAGGAACATCGTGGCGCGCAAGAAAGCAGAGGCCGCCCCCCCGATCGTCTTCCAGAAGCCCAAGGAGGAAGGCGAGCCGGAGACGCAGATCCGGGACCCCTCGCGCGTGTCCATCAGGATCGGGCAGGAGCGTAACGTCATGATCCGCCTGGCCCAGTGCTGCACGCCGTCCACGGGCGACACGATCGTCGGCTACATCTCGCGCGGCCGCGGCATCACGGTGCACAAGATCGGCTGCCCCAGCATCGCCTCCATCAAGGATTTCGCCGAGCGCAGCATCGACGTGGAATGGGAGACCGTGTCGCCCAAATCGACGCGGCGTTTCCAGGTGACGGCGCGGCTCACCTCGAATCTCTTTTCCGAGATCGAGGGCGCGCTCAAGAAATTCGGCGGCCATCTCATCGAGGGGAAGCTGGAAGAGAACGAGCAGGAGATGCTGCGGGGGTTCTTCACGGTGGAGCTTGACAACCGGGAGGATTTCGGGAGGGTCATGAAGAGCCTGCGGACCATCCCCACCGTGGTCTCCATCCAGGCCAGTGGACAGACGTAGGCCGTGGATCTCGACCGTTATTTCTCCCGCAGGATTTCCACCCCGGTCCAGCTCTCCAGTGGCGGGTTCCTGGCGTATTTCATGCAGCGCTGGGCGAAAATGGCGGCGCACACGTCCTCGGGCAGAATACGCAGGACCTGCTCAAACGCTTTCTTTGCCTCCCGGAAGTCCCGCTTGTAGTACGAGTCGAGGGCGCCCTGGTGGATGTTCCAGGCCTCCACCTCTGCGTCGGAAAGGTCGCGGTGGGGAGCGAAGATGCGCAGGGGTTCCTTCCTCCCCAGCACCCGGACCTTGTCGATCTGACGGCAGGGGATGTTTTCCCCCAGGAACTCGGCGACGCTCTCGGAGACGATGAGCTCCTCTTTGTATTGCTTTGTCAGCCCTTCCAGCCGGGAGGCGACGTTCACTTCGTCGCCGATGATCGTGTAATCCATCTTTTTCTCGGAGCCGATGTTGCCGAGGGTGACATCGCCGTAGCTGATGCCGACGCCGAAACGAAACGGAGGCCTGCCCTTCGAGATCTGCCCTGCGTTGAACGCGCGCACCGAGTCGAGCATTTCGAATCCCGACATGACGGCCTGGAATGCGTCGTCCGCGTGCGTAACGGGCGCCCCGAAGAAAGCCATGATGGCGTCCCCGATGTATTTGTCTACGATCCCCCTATGGCGGTCCTGAATGATCTCTACCATCACCGCGAAGTAAGCGTTCAGCGACTCGACGATCTGGGCGGAGGTCAGACCTTCGGAGATGGAGGTGAAACTGCGGATATCGGAAAAAAGGATGGCCAGAGTACGTTTCTGCCCCACGAGCATGGACTCCGGACGCGCGAAGAACTCGTCTATCACGTCGGGCGGAACGTATTTCTGGAAGATATTGCGGATCTTCTGCTCTCTGTGCTGGGCGATGGCCGCATCGAGGGCATATCCCTTGATTTGCCGATACGCTTTGTCCAGCTCTTCCGTCATCAAGTTGAAGTTGTGCCCCAACTCACCGGTCTCGTCGTGGTAGAGGACGTCAACGCGCCGGGAAAGGTCGTTCGTCCGCATGATTTCTTTCATGGCGGTTACGACGAGCCGCAACGGCCTTGTCATGAGGCTTGAGAACAGGATGAGCAGGGCAAGAGCGATCACGAGAGACCCGCCGAGGATAATAGCCGTCCGCGTGATGATTTCCGCCGTAGCGCGGTAGAATGCATCCTGTCTTTCGGTGACCAGGAAGTACCAGCCGAACGGCTCGAACAGCCGAGCCTGTGCAACGCGCGCCGCCCCGCCGGCCCGGATCAGCATCCATCCGCTTCTTCCCGCGGAGCGTCCCCGAATCAGGTCAAGGCCCTCAGCCTGGGAAAGCGTCAGAGGGCTGGTGCTCATGGCGACTTTCCCATTCGCGTCCAAAGCAAAGATGAGCTCCGAGTCTCCTCTGACAAGGGTTTGCGCGTAGGATCCGACGGCGGAGCGGGCCGCGTCCACATATTCCTGGTTTCCAATGAAATTGTTTTCCACGAGCAGCGACCACTGGCTGTTTGCATAGTTTGTCAGGTCATCCATCTTGAATGCGAGAAGGCTCGTAGCAACGGACGTTATGCCGTTTCGCGCAGACAATGACGCGACGAAGCCCGTCAGGAGTAAGGGAGCGATGATGAGGGGAAGAACGAGGAGGACAACCTTTGCTCTGATGCTCATGCTTTCCTGCTGCGCTCCCCGCCGTACCTTGTCTTTTGCCGCAACGGGCAGGTCTCGCTTGCCCCGGTGCCTCGACGGGCATACAATAGTATCGTCATTCCCTCATGCATATTACCAGTGTAGTGGTCGATGGTATGGTGGGGAAGAGCCACTGCGGCTACATCAGGAACATTCGGGAGGCGGCATTCGTGGGAGGGCTGTATCGCAAGGCGCTGACATTTCATGATATCAATCCTACGGTGCCTGAAACCTCCGCCGGATCTCATGGAGGGAACGGAGACGGAATCAGCGCGGAAGAGCGCGCCAAGATTTCCAGTCATATAGAAGACCTGCTCGCAGGGAACCGCAAACAGATTTCTCCCCAGGCACTCGAGTATTCGGCAAAGCGTCGTGGGGCCATGCTTCCCATTATCAGCAATGTCGTGATCTTTGTGGTCTTCGTCGTCGTCGGATTTGTCATTTTTCTTCTGCTCAACCACCAAGAAAAGTTCATTGCCACGGGGCAGGCCACGGTCCTGGGAGCGGAAAACAAGCTCATTGCCCGCAATGAAGAAGCAAACGGAGGCAGAGCTTGCCGGCAAGGACGAGGCCATTCTCGACGCTCAGAAGAAGCTCCAGGGGCTTTCCCAGGAGCAGCAGCGGCTTCGAGACCAGGCAGATTCGGCAGTCAAGGCGAAGGAACAAGCCCTGCGAGCTGATTTTGAGACCAGGCTTTCCGCGGAAAAGGCGCGCCTGGAACGGCAGGGGCTTTCCGCAGCCGCGCAATCACGAGAGTTGAGGGACTTCCAGGCCGCGCGTCAGCGGGAGATCGAGGCGCAACTCGCTGCGGCGCGCCGGCAAGCCGACGTCGAGCTTTCCGCGCGACAGAAGTCACTTGCCGTTCTCGCCTCTCAATACCAGAACGATCTCGACGCGGCGCGGCAGCAACGCCTCCAGATGCAGGCGGAGTCTGCCCAGAAGGAAGCAAGCCTGCGAAGCCAGGCCTCCCAGGGTCTCCCTGCCGCCCAATCCGGCGTGGCGGCCCAGGAGGAGCTTGCTCGCCTTCAGGCTCAGAGAGAAAAGGACCAGCTTGTTCTCGACCAGCTCCTTGCGGGGTATTCCCGGGTCAACGCTGCCCTACAAGGGCAGGATCTGGCAGCGGCCCAGAAGGGGCTCGATTCCCTGCGCGCGTACCTTAATGATCCTTCCGTAGCGACCCTCCCCACCATTCAGAAGCGCCGCGGCGTGGAGATTTTCCTCATTGATTCGTTGGACGATCTGGTCCGAAGCCGTCGGTCCTCGGCCTCGCCACAGGCCGGGGCGAGCTCCGAAGCGGCGGCCCAGGTGCGCTCCATTGGCGATCTGGTGGCCCGGGGTGACGCGCTGTCGAAGACCGGAAACCTTGCGGAAGCCCATAACGCGTATTTGCAGGCCTTGCGCTTCATTCCTTCCGTGGACCAAGGATACCTCGCCCTGGAGGAGCTGCGCTCCTCCGAAGACCAGCAGAAGCGGCACGCCGCGGATGCCGGGCTGCAGAAGGCGAACGTCTTCTATCAGGCCGGCGACTTCCTTGCTTCTCTTTCTCAGTACCGGCAGGCGGTGGGCCTGCTTCTTGGGGACGAGGCTCTTGCAAGCCAGCTGACCGACAACGTCATGAACGCCGGCTATCGTATCCTGGCAGCCGATGATCTTGCCACTCTTGCAAGGCTTCGCACGGACGAGCAGAAGAGGCAAGCCATCCTGAAGCATCTGGAAGACATGCGCAGCCAATACCTGGCGTACGCAGCGCTCCCTCAGCAATCCTCTTCCACGGAATCCGCGCGGGACAAGTCCCTGGCGAGCCTTCTCCAGGCAAAAATTCTGCTGCGCCAGATCCTCGACTCCGCCCCCATCCGCTCCCAGTACCCGACGCTCAGCGCCAACATGGAGCGCTACTTCGCGGCCCTGGAACAGCAGGGTCAAGATCGAAGGTCGCGCGGAAGCGATGGGCGAGGTGTAGCGTCCATGCGGAAACATTTCAAGCACCGGCAGCCAGCCTGGGCCAGCGGCGTCAAGCGCCGGCAGCCAGCCTGGGCCAGCGGCGGCCGCTGCAAGTTCTGTCGGAACCCAATCCCTCGTCAACTTCCTGGACCGACTGCAGCAACTGATTGCGGGGAAGTAAAGCGTGTCGCGCGGCGTTTAGGTCCCAGGCGCTTCAATTCAGCACCGTGATCGTCATCACGTAGACTCCCGGGGCCCCACTAGTGTTGTTGAGCTGGACGTATCGCAGCAGACCCGCTGATGCGCTGGAGGACCACAGCGTCGACAGCGATGTTCCGGTGGCCGACGCTGTAGCGATAGTGCTGGGCCCCGGCGCCAGTACGTTCAGCGTAACGCTTGCCGACGTCGTCCACGTCACGGAGAATTGGACATTGTTGGTAGCACCAGCATTGAAGGAGAGGAAGTCGTTGAGGTT
The DNA here is from genome assembly GCA_963845535.1 of uncultured Spirochaetota bacterium. Classification (GTDB taxonomy): domain Bacteria; phylum Spirochaetota; class Spirochaetia; order SZUA-6; family Fen-1364; genus Fen-1364. The sequence continues at coordinate 239,360 of CAWJSK010000001.1, forward strand.
TGTGGCAGTCAGGTTTCCGGTAACCTGGATGCTCATCAACGGCGCCAGTGTGATCCCCATGCTGGTGGCGGTCGCAAAAACGTCATTCGCCGGATCCGTCAACGCGGCGTCGAAGACAGCCATGACGTTGTTTACCGGGTTCAGATCCTGATCAACAAGCACGCTCACGCTGACCACAAGGTAGTAGTAGCCGGCCGTCAGCGGCCACGTCCCGCTGAAAGCGAGGACCGGCAAGAGATTCCCGGCGGCAAGCGCGGGCGTCGAGCCGGAGGCAAGAGGCACTGGTGTGCCGCCCGTGGTGGGTGTTGTGTTTGCGTAGACTTGCCACGCCACAGGTTGGGTTCCGCCATCGGGACCATTGTTCTGTATCTGGAACGTTCCGCTCACGGCTCCGCCAGGCGTCGTCGTCGCCACGGCAACTGAAGGTTACCGCAGTACAGTATAATCCACCTGCGCCAGAACAACGCCGTACGAGGAAACGTCGGTGGGCCGATGCGCCCGCGCTGTCCTGGGAAGAGATGGAAGCGATCAGATAGTAGCTGTTCGGCGTGGTCGGCCAGAACCCGAGAACGGAATTGCGGTCGATGTTGCCCCTCCGTTCAGCGGAGCCAGTAGTCCCTGATGCGACCACCACGGTCCCCGTGCCAAGGGGCTCGTTGGTGATGCATAGATGGTCCAGGATACGGTTTGCGTGCCATTCGAGTCCCCTGGATTTTTGGATGGTGAAGGTTCCGCTCGCAGCTCCTCCTGCAACAGCGTGCCGCCTGTCCTGGTCACCTCGATGACTACGTAGGCCACTGGGTTCACGACCGCCTTGGCAGTAGCTTCCCTGGCTGTCCTTACTTGGACTATTGCCGTCCCCGGGGATTGTGGTGGCGGTATAAACTCCCGTTGAAGCGCCGATAGATCCGGGGCCGGACGTGACGGAGAATGTATAGGGCGGAGCGCCCCCCGACGCGCTGAATGTCGCGCTTCCATTTGCCGGCACTGACGCGGTGGCTGGCGATATGAGAAGTTGAGCCTTGTTTCCGAGAGTGGAATAGAAAGAAGCGATGTTGCACGCGCCGGGGGCAATCAGCGCCGCCAGGAGGAGGAAGATGCTTTTCAGCCCGCTTCGCGACTTCACAGACGCAGCTCCATGTTTACCGACGGAGAGAACCCCATCACGAGGTACGGCATCTCGAAATAGACGTCGTAATCCCCCAGCACGTTGATCCCCAAACTTCCCGTCACCAACAAATCAAGGCCGATTCCGCTCTTCAGGAATGGCACGAGGCTGGTAACGGTGCCCTGGGTCCCCGTGACCAAGACGAAAAGAGCGGGGCCCCCGACCACGTGAAAGAAGGGACGAAGAAAGGCGCTGCCCAGCTCATAGCGGATATCGACGCCAAAGGGAAGCAGGTATGTGTTCGCGGAGTCCTGAGACCCCGTTGCCGTGAAGTAATCCATACCCACGTACAGGCCCAACCCCAAAGGCCCCATGGGTGTGTCAATGAAAATGCTCGCAAGCAGCGACGGGAGATAGCCGAGGGTGAAATAATACGCCGCCGCGCCGGTCGGCAGGAACGGAGCAAAACCGCCGCTGAAAAGCAGACGGTGGTTCTGGGCAGTCCCTGGTCGGGCGGAAGATGGAGTGACAACGGCAATCGCGCCGCCCGCGGCGTCCGTTGTTTGCTGCGCAGGCCGCACTGCATTCAAAGCATTGGAGCCCGACATCGCCTGGATCCGATCATGCACCTTGGCAATCATCTGGTCGAGGGCGGCGAGAATGACGCTGTCAAGTTTCAGGTCGACCTCGCCGCTGGTCTGCACAACTTCAGGGGAAGCGCCGGTCGTTGCGTCGTACCAGCCCAGCGTGACGTCCATGTGCCGACCTTCCACGCCATAGCGGCAGACAAGCGCAGCCGTTGCGCCGCGCTGCTTCGCGAGGGGCTGTTGCGTCTCTTCCTGCGTTGCCGCAACCACGAGCGTTCTCAGTCCCAGCCCTTGCAGCTTGTACTGGGCAGCGTCTGCAATGACCTGGCGAAAGACCTCGTCCTGCTTCTGCGCCGGGCTTATGAGCACAACGACGTCCGTTTTCGGGGCCTGTGATTCCAGATTGACGGCAAGGAGGGGGAATCCTCCCAGCAGAAGAAGCGCCGCTAGCCCGGCCCCTCGGGCGGCGGTCCAGGTGTGTTTGCTCATCCCTTTCCTACGCTGCGGAGCTCACTCACCCGCAGTCATCTCTATAAGTGTAGTCTAGTTCCAGCTACTTTTCTCGTGATCTCAGCGCGCAGCGCGACCTGCGACGCAAGCTTACGAACGCCGGATCTGCTGCTGAGAGACGAAGGCGTCCTGGGCGGACAGTCTCCCGTCAGCCACCGCGCGTGGCAATACCGCCGAGTTGGGAGAAAAAAGGATCCTGCTTGTCAGGAGGATCAAGGACGCCGCGAATATCGTTGCCCGTGCCAGCTTCTGGAACATCAGGGCCTCCAAGACAAATATACCACTGTCAGCGGTACATCTGCATGAGCTGGACGAAGTTGTAGATCTTCTTGTACACCGCGGCTATCAAGGCGCGTATGTCCCTGTCCATGGAGGGCTTGAGGTCTTTCCAATTGATGAGCAGGGAGGGGTTGGGCCGGACCACGTCATCATGGGCAATCTTGAGGACACGGGCAATTCCAACGAGGTGCTGGACCGAATCTCCGATCAGGGTGTGCGCCTCGTCGTTGACCTGGCGGAGCGTCATGCGAAGCTGTACGAGCGCCTTTCGGTCCCGCTCAGCCCGCAGGGCGATGGTCTTCAGCCTCCGTCCGGTCTCCCCGTCTTCGGCAAGGTCAGCGTCGAACAGGGCGATGGTCTCCGCTTGCTTGAGTAGCTGGTGGAAAGCCTCCGACATCTGCTGGGATGTCTCCTTGTTGGTCCATTTGCCCTTGATCAGGAGGAGGTCCACGAGCTCCCTGATGCTCGTGGGCAGGTAGTCGGTGAGGAACGCGCGAAGGTAGTTGAGCGCCGCGACATGCATGAATCCGCCCAGGAGCTTCTGCGCGAACTCGGGGTTGGCCTTGTCTGAGTAGTTGGAAAGCCGGGTCACCGCTCCCGTCCCGAAGACGGCTCGGGCAAGCTCCTCGATCTTCTGGTTCCTGCGGCCCGAGGCCACCTTCTGCGCGGTGGTTTCCGCCTCCGCCTTGATCTTGGACATGTACGGCTCCACGATCCTCTCATGGTGGACCCGCACCATCGGTTTCCACTCCGGGTTCTGCGTCAGATAGCGCACGATTTTCAAAAGCACCCCGGTCCTCTGCGCTTCCCGGATCCCCTGGAGCGCCTTGCGCAGCCCGTCACGCGTCACGACCTCGACGCCGCGATGGGACTTGAGGATGGCGAGCATGCGGTCCCAGTCGGCGTCAGGGTCGACGTTGGGAAGGATCTCCAGGAAGTCCTGCAGCTCCTCCAGGATGTGGCTTGCGTCGATGGCCGTAAAGCGCGGCTGGTAGGAGAAATCCCGTTCGGGCAGCCCGCCATCGAACTTCTTGAGGAGGAAATAATAGTCGAAGCCGATCAGGTCGAGGAGCACGAGCATGCGGTTGTACAGGGCGTCCGTCTCCGCCATGGAGTCCGCGTCGAACCCGTCAAGGAAACGCCTGAGGTCTTCGCGAACCTCGGCGGAAATTGAAGCGGGGTCACCCTGCTTGGAGCGTTCGCTGATGGAGCTCTCCGTCAGGCGCTCCCGCAGGGCGAGCTTCTCTTCGGTGAGCGTCAGATCCACCAGCGTCCCCTTGAGAGCGCCGGAGGTCTCGGCGCCTTTCAGGAGGACCTGTCCGGGCGCCACCGCGCGGTAGATGTCCCAGAAGAACTTGCCCATTGCCGGCTCGGCCACCGACTGCGACGGGTTGAAAAAACGCGGCCGGATCCTTTTCAGCTCGCTTGCCAGCTCCCGCAATCGTCTCTGCTTCTGTCTCTCAGGATCATCGCTCAAAAAAAGCGATGCAAGCCAGTCGAGAAAACCCGGCGCGGGCGCCGGCGCGGGCCGGGAGGCCGGGGCAGAGCGCTCCGGGGGGGGTGCCGCTTGATTGGAGTTCTGGGAACCCATCATAGAAGATCGTAGGAGAAAAGGTACCAGCTGTCAAATGGAAAATGGTTTCCGCCGCGTCCGCCCGACGAGCGCAGCCGCGGCAGAAAAGGCAGAAAAGCGGCGCGTGTTGAAAATGGGAGCGCTTTCCGATAGGATGACGTTCTGCGGAAAAGGAGGACACATGCAGAAGTGGATCTGCACCGTATGCGGCTACATCTATGATCCCGGCAAAGGTGACCCGGAAAATGGAGTTGCCGCTGGCACTTCGTTCGAGGGTCTCCCGGCGGATTGGGTATGCCCGGTCTGCGGTGCGAGCAAGGACGACTTCGAGAAGACCGCGGCCTGAGCATCTCCCCCTTCGACGCACAGAGGATCAGTGACCTGGCCCTGGAGGCCGGGTTCTCTCGCGCGGGCTTCACTCGGGGAGTTGACCAGGCTTCCGTCCTTGTCTGCTGCTTGTCCTGCCATCGCAGCGAGATTGATGACCTCTCCACCGCGGATGATCCCCATGGCCTGATTGCCCCTTTCGCCCGCAGGAATTACTACAAGACAGCCGTCCGCATGTTGCGCCGGCTCACTGCTCGTCTTGACGTGGAGCTGGGCATCCCGAGGAAATCCGTGAGGATCTTCTGCAACTCCCGATTGCCGGAGAAGCCGCTCTGCGTGGCTGCCGGCCTTGCGTGGCAGGGCAACAACGGGTTGTGCATTACATCAGGACTGGGGTCCCTCTTCGTTATTGCGGGTGCGGTCATCCCGGCGTCCCTTTCCGGTTTTGCCGACCCGACACCCAGCCCCACTCATTGCGGATCATGCAGACGTTGTATTGAAGCCTGTCCGACGCGGGCCATCAGGAGTCCGGGGATCGTGGACCGCAGTCTGTGTCTCCAGGGGCTCGCGGCAAGCGCGGATGCGCTTCCTCCCGACGTCATGGAAAAATGGGGCGCTCGATTGTACGGCTGCCAGGTCTGCCAGTCAGTGTGCCCCCACAACAGCGGCCCGCTGGAGGAAGCCCCCGCGGCGGACGGAGAGGTCGGCCCGAGCGTGTCCCTTCGATGGTTTCTCTCCCAGGACGCACCGAGCTTGCAACGGCTTTTTCACGGCACGACCATGGGCCTTTCCTGGATTTCGAAGGAGGCGCTTCTTCGAAATGCGATTGTTGCGGCGGGCAACAGCCGTTACGGCGGATTGAGGGAGAGCGTCGAACCTTTTGTCGGAAACGCTTCCCCCGCGCTCAACGCCGCGGCCCGGTGGGCGCTCGAGAGAATCTAGGACAACAACGCCCGGACCTTGTACGCCGGGCGTTGCTGGACTCTACCGCCTGCCCCCGGCGAAGAAAGCCAGGATCACAAAGATCGGCATGATGACCAGCAGAAGGAGATCTCCGACTTTCGGAAGGCCGGCAACCAGATTGTAGTCATATACCGATCTGACGAACAGCATGAAGAGCACAATGAGGAACCAGAGTATCCCTGTAAGGGAGAGGAAGACGTTACGCTGCCGTGCGAGGTTCCAGATCCCGAGGATTGCGGCGATGATTGCGAGGATCAGGTATACGGTGTTCCATCCCATTCTGAGTCTCCTTACGTAACAATCTCACGACGAGTTTCACAGAAATGTCGCCGGCGGTCAAGCCGTGGACGGCTCCCTCGCCTCCCTGTCATGCCTTGGTGGGCGTCTCCGAACAGCCGCGCGGCGCTCGAGCTCCCTCGGAGGCTCTCATTTCTCGTAGCGCACCGTTCGACGTATCTCGTCACGCTCCATGGCCAGGCGCACCAGCTCATCCAGCAGCCTTGGGTAGGAAAGCCCGGATGCCTGGCACATCCTGGGAAACATGCTGATGCTCGTGAAGCCGGGGATCGTGTTGATCTCATTGAGATATACCGCGCCCGTGCGGCGCTCGAGGAAGAAATCCACCCGCGCCATCCCTTCGCACCGAACCGTGGCGTATGCGGCTTCCGCCGTCGACATGATGCGCTCCTGCGTGGGGGCGTCCAGGCGGGCAGGCGCCTGCAGGGCTGCTCCGTCCGGATCCACGTATTTGGCCTCGTAGTCGTAGAAAGCGTGGCCCTCCGAAGGGACGATCTCGCCAGGCGGGAACGCTCGCGGCCGCGAGTTCCCAATGACCGCGCATTCGATCTCCCTGGCGTCGACCCACTTTTCCAGAAGAGCCCGCGTGTCGAAACGCAGCGCCTCCGGGAGCGCCCGCGCGAGCTGCGTTTCATCGTCCGCCCGCGACGCCCCGAGTGAGGAACCCGCGCTGCACGGCTTCACGAAGACGGGCCAGCCCAGACGCTGCGCGGCCCCGGCCCATTGGGCCTGCGGGGTTTCCCGATGGATGGCTTCGAAATCCACGACCGGCAGGCCTGCGTCGCGCCACAGCCGTTTGGCCGCTTCCTTGTCCATGGAAGCGGCGCTTCCCAGCACTCCCGCCCCCACGTACGGCAGGCCGGCGAGCTCCAGCAGACCTTGCACGGTGCCGTCCTCCCCGAACGTGCCGTGAAGGACCGGAAATACGCAGTCGATTTCGAGCTTTTTCCCGCGGTCGTGAAAGCCGTCCCCCGGAACGACGCTGAGCGGCTCAGAGGCGGGAAAAAGCGTCAGGAGGTCACCCTGTCCGGCGAGCTCGCGCACCTCGATCCTTTGCTGAAGGTGCCAGCGGCCCGACTTGTCGATGCCGATGGCGGTGACCTCGTATCGCGTCCTGTCCAGGTTCTTCACCACGGATGCCGCTGAACGCAGCGAGACCTCGTGCTCTCCCGAGCGTCCGCCAAACAGCACACAGATTTTCAAGGGTTCCACTTCAGTCCTTCCCGCGAGCACCCGGCCCGTCGTATCCGAGGGAGCGCAGCGCTTCTTCAGCCTCCGCGCGCTCGTCCCAGGGTGTGGGCCCTGCCGGCCCAATGATGCTGCCTTCATGCCCTTTGCCGAGCAGGAGCACGACGTCTCCCGGCATGGCAAGCTCGAACGCCCGGCGAATGGCCTGGGGCCTGTCAGGGATGAGGAAGAGGTTTTTTCCTCTCACCTTTGCGGCGCAGCCGGCGGCAATCTCTTCCACTATCTTGACCCGGTCCTCACCGCGGGGGTCCTCGTCCGTGATCACGACAGTGTCACAGGAGCGGGCAGCGGCTTCCCCCTGCATGGGCCGCTTTGCGCGGTCCCGCTCTCCCCCGGACCCGAATACCGCCGTTATCCTGCCGCTGGTCGTCTTTCGCACCCAGGGGAAAAGCCTCTCGAAAGCGCCCGGGGTGTGCGCGTAGTCCACGATTACGCCGAAGGGCTGTCCGAGGTCCACGCTCTCCATCCTGCCCTTGACCCCGCGAAGGTTCTCGACAAGAGGGGCAAGGGAGAGCGGATCAACGTCCAGGAGCCGCGAAGCGGTGAGGCATGCCGCCAGGGCGTTCTCCACCCAGAACGGGCCGGGGATCCGGATGCGTGCCGCAGCCTCCCTGCCGCCGTATCGCATTCGAAAGCAGGAGCCGCTCATGTCTTCCCGCGAGATGACGGCGGCAAGGTCAGCGTCACCGCGCGCGGCGTATGAGTGCACGGGGACGGCGCTGCAGGAACGGAAATACTCCGCGCTGGGGTCCGCGGCATTCACGACGCCGAACGCCGGAGTCTTTGCCGGCCGCCCCCTGCCCAGGGACCGGAAGAGGTTCGCCTTGTCCGATCTGTACTGCTCAAACGTGCCGTGGAACTCCAGGTGCTCATGGGTGACGTTCGTGAGAACGGCGGCATCGAAGATCACGTCCCCCAACCGGTTCATGTGCGATGAAAGCCCGTGCGACGTGGCTTCCACCACCGCAAACTCTTTCCCGCGGTCCGCCATCTCCCGAAGCATTCCATGGATCTCGCTCGCTTCCGGGGTCGACTGGCGAAACGGATTCTTGACGATCTGCTCATCCGTCTGGAAAGACACGGTGGAGAGGAACCCTGCGCGCCTTCCCCGGAGAGAAAGCAACTGGGTGATGAACCACACGGTGGAGCTTTTTCCATCCGTGCCCGTCACTCCCACCACGCGCAAAGAGCGGGAGGGATTGTCGAAGAACTCCGCTGCAAGGGGTGACAAGGCGGTCCGGGGGTTCTCCACGCGGACATAGGTGACCCCTTCCGCCGTTTTTTCCAGGGGGAGCTTGTGCGCCACGGCCGCCGCGCCCCGGGCAACCGCGTCATCAATGAATCGGTGTCCGTCCGAATGTAGGCCGTCCATGGCCACAAAGAGGAAGCCGGGCTCGACATCACGGGAATCATAGGCAATTCCGCGAACGCGCCTGCCCACGTCCCCATGGGTCTCCAGCACAGGCACGTTGTGGACAATGTCACGAAGCGCTTTCTCCCGCATGGGCCAGATGCTATCCGGCCGGCCGCGGCGCTTCAAGGCCGCCACTCGTTTGATCACGGAAACTGAAATCGCTATGCTCGATCCATGTACACCGCGCGGATAGAGGACGGCTTTGCCGCCGCCCACTTCCTGGCCCGCTATCATGGCAAGTGCGAAAAGCTGCACGGCCACAACTACAGGGTCCTCGTGACGGCGGCGGGGACGAAGCTCGACGACGGCGGGATGCTCCTGGATTTCGGCGTCATGAAGGATGCCCTTCGCAAGGTGATTCAGGAGATCGACCATACCAGCCTGAATGACCATCCCGCCTTCGCAGACGGCTCCCCGAGCGCGGAGAGGATCGCGCATTTCATCTATGACAGGATGCATGCGGCCCTTCCTGACGCCAGGCTCACCCTGGTGGAAGTCTTCGAGACGGACAGGAACAGGGCCACCTTCTCTCCCGATTGACCGACCAGCCTGACCTCGGACATCCCTATCTCACCAGCCAGCTGATTGCGTACATCGGCAACAAGCGCGCGTTGCTTCGGTTCCTGCACGAAGTTTTTTGCCATGTTGCCGCTGACGCAGCCGCGGGGAGCGCGCGCGCAACTTTTCTGGATCCATTCGCCGGCAGCGGCGCGGTGTCACGGCTGGCGCGGATGATGGGCTTCTCCGTGGCTGCCAACGACTGGGAGAGCTATTCGTACGTCATCAACTCTTGCCACCTCCGGCTTTCCCCCGCGGAAGCGGATCAGCTGTTTCTGCCCCAGGGAGGAATGGACCGCGTGCTCCAAGCGCTCAACGCTCTCCCTCCGCCGCCGGAGCCCCAGCGATACGTTGCGCGTCATTACGCGCCGCGCGCAACGGAGACCGCGGACTGGACCACGGAGAGGCTGTTCTATACGACTGAGAACGCGCTGAAGATCGATGCCATCAGGCAGCGCGTGGAGGAGATGTATCCCGGCGAGCCGGCCAGCCCCGCGGACCGGGCGCGAAAGGCAGCCCTGGTGGCGCCGCTTCTCTACGAAGCGGCCACGCACACCAATACCTCGGGTGTGTTCAAGGCGTGCCATCGCGGCTTCGGCGGGCACGGACGGGACGCCCTCACGCGGATCATGGCGCCCATTCGCCTGGAGCGGCCGGTCCTGGCGAACTCCAGCGCCCCATGCGACGTGGAATGTCAGGACGCCGTGAAGTTCCTTTCCGGGAGGCCCGCGGACATCTGCTACCTGGATCCCCCGTATGCCGGCCACCAATATGGAAGCAACTACTTCATGCTCAACACCATTGCGCTCTGGGACCAACCCCCGGTGAGCGAAGAACGGGGACCGGATGGCCGGCTCCTGAAGAAGGCGGGAATACGGGAGGATTGGGTCCGCACGCGCTCCCGCTTCTGTTATCCCTCCACCGCCCTTGCGGCGCTTCGCGAAGTTGTGCGGGCCGCCGACTGCCGGCACATCGTCGTCAGCTACAGCAACGAGGGGCTGATCGGGTTGGAAGAGCTGTGCGACGTTCTGTCCGAGACCGGAAGCCTCTCCGTACGCTCGACAGGCTACGTAAAGTACCCGGGCGGCAAGCAGAGTCTTGGCCGCAGGACGAGCAACACCGAGCTTGCCCTGGTTGTCGAGCGCAGCGCCGGACCCCGCCCCGCGCGGGCGGATTCTTCACGGACCCGCGAGGTCCTGCGGGAGGTCGCCATCTCACAGCTCCTGGGAAGGGCGTTCGACCCCGAGCGCGTTCGCCGCTCATTCCGCGCGGTACCCGAAGGGATCATCCTGGAAACGGCGGAAGGGCCCCGCTTGCTTGCCATGCGGCATCACTGGAGGTTTGCCCCGGGGACGCGCGCGCCTGACTTGGAAGCCTCCGAGGCTGACCGTTTCATCCAGCGTCTCACCGCGTGCGAGGTGGCCGACGTGAAAGAGGAGATCGAAGTCCTTGTCCGCGTCACGCGAGCGGAGCAGGATGGCGCCGAGAGACGGCGGCTTGTGCGTGAGATGCTGAAGCTTTTCAACAAGCTCGCGCACCGCAAATATGCGCGGGAGCTCGCCGCGGTGCTGGAGATTCTCCAGCGCCTTGCCGCGGAGCTGGGTGATCCGCCAGAGCTGCACGCGGGCCTCAGCAAGGTAGCTGAGACCGCCGCGCGCAGGAACCGGGATGCGCCTTACCGCCCCCTCTTGTTGTAGAAGTACTTGAAGAAGTCCGAGTCGGTGCTCAGCGTCTTGTTGAACTTCGGCAGAAGCGTCTGGTACTCCTGCAGCGCCATCCAGTAGTCGGCAAACGCCGGGTCCTGCCTGTAGGCCCTGTTGCGGATGTCCAGCGCTTCCGCGTCCGCCTTCGCCTTGATCTCCTTCGCCTTCTTTTCCGCCTCTGACTGGATCTGCAGGAGCTCCCGCGTGGTCTGGCCGAGCCATTTCGCCTTCTCCCCCTCTCCGTCGGAGCGGAAGGCCTGGGCAATCTGGTTTCTTTCCTTGATCATGCGGTCATACACGCTCGGGGTCAGATCGTCGGAGTACTTGATCTGGCGGATGATCACGTCGATGAGCTCCATCCCGAATTGCGGCATAAGGGTCCGCGCCTCGTTCAGCATCTGGATGGAGAGCGCCCGGCGTCCTACGGTGATGGGCTCGTACTGGATCTCCGCAAGCGTCGAGATGTTGCTCAACGCCGCCGAGCTTTCCGCGGATCCTGCAACGCTGGCAAGGGCGTTGGTCCGCTTGATCTGGCTGATGACGTTGGAATCCCGCACCGCTTCCCGCAGGGGGTTCTTGGAGATGATCTTCCTCACCTCGGAGTCGATAACGTCATCCAGCCTGCCCTGGGCCTGGGTCATGGAGCCGACGGACTCGTAAAACTTCTTCGGGTCGGAGATGCGCCACCGGGCCGTGGTGTCAACCCAGATGAACTGGTTCTCCGAGGTGGGGATCCTCTGCGCGTCCCCGTCCCAGGACTGCACCTTCTTGGAGTATTTGATCACGCTTTCCACGAAGGGGACTTTGTACTTCAGGCCCGCATCCCTCTCCACCCGGACGATCTTGCCGAACTGGACCACCACCGCCTGCTCTCCCTCCGTGACGATGTAGTAGGGCCCGAGAAGGGACGCGATGAGGAGGACCACGCCGACGATGACCAGAATTACGATTGTCCTTCTCATTGTGAGCCTCCCTGCTGGGTTGTCGGTTGGGTGTCTGTGGAAGGCGCCGCGGGGGCAGGGGCCGGCGCGGGGGCAGGGGGTGCCGCTTCCGCCGCAGCGCCGGGGGGCGCGGCTGCTGCTGCCGGAGCCTGCGCGCCTCCCATGCTCTTCAAGGGAAGGAAGTTCTTCAGGTTCTTGTCGATGAGGTCCGTTCCGTCCGCGTTGGCGAACACGCGGTCATACATTTCGTAATACAACCGTGTGCGGACCACGTCCGGGTCTTTGCGGTATTCCCCGAGGACCGCGTTGAACCGCGCGACGTCTCCTTTTGCCTCGTTCACGCGCTGGATGGCATACCCCTGGGCTTCCTGAATGGTCTGCTCGGCCTCTCCGCTTGCCCGCGGGATGGCCTGGTTGTACGCCTCTTTGCCTTCATTGATCATGCGGCTCCTGTCCTGGATTGCCTTGTTCACGTCCTCGAAGGCGTCCTGCACGGACCCCTTGGGCGGCACGATGTTCTGCAGCTTCACCGTTGTCACGTGGATGCCCAGGCCGTAGGACTTGTAGAGATCGTTCATCATCTGCTGACCTTGCAGCTCGATGTTGGCCCTTTCGGCGCCGATCACGTCGAAGATCGTACGGTCCCCGACCAGCATGTTGATCACGGATTGTGAGATGTCGCGGATCGTCTTGTGCGGGTCCTGAACGTTGAACAGCCACGCCCGAGGGTCCGTGATCTGGTACTGGATGATCCATTCCACGTCGATGATGTTCAGGTCACCGGTGAGCATGACTGACTCCGAGGAGTAGTCCGCCGTCGAGTACGTGGAGACGATGCCGGGCATTTCAGTCCTGAAGCCGAACTCTTCCTTCAGGATCCTCTGGGTCGGCACGTTGTAGTTCTTCTCCACGCCGAAGGGCACTTTGAAATGGAGCCCCGGCCCCACCAGGCGGGAGAACTTGCCGAAGTTCAAAACCACGGCCTCTTCTTTCTGATCTACCACGAAGAAGCTCGAGAACAGGAGGATAAGGGCCAAAACCACGCCGATGGCTATGAGGAGCAGGGCCGGCGTGAGCCTGCGGATCCCCTTTCCAGGGGTGACGTCTGTCATAATATCTCCTATCAGCGATTGCCCGCCCACTATAGCATAGACGGACGGGAAGGATAGCCCGCGGGCCATTATAATGAAGGTTGGCACAATGAAAGCGAAAACCCCCCTCGAGGTGCTGGCGGTTGCCGGCCGCCTCGGCATCATGTCTTTTGGCGGACCGATTGCTCATCTCGGATACTTCCACGAGGAATACGTGGTCCGAAGGAAGTGGCTCGATGAGAAGAGCTACGCGGATCTTGTGGCCCTCTGCCAGATGATCCCGGGACCGGCAAGCAGCCAGCTGGGCATTGCCATCGGCATCCAGAGGGCCGGAATCCCCGGAGGGCTCGCGGCATGGGCCGGTTTCACTTTGCCGTCGGCAATTGCCCTTGTTGCCTTTGCGCTGCTCGTGCACGGATCCGGCGTGTCCGCAGCGGGCTGGCTGCACGGGCTGATGGTGGTGGCGGTTGCGGTTGTCGCGCAGGCGGTTTGGACAATGGCGCGCACCATGGCAGCCGAGGCGCGGCGCGCCTCAATCGCAATCGCGGCGGCCATCGCCAGCATCGTCCTTCCTTCTTCCATCACGCAGATCTGCCTCGATCGTTGCCGGCGCGCTCGCGGGGCTGGCGCTGCTCGGATCCCCTGAGCAGGGAGATACGATGCAGCGGCCGGCCTTCGCCGGGATCAATCGGCGTGTCGCCGTGTCCTGCCTTGCTGCTTTTGGCCTGCTCCTTGTCGGGCTTCCCGTGCTGCGCGCCGTGGTCCACTCCCAGTGGCTTGCCGTGGTGGACAGCTTTTACAGGAGCGGCTCGCTTGTGTTCGGAGGCGGCCACGTGGTTCTCCCGCTCCTGCAGCGGGAAGTTGTCCCCACGGGGTGGATGACGAACGCGGCCTTCCTCTCCGGCTACGGGGCGGCCCAGGCGGTCCCCGGGCCGCTCTTCACGTTTGCCGCGTACCTCGGCGCAACTCTGGGACCGGCCCCGAATGGCGTGGCGGGCGCGGCCATTGCTCTCGCGGCAATCTTCCTTCCCTCCTTTCTTCTCGTGGTCGGGTTGCTTCCATTCTACGGCGCGCTGCGGGGCAGGCCGGCCGTGAAGCGGGCCCTCGCAGGGGTGAATGCCGCGGTGGTCGGGATACTTCTTGCTGCTCTCTATACCCCAGTTTGGACGAGCGCGATCGTGACCCCCGCAGACTTCGCGGTCGGGCTTGCCGCGTTCCTGCTGCTCGTGGTCTGGAAAGCGCGGCCGTGGATGATCGTCTTTGGCGGCGCGATCGTCGGCGAAGCGCTCAGCCTGTTTCTCAAGTAAACGCGGGGCAATCGCTCGGTCATTGACCCGTCGCCTCTCTCTTGGCACCTTGATGCTGCCAGATGGAACACATCGCTCGTCATTCCTTGGTTGTCGACCTTGCCGCCCTCATGCGGGGCCGTCGCACGCTTGTCCTCAGCGGCGCCGGCATAAGCACGGAGTCCGGGATTCCTGACTACCGGGGCCCCCGGTCCGCCGCGCGCCGGGTGCGGCCCATCTACTACCGGGAGTTCGTGGCGGACTCCGTCGCGCGGGCCCGGTACTGGGCGCGCAGCGCGGTGGGCTGGCCCCGGGTCTCGGAAGCCAGGCCGAATCCTGGGCATTTCGCCATAGCGAGGATGGAGGAATCCCGCGCCGTGATCGGCGTGATCACGCAGAACGTCGATCGTCTTCACCAGGCCGCAGGCAGCCTTCGCGTTGTGGAGCTGCACGGCGCTCTTGCGGAAGTGGTCTGCCTGGAATGCGGCACGCGGGAGCAGAGGCAGCAGCTTCAGGACCGGCTGCTTTCGCTCAACCCGAATTGGGCGCGGGAACAGTACCAGACCGCTCTCATGGCCCCGGATGGGGATGCGCTGGTCGAAGTCCCATCCGACGGCTCCTTCCGCGTGCCTGCCTGTCTGCGCTGCGGTGGGATGCTGAAGCCGGACGTCGTGTTCTTCGGAGAGAACGTCCCCCGCCCGCGCGTGGAGCAGGCGCTGTCCCTGCTGGAAGAGGCGGAAGTCCTCCTTGTTGTCGGCTCCTCCCTTGCCGTGTATTCAGGATATCGATTCGCCGTGCAAGCCCATGAGGAGTCGAAGCCGGTGGCCATCATCAATCTCGGGCCGTGCCGCGCGGATGCGCTTGCCGCCGTCAGGATCGACGCGCCCCTCGGTGAGGCCTTGCCGCGCGTAGCCGAGGTGTTGGAAGCCTGAACGCTCCGTCGAACAGCATTGCCTGCCGTTGCCCCCGGGTTCTCTCGCGAATATACTGCGAGACGGGGGAGCAACCGCTGGATTTCAGAGCACGCCTTCTGGAGACCCTTCGCGCCATCGAGCCGATCCTTCTTGAGCCCGGCATCCTGGTCGCCGGCTCCGAGGTGCCGAACCTGCTCGAGCCAGGCGCTGCCGCGACTCTTGTTGTTTCCCAGGACGTCGATATCGCCGTTCCGGTCGCACACCACGCAAGCGTCAAGCGGCGATTGCGCGATGTGAAGGGGTTTGCCCGCTCCCCGGAAGAACCGTCGGTATGGCTTCCGCAGTCTGCCGGGCTGCTGGAGGTCAACTTCATCGGAATGGATGCAGCAAGCAGTGTTGCCTCCGAGACCTACGTCCTCGACGACCTGGAGCTGCCGCTTCTGGTGTTTTCCAGCCTGTCACTCCTCCGCGCAGGCAAGGTTGTCGAGCTGGAAGGGATTCGAGTTCCTCTCCCTCGCCCCGCCGGCCTCATAATGGAGAAGCTCATAACCGACCGTAGCGGGGAGAAGGGAGACCGCGACCTCCTTGTTGCGCTCGGACTGCTGCTCATGTGCGAAGCGGGGGATCGGGAAGAGCTCACAAGGCTCTACAGCGGCTTGCCGGATGAATTGCGCTATTCCGCCCGGTCCGGGCTCGCCGCCCTGTCCTTGCTCGAGCCGCGCGTGCACATGCCTGACCCTGTTTCCCATCGGAGCCTCGTGGCGCGGTTGCTGGCCGAGCTTGAGGCCACGGAGATGGCGCCGTGAACGAGCCCCTCCAGGCCCGTGCCAGACGCATTCGCGAAAGGTTGCTGATCCGTGCGTGGGAGTATCGGCAGCGCAACTACAGCAAGGGCGTCTGGCACAGGCTGCGGCGCGTTCTTGTGGATGCGGGAGAGGCATGGATTATCGATGATACCGAGGGGGATTTACTCGAAGCTGCCGGTCATGTCCCGCATCCTGTCGGCAGGGAGCTGTCTCCCGAAAAGCGCATCTTTCTCATCAGCAGGCGCGAGCTGGAGACTGTCCGCGGCAGGCGCCAGGTGCCCGTACGCATGTCCGTCGAGCTTCTCCAGGCTCGGAACCTCGCGCTCGTGCCTTTTGGCGCCTGAACGCCATCTGAACGACGCCTGAACGCCGCCGTTCTTGACGCCCCCGGGCGCCCCCGGTAGAGTAGCCGGACATATGGAAAGACGATTGATCACATCCGCCCTGCCCTACGTGAACAATATCCCCCACCTGGGGAACCTCATCCAGGTGCTTTCCGCGGATGTGTTCGCTCGCTATTGCAGGCTTGCGGGTTATGAGACGCTGTACATCTGCGGCACGGATGAATACGGAACCGCAACCGAAACAAAAGCGCTGGAGGAAGGGATCACCCCGCGCGAGCTGTGCGACCGTTACCATGCCGTGCATGCTGACATCTACCGCTGGTTCAATATCGATTTCGACCATTTTGGCCGCACGTCGGTGCCCGTGCATACCGAGATCACGCAGCATATCTTCCTCAAGCTCCATGAGGCCGGCTACATCACGCAGCACGTCGTCAGCCAGCTCTTCTGTGAAAAGGACCAGCGATTCCTCGCGGACCGCTACGTCCTGGGCACGTGTCCGCACTGCGGGTACGCCGACGCCCGCGGCGACCAATGTGAAAACTGCGGGAAGCTGCTTGACCCCACGGAGCTCATCGAGCCCAGATGCAGCGTCTGCGGGACCCGGCCGGTCATCCGGGAGACGACGCACCTCTTCATCGATCTTCTTGCCCTTCTTCCCAAGCTGCGCAACTGGATCGAGTCCGCCGCGGAGAAGGGGTTCTGGTCGCGCAATGCCGTCCAGATGACCTACGCATGGATGCGGGACGGGCTGAAGGAGCGCGCAATCACGCGCGATCTGAAGTGGGGCATTCCCGTTCCGCTGGACGGTTTCCGCAACAAGGTGTTCTACGTCTGGTTCGACGCCTGCATCGGCTATATCTCCATAACCGCGGAGCACACCCCGGAGTGGAAGAGCTGGTGGTACGCTCCGGATTCCGTTCGGCTGTTCCAGTTCATCGGCAAGGACAACATACCCTTCCACACCGTCATCTTCCCCTCCAGCCTCCTGGGGACGGGGGAGAACTGGACCACGCTCTACCACATGTCCTCCACCGAATACCTCAACTATGAGGGCGGGAAGTTCTCCAAGAGCAAGGGGATCGGGGTCTTCGGCACGGACGCCAAAGAAACGGGCATTCCGGCTGACGTGTGGAGGTTCTACGTCTACTACAACAGGCCCGAAAGGTCCGACGCGCTGTTCACGTGGAAGGACTTCCAGGAAAAGGTGAACGCGGAGCTGATCGGCAACCTCGGCAACCTCGTCAACAGGACGTTGCAGTTCGTGAGCAGATTCTATGATAGCCAGCTCCCCCCCGGGACGCCGGATGAAGGATTCTGGAAGGACGTCAAGGCGATGGAAGGGGAGATTGCCGGGCTGCTGGAGAAGGTGGAGCTGCGGGATGCATTCCGGCGGATGTTTGCCCTGTCCTCCGTGGGAAACAAGAAGTTCCAGGATGGCGAGCCCTGGAAAGGCGTCAAGGAGAATCCGCAAGCCACCGCAAGCCTCATCTGGAACCTCGTGTATCTCGTCCGAGACCTGGCCATCCTGGCAAGCCCGTACGTCCCGCAGACCGCGGAGCGCATTGCCGGCATGCTGGGGATTGAAAAGCTTGCGTGGGCGGACCTCGGCGTCCTGAAAGGCATTGAGAAGGTCCAAAAGCCTGACCTCCTTTTTGCCCGGCTGGAGGACAAGCAGATCGAAGCGCTTCGGCTCAGGTTCTCGGGAACGCAGAAGGAACGGGAAGCCGCGGACGCTGAAGAAAAGCGGGTCCCGACCCCGGCTGAGATTGCGTCCCAGTTCCGGCAGAAAGTGGACCTTCGAGCCGCCAGGATCACGGAGATCAAGCGCCACCCTGACGCAGAGAAGCTCTATATCGAGACGGTGGACCTTGGGGGAGAGACGAGGACCATCGTTTCAGGCCTTGTCCCTCACTACAAGGAGGAAGAGCTGCTCGGGCACACCGTTGTGCTCGTTGCCAACTTGAAGCCGGCGATGCTTCGCGGCGTGGAGAGCCAGGGGATGCTGCTTGCCGCCCAAGAGGGCAAGACGGTGGAAGTCCTCTTCGTGGACCATGCCAAGCCGGGAGAGCGCGTCGTGCTGCAAGGCGGCCCCGCGGATCCAGCCCCATCCGAGATCGACATCGACACGTTCTTCACCATGCCGATCGTTGCAGAGGGTTCGCGCGTGCTCGTGGGGGACGCCGCGCTGGAGTGCGCCGGCAAGCCCGTGATCACGGCGAAGGTGGCGAAGGGCAGGGTGAAGTAATCCAGGTCTCTGTCAGGCCGGCCTCCCTTACGGACCTCGACTCCTCGGAGGAGCTGCTGCAGACGGGGTGGTGGGGCAACTTCAAGAAGGCTCATGGCTGGAACGCGCACCCATTCCTTGTGACGGTGACTCCGCAGGATCAAGGGGCGCAGGACCAGGCGGGGCAGACTTTCGGTCTCCTCGTGCTGACGCGCGTTCTTCTTCGGCGCTTCGTGATTGCCTACGTGCCCTTCGGTCCGACTGTGGACCCGAAGTGCGGCAGAGGGAAGATGCTTACCGCGCTGGCGGAAGCGCTTCGACCTCACCTGGCCCAGGGCACACTGTTCCTCAGGTACGACCTGCCGTGGGACAAAGCGGGAGAGGCGCCGGCGTGGGCGGGCGGCGGCCTGACGACGAAAAAGTCTCCCAGCGATATCCAGCCCCCGAACACCGTGGTGGTCGACATTGCCGGGCCGCTTGATGACATTCTGGCGTCCATGAAGTCCAAGACCCGTTACAACGTCAGGCTGTCGGAGAAGAAAGGCGTCACGGTACAGGAGGAGGGTGAGGCAGGCCTGGATACCTGGTACGCCATGTATCAGGAGACGAGCCGCCGTGACAGGATTGCCATCCACGCCCCTTCCTACTACCGCGGCCTGTTCGTCGACGGTAGAAGCTATTCCGGCAAACGACCTGTGGTGACGCTGCTGACGGCGAGGCATGAGGGAGACCTCCTGGCGGGAAACATCTGCATCTTCTGGAAGAAGCGGGGCGTCTACCTCACCGGTGCATCCTCCAACGCGAAGCGCAACCTCATGGGGACATACGCCCTTCAATGGGAGGCCATGCAAAGGGCAAAAGTGGCGGGCTGCGTGGAGTACGACCTGTACGGCATCCCCCCGAACCCCGACCCTGGCCACCCCATGTTCGGCCTCTACCAGTTCAAGACCGGCTTCTCGGACCGGGTTGTGGAGCGATGGGGAACCTGGGATGTTGCCTATCGGCCTTTCCTGTGCGCGCTGTACCGCGCCGCGGAGGAGATCCGCCTGTCGTGGTTCCGCTCAGTGAAAAAGAGGCTGCACCGCTGAATTGAAGGGCTATTTTGCGTTTGCCGTCCGACCCTCCTGGGGCGTACCTTCATGCTCGTGACCGCGAGAAGAAAAGCTAATGTCCTTCTTGTCGTCTGCGAGGTGTTGGGCGCCGTGATTTTTCCTCTGGCGGCGAATGCCATTCCCATTTCGGTCAGCACGACCTCCGGGGTCATGCTGGGTTGGGTGAAAGAGTTCGTCTATCAAGGCAGCTACACGGTGAGCGAGCTGGACTGGCCGCTCTTGCCGGCGTTCTACGCCGGGGCAACTCTGGACGTTGGGGCCAAATCGGGGTTTCTGGCTACAGTCGACCTCAAGCTTGGAATTCCTGCGCCCGTGGGGTCAATGACGGATTCTGATTTTCTCAACGGTGACGGCGTCAAGACGGACTTCTCCCAATCGGACGGAAACATGGAAAGCGCAGTGCTGCTTTCCCTGCAGGGGGGGTGGGGGATTCCTTTCGAGTTCCTCGATGGCCCCACCGGGTATATCGAGCCCTTCCTCGCCTTTGAGTACATCCGCCTTTCCTGGACCGCGCAGAACGGTTACCTGCAATACCCGCCTGAGACAAGCCCGCCCTATACGCCGTGGTCGCCTTCGACCCCGCAAGTTCCCGTGTACGGAACGGGAATCATGTACACCCAGAGCTACATCATCCCGGCTTTCGGCGCGAAGGGCTTGCTCTCCCTCTCGCCGGCATTCTCCATGAGCGCTTCGCTGACATTCTCCCCGTACTTGTGGTGTTTCGACAAGGACAGTCATTATTTCCGGCAGCTTGACTTTTACACCACGATGCATAATGGCATACTCGTGGAGCCCGAGCTCTCGGCGACATATACGATATCCGGCTCCGCGCGGGTCACCCTCGACGTGCTGTACCGGCACATATCCTCGCTCATCGGAGACGTGACTGAGGTTGCCACCGGGGCCTACACCGGCGGGCAGCAGTCCCTGACGTTCTCCAACGGAGGAGGCGCTTCCCTCGATGTCGTGGATATCACGGCCACGTTCACGGTCGTTTTGTAGCGGGCCGGGAAGCCCTATTTGACCATTCGAATCGTCTCATTATACGTATCTGATACGTAGACCGTTGTTCCGTTGACCGCGAGCCTCATTGGATTGTTGAAGGTCGCAACGTTTCCCGTGCCGTCGGCGCTTCCCATCACCTGCCCCTGGCCTGCCAGCGTAGTCACCACTCCGCCGAGGGTGACCTGGCGGATTACCGAGTTGAGAGTGTCGGCCACATAGAGGCTTGTGCCGTCCGTTGCAATTCCTTCGGGCCAGTTGAATTGAGCCGCCGTCCCGGTTCCGTCCGCGTCACCTTTGCTTCCGGATCCGGCAAGCACTGTGACGGCGCCTGCCGTTGTGACTTGGGAAACCACGTCATAGCCAGCGTCCACCACGTAGAGATTGGGGCTGACGAAGACAATGCCCTGAGGCCAATAGAATGTGCTGGTCGTGGGCGAACCCGCAAGGGTCGTCACCACGCCGGTGTTTGCCAAACTCGTCAAGGTCGTGACGTGGCGAATGGCGGAATTGCCCGAATCCGCCACGTAAAGCGACGTGCTCGAACTGTCATAGCAGATTCCGAGGGGATTGTTGAAAATCGCTATGGTGCCTGTTCCATCCGCGAATGTCGTTGTTGATGTATTGTTTGCATTTCCTGCCAGCGTGTCCACGAGATGGCTGGAGATGTTTACCCTTCGTATGACGTTGTTTCCGGAATCTGCAACGTACAGGTACGTGCCATCAGTCGTGATCCCTTCAGGATGATTGAAGTAGGCATACAATGTTGAATTGCCTGCATTGTCGAAATATCCGGCTGTCCCGGGGTAGCCGGCAAACAAAGTGACGCTGCCCGTGGTCGGGTTCAGTTGGCGGATCGTGGAATTACCGGAATCCGCGATATAGATGTAGGATGCAACATACACCATACCCGCCGGAAACCAGAAAGTGGCCCCGGTGCCAGTGCCGTTCGCGCTTCCTATCACGCCCGCCTGGCCCGCAATGGTAGATACAGTCTTGGCTGAAGAACCAACCGGCCCAGTCGGCGTGGAGGACATGGCGCAGCCGCTTGCAGCAAGCGCGGCTCCCAGGAGGATTACCATTCTGACCTTCGCACCTTCCATCGATGATAATAATGCCACTCCCGGCAGCGTTCCGCCAAGCATCTTGCGGGCTCCTATTCGCTGGGGCATTTTTGTGTTTATCTTTGCGCTCGATAAACAGAATGTCCGGCAGCTCGAAAACGTCGCCAGGGAGGTATTGGCGTGCTTCTAATGCGCGTCCAGCGCGCGTGCATCATTGCGTTTCTTCTCGCCGCCGCCGTCTCTTTTGCCGACCCGGCAATACCGGATGGTTTCTGGCGTTCCGCCCTGCAGATCAGAGAGGGCGTCTCTGATTTTGGGGGCAGGAGCGTCGCGGTCTTTTTCAAAGACGTGAAGTTCCGAACGCTCGAGCTGCCCAACGGGTCCACCACGTCGTTCTCGCTGACCCCCAAGAGCTTTGACGGCTCGGAGGTCGTGCTGGAGTATTCCATCCTCACAAATGGAGTCGTCTCGGAGTACTTCGATTTCCACTTCACGTGGAAAGGCGCCGTGTCGGTCCTGTACCAGCTCTCTCGTGGAGAGGCCAAGGTGGAAGGCTACGAGCAGATGCGCCGGATCATGAAAGAGTTCTATCTGCCGTCAATCACCTCGGACTGACCTTTCGTCAAGGACGCAAAACGCTTCAGGATCCGGCCGCCGAACGGCGTGTCAACGATGTTCACGTCAGAGGCCCTCTTCTCCTCGGCCGCGTACGCTCGCATGATCTCGGCGTCGAACTCGGGATGGAACTGCACGCCCCAGGCGCAGGCTCCAATCCTGAACGCCTGGTTTGCGTCCCAAGCGTTCTGGGCAAGGCGGACGGCGCCGGGGGGTAGCCGGATCACGGATTGGGAATGGCTGACGTGGACCGAGATGGTGGCGGGCAGGCCGTCAAGCAGGGGATCACGGAATGCGGCCGAAAGCAGCGTGACCTCTGTGGTCCCCATTTCCTCCCCGCGAGGATTGTAGTCAACCACGCCGCCGAGTGCATGCGCCAGGAGCTGGTGGCCGTAGCAGATCCCCAGGAGCGGCGTGCCGCCCGACGCGGCCTCCGCAAGCCAGGAGGCCGTCCTCTCGCTCCATTCCCGGCGGTCGGTCACCATCTCATGTGATCCGGTGATAATGACGCCGCCCGCGTTCGCAGCCGTAGGAAGCGGCTGACCGGCTGCAACGTCCACTACTCTTGCCTGCCTGTCCTCGATCCCCATCCCGGCCAGTATCCAGTCCTCGAAGTCGCCGCGGCAAGATTTCAAGGAGGCCATTGTGCCCCCGGTCTTGATGATGATCACCGCGGGCATGCCCGTTGTTTTCCCATGGAAGCACCGCCTCCGTGGAGTATAGCTGAAACGGGCCGAGCGCGGGAACCGCCGCTGGACTTTTCTCGCCCGACGGCATTCTCCATGCTTACCTTTGAATTGATGAACGGTCTGAAGCAGCGATGAAGTGGATTGAAGGCTGGTACGTCTCCTACGCTCTGCTGGGCGCCGCCGCGGCGGGCATCCTTCCCATCCTCCTTCCGATTGTCGTCGCCGGGGCGTCCGGCGCGGCGCAGGTGGGGCTCGTGATGGCCGCGTTCAGCTTTGGCGGCTTGACCGCGCCTTTGTGGGGAAAGCTCGCCGACGAGCGGCGAATGCACACGGCGCTTCTTGCCGGAGGCCTGGCATGCACCGCGCTGGCCTCCGCCGCATTCCCTTTTCTGGGCGCTTCCGGCGCTCGCATAGCCCTCGCGCTTCTTGCGGGAACTGGCGTCGCCGCGGCCGCCACGACGGCCAACCTGTTCATCGTGGAGGCGCACCCGAAAGCCCAGTGGGACGCGAGGATCGGATGGCTGCAGACCTTCTACGGCGGCGGCCAGGTGGCGGGTCTGTTGCTGGCGGGCTTTTTTGCCCAGACCGCTTCCCGCGCGGGGCTGATTGCAGCGGCAGCGTTGAGCGCCGCGGCGGTCCTTCCCGCTCTCCTCTTCGTTCCCCATCTTCCTCCCCGCGCCGCGGCGCGCAGGCCGTCGCTGACGCATGCGGCGCGACACGCGGAGTGGCCAAGCGGGTCCCCCCAGCGCATGTACCATCACGCAACCGCGGGCTCGCTGCGGCTCCTCGGCTCCTCGGGCGGGGCGATCTTCGGGCTGTTTCTGCTGGGCTGGCTGCTCAGCTACGGGGGAAGCGCGGCCTTTTTCTCCCTGTACCCGGTCGTGATGCAGCAAGGCTATGGAGTCGGCCCGACGCTTTCCTCCGCGGGGTTCGCGCTCTCCGCGGCGCTGGGGCTCTTCCTGTACGCGCCGGCGGGAGCGTGGTCAACACGCGGCAAGCCCGTGGCAGTGCTTCGCCTCGGCGTGGCGGTCCGCGCGGCGGCATATGCCCTCCTGTGGCTGCTGATGGTCCTGCGCGCGCCCGGCCGCGGATGGCCGGCCCTGGGGTTTTTCCTGGTCGTCGTCCTTGCCTGGTCGGCGCTGAGCGTTGCCAGCACGGCCCTGGTGGCGGAGATGTACTCACGCCGCAAGAGCGAAGGTGAAGGCCTGGGCTTGTTCAATGCCGTGACTGCGCTCGCCGCGGTTGCAGGCTCTGCCATCGGCGGTTGGGCGGCGGGCGCCTGGGGCTACGGCGCGGTTCCCCTGGTGGCGCTCTGCGGAACGGTGGCTGGTCTGGCAGTCCTTCTGGCGGGCAGATTCAAAGCCGCGCGCTTTTGAATGGGCGGGCGCTTGAAGCAGCGCGCTCTTGATGGGCGCGCTCTTGAAGCGGCGCGCTCTTGATGGGCGGGCGCTTGATGGGCGGGCGCTTGAAGCGGCGCGCTTTCAAAGCAGCGCCGAGAGGAGGTTCGTATCAAAGCCATTTCTCTCATTCCCGGCACAACGGAACTGAAGATCGTCGAACGTTCGCAGCCGTCCGTGAGCGCTGATGACGACGTGCTTACGAGCGTCATCAGCGTGGGTATCTGCGGCACTGACCGCGAGGAGGCCGCGGGTGGCCGCGCGCTGCCTCCCGCGGGGAGCAAGGAGCTGGTGATCGGGCACGAAATGATGGCCCGGGTCGTCGAGACGGGCAGGTCCGTCACCCGGGTCAAGAAAGGCGACCTTGTTGTCTTCACCGTGCGTCGAGGCTGCGGCGCGTGCCTGCCGTGCGAAATGAACCGCTCGGACATGTGCCTGACGGGGGACTACAAGGAGCGCGGCATATGGGGCCTTGACGGCTATCAGACCGAGCTGGTGCGGGACTCCGAGCGTTACGTTGTTCGCGTTCCCGCGGAGCTTGAAGGAGTGGGCGTGCTGAGCGAACCCCTTTCGGTTGCCGAAAAGGCGATCGATGAGGCAGTGAGGATCCAGACGGCGCGGCTTCCCGAGTCGGCGTCCCGACCGTACTGGCTTCATGGTCGGCGCTGCCTTGTCGCCGGCCTCGGGCCCATCGGTCTTCTCGCGGCCATGGCGCTGCGCCTGCGCGGCGCGCAGGTGTACGGCCTCGACATCGTGGATGAAGCGAGCGCGAGGCCGCAGTGGCTCGGGCGCATCGGAGGGACTTACCTGGACGCGCGCAAGGCCTCGCCGGACAAAAGGGAAGGGATGGAGCTCATCTTCGAAGCCACCGGCGTTCCAGCCCTGGAGTTCAACCTCCTGGACACCTTGGGGAGGAATGGGATCTACGTCCTCACCGGCATCCCGGGTGGAGACAGACCCCTTCAACTCGATGGAGCAGAGCTCATCCGACGGCTCGTCCTGCAGAACCAGGTCATGGTGGGGAGCGTCAATGCGTCGCGAGATCATTTCCAAATGGCCGTGGATGACCTGGGGCAGGCACGGACCGTTTGGCCGCGTCTTGTGGAAGGCCTCATCACGGCGCGGCGCCCGTACACTGACTTTGCCGCCGCGCTTTCCCGGCATGACCCTGATGAGGTCAAGGTGACGCTGGAGTGGGGCAGGTAAAGCATGGAAAGTTCTCCTCGCTATGCCCCCGGTTGGCCCGGGATTCAACCGCGCTGGACGTCCAGCGCCAAGCAGGGTGTCGGCGCCTCCCTGAACGCCGCCAACCGCATTTCGTTCACGCTCAGCCACGGGATCTTCAACGAGATCTATTACCCGCGGGTGGACCGTGCATGCACGCGCGACATGGGAATGCTCGTGGCGTCAGATGACGGCTTTTTCTCCGAGGAGAAGAGGCACACGGAGCACCGCGTGTCCATGCTGGCGCCGGGCGTTCCCGCCTACGCCCTTTCAAACACGTGTTCTGCGGGACGCTACAGGATCGACAAGGAGGTCCTCACGGACCCGCTGCGGGAGACGCTCCTTCAACACACCCGCTTCACGGCGCTCAGGGGACCGCTTTCCTCCTGTCGCCTTTACCTCCTTCTTTCGCCGCATATCGGCAACAGGGGGCTCGGGAATACGGGATGGGTCGGGGATTACAAAGGGGTGGGGATGCTCTTTGCCGAGCGGGATGGGACGTGCATGGCTCTTGCCTGCTCGGTCCCCTGGCTGAACCGCTCCGTCGGCTTTGTCGGCTCTTCCGACGGCTGGCAGGACGTCAGCGGCAACAGGCGCATGACGTGGAGCTGGGAACGGGCGGAGAACGGAAACATCGCCCTGACCGCGGAGGTGGACATCGTCTCCGCCCAAGGGGACTTCGTCGTGGCCCTGGGCTTCGGGAGGAACGCGGCAGAGGCGGGAAACCGGGCGTTGGCGAGCCTGTCCGACGGGTTCGAGCCTGCGCGGCAAGCCTACGTGGAGGAGTGGACGCGGTGGCAGGAGGGCCTTGCATGGCAAGGGCCTGTCGTGGCCCAGAAGAACGCTGGGCCCGCTGCGGCCCGCGCAAACCCGGGACCTGCCCCGGCGCCGGACCTCTTTCGCGTCAGCACGGCCGTCATCCGCGCCCATGAGGCGAAAAACTTTCCCGGCGGGCTGATTGCGAGCCTTTCCATCCCCTGGGGTTTTGCCAAGAGCGACGACGACCTTGGCGGATATCACCTCGTGTGGCCGCGGGATCTCGTGGAGACCGCCGGGGGTCTCCTTGCCGCGGGCTGCGGCGAGGGTGCGCGGCGCGTCCTCCATTACCTGCAGTCAACGCAGGAGGCGGACGGTCACTGGCCGCAGAACATGTGGCTCGACGGCTCGGCGTACTGGTCCGGCATCCAGATGGATGAGACGGCGTTCCCCATTCTTCTGGTGGACCTGGCCCTGCGGGAGAAGGCCATCGATGAGGCGCAGCGCGCGCGGATGTGGACCATGGTGAAGCGCGCCGCCGGGTTCATCGTTTGCAACGGTCCCGTCACGCAGCAGGACCGTTGGGAGGAGGACCCGGGCTACTCGCCGTTCACTCTGGGGGCGGAAGTGGCGGCGCTCCTCTGCGCGGCGGATTTGGCGGAGGCGCATGGCGAGCAGGGGACGGCGGAATACCTGCGGGAAACAGCGGACGCCTGGAACGACGGGATTGAACGCTGGACGTATGCCCGCGGCACGGACCTCGCCCGCCAGGCCGGCGTCGAGGGCTACTACGTCCGTATTTCACCGCCTGATGAGGCAGATGCTTCCTCCCCGGCGGGCGGCTTTGTTCCGATCAAGAACAAACCTCCCGGCCAGGGGATGGAAAGGGCGGCCCACATCGTGAGCCCCGACGCACTGGCGTACGTCCGCTTCGGGCTTCGCTCCGCGAACGACACGAGGATCAGGAATACCGTGCGCGTCATCGACGCGCTCCTGAAAGTGGAGACCCCCGTGGGGCCTGCCTGGCATCGCTACAATGAGGACGGGTACGGGGAGAAGGCTGACGGTTCTGCGTTCGACGGGACGGGGATTGGCAGGGCATGGCCCCTGATCACCGGAGAGCGCGCCCACTACGAGCTTGCGGCGGGCAACGTGGCGGAGGCCCGGAGGCTGTGCCGTACCCTGGAGTCCTTCGCCGGAGACGGCGGCATGCTCCCCGAGCAAGTCTGGGACACGACGGATATTCCGAGCCGTGAGCTGTACTTTGGAAAGCCGTCAGGCTCCGCCATGCCGCTCGTGTGGGCCCACGCCGAGTACTTGAAGCTGCTTCGGTCCCTGGCGGACGGAAAGGTCTTCGACATCCCTCCCCAGACGGTGAAGCGATACGTGGTGGAGGACCGGCATTCCCGTTATGCCCCCTGGCGGCTGAATCAGAAAAGCCGCGCCATCCCTCGGGGGAAGACCCTCCGCATCGAGCTCCCTCAGGAGGAGATCGTGAAATGGAGAGTCGATGGAGGCGGGGCCGGGAAGGCCGCGTCGCGGGCCGCCGGGTCCGGCGAGGTTCCTACGCGGTCAACCGGTCTCGGCGTTCACGTGGCAGACCTTCCGACCTCTGACATGAGTTCCGGTACGCGCGTTGCGTTTACCGTGCTGGGGTCGGAGTTCTCCGTGACCGTCGGCAGCGAGTAAGGCACGGCAACTTTTGGGAAAGACCATGGGCGGAGGAACCTGCATGAGGGCGGGGCAGCTGGGAGGAGCTGCCCTGGCACGCCCTCCTGCATTCACCTTGGGAATTTCACTTTTCAACGAACAACGCGACTCTTCTGTTTTCCCATCGATCCTTGTAGTCGCTGTCCGGCACGATCTGGTCCGCGGCCCCCACGCCGTCCGTGGTAAACATGGCTATTGCGAGGCCCCTTTCCGCCAGCGCCTGCTCGATTGCCTTTGCGCGGGCCTGGGAGAGAGGAACAAGGATGTCCTTCTGTTCGACTTTGCCCAGGGTGGGATCGTTCCAATAGATCATGACCGCGTGCCCGATGATCTTGATCCTGTCTGACGGGAACTTTTTCAGCTTGTCGGCCAGCAGATCCAGCCGCGCCGCATTCTGGCGCGCGATCTCCGGGGGAACGTCCCGGTAGTCGGCAGTGTAGGGCTTGAAGAATATACGCGAGCTTTCGATCCTGTACCCTTCGGGAGTATTGAAGACGAGGATGTCGACAGGCACCTTGCCCGTCAGCATGCCGACGTTCCCGAACTCATCCATCACCGTGACCCGCACGGGATAGTCCTCGGCAGACTCGACAAAAGCGCCCGAAGAGCTCTTGCCGTCCCATTCGACGCTCTTCTGCGGCCATGTTCCCGAGAAGGTCCGAAATACCGTGCCCTCGGGAGAGATGATCTTCATGGTCCAGCTTTGGATGCCCGCCACGGGCGAGCTGGCGTCCACGGTCAGGCCGATGGTCTTCGAGGTCTCTTCAGGGGAGAAGAGCTTCTCGGAAAGCGCAACCGTGCCGGAGGGCGGGGCCACGTCAAGGATGAAAGGCCTGCTCGCCACGGGAGAGGAAGCCATGGAGCTTCCGTAGTCCACTGCCAGCGAGGCAGCGTACGTCCCGTCCGGCGCGTAGTGGCCCGCCTCATCCCGCCCGTTCCAGGTGAGGGTGGCGGGAAGGCTTCCGCCGTTTCCTTTGAAAGTCTTTGCCACGCCGTTTTGCGCGCTGGCCACGGCAACCGTCCACGAGTGAACGTCCTGCGGATTCCCGAACGTCAGGTAGAGCTGGATGGCCTTGTGACCAGTCTTGCTTCTGGGCGAGAAGCCGTTGAGATCGGCCTGGATTGCATCCTGGCCCGCCGGTACGGCGGACGGCGCTATCTGCTCCTGGGCCGCGGCAGTGCTCACGGGGATGGAGGCCTTGGCAATCCCGTCAAGGCCGAACTGGTCGCTGACCGTTGCAACGGCGGAGTACGTCATGGAGGGTTGGACGAAGGCGCCCGAGGTCCCGGTCCCGTCCCAGCTTACGGAGTGATCCGGCCATGTTCCGTTGAAGGTCTGGAAAAGCGTGCCGTTGGAATCATAGATCTTGATCGTCCAGCCGCTTATTTTTGCAAGCGAAGAGGTTGCGTCAACCGTCAGCGTCAATGGCGACGTCATTCCCTGGGCACCCGGCGTGAACTGTGAAGGGTTGACCCCGAGGGAAGCCGCGGGCGCAGTCAGGTCCAGCACGAAGCTCCCGCTCGTTGCCTCCGCCTTGGGAAGCCTGGTTCCGTAATCCACGGACAGGGACGCGGTGTACGCGCCCTCCGGGGCCAGGGAGCCTGAGTCGCTCTTGCCGTCCCAGCTCAGGCTTGCGGGAAGGCTCTTTCCGTCACCCGTGTACGTCCTGACCGTTCCGCCCCGCCCGTCAATCTGCACGGTCCAGGTCTTGACCAGGCTGCTGCTGCCGAACGACACGGCGAAAGCCATTGTGTCATGACCCGTGCCGGCTCCCGGAGCGAAGCCAGGCGCTTGCGCCCGGATCATGCTCTCTTGCGCTGCAGGTTTTACCGTCTGGCAGCCGGCAAGCACCACGAGGGCCGCGGCCGCCGAAAGAAAAAGTAGTGTCGATTTCCTCATAAAATCCTCCTCGATCGACTCTCGACACGTAAAAATTAAGCGCGCGGTCCGTGCGCGAAAGTCAGCGAATGAAGGATTTCCCTGTCGAGATATTTCAGGCGACTGTCATAGCAATTCGACAAAAGTCACAACGCGGCGATGACTTTTGCAAGCTTCGCTTTCACCTGCTCCGCGATGCTGGTCAGCCGCGGATTGCCCACGGTCTGCATTGCGGCCGACGGATCGATGGCGGCCGCCTCCACTTTTCCGTCCGCGGTTTCCTGGACAATGACATTGCACGGAAGGAGGAGCCCGATCTTCTCTTCCACCTGCAGCGCCTGCCACGCGAAAGGGGGATTGCATGCGCCCAGGATCCGGTAATTGCGGAAATCGACATTCAGCTTTTTCTTCATGGTTTCCTTCACGTCGATCTCAGTAAGGACACCGAAACCCTCGGCGCCGAGGGCTTCTTTCACACGGCTCAGCGCCTTTTCGAAGGGCAGGGGAAGCGTTTTCTGAATGTAGTACTGCATTGAATCCTCCTGGAGGGACGGCGGGCGCGCCGCCTCGAAGCGGGCCCGGCACGCGCCGAGCCCGCCAGCAGACCCTACTTCTTCGCCGGCACGTACTTCTTCGGGTCAGCGTCGAAGGCTTTTGCGCAGCCTTGCGCGCAGAAGTAGTACTTCGTGCCCTCGTAGCGCCTGGTCGCCGCGGCCGTTGCCGGGTCAATCATCATTCCGCATACGACGTCCTTGACTTTGGATGGATCTGTTCCCATGTTCCCTCCTTCCTATCTCTCCAGATACTTCTCGAGTATCATCGTGATCTCGTCGATCTTCTCACTCCCGTTGTTCGTCCTGAAGGCGTCCTTCACGCAGGTGTTCATGTGCTGCCTGAGGATGACGATGTTGGCTTTCTTCAAAAGCGCGATGGACGCGTGCACCTGCTTGGACACGTCTATACAATAGCGGTCTTCCTCCACCATCCTCAATACCGCGTCGATCTGGCCCCTCGCCGTCTTCAGCAGGTCGACGGCCTTCTGGCTGTCATGGCTTCCATGGTCCATGGGGTCTCCTATCGCCGCGCCACCGGGGCGTACGGCGCGTCTCTTTGGATCCTGAACCCGCGCAGCCGCAACGCGTTGCTCACGACGGAAACGGAGCTCAGCGACATTGCCGCCGCGGCGAAAATGGGGTTGAGGAGCGGGCCGCCGAAAAGGTGCAGGACGCCGGCCGCGATCGGGATCCCCAGCACATTATAGCAGAACGCCCAGAACAGGTTCTGCTTGATATTGCGGATGGTCCCACGGCTGAGCCGGATGGCCCCCGCCACGTCCGCGAGGTCGCTTTTCATGAGGACGATGTCAGCCGACTCGATGGCCACGTCCGTCCCTGATCCGATGGCTATCCCGATGTCCGCCTGGGCAAGGGCCGCTGCATCGTTGATGCCGTCCCCCACCATGGCGACCCTGCGGCCTTCGTCCTGAAGCTTCTTCACGGCGGCAGCCTTCTGGTGCGGCAGCACCTCGGCCATCACCTTGTCCACCCCGACCTGCCGCGCAATGGCCTGAGCGGTCCTGGGGTTGTCACCGGTGAGCATCACGACCTGGAGGCCCATGTCGCGCAGCCTGCGGATTGCGCCCGCGCTGGATTCCTTGGGAACGTCGGCAACGGCAATGATCCCCGCGGGGGCGCCATCAACGGCAACGAACATGGGCGTCTTGCCGTCCTCTGCGAGCCGCGCGGATTCACCCACAAGCGTTCCGAGGCTGACGCCGCGAGCGCTCATGAGCTGCTCGTTCCCCAGGAGGAGCGCTTTCCCACCAATCCGCGCCTCGATTCCCTGGCCCGGGATGGCCTGGAACTTTTCCAGCGCCAGGAGACTGAGTCCCCTGTGCTCCGCGCTCTGGACTATGGCATCCCCCAGGGGATGCTCCGAGCCCTTCTCCGCGGAAGCGGCAAGCTGAAGGAGCGCGTTCTCATCCAGACCGTCCGCCAGGGAGACATCCGTGACGACCGGCCGGCCCTCGGTCACGGTGCCAGTCTTGTCGAGGACCACCGTCTGCACACGGTGCGTCGCCTCGAGCGCGGCTCCCCCTTTGATGAGGATCCCTTCTTCGGCTCCCTTGCCTGTACCCACCATGATGGCCGTGGGTGTGGCAAGGCCGAGCGCGCAGGGGCAGGCTATCACGAGCACCGCCGTGAATATGCTCATGCTGAATGCAAAGCTCTGGCCCGAGATGAGCCAGGCGGCTCCGGCCGCCAGCGCTATGAGTATGACGATGGGAACGAAATAGCCCGAGACGACATCGGCAAGCTGGGCGATGGGCGCCTTGGACCCCTGGGCCTGCTCCACCAGCTTGATGATCTGCGCAAGGGCCGTGTCGCTGCCCACGCGGGTGGCCCGGAACGTGAACGTCCCATTCTTGTTGATGCTGGCTCCCGTCACCGGGTCACCGGCCTTTTTCTCCACGGGGATGCTTTCCCCGGTGAGCATGGATTCGTCGACGGATGTGTAGCCGTCGATCACTTCGCCATCAACGGGCACCTTCTCTCCGGGTCGGACTCGCACGACGTCGCCGACCTCGACCTCGGAGATGGCGATTTCGGTTTCCTCTCCCTCATGGACCACGGTTGCCGTCTTGGGCGCGAGTCCCATCAGCTTCTTGATGGCTTGCGAAGTTTTTCCCTTGGAGACAGTTTCAAGAGTCTTCCCGAGCATGATGAGGGTCAGGATGACCGCGGCAGTCTCGAAGTAGAGGTTCTTCACCGCCATTACGTCCCCCAGCGCAATGCGGACTGTGCTGTAGATGCTGTACAGGACCGCCGCCGCGGTCCCGATGGCAATCAGGGAGTCCATGTTGGGCGCCCTGTGCCAGAGCGCTTTCAGGCCCACCTTGTAGAACTTGCTTCCCGCAATGATGGCTGGGATCACCAGGATGATCTGGGCAATCGCGTAGCTCAGGGGAAAGCGCAGGGGGTCCAGGAACCCGGGGAGTGGAATCCGCGCCCCGGGGATCATGTGCACGAGCGCCAGGTAGAGGAGCGGAACAGAGGCAGAGGCGGCAACGATGAACCGGGTCCACATCACACGGATCTCACGTTCCTTGCGCTCAGCGTCGTGATCCACGGCATCCGTGGCATCTACCTCGCGGGGAGTGTAGCCAGCGTCAGTGATGGCTTTCTTGATTCCGGAGAGCCTGACCCGCGCCGGATCATACGTGACGTCAGCCTTCTCCGTGGCAAGGTTCACCGTCACCCCAGCCACGCCTTCGAGCTTGCCTACCGCTTTCTCGATATGCGCGACGCAGGAAGCGCACGTCATTCCCTCCACGGGTATCACGACGTGCTTGGTTTCTTCCTGTCGCTCCAGGCCGTAGCCTGCTTCTTCCACCGCTTTCTTCACGCCCTCGAAAGTCACCTGGCCTTCGTCGTACTCCAGGTGGAGCTTTTCCGTCGCCAGGTTCACGCTCGCGGCGCTGACCCCCGGGAGCTTGCCCACCACTTTCTCCACGCGCGCGGAGCATGATGCGCAGGTCATTCCTGTTATGGTGATCTCTTCAAGTTTCATGATTGCCCCCGAATCCCTTTCCGTTGCCCATTTGTTCTTCCGACCCTCCCCTGGTGGGGAGGGGGTATACCTTTAACTTACTCCGTCCGGTTCACGTCGTCAAGCGGGATCAATCTGCTACGCGAACCACTCCCAGTTTCCGCCGCCGTTTACAGCCTTCTGGGTGTATTGCTGCTGCGCCTGCGCTTCCATCTGGTACGCTTCATTTGCAATGCGCGTATTCAAGGCGGACGGAGCTGCGCTTCCGACGGCCTGGATGACTTCCTGCGCGGTCCTCATGGCTGCCTGCGGATCACCTGCGGCAAAGCCGACGCTGGGTCCCCGCGTCGAACCCATGAGCCCTGACAGCAATGCGGATGTCTCCCTGCCTATCTGTTCGGTCTCCAGGAGCTGCGCGCCTGCCCGAGGAAGGGGAGCCGACCCCGGTGCGCCGCCGGCTGCAATTGCCTGCGGGCCTCCAGGGTTCGGGCCTGCCGCACTTGCCATGACGCCTGCGGGGTTTGCCGCCTGGCCTGTCGCGTTTGCCGCGGCAAACGCCGGCGGAGTCGGTGCGGGGAAAACCCTCTCGTTCTGGCCCATCATGTTCTGGTCCATCATGTTCGGGCCCATCAATGGAGACAGCAGCGCGGAAGTCACCCTCCCTTGCTGCTCCATTTCAAAGAGCGGGGCGTTGATCCTCGGCTGCGGACCCGGCAGCCCTCCCGCGGTCTGGCCCGTTGCCGTGAAGCCCGGCGGCGGAGCCGGGGGCTGAAAAAAGCCCAGGTTTGGCCCGGGAAGCGTCGAAAGCAATGCGGAGGTCTCCCGCCCCCGCTGCATCATCTGAAGCACCTGCGGGGGAAGCCTCTGCCCGGCGGCGGCTGCGGCGGTCGCCGGGGCGTTGTTGGGAGCCCCTCCGGCGGCATCGTTGGGCGCGTCGCCTGGGTACACTGCCTGATTCTGGCGGCGGAGAGCCGTCAGGTCAGGCCTCATGGAAACACCGTTGATGGGTTCTATCGCCATAAAGGATGCCTCACCCTAGAGAATACTCATTTTCAGGGCTTCAGGTTGCCGCCTCCTCCGTCAACGCCGTCATCCCACGAAGTGACACGCCACTTTGTGACCGGGCGCAACCTCCTTCAGCAACGGCTTTGCGGTCCTGCAGATGTCCTTTACCCGCGGGCACCTCCCGACAAACGGGCATCCCACCGGCGGCCGCGTCGCGTTGAACGGGGCGCCGATTGCCAGCCCCCTGTCTGGAGCCTTTGTCCCCAGGCGGGGGATTGCGCTGTAGAGGAGCTGGGAGTAGGGGTGGAGGGGGTTGCGGCTGATTTCACCCGCTGGAGCTTCTTCCATCATGCTCCCGCCATAGAGGACGCCGATTCGATCCGCCATGTAAGACACGACGGTCAGGTCATGCGCAATGAAGAGGATGCTCAGGTCGAGCTGCCGTTTCAGGTCCACGAGCAGGTTGAGGATCTGTCCCTGGATGGAGACATCCAGCGCGCTCACCACCTCGTCGCAGATCAGCGCCCGGGGATGGCTGAAGAGCGCCCGCGCAAGGGAGATGCGCTGGCGCTGGCCGCCGGAGAACTCAGACGGTCTCCTCTGGAGATCCTCTGGTCGCAAGCCAACGGCTTCCATCACTTCCCGCGCTCGGTCAGCAAGCTCGGCGGACCCGGGGGATTGCTCGGCGTATCTCATCCCTGCCGTAAGGATGCGAAGCACGTCCATCCGTGGGTCGAGCGATGAGGAGGGATCCTGGAAGACGTATTTGACTTCCGAGCGGAAACGGCGCAGCTGCCGCGGATTCGCCTGGGAGATTTCCCATGTCTCACCGTCCTTGAAATACTCGATCCTCCCGGAGGTGTGGGGGAAGAGCTGGACGATGGCCTTGGCGAGCGTTGTCTTCCCGGAGCCGGATTCTCCCACCAGCCCGTAGGTTTCTCCCGAGCGGATGTCTATGCTGACCCCGTTCACGGCCCAGACCCAGCGGCTTGCGGAGGCGAAGAGGCCGGCCTCCAGCTTGTAGACCTTCGTCAGCTCGTTGACGCGGATAACGGGCTCTGTGGCTTGCGCAATCACGTTTTCACTCCGGGAAAAACACAGCGGTACTTCCCACGGCCCTCAGGCTCTCCGCTCCCCGAAAGCGGCGGGACGGCGGCGCGGCAACGCTCCGCCGCCATGAGGCATCTGGGCGCGAACGGGCACCCCGGTTCACGACGCGTCGGATCAGGAACGGAACCGGCTATGGAGCGGAGCTTCTCAGCTCTGTAATGGCTGCCCCATGAAGGCAGCGCGTCCAGGAGCGCGCGCGTGTAGGGGCTTCGAGGCTGGGAGAGCACGGCGCCCGCCGGCCCTTCCTCGAGGACCAGCCCCGCGTACATGACGATGATCCTGTCCGCAATCTGGCCGACCAGAGCGAGGTTATGCGATATGAAGACCAGGGAGAGGCGACGTCGCTCCCGCAGCTCGTCCAGCAGCCCGATGATCTCCGCCTGGATGGTGACGTCCAGGGCGGTCGTCGGTTCATCCGCG
Organism: uncultured Spirochaetota bacterium; assembly: GCA_963845535.1. GTDB lineage: Bacteria > Spirochaetota > Spirochaetia > SZUA-6 > Fen-1364 > Fen-1364. The sequence continues at coordinate 275,068 of CAWJSK010000001.1, forward strand.
ATCAACACCTCGGGATCATTCGCCAGGGCGAGGGCGATCATGATCCTCTGGAGCATCCCGCCGGAGAACTGGTGCGGAAAACCGCGCAAGCGTTCTTCGGCCCGCGAGATGTGGACCTCCGTCAGCAGCCGCACCGCCTTGTCCCTGCACTCAGCCGGACTCAAGGACGGGTTCTTCACGCGCAGGGTTTCCTGGAAGGTCTTGCCAATGCTGCAAATGGGGTCGAAGGAGCGGCTGGGCTCCTGGAAGATCATGGAGGCAACCGTCCCTCGGAGAGAGCGAAGCCGCTCGCGCGCCAGGTGACGCACGTCGTTCCCCTTGAGAGCGATGGTTCCGTTCACCTGCGCGTCCCGTCCCAGAAGCCCGAGGGCGGCAAGGGCGCTCACGCTCTTTCCTGACCCCGACTCACCGACGATTCCCAGGCACTCTCCTCGTTGGAGCGCGAAGTCCACTCCGCGCACAGCCTGGATGGCGCCGTTGCCTGACGGGAAGTCCACCGTCAGGCCCCGAACCTCGAGGATCACGGGGTCAGCCACGGCGAGTCTCCCTCCAGTTGGGGTCCGCGACGTCCCTGAGCAGCTCTCCCAGGAAATTGAAAGCCAGCGCGATGATGATGAGGAAAACGCCGGGCGTGAACAGCCACGGGAACTGGACGAGGTTCGTGATGGTGGTGGCATCACGATTGATCATGCTGCCCCAGCTTACGGCGGGATCCACAATACCCAGCCCAAGGTAAGAAAGGACCGTCTCCCCAAGGATGAACCCCGGAATCCCGAGTGTGACGCTGATGATGAGGATTGACGACATTTGCGGAACGATGTGGCGGAACAGGATTGCCCGCGGCGGCATGGATTCCAGCTCCGCATTGGCCACGAAGTCGTTTCGTTTGATGGCGTGCACCATGCCGCGGATCATCCTCGCCGTCCCCGGCCATCCCACGGTAGAGAGAATCACGGTTATGATGGCATACGACTGGCCGGAGTTGAGGTTCGTGCTGAGAATCGACCTGAGAAAAAGGATCAGGTAGAGGCCGGGGATCAGGATGATGAACTCGGCCAGGCGCATGACGACCCAGTCCCAGAGCCCTCCGAAGTACCCGGCCAGCCCGCCAAAGAACAGCGCGATGAAAAGCGAGATCGTCGTGCCCACAAACCCGATGGTCAGGGAGATGCGTGACCCGTACAGCAGCCTGCTGAAAATGTCCCTGCCGAGGTTGTCGGTACCCAAGATGAACACGGGCTCCGCCCCGGCACGAGGGTCCGAATAGCGGCTCGTGCCGAAGAGATGGCGGTGGATGGGGATAACGCCCCAAAGCTTCACGTCCGGTCCGACCGCGAGGAGATACACCGGCGTGTAGTGACCTTCAATTCCCGCGTACTCGCGAGTGACGTCATTAAGAAGGACAAGCGTCTGGACTTGAGGCCGAAAACCAAGAGCGCGGGAGTACCAGAGAAGTGACGGGGGCTGGTCCGGATGGTTTGCGAACTGGTCGTTGGGTCCGTACGGCGCAAGGAACTCACAGAAGATCATGCCGACGTACAGGATGGCCAGGACGACGAGAGAGGCGAGCGCTATCGGCCTCCTGCGGAGCGCGCTCCAGAACCTTTTCATGCGCGGGAATACCTGATGCGCGGGTCCACGAGCGCCAGCGCCACGTCGGAAATGAGCATCCCCACCAGGATGAGGAAGCTGATGAACATCATGTTCGTCATCACGACGTTGATGTCCTTCTGCACGACCGCTTCGTACATGAGCCGTCCGATGCCGGGGTAAGAAAAGATGATCTCGAGAATCAGGGATCCCGAGAACAGGTCAGCAAGGAGCGTGGATGAGCCCGTGATGAAAGGGTTCATCGTATTGCGGAAAGCGTGGTTGAAATAGATCCTGCGCTCCGGGATCCCGCGTGAGCGCAGCGCGGTGATATAGGGCTGACCGAGTTGGTCCAGCATGGTGGCGCGGATCAGTCTGAGTGAGCCGCCAATGCTGCCCAGGAACGCCCCAATGAGGGGAAGGATGATGTGGTAGAGATAGGAGAACGAGAAACCGAGCGGATTCCCGTCGAAGTTGTTGGTTGGATACGCGGTCACGGGGAAGATTCCCGTTGCCCAGGCGAACATCTGCAGGAGAATCAGGAGGAGGATCCCCGGGAACGCATTGAGGAACAAGCTGACGAAAGCCACGGCCACGTCGACAGTGGTGCCGGCCTTGGAGGAGAAGTAGATGCCGAGTGCGAAGGAAATGATGGTGAGAAAGACGAGGGAGATGAGGTTCAGGATGATGGAGTTGACCATCCGCGAGCCTACAAGGTAGAGCACGGGCGCGCGTGAAATGAGGGATCGTCCCAGGTCATGCTCCACGAACACCTGGTGGAGCCAGTGCATGTACTGCAGGTAAAACGGCCGGTCCAGCCACAACCGGTGCTTGGCCTCCCTGATCTGCTCGTCGGTCAGGATGTTCGTGGTTGAGTGAGCGCCTCCGGTCTGAAGGACCAGGGTGCGGACGTAGTTGTCAATAATGTCTCCCGGCGAGAGGGACATCAGACCGAACACGCCGAGCCCCAGGAGGAACAGCATCACCACCATCGTCAAGACCCGTCCCGTAAGGAAAGTGGCCAGGGGGTGCTGCTGGCGCAGCCGGGACAACCTGAACGGCGCTCGCGCGGGAGCGGGGCTCGGGGCAGGCGAGCTCATTGGGCTCTCAAGAAGACGTAGTTGAAGTCCGGCGCCCCGAGCACGTCAGAGCGAATATTCCCCCATTTGTCCAAGTAGGCGCTGAAAGAATCCTGGTACACCATGTACATGACTGGCACCTCGTCCAGGAGGATCCGCTGGTACTGGTCCCAGATTTTCTTTGCCTTCACCGGGTCACGCTCCGAGTAGCCCTGCCAGTACAGCTCATCCACTTTCGCCTCCCACGCCGTGGCCGGTTTGGCCTGAAGAGGGTTCCACAGATGGAGGTTGCCCAAGGAGAGCCAGACGTTGTCTCCCTGAGTGGGGAAATAGTTTGATCCGACGGAGATCATGATGGACTGCCAGTCGTACCCCTTGGTCAGGCTCTCCACGATCTTCTGGAACTGGATGGGCCTCACGTTGAGCTTGATGCCGACTTTCGAAAGCTCGTCCGCGTAGATTGTCGCGATATCGATGCCCAGGTTGTTTTCCACCGGAACGGTGAGATCGTAGGAGATCCGGTTTCCATCCGAATCCAGCATGAGCCCTTGGGCATCGGGTTTGATCCCGATCTGCGCCAGGAGCTGCTTCCCGCGGGTGGGATCATATGTGAACTGCTGCGTGATGGACGGCTCGTAATAGGGGTTTGGCTTGGCGAAAAAGGAGAGGTCCGGCTCCGCGAGCCCCCGGTAAACCTCCTTGACCACTCTGTCTCTGTTGAAAAAGCAGCTCATGGCCTGACGGAACGTGGTGTTGGAGAACCACTTCACGTACAGCGGCTTCAAGTTCCTTGGGTTCTGGTTCCAGGAGATGAAGGCGGCGCCAAGACTGGGTCCATTATAGTAAACGGTGTAATCTTGCGTCTTCTTCGAGGTCATCTCGTCCAGGTCCTCAGGCCGCAGCCCATAGCCGTCCAGCTCCCCGGCAAGGAACTTCAGTTTCTCAGTGTCGCGGCTCGGGACTATTTTCGTTTCGTATCTCTCTATATACGGGATTTTCTGACCGAAGTCGTCTGTCTTCCAGTAGTTCGGATTGCGCGCCAACGTCGCTTGGATCCCCGGCTTGTTCGACTCTATGTAGTATGGCCCCATGGACGGAATGGTCCGCGGATCCGTATTGACGCTCCAGAGGTTGAGGACGCCTTCCACGCCCCCTTTCTTCTTGGCTTCCTCGAATATGTAGCGCGGACCGAAGTTCATGTTGCTGGAAAGCTCCGGCATTGCGACGATGCGCGGGTAATGGAAGACAAACCGCCTCTCGTCGATCTTTTCCATGTCGATGTGCTTCTTTTTCCCGTCCGGCATCTGGACGAATTGTCCCGCGTATCCCGAGTGCTGGAAGGCGGGATCACCTTCTATCTCATTATACCAGAACACGACGTCATCCGACGTCACTTTGACCTTCCTGCTCGGGTCCGCAAGAGTCGTCCAGTACAGGTCGTCGCGGAGCGTGAAAGTCACGTCCATGGTTCTTGCTGCGTCGTTGACTGAAATCTCATACGACGATGCAGCAAGCGGTTTCCACTGCTTCTTATACGCGTCGTATTCCAGAAGGTAGCTGGAAAGGTTGTCCGTAATACCGGCGCTCTCCGCGTCATAGACGGCCACCACCGGGTTGAAGGTCTTCAGCTCATTGGTGAGGTTGTTTCGCCACGTCCCGCCCGGTTTGCCTTTTTCATAGGGAGCCGTGCTTCCCGGCCGGTAGACCGTTTTCTGAATGAGACTGTCCTCCTGCTGTTTTCTCTGGAACGTAAGCTGATCTTCCGAGATCTGCTTGACCCCGTGACCGCAGGCGGCCAGGAAGGCCAGGGAAGCCGACAGCACCAAGAGAAAGGGCAGTCTTTTCAATTCTCGACTCCTCCGTATCAGCGTTTCCGTGTTGCGCGCATTTCAGCAACCAGGGGCAAGCTTACACAGCCCGCCCGTGGGGGGCAATCGGAAAGAAATGTTCCATCAGGGAATCGACGTATGCCGCGCGGCCGGCCGCTTGGGAAAAGTCGCTTCCCACGGCATTTCGATACAGTTGCGGCAGGATGCCCGGCAGCAGAACGGCGGACACCATCTGGACCACGTCGGTGCCGATTTCGCGCACGCTTCTGTCAGGGAACAGCACGGCCATTTCCCGCATCAGCGAGGAGAGGAACTTCGTGAACCTCTTGATGAACGCCGTGTGCCCCGACCCGTTGGCGAAGGTGTCGTACAGATGCGCCCTGACGATGCCGGGAAACCTCAGGGACCCCTCGAACACTTCGACAAGGATAGAGCGGATGCGCCGGCGAAGATCACCGGACTCCCGGAGAAGAACCTCCCAGTCACCGAAGGCGTTCTCGAGGGTCAGGGCCATGGCCTGGCTGAGCAGAGCGTCCTTTGATCTGAAGTAATAGCTGATGGCGGCGCTGTTCACCCCGGCTTCCCGCGCAATGCCGCGGATGGTCACCCCCTGAAGCCCGTCACGCTCTATGCAGGTTATTGCCGCCTCGACAATCCGCCTCTGGACGGGAACCGAAGGAGCTTCTTTGCGTGCGCGCACACTTTTCACACGTCCGATTCAATCATAGGCCTGGGGCTTCCGCAACCTACGTGGCGGTCTTGTATGGGTAATGCCGGCCGCGGTCTCCCTTTTCCCAGTTCTCCCGCACGCCGGGCGAAGAGAGGTCCCAGTCAGGGCGCACTTTTTGAAAGACCGCCCGAAGATCATGCCAGAGGTCCTCGGCGGATGGCCGCCCCCAGAACCAGTAGCCGTTGTAGATCTTGTAGACGATCAGTCCGGGCTCCAGCACAATGGTATGGGGAACCATCGGGTTGTGGGTGGGATCAGTGTACTCCTGGATATCCAGGTCCTTCTGCACCCGACGCTGCACGTCAGACAGGAAAGGCCACTGCGCGCCCACGGAGCTTCGAAACTCGTTCAGCTCCATGAGCGGATCCGTGGAGATCGTCACGATTTTCGTGTAGGAGACGTTGATCTTCGAGGAGAGCTCCGCGAGCATGAGGTGCTGCTGGTGGTCCTTGGGGCAGAAGTGCCCACGCGCCAACACGAGGATCATCGGATCACGGCCCTGGAGCTCGGAGAGCTTTCGACGCTCTTTCGTGTGCTCCGTGAGCTCGTAGTCCGGGAATACCGCCCCGGGAACGATGTCTGCCCGCATCAGGAGCTCCTACTGTCCGCTGAATGGGGTATCCGTTGCGGGCAGTTTTGCCAGGTCGTACGGCGTTGCCTGGTAGACGTAGTAGTTGAGCCAGTTCGCGTACAGAAGGTGCGCGTGAGAACGCCATGTAACAAGCGGTTCGCGTTTCGGGTCATCATCTGGAAAGTAATTCGCCGGGACGGCAACAGGCAAACCCTTTGCCACGTCCCGATCGTATTCCGCCTTGAGGGTGTGCCTGTCGTACTCGGGATGTCCGGTGACAAACAGCATGCGGCCGTCCCCCGAGCACGTCATGTACACGCCGGCCTCGTCCGAGACCGCCAGGAGCTTCAGCCCTTTGACCGCCTCGACGTCTTTGCGCCGCACCTCCGTGTGGCGGGAGTGGGGGGCAAGAAAACCCTCGTCAAATCCCCGCACGATGGGCTCGTGGGGCGCAAGGACCCTGTGATGGAAGAGACCGAACATCTTGGCCGGAAGCGGGTACTTGGGGATGCCGAAGTGGCGGTACATGCCCGCCTGCGCCCCCCAGCAGATGTGCAACGTGGACCAGACGTTCGCCCTGCTCCAGTCCATGAGACGGACGAGCTCGTCCCAGTAGTCCACTTCCTCGAAAGGCAGCGTTTCCACGGGCGCCCCGGTGATCACGAGGCCGTCGAAGCGCTCTGCCAGCACCCGGTCGAGCGGTTCGTAGAAAGCGGCGAGGTGCTCGGGGGGCGTGTTCCTTGATTCGTGGGTCTCCATGCGGATGAACGTGATGTCCACTTGCAGAGGCGTGTTCCCGAGCAGGCGGAGGATCTGAGTCTCCGTGACGATCTTCGTGGGCATGAGGTTGAGCACGGCGATGCGCAGCGGGCGGATGTCCTGATGGAGCGCCCGGTCTTTCGTCATGACAAATATGTTTTCCTGGGCCAGAATCTTTCTTGCGGGAAGATCATCCGGGATTCTCACCGGCATGCTTGTTCTCCTGTTCTCAACCTGTTTCCTCGCGCCTATTTTTAGCTCTTAAACGGTGCGGATGGCAACCGGCTTCTCCAATATAAAATGCGTCAGGTGCCGCAATCATCGCCAATAACACTACCAAGATGATCGAATTGGTAGTATATTATCGCCGTGCAAGGAGTGTCAACAATGCCAGACGGGCAGACGGGCGACGTGCTTGGGAAAGTCGATCATTCTTCGCTGAAGGCAAATCAGGGCGCGATCATCGTGCTCCTGCTGGCTTCCTTCATCGCAAACGTCCCCTGGCTCACGGCAGCGGTGGCGGTGGTAATGCTCGCCGGTTCCGCAGCGGGGCGTCCAGGAATCTTCTTCATCTACTCGTGGCTTCTCCGCCCTTTGGGCATCGTCAGGCCAAATGTGCTCTCGGACAACCCGGAGCCGCATCGATTCGCGCAAGGATTCGGCGGAGTTGTCGCGGCCATCTCGGCCCTGGCGACCCTTGTGGGCGCGACGGTTTTCGGGTGGGCACTGACGTGGCTCGTGATCGTGCTTGCGGCCCTGAACTTGTTTGCGGGCTTTTGCGCCGGATGCGCGGTGTACTACTGGCTGCATCGCCTCCAGGTGCCGGGCTTCTCGAAGAACCCGCCGGCCGGCGTTCTCCCCGGCATGAGGCCAAGGACGTGAGCTTACGGCACGTGGCCCGCGGCGCGGCCCGGAACGTGAGGTTGGCAGCGTGATGCTTTCACAGACGGTTGTGCGCCTGATCTGGGCCGCGGCGATCATCGGGTTCTCCGTGGCCGCGTTCGCGCTCGTGAAGATGGTCGTGCTGGCGAAGGCCAGGGGCTCTGCGGCCGGTTTTTCAGCGTTCCGGTCCGGCCTTCCTGGAATCATCTATTTCACGACCCCGGATTGCGTAACGTGCAAGGCTGCCCAGCGCCCTGCGCTTCGCGCCTTGGAACGGCAGCTCGACGGGAATGTCCAGGTGATCGAGGTGGATGCCGCTGATCGTCCGGATCTTGCCCGGCAATGGAGCGTCCTCAGTGTCCCAACGACTTTCATCCTGGACCGTCAGGGCAAACCGCGTCAGGTCAACCACGGGTTTGCCTCTACGGCAAAGTTGCTGAGTCAGCTTCAAAGAGTAAGCTGATTGGCTGCCGCCGTCACCAGGCGTTCGCCTCAGATCTGGTAGTTGAGGATCCCTTCCCGAGCGCCCCTCAACAGGGAGTCGAGCGTCACCTTCTCAAGGGCTTCATTCACGGTTCTTTCCAGCGCGCCCCAGACCGCGTCAGCGGGATGCAGGTATCCCCCGTCAGATTCTCGGGGTTTTCGCGGGCTGCCGGTTGCGGAGATATCCCCCTCAAGCGCCTGAACGATCTCCCGCAACGTAATGGTGCGTGGGTCCCGCGACAACGCGTAGCCACCATGGGCTCCCCGAAAAGAGGTGATCAGGCCGACCCCTCGCAGCGGAATGACGAGCTTGCTCAGGTACTTCTCCGAGATCCTGTGCGTCCGCGCGATTTCCTTGAGAAAGACCGGCTCTCCTCCGAATCTCAGCGCAAGCTCATACATGATTTTCAGGCCGTATTTGCTCCTGGTTGATACCAACATGTCAGTCTCGCCCGCTGCAAAGGATAGTGTGCGGCAAACCAGGAGTCAATGAACGGCAAATACTCACTTTTCGATTGACAAACTTCCACCTCTATGGGATTGTACTACCAATACTATAGACTTTGTAGTGAATGACACACTACAGATAAGGAGAGGGTATGGGCGATAATAACAATTACCGGTTCGAGACTCTGGCTCTGCACGGCGGCCAGGTGGTGGACCCGACCACCACGTCGAGAGGAGTGCCGGTGTACCGGACGAGCTCGTTCGTGTTCGAGTCCACCGAGAAGGCAGCCAACCTCTTTGCGCTGAAAGAGCTTGGCAACATCTACAGCAGGATCATGAATCCGACGCAGGACGTGCTGGAGCAGCGGGTCTCCCTGCTCGAGAAAGGGGCCGCCTCGGTGGCTTTTGCCTCGGGGACGGCGGCAATCTTCAACGCCATCGTGACCATCATGGGTCAGGGTGATGAGATAGTCTCCGCAAGCAACCTCTATGGCGGCACCTACACGATGTTCGACGCCATTCTCCCCAACCTCGGCATCACGGTGAAGTTCGTGAAGCAGGACGACGCGAAGAACTTCGAAAAGGCCATCACGCCGAAAACGCGGGCGCTGTTCATCGAGACCATCGGCAATCCCGCCCTGGATGTTACGGACGTTGCGGAAGTGGCGAAGGTGGCCCACGCGCACGGGCTTCCCCTCATCGTCGACGCCACGTTCACAACGCCGTATCTGCTGAAGACGATCGAGCATGGCGCGGATATCGTGGTCAACTCGCTGACGAAGTGGATGGGCGGCCATGGCACGGCAATTGGCGGAATCGTCACGGACGCCGCGCGCTTCGACTGGAAAGACAAGAAGTTCAAGTTCTTCAATGATCCTGACCCCAACTACCATGGTTTGAGGTGGGCGCACGACCTTCCCGCCGCCCTTGCCCCCGTGGCGTTCGCGCTGCGGCTGCGTACGGTGCCGCTTCGAAACCTGGGGGCGTGCACCTCACCCGACAATGCGTGGATTTTCCTCCAGGGGCTGGAGTCCCTTCCCGTTCGCATGGAGCGGCACTGCGCCAACGCAATGGCTGTCGCCCAGTGGCTGAAGAAGGAGTCGAAGGTGGCATGGCTGCGCTACCCGGGGCTTCCCGATGATCCGACGTTCCCCGTTGCCAGCAAATACCTGAAAAAGGGCTTCGGGGGCATGGTGGTATTCGGCATCAAGGGCGGCAAGGCAGCCGGGGAGAAGTTCATCAACGGCTTGAAGCTCTTTTCCCATCTCGCCAACGTGGGGGACGCGAAGAGCCTTGCCCTGCATCCGGCCAGCACGTCGCACTCACAGCTCACCGAGCAGCAGCAGCGCGAGGGCGGGCTCACGCCGGAGCTGGTGCGCCTGTCAGTCGGCCTGGAGCACCTGGACGACATCACGGAAGACATCGAGCAGGCGCTGAAGCAAAGCTGAGGAGAGGAATGAAAATGAACATCAAGGCAAACGTCCTGGAGCTTATCGGCAACACTCCGCTGGTCAGGCTGAACAAGGTCACCGAAGGCGCGAAGGCGCAGGTGGTGGCGAAGCTGGAATCCCACAACCCGCTCGCAAGCGTGAAAGACAGGATCGCCTTGGCCATGGTCGAGGACGCGGAGAAGCGCGGGCTTTTGAAAAAGGGGGGCGTGATCGTGGAGCCGACAAGCGGAAACACGGGGATTGGTCTGGCCTACGTTGCCGCCGTCAAGGGCTACCGCTGTATCCTCACCCTGCCGGAGAGCATGAGCGTTGAGCGGCGCAAGCTGCTCAAGGCCCTTGGCGCGGAGGTGGTGCTCACTCCCGCGCCAAAGGGCATGGGCGGCGCCATCGAGAAAGCCAAGGAAATCCTCGATGCCACCCCGGACTCCTTCATGCCGCAGCAGTTCGAGAACCCCGCCAACCCCGAGGCGCATCGCAAGACCACCGCGGAGGAAATCTGGAAGGACACCGACGGCACGGTGGACATCCTGGTGAGCGGGGTGGGAACGGGCGGGACCATCACGGGGGTTGCCGAGTTCATCAAGAAAAGGAAGAAAGACTTCCGCGCAATCGCCGTCGAGCCTTCCAAGTCTCCCGTTCTCTCCGGCGGGAGCCCGTCTCCTCACCGGATCCAGGGGATTGGCGCCGGGTTCGTGCCGGGCGTGTACAACAAGAACCTCGTGGATGAGATCATCAAGGTGGAAGATGAGGACGCCGGCAGGATGGCGCGCAGGCTGGCCAGAGAGGAAGGGCTCCTCGTCGGGATATCTTCCGGGGCCGCTGCGTGGGCCGCCGTCGAGGTGGCCAAGCGCAAGGACAGCGCCGGCAAGCTGATCGTGGTCGTGCTGCCGGACACGGGTGAAAGGTACCTCAGCACCTGGCTGTTCGAGGACGGCAGCTAACGTGCCTTTCCAGATGTCCACGCGGGGCCGCTATGGCGTTCGGCTCATGGTGGCCCTCGCGGGCACCTACGGGAGCGGCAGCAGCCTGCTGAAGGACATAGCGCGGCGTGAGGGAATATCGGAAAAGTACCTGGGACAGATCGTCATACCGCTGAAAGCCGGCGGGCTGGTGGTGGCCCAGCGCGGCTCGCACGGGGGGTATTCCCTCGCGCGGCCGCCTGAGGATATAACGGTGCGGGACGTCATCGAGGCAATCGAGGGCCGTATTGCCATTGCCCCCTGCACGGGAGAGGCTGCTTCGGACCCCGGGTGCATCGAGAGCCCGTCCGCCTGCGAGCGGGCAACCACATGCGTGGTCACGCGCGTGTGGGCAAAGCTCCAGGAAGACATCGAGGGATCGCTTGCCTCCTTCACGCTTTCAGCGCTTGCTCGGCAGGCCAGGGAGCTGGAGGGCAGCTCTTCGAACTACGTGATCTGACGGAGGTGCCTCTCCCCATGAAGAGGCGTATTGTTGTTGGCCTGAGCGGAGGGGTTGATTCCTCCGTTGCGGCGCTCCTTCTCAAGCAGGCCGGCCATGACGTGGTCGGCGTGACGATGATGATATATTCCGGCAACCGCCCTGGAGTGCCGGGGGTGGATTCCTGCTACAGCCCTGGTGAAGGCGCGGACGTGGAGTATGCCGCCGCTGTTTGCCGTACCCTCGGGATTCCCTATCACACCGTCGACCTTAAAAAAGAGTTCCGGGCATGGGTGCTGGATTATGCCCGCGCGGAATACCTTGCGGGCAGGACGCCCAATCCCTGCATCCGCTGCAACCAGATGGTGAAGTTCGGTCTCCTGGTGGATCGGCTCTCAGGATCTGTCGGGTTGGATTTCGACGCCTTTGCCACGGGCCACTACTGCCAGGTCTTCCCTGAGGGCGGAAGGTTCTGCCTCCGCAAGGCCGTGGACCTTACGAAGGACCAGACGTACTTTCTCAGTATGCTCTCCCAGGAGCAGCTCTCACGCGTCATGTTCCCGCTCGGGGCGCTTGCAAAGCCGGAGGTTCGAAGGATCGCCCGTGAGGCCGGCCTTGCCACGCATGACCGCCCCGAGAGCCAGGATTTTGCCGCGGGCGGATACCGGGAAGTCCTGGAGGCCAAGGAGAACCAGGGCCGGATCATCGACCAGGACGGGAATGAGATAGGAACGCACCGCGGGATCTGGGGCTACACCATCGGACAGCGCAAAGGGTTGGGAGTGGGGGGCGGGGAGCCGCTGTACGTGACTCAGATCGATGCCGCAACGAATACGATTGTCGCCGGCTCTGAGTCCCAACTGTACCGAAGCCGTCTCACCGTCCGGCGGGTGAACTGGGTGAGCCGGGAGGCGCCGCAAGAGCCGCTGCGCGTGGGCGCGAGGATACGCTACCGGAACCCCGAAGCTCCCGCGGTCGTCACGCCGCTGCCTGACGGCGGCGTGTCAGTGGAGTTCGACGAGCCCCAGCGCGCCGTGGCGCCCGGACAGATGGCCGCGTTCTATGACGGTGACCTCCTTTTGGGCGGAGGCCCCATCGAATCGTGACTAACGCGCAGGACGGCGCGGCTGATCTCCGCCGCTACTCCCGACAGGTGCTCCTGCCCAAGATCGGGGCGGACGGGCAGCGCCGCCTGGCGGGCGGACGCGCCCTTGTGATGGGCGTGGGAGCCCTGGGGACCGCGCTCGCTTCCCTCCTTGTCAGGGCGGGGTGCGGTTTCGTGCGCCTTGTGGACCGGGATTTCATTGAGCTGGACAACCTCCAGCGCCAGGCGCTCTTCGATGAGGAAGACATTGTCGCTGGCCTGCCCAAGGCGGTGGCCGCGGCACTGAAGCTCCGCCGGGCAAACTCTTCGGTGACGGTGGAGCCGGTGGTTGCGGATGTGACCGCGGCAAATATCCTCCAGCTCCTGGAGGGATGCAACGTCGTTCTGGACGGCTCTGACAACATCGAAACCCGGCTCCTTCTGAATGACGCATGCCTGAAGCTGCGAGTGCCCTGGGTGTACGGCGCCGCCATCGGGATGACCGGCGCCACCATGCCGATAGTCCCCGGACAGGGACCGTGCTTCCGCTGCATAGTGCCGTCCCAGCCGGCCCCCGGCGCGCTTCCCACCTGCGAGACCGCGGGGGTCCTCGGGACAGTGCCGCAGATGGTCGCCGCTTTCCAGGTCACGGAGGCAATCAAGCTGCTCACCGGACATGCAGCGGACCTTGTGACACAGATGAGATACGTGGATGCCTGGGCGGGAACCGTGGAGGCGCTGGAGATCCGAAAGGGAAACGATCCATGCCCCGCGTGTGATCTTTCCCGGTTCGAGTTCCTCGAAGGGGCCAAGGGAGGCGGCAGCGCCAAGATGTGCGGCCGCACGGCAGTCCAGGTTGACCCGGGAAGAGTGGCACCACCGGATTTTTCCGTGCTTTCGGCGCGGCTTTCCCCGCTTGGGGAAGTGAGGTTCAACTCTTACATGCTGAGGTTCCACGCAGGGGACAAGGAAATCGTTCTCTTTCCTGATGGACGCGCCATCATAAAGGGGACGGGAGATGAGGGAGTGGCGCGTGCCCTGTACGCCAGGTACGTCGGCGCTTGAGGACAGGCTGCGCAGGGGGTCAGGCGGCGGATGATTGCAACGAGCCATCCGTGAAGATTTTCCTGCGCTCGCGACGCAAAGCGGTGAGCAGCCCCTCATCTACCTGGACAACGCCGCAACCACACAGCGCCCGCGCCAGGTCCTGGAAACCATCACCACTTTCTATGAGACCGCCAACGCCAACATCCACCGCTCTCCTCACGCGCTGGGGCAGGCGGCCACGCAGATGTACGAACAAGCCCACGGCGGCGTGGCCCGCTTCATTAGAGCGCGCAGCCCACGGGAAATCATTTTTCTGAGGAACACTACTGAGGCGCTGAACCTCGTGGCGGTTTCCCTTTGCCGCGCGGCAAGCGGGCGGCTTTCCTTTCGCTCCGGCGATGAAGTGGTCATTACGATCATGGAGCACCACTCCAATTTCGTCCCCTGGCAGGCCATCTGCCGGGAAGCGGACTTGCGTCTTCGGATCATTGGCCTTCGGGAGCACGGCGTCCTTGACCTGGACCAGCTTTCCTCCACGCTGGGACCGCGCACGCGCCTCGTATGCTGCACTCACGTCTCCAACGTCCTGGGAACGATCAACCCGGTTGCCGAGGTGGCCCGCATGGCGCATGAGGCCGGTGCGCTCCTGCTGGTGGACGCCGCGCAGTCGGTGCCATGCATGCCCGTGGACGTCCAGGCCCTTGGCGTGGATTTTCTTGCTTTCTCGGGCCACAAGATGCTCGCCCCGTTCGGGACGGGCGTCCTGTACGGCAGGGAAGAGCTTTTGCAGGAGATGTCGCCGTTCCTTTTCGGCGGGGACATGATTGCAACGGTAACGGAGTCCGCCTCGACGTGGAACTCACTCCCGTGGAAGTTCGAGGCTGGCACTCCTGACGTGGCCGCGGGCGTTGCCCTGGGCGGGGCCACGGACAGGCGCACGGGTCGGCGGCTGGTCGGCGCCGTGGACTACCTCGAGGGTATCGGGATGGAGGCGGTCCGAGCCCATGAGGCGGCGCTCCTGGACCGTCTGGTGACGGGGCTTCGGGAGATCAGCGGCGTCAACCTGACCGGACCGGCTGACTGCGCAAAGAGGGCCGCCGCGGTTTCCTTCAGCGTGGAAGGCGCCGACCCGTTCATGGTGGCGCAGCTCCTGGACAATGAAGGGATCTGCGTTCGCGCCGGCGGCCACTGCGCCTATCCCCTGGCTGCACGGCTTGGCGTGGAAGGCACGGTGCGCGCAAGCCCGTACATCTACAACACGGCGGAAGAGATCGAGCGCTTCCTGGAAGTGGTCAGGGACATCGTTGCCAACAGGATTGCGTGAGTCGCCGGCCACCAGCCGCCGCCGCAGGCGACCACAAGCGTGACTGCGCCGAGTAGGTGAGGTGAGAAGCCGTGAGGTTGACGACTGCCGCCCGCTCCCAGTAGAGTCCGGAAGATGATCAAGTATGAAAGTATCCCCTCCGACATTCTCGAACGCATGCCCGCCGCACAGAGCCTTCTTCAGAATGACGACCGTGTCGTGTTCGCTTACCTTTTTGGCGGTTTGGCGCGCGGCGCAGTGAATCCCCTTTCGGACGTGGATATCGCCGTTTACCTTGCTCGTATGGATGACAGCGCTGGAACGGAGCTTTCCCTCTTCGACTCGATTTCCGACGCGCTCGGTACGACGGAGATCGACCTTGCGGTCCTCAACGTGTCGCCCATCAGCTTCGTGGGACGCGTGCTGCAGAACAAGCGGCTCTTGGTGGACAAGGAGCCGTTCCTGCGACATCGCTATGAGTCGCTGAAGCTACGGGAGTTTTTCGACTTCAAGATCAAGGAAGACGCCTTTTTCCGCAGGAGATATGGCATCTGAGATCACCCCCATGGACAGCCATTCCCGCCGTTGCTAAACTGCCGTTTGAGACAAGGAGAGCGCGCATGGCCGACAAACGGCTCCCGTTCACGCGGGACAAAATTGAAGAGATCGCAAAGTCATTTCCCACCCCGTTTCATATTTACGATGAGAAGGCCATTCGTGAGAACGCGCGCGCGCTGAAGAAGGCATTCTCCTGGGCCGAAGGCTTTCGGGAGTTCTTTGCAGTCAAGGCGCTCCCCAACCCCCATATTCTTTCCATCCTCAAGGAGGAGGGATTTGGCGGGGACTGCAGCTCCCTTCCCGAGCTGATCCTGTGTGACCGTGCGGGAATCCGCGGGGAGATGATCATGTTCACCTCCAATGACACTCCCGCCGGTGAATACGTTGAGGCAAAGCGCCTGGGCGCAATCATCAACCTGGATGACATCAGCCACATCCCGTTCCTGAACCAGCACGCGGGAATGCCGGAGCTGATCTGTTTCCGCTACAACCCCGGACCCCTCAAGGGGGGGAACGCCATCATTGGCACGCCGGAGCAGGCAAAGTACGGCTTCACCCGTCCGCAGCTTTTCGAGGGCTACCGAAAGGCGCGTGATCTCGGGGCAAAACGCTTCGGTCTGCACGCCATGATCGCCTCCAACGAGCTGAGCCTGGACTACCACTGGGACACGGCGCACATGCTCTTCGACCTGCTGGCGGATCTTTCCAAGGAGCTCGGGATCAGGTTCGAGTTCGTGAACCTGGGAGGCGGGTTCGGCATTCCCTACAAGCCAGACCAGATCGCAATCGACTGGGAGGCTCTTTCGAAAGGGATTCGGGCCGCCTATGAGGACAACGTGAAAGCGCGAGGCCTCCACCCGTTGAAGCTCTACATGGAAAGCGGCCGCGCCATTACGGGACCCCACGGCTACCTGGTGAGCCGGGTGTTGCATCTCAAGCACACGTACAAAGACTACGTGGGGCTGGACGCATGCATGACCAATCTTGCGCGCCCCGCGTTCTACGGCGCCTATCACCACATCACGGTGATGGGCAAGGAGAATCAGCCGACAAATCATCTCTACGATGTCACCGGGTCGCTGTGTGAGAACAACGACAAGTTCGCCATTGACCGTCCAGCTTCCTCAGATCGAGGAAGGGGACCTGGTCGTGATCCATGACACCGGCGCGCACGGATGGGCCATGGGATCGAACTATAACGGCAAGCTGCGGTCCGCGGAGCTGCTCCTGCGGCCGGACGGCTCGGTCAAGCAGATCCGCCGCGCGGAGCGGGTGGAGGACTACTTCGCCACCCTGGAGCTTCCATCGACGTGAGAGCCCCGGCGCGGCCTGGGTCCGTCTGGAAAATCATCCTGATCCCGCTGGCCGCTCTCTGCGTGTTCGCGGGAGCGCTTCTGCTCTGGGCTTCCTCTTCCAAAAGCCCCATGCCGGAAGCGCTGGCGGCGCTTCGCGGGGCCAAGGACGTCAGGGTCACCGTCCGGAGATGGGGAGTCTTCGAGCCCGTTGCGGGCACGCCGAAGACCGGGCTCGTTGTCTATCCCGCGAGCCGAGTGGATTGGCGCGGCTACGCTCCGCTTGCGTTGGCAATTGCGCGCAAGGGCTTCCTGGTCGTCGTGGTGCCCATGCCGTTCAACCTTGCCTCCCTTGATCCCGGGCGCGCTGAATCGGTCATCCAGGAGTTTCGCCGGATTCGCACGTGGGCAATTGCAGGCCATGGAGAAGGCGGGGCCATGGCGGCCCGATTCGCGGCCAGACACCCGCGCCTTGTCCGCGCCCTCATCCTCTGGGGCGCCCGACCGGGGGCAGGGGACAACCTTGACTCGACGAGAATCAGCGCCATGTCGATCTCCGCTGACCAGGACGGGATTGTCCCACCCCTGGTGATCAAAGGATCAGCATGGCTTCTCCCGGCTACGACGCTCTGGGTGACGATCCTGGGCGGCAATCACTCCCAGTTCGGTTGGTACGGCAACCAGGAGCGGGACGGGAGGGCGACCATTTCCCGGGCTGAACAGCAGGCAAAGGTCGTCCGCGCCACCGTGAATCTGCTGCGCTCAATTGGGGACTGACCGCCCGGACGCCGGGCGAGCGGATGCGAGGCGCGCGGACGCGAGGCGCGCGGAGGCGGGGCGGCTCCTCCCGTCATCCCCGCGGACGCAGGGAGTCACGCATGGGCCGCAAGGAGTCCCGCGTTGCTCCCAGGTGCTCCGCCATCCGCGCGGCAAGGTTCTCCACGGTCAGCAGGCCCACCTGATCCTCGGAAGCCTTCCCACAAAGGGCTGCCCCGGAATGGCTGAACGGCGGGCCGTCAGAAATCGCCGCCATGTCTTGCTGAAGGAAGTACGTCTGCATGTTCTGAAGCGTCAGCTCCTGACCGCCGTTACGGAACCCGCTGCACGCAATTCCGGCCCCCACTTTGCCGCTCATCTCGAACACGCCCGTTGTGCGCAAGGCGACGCTTCGATCCATCATGACCTTCATCTGGCCGGTCACCATTCCCATGTAGACGGGTGAGGCAAGGATCAGACCGTCGCACCTTCGAAGAGATTCGAGGATCTCCGTCATGTCGTCATTGAAAATGCAGGCACTTTTGGCGCAGCGAAAGCAGCCGTCGCAGGGATGGATGGCCTTGTCGTCCAGGAAGATGCACTCGGTCTCCATGCCCCTTTTGCGAAGCGCGTCAAGCGCAAAGCGCAACGCATACGAGGTATTGCCGTTGTGATGAGGGCTCCCGCAGATGCCCAGGACCCTCATTTCTGCTTCGCGCGAATCGCCGCCGTTTCTTCCCGCGAAGGCCCGTAGATGCCGGGCACTACAACCCCCGCGGATCGCATGAGCACCGACATTTGGCCGCGATGATGGATCTGGTGCCGTATGAGAGTCTGAAGCGCCACGGCAAGCTGCATGGTCCTGCCGAAGAGACTGATCTCCGAGGCAAGTTTGCCGTCCGTCAGGTTGGCTGTTGCCTGGTCAATCAATGACTGCGCGGCTTTTTCATACTCGAGAGCGATCTGCGCCGCCGAAGATGGCGGCTCAGCTTCCCGCGGTGGCGCCAAGACCTGCAGGCCGAGCCCCGTAGCCGTCCCGCCAATCATCTTGGCCATATGATATGCGATTCGACCCAAGGCATTCGCCTCAGGGTCGGACTTCTGCGAAAGGGATGCATCAGTGAGGCCGCGAAGGACTTTCAGGCTGATGCCGCTTTCCCTGCGCCAGTCCTCAACAAACTCCGAGATTGTCGTGTAC
>CAWJSK010000002.1:0-188159 GCA_963845535.1 uncultured Spirochaetota bacterium
CGGAGGGAGATCAGGCCGAAGAGCGCCACCGCGACGAAAATACCGATGGCTAGCACGTAGCGGGTGACGGAAAAACTGACCAGCGGGTTGATCTTGCTGAAGACCTTGGCTTCGTAGTTTCGCAGCGTGTTCATTACATCGACCTCTTCCACTCACCCGATGGACCAGCCACGGGCTCACGGCCGGCAAGGATCACGTCGGTTGGTGGAAATGGGAGCTAGGTCGAAAAAGCCTAGAATAGAGGCACCAGCGGATCTTCGCCTTAGACGAAGGTAGACCGATTCGGTGGTCTTGGCAACGCATGCCCGCTTTTGCGGGATGCATAAGTCAGGCGATGTCAGGTCAATCGTGTCGCCCTCCCAGGGTGGATTCAGAAATCGCAGATAGAGAAGAAAAAGGAATAACGCACCCGCAGATACGCCGAGAATGCCGTGATGCCCTCAGCGTCGATGCCGAGGGAAGGATCAGCTTCCACGCGGGCCGTGTTTCCGTTTTCCTACGCTGCCCCGACCAAACCCAGAGATCGAAGATAGGTCTCCGTGACCGCCACGCTTATGTGCCCGAGGGCCTTTTCCACCTGGTAGACGTCGTGCGTGGATTCATACAATCGCGCCGCGAAGGCATGCCGCAGATCATGGACGGAGTAGCGGGCCCAGATCCTCCCCGCCGCGTGCAGCTTCTCAGCCAGGTGCTCGAAGGCCTTTACGATCAGCTCTGCGGTGGTTGCCTTAAACGGTGAGCGTAGAGGCAGCCCCCCCTGCGCGATCGCTTCCCTGGCCTCTTGTGGCACTTTGCCGCTCTGCTTCTTGCCCTTGTACGTGGTAGTCCAGCGAAAGCCGTTGATGGAAAGCCCCGGGAGGCCTCCGACACGCAGCCCTGCCTGCGAGATCATGACGACAGCAGCCCGAAGCTCGGGTTCCGCCGAGGCCTCAAGCTCTCGAATCTCCACGGTAGAGGGGACTGCCGGCGTTCGCGCAAGCTTGCTCGCTGGACGGGCCCTGGTCCCCCGGAAAGGATTACGTAGCTCGGAGTGCCGTCTCCCCATCCAGGTCCATAGCGAGGAGGCCGCCGCCAAATACAGCCGCACCGTCGATGGGGCCCTGCCTTCCGCCTTCTCGCTCTCAATCCAGTCGTCGGCCCGGGCAGGACTGAGTTCCAGCGGGGAAATACCCTGCTTTGCGCACCAGGCTTCCAGGCGGGCCAGGGCCGAGCCGTATAGCCTCCTTGTCCGCTGGAGCCGGTCTTACTTGCCCGCTCGATGAATAGCTCCCGCTCCACTTGGTAGTCGATACACTCCAGCTCGGCAGCTTTCTTCAGTCTGCCCTTGACATCGTCGAGCATGGCGACGCGGGCAACCTTCTCCAGGGTCTGAGGGTCAAGGTTTGCCAGCTCGGGCACCTCGTGAGCGAGCTTTGCCACAACCGCCCTGACCCGCTGCTCCCTCTCGGCCCTCGACTTCTCCGTCAATATTCCCGCCATGATTTCCTCCCTTCGTCGAGGACGGTTTCCTGTGACTCCGACAAGTGCTGTTGTCGGGAAAAAACATCCCTGGGCCGCCAGTAAAACGCTCTCAGCGCACCAAACCACCCGCCGGGTCCGTGTCGGGGTGACGGGAGCGTTCGAAAAGGTAGAAGGCGGCGGGAACGACGAAAAAGGTCAAGATCGTGGAGGAGATGACCCCGCCCAGCATCACCACGCCCAGCTTCTGGCCGAACTCCGAGCCTTGGCCTCGTCCAAAAATGAGGGGGAAACTGATGACGAGCACCGTGATGGTGGTCATGATGATGGGCCGGAAGCGCAGCCGCGCGGATTCAACCAACGCATCCTTGAAGGGCATGATCTTCATCCGCTCCACCACGAAGTCCAGGTAAAGGATCGCGTTCTTGGCCGAGAGCCCGATGAGCATCAGCATTCCCAGCAGCCCGAAGATGTCTAGCCCGGTACCAAGCGCCCACGCCAGCCACATCGCGCCGGCCAGGGCCAGCGGCACGGGTAGCAGGAGGTACACCGGGTAGCGCCAGGAGTTGAATTGCGCACCCATTACGAGGTACACGAGGAACAGGGCCAGCAGGAAAGCAAACGGCGCCTGGCCGGCCAGCTGCGCAGCGAGGTCCGCCGGACCGAAATGCTTCTGCGTGTCGAAGCTCACCCCGCTGTCCAGGATGCCCGCCTTCCCCATCTGCACGGTCACCATGTTCTGGAAGGCGAGGGGCGGCGGGGCGTTCGGGGCCAGGTCCAGGTCGATGTCTGTGGAGTAGCGCCGGTTGGTCCTGTCCAGCCGAAGCGGCGTCCTGCTCAGGACAAAGGAGCCGAACTGACCGGCTCTCATCGTGCTCTGCAGGGCGGAGGAATACACGGGAAGGTTCAGGAGAGACTGGGCGCCGGAGAGCTGGGTCGGGTCCATTTGCACAATGATCGGGTAGCTGATCCCGCCGAGTTGCACCATGGAGGCCTGCATGCCCGAGGTGTAGGTCTGCAGGGCTTCCGCCAGCGCGCCGGGGGTGAGGCCGGTGCCGTTCAGCCGGTGGGGATCGGGAACGAAATCGTTCTCCAGCGTGGTCTCTGACAGGTCGGAGGCTGAATCCTCCACGTACGGATTGGCCGCAAGCCAGGCAAGCGCTCTCTGGTTGGCGCCGGACAAAGCGTTGAAATCAGAGGTGGAAAGCGTGAAGGAAACGCGCGATCCCTGTCCCTGCAGCCCGCCCGCAGCGCTCGCCGAAATGCCGGGAGACGGCTCGTCTTTCATCAGCGCAAGGAGCTTCTTCCTGTACTCGTCTGCAAGGAGGAAGATGTTCCGACGGTCCCGCGGGGGCACGAGCTGCACGGTCATTCCCGAGATGTTGGGACTGGACCCGAAGGTTGCCGTCCCGTTGGAGCCCACGGTGGTCTGGACAGAGACGACCTCGGGCTGGTTGAAAAGCCATGCCTCAGCGCGGCCTGTCGCCGCGTTCGTCACATCGATCGGCGCGCCGGGGGCAAGGCGCAGGTTGACCTGCATGACCCCGGAGTCAGCCTGGGGAACAAAGCTGAAAGGGATCCGCGGGCCCAGGAGGAACACCGTCCCGAGGAAAAAGACGCACGCGCCTGCCAGGATCCAGCCTCCGCGCCGCAGCACCGCACCCAGGGTGTTCGCGTAGCGGTCCCGCAGCCACTCCAGGCTCGCCTCCACGGCTCGATGCGGCGCCGTGATGAGGGTCTGGATGAATGAGTGCGGCTGCGCGTCCGGCGTGTAGGCAAGCCGAACGGTCAGGAAGAGGACCGCCTCCAGGAGGGAGAAGAACACCGCCGCTGCCAGTCCCAGGGAGAACTGCATGAGGTAGCGCCCTACGAACCCACCGATGAAGCTGACGGGGACGAGCACCGCGATCAGGGAAAGGGAGGCCGCGACCACCGCGCTGAATACCTCACTTGCGCCCTTGAGAACGGACTCCTTCAGCCCGTAGCCCATCTGCCGGTAGCGCTCCACGTTCTCCGCAACCACGATGGAATCATCAACGACAATGCCAATGGCGACGATGAGGGCCAGGAGCGAAACTTGGTTGAAGTTGAAGCCCGCGAGCTTGTACAGCACGGGGGCGGCCGAGAGGGCTATGGGGATGGCCAGGATGACCGACAGGGCGGTGTTCAGCTTCCCCAGGAACAGGAGGCACACCAGCGCCACAACGATCGCCGTGATGATCAGCTCCCGGTAGGTGGAGCGGATGGACGCCGTGATGGGTTCCGTGGTGTCGTTGCTGATGACGATGGAGTAGCCGGCCGGCAGCGGCGTGGTTGCCAGGAGACTGCGCACGTTCTGCGCCACGGCAACCGTGTTGCTATCCGTGGTCTTCTGGATCGAGACGAGCACCACGGGCTGACCGTCCACCCGCGCGTAGGTGGTGGGCTGCGGCACGTCCCTGACCGCCCCGAGATCCCCTACCCGGATGCCCCTGATGGCATCCACCAGGATTGAAGAGATCTGGGTGGTGTCCTGCGGCGCGCTCGCGGTGGAGAAGGCCATGGTCTGCCCCTTGCTTGCCACTGTTCCGATGGACTGGTTCAGCGCGGAGCTGGAGACGGCGGCCGTCACCTGCTGCGGGTTGAATCCGTAATACTGGAGCTTGTCGGGGTTCAGGAGGACCTGGAACTGGCGCTGAGGAGCCCCGTCAAGCTGGATGTTAGCCACACCGTCAACGCGCTGCAGGACGGGCTCCAGGTCGTTCTGCGCCCAGATGCCCACGTCCTCCAGGCTCGCTCCCGAGGCGCGGATGCCGAACTGGATGACCGGAAGCGCGTTGGGGTCGAAGGTCTGCACGGATGGCGGGGTCACTCCGCTGGGCAGAGTCTGCGCCGCGGCGGAGACTGCGGCGGCCACCTGGTTGGTGTCGGCAAACCGGTCCGTGCTCGGGTCGAAGCTGATGATGGCCCTGCTCGCGCCCAGGACGCTCATCGACTTCATGATGGTGATGCCGCTGATGGTGGAAACCGCGTTCTCGATGACCTGGGATACCTGCTGCTCCACGACGCTCGGGGACGCGCCCGGGAACGCCGTATTGACCACGACAACCGGGATGTTGACCGTGGGGAGGAGATCCACCCCCAGGTTCATCGTGGAGATCAGGCCAAAGGCGACCACCGCCACGAAAAAGCCAATGGACAGGACGTAGCGGGTGACAGAGAACCTCACAGCGGGATTGATTTTGTCGAAAATCTTTGTCTGAAACTCGCGCAGAGGGGTCACTGTCGCTACCGTAAAGGGAACGGGTCCCGTGTGGATGATACTAATGGGGTGATCGTGGCAGTCACTCTCTCAAGACCAAATGCTTTACAGCTCCCGCCGTATTCTTGATCCGGTCCAAGAACAGGCGGGCTTTCCCACATGGCCTGTAACACGGACAATAGCGCAGGCGTACTTTTTTGACAATCTCACGCGCGGCCAGATTCCCTCTTTATTTCGAACGAGACAGAAGGCGGCTTAGCCCGAACTTTGCGTTTTTTGCACTTGACTTGCAGTTGCCCCCCCATCTCAGGCGAATCGGGATGACCGGCTCTTGCGCTCGAAGGAGTTCGGCAACTCCGGAGATCTCTCGCCAAGTCCACCCCGAGCCTTCCAGGGATAGAAAGCCGAAAACCGCCACCGCTACGAAGATCACGATTGCGAGGACATACCTGGTGACGGAAAAACTGACCAGCGGATTGATTTTGTTGACAGTCCCAGTTAGAACTGTGCCTCTTTCAGTTCCAGATATTGCATGGTCCCTTTCAGCTTTTCGTTCTCCTCTGCGTAGTCATAAGCGGTTTTGCCTGCCTTGGACTTCAATTTTCCATTTGCCCCGGCTCGCAGAAGGGCAGTGACGATCTCAGGGTTCTGATTGAACTGGGCTGCCAGCATGAGCGCGGTGCGGCCGTCGGATATCGTGCTGTCTATCCCGGCCCCTGCTTTCAGCAGCGTTGAGATCACATCGGGGTTGGGGTTGCCCTCCGCTGCGAACATCAAAGCTGTCCCGACATCACGCCCTGCTCCGCCGTGGGAAAGTGGCAGGAAAGTGGCTTTTTTCGCTTGTCATGAAAGGAGCGGGGAGACTACCTTGCAAAGCTTCGCCATATCGTGAGCCTCCGGCGCAGTTTCATAGTCTTCCCTTTGCGGTTTCTCGTGGTGATCTTGGGAAGGGGCTACTTCTGGCGCGCATGCGTATCCGAAAAAGGTCACCGCGAAGAACTCCTGTTATATAACGCATTCTTTATTCACATTTCATCCTGCATTCATGGAGTGGACGCGAAGCCCAGTGCATCATAACGGCGATACCTCGCCTTTGGTCGCCACAGATTTACTCAGAATCCAAAGGCGAGCTTAATGAGGTGTTTATGATCAGAAGAGTTCTTAACGGATTCATAGTTGCTGTTCTTGTGCTCGGCGTCGTGTCCTGCGCCAAGAAAGAGCCCACAAAAATTGCCATCGCAACGGATGCCACCTTCCCGCCCATGGAATCATTGGACACCAACAAGAACATCGTCGGATTCGACGTCGATCTCATGAACGCCGCGGCCACTGCCGGCGGCTTCACTGTTGAGTTCAAGAACACCGACTGGGACGACATTTTCGTCGGGCTGGACAAAGGCAAGTACGACGCTGTCATGTCGTCGGTGCAGATTACTGACGAGCGTGCAAAGACGATGGACTTCTCGATGCCGTACATCAACGCAGGCCAGGTCTTGACCGTGCGTGCCGACCTGAATGGGGTGACCTCCCTTGCCGACATGAAGCGGAAGACTCTTGGAGCCCAGATTGGGACCACCGGCGCCTCCGAGATCGATAAGGTCAAGGCAGTGAACAAGATCGTGGAGATAACCTATGACGAGATTGGGCTGGCATTCGAGGACCTGTTCAGCGGTAGGATTGACTAGCTCAAGCACGTTTGCGCTTGCTGCTCCTGGCTTTACCGTTCCCTCTCAGAACAATGGCTCAGCCGACGTAGTGTTTTCTGCTATGGTTGAATACCGGGCGATTCGCCGATGGCCGTTTGAGCTTGGCATCGCGGCAAAGGGTTCTGTCGCTATATCCTCTTGGGATCTCGGCGCTCCCGGTGTGACGGATGGGATGGGAAACTACTACCCCAATGACGAGGTCTACATCGAGGCCCTCTGGTGGGCGTTTGCCGCTATGGGCACAGCGCATATTCACTTTGGGCCGTTCGTCACATTCGATGCTGCCGTTGGGTATGGCCCTTTCGGATACATGAATGCAAACTACTATGACGATGACGGCATTGCCAGCGGCCCGGTCGTCGGAGACTCGTCGGTTTTCCCACAGAATGCATGGAGCATCGACTGGTCAACGGGGCTTTCCTTCAATTTCATGGGATTTGCAGGTCTGCAATTCGATGTCGGACAGATGGGACCGGATTTCGTGGCCGGCCTTGGCGTGATTATTCCAATATGAGCGATACTATTGTCCCACCGTACGTCGTTTGACGACCCGGTGGAAAGAGCGAAAGGTTGATAGACTTTCGAGTTGCAAAACGGCGCTCCACGTTCCGTATCCAGGACGGCGCAGCCCCTGGAAGGTCGCGTACGAGCGCACGTGTTTCTATGCATGCTGGCCTACTACGTCGAGTGGCACATGCGCCAGAGGCTCCAACCCCTTCTGTTTGACGACGAGGACAAAGCCTCAGCCGCGGCGCTTCGCTCCTCCATCGTTGCCCCGGCTGTGCGCTCTGGGTATGCCCGACGAAAGGACGAATCGAAGCGGACCGACGACGGTCTGCCCGTGCATAGCTTTCGGATCCTCCTGGCAGATCTGGCGACGCTCGCAAAAAACCGCGTGCGGACCTCGGGGGCCAAGGGCGCCGAGTTCTATATGCTGACGCGACCCACGGCTCTACAGCAACGCGCATTCGAACTTCTCGACGCTTCTCCGTAGCCTGTTAGCGAGGTACCACAGGGCGTAGCCAGAACAGCGCATCCGGCCCCGCCCGCAATTCCTAATCCGTGAAAGAGTTGGGCTTCCGCAGGGCCGAAAAGTCTGGTCTAAGAGGTAAAACGGGGGAGCATGACGGGTTTTTGGCGAAGCCAGTCTTCGCAACTCAGGGCGCTACGACTCTAGCCATTCCAATCGGGGCAAAAGCAGTTTTTCGTTTGACTCCAGCTTCTTCAAGCGGGAAACGATTCCGGGTTGTTCCTCCAGTTTTTTCATATCCAGCCCGCCCCTGGCAGCCATATGAATTCCGCGATAGGCACGGGCCGCAGCCTGAGGATCATTGTCGGCAAGCCAGTTCTCTAATTCGGTCCACTGATCATTCACGATCAGGTAACCCGCCAGGACTTTCAGCGCGTCGGTGAACATCGACAATCTGGCCTGATTTTCCTTCAAAAATGCTATTGCTCCGGACACGTCAGAGCCTCTTTTCAAAAGGCTCCAGAGAATTTCTACGGAATTTCTTACCGGACCCTCGCCCTTGGCCTGCAATTCTTTCAGGGCCATTTCGGTAAAGGCGGACACTTCGTACTCCCGGGCCGCATAGGTAGCCAGTTCATCAAAAAGGGCCTTTTTGAAGGACGCCTTCCCCTTGAGATACGGGACAACGAGTTTGGCTCGACCTTGCTGGCAAAGGGAGTGCACGAGAATCAGAAAAGCCAGGGTTTGAACATCGGAGTCCATCCTTTTCTGTTTCGCGTAAATCTTGTCCAAGTAGGGTTCGACAACTGAAGCTTCAATCTTGATTTTCGCCCCTTGCAAGCAACATACCCACAGGGCAGCGATTGCGTCAGGACCACTCTCCGTGGATTTCAAAAGATCCAGGAGTGGTTTGACAAAAGCTTGATAGTCTTCGCTGGTTGCAACTTTCAACATCTGTATTCCGGGCTGAGACCCCGGGTTTTCAAAATCTTCCAACAACAGCGAGACTTGGATAATCTTGGCCGCAACGTCACTTTGTTTTTGGTCCCCGGAGTTCAACGATTGAAGGGCGAAGGTCAGGAAGTCTTTGGCGTGATCCAAGAAAATGTCCTGCTGTTCTTCGCGATCTTTTTCATGCAGAAGACTCTCGACGATCTCCGGTCTTGAACTCTTTCCCATTCCGATACCCTCTTTCGACATTGCAAGGAGCCGATTCTTCACCATTAGTGCTTTGGTGCCCCTGGTCAGCGCGGACCGAGGAGAACACGCTGCTTGTACCCCATCCAGTCAATAGGCGTCTCCTCCCACACTTTGCCTTCGAGAACAAGTTTGAGATTGCTATCGAGCAAGCTGACCAAACGTGGTCGAACGGCCTTTTTCGGGACTTCGCCACATGGTGATTCGCAGCGTATCCGCATTTGCAGTGATGAGCAACAAGATTTCAGGCCGAACTCTCCGGTGCGCGCTTATGCGATAGCTTGAGAAAGTCGTCTGATCTTCTCAAGGATTTTCTTCGTTCACGATGCTCGCTGTGCCGACGGGAGGAAAAGGGTCACCGACGTGGCAAACGCTAGAACCTTGGATGTTCCGTTGAGCGCAATCAGGATCGGCGTAGACGGATATCCGAATCCCACGAGAGCCCAGACGGCAAACACCAGGAACATTCCCGCAAGACAGAAAAGCGCGTACTTGGACACCTTCATCGCTGAGGAGAAGGACAGCATTGCGAAGCTCGAAACGGCAACGGCAAAGAGGGGGAGAAAAAAGAGCGGCGTATACACTCCTGCGGGATTGGGCGGATGAGTCCTCGTCATCACGATCAAATCAAACGGCAGCTCGAAGATGAAAGGCGCGGCTATCGAGCCGACGACAGCGCTCACCAGGGCTTTCCAGGCACCGTGTTTTCTCGTTAGCATTATGATTCCAACAAAGGAAGCCAATCCGCAGATCACGGTGATTGGAGTAATCGGATTCCTTGGGTGCGCATGGCCCGCGGCGGACGAGAACAAGGGGGCCAACTGGTTTTTCAGTTCAAGCACGTAGGCCTTCACTGCCATTAGGAAAGAGAATCCCGAGAGCAGGAAGACAATCACAATGGTCGATGTTACAAGTTTCCCGGGTCGCTCCGCCCCGATCCGTCCGCGCAACCTCGTTCCAAGCCACGCGAGCACTGCTGCCACCGCCAGAAGAACCGCCGCCAGTATCAGGGCGCTGCTCCCTTTATAGGAGCTCCAGGCTTCGTATTTCATGTATGCCTCGTCCTTTCTTGTTCCTTGCCTTGTCGTGCTTTGGGAAGCCGTCCCGCTCCGGTGAGTGCCTGACGAAGGAGGAACTCCACCTGGCCGTTCATGCTGCGAAGCTCATCCGCCGCCCAACCGGCCAGCGCGTCATAGACTTCCGGCGCGATGCGCAGAAGGAATGACTTTTTTTCCGTCATCGCAGGTGCTAACGGTAAAGCGAACCCGTGTTGATGACCGGCTGCGTGTTTTGCTCGCTGCACAGCACGACGAGAAGGTTGCTCACCATCGTCGCCTTCCGTTCCTCGTCGAGCTCGATCACGTTCTGGGTGGCCAGCATGTCCAGGGCACTTTGCACCATTCCGACTGCCCCCTCCACGATCGTGCGCCGGGCAGCCACGACTGCGGCCGCCTGCTCCCGGCGGAGCATCACCGCCGCAATCTCCTGCGCATAGGCCAGATGGCTCACGCGGGTTTCCACCACCTCGACGCCCGCCTTACCCAGCCGCTCCTGTATCTCCGTCTTGAGCTTCGCTGACACTTCCGCCGTGTGGTTGGAAAGGGCGATCTCCCCTTCGATGTGCGCATCGTAGGCATAGGCGGTTGCCAGGTTCCGGAGGGCCGACTCGCTCTGCACGTGAACGTAATTCTCGTAGTCGTCGACCTGGAACGTAGCTTCCGCCGTATCGATGACTTTCCACACGACGACCGCCGCGATCTCTATGGGGTTTCCCCGCTTGTCGTTCACCTTCAGATGTGCCGTTTCGAAATTGCGGACCCTGAGAGACAGCTCCTTGCGCGTAAAGAAAGGGTTGGTCCAACGCAGCCCGGGTTCTCGTGCGGTACCTCGATAGGAGCCGAAAAGCTGCAACACGCGGCCCTGGTTGGGGCTGACCGCGAAGAGTCCGCGTAGAAAGAAAAAGGCCAGAATGGCGATCAGCGACAATCCGGCACCCACGGGCTTGATTCGAGCGAACTCGGCCCAGATGCGTGCGGCGACGCAGCCGGCGACGATTGCCACCAGCAGTATCAGCATTGGGATGCCGGGAAGGCCGTTCCTTTTTGTTTCAGTAATCATGGTTTGCTCCTCGTCACGATATCTATATGATATCATCTTGATTTCACACCGTCAACAGATGGGCAGGGTCTCGCCCCGTGCAAGAGAGATTCCGTCCCTGTGCGCTGGAACGTCCGGCCCGAGGGAGCGACCCTGAACCCGCTCTGAAACCTTGCTCAGCCGCCTCACGTATACTCCTGATGTGAGGTAGAGCGATGAGCTTTCTTGGCGCGCTTCGGTTATGGCATGACTTCTTCGTCGGCATGGGGGTGGCGTCGGCAGCCCTGGCTGGGTTTGTTTTCCTGGGGCTCACCCAGCGAAACGGTCACGCCAACGGGCATGGCGATATCTCCGTGCTTGAAGGGCAGACGCTCGGCTCGCTGTTCGGCGTCCTGATCGTATCTCTCCTGATCCTGATCCCCGAGCAGACCCCGCGGTCGCTGGGCTTTACGCTTCTTGCGGCAAGCATCCTTGGGCTGGGATACCTGGCGAGAGCCTTGTGGCATGAGACACGGTTCCGGCTGAAGAACGCAAGCCCGTCCTTCTTTGTTTGGAGACTGGCGCTGCCGCTTGCGGTTCTTGTCGCAACGACGCTGGCGTCCATCATCATGCTTGGCGGGGCGCGGAGCTCAGGCATGGAGAGCCTCTATTGGCTTTCGTCGGCCTTGCTCGCCCTCCTCGTGATCGCTGCCCGCAACACCTGGACGCTTCTGGGCCACTCGGGACAGGAAAGACTGAGGCTGCATCGCGGGAACAGGGGCTGAAACCGCTTCTCAAGCACGCCATTACAAGCATTAGGCCCTTGCCTGTGGGGCCTTCTTTTTCTACATTCTTAATTGGTCGATTAATTAAATGGGCAGAAAACCAAAGGTGGTAAAGGACCGTCGTGAGCAGATACTGGAAGCGGCACTGGAAGTCTTTGCTGCCAAAGGATTCGACCGGGCAACAAACAAGGACATTGCCCGCGCAGCAGGCATCACCCCGGGCCTCATCTACCACTACTTCAAAAGCAAGAAGGAAGTGCTTCTCGATGCAATGGGGAAGTATTCCCCGCTCAAGGTCATCAGGTCGATCACTCCCGCCATGCTGGAGATGCCTCCAGAAGCCTTCCTTCGCCTTATCGTGCAGGAAGTCCTCACCGTTCTCGAGACAGACAAGTTCATCGCCATGATCAAGGTGTTCTTGCCGGAGGCCATGCACAAGGGTGTTCTTGCTCCCGCCGTGTTCTCAGCGATGATGGAGGCGACAACCTTCCTGGAGGCGTACCTCAAGCGGAAGATGGAATCAGGGGATCTCCTCCCCGCGGATGCGGCACTTACCAGCCATTTGATGCTGGGCGGCTTGATGGATCTTGTTCTTCGCCGCCGGATTATCGGAGATCCAACAGTGTTGAAGTTTTCCCATGAGCAAATTGCTCAAAACGTGGTCGCAACGACACTGAAAGGATTGTTGCCAAGATGAGAGTTGCTGCCACCAAGGTACAACTTTCTTGCGCTCCAGAATTAATTAATCGACCAATTACTGAGCAGTCCGTCCGAGCCTTACGTCATACCAAACCATCTCAAGGAGCTTTCCGATGAACATATCCCTGTTCTTGATCGCTTTGGCGATCGTTTTCAACGGCACGCTGGCGGGAGCCAGCATTGACACGGCGCTGGTCAAGCTGCCGGCGCGAAAACGAATCGGCGCTCGCGCGTATGCGGTATTCGCCCGCGGCAACGACTTGGGGAACGGTCTCTGGGCTTATCCGCTGTGGGCCATACCGGCGGCGCTGCTCGTTTTCGCAGCCGCCATCGCAGCGCTTCCGCGCGGCGGCGCGCCGCTGCCTTCCGTCTTCCTCCTGATTGCCTCCGCAACGAGCATTTTCCATTTCATCGCGACAAGCCAGGCAGCGCCGACGATGCTCGGCATCCGCCATGCTCCTGACGACGAAAAGACCCTGGCGGCCCGTCTGGACAGGTTCGCGCGCTGGCACGCGGTGAGGGCGGTCTTTCAGCTCCTGACGTTCCTCGTTCTTGTCCTGGCGCTTCTTGCCGGATGCGCGCGCCAGCTTCCCGAGTGAGGGCGTTAGCCATGCAGCGCGACAACACGTACTCAGGTCTTCCGGCCTGGACTGACCTTCCGCTTGTGCTGGATCTCCGGCAGATCTCGGCTCGCGAGTTTCTCCTTGCCGGGGGCAAGGGAACCAACCTGGGCATCTTGTGGAGCGCCGGCTTTCCCGTTCCGGAGGGTTTTTGTCTCACGACTGCCGCATATGATGCGGCCTGCGGCCGCTCGCCGATATCGACCCTCGTTGATGAGCTCTCTCGCGGCACGCTGCCTGGCCGCTCAGAGGCGGTCAGGAACGCAATCCTGGGAGCTCCTCTCCCTGATGCGGTTGCGGAGGCCGTCGAGCGCGCGTACCAGGGTCTTGGAGAGAACACGCCTGTTGCGGTCAGGTCCTCGGCAACCGCCGAGGATCTTCCCACGGCGAGCTTTGCTGGTCAGCAGGAAACCTGCCTGAATGTCATTGGCCTTCGTGATCTCTCCGACGCAGTCCGCCGGTGCTGGGCGTCGCTGTGGTCCGACAGGGCAATCACCTATCGCGGGGCCCTGTCCCCGGGGTTCATGAACGTGAAGCTGGCGGTCGTGGTCCAGCGGCTTGTCGCCGCGCGTGTCTCCGGAGTGCTTTTCACGGCCAACCCTTTGACCGGCCGGCGACGCGAAGCAGTGCTGGACGCCAGCTTCGGGCTCGGAGAGGCCATTGTTTCAGGCGCCGTGACCCCGGATCATTTCATCATCGATCTGGCGCGCGGCGAGGTCACGGAACGCCGCCTCGGTGAGAAGAGGCTTCAGGTTCGCCCCCGAGAAGGAGGGGGGACCGAGAGTGTCATATCCGACGCGGCACAACCGTTCCCCTGCCTGAGCGTTGAGCAACTCCTGAGCCTTTCGCGGCTGGGCACGCGCGTCGAAAGTCTCTTTGGTCAACCTCAGGACATTGAGTGGGCGCTGGATGAGTCGGGTAAGGTCTGGCTGACGCAGGCTCGACCCATCACGACGCTGTTTCCGCTTCCTGATGGCGCGCCCGAACATGACGGCGAGGTGCGCGTCTATTATTCGATCAACGCCTCCCAGGGCATGGAAGTTCCCTTCACTCCTTTGGGAAGGTCTCTTCTTCGTCTGCTCATTTCATCCGTGGCGGCATATTTCGGTTTTCCTCCAAGCGATGCCCTGGCAGGTCCGGAATTCGTTCATCAGGCAGGGGGACGCATGTTCATCGATGTGACCATGGCGTTTCGAAACCGGATTGGTCGCGCCATACTCTCCGCAATGACCGGCTCAGCCGAAGCGAGGGCCTCGGCCGCCATCCGGGGCCTGGCGGATGACCCGAGGTTCAGCCTGCTCAGCGGTTCACCCTGGCCGTTTGTAAGGAAGGGACTGTCGTTCCTTCTGCGGTCGCGGATCGTTTTTCGCATCGTTCGGTCCGTCATGAGTCCGAAGGCCGCGCGCGCCAGTGCGGAGGCATCGTCAGCGCGGCTCAAGGCACGTGCCCGAGTCCCCGGCGAAACGAGCCCCGAGGACCGCCTCCTGCTCGTCGAGAAGCTCTTTTCGCGCAAAAACATCGGTCCGTTGTTGGGGATCATGCCCGCCACGGCGCTGCCTGCCACCGCCCTTCTGTCTCTTGCTCGTCGACTCCTCGGCCCTCGCGCAACCGAAGGGGACTTCGAGGAAATCCAGCGGGGTGTTCCTGGCAATCCGACAACGGAAATGAACCTGGCCCTCTGGGCCGTCGCGCGGGCCGTCCCTGCGGAAGCTCGCAAGTCTTTTTGTGAAGAACAGCCGGGAGTCCTGGCTCGGCAGTTCGGGGAAGGCGCTCTCCCGGCGCCCGTGCGGGACGCGCTGGTGGCTTTCCTGGGAACGTATGGCCATCGGTGCGCCGTGGAGCTGGACGGCGGACTCCCGCGATGGATCGAAGAGCCCGCACCCGTTTTCTCCATCCTGGCCAGTTTCCTGCGTTCGATTGAAGCAGGACACTCGGCGGACGAGACCTTTCGGCAGAGCATGGCACGGGCGCAGGAGCGGGTCGACGACCTTGCGCGTCGCGCGCGGCAGCAGGGATGGTTCAGGGGCGTTCTTGTGCGCTTCTCCTTGGAGCGAGCGCGCAGCCTGCTCGGCTTCCGTGAGATGCCACGGTTTCTCATCAGCCTTCTGCTTTACCTGGCGCGCGGACAGCTACTGCACGTCGGCAGGGAGCTGGAGCGCGACGGCTTCCTTGATTCGGCCAGCGACATTCACTTCCTCAGCGTCGCGGAGATCAGGGAGGCACTCGGAGGAAAAGAAATGCGGCCCGTCGTCTCTTCGCGGCGTCAGGATCAAGAACGGGACGTTCGCCGCAAGGCTCCCGCCGTTCTCCTGTCTGACGGGACCGAGCCGAAGGAAGCTGGGCGCGCGCCGCGCACGGACGACAAGCTTCTGCCAGGGCTGGCCGCCTCAGGAGGAATTGCCACCGGGATTGCCCGAGTGGTCTTTGACCCCGCAACTGCGCGCATCGAACCGGGAGAGATCCTGGTTGCTCCGTCCACGGATCCAGGCTGGACGCCCCTTTTCCTCGCGGCGCGCGCTCTGGTCATGGAGAACGGCGGACCAATGGCGCATGGAGCAATCGTCGCGCGGGAGTACGGGATCCCCGCGGTGGTGGCCGTTGCTGAGGCCACCGCGCGGATACGGACGGGCATGCGGATTACCGTGGACGGGACGAACGGAAGCGTCACGATCTTGTAGAACGAGGCGGAGGACCGACGTGAAGAGCCGCTTGCGGAAAACAGGCGGTTTGACGGTATAATCCCCGTTGTCGGATTTGAAGTCACTCCAATCAGGCGGAGGCGTTTGGGTGGACCTCTACAAGTCAATCGCTGATAACGCGTATGACTGGATCTATTGGCGCTCGGTGGACGGAAGAGTCCTGTACTGCTCACCCTCCAGCGAGCGCGTCACCGGCTACGGGGCGCTCGAGTTCGAGCAAGATCCGGATCTGGTTGTCCGAATCGTGCACCCCGAAGACCTCCCTTTCTTCAGGTCGCACCTGGAGGAGGAGGTTTACGGCCGGGAGATCATTCCCTTCGACTTCCGAATCATCACAAAAGACGGACAAACGCGATGGGTCAGCCATGCCTGCACGCCGGTGACGGATGACA
The DNA here is from genome assembly GCA_963845535.1 of uncultured Spirochaetota bacterium. Taxonomy (GTDB): domain Bacteria; phylum Spirochaetota; class Spirochaetia; order SZUA-6; family Fen-1364; genus Fen-1364. The sequence continues at coordinate 15,844 of CAWJSK010000002.1, forward strand.
AAGGACGGCTCCAGGGCCGCAGAGCCACCAACCGTGACGTGAGCCGCCGGAAGGAACTGGAAGAGGAAGTCCGGGGGCTCGCGAAGTTCCCTTCTGAAAACCCGAGCCCGGTGTTCAGGGCAACCGGAGATGGCGCTTCGCTGTACGCGAACCAGGCCGGCCAATCCTTGATGGAGACGTGGAAGCGGTCCTCGAAAGAGGAGTTGCCGCCGTTGATGCGCCGGATCATTTCTGACACCTTCGCTTCCGGCGTTGACCGTCAGACCGACATCGAGTGCAGCGGGCGCATCTACTCTTTCGACGTCATCCGGCCCGCTGATGCCGGCTACGTCAACGTGTACGGCACGGACGTGACCGAGCGGCGCCAGATGGAGGACAGCCTTCGGGCAACGCGTGACGCGCTCGACCTCGAAGTCCGCGAGCGAACGCACGTGCTGCAGCGGACCAACCGGCTCTTGCGAATGATATCCGCCTGCAACCAGGCGCTCATCGGGATCGAAGATGAGAAAGAGCTCGTCCAGGCCATCTGCCAGCTCATCCTGGACGAGGGCGGCTTCCGGATGGCCTGGGTCGGGTATGCTGACCAGGAGGGACCGCAGTTGGTGCGCCCCGTGGGGAGCGCGGGGTTCGAAGACGGGTACCTGGAGCAGGCGGGAATCACCTGGGCGGACACGGAGCGGGGGAGGGGCCCAACGGGCATCGCCGTTCGCACCGGCAGACTCTGCATTGGACGGGATTTCATCACCGAGGCCGAGCTTGCCCCCTGGCGGGAAGAAGCTCTCCGCCGGGGGTTCCGCTCTTCCATCGCCCTGCCGCTTGTGGACCAGGGACGGGCGTTCGGAGCCCTCACCATCTACTCGGAGCAGCCGGACGCCTTCGAGGAGGAGCAGGCGCTCCTCACCGAGCTTGCCGGTGATCTGGCATTCGGCATCCAGTCCGTGAGAGCGCGCGCGCAGCGTGACCAGGCGGTGGCGAGCCTGGAGCACAGGACCGTCCTGCTTCGGTCCCTGGCTGCTGAGCTGGTACAGGCCGAGGAACGGGAACGCCGGCGGATTGGCAGGGTGCTCCACGACCAGCTCCAACAACTCCTCGCCGGAGCGCGCTTCGGCCTGGAAAGCCTCCGATCGAGCGTTCGCTCCCCGGGTGCGGATGATGACCTCCCCGGCACCATCGACAAGATCGATGGCATGCTCAAGGACTGCCTCGATGTCTCGCGCTCCCTCACAACGGAGCTGAGCCCGCCCATCCAGTACGACGCGGCTATGGAGAACGTGGTTGAATGGCTTGCAGCCTGGGCTCGGGAAAGGTTCGGGCTGAAAGTGACGGTGGAGGCGGGCGGCGGCGCGCGCGTGGAATCCTTGGAGACGCGCATGGTCCTTTTCCGCGCCGTGCAGGAGCTTCTCTTCAATGTCGCAAAGCACTCCGGCGTGAAGGAGGCCGGAGTCTCCCTCGGCGTTCACGCGGGCAACCAGATCCAGGTGGTGGTTCGCGACGCCGGCAAGGGGTTCGATCTCGCGGCCATCCGCCTTGGGGGAGGAACTTCGGGAGGGTTCGGTCTGTTCAGCCTGCAGGAGCGCCTTGAGGCGCTGGGTGGTTCCATGACCATCGAAAGCGCGCCCGGCAAGGGGAGCTCTTTCACGCTGAGGGTTCCCGTACAGCGCATCAATGGCGCCGAGCCGCGGCCGCAGCCTGCAGGACCGGCCAGAAGCCCACGGGCGCGCCGGGCAAAAGGGGCATGCGCAGAGGCCCCGCTTTCTGATGGGCCGCGCATCCGGGTCCTCCTCGTGGAGGATCACCTTGTGGTCCGTCAGGGTCTTGCCATGGTGCTGGGAGGGGAAGCGGACATCGAAATCGTGGGGGAGGCTTCCGACGGCCGTTCAGCCGTCGAGATGGCCCGCAAGCTCCGCCCCGACGTGGTGACCATGGACGTTGGCCTGCCGGGAATGAACGGGATCGACGCCACTCGGGCAATTCATGCCGAGCTTCCCGGTATCGCGGTCATCGGGCTATCCATGTTCGAGGACCAGGGAGACGCCATGCGAGAGGCGGGCGCGGTGGGGTATCTGCCGAAAACGGGGGCATCTTCCAAGCTCCTTGCCGCCATCCGTTCCGCGTGTCGTAAAACGTCGACAGCCAAAATCATTCATCCCTAGACTTTCATTCCCGCGCCACCGAGCATACTTTTGACTCACACGTGACTGAGCGAATCGAGAAATGCGCCGAAAGGGTGGTTTCCCTGCTCCAGGAAAAACACTCCATGAACGTTCTCCTTTTTCCAGAGCTGCTCGGAGAGAGGAGCGTCGTGGCCTACCAGTCGTTGGGGTGGCTGGCGCGCGAGGGAAGGGTCCGTTACTCGATGAAGGGAAGACAGTGCTACCTGTCCCTTGCGGAGGAGGCTCAGCCTTCGCGCGAGTACAAGAAGCAGGGGTAGAGAGGAAGGGGGCGGCGGATGCAATCACCTGGTGAAGTCAGCATTGAGCGCAGGACGGCCGAGCCCTCTCCGGAGCTTGAGTCCGGCTGGCTCGACCCGGTGACCGGTGACGTCCTGATGCAGGTGATGACAGAGCTCGCCAGCATGATGTCCCTTCTCGGTCGGGCTCCCGCCGGCAGGCGGATCTCCGAGATCCAGGCCCACGCGCGTGCTCTCCTGCACCAGGTGGCCCGCCTCGTCACCGCCCAGGAGATCAATCCGTGGATCAGGCTCCGTATGACTCCTGAGGAGCCTCCGATTGCCCCTTCGGCGTATCCGGTGCGCGTCGGGGTGTTCCCGCTCAGCGCCAATCCCATCCACTGGGGCCATCTGTTGTCGGGGCTTTCCGCGATGGCGCGGGCGCGGCTCGACAAGATCGTGTACGTCATTGCTCATGACGCCTCCCTTTCGACGGACCTCTATCCCGAGGAGCTGCGACGAGGAGCCGCCGCGGAGGCAATCTCTCTTTTCCAGCCACTGTTCACCTTCGTCCCCGCTTCCGCCGGGAAGACGGTGAGCGGGCCTGCATCTTTCTTCAGGCTCCTCAGTCTCAACAGCCAGCAGACGATTGAGGCATTCTATATATCCGCGTACGAATCCCGCAGCTCGGCGTCAATCATGGAGATCATGGATGCGCTGTGGGGGCGCGCCAGTGGGAATGCCCAGGGTCACAACGAGAATCAACATCCCGTCTCTTTGATCAGGGTTGACGGCATTCGGGGGGAAAAGCCGGCGCTGCAGAATCCGCGCGTCGTGATGGTCCCCCAGCCGCTGCCGGGATCTCCACCCACGCTGTGCGCGCGGCTCTGACGTCAGCTCTCCACAGGGAGGAGCTTTCTGCGCTGCCTGCCTGCGCGTTTCTCCACCTTCGGATGCTCAGTGCTTTGGATTGAGGGTTACGAGGATCCCCTCATCTTCCCGGCTCAGGTCGACATCCGGCTGGCAGGAGAGCCGGGACAGGACGCCCAGAGAGTATTCGCGGCTGACACCGAGGATGGCCTGGATCTCCCAGAGGTTCAGTCTTCCGTGCGAATCAAGAGCCTGCCGGACCCTGAGAACGGATGATCCAACATTTTCCGCCATGGAAGCTTCCTCCCTCATGGCGAGGATTGTATCTCACATGGGGCGCGGCAACAGTCGTTGTGGCAATGATTTTCTTCAAAAGTTGCCCTGACAAACCTTGTAGTAGCTTTCTGACAGGAATCAGTCCAGGAGGCCATGCTCCACGGCATAACGCACGAGCTCCGCGGTATTGTTGAGGTTCAGCTTGGAGAGGACTCGTGAGCGATACGTCCCCACCGTGGCGGGGCTGAGGAAGAGCTCCGAGGCGATTTCACTCACCCCTTTGCCGGAGGCGAGAAGACAGAGGACACGATACTCGCGATCCGAGAGCTTCTCATGGGCTGGCCGGGTGCGCCGGGTGGCCACCTCCACCGCCAGTTGCTCGGCAAGCGGTTGACTGATGTATTTTCCCCCCGAAGCGATCTTGCGAATGGCGGTGATGAGCTCAGAGGGCTCGCTTCCCTTGACGAGGTACCCGGAGGCGCCCGCCTTGAGCGCCCGCATGCCGAGCTGGCTTTCCGGGTGCATGCTCATGACAAGCACGGGCGTCGTGGGGTGATCCCGGGAAAGGGTTTTCAGCAGCTCGATCCCATCAGGCCCGCCGGGCAGGCCGATGTCGAGGATGATGATGTCAAACGGTGCTCCGACGAGCTTGGACAGAAGCTCCGGGCCGCCGGAGGCTTCCTCCTCGATGGAGATGTCCTTTTCTTTGCGGATCACCATCCTCACGCCTTCACGGACAATCGGGTGGTCATCGCAGATAATGACTCGAATCACGCCCGTTCCTCGCTGTTGCACGTCTGAGCTGGATTTGAAGTCCTGATCCTACCATACGAGGGGGTGCGCTGTCATCACGGGAGCGCATCTTCTACGACGGCGCGCAAGGGTCGGCCCCCATCCTCTGATGTGCAATCTTTGATTACTATAGTCACATGCCACTGACACCCCTTGAGATCAAGGACCTTCTCAACGAGAACCGGGACCATGAGTGCGACGGGGTCGGGAAGGACCACGTCTGCGTGCGGATCGAATCCATTGCCGATCTGCCGTCGCGCTTCGGGCAGTTCCAGGTTGTTGCTTTCTGGAACAACCGGGACGGGAAAGAGCACGCGGCGTTCGTGCACGGGGACATCACCGGCCAGGAGGACGTGCCCGTGCGTATGCATTCCGAATGTCTCACCGGCGACGCCATCGGGTCCCTGCGCTGCGACTGCCGGGACCAGCTTGAAGCCTCCCTCCGCGCCCTGGGCTCCATGGAAAAAGGCATGCTGCTGTACCTCCGCCAGGAGGGCCGCGGGATCGGCTTGATCAACAAGATCAGGGCTTACGGCCTCCAGGACCACGGATATGACACGGTGGAGGCGAACATCGCACTCGGCTTCCGCGATGACGAGCGGGATTACAGCGTTGCGGCGCACATGATCATGAGCCTGCACGTGAAGTCCGTGAGGCTCATGACGAACAACCCGCGGAAGATCGACGGCCTCACGTCCCTGGGCGTTCCCGTGTCGGGGCGCATCCCGCTCATCATCCCGCCCAACGACCACAATCGATTCTACCTGCAGACGAAGGCGCGAAAATCCGGCCACCTCCTGGACGCCGGCGGCAAGGAGCGCCTGCGGGAGCAGATGGACCGGCCCGTCGTGGACGGCATGAGCCCGGACCAGGCCGCGATTGTCCAGGAGGAGTGAGCGCAGAGGCGGAGTCCGGTGGCTGAATCCCGCCGGCGGGAGCCGCGCTATCCGCACCGCCTCGGCGGTCAGTATCATAGTCTCGATGGCGAAGGAGCCTCGGAAGTTCACGACGGAGGAGCTCGCGCGGTGTAACGGTGAGAACGGCTCGCCCGCCTACATCGCGTTCGAAGGACGGGTGTTCGACGTCACGGCAAGCAGGTTCTGGCGCGGGGGCACGCACATGAAACGCCATCCCGCGGGAAAGGACCTGACGGCGGAGATGTCCGCCGCGCCGCACGACCTGTCCGTCCTCGACCGCTATCCCCAGGTCGGCGTCCTCGTGTCCGCCGCAGCGCCAGTGACGGACGGGATGGCCATGGGGAGAGCGTCGGCCGCAGACGCGGAGGAGCCCGGGCTGAAGCGGGCGCTCGAGCGCTTCCTGGAGAGGTACCCGTTTTTCCGGAGACATCCCCACCCGATGACGGTGCACTTCCCCATCGTATTTTTCATTTTCGCTCCTGTTTTCACCGCCCTGTACCTCGCAACGGGGTCCGCGAGCTTCGAGACGACGGCGCTGGACTGCCTGGCCGCGGGGCTGCTTTTTTGCGTGGTCGTCATCCCGACGGGCTTTTTCACCTGGTGGGTGAACTATGATGCCCGGCCCATGCGGCCGGTGACGATCAAGATCGTCCTGTCCCTCTGCATGTTTGGAGACGGCCTTGCCGTTTTCCTCTGGCGCCTGGAGGATCCCGGGATCATCAAGGGCGGGGCCACGGCGCCAGGCGTCCTGTATTTCGCCCTGTATTTTCTGCTGCTGCCCATGGTAGTCGTCGTTGCGTGGTTCGGAGCCACGCTCACGTTCCCGCTTGCCAGACGGCGAAGGCACCGAGCGACCCATTCATGAACATTTTCTCCAGCACGCTCGTTCTTTCCCGAATGCAGTTCGGCATGACCACGCTGTACCACATGATCTGGCCAACGCTCTCGGTGGGGCTGAGCCTTACACTCGTCATCCTGGAAGCGCTCTGGCTGCGCACGGGGAATCCGGACTGGTACCGGCATCTGCGTTTCTGGAGCAAGCTCCTTCTCCTGAACTTCTCCGTCGGGGTTGCCACCGGCCTCGTCATGGAGTTCCAGTTCGGCACGAACTGGGAGCCGTTCACCGTGGCCACCGGCGGCTTCTTCGGAAACATCCTCGGCCTGGAAGGCACGCTGGCGTTCATGCTGGAGGCGGGGTTCCTGGGGATCATGATGTTCGGGTGGCGCAAGGTGCCACGCGGCCTGCACATGGCCTCCACCGTGCTCGTTGCCTTCGGCGCGTCCCTGTCCGCGTTCTGGATCCTGGTTGCCAACTCCTGGATGCAGACTCCGGCGGGCGGTCATTTCGAGAACGGGCGTTTCGTCGTGGACAATTTTCTCGGTGCGCTTTTCAACTCCGACATGGTCACCTCCACGACGCACATGTGGGCCGCGTGCATAGAGACCACGGCGTTCGTCGTGGGAGGGATCAGCTCCTGGTACCTGCTGCGGCGGCGCCACGGGGATTTCTTCCTCAAGACGTTGAAGGTCGCGGCGGTCCTTGCCCTCGTGATGACGCCGCTTCAGATCTACCTGGGAGACGCGCAGGGGCTTCACATCGGCAGGACGCAGCCGGAGAAGCTCGCGGCAATGGAGTCCCACTGGAAGACCAATCCACCGGGGACCGGGGCCGCGTTCAACATCCTTGCCTGGCCTGACCGGGGCGCAGAGCGCAACGCGTTCGAGATCCAGGTCCCCTATCTCCTCAGCCTGCTCGAAACTCGCTCGCCTACCGGACAGGTCAAAGGGCTCTCCGACTTTCCTCCTGACCAGAGGCCGCCTGTCGTCGTTCCTTTCTATTCATTTCGGATCATGGTGCTCATCGGCTTTCTCCTTTTTGGCCTCATGATCTGGACCGTCGTCGTCTGGTTGCGCGGAGGCTTCGCGCTGGAGCGCATCCAGCGAAATCGCGCGCTCCTGGTGGCCTGGCTTTCCTCACTGCCCCTGGGGTACATCGCCGTGGAGACGGGATGGCTGGCGCGGGAGGAGGGGAGGCAGCCGTGGCTCATCTACCACGTGTTGCGGACCGCTGACGCGGTCAGCTCCCTTCCGCCGTGGGTGGTCGGCGTCTCCCTGCTTGCCCTTTTCGTCATTTACGTCCTTCTCACCGTGTTCTTCCTGATCTACGCGGCGCGCATGCTGAGGAAGGGGCCGGATTTTTCCCTTGTTCCCCCGGGCCTGAAGGAGGGAAGCTGAGATGGCGCAGACGGGCTCGTACCTTCCCGCGATCTGGTTTGCGATCCTCGGTTTCATCCTCCTCCTTTATACGATGCTGGATGGCTTCGACCTCGGGGTCGGGATTGTTTCCCTTCTCGTGAAGGACGAGCAGATCCGGGGAACCCTGATGGCCAGCCTGGGAAGCATCTGGGACGCGAACGAGACATGGCTCGTCCTTTTCGGCGGCATCATCTTCGGAGCATTCCCCGCGGTGTACGGTCTCGTGATGACCGCCTTGTACATCCCGCTTGTTGCGATGCTCGTGGGGCTCATCTTTCGCGCCGTGTCCTTCGAGTTCCGCGAGCACGCCCGGAAAAAAAGGCCGTGGGGCCTTGCATTCGGCTGGGGAAGCCTCCTCACCGCGGTCAGCCAGGGCCTGGCGTTCGGCGGGCTGCTCTGGGGTGTCGACGTCCGGGGCGGCAAATACGCCGGAGGCGTCTTCGACTGGCTCTCACCGTTTTCGGTGATCACGGCGGCGGCCGTGGTGGGCGGCTACGTGATGTTCGGATCGACGTACATCATCATGAAGACCCAGGACCCGGTTGCGCGATTCGCCCGGCGCACGGCCGGTTGGGGAGCCGGCCTTGCGGCGGCCGGGGCCCTTGCGGATACCATCCTTGCGGTCGGGAAATACCCCTTTCTCTCCGAGAGGTGGGGTGCCGTGCCGGGATCCTTCCTTACTCTCATTCCCTTCGCGCTCGGGCTGACCGCGTTCGGAATGATGCTGCTTGCGATATCCAAAGGCCGGGAGACTCTCCCTTTCATCTGCGCGCTTCTGTTCGCCTTCTTCGGATACGTCGCCTTGTCCGCGAACTACTTTCCGATCATCGTGCCTCCGAATCTCACCGTCTACGAGACTGCCGCCCAACCGCTGACGCTGCGCGCAATGCTGATTGCCGTGGGGGCGGCCCTGCCAATCCTGCTTGCATACAACATCCTCCAGTACTGGATTTTCCGGGGCAAGACCACGCAGTCTCACTACGGAGGGGAATGAAAAGTGGGCGCCTGGAGGAAGGTCAGCTCATGGGGCTGAAAGTCCACTGGTTTCAGCATGCGCCTTTCGAGGGCCTGGGGAGCATTGCGGAATGGCTGGCTCGAAAAGCCGCACAGGTCAGCTCGACGCGTTTCTTCGAGCGCGCCGTCTTTCCAAGCCTTGACGATCTGGATCTCCTCATCGTCATGGGCGGCCCCATGAGCGTGAATGAGGAGAACGCCCACCCCTGGCTGAAGGAGGAAAAGGAGCTCATCGCGGAGGCCATCGGACGCGGCAGCGCCGTGCTGGGCATATGTCTCGGGGCGCAGCTCATTGCCGCCGCGCTTGGCGCCCGCGTACGCCGTAATGATTTCACGGAGATCGGTTGGTTCCCCGTTGAGGCTACCGGCGGGACCGCGGCGGGGGGCCTGGACGGCATCCTCCCGCGTCGGCTTGAGGCCTTCCACTGGCATGGGGAAACTTTCGACCTGCCGCAGGGGGCCCGTCACCTGGCCCGAAGCGAAGCGTGCTCAAACCAGGCATTCGCCTTCGCAGACCGGGTGCTGGGCCTGCAGTTTCACCTCGAGACCACGCGCGCCTCAGCGCTCGCATTGGTGGAGAGCTGCCGGGCGGACCTTGCCCCCGGCCCGTTCGTGCAGGCGGAAGACCTGGTCCTCGGGACCCCTGACCAATTCCGGCGCATCAAAGCCGCCATGGGATCGGTCCTGGACCGGTTGACCGACACTCGATAGTTATGGGCTCCGCCAAACGCTATACTGGGTGAGATGCTCAAATCCCGCTATCGCCGGATCCTGAGGTTCTTCACCGCCGTCATGTTCAGCGTCGTGTGGTGGGAGGTGCTCCTTCCCCGCATTGGCTTTCGCGGGCTTTCCGCGCGCACGCGGCCCCGGCGGCTGCGGGCAATCGCCGTCTCCTTCCGCGCGCTTGCCGCGCGCCACGGCGGCGTCCTCATCAAGGTGGGCCAGTTCCTTTCCGCGCGCCTTGACGTGATGCCGCGGGAGGTCACCGCGGAGCTCGCCGACCTGCAGGACGAGGTGGGCGCGGAGCGCTTCGAGGACATCAAGCGCGTGATCGAAGAGGAGTACGGCGAGCCCCTGGAACGGCGGTTCGTCGAGCTCGACCCCGTCCCCGTGGCCTCGGCATCCATCGGCCAGGTCCACAGGGCCCGTGTCTGCACCACGACCCCGGACGGCCAGCCGTGCCCCCCGGTGGTCGTCAAGGTCCAACGGCCGCGCATCCAGCAGATCGTGGAAGCCGACCTGGCCGCCATCCGGGTTGCCGGAGGCTGGCTGCAGCGCATGGAGTCCGTGCGCCGGCATGTCCACCTTCCGGCGCTCATCGACGAGTTCAGCCGCACGCTGTACGAGGAAATCGACTACGTCCAGGAGGGGAAGAACGCGGAGAGGTTCGCCGCGAACTTCAAGGGCAGGGGAGAGGTGCGGGTGCCCAGCGTGGTCTGGAGCCACACGACCCGGCGCGTCCTGACGCTCCAGGACGTCGGGGCCATCAAGATAACGGATTACGCGGCAATCGAGGCCGCGGGGATAGACCGCGGTAAGGTTGCGGACAGGCTTCTGGACATTTACTTGAAGCAGGTCTTCGAGGACGGGTTCTTCCACGCGGACCCGCACCCCGGCAACCTCTTTGTGCTCCGTGATCCTCGCTCTCCCGGCGGCTGGCGTCTTGTGTTCGTGGACTTCGGCATGACGGGGACGCTTCCCCCCGACACCTTCGAAGGGCTCCGCGAAGTGCTCGTTTCCATCGGGACGCGAGATGCGGCCCGCCTGGTCAGCGCGTTCCGCAAGCTGCGCATCCTGCTCCCCGGGGCGGACCTGGACCTGGTGGAGCGCGCCTGTGAAAGGGTCTTCGACACCGTCTGGGGCAAATCAACGCGGGACATGATGCAGATGACCATGGCGGAGGCATCGACGTTCGCGGACGAGTTCGGAGACCTTCTCTACCAGATGCCGTTCCAGGTTCCGGAGAACCTCATCATGCTGGGCCGGTGCGTGGCCATCCTTTCCGGCATCGCCTCGGGGCTCGACCCGGACTTCAACGTGTGGAATGGCCTTGCCCCGTATGCGCGCAAGCTTGTGGAAGCCGACGGCACGGGCAGGATCAACAGCATCCTCCGGGAAGTTGCGGGAATTGTCCGCGTGCTGGCAGGTCTTCCCCGACGAACGGAGTCCTTCATTTCGCGAGCGGAGCAGGGCAGGCTGGAAGTCCGCATGCCCGAGCTGAAGCACCACGTGGCCCGGCTGGAGCGCGGCGTGCGCAAGCTCGCCGGTTCCATCATCTTTGCCGCGGGCCTGGTGGCGGGCACGGAGCTGTACTTGGGCGGGAGGACCGACGCAGGCCTGGTTGTCGGCGCGGTGGAGATAGTCCTCCTGGGTTGGATACTCCTGGGGCGCTGAGCTCCCTACTTTCCCCCGGCGCGCTCGATGGCGGCATCCAGGAGGCTTCTCAGGGCCAGCAGGAGCTCCCGTCTGGCCGCGCGGCGGTGCTCGACGAATCCCGGCGGCAGAAGATCCTCGAAAGTGTTTCGCACGGAGGCCCGTGCCGCCTTCATATGCTCGCGGGCTTCGTGAAACTTCTCAGCAGGTTTCTCAGCCATACGCACACCTCCTTGAAGGGGTCATGATAAAGGGTAGAGCGCCATGGGCGCCCGGGTCAAGGAGCAGCCGCTTTGATGCAGCGGCTTTGACCGCATTCGCGACCCGGCTGCATGACATAACAAAATGTTATGTCTCGTTCACCGCGGGTCTATTGCGCCTCCTGTCGGCCAATCGGTATTATTCTTGCAATGAAACGGATGGTCATAGTATTGCTGGCAGTGATGGCATCAGAAACAGCCCTTTTCGCGCAGGAATCGCTTCCGGTGATCACGCTCCAGCAGACACTGGATGCTGCCCTGGCCAACGGCGACAACTGGAAGATCCTCCAGGGAAACCTCGCCGTGACGCGCGCCGGGCACGCAGAAAACGTGTCGAAGAACTCCCTGGGGCTCTCGGCGTCGGCTTCCGCGGGCTACAACGCGGCCCTGTATGACAACGGCGCGCTCCTCTCGAACAAGTCGACCAGCTTGAGCGCTACAAGCACGACGCAAGGCGGGGCGGTGGGCCTTGACCTTGCCAGCCCGCTCACGAGCGTCAGCCTCAGCGCAAACCCCTTCAGCCCTCCGTACGGCAATACCCCGAACATCTCCGGCTCGGGAGACCTCACCACAGGACTGGACCTGAGCGTCAGCCAGATCCTGTGGAACGGGTACCCGCGGAGGCCCCACGCAGGCAACGGTTGACAAGAGCTTCCTGAACCTCCAGGGGCAGGAGATTTCCACCGAATCCGGAAGGCTGAACCTCATCTACCAGGTGAAGCAGGCCTATTATGCCATGTTCACGGCGGTGCAGGACCTGGACACCAAGCGGCAGGTCCTCGCCCGGCAGAACGCCCTGCTGGACCAGATCACGGCCATTTACAACCTCAAGCAGGCCAGCGCGGTAGACCTGAAGACCGCTCAGATCAACGCTCACAGCGCGGACATCGACGTGCGGACATCGGAGCACACGCTTCGGCTCGCCCGCATCCGGCTGTCCATCCTCATGGGCCTGCCCACCGACAGGCAGTACTCCGTGGCGCAGCCAGCGCTGGAACAGGTGCCTGCCGGAACGCTGGAGGAAGCGGTCTCCGTGGCTCTCAGCCGAAGGGTCGACCTCAAGCTCATCGAGCTGAACCGCAGGTCCAACGCCGTTGACCTTGCCCTCGCGCGCGGTCTTGCCACACCCACGGTGAGCGTGGTCGGCGGGGTGGACATGATCATCGACAATACCACCAATACGTACGCCGGGCTCGCGAACGCCGGCGTGAAGGTTGCCATGCCCGTTCTCGATGCCGGGGCAGCGCAGAACCTCGTTGACCAGAGCACGCAGCTTGACCAGGTCTACCAGGTGCAGATGACGCAGCTTCAAAAGTCCATCGCCGCGGACGTGCAGGACGCCTGGGAGAGCATGCAGCTTGCCAAGGAGAAGGTGGAGCTTGCGCAGGAGACCGCGCAGAATGACGACCTGCTGGTCGACGTATACAAGATTCAGAGGGAGCAGGGCACGGCCTCGACGCAGGACCTCCTGACTGCTTCCGTCAACGCCGCCACGGCCCACGCGCAGGCGGTGCAGGCGGAAGCCGCCGCGGAGCTGGCGGTGCTGCAGCTCCTCAACGTCATGGGGTACTGAAACGTAGACCAAGGATGAAGACAATGATCAGCAGAACAAAAACATTTCTGACAATGGCGGCCCTCGCTTTCCGCGCTTGCCTTCTGCGCCGCATGCTCGCCCCAGGGGGGAAAGCCTGCCCGGCGCGTCGCAAGCGGCCCAGAACGGGACGACAGGACAGCGCGGATTCGGCGCCGTCCCCGTCCTGGCGGTCACGACGAAGATGGGCCCCCTGATGGCAGGGAACGACACGGCCGCAACCGTAGCCCCGGTGACGCAGAGCACCGTGGCCTCCCAGGTGGCCGGCGTGGTCCAACACGTCGTGCACCTCGCCGGGGACTGGGTGAAGGAAGGGGAGCCGGTTGTCGTCCTCGACACGTCGCAGTTGAAGCTCGCCGTGGCCAACGCGCAGGCGGCCTTGGACAACGCCAAGATCAACTACCAGATAGCGCAGGACAACGCGAGCAAGGACAATCCGAAGCTCATACTCCAGCTCCAATCCGCGCAGTCCGCAGTGGACAGCGCGCAGAAAAACTACGACGCTCAGAAGGCCCTTTTGGCCATCGGCGGCGCCACCGGCTTCCGCCGTGGACAACGCGCTGAGCCAGCTTCAGCAGGCTCAGGCAAATCTCCAGGCCGCCCAGACGGCGCTGGACCAGAACAAGAAGTCGGACGTGTGGACGCTCCAGCAGTCGCGCCTGGCAATCGACCAGGCCCAGGTCCAGCTCCAGACAGCGCAGCTGAACTTCTACTACGCTTCCATCACGGCCCCATTCACCGGCCAGATCGCAGCGGTGAACGTGAACCCCGGGATGTACGTAAGCACGAACACGCCCGTGTACATCATCGTGAGCGCGGACAAGGAGATCAATTTCAACGTTCCCCCCGCTGACGCCCCCAACCTTCCCGTGGGCACGGCGGTCCAGTTCACGTACCAGGGGCGCACGGCAAACGTGAGGATCAGCCAAGCCCCCTCGGCCCCGATCAACGGCGTGGTGCCAATGGTCGCCACGCTTCCGCGCTCCGTCCCGGCTCCCTACGGCGCCGTGGGAACCGTCACGTACTCCCTCACCCTTGCCCGCGGGGCCATCGTGCCCATTGCCGCGCTGGAAACCAATGAGGATCAGAACTACGTATTCACGATCGAGGGCGGGAAAGCCGTCATGAGGTACGTGAAGATCGTGGGCCAGTCCGGCACCGTTGCCGCCGTCACCGGGCATTCCGGACGGAGCGCAGCTCATCATGAGCCCTCCCCCGGGACTGCTGGAGGGCTCATCCGTGCAGGTCACGAGCTCGGTCGGCGTCCAGGATGCCGCGGGCGGCAGCCAACCGCCGGCTTCACAACCACTTGCCGCGGGCCCGGGAAAGACAGCGGTTGATCCTCCGAGCGGAGCAAAGGCAGGAGCTCAATGAACACGCTTCGCAACTACGAAGCAAAAGTCTTCAATAAAATAAATCCCCTCGTGAACTTCTCCGTCACCCGCTACGTGCTCGCCGTGGGCATCTTCGTGGCGGTGGCCATCTTCGGCATCGTTTCCATACGCGGCCTTGGAGTGGACCTTCTTCCCAACATCGTCATCCCGGCGGTTGTCGTTCGGACCTCCTACCCCGGCGCCACCCCGAGCGTCATGGACCTCCAGGTGACGCAGGTCATCGAGAACGTCGTCTCCACGGTGAGCGGGATCACGGACATCAACTCCTTCAGTTCCCAGGGGATCAGCCGCGTCATCCTCACGTTTGATCCCAGCACGGACAAGTACGCGGACGCCAACCAGGTTGCCACCGCCGTCTCCGCGGCGGTCCGCAGCCTGCCCGCCAATGTCACCGCCCCCACCATCCAGACCTTCGACCCGAACTCGGCGCCCGTCATCCAGTTCGGGCTGGCCGGCCAGGGCACTGACCTGGCGGACGTCAACGACTACGTGCAGAACGTGCTGGGCCCGAGCCTCGAGCGAATTGACGGCGTTGCCACCGTCCTCACCGACGGCGGTCCCTCCAAGCAGTTCGAGGTGCTCCTGAATCCGGACCGCCTGCGCTATTACAACCTCGCGCCGCAGGATGTCGTGAGCGCCATCTCCAACTCGGCTCTCCAGATGCCCATCGGGACCATTGTCAAGAACAACAACTGCGCTGACCTTCTCCACGCAGAACCAGCCCACCGACATTACGCAGATCGCCCAGACGCTCGTGGATTCCAACCGGGGGATCAGGGTGGACCAGGTGGGAAGCGTGTGGGGGAACCCGGCAGCCACCGACTATGCCCGGGTGAACGGGAAGCCGGAAGTCCTGGTCTCCGTCCAGAAGACCACTGACGCCAACGCGGTTGCCGTGGCCGCTGCCGTGCGCAAGACGCTCGCGGCAACGACGCTTCCCTCGGGCTACGGGATCGAGATCAGTAATGATACGACGGGGCCCATCCAGGCCTCGGTGGACTCCACGTACCACGAGCTTTTCATCACGGCCATCGTGGTCGCCATCATCGTCCTGCTCTTCCTCGGGAAGTTGAACACCGCGCTCTCGGTCATCTTCGCCATTCCCATTGCGCTGTCTGCCGCCCCAGTCCTGTACCGGCTTGCCGGCTTCTCCTTCAACCTCGTCTCCCTCCTGGCGCTCATCATCGCCATCGGGATCGTGGTGGATGACTCGATCGTCGTCTCGGAGAACGTGGAGCGATACCGGGCCATGGGCTTCAGCCTGCAGGACTCGGTCTTGCGCGGGGCAAGCGAAGTGTTCAGCGCCGTTGTTGCCGCATCCCTGTCTTTGCTCTCCGTGCTCCTGCCGGTGAGCTTCATCGGCGGCTTCATCGGAGGCTACCTCCAGCAGTTCTCTCTGGGCCTCGCAGCCGCGGTCGCCTTCTCCCTCCTGGAAGCCGTCCTTTTCCTCACGGTGCGGCTCGCCTACACCCCGGAATCGAAGAGCCTCACCTGGGGAGACTTCGTGCGAAGCTTCGTCCAGCTCCCGGATGCCATCCGGTGGGGCTTTCGGTCATGGCGGAAAGGCGTGTGGATCATCGTGGGGCTTGTCGCGGTGGTGGTAATCCTGCTGATCACGCACAACCCGCTGTACCTCCTTGCAATGGCGGCGTATCCGCTTGCCCTCGGGGTGGGATTTATACGTCATCAAGATCGCCCTCTCCCTTCTCCAGTCCCTGACGACCCTGTTCCACGGATGGACGGAAGCAGGGCTCGAATGGGTCCGCGACGCATACACGCGGTCTCTCGGAGGCGTGCTTCGCAACGGCCTCTGGGTGCTCGTGGGCGCGGGTGCCTTCCTGGTCATCGTGGCGTTCCTCATCGTCCCCCACATTCCCTTCAACTTCGTGCCCAATACGGACTCCGGAGTCATGAACATCTATCTCAGAAATCCCCCCAGCGCGCCACTGCAGGTCACCAATGACGACGTGGGGAGGATCGAAGGATTCCTTCGCCAGCAGCCGGAAGTCCAGCTTGTCCAGTCGGTCACCGGGAGCAGCCCCAACGGTGTCAGCGGCATCTTCTCCGGCACGAACACCGCGAACATCGTTGTCCAGCTCACCCCCGTCCAGACGCCGGACCAACGTCTTCCAGCTGATGCCCAAGTATCGCGCGGGCATCCTCTCCCTCTTCCGTGACCAGCCTTCGGCGCAGGTGTTCTTGAACTCGGGGGGAGGGTTCGGCCCCGCGGGGAACTCCCTGCAGCTCGCCGTGGTGTCCCCGGATTTCAACACGCTTCTTAACCGAAACGCCAAGATCCTGCAGGCCATCCAGAAGGACCCGTGGGTCGTGGATGTCTACTCCACGCTCTCCGACACGAACCTTGAGAACGATTTTGTCCCGGATCCCTCCCGCCTGAAGGGAACGGGGATCAGCCCGGCCATGATCGGCAACGCGTTGCAGACGTACGCCTCGGGCGTCCAGGCCTCCACCGTGGTGACGGGAGGCCTCAGCTACCCCATCCAGGTGCAGGCGGACCCCACCACTCTGTCCGGCGCGCAGTCCCTGCTCAACCTGCCCATCTATTCGCCGCTTCTGCGGACCACCGTCCAGGTGGGGCAGTTCGGGACTTTCTCCTTCAACCAGGCACCGGTGAACATCAGCAGGTACAACCGCGCCTACACGGGAAACCTGACGATCACCATGACCCCGGAGCGCCTCCGCCCCTCCTGACCATGAAGAACAGGATCACGTCAGACCTAACGAAGGCGGGGTTGCTCGAGGGCGGGATGGACCTCACGACGAACAACCGCTTCAACCCGTGGCCCTTGCCGCGCAGCTTCGTCACCACGGGGCCGCTCACGTTCCTTCTCGCCCTGTTCCTCGCGTACCTCGTCATGGCTGCGCAGTTCAACTCGTGGCGCTATCCCATCTACCTGCTCCTGCCGGTGCCGCTGGCGCTGATCGGCGCCCTGCTCCTCGTCTTTCACAGGGGGGCGGGCTCGATATGTTCGGCATGATGGGAATGCTGATGCTGATCGGGTTGTCGGCGAAGAACGCAATTCTGTACCTCGACTTCGTGGTGGAGCGCATCGGGAAGATGCCTTTTTCAAGGATGCCCTGACGAGGCTGCCCGGTTGCGCTTCCGCCCCATCATCATGACCACCATGACGGTGCTCGTGATCAGCTTCCCGTCTCATTCTGGGAAGAGGCGAGGGGTCCGAGTTCGGGAGAACATGGGCGTGGTCATGCTGGGGGGAATCCTCTTTTCCGCCATCCTGACGTTCTTCGTTGTGCCCTCGGCTTTCTATCTCTTCGAGCGAAAGCGCGTGGCCCGCGTGGAGGAGCAGAACCGGGTGCCGCGCGAGATGGCCGCCCGGGGACCCGGGGCGCTTCGCGCTGGAGCCCGCGGTGGGCGGGGAGAGCTCCTGAGCCAGGTCCTCGCCAGTCCCGGAGGTTAACCATGAACGACTATCACATGCATTCCCATCTTCTGCCGTCACGCGGTCGGGGGGCTCGCTGAATATGCCGAGGGCCGCCTGCGCGCGAGGAATCCGCGAGATCTGCTTCACTCCGCATATACCACTGCCGGGGTTCCGTCCTGGTTTTTGCGGCGACCGGCTCCGCATGGACGAACGTGAGTTCGACGGATACCTCGACGAGCTGGAAAGGACCCGCGCGGCTTTCCCCGATCTCATCATCCTGAGCGGGGTGGAGGCGGACTATATCGCATCCATGGGTACGTACATCGAGAGGTTCCTTTCGAAGCATGCTTTCGATTTCGTCCTCATGTCGGTCCACTTCATCTCCGGGTGGAGAAATGACGAGTGGACGTTCGACTTCCACAACAGCCGGACCATCCCATCCGCCTACCGGGACTATTTCCAGGAGATGCTCGCCGGCATCAGGACCGGCCTTTTCGACTGCGTTGCGCACCTCGATCTGATCAAACAGCCGGGCGCGCCGGCGCTTTCCACCAACCGCGGTGACGTGGAGGGAGTGCTGGAGGCGTGTCGGGCGAGCGGGATGTCCGTGGAGATCAACACATCAGGGACACGCAAGGAGATCGAGGAAACCTATCCCTGCACATGAAATCATCAAGCTCATGATCGAGAGGGAAGTCCCAATCGTGACCGGCTCGGACGCGCATGCGCCCTCCCAGGTCGGAATGTACTTCGACCAGCTCCACGCCGAGCACGGGGAGCGGCTCGCCGAGCGCCTCGTGCGCTACAGGGGACGGAAGATGGAGCCCGTGCTTTCCTCGGCGGAAATGGCGTCCGACACCCCTGCCAGCGCTCGCGCTGACGCCCCTGCCGGCACTCGCGGCGGCAGCCGCTCCCGCGCGGGGCGCGGTTGATCCAGCCCTCCCTCCCCCATACACTTCCCGTGTGGACCTCTCTCAGATAGACCTTCCTCTGGTTCCCTTTTTGCCGCAAATATCGGCTCTCTTGGAAGAGCACCGTGTGCTCGCCCTGACGGCGGAACCCGGCGCCGGGAAGTCCACGCTTGTTCCGCCTTTCCTCCTGGGCGCCTCCTGGCTCGGGGGGCGCAAGGTCATCATGCTGGAACCGCGTCGTCTTGCGGCTACCGCAATCGCGAGCCGCATAGCGGACCTGCTCGGGGAACCCGTGGGCAGGCGCGCGGGCTACCGCGTGCGAACGTCCACGCGGGTGAGCCAGGAAACACGGATCGAGGTGGTCACCGAGGCCCTCCTGACGCGCATGATCCAGGAGGACCCCCTTCTTGAGGGGGCTGGGTGCGTGATCATCGACGAGTTCCACGAGCGCTCCATCCATGCGGACCTCGCGCTGGCTCTTGCCCTCGAGGTGAGGAGAGCGAGGCAGGACCTCGCCGTCCTCGTGATGTCAGCCACCCTCGAGACGGAGAGGGTGAGCCGGCTGCTCGAGCCGGGCCAGGAGAATCCATCCGCAATACTGCGATGCCCCGGAAGATCGTTCCCCGTGAAGACGCTGTACCGGCCAGTTTCCGTCCTTCCTTCGGCCTCGGCGAGGGGATGGGAGGAGGGTTTTGCAAGCGGAGTCGCGGAGCTCTTCGACGACTCGCCGGGCGACATCCTGGCGTTCGTGCCCGGTGCGGCGGAAATACGGCGGGTGGCCGGCAGGCTGGGGGGACTCCTTGCCGGGCGCGCCGAAGTGCTCGGGCTGCATGGCCTTCTGCCGCTTGCCGAGCAGCGAAGAATCGCGGCGCGGGAAAGCGGGTCGGCAGGAGCGGGGCTTCGGCGCGTCATCGTTTCAACGGCCATCGCCGAAACGAGCCTTACCGTACCAGGGGTACGCACGGTTGCGGACTCGGGCTGGTCGCGCCTTTCCCGTTTTCACCCGGCAACGGGACTCGACAGGCTCGTCACCGAGCGCGTGAGCCAGTCATCCGCGGACCAGCGCCGAGGCAGGGCCGCGCGGTTGGGCCCCGGGGTTTGCGTGAGGTTCTGGAGCGAATCGGAGAAAATCCCCCCCAACGCGGATCCCGAGATTCTCAGGTCCGACCTCTCGGGCCTCGTGCTCGAATGCGCGCTATGGGGCGCGCGGGACCCTGCCGCGCTGGCATGGATGGATGCGCCGCCGGCTTCCGCATGGGCGCAAGCCTGGGAGACGCTGCGGATGCTTGGCCTGGTGACCGACCGAGGCCCTACCGCGCTCGGGCGGACGGTCGCGGGTCTTGGCCTCCCTCCGCGCCTGGGGGTCCTGGTCCTTCGCGGGGCTGAGAGCGGTTCCCTCCTGCTGACGGCCGCCTGCGCGGCGCTCCTGGAGGAAAGGGATTCCTCGGGGCTCACGGGGGACCCGGACGTTCGGCTTCGGCTGGAGCTCCTGCGCCAGGGCAGCCGTGCGCAGGGCAGCAGCGCGCAGGGCGGAAGCGACTCCTGGCGGCGAGCGGTCATGACTGAGATGGGGCGGATCCTTCGCCGAATGGGGCGACCACTGACCGAGAATACCTGGAGAGCTGAGGAGGAGGCTCGCGTTGGAGACCTTCTGGCGTACGCGTTCCCTGACCGCCTGGCGCGGCGAGAGCCGGACGGCACGTACCGCCTTGTGACGGGCAGGGTGGCTCGCTTTCCGTCAGCGGGCCGCGGCGCGCAGGTCCATGTAGCAAGCCGCGCGGCAACTCCGTGGGTTGCCGCTATTGATGCTGATGCCGGCGAGACCTCGGGACTGATCCGCCTTGCCGCTCCCGTGAGCGCTGAGGCGGTTGATCGGGTCCTGGCCGCTGTTGCGGCAGAGCAGATGGAAATCCGGTGGGAGGGGCTCGTGCCCAAAGGGGCCATGGTGAGGCGGGCGGGGCGGATCACGCTTTCGGAGCGTCCGGTGCGGCCTTCCGCCGAGCAGATAGCGGCCTCTTTTCGGGAGCGCCTTTCCCGGGACGGCTTGGGAAACCTGCCGTGGAACGAGACCTCGCAAGCGCTCCTGGCGCGGTTACGGTTCTTTGCGCGAGCGCGGTCAGAGGCGGGACTTGGCGATCTCAGCGATTCGGGCCTTGCCGAGCGCAGCGTGGAGTGGCTGGAGCCTTTCCTGAAGCTGGACGGCGGGCACGTCATAGGCGCGGAAAAGCTTCGCGCGGCGCTTCAAGGCATCCTCGGAAACCACGCCGCTCAATTTCGCGTCGAAGCGCCCGAGTCCATCACGCTGCCTACCGGCGGAAAGCGGAGGATCGACTACAGCGGGGACGCCCCGGCCGTGGAGGCGCGCATCCAGGAGGTTTTCGGGCTTTCGGAAAGCCCGCTCATTTGCGGGGTCCGCCTGACGTTCCGTCTCCTGTCACCCGCGCACCGTCCGTTGCAGGTGACCCGAGACCTGGCAGGGTTCTGGCGCAGCACGTACGCCGACGTGCGCAAGGAAATGCGCGGCCGCTACCCCAAGCACTACTGGCCGGAGGACCCGTTGCGGGCGGAGCCGACCTCACGGGTCAGACCCCGCCGGTGAGGCTCCGCTGTCCAGGCAGCGGGGCTGAGGCACTGGGCGGGGCCACCTCGGCCTCGGGGCGGCCCGGGGGCAGGCACCGTTGGTTTGACTCCCTCCTGATATATAAGCATATTGGTGTATAAGTTTTTTCATATACACCGGGTACGCAGAGACTGGTACGCTGGGACTGAACAGGAGAACCGATATGACCGAGCACCTGACGAAAGACACATTCGTCTCGAAGGTATTCGACTACGAGAAGAACGCGGAATGGAAGTTCCAGGGGACCGTCCCCACCATCATCGATTTCTGGGCGGAATGGTGCGGGCCCTGCAAGATGATCTCCCCGGTCCTCGAGGAGATTGCCAAGGAGTATGACGGCAAGCTGAACGTCTACAAAGTCAATGTCGACGAAGAGACGGACGTGGCTTCCGTGTTTGGGATCCAGAGCATCCCAAGCCTGCTTTTCATCCCTATGGATGACAAGCCCCGGCTCGCCGTTGGAGCGCTTCCCAAGGCGGGAATCCTCAAGCTGGTGAAGGACGTCCTGAAAATCGAGTAGGCCGCCTGCTACAGCGCTCGGGAAGCGAGCAGCCGGTCCCGCAAGCGGGTCCGGCAGCCGCGCAAGGAGTCGGGCGCCGAGCTTTCCGTCCCGCCCGACCGGGTAGCGCGTGCGCGGCCTGCGCGCCGTAAGCGCTTCCTCCACAACGCGGGCAACCTGCTCCGGTGGGATTCCGCGCCTCGCGGCGCTCTCCGCTCCCGCCCTTGTTCGTGAGATGGCCTGGCCGTAAAGCTCCCGGGCCCGGTCCGGCATGCGGCCCATCAGGAGGTCTGCAGTTTTTGCGCCGGCCTCCCAGATGGGAGTTGCCACCGCGCCGGGCTCAATGCTCGCCACGCGGATGTGCCACGGCGCGAGCTCTTGCCTGAGGGTGTCAGTGAGCGCCTCAATTGCGAACTTGGAGGCGTGGTAGGCCCCCAGCATTGGCCCCGAGATTCTCCCGCCCACCGAGCTTATGTTGATGATTCTTCCTTTCGCCGTCCTGAGGAGCTCCACAAGGGCCTGGGTGAGGGCAAGCTGCCCAATGAGGTTGACCTCTATCTGCCGACGGAACTCGTCGATGGGGATGAACTCCAGCGGCGCGGGCACGGCAATGCCCGCGTTGTTGACAAGGCCATCCAGTCCTGCGGCGCCAACTATGTCCTTTACCATCCTTGCCGCCTCCAGAATCTGGTCCCGGTTCGTGATGTCCAGGATGACGGACTTGAGACGACCAGAGGCCGCGCTGCGCAGGCTCTCTGCGTCCTCCTTCTTGCGAACGCCCGCAATCACCGTGAATCCCTTGGCATCGAGATGCAGCGCCGTTGCGCGTCCTATCCCTTTGGATGCCCCACTGATGAGAACCGTCGCCACTGCCAATCACCTCTTGCAGCTAATATAACGAATCGATGCTCGTCGTCGCTGCTTTCTCAAGCCTTGCGAGGGAGAAATTGCACCAGGAGCGCGAGGACAACCCCGACGGCTATCAGGAACATCAGGCTGACGCTGAACGCGTGCGCGTACACTCCCGGGGAGGTCCCAGCCCGGCCGAGAACACCGTAGAAAAAGATTCCAATCAGGGAAATGCCAAAGGCGTTTCCCACCTGGACGCCTGTGCTGAGAATCCCGGACGCGGTCCCGGCGTGCTCGGGACGCACGCGTGAAAGCACGGTTCCCGCCAGCGGGGCGATGGCCAGGCCCATCCCGGCTCCGTCGATGACCAGCGCGGGGATCAGCGCTGCAAGGGGCCCGCCCACGCCGACACGCGAAACGATGATGAGCAGAAGCGCCAGGCCGGCTGCCCTGAGAATGCCGCCGAGGGCAATCGTCTGTCTTCCCATCCTGGCTGCAATGATCCGTGCCGCGCTGGAGCTTGCCATGTAGCCGGCTCCGATGGCGCCGAAGACCATGCCGGCGCCCAGGGCGTCCAGCCCGCGGCCTCCCTGCATATAGTAGGCCAGGACGAGGAAGTACGAGGCCTGCCCCATCCAGAAGACGAGCTGCGCAATCAGGCCGACGCTGAACGCCTTCTCCCGAAACAGCCTCATGTCGATCAAGGGAAAGCCGCCGCGCGCGCCCAGGCGCCGTTGATGGAAAACCAGGACAACGAGCAGGATCACGGAAGCGCCAAGGCTCACGCGAGCCCAGAGCGGCCACTCCTGCTGGCGCCCTTCAATGAGCGGCAGGACAACGGCCAGCAGGGACAGGGTCACAAGGACCACCCCCATCACGTCCAGCCGTGGGCGTAAGGGTGACCGCGATTCCACGATGTGCCTGCGGCTCAGGAAAAGGGCAACGGCGCCAATTGGAACGTTGACCAGGAAGCACAGGCGCCAGTCCAGCCCGAAAAGGTCCAGCTTGATGAGAAGGCCGCCAAGGAGCTGGCCAAAGACCGCAGCCACTCCCATGGTCATGCCATACGCGTTGATAGCGCGAGCGCGCGCATCGCCGGTGTAGACTGTTCCGATTATTGCCAGGACCTGGGGAGCCATGAACCCCGCGGCAAGTCCCTGGAGAATACGGGCCACCAGCAGGAACGCGGCGCTTGGAGCCAGGCCGCAGGCGGCGGAGGCCAGCGTGAAGAACGCCATGGAAAGAATGAACATCCGGCGGCGGCCAATCATGTCGCCAAGCCGCCCCCCGGTAATCAGGACGGATCCGTATGCCAGCGCATAGCCGGCAATGATCAGCTGGATGCCTGCCGACGTGGCTCCCAGGTCCCGCTGGATGGACGGCATTGCGGACATTGACGATGAAGAAATCCAGTGTGCTCATGAAAAGCCCGGCCAGGACCGCGGCAAGGGCGCCCCATGCGGGCGCAGAAGCGGGAGCGCCCTCCCGCAAGATCATTGTGCTCATGACTGATCCTCCCCCATGACGGGAAGATCGCAGTCAGAGACCTGGGGCGTCGATTACGCCGGAGGTAAAGAAGGGTCTGAGATCTGGCGGAGCGTATCTCTGCTAGCGTTATCCGCGGGGAAAAGGGTTTCGATCCGCAGCTCCTGAAGCGTCACGTCCTGCGGAGATCCGAAGGTCGTGATGAAAGTCCACAGGTCCAGGGAGAGCGGTCCTCGACGGAACCGTACCGGCGTCAGGGGTTTGGTGGGCACATACCCCTGCGCATGGATCCGGGAGCTGATGGGGAGGATCTCCTGAAGCAGCCTCTCATCTTCATCGGTGCGCTGGCGCAGGCCGCCGATCTCGCGCCGGACGCGCTCGAACACGTGCATTGCCACCCCAGTCCAGTTTTCGACGAAGAGACGCATGCCGTTTTCGGAGGCCATGAGCCGGGCGATGTTCGGCAACGGGGGCAGTGCGGTTGCGCAGAAAGCGCGGAGGAGAGCCAGGGCGGAATTGTTTGCCATGATGACGTCCCAGCGTCTATTAAGGACCATTGTCGGGTTGGGCTCGCTGGCGCGAAGGATCTGCCCCAGCGCAGCGCGAACATCCGCCAGCGCTTTGTCGTCAATCGGAGTCTCCTTGTACACGGCCGCGTACCCCGCTGCTTCCAGGAGGACGTTCTTGTCACGGAGAGACAACCCCAACGTCTCGGCCAGCCCTAGCACCATCTCCCGGCTGGGAGCGGACCTGCCCGTTTCCACGAAGCTGAGGTGTCGCGCTGAAATACCGGCCTCCAGGGCAAGATCGAGCTGGCTCATGCCCCGAGCGCTCCGGTGGGCGCGAAGGAGAGAGCCGATGGCGGCCAGACGAGCTTCCCTGACGCTCACCTTTTTTCCCTGCGCATGACCATGGCGCCAGGTCCGACGGCAGCCGCAAAGCGATCCCCGGCCCTTCTGCCGCCAATAAGCGCGTTGAAGTGCATGGGGATGGCGAGCGTAGCGCCCAACCCTCGACACAGCGCCGCGGCTGCTCTCCAGTTCATGGTGAACATCCCGCCCACGGGCAGAAGCGCTATGTCGGGGCGAAGACCCTCCATCTCCGGAAGGGGGTCGGTGTCCCCCGCGTGGTACACCCGCACGCCGTCGACCTCGACGACGTATCCCAGCCAGCTACCGGACTTGGGGTGAAACCGCTTTGCCACATTGTAGGAGGGCAGGCCGGTGATTTTTACGGCCCCGATCCTCTCCGTCTGTCCCGGCGCAAATCCTCTCTGGCCAGGCCCGGCGCAGGACATTGGGAGCACTACCACGGTTTCCGCCCCGCGCAAGCCTTCGATTGCCTGCCGATCATAGTGGTCCTGGTGGGGGTGCGTCACCAGGACGAGCGTGGCCGGACCGGCGGAGGAAGGCACCCGAAACGGGTCGATGAATATTCTGCTTCCCGCTGTGGTGATGCGAAAGGCGGACTGCCCGAACCAGCTCAGGTGTTCTTGCGTCCAGCGCTTCAGGTCCTCGACGGTTGCTGCCATGATCTGTCCTCCCCGAGTGAGAAATGTGATGCCGCGACACTCAGCAGTCAATACATTGAGAGACACGTGCCGCCCGCGGCACGGTTGACTATTTATGCACTACATGCATAACTGGCGAACCAAAGAAGGAAGGGACACGAGATGGGCCCCACGGGAGATGACCCGCGAGTCAGGATGCAGCGGGAAGGGTTGTACGACCCTTCTTACGAGCACTCGAGCTGCGGGGTGGGGTTTGTCGTCAATGTCGACGGCCACCGCACCCACCAGATCGTCACCAACGGCATAACGATCCTCAAGAACCTCGTCCACCGGGGCGCGGTTGGCGGGGATTCCCGCACGGGAGACGGCGCCGGCATGATGACCCAGATGCCGCACCGCTTCCTTGCCCGGGAGGCATCCGCGCTGGGCTTCACGCTTCCCGCGGAGGGGAGCTATGGCGTTGCGGTTTTTTTCCTTCCCCGTGACAACGCACGCCGCACAAAGGCCGTGGCGCTCATCGAAGGAGTTGTGGAGGCTGAGGGCGGCACCGTGCTGGGTTGGCGGGACGTGCCCGTGGACCCTGAGCTCCTTGGTGACCTGGCGCTGGAATCCATGCCGCATATCTCCCAGCTATTCGCGGTCTTCGGCGAGCTGACCGGAGAAGACCTCGAACGCAAGCTGTATGTAACGCGCAAGGTGATCGAATCCACCGCCATGGGACACGGCTTCTCCCTGGAGGATGTGTACGTCTCATCCTTCTCCGGCAGGACCATCGTCTACAAAGGGCTTTTCGTTGCGCCGCAGCTCGAGGGCTTCTATCCGGACCTCGCCGACCCTGAGTTCGAGAGCGCCCTTGCGGTGATCCATCAGCGCTACAGCACGAACACCTTCCCGTCCTGGCACAACTCGCAGCCGTTCCGCTACATCGCGCACAACGGTGAGATCAATACCCTGCGGGGCAACGTCAACAAGATCAACGCCCGTGAGAAGACGATGTCATCTCCGCTTTTCGGGGACGATATCAGCAAGCTCTCTCCCGTCATCACTCCGAGCTTGAGCGATTCGGGGATCTTCGACAACGTCCTCGAGCTTCTCGTGGCGGGCGGACGGTCCGTGGAGCACGCCCTCATGATGATGGTGCCTGAGGCGTTCGGCGCGCGCTACCACATGAGCGAGGACAAGCGGGCCTTCTACGAGTACCACGCGGCAATCATGGAGCCCTGGGACGGCCCGGCGGCAATATCGTTCTCGGACGGCATCAAGGTCGGCTCCATCCTGGACAGGAACGGCCTTCGCCCGGCCCGCTACGTCGTGACCCGGAGCGGCCTCGTGGTCCTGGCCTCTGAAACGGGCGTCCTGGACATTCCGCCTGAGGACATCCTGCAGAAGGGCCGCCTGGCGCCCGGGAAGATGCTCATCGTTGATACCGAGCAGAAGCGGATCATCTACGACAACGAGATCAAGGCATCCGTGTCGCGGCGCCGGCCCTATCGGCGCTGGCTGGACGCAAACCGCATCGAGATGAGAGGTTTGTTCCAGGTCTCGGGCCCCGTGCGCACGGACCGCCAGACCCTGCTGGAGAAGCAGTGGCTGTTCGGCTACACGGTGGAGGACATCGAGATGATCATCACGCCCATGGTGATGAACGCCCAGGAGCCCATCAGCTCCATGGGAGATGACCAGAGCCTTGCCGTTCTCTCCGAGAGGCCGCAGATACTCTACAACTATTTCAAGCAGCTCTTCGCCCAGGTGACCAACCCGCCCATCGACCCCTACCGGGAGAACCTCGTCATGTCGCTCATGAGCTTCACCGGCCGGGAGAGGAACCTTCTGGACGAGACCCCCGAGCACTGCCGCCAGCTAAAGCTCCCTCATCCCGTCCTGACGAACGACGACATGGACAAGCTGCGCACGCTGGACAGGAACGGGTACCGGGCGTGCGTCATCTCGATGACCTTCAGCGCGGCTGACGGGGAGCCAGGCCTGGAGAAGGCGCTCGCCGCCCTGTGCGCGGAAGCGGAGGCGAAAGTCGACATCGGCTACACCATGCTGATCCTTTCCGACCGGGAGGTGAGCATGAAGCGCGCGCCCATTCCCGCGCTCCTTGCCACCTCAGCGCTCCACCATCACCTCACCCGGGTGAAGAAGCGCCACCTCACCGCCATCGTCATTGAGACCGCGGAGGCGCGGGAAGTCATGCACTTCGCCACGCTGATCGGTTTCGGCGCCAGCGCGGTGAACCCCTACCTTGTGCTGGAGACTATCGCGGACCTCCTGGAGCGCCAGAAGATCGACCACGGCATGCTCCTGGAGACGGCCATCGAGCAGTACATCACGGCCATCAAGAAGGGCCTCCTGAAGGTGATGTCCAAGATGGGCGTTTCGACCATCCGGAGCTACAAGAGCGCGCAGATCTTCGAGGCCGTGGGGCTTGCCGCTGATTTCGTGAACAAGTATTTCCCGGGAACGCCGTCTCGGATTGGCGGGATCGGGATCGAGGGCATAGCCCGTGAGACGCTGGAACGCCACCGCGCCACGTATTCCCGGACCCCCGCTGAACGCGAGCGGCTGGACTCCGGGGGAAGCATTCATTACCGGGCCTTCTCCGAAGGGCACCGTCTGACCCCGCAAGCCATTGCTTTGCTGCAAAGGGCGGTGCGGGAAGACAACTTCGAGCTGTACAAGCAATACGCGGCCATCATGAATGATCACTCGCGAAACCTGTGCACGCTCCGAGGCTTGTTCGCCTTCACGAAGCGCGACCCGGTTCCCCTGGAAGGAGGTGGAGCCGTGGGAGAAGATCGTCAAGAGGTTCGTGACCTCCGCCATGTCGTTCGGCTCCATCAGCAAGGAAGCGCATGAGACCCTTGCCATCGCCATGAACCGGCTCGGCGCCGCGTCCAACTCCGGTGAGGGGGGGGAGGACGAAGCCCGCTACGAGCTTCTCCCCAACGGGGACTCCGCGCGCAGCGCCATCAAGCAGGTGGCCTCCGCCCGCTTCGGCGTGACCTCCTGGTACCTCGTGAACTCCCGGGAGCTGCAGATCAAGATGGCGCAGGGGGCAAAGCCCGGCGAGGGCGGCCAGCTTGCCGGCCTCAAGGTTGACGCGACCATTGCCAAGGTGCGCCACTCCACCCCGGGGGTCACGCTGATTTCCCCGCCACCGCATCACGACATCTACTCCATCGAGGACCTGGCGCAGCTCATCTTCGACTTGAAGAACGCAAACCCCGAAGCGCGAATATCGGTCAAGCTCGTCGCGGAGATCGGCGTGGGCACCGTTGCCGCCGGTGTTGCCAAAGGCCGCGCGGACATGGTGCTGATTGCCGGCCATGACGGCGGCACGGGAAACTCCCCCATCTCTTCCATTAAAGCATGCCGGCATCCCGTGGGAGATCGGCCTGGCCGAGGCGCAGCAGACGCTCGTTCTCAACCGGCTTCGGGACAAGATCCGTGTCCAGGCGGACGGCCAGATGCGAACAGGCCGCGACATCGCCATTGCGGCGCTCCTGGGCGCGGAAGAGTTCGGGTTCGGCACGGTTTCCCTCGTCACCATCGGGTGCATCATGATGCGCAAGTGTCATCTCAACACGTGCCCCGTGGGAGTGGCAACGCAGGACCCGCGCTTGCGGGCGCGGTTCACCGGCAAGCCCGAGCACGTGATGAACTTCATGCGCTTCGTAGCGGAAGACCTGCGCCAGACCATGGCGTCCCTGGGGTTCCGCACCGTGGATGAGATGGTGGGGCACGTCGAGGTGCTGGAGACCCGCCCGGCGGTGGATCACTGGAAGGCAAAGGGACTGGATTTTTCCCGGATCCTGGCAAAGCCCGATGTGCCCGCGGGGACGTCTCTTCATTGCACGCGCGGACCGCAGCATGACTTCTCCCTGTCCCTGGACAGGGAGCTGATCGAGCGCTCCCGCAAGGGCATCGAGGGCGGCCAGAAGGTGCACCTCTACATGGCCATCCGCAACTGCAACAGGACCGTGGGGGCCACCCTCTCCGCGGCGGTATCCCGGCGCTACGGGGCAAAGGGCCTCACCGCTGATACGATCTCCGTTTCCTTCACGGGGTCGGCCGGCCAGAGCTTTGGCGCATTCCTTGCCCCGGGGATCACGTTCGAGCTGGAGGGTGACGCGAACGACTATTTCGCGAAGGGCCTTTCCGGCGGAAAGATCATCGTATTCCCTCCGCGCTCGGCGACCTTCCGGGCGCAGGACAACATCATCACCGGCAACGTGAACCTCTTCGGCGCAACAGGCGGGGAGGTCTACATCAACGGCATGGCGGGGGAGCGCTTCGCGGTGCGCAACAGCGGCGCCATTGCGGTGGTGGAAGGCGTCGGAGACCACGGCTGCGAATACATGACCGGCGGCACGGTGGTGGTCCTTGGCCGCACGGGGGTCAACTTCGCGGCGGGCATGAGCGGCGGAGTCGCCTACGTGCTGGATGAGGACCAGTTGTTCGACACGAAGTGCAACCTGGAGATGGTGGACGTGGAGCCTGTCACGAGCATGAAGGACCGCACCACCCTGCGCCAGCTCGTGGAACGGCACGTGATGTACACCCGCAGCGAGCATGCCACGCGGATCCTCCGGGACTGGAGCGAGATGCTGCCGTGGTTCGTGAAGGTGATGCCCATCGACTACAAGAAGGCCCTGGAACGCATGGCGGAAGAGGAGTCCAAAGAGGCTGAGAGCGTGATGCTGACCGAGGAGGTGTACCACTGATGGGGCATCCCTCGGGCTTTCTTCAATTCGATCGAAAAACCGGCCATTACCTCTCTCCCGAAGAGCGCGTGAAGTCGTGGAAGGAGTTCACCGAAAAGCTTCCGGATGACGAGCTTTCCAAGCAGGGCGCGCGGTGCATGGACTGCGGGATCCCTTTCTGCCACTCCACCGGCTGCCCCGTCTACAACCTGATCCCGGAATGGAATGACCTGGTCTACCGCGGGGAATGGCGTGAGGCCCTTGTACGCCTTGAGATGACGAACAACCTCCCCGAGATCACCGGCCGGGTCTGCCCCGCCCCGTGTGAGACTTCCTGCACTCTTGCCATCAACACGAGCCCAGTCAGCATCAAGCAGATCGAGCTTGCCGTCACTGAGCGGGGGTTCTCGGAGGGATGGGTGGAGCCGCGCCCGCCGCGCGCGTTGACCGGCAAGCGCGTGGCGGTGGTGGGAAGCGGCCCTTCCGGCATGGCCGCCGCGCAGCAGTTGCGTAGAAGCGGCCACGAGGTCACGTTGTTCGAGCGCTCACCGAAGATCGGCGGGCTCCTGAGATACGGCATCCCCGACTTCAAGCTGGAGAAGCACATCCTGGACCGGCGCATTCGCCAGATGGAAGCCGAAGGGGTCCGATTCGAAACAGGCGTCACCATTGGTGAAGACATCTCCGTGCGCTACCTGCGCGGCAACTTCGACGTGGTCCTCCTCACCATGGGGGCCGGACATCCCAGGGACCTGGAGGTCCCCGGCCGCGAGCTTTCCGGCGTCCACTTCGCCATGGACTACCTTACCCGGTCCAACATGTTCCAGTCAGGGGAGATCGGGGAAGACGAGCTCATTTCCGCAAAGGACAAGGTCACCCTCGTGATCGGCGGCGGGGACACGGGATCCGACTGCGTGGGCACCTCCACACGCATGCGCGCCAGGAGGGTACTTCAGTATGAGATCATGCCAAAGCCGCCCGTCTGGAACGAAGCGTGGAACCCAAGCTGGCCGGCCTGGCCGAATATCCTCCGCACTTCAAGCTCCCAGGAGGAAGGGTGCGAGCGGGACTGGTCCATCACGACCAAGTGCTTCACCGGCAAAGATGGCGAGGTGACCGAGGGGGTTTTTGCCCGGGTGGAATGGAACAAGGGAAACAACGGGTCCTTTGTCATGAAGGAAGTACCCGGCAGCGAGTTCACCCTGAAAGTCGACCTGGTGCTCCTTGCCATGGGTTTTGTCCACGTTCGCCATGAAAAGCTCCTGGATGAGCTGGGGGTGGAGTACGACAACCGCGGAAACATCCGCGTGGACCCGAACTACGCAACCTCCGTGCCCGGTGTCTTTGCCGCGGGTGACGCCAACACGGGCGCCTCCCTGGTGGTCCGGGCAATCTTCCACGGCAGACAGGCAGCAGCGGGAATAGACCGCTACCTCAAGGGATAGGCGCGTGTCGCCGGGCGCGGTGCGCGCGGTGGTGATCCCGCGTTTCGGCGGGCCGGAGGTGCTGCGCGTCCAGGGAATGCCTTCGGCGCCGCTTGTCCCGGGCTCCATTCGTGTCCAGGTGAAGGCATCAGGAATCAACTTTGCGGACGTCCAGATGCGAATGGGCCTGTACCCCGAGGCCCCGAAGCCTCCGTTTGTGCCGGGGTTCGAGGTTGCCGGGGCGGTCACGGAGGTCGGAGCAGGGGTCTCCTCCCCGCGCCCCGGGGACCGGGTGCTCGGGTTCACGAGGTTCGGCGGCTACACTACCGAGGTCGTCGTTCCCGCCGCGTTCGTCCGCAAAACTCCATCCTCCCTGACAGACGTCGAAGCCGCGGCAATCCCTGCCGGGTTTGCCACCGCATGGATTTCCCTGATGGACATGGCGCGGGTCCGACAGGGAGACCGAGTGCTTGTGCCAGGCGCGGCAGGCGGAGTGGGGACGGCTATGGTCCAGGTGGCGGCGCAGGCGGGCGCGGAAGTGGTGGGCCTGGTTGGATCGGCCATCCAAGCGGGAGCTCGTTCTTTCCTTGGGAGCGCGCGAAGCGGTGACCTATGATGAGTGGAAGCTCAGGCAGGACTGCGCGCCGTTCGACGTAATCGTGGAGCCGAGGGGCGGAGCCCACGTCAGGGCTTCCCTTGCCTGCCTTGCCCCTGGGGGAAGGGTGGTCTGCTACGGCGTCTCTTCAATTGTCACCGGGCTTCGCAGATCCATACCGGGCACGCTCTTCAACCTGCTTCAGACTCCGCTTTTGACTCCCATTGGCCTTGCCATGTCCAATCATGGAATATTCGGAGTGAACCTCTTGAAGTATTTTGACACCGAACAGAGTAGAGGGATCATCGAGAAGGCGCTTGAAGGCATCCTGGAAGGCTTTGAGAAAAAGCGCTACCGGGTTGCAGTGGGAAAAGTCTGGCCCCTGGAAGAAGCAGGCAAAGCGCATGAGTTTCTCCAGAGCCGCCAGGGGACAGGGAAACAGGTTCTAGCGGACTAAACCGGCAATTGTTCGTTGGTATCGTCAAATCTCCGGGAAATCTCCGGCAGCATTCCCGCGATCTCCAGGAAACCATCAATCACGTCCGGGTCGAAATGCGCGCCGGCGCCCTCGCGGATCATGGAGAGAGCCGTCTCGTGG
The DNA here is from genome assembly GCA_963845535.1 of uncultured Spirochaetota bacterium. Classification (GTDB taxonomy): domain Bacteria; phylum Spirochaetota; class Spirochaetia; order SZUA-6; family Fen-1364; genus Fen-1364. Next base: position 48,580 of record CAWJSK010000002.1, read on the forward strand.
GGAATCGCCGGCTTGTAGATCCGCTTGCTGCGCAGCGCGTCATAGACATCGACGACTGCCATAAGACGTCCCGGCACAGGGATATCGTTTCCCGAAAGCCCCTGAGGGTAGCCCTTGCCGTCCCACCTCTCATGATGGGTCCAGGCGATCTCCCGCGCGAGATACAGAAAGGTGGTAGGCGAGTCAAGCAGTCTTTCGGCGGATTGGATGGCATTGCGACCCAGTGTCGTGTGCGTCTTCATGATCTCGAACTCTTCCGGAGTCAACTTGCCGGGCTTCAAGAGGATGCTGTCGGGGATCCCGACCTTGCCAATGTCGTGCAGCGGGGCCGACTTGTAGAGAAGCTCGATTGTGTCGGGAGTCAGGTAGCCGGCAAGACGTACGTGCTCCTTCATCTTGGTGGCGAGCTCTCTTACGTAGTGCTGGGTGCGCCTGATGTGGCTGCCTGTTTCGTTGTCTCTCGTTTCAGCAAGAGAACCCATTGCTACCATTGTCGCGTCCTGGATTGCGGAGATCTCCCGGGTCCTGCGTTGGACCTCCTGCTCAAGGAACTCGCTCTTGTCTCGAAGGAAATCCCTCGCGCTTTTGAGTTGAAGGTGGGTACGCACTCGTGCCGTGACCACCGGAGGGCTTACAGGCTTTGTAATGTAGTCGACCGCCCCCAGCTCCAGTCCTCTCCGCTCGCCCTCTACATCAGACTTCGCGGTGAGAAAGATAACCGGGATGTCAGCGGTTTTCTTATCTTCCTTCAGACGCCGGCACACTTCATACCCATCCATGCCCGGCATCATCACGTCAAGGAGGATGAGATCAGGCTGACCGTCCGTGGAAGCAAGCCGCAGAGCCGTCTCTCCCTCGGTGGCCACCTTCGTCCTGTACGACCCTTTGAAAAGCGAGCTTATAACGGCGATGTTCTCCGGCGTGTCGTCCACGATGAGAATGGTCGGTTTCCCGGGACTTCCATACTCTTCAGTCATTTGTTCTCCCCCTGTTTCACGGTTTCCAGGATTGGTTTCAACAAGGAAAGTGCCATTTTGAAATCGTACGCCTGAAGTCTTTCGCGAAGCTTTGCTACTCCCTCTCGGGGAGAAGCAACTTCAAGGCTTCTGCGCATCGATTCAAACAGGTCGAGCGCTTCGCTGTCGTTTTCCTCGATAAGGGCGGAAAGCCTCTGGAGCGCTGACAGAGTTGCCTCGAGGTTCCCATTTCCGCTCTCGCTGTCCTCTGGGGGGGCGCCGCCGGGAAACGCGATTTGTATCCTTTCAATCGTTGAACCGATTGCGGATTCGAGGAAGGCGAGATTTTGTCATTCTTTTCGGGAGAATGTCCGTCGCGGAATTGTTGCTCTATCTTTGCGGCAATGGTCTGCACCGAGCTCACGCCGAGGTTGCCCGCCATGCCCTTCAGCGTGTGCGCCAGCCGCTCAGCAAGCTCGCGATCATTCCCCTCAAGAGCTTTGGCGATCTCCCGGGCAACCCCCGCCTGGCCACTGGCAAACCTGCGTAGCAGATCGATATAGAGGCGGCGATTTCCGGCCACTCGCGCCAGCCCCGCGGTGACATCGATCCCTTCGATGGTTGGGAGAGAGAATTCATGTGCTAACGGGGTCGCTGCCGCCTTCGCCCCTGCGGTCACAGAGGAACCGACATGACGATAGTACTTCTGCATGGTAGCGAACATCGCATCCGGATCGATAGGCTTGCTGATGTGGTCGTTCATTCCCGCCTGCATTGCTTTCTCCCGCTCCTCCACGAGAGCGTGCGCTGTCATTGCGATGATGGGGATCTCGGAACCCCACGTTTGGGACCTGATTCGCCTGGTCGCTTCATATCCATCAATTTCCGGCATCTGGATGTCCATGAGTACGAGGTCGAACCGTGCTTCAGCTCTCTCGAGGATCTCATACGCTTCCCGGCCGTTGCGAGCAAGACTCGCGTTGATCCCTGCTCCCTTCATGAGCTCCAATGCGATCTGTTGGTTGATCTCATTGTCCTCCACAAGGAGCACCCGTGCACCCAAAAGCTCTCGCGCTTCGTTGCTTTCCTTTGGGGCATCCTTCATCGCGGGAAGGACTTCAGGCGCGAAAACTTTCAGCAGGGAATCTACCAGAGTAGATGAGGTCACTGGTTTGACCAGAAAATCCGCCGCTCCCGCTTGCAGCGCTCGAGCCCTTTCTCCCTCCCCTGCACCGGAGGCGCTGAGAAGGAACACAACCGGCGGATTCCGCAGGCTTCCCTTCTCCGTGATGCGTTGGGTCGCCTCGATTCCATCGATTCCTGGCATTTTCCAGTCCATCACGACCAGACCGAATGGATCATGAGTATCCGCAGCCTGAACGGCGGATACCCCTTCCTCTCCCGATGCTGCAGTCTCGACGCGGAAACGGAGAGAGGAAAGTACGTCGTGCAGGACTTCGCGGGCACCTGCGTTGTCGTCGACAACGAGGATCCGCATGCCGTCGAGTCTCCGCGGCATGACGTGTCGCGGTAGTTTTCCCGTGGCAATACCGAACCATGCGGTGAAAGCGAAAGTGCTGCCCTTCGCGACAGCGCTTTCGACCCAGATCTGGCCCCCCATCATCTCAACGAGGTGTCGTGTGATACTCAAGCCAAGGCCGGTTCCACCGTACTTCCTCGTCGTGGAGCTGTCAGCCTGGGAGAAGGGTTGAAAAAGCTTCGACATCTGCTCCTCGGCCATTCCGATTCCCGTATCTCGGACAGCAAAGCGCAGCTTCGTTTTCTCTCCAGTTCTTTCGAGCAACGCTACCCTGACCTCCACCTCTCCCGCTTCCGTGAACTTCACGGAGTTCCCTACAAGGTTGATGAGTACCTGGCCGAGGCGGTGAGGATCACCGACAAGATGCCGAGGAATATCTCTGGGCACATTGATGAGAAGCTCGAGGCCTTTTTCGGCAGCGCCATGCGCTATGGCCGCGATGACGTTTTCAATCACCGTGTCCAGTGCGAAATCGACTTCTTCAATCGAGAGCCTGCCAGCCTCGATCTTGGAGAAATCCAGAATGTCGTTGATCAGACCGAGAAGGGAGACACCGGCGTTGTGGATTTTCGACAGATAGTCCCTTTGCCGTGAGGAGAGCTCGGTCTTCAACGCAAGGTTCGCAAAGCCGATCACCGCGTTCATGGGGGTACGAATCTCGTGGCTCATGTTGGCAAGGAAGCTGCCTTTCGCTCTGTTGGCTTCTTCCGCAACTCTGTTCGCCGCCCGCAGCTCCACGGTCCGTTCCTCCACCCGCTTTTCGAGATCCGCGTTGAGTTTCCGGATTTCCTCCTCTCTTTGCTTCCGCTCGGATATGTCGCGCGCGATTACAGAGACAGCAACTACTTTCCCCTTAGAGTCTCTGATTGGAGACAGCGTGAAAGAGATATCCAGTCTTGTGCCGTCTTTTCTTATGCGGGTCGTGTCAGTCGGTTCGACGTATTGGCCATTATTGATCCGCTCACGGATTGACGAAATCTCCTCCTGATGATCTGGCGGAAAAAGAAAAGAACTGTGGCGTCCGATGGCCTCTTCCGAAGAGTATCCATACAATCGCTCCGCGCCGGCGTTCCAGCTTGTAATGATTCCCGCGGGAGTCGTTCTGATGATTGCTTCTTCGGCCGACTCGACGATGGCCGCCAGATTCGCCAATGCTTCCTCCGCGCGATTCTGCTCGGTGATATCCTGCAGGAGTGACAAGATGACTTTTTCCCCAGCTACCTCTATCACTTCCGCAGAGAGGCGTGCAATCCAAGTCTCACCAGACTTCTTCCGGAAATGGGCCACTCTGTCTGGAACTCTGCCTTGCTTGCTCAGTTGATTGACGAAACCGTCTCGATCCTCAGCCAAGGCCCACGCCTGCAGATGGGACGCTGTTTCACCGATGACTTCATCGCGTACGTAGCCCATGAGGCGAAGGAATTCCTCATTGACGTCGAGGTAGCGTCCATCGGCGAAACGGGTAATCGCCATTCCGATCGGACTGGCGTGAAAAATTATGGAAAAGCGATCTTCGCTTTCGCGCACCGACAATTCCTTTTGGTACCCCACGGTCCTCTGTCGCGCGTCGTACAAGAGAGCCTGAACAATACTCATGAATACACCCGTGGCTGCAAAAAGAGCCAATCCGAGGGCGTCTGCAGCCTTGACAACTGGACCAGAACCTTGCCAGTGGAGAACCCAGAAGGCAGTAGCGAAAGAAGCAACTGCGGTTGCCAGCATTCCTGGCCCCATGCCCGCGAGCAAAGCCACAATCATGACGACAGGATAGAAGAGAATGAAAGGCGGCAGACCGGGACCCACGAGCAGCGAAAGCGCATGGCGAATCAAGAAAACCGCGGCCACGCTCATGGCGGAGCCGCCGTAGCGAAGAAGCAGCCTGAGATAGGAGCCCTTCGAGGCCTTCATGCAATTGGGGCTGTTGCATCTCATATCCGCCTCCCAGGGGAGCTGTCCGGCTCAGGCAGAGCTTTGTTTACCCATTTTAGACCTGCATGCCATGCTTTCATGAAACTGCTAACGTTAGACAGGGACCACGGAGAAAAATCGGACGATGCATTTGCTTCCCTGTCCTGTCATATTAGGTTAATAATTAAGTTAATGATTCCAGACAGAGATTTCCAGAAAATGTCACTTTACGAGAGATCACCGTTTTTTGACGGGATACGAAAAGAGGCAATATGGAAAGCAAACCTCCGAAAGCGCGGATCCTTATTGTTGACGATGAACCAGGCAACATAGCCATTCTGCGGGAGATTTTGAAATCGCGTTACACAGTTCTCGCAGCCACAACAGGACAGAACGCCGTGTCCTTGGCAGCATCAAATCCTGCGCCGGACCTCATTCTTCTGGATATCAAGATGCCGAAGATGGACGGCTATGATGTGCTGAAAACGCTCAAGACAAGTCCAAGGACCCGGAATATAAAGATCGTCTTTGTCACCGCGAAGGATGCAATTGAGGACAAGATGACGGCTTACCAGAAAGGAATCGAGGATTACATCACAAAGCCCATCGACCCCGATTTCGTTTTAAAGACTGTCGAGCGGCTCACCAAATAAGCGATCCGAAACAGCCGACAGGGGACAGGGAAACAGCTTCTGGCGGACTAAACCGGCGATTGTTCGTTCGTATCGACAAGAGCCGTATCATGGGGAAACGCCGGCCTGTAGATCCGCTTGCTGAGCAGCGCGTCATAGACATTGACGACTGCCATCAAGCGTCCCGGCAAGCGCTGGAATTGACAAAACTGATGAGAACCACTCTCGACTAGTCGAGGACAGAGGGCTTCAAGGACTTCCTCGCACCACAGACGAAAGCTGGTAGGGGAGCTGGATTCCGAAGTCCTCACCTCGTTGCTATAAATGCCTTCGCTTATAGCCACCATCATGTCGACCATAGCCTGCGTCATGGCCTCTGATCGTCCGCGTCTGAGAAGGCCGGTCTTTAGAGCCTCGACCGACATTTCCTCGAAGCGCACCTGCTTGCCTAGAACACCCGACATGATTTGCGCCATTTCGTTGAAAGACAAATCTTCAGGACCAAGCACGGGAAAATCGCCATTGCCGCTCCATGACCGATCAATCAGCATCTTGGCGGCGATGGCGGCGATATCGCGAGTCGCGCAAGTCGCCACTTTGAGGTCGCCAGGGGTGGGAGAAGAGAAAAATCCATTGCTCTTGATGGTCGCGGTCTGACGAAGGATATTGTCCATGAACGAGGAATTTGCGAGCGCACGGTAGTTAACACCTGCGCTGGCAATTAGATCGTCCATTGCCAAGGACGCCGTGATGTTTCCCGCACGCTTCGCCTGAGCCTTACCTCGACCGAGGCTCGAAACACCGACCACATACTTGACCCCTTCGCTGCGAAAGGCGTCGCACGCAGGTCGGGAGAAGTCCACGTAAGCAGCTTCCACGCTAGTTGCCTTCGGGTCAGGGGGTACAAGCCAGAAAACGGCATCCGCGTCTCTGAACGCCCCTTTAACAACCGCAGGGTCGGCGTGCGATCCCTGGACGACATCGACACGTTTGAGGACTTCCGCGGGGAGCTTTGAAGCATCACGCACAATCACGCGGATAGGCTCGCCCTTGTCGAGGACGTTCTTGAGCACCTGATGACCGATCAGGCCCGTTGGCGCAGTGAGCACAATCATAGATTCCTCCTCTCGATCGCGTCAACACATTTAGGAAGTTCAGTCACGATGATGTCCAGATTCGAGTGTCAGGTGGCAGGTTTGTTTTGTTCGGAGAATATCAATTCCCTCTCCTAATTTCCAAAACAATTTTGCCACGGACATGCTTCGTTTCGCTTTCGCGATGTGCTTCAGCGACTTCTTCCAGGGAATATACTCTGCTCACAATCACTCTGATTTTACCTTCATCAATCAGCCTCGCTGTTGCATTCAAGCAATCCTCACGTCCAGAACCTCCAACAAATGTCCCTTTAGCATTCTTTCTTTCAAGTGCTCTAAGAACGTCCGGACTGAACGGATAATCAAGCTGAGTACATACAAAGATCCCACCATCCTTTAGTGCTTCAACAGACTTCTTTCTGGCACTTTCATCGCGAACAGGTGAGGCATTAAACACAAGGTCAATATTGTTCAGAAAGGCATCACCCCATTTATTTCTGTAATCAATGACCTCGTCAGCACCAAGTTGCTTGAGAAAAGCATGATTATTTGCCGAAGCAGTTCCTATTACATACGCGCCTCTGGATTTTGCAAACTGCAAAGCCAAACTACCGACTCCTCCCGCTGCACCGTGGATAAGTACACGCTGCCCTTGTTGTACGTTTCCTGATTCAATAATTCCACTCCAAGCAACCAAGGCACATGAAGGAACGGCTCCGGCTTCATTGAAGGTGATGCTTTTGGGCTTCAGGGCAAATTGATTTGCCTTTGCAGCAAGATATTCGGTGTAGCTTCCGCCGAGGAAATTCGGGACACCATAAACTTCGTCACCGGCTTCAAACTTAGTCACATCCCTTCCAACTTCTTCAACAACGCCGGAAACGTCTAGTCCTAGTCCCATCGGAAGTTTCAAGTACGGCTTCAAGAAATCATTCCCGCCTTGACGAATGACGTAATCGGCAGGATTCACACTGGTCGCATATACTCTAACCAAGATTTCGTCAGGAGCGGGAGTCGGTCTTTCAATTTCTACCAAGTTTAGGACCTCCGGACCGCCAAACTCGCTAATCCTTACAGCTCTCATTGTGGAATCTCCTTCGCCGTTTGTTCCATTGGGAACCTGATTCAAATGGGTGAAGCATCAATGACAACAAAACTAACGCAGTATCCTTGGACTATCAATGCTTGATTGTCGCTTTTTGATGCTATATCGTCCAAATATGGAACTTGACATGCTTTCTTCTGTCTTCATGCGCCTGCGGCTGAAGGCTTCGTTTCAGACTGCATTTGACGCAGGCGGGCGCTGGTGCATAAGAGTTCCTCCCCACAAAGGGATAAAAATTCATACAGTTTTGAAAGGCCATTGTTGGCTATCCATTGCAAACGATCAGGCTCCCAAAGAGTTACGAGAGGGAGACAGCTACCTTTTGCCTCGAGGATGTGAGTTTGTTCTTTTCAGCCATCTCCCCGTTTCTGATAAAGCCCCTGAAGAACAAGTGGTCGAGCGGATCGCAGAAGGAATCACGTCCTACAATGGTGGTGGAGACTGCATTGTCAGCGGCCTATATTTCGACTTTGAGGGCTCCTTGTCAGAGATCATTTTTAGGACTTTGCCAGCGGTAGTTATTGTGCCTACAACGACAACCCAGTCTACAGGGCTCAAGGCTAATATCCAGCGCTTTGCGGCTGAGTTCCACGGGTCAGGAATAGGCCGATCGTTGATCATGTACCAGCTGGCGCCCGTGATACTCCTGGACATTATTCGGACTTACCTTTCCGACAATCAGGGATGTACCTCCTGGTTTGGCGCGTTAACGGACAAAAGCCTATCGAACGTACTGAACCTAATGCACTTCAACTATGCACACCGTTGGACTCTTGAAGAGCTCGCTAAGACGGTGGGTGTGTCAAGATCGAAGTTGGCCAGTCGATTCAAACACCAGGTTGGAATCTCCCCAATGGAGTATCTGGGTACATGGAGGATGGAGGTCGCTCGGGATTTGCTTGCAGATGGGGAATGCAGCATCTCCAAAGTTGCCCAGATGGTTGGGTATGAGTCAGAGAGTGCCTTCAGTACTGCGTTCAAGAGAGTGCTAAATCATCGTCCAGGGCACTACGTCAGACGGAGTTGACCCTGGTACTATGGGAGCGTGCACGATTGTTTTCCATGGCCACCTAACGCCGAGCTAAGCTGCCCCGCCGAATCAGCAACGCGAAGCGAACCCCGGCGAACAGCTCATCAACGAACCAGAAGCCCGCTCAAGGGGTCAGCTTCAGCGAGATGTTATCTTGCCCGCTGCCTGCAAAGAAGGAGCCAGTCAGTTCCATCGTTTGGGGTCCCCAAGAAATGGCTTGGTGCTTCGTCATTGCGAATCCAGTTGTGCGGCATGCGCTGTAGGACCGTGCGACTAGTTGCCCTTGGAGTTCGACAAGTCGACGAACGCACCGAATACCCATCCTTCGGACCGATCCCAGAATCGGAGGTGGTACCATACTCCTGTGCGACCGGCTATGGTCTCGGATTGAGCTGTAGCGCTGATGACTCTAACCGGCATACCCTTGACCGTTTGTTTCAGCACACTTGCTCTTGTATTCGGACCCTCTCTAACGTTCACGTGATCGTCGTTGACCACTGCTCCGCGATTCGCAAAGTCCAGCCGTAGCTCCTCGAACGGGCCCAGTCGGTAGATTGCGGTCTGCTCTTCGCGTTCATCTCCAGGCGAAGTCGCATACAGATATCCATCAGGCGCCGGCTGGAAAAAGGTAGCGTGATGATATGGATCAGAGAAGAACACCCCTCGATCGACATGAAACGACTCCAATATCTTTCCCGAATCTGACAGTATCTGGTACTTCCATCCGTCGTTCTCGCCGAAATAGAGATAGTTTCCGTTGGCAAGAGCCAGAAGCGAGCTGGTTGGATCGAATTGATTCTCCGATCGGTCGAAATCCGGCAAAGATGCCAAGAACCTGTAGGTGGAGTCGGCAGGTCCGGATATGAGTTGTGTGCCGTCAAAGAACAGATCGTTCTGGACGCTGAAGCGCTTGTGTTCGGAAGAGATTAAACGCTTCCGTACAGCATCTTGCGGAAGGTACACAGGGAGTTCAGCCTTGCTAACAGGGGATATGTCAACACCAAAATACTTGCCAGCCATGTCCTGAAAGACAAGCACGCTGCCAATGTGAAGAACATACCGGTACTTGGTCATGAAACTCGATATCGGGAAGGGCTTGATGTCTATGACTATTGGGGAGCTGGATGCAGCGCGACGATCCACGAAGAACGTATTCTTGAAGCTATCGAATCCCCAGGAGATGCCTCCTCCAACAATATAAGCTGAGTCCATCCAGAAGGACGTAAGGTCGGGATCGAAGCTCACGATCTGCCGCTTGGTGTTGAAGCCGCTGTCTCAGGACCAAAATTCTTCCGTTTATTGTATCAGCAAGGTAAAAGTCAAGGCCATCCGAAAGAATTGAGCTTGCGCTTCCGACGATTGAAGGTCCTTCGGGCCCAACGTTCAGACCCAACTGGTCCGGCCGTTTGCCCCGCGGGAAAGTCTTGACGAGGTCTGGAATGGATTCTTGCGCAGAAAGCACCAGCGGGGAAAGCAAGAAGAGTAGCAGCAGCATTTTTCGCATTGACTCACTCCGTATCAAAAGGAAATGGCATTCGCGGAAACCGCAAAAAGCCGCGGCTTCTGCCCGCTGACTGTGAACACCTCAAGGTTAGGCCAAGATAGCACCGAGTTAGGCGGTATCAGCCCAACCGCAGCCGGTCCGGGCAGACTTTCAGGACTTCGGCTATGTGGAAGGCTTGGTTGTCCTTGCTCGTTTCCAGAATTCCTCGTGTGTTTCCGCCCGGCCCGCACTAATGCTCCGCCTGGACTTGTTCAGTAGAGAACGAAACCTTGGTGATCGCGACAAGAGGATGGCCTCAAGGTCGTTATTGTCCGTAGGCGCGACGATGACGGCCACAGCCCGACCCTTGCGGGTAACCACCACGGGGCCAGAAGCTTCTGCTTCCCGCAAATAGGCACTGAACTTGGCTTTTATCTCGGCCAGCGATGCTACTATCATGGTAAAAACTCCTTCCCGGCGAAATACAGCCGTTCGCGTTCCTTTACTCCTATGGCCAGTATCCATACTTCCCGACGATCCCAGACAATCTCGTAGAAGACGCGAAATCGGTTACCCGGCCCACAATGCAACTCCCAGGTCGCCCCAAACGGCCCAGGGGTCTCTTCAAGGGGCTTCCTATTGCGCGCTTTCTGGTTGCATAATCCGGCCGAAAAGAGCCGGCGTTCCGGTTTAAAAGAGCCAGCGTTCCGGAAATAAAAAGCCACTGTTCCGGGAAAAAAGAGCCACTTTCCGGCCCTTGCCCGGAAATCCCACTCTCCAATCTCTCCAGTCGCTTCTTGCTATGCTTCTCCCACAACAGTTGCGGGAGGGAGAAGAAATGGGACGGAGGAGAACGGGAGTGAAGAAGATTCGAGACATCATCCGCTACAGCCACACAACCGACTTGAGCGAAAGGCAGATTGCTCGGGCCCTAGGAATCTCACGAACCGTGGTGGCCAGGACCCTGTGTGCCTTTCGGGCCAGTGGTCTTGACTACGGTGCGGTAGACCAGATGCCCGATAGTGAGCTTGAGAAAAGTCTGGAGACCGAGAAGGCGCCCCAGGACGGTTCACGCTATGCGGAACTGGTTGCGCTGTTTCCCGAGATGGCCGTGGAGCTGAAGAAGAAGGGGACAACCCTTGAATGGTTGTGGCAGAAGTATATCGGCGAACACCCCCAAGGCTACCAGTACAGCCAATTCTGGTTGCACTTCCGTCAGTGGCGCAAGAGCGAAGAGGTCTCCATGCACATCGAGTACAAGGCGGGAGAGGCGGTGCTGGTGGACTGGGCAGGAGACAAGCTGGAGGTGATCAACGGGAACACGGGACAGCCTTGGCTACTGGAACAGTTTGTCGCGATCCTGGGAGCCAGCGAACTGACCTATGTGGAGGCGCGGGAAAGCCAGAAGGAGGAGGACTGGATTCGGGCCAACGAGGGAGCTCTTCGCTATTTCGGCGGGAGTCCCAGCGCCCTCATTCCCGACAACACCCGGACCGCGGTGGTTCGGCCCGACCCCTATGAGCCGGGACTGAACCCCGTCTTTGACGATTTTGCCTGCCATTACGGTGTGGTGGTGATGCCCACACGAGTACGTCGCCCTCGAGACAAGGCGTTGGTGGAGAACGCCGTGCGGCTGGTTTATCAGAGGATCAGTTGCCGCCTTCGGGGCAAGGTCTTCTTCAGCCTCGCGCAGGTCAACGCGGCTATTCGCGAGCTCCTGGAAGAGCACAATCACCGTCGCTTCAGCCGGCTGCCCTACAGCAGGCGCGAGTTGTTCGAGCGCGTGGAGAAGAGTGCCTTGCGCCCTTTGCCCGCGGAGCCCTTCGTGATGAAAGAGACCACCGAGGCAACCGTCGGGATCAACTACCACGTGGAGCTGCGTGAGGATCGCCACTATTACAGCGTCCCCTACGCTCTTCGCCGTCGTGACCCGCCGACTCGAGTGAAGCTCGTCTACGACGATCGGGTGGTAGCCATCTACTATGACAACGTCCGGGTGGTGCAGCATCGGCGCGACAGAACACCTAACGGCTATACGACGTTGGGTGAGCACATGCCCCCGTCGCACCGGTGGTACGCGGAGTGGAGTCCCGAAAAGTTCCTGGGTTGGGCGCGCTCGGTGGGGCCCGAGACCGAGGCGATCATCACCAAGGTCTTGGAGTCTGCCGTCTATGCGCCCCAGGCGTTTCGCAGCTGCCTGGGTATCCTGAACCTGGCACGACAGCACGGCGCGGAACGTCTGAACAAGGCCTGTGGCAAAGCGCTGCGGGTGGGAACACAGTCGGGCAAACGAATCAAAAACATCCTGGATCTGGGACTGGAGCAAGAGCGCCAGCCCCAGCTGGATTTGCCACCGTTGCCGCACCATGAGAACGTGCGCGGCAGCCAGTACTACAACTGAAGGAGTCCATGATGAACAGCAACCAGGCAACGCTACAGAAACTTGAGATGATGGGACTGTGGGGCATGATGCGAGCCTTGCGGGAATCCATGGAAGCCGGATCAAAGGCGGATTTCACCTCCGACGAGTTGATCTCCCACTTGGTGGACGTCGAGTGGGACCAGCGGCAGGGCCGCAAGCTGTCACGGCTTCTCAAGGGTGCTCGCTTTCGCTATCGAGCGGGGCTGGAGGACATCGACTTCGGCTTGCACAGGAACCTGGAGAAGAACCAGCTCATGCGCCTTGCCGACTGTCACTGGATCGAAGAGCACCAGGACCTCATCCTCACAGGCCCTTGTGGATGCGGGAAGAGCTTCATCGCCTCCGTGTTGGGTCAGCAGGCATGCATCCACGGCCACAGCGTTTGCTACTGGCCCGCGGGAAAGCTCTTTGAGCAGATGAAGCTATGTAAGGCCGACGGCAGCTACCTTCGGGAGATGGCCAAGCTCACCAAGAAGCGGCTCTTCATCGTTGACGATTTTGGGCTGGAAGTTCTCGATGCGGCCAGCCGACTCATTCTGCTTGAGATCCTGGAAGACCGCCACGGCCGTTGCTCATCGCTGTTCAGCTCCCAGCTTCCGGTCTCCCAGTGGCATGTAGCTATCGGAGACCCCACCATTGCGGACGCCATCTGCGACCGTATCGTGCATACCGCTCACCGCATTGAGCTCAAAGGCGAGTCGGTTCGCAAACTCTACGCTCATCGTGGCGGGGAAGCCAACAAGGAGAAGGAATGAGCGCTTTAGGCGACTACGTCCACTGGCAACGAAAACCGACCTCCGTGGAAGGGCCGCCGCTGCATTTTCTCAGAGCACCCCGCATCTGGGCACGCCCCCCGATACGATCTCAGCGACGAACAGGTCATCGTCGAGGGACGTGGGGACAAGGAGGTGAAGGAAACTGTTGACTGAAAAGAGCCACTGCAGCATTGTCTGAGAGAGCGCATTGGCTGAGTGGGAAAGTGGCTTTCTATTTCCGGATCTGCTGGCACTTTTCGCCGGACTATGCATCTGGTCGGGAGTGAACGATAGCTGCACTTTGATAGCTTCCTCCAGCAGACGTAGGTACCTCCGTTCCACCGCCCTTACATGAGTATGAACTTCAGGAGCGTAAAGGAGGGAATAAGGAGCTCGCTTCGCCACGGACTATAATTATAGTCAGATGGATCTGACACGTCAATCTTTGGAGGAGATTTTCCGGCAATGATAGGCAGCGATTCTTAACAAGGTCGGGCGTCTGGGGACTGAGAAGGTGTTAAAATGAAGTGGAAATCACAGATGGGGAAAGGCGCCCGAAAGCTAAACCTATGGGGTCAGCGCGGCGTATCAGCTGTATCAGCACGCTGCCTTGCTGCATGCCAAGCTCCAGGATGTGGCTCGATGCCTGACGGATGGCACCCAGACTGTATCCAGGTGGCAGGATAGCTTCTGCCTTCAGTTCCCTACGCATGCGCTCGTGACTGCGTTGTGCTTTGGGTGGCCGGGGTCTGAGTATACCGAGCATCCCTATCAGCGCCGCCGTATCAGCCCAGCCGTGCCGGCTTGTTCACACTCACTCAAGGCGTCTGCTGCGACGACTTGTTAGATGGCAGCCGTCGGAGATTGAGGATCAGCTGCGGGGCCAGGTGTCCTATCTTGCAGGTGGTGGGGTTGTCCTTATCTTGATCTCCAAGACCCGATCCCAATCTTCCTCTGCGGCACAATAATAGTCCTTTCCACCGTGCGAGCAAATAGTCAACTTGTCGTGACCAAGGAGAAGTTGAAGGAGCGGCTCCATCAGTTGATTCTCAGTCTCAAAATCGTTTACGCCCTTTGCTTCCTTTATTAGGTAGTAGAGTTGTCCCCTAAATACTCCGATGCCCTTAGAGGGAATCGCCACGTACTTGACGTTGTAACCCTTTAGTGCCTGCTTTAGCCTCTCAGCGATCGCCGTGTGTCGGTCGGAAACGCTGACTTCAATCCGCTGTGCAGGTGTATCCGTTACGGCTTCAGCGTCGTCCTCGAGCCTTATTCCGGTACCATACAATTGTTCAAAGTTGCGCACTCGAACTGGCAAGACAAATGGTTGGTGAGGAGCACTCCACATGAAGCAATTGCCCGGAATTGGCTCGGCGATCAGGTGGGACAGTATGTCATTGGAGAAGTGCGAATTGTACTTCCCCAATACTACGGCATCCCCCTCCGAGAGCAGATGGAAGGCGAACCAATTGTCTGCTTGGCTTAGAAGTTCTGGAGCGAGTGAACCGGGCTGCTGGGTAACTAGCATCGCGCCAAGTTCGTACTTGCGACCTTCCTTGACCCATTCGACAAATGGACTCGATTCCTCCAGATTCCTCCCAAGGACACTTTGAGCCTCTTCAATGATGGCCACCACAGGAATGGGCGCTTGACCACCTGTAAAGTTCTCCTGGTTATGGGAGAATATTCTACGCAGAATTAGTCCGGCGACCGTGTTGCCTGCAGAGGAACTCAGGAGGCTAGTGTCAATTACCACCACGCTCCCATCAGCGAGCCCCTGTAACGTGCCAGAAAGCAGCCTGCTGGCCGGATCGTGGAGCATTCTGACGATATTGTTCATGTTACTTCTGGCCGCCCCGATCTCGGCTGCGCTATTCTGTATTTGCGCGCCCGCTGCGTACCCAAGGAGAACTCCAATTGCAGCGTCGGAAGCCTGTAGGTGTTGGTCTTGAATTAGGTCCACCAATTGGCGCCAGTTCACATCTGACAGACTCTTCAGCTTGAGCACGTTCTGCTGTTCCTGTCTGTCGGGGGAGAGAGCGATCCCAACAACGTCACGGGGCGGAAGCTCTCTGATGTCGAGCCGGACTTCCCCAACCTTCCAGCTTCCGTAATAGGCGTTCGGTGGCTGCCTATTAGTGAATGCCATGATATGGTCCCTCAAATGAGCAACATCGCACAGTCCGGGGCGGTGTTTTATCCTATCAGGCCAGAAGTACTCACCGTCAGCATCAAATATCAATGTTCCCACGTTCTGGCCGCCTGCGGTCTTGGGTTGCCCACTGCGGTACAATTCGGAGACGAGATATTTTATTAGGTTTGACTTGCCATAGCCTGCCCTCGCAAACACGACCGATCGTCGCGAAACTAAGTTCTGGATGTCGAATTTCACCGAGAGTGAAGGATCAAGATGCCTGAAGACTGGACTGTTGTCCTGTACACTGGAACCCGAGTAGACAAACTCACCTAGCACGTAGTCACCGAGATCGGTTTGTCCCTGGCTCAGCCTGCACAGTTCCGACAGAACGTCAGTACTTGGAAGGGCAACTTTCGCGCCCAGATGAGGGAGCCTTCTTTGGGAGGGTATGTAGATGATCCGATCTACACCTCCTTCAGGAAAGCTGCGAACAGCGCCAAGGAGCTTTACCTGCACGCGGTATTTCAAGCGTTGCTCCTTAAGATCCTCAGGGACGGCCTGTTGTCGTCTCTGCATTGTGTTTACATAGTCTTCACCTTCTGCTGACGCCAATAGCCCGGACGGTACAAATCGTGTTATGCGTCCCAGCGCCGCTTCTTCAACTGACCCCAGCTCAATCAAGATAA
This sequence comes from uncultured Spirochaetota bacterium, assembly GCA_963845535.1. GTDB lineage: Bacteria > Spirochaetota > Spirochaetia > SZUA-6 > Fen-1364 > Fen-1364. The sequence goes on from CAWJSK010000002.1 coordinate 64,328, forward strand.
ACTGGCCGAGTTGGGGCCGCTCAAGCATGCTCGCCTCATAGGGAGCAACTATTTCGGCTGCAAACTCCAACCCTCGCTCATTGAACCCTTTGAAAGTCCCCATAACTAGAGAATTAGCGAAAAGCATTAGCCCTCCTTGTAGCGCAATGCCGCAAGTGACCTTCCCAAGTGCTTCATTCGCAGCAACTTCTCCGACTCTTCAGGAGTGAGCGACTGGCAAATCCCGTGCATAAGAAAATCTTGCAGAACCTCGATCTCTAGTCCTGTAAGCTTAGCGAAATCATGTGCCCTCTGAATGCTCATTGGGTAGTCAGGGATGGGAAAGCCCTGCTGCGCATCGACGGTCAGTTGCCCCAACACCCTTTCTGCGTCGCTGATCTGCCACACGGCCACATCCACTGGCCACACTGGATCGAACGGTCGGTCCCCGAACTTGGCCAGGTACATCTTCCCAATCGACTGGTAAAGCCTCCTTCCGTCGTCCTGTACGTCACTCGATTCGTAGGTCCTGAGCCAAGTCAAGTCATAGTTGTAGCAGTCAGCTTCGATATCTTGTGGGACTTCGACAAAGCACGGATATGGTCTATGGAATGTTGATTCCAACTCAAGCGCTACAGCCAATCTCCCTAGGACCGCACTTTGTTTGGCAACTCCCACCAAGGAAAGGGATACGTTCCTATCTCGGTGCCGCCGCACCCCCTTCCGGAGGTTCTCGTCGATTCTCGGAAACACCTCCCGCTTGAATGACTTGGTCCGAAGTAATCCATCCCGAATCAGAATCGTATCACCGCCCCACTGTATGCCGGGATTGGTTATCAAGTCGTAGAGAACAGCCCATTCCACCAAGTCCCTATAGCACCTTATTGCGCCAGTGCTCTTCGCCGGATCTCCCATTCCTCCCAACAAATATGAGAGTGCCGGCACATCAAGCGATAGGTCGTTACACAGACGCTGCAGCGGAGCAACCAGGCTCGGCGCATCAGGCCGGATGCGCTCATTCAATTCGACCAACTTTGCTGTACTAGCTATCGCATCCAGAGCGCATTGATTTCCACGGGAGTCAACTACTCTTACAAGCTCGACAACTGCAGGATTGAATGAGAGCCGATTGTCCCCTCCATCGGCGGAAACGAAGGATACGGCGTTCACTGAGTAGGTCCTTAGCGGTCGGACGTTCGCCTTAAGCAGCCTTGCATATTGCCTAAATCTTGACAAGAGAGGGTCGTCAACTTTGTAAGCAGCAATAACCCGCGCCTTTAGGGCCTCGAGATCAAAGTTAGCGAGAGCCATGGTCGTGTACCTCTTTGCCTATAGTCACTTGTTTGGAAACCTTTAAAGACCCTCCCCGGAGCAAAAACAGAACGCTGTTCTTTTCCCATATCCGAAATTCCAAATTGCGTTGCGCGCGGGGAATAACCCAACGATTTAGTGCCGCCTGACTTATCGCTTTTGCCGAAAGGAGGTCTCGATATTGTGCGCGATGTACCTTGCCCAGCAAATACCTCTTTGCGTTTGATGCAACGTCGCATAGATAGACTTCTCGTTGTATTCCATGCCGTAGCAGGTTCGGGTTCATATGAAGCATCGACATCGTTTGCCTGATTGCGCGCAGGCGCCAATTGGGGCCTTGGCCGAATTTGTTGTTGTTAGCATAGCTATCCTTGCGGAGCTCGAGATAGCGTCGCATAAGCCCGAACAGTGAATCCGAGACGTGAAAGTGTCCCCAGCCAGACGTGTAGCCAATTGGGCGGAAATACTTGGTGCCGTTAAGATTCAGTCGATTGTATACCGACGACCTTCCGAGAGCTGACGATGTGGTAACCGCTATATATTTAGCGTTTTTTTCCTTTCCGGAAATAATCCCGCGCTTATTAAAGTACTTTTCGAGGAAGATGTCACGTATCTCGGTGCTCCGAACCAGGCATGCAACCAACTTGCCGCACAAGAGCGCATTGTAGGGAGGAATCGCGCCCAAAACATAGGCGTCCATAACGTTCACCAACTTTGCCTTTCGCTGTTCCGAGGTCCAACCAATGACGTCGTCACGAACTCGAAGGTTAAACACCGGGTCTCCCAGTGCAATCAGGCCCATCAGTTTCCTGTTCGACTCATCCCAAACCAAAAACCGTAAACGTCTGCCATAGCCTTTTGAAACAGGGATAGTCCACAAGAGTGAGGCAAGCCTGAAAAGGCTAGATTGCCAAGTTCCGGATGCAACTATTTCCAGCGCGGGATCAATGCTTTCTGGCATTATATCGCAGCCGTTCGCGAAGTACCTACTTAGTTTGGGCCACTGACCTTCTATGAAATCTCGTTCGTCTCGCAACAGCGAAAGCCTTTGCTCGTGGTGTAGCGCCCTAACCGTCTCTTTAGAACTATCGGAAGGAGCCAAGCCTCCGGTAGGGGTATGGACGAACCCGGCTTTCGCCAGGCTCTTGCGGAGTGAGCGTTTGATGCGCGCCTCTATGGTAAAGGGCATGATTATCATTGGTGTTTGATTCATAGTCACAAACGATGATAGAGAATAACTGACATCTTGTCGCCACTTGACGAGGCTGTAGAATTAGTATCCGCAGCGGGCCTTCTCCTGCAGAATACCGTATCGTCATCGGGGGAGGAAGCTATCAGATCAGCGCGATTTTGTGCGACATTCTTGACCGTCTGTTACACCGACTAGTCGGCCGCACCATGTTTGCGTTGGACGGGTGCAAGATCGCCTCCAACTGCGCCAAGGAGTGGAGCGGCACGAAGAAGGAGCTGAAAAAGAAAGCCGAAAAGATTGAGCAATCAGTGCGGCTGCTAATCGAACGCCACTGTGCAGCTTATACCGCTCGACGGAGCCGGACCAACAGGAACATTAAAGGACGGTCACCGACGCCGAGTATTCAGGAATCTCCAGTTTCTTTCATCCTTACGATAGCCCAGAGCCCACCTGCAGATTGAGATTCGTTCCCAATCGGCCAAGAGGGCAAAGTCCCACTCCTTACCTGCTGCCTTTGCCCTAATCGCGTAGTCGACCAAGCTTGCAGACAGATTCCCCGGACCGGTCGTCGACTGTATCTCTGGTCTTTCCGACCGCTTAAGCAAAACGCGGGTGGCTCTTTCAAGGGCAATCCTCAATAGAGCGTGACCCGGTGGCGCAATGAGAGGGTTGTTGTTGACATAGAAAATCCGCTGCGAGGGATAGGCTTCATCGTTCAGGAAGATTTCCGGGCGTACCATCTCATCCGTTGCGGTATCATAGCAAAGAGGCTGAATCTTGATCCTCGGATCATTCACCAAGGCGCCACATTCCGCACCTTGGTAGACTTCATCTGCATCTACATAGAATCCGCCGCTCTCCAGAAGGTAACAGAGCCTGAAGTAATCACAGCGCATTGCCGGGTGATAGCACAGATCATATGCTGTCACATATTCCGGCGTGTAGCGATCGCAGATGAACGCTCTCGCACCGTCGTCATCAAAGATGAGCTGGTGGAAGCCGTCTTTTAAGAGGGGTTTCCAGCTGTCGATGCACTCGTTCACGTCGTCTGGCAACTTCCGCAAATCATGCCAATATTGAACTAGAACCCTGGGAATGTGGTCTTCAACGGGCGACTTGGACCGCAGAGGGGGAATTGGCTGATGAAGGAGCCACTGTATGACGCCCGAGCGGAAGGAATGGTTCGCGGCCGAGCCTGTGAGCCCTGGGGAAGGTAGATTCATGTTTGGTCCGAATACTCTGAGTCCGCCAAGGCTATGAGATTGGGCGCCCAATTGGAAACTCGAATATCCTTGATATCGCTGTAGACAGGAATATCGCCGTACTTGAGTTCCCCCGCAAGTTCTGTCGAACTTGGGGGCCAAGTATTGATGTAAAGACGCATGGGAAGGGACGGGAGCGGAGTAGGTTCCCATATAGCTCTCGCATGTACCAAATGGTCGTCGACAAACCACCTCATCTCATGCGGCTCCCACTCGATGGCATACCGGTGATAGTCGTCGGCTGCGTCGAAGGAGAGCTCGATCAGTATGGGTGTACCTCTGTTGCCGTAATTTAGGCTACCTCCTTCCTCTCCGGGGTTGAAATAGACATTTGTAAGCATTTTAGCGGTGTCACGACCCAAGAACTCAACGTCAATCTCCTGCCATGGGTTGTTTCTGTGCAAGAAGAACGCTGTAATGACTCCATCTGCCTTTGCAGGTCTTAGCGTTGCCTCGAAACGACCGAACCTGTAGAGACGTGCACTTGCAAGTGAACCCGATGAATAGTCCTTGTTTTCGGTCCTCTGTTTGTGGAGCAAGATGCGAAAACCGCCGCCGTCCAAAGCAATGATATTCTCTTTTCGGAACATAGATAGGTTTGACGGAAAAGAGTCGGTCAGAGATTCCCATCTTATTCCGTCCGAGCCGTCATCTGCCGTCATAAAAATGCCCGTGCGCTCTCCTCTGGTACGTCGTTGCGAAGGTACCCCGAAGGCAGGCAGCCTTCCGTACGGCACTATCCAAGGATGAACGTCGTGCTCCAGTACGTGCGCTGGACGCATATCAATAGGGATGCTCACGAAGGTGGAAGCAGTGCTAGGACGGAACTGGGTAGCGGGCACGTCCCTCGGAAAGGGATCGCGCGAAGGCTTACACGAGAGAAACCGACACAGCGAGCGCCAAGCGCCCTGCGTTCGCACATCTATCGCCAGAAGCCTGTGAGGGTTACTCGAGAAGTAGTTCCTCATCCTATTATAGGCCGTGCCGGATAGCTCGTTTCCCTCAGCTGGCACCTTGGGAATTATGAACACTGCCTCGGGATAGAGCTGATTAAGCTTTATGAATGCGTTAGAGAGGCACGCCACACCGACGTAAGCGTCGAAAAGCAGTGGGAGGTTGTTCTCTAGAAGGAGTCCGATGCTTTCGGAAAACCGACCCCAAGCGTCGTAACAGCAGCGGTATCCGAGGAGGCTCAAGGCTACGTCAAGAACATGGGCATCCAAAGGGGGGAATCCGATGCAGAAGACCGGATGGCGACCTTTGAGATTCTCAAGATCAACGTGGGAACTATCTGCCTGTACGCCGATCTGCGAAAGCAGGGGGAGAATCGAGTATCGATTGTCTGAACCTATGTCCGTTCGCTGTGAAACGATGGAGCTAGGTGTTGAGTAGACATCCAATGCCGAACAAAGATGATTCACCCAGAGATCCACTGGGCCTATCACGGGAAGCATCTTTAGTATTCGGATAACTCCTGAAAAGGAGAGGACATATCCAGATAGCCACCAGTATCCCCGCCTAAATCTAAGAAGGTTGGGCGAGACAGAAGTTCGCTCCGCTCCGCGATCAACTTCACGATAGGAGAGATAGAGCATATCGAACATGGCTCCATCGCTCCTCCTCCGGGGCAACTCCCGCCACGTCCTGTTGAGTTGAACCGAGAATGTCCTGTCAAAGAAGACGTCATCCTCGAGAAACAAGGCGTAGCGAACCCCATCTGCGAGCATTTGACGCCACGCCCTTATGTGAGAGAGAGCGACGGCGATCTGCTCCCGCGTGAGGCTTATCCGTACGGCTTCTTCGCGTATCTTGGGCAAAAGCCGAGGATCGGGGTCAACATAGTACTGTGCTTCCAGGGGATAGCTACGCTCGACGCACGACACTTCATCCTTTGGCAACTCAATTCTGCCGTCGACTGCCGAGACGCGGCGGCAGAAGTCCATCAAGGGAAGACCTCCCTCAACTCTGTGGCGAAGAGCCTCGTCGACAAAGTTGGCCCAACGAACTGGCTGGCGGTCGAGATTGATAATGTACACAGCTTGAATACGATCGGCGTCAGCGATCCCTGTCGGAGCAAGTGCAGACAAGGGCTCGCTAGTGCCGAGGTCGCGCAAGAGACGTTCTGATCCAGAAGGTCAACCTTCGGGAGAACTCGGAACCAGCTATGATGTTCATAGGGGCATCTCTGGCTTCACTCCTCCGCCTTCGAGGAATGAGCGCCATAACATAGAGTTAAGCCGCCCCACTGACACGAAGCCAAGCAGCGACAGCGTTTGCAAAACACTTGCCCCACTCCTATCCGGCCCAATAAGGGGTCGGCTTCAACGACTTGTTACGCGTGATCGGTTTTCCTCTTCCGTTTCACGTAGTTCGAGCGACAACTTGTGAGATAGTCCTTGTGTTCTCTGATCTTCTTGAGAATCAAGTCGGCAAAATCCTGAGAGTACTTATGAGTGACCGGGTTGTCTGCTCTGTAATGGTATTTATTCACCTTGTCTGCGCGAACCTTTTCTGCGGCTACTATGCTAAGTATATCGTTCCTGTTCAGTGGGGGTAGCCCGTCTTTCTTTAGGCTTTCATTAACCGACGCAAGAAGCTCTTTGGCTCTGAATGGATGCGTTCTATCGGGATCCTTTGGGATCTCGACGACCCTCGCCGTCGTTCCATCCTTTGTAAGAGAAATCTCAATATCACCTTCTACGGCCTTACTAGAAAGAACGAATCGGTACTCAATTGGTATCGCATAAAATGGGCTGTTTGCTTCTGACTCCTCTCTATTGAACCTGCTAAGGAACTTTTCAACTCGAGAGTAAATCTCCGAGTCATAAGACAAACGAATAGCCTCCCGGTCCGCGTCCCTGATGTCGGCAACTAGCGAGAGCAACCCCATGCTTTTTGAGAGCAAAGGATTCCGAATTTCATACTTTTCAGCAACACGAACAAAGTTCATGACATTGGCCTGGAAGAGCCTAGATAATGTGCTCTGAATTTCAGGGATGACCAAATGTGTAGCCTGATCTCTAAGAGCGATTATCAATTCCAAATTCTTTCTGACTACGTCATTTGCGTCGGGAATCAACTTGGCCACGCAATCACTGACAGACAAGGTACGGTCCGTTGAGCCTTCGTAGAAGATAGCCTTTTCGCCATGGATTCTGACGATTAGCGACTTCAGTAGTAGTTCCCAAGCGTTTACCACTAGTACCAGGAATGATTCAGCTTTGTAAGTCAGAATCGGCTTGTTGTAGAGTTCAAGCGAGAGGGCAAAGGCCTCAAGACTCTTGTCGATAAGTAGGGCTTCCTGAAAAAGGGGTAATTTGATTTCCGGCTTAGAAATATGGTATAAATGAAGCGGGAGGGCTGCACGGGAAATGGCACATAGGCCACAAAAACCGTGCAGATGATTGCCAAATTGTACAGGAAGAAATCCACTCATCCCGAGTTCGAGAAGTTCTACCTGCCATTCGGAGGGAAGCTTCGAAGCGATAATCGTTGGGTTATCATGGCGAAGCTCATGCCATGGGATGAGGTGAGCAGAAATACGCGATGCAATTTCATGACTGCCAGATCGGGGCTCCAGCGAAAAGCGCCCGCGTTGCCCTGGGATCTCTGATGATCAAAGAGCGATTGAAAACGACGGATGAGGAAACCGTCGAGCAGATCAAGGAAAATCCGTACCTGCAATTCTTTCTTGGGTATGAGTATTACAACGACGAGCAACCATTTGATCCATCGATGATGGTGTATTTCCGAAAGCGTTTCACGCTGGAGGATTTGACTCATTTCCAGGAGGAACTCAAGCGTAGGCTTGATGCGATTGAAAAGAAAGACCGCGAAGACAAAGGAAGTGGAGGTAGCGGGAATCGGGGGAAGCTCCTGGTGGACGCTACGGTAACCCCCGCGGATATCCGATTTCCCACCGACATGTCCCTGCTCAACGAAGCTCGGGAGAAGACGGAAGCCGTCATTGATATTTTACACGCTCCGCTGAGAGGGGAGCAGGAAAAAGTACGTACTCATCGCCAGAAAGCGCGTACGGACTATCTGGGGTTTGCGAAAGCAAAGAAGAAGACCCGCCGAGCCATACGCCGTGCCATCGGGAAGCAACTTCGCTATTTGCGAAGGAATTTGGGGCATATCAAGGAATTGTCAACAAAGGTTCCCTTGAGTGAGCTGTCGCGACGACAATACAAGGATCTGCTGGTCATTCATGAGCTTTACCGACAACAGGACCTGATGTATCGAGGGAAAACGCATCGAGTCGATGACCGGATTGTCAGCATCAGCCAACCTCATGTACGTCCGATTGTGCGCGGGAAAGCGGGTGCTGAGGTCGAGTTTGGTGCCAAGATCTCGGTCAGTTGCGTTGATGGGATGTGCTTTGTAGATCGACTAAGTTGGGATGCATACAACGAAGGCCAAGATCTGATCGGGCAGATCGAGAAATATCGGAAACGATTCAGTTTCTATCCTGAGTCAGTACATGTGGATAAGATTTATCGCACGCGAAGGAATCGTGAGTTCTGTAAAGTGAATGCAATCCGCATCACTGGGCCTGCGTTAGGGCGCCCCAAGGAAAACTGGGAAAGTGAAGAAGCAAGGAGAGAAGAACGCCGGCGACGAAGAAAGGATGAAGTTGATCGTATTCCGATTGAAGGGCAGTTTGGAGTCAGCAAGAGGAAATACAGTTTGGATTGTGTGAAAGCGAAGTTGGCCGATACCAGTGACACGGTCATCGGAGTAGTAATGCTGGTGATGGGCCTTGAGCACTTGCTCCGGGCTCTTTTTTGTCCTCTGCTGATTGTCATTCGTAGGGCCTTGTCTTGCTCGGAGAAACGGGACTTTGCGCCTGCCTAGACTTTTTCAGGAAGCCCTAAGTAGCGATTCAAGATCAAGCCTTCTGATTTTTTCGCTTTTTTGAGACATGTAATCGAAGAACCGGTCATAGCGCAGCGAACGCAGCCCCTTGGTCGAGTAGGCGACCCCGTCTTTCGTGAAGACGTAGACATTCTTCAGCCTGTTTCTGAAGTATACTGCCAGTGAACTTGGCTTGTGTCCCGTCGCAGTCGAAAGGTCCGCGATTGTGAACTCAGCACCAGATGCTTCATATGCTCTGAGCGTGTCAAATAGTTTGCGGTAGCGATCTCTTCGCTTGGTCATGGTTACCTCTTCAAACCCAGCCTAACAAAGAGAGCCACGGTCTCATGAACTTTTTCGTGACGTTATGCACTATTCATCCGCCGGCACGTGCGGAGTTCCTGCGATTTTCCTCTTATGTCGATTATATACCTAAGTGGCGGTCACGCGCGAGTGCATCGACCGGGAAGGCGAATTTTTGTGAAAAATTGAAAAAATCTATTGACAATTAATAAAATCAAGTATATTTTCCTTCCTGGATAGCGGAACACGAGACTGAATGAAGTTTCTGCAATCCAGGTGAAAAATGGCAGGAAACAAGATCGATGCAAACATAAGATGCCCTTCGTGCAACGGACAGCTTTATCCGAGGGTCCTTGTCTGTGATTCGTGCGGCCTGAAGGTGGAAGGGGAGTTCGTACTGAATGAGTTCGACTCCCTCAGCCCTGACGAGCTGCACTTCCTGAGGGTCTTCGTCCAGTGCGAGGGCAGAATCAGGGACATGGAGGCGGCCCTGGGTGTGAGCTACCCCACGGTCAAAGGGCTCCTGGCGTCGATCAAAGATAAGTTGAGCCAGAGGAGCCCGCGCTTCGCGGCCACCGCGCCACGGCGGGAAGGTGACGCAGCGGACGGCATTGACACCGCTGGCCCCGGGGCCGGGGGGGCCTCGAATGAAGCATCGGCTGACCAGATCCTGGACCAGCTGGAGAGCGGGCAGCTCAGCTACAAGGATGCGGTGCGTCAGCTCCGCTCAGCCAGGAAGAAGGAGAATCGGAATGGGTGATTCACGGGAGGACAAAATCCGCGCAATGCAGGAGAAAGGGACGATCACGGAGGAGCAGGCGAACGAGCTGATTGCCGCCCTTCGTGAAGAGCCGCGGGAAGAGATCCATGAGGAGGCCCGTGAAGGGGCCCCGGGGGATCGCCATGAAAATCGCCACAGCCATCGTCGGCGCGATTGGGACTGGGACTGGAACTGGAACGGCGCAACACACGCCCATGACTCGAAATATGACCCGCGCTCAGGCGCCTACGAATACAGGTACCACTACCGCTGGGACCCGAAGTGGTGGGGTGGAGAGAACGCGCAGAACTTCTCCCGCGTCGAGCAGCCGCAGGGGGAGAGCTTCGAGTTCAAGGACAACCGTGTCACGTTCAGCAAGATCAGGGACCTGCGGCTTGTACGTTCAAAGGTGAATGACAACACCTTTTCCGCTTCTTCGGTGCATGACGTGGACCTGACGGACAGTGAGATGATCAACAACTCCCTGGCCGGGGCATCGTTCCAGGACCTGCGCATGGAGAAGGCTGAGATGAAGGGGAACTCACTGGCAGGCACCAAGCTCCATAACATGTCCATTCGCGGAGACTCCGCCTTGCGCAGCTCGGACCTTTCCGGGTCGAGCATCTCCGACATCTCGCTGCTCGCGGGGAGCGCCATTGAGGACACTCGGCTTTCCGGTGCGGTCCTGCACGACGTGTCCCTCGACAACGGGTCGAAAATCTCAGGCAGCGGGCTGAGCGGATCAAAGCTCTCTGACGTGACTCTTGCATCGTCCCAGATCAGAAACACGGAGATGTCAGGGAGCGTTTTGCAGAAGGTGAGCTTCCAGCGGTCCGAGCTGACCGACTGCACCTTCACGGGAGTGCGTTTTCACAAGTGCGACATCCAGGGAGCCAAGATTGAAGGATCACGCATCAAGGCAGTTGGCTTTGATGACCTTCAGATCCAGGACAGCGTGATGAAGAACGTCGAGATCCGCGGAGATTTCGACCATTTTCGCAGGCAGGCTCAAGAGCTAACCATCCGTGATGCAACCCTGGAGAACGTGGTCTTCGTGAACTGCACGCTCAGGGGGACGACGATCAAAGGGATCACAGCAACCAACCTTCGCATTGAAGGGAAAGATCTTTCAGGTATGACGATCGATAATCTCGAAGCGCTGCAGGGACTTGGAAAGAGCTGAGATAAGTCGATGTAAGCCTGGGATCGAAATCAAGATTCTGAACAACTCACCCCTGATGGGGAGAAGGAGATATCGCATGGCGATCATCAGTGTTCGAGGTTTGAGAAAAACCTACAAATCAAAGGGGAAGAAGAAGGGCGGCCTTGTAGAGGCGGTCAAAGGGATTGACCTGACCGTCCAGAAAGGCGAGATATTCGGTTTCCTCGGGCCAAACGGCGCGGGGAAGAGCACCACGTTGAAGATGCTTTCAACGCTCCTGGCGCCGGACGGAGGCGAAGCGACGATTGCAGGGTTCGACCTGCTGGCGCATCCGGCCAAGGTCAGGCGCCAGATCGGCTACGTGAGCCAGGCGGGAGGAGCGGACGGCTCGGCCACGGGCCGGGAAGACCTGATGCTCCAGGCCCAGCTTTTCGGACTGTCGAACGACAAGGCAAAGCATCGGGCGGATGAGCTGATCAAAGCGCTGGAGCTGGAGCCCTTCGTCGACAGGTTCTCCCGAACGTACTCAGGCGGACAGCGTAGAAAGCTCGACATCGCGCTGGGCATGGTGCACCAGCCTACAGTGCTCTTCCTGGATGAGCCCACGACGGGGCTTGACCCAGTGAGCCGCGCGCAGCTTTGGAACCAGATCAGGCTGCTTCGAAGCCAGGGGACCACGATCTTCCTGACCACGCATTACATGGATGAGGCGGACGCGCTGTGCGAAAGGATCGCAATCATCGACAAGGGCCTGATTGTCGCGGAAGACACCCCCATCGGGCTGAAGCGGGGAATCTCCGGCGACATCCTCTCCCTCACCGTCAACCACGTGGAAAATGCGGCAGAGGTTTCTCAGGACGCCCTTCGAGAGCTTGATTTCGTCCGCGAGATGACAGCGGATGGGGCCAACCTCAAGCTTGTGGTGACTCACGGTGGAGAAGCCATCCCCGTTGTGCTTCGGCTCCTGGAAAGCCGGGGCGTGGGAGTGGCGGACATCTCTCTCTCCCGGCCGAGCCTTGATGACGTGTTTCTTCGCATGACCGGCCATTCCCTTGCAAAGGAGTAATGCAATGAGATTTTGGAAGGAGTTGCAGGCTTCTTTTCGTCCGCGGCCGTTCATGGATCGCTTCGTAATCCGATCTGGTTGTTCCTGGGGCTGTTCCAGCCGGCGCTGTATCTTCTCCTGTTCGCTCCGCTCCTGCAGGGCCTGGGAAACGTTCCCGGGGTTCTCCGACCGGCGGCGCGTACGCGGTCTTCACGCCGGGCCTTCTCGTAATGATCGCGCTTTTCGGGACCGCGTACGCGGGTTTCGGCCTCGTTGACCAGATCAGGTCAGGCGTTGTCGAACGGCTCCTGGTAACTCCGGCCAGCCGCATGGCAATCCTCCTGGGCTACGTGGCGACGGGACGTCGTGGTGCTGCTCGATGCAGTCGTGCGTCATCATCGCCATCGCGGTGCCCATGGGGCTCAGCGTGAGTCTTCCCGGCCTGCTCGTGACGTTCGCCATGATGGTGCTGACCGGCACCCTGATGGCTTCCTGCTCATACGCTCTGGCTCTGCTGTTGAAACGTGAGGATACTCTCGCGTCCGTTCTCAACACGGTGGCAACCCCGCTTCTCCTGCTGTCCGGGATCACGCTGCCGCTCACACTCGCGCCGAAGATCATCCGCTCTATCGCCTCGGTGAACCCGTTTGCGTATGAGGTCACCGCCTCGCGGTCCCTGTTCCTGGGCAACTTCGCCGACTCCGCCATTACCGTGGGGTTGGTCTTCCTTGGCGGCCTGGCCCTCCTGGCGTTCATCTGGGCCGCGCGATCCTTCCGCAAGGGAACCGCGTAAGAGGAGGACGTGACATGAACGTAATCGAGCTTCGAGGCGTGAAGAAAGATTACCCGCTAGGTGCCACGACGGTGCACGCGCTGCGCGGAGTGGACCTGGCCATCAGGGAAGGGGACTTCATCTCCATCGTAGGCCCCTCGGGAAGCGGCAAGACGACGCTGTTGAACATCATCGGGTGCATCGACCATGCCTCCGAAGGGGTGGTGAGGATCCATGAGGAAGACGTGACGACCTACACGGACCGAAGGCTCACGGACCTTAGGCTTCACACCATCGGATTCATATTCCAGACCTTCAACCTGATCCCGGTGCTGACCACGCGGGAGAACGTGGAGTTCCCGCTTTTGTTGATGAAGGAAGGTTTGTCCCGCAAGGAGATCCGCGAACGCGCGGAGAAGCTCATCGAGGAGGTGGGGCTGACGGAGCAGATCAGCCACAAGCCCTACGAGCTTTCGGGAGGACAGCGACAGCGGGTGGCCATAGCGCGCGCGCTGGTGACCCGGCCCACCATCGTGCTTGCGGATGAGCCCACGGCGAACCTGGACTCAGAGACAGGGGAGATGATCCTGAAGCTGATGAAGGAGCTGAACAGGATCGAGAAGACCACCTTCATCTTCTCCACGCATGACGCGGACATCCTGAAATACGCCAACGGGGTGGTGAAGATCAAAGACGGATTGATGGTCGACGACGGGCGCGGCCCTGCATCCAACTGAAAGGCAGGACCAGATGCTGACACTGAAGATAGCGTGGAGGAGCCTGCTGCGGCACAAGGCCAAGAGTCTCGTGATCGGGGTGATCCTGTTCCTGGGGGCCTTCATCATGACGCTGGGGGATGCCACGGCAATCGGGATGAGGCGGGGAATCGAAGAGAACCTTGTGAAAAGCTTCACGGGCAACGTGGTGCTGGTGAGTAGCGAGGAGACAAAGGACAACGTGCTTTTTACCCCGATGACCAAGCCTTTGAAGATCCTGAAGGACTATGACCAGGTGCGTTCCGTGCTCCAGCAGCAAAGCTACGTGAAGGATTTCCTGCCGATGACGCGTGGAGGAGTTTCGGTGCTGGGCGGGCAGGAAATGAACTTCATGATGACCTTCGGCTGCAACTTCGACGACTTCCAGCAGGTGTTTGGCAACCCCATCAAGCCCGTGGAAGGGCACCTCCTGCACAACGGGGAGCATGGGATCATGCTGAACGTGCAGGGCAGGGAGGACCAGTACAAGTCGCAAGGCTACTGGCTGGTGCCGGAAGGCACGCAACTGGATAAGGCCAACCTGAGCGATGAAGCAAAGAAGGAAATCGATCTGGAGACAAGAAGCTCCCTCGCCCTGGAAGGCTTCGGAGAGGTGAACTCCACGAACATGGACGTGCCCGTTGCGGGGGTGATGAGGTTCAAAGGCATGAACACGCTGTTCGAGCAGGTAACGATCATGGACATCGAGACGTATCGGCAGCTCTTCGGCTACTACACGGCGGAAGACGTCGTGTCAAAGCTCCCCCCGCGGGAAAGCGCGCTTCTGTCCGCAGGGGAGGACTCGCTGTTCGGGGGCGGAGACATCTACTCCACGGGGAAGGCCAGCGCCAACGTGACCCAGCTGGAGAAGGAACTGCGGACGCCTGTGACCGTGACGCACAAGATCAACTTCGACGAGGCCGCGTACAACTACGTCTCCGTGCTCCTGAAGCCGGGGGTCAGCACGGACTCCGCGGTGGCGAAGCTGAAGAAAGTGATGAAAGACAACAACCTGCCGGTGAAAGTGCTGAGCTGGGAAAAGGCCTCAGGGCAGGTGGCCTCTACGGCGGACGTCCTTCAAACCATCATTTACGTTTTCGTGATTCTCCTGTTCTTCGTGGCCATCATCATCATCATGAACACCCTGAGCATGAACGCGCTGGAGCGCACGGAGGAGTTCGGGATGATGAGGGCAGTGGGGGCGCAAAAGGACTTCGTCACGAAGATGTTCCTGGCGGAAACGTTCTCCCTGTCATTCGTGTTCGGAGGGGCGGGGATCCTGGTGGGAGTGATTGGGACGTGGATTGTCCGGGGGCTTCACATCGTCTCCGCGGGGAATCGAATCTTCGAGCTCATCTTCGGCGGGGAAATCTTCCGGCCGACGCTGGGGTTCGTTGGGCTGGTAGTGGGGATCATCGGGCTTGCGGCCGTGACGGTTTTTGCGGTGCTGTACCCGGTGCGGGTGGCTCGGAGGATCACTCCTCTTGATGCCATCAACAGACACTAATGGTAGGAATCGAGGAAAGAACATGACGAAAACCGCCAAGACTCGGACCGCAAAACAGCGGAGTATCGGCTCTCTTGCCGCCAGGGCGTGCCGCGGCCTCTCCTGGGGCGTGGGAACGGCGATTTTCACCTGCTTCCTCGAGGTGATTGATTCCTTCATGGACGGTCTTACCGACGTCCTGTTCACTGATGAGACATGAGAGGGGATATGGGTACTTTGATATCACGCGCGCGGAGCGCTCGCGTCATTGCCTCTATTGCGTTTCGAAATCTCGTGCGGCAGTTCCGGCGCAACATGCTCCTGGGGATCGGGATCACCGTCAGCATGTGCATCCTGGTGGTCACCGCATCATTCACGAACGGCCTCACGGACATCCTGTTCAACCACGTGCTGATCTACTGGACAGGGCACATACGGGTGATCGAAGACTCCTATGTCACCCGGCGCAGCGACATCATTCGGGAGAAGGCCAGGTTCATTGAAACGATCAGAAAGACCGTGCCGGGAATCAAGCAGATCGACGAGGTGACCACCACGTACGCCCGCGCCATCGGCAACGGCCGCACCGCTCTCGTGGCCCTCCTAGGAATGCCGAAAGACCGCACGGACTTCTTCACGCAGGCTCAGCTTTCGTCCGGCAACCCGAGGGACATCTTCAAGCCCGACGTATTTCCCGCGATCCTGCTCTACCGAAATACGGCGCAAGACCTCAACGTGGGGATGAACGACATCGTCACCATGCGCTTCGACACAATCTACGGCCAGTCGCAGGCGCCCAAGTTCAAGGTGGTGGGCATCATCCCTTCGCAAAACGTTTTCCAGGACACGGGCGTTTTCATCGACATGGCAACGCTCAAGGGCTTGTTGAACATGAAGCCGGATGAGACGCAGGCGCTGAACATCGTCACCACCTATCCCGAGGATGAGAAACGGATTGCGGCCGTGGCGGATGCGCTGCGCTCCGCGCTCACTCCCGAGGCGGCAGGCGTAAAGGCGACATTCACCGCTGGAGACAGGAAGGTAGCGGCGGACGCGTTTGCGCTGAGGCTGGACGATCCCGCAGCCAGCCAGGTCGCGACGAAAAAGCCTTCACTTCGTGAAAGGAGACCTTGGGTCCCTCGCACAAACCAAGGACGGAATCATTCTCACGGAGCCGCTGGCGACGCAGCTCGGCGCCACGGTGGGCACACACGTGAGCTACAGCTACATACCGAAGAGCGGCACGGACGGTGCGAACACCGTGGCCAGGGACCTCGTTGTGACGGGGGTAGTGAAGTCCATCTCCCCGTTCGCGGATGCCACGGCTTTCGCCAACCCGCAGGTCTTCTACCAGACCTTCTACTGGAACATCCCGCGTCAGCCCGCCACGGTGGCGCATGACGCCGCTCTCTTCAATGCGCTATTGCCGGAGTGGGACGTCATGGCCAATAGCCCCACCAGCGACTCTCTCACGAAAAAGAACCAGCTTCTGGACCGCCAGTCGTGGAAAGGCGCGAAGGTGGACGTTCAGACCATGTTTGCTCTTGCCAGTTTCGTAGTCGATTTTCAGAAGGGCCTCAATTCCGTGTCCTTCGTGGCGGTGCTCGTGCTGTTCTTCGTGATCCTCATTGGTGTGGTGAATACCATGAGGATGAGCATCCGGGAACGCACGCGGGAAATCGGCACCAACCGGGCCATCGGGATGCAGCGCGGGGACGTGCGGAGCGTGTTCGTGCTGGAGATCGTGTTCCTGGCAATCCTGTCCTGCGTGATCGGGATCCTCCTGGCATACGGACTGATGGGGATCCTTGGCCAGATCAATTTCAATTTGAAGGACAATCCGTTCGGCATGTTCTTCCTGAACCAGCACATGCATTACGTGCCGACCGCCGCTTCCATTGGGGGAAACCTCGCCACGATCGTGCTGGTGGCCTTTCTGATAGCATTCTTCACGGCCCGGCGCGCGGCAAAGATGAGAGTTGCTGATGCGCTTCGCCACTACGAATAGGAGAGATCGATGAAGGGAATCACAGTTACACTTGCGCTCGCAGTCACGCTCGCAGCGGCCCCCGCCCTCTGGGCCAACCCCTCGGTGGGCGAGATCATCGACGAGGTGGACACCCACTTGCAGCTGAAAAGCGACATGACCGCGCAGGCGCGCATCACAACGAGGGACCCCGAGCAGGGCACGAAGGTCATCGACAGCGTGTACTACAGGCGCGACAGTGACGACGCGTTCCTCATCGTCATCGCCTCTCCCGAGAGCGACCGAGGCAACGGGTACATGAGGGTTGGGGACAACCTGTGGATGTACAAGCGGGCCACGAGGACCTTCACGCACATCGGCCGTGATGAGAAGATCGGCGGGTCCAACGCGAGCGCCGGGGACATGGAGACGCGCAAGTTCAAGGACCTGTACAAGCCTTCGCTTGACGCCTCCGGGAAGGAGATCATTTCCGAGGAGATGCTGGCGGGCAAGATCCCCGTGTACCGTGTGGAGGTGGTGGCGAAGGTCAACGACGTGAAGTACCCGAAGCTGGTGATGTGGGTCACTCGGGACAAGTACCTGGAGCTGAAGCGGGAATGCTACAGCCTGTCGGGGACGCTGATGGAGACAGACCTGTACACCAACTACAAGGACGTGGACGGGCGCTACGTGCCGCTTCTGATGAAGTTCACTGATGAGGTGGAGAAGGGGAACATGTCGGTGCTGGAGATCACGGGGATCAACTTCTCCAAGGTGGATGACTACAAGTTCGACAAGTCGTATCTGGAAAGCCTGAGCAAGTAAGCGGCGGGCCAGCTCGCGACGCGCGCTCGCCGCGCGGCCCCCCGAGACATAACGAAAACGGCGAAAGTGGAAAGTCGTTTGCCACTTTCGCCGTTTTTTATAGGCACGCTGATAGCGCTGATGGGGGCGCGGCCCCCGGGGCAGACCGGCAAAGACCCTCTATGCCGCTGCTCCGCTGGAAGACTCCATGCGCGGCCTTGCCTCGCGGTCCTCGGGTTGCGCCCTGAATGCCAGCACCGAAGCCAGCGTGCCGACCTGGGCGGCAACCATCACGACAAGCACCAGTCTCATCGCGGAAAGCCCCAACGCGCCTTGCAGGCTCGGGCTCCAGATGATGGTGGCGACCGTCGGACCAAGAGCAAAGCCGAGGAACCGGCCCGTGTTGAGGATTCCGCCGCCGACTCCCAGATGGTCACGCGGGGTCGCCGCCATGATGGCGACATTGCTGGGCGGGATGTAGAAGCCGAAGCCCAGGCCGATGACTGCAAGGCGGACGGCGACATCCGCCATGCTCCAGCTTCCGCTCAGGGGCAGACAGAGGATCACGCCGAGGAGGGCCATGCCCGCTCCGAGGGCAGCGGGAAGCTGCGGGCGGAACCGGTCAGAGAGCCTCCCCCCTACCTGGGAAGCCGTGGCGATCCCGAGAGGAAGGAAGAGGAGGGTCAGGCCGGCTTTCTCAGGCCCCATGCGCAGCGTGTTTTCCAGGAAGAACGGAAGGATGAAGCCGAGCCCAGACGCGCTGAGCGTGCTCATCATGAGACCCGCAAGCGGTATGGAAAAGTTGCTGCGCCTCACCAGGGAAAGCGGCAGAAGAGGGTTTCTGGCCCGGCGTTCGATCATGGCGAACACGGCCACTGCGGCAAGACAGCCTGCAAGGAGCATCGTGTCGATAATAGTCAGCCTTCCGTTCGAGGGAGAAAGACCGAGGATCAGAAATACGAGGGAGGCGGTGAAAAGGGCCGCTCCCCATCCGTCGAATGCCTGGATGCGCTTCGTGGAGTCCGCGGGCAGAAGCCGGGCAATGAGGATGAAGGAAATGACGCCGAAAGGAACGTTGATATAGAAAATGGCCGGCCAGCTGAATGCCCCGATGAGCAGTCCTCCGACGCTGGGCCCCACAACGCCTCCCAGCGGCACGATCAAGGCGATGATCGCCATTGCCCGGCCTCTCTCCTCAGGGGCGAAGTTGGCGGTGGCGATGGCGAGTATCGCGGACCCCAGGCACGCCCCGCCGAGTCCCTGGATGATGCGGTAGAAGACAATCTGGACGAGGGACTGCGCGGTCCCGCACAGGACGCTGCCTGCCACGAACAGCACGACTCCAATGAGGGTGATTCTCTTTCGGCCAATCACGTCCGAAAGGGCGCCGAATGCTCCGAGAAGCGCCGTTGTAGGAAGGATGTAGCTCAGCACGACCCAGCGCACATCAGCGCTCACGTGGAACGTGCGGGCCATGATGGGAAGCGCGACGTTGACGACGTTCGAGTCAAGGGCCGCCATGAAAACGGCGAGGGACGCGCCGGCAAGCCCCCACCATCGGAAGCGATGCTCTCTGCTGGAGGAAATAAGGATATCGGAAGGGCCTGGCATCCGAGATGCCTCCTCTCATGCTTTATACTTAGAGTTCTAAGTAAAAGGCTCGGAATTGATCTGTCAATTTACTTAGAGGTCGAACTATGAGTCAAGGAGAATTTTGGGCCTATTTCAGGCTTTCCACGAGGGTACGGAGGAGGCACTTCAGGGATTCGCGCTCGGCGTCCGTGAGGGCAGCGGCCATCCGCCGCTCAACGGGCTCGGTGGCCTTGCGCAGGCTTTCAATCCGGTGCCGTCCCTTGAGCGTGAGGTACAGCCGCTTCACGCGGGCGTCCATCTCCGAGCGCTCCCGCTTGATCCACCCCTTGCGCTCCATGCCGTTCACGAGGCTGGTGAGGCTGGGAGGCTCCACCGCCATGTGCTCCACGAGCTCCGTGTGCGTCAGGCCGGGCATGTGATAGAGGACGCCGAGGGCCTGCCACTGAGTGGTGGTGACGCCCGCCTTCCGAACCGAAGCGTCCATCTCCCGCCGCATTGCGATATAGGCAAGCTTCACCAGGTGCCCGACCGTGCCGCCGTGCTTCTCCCAGGGGACCTGGGTCGTCCGTTGATCATGTGTAAGAGCGCCCATATCTATTGATGAAAGCCTAATAGCGGCGGGGCGCGCAGTCAAGATTTTGCGATTGCGCGCGGGGGGAGCGCCTGGGGGAGCGGGAACGCCTGCGGAACTTGCGGGCGTCCCTGTGAGACACCCTGGGGGAGCGCCCGCGCTCCCGGCGCCTGCGCCTCGTTGGCGCGGTAAAGAAGGGCTGCCGCGAGATACAGTCCCGCCACGCACAGGAGCACCACGGTGAATCCAGCGGATACGGAAATCACGCGCGTCAGGACGGACCCGGTCACGGAGAGGGCCCCGTTCATCCCCCACGCCCAGGGGAGTATCTCCTTTCGATTCCCGGACAGGGCAGAGAGTCCCGTGGGAAACGGCACGCCCATGCACAGCCCCAAGGGAGCTACGATGATCACGGCTGCCAGCGCCTTGACGAAAAGGGGCAGGCCAAGGAGAAGGCGCAGGAGGACGGGCAGGCCGATCAGGCAGGCGAGGATCAGGACGGCCAGGGCGCCGGTCGCGTAGCGCACGATCCGGATCCGTGGGACCTTCACCTTCGCGCTGAGGAGGCTCCCCGTTCCCGAGGAGATCAGGAGCGCCGTGATGACAACCGCGTTGGCGTAGACCGGGTCAGCCAGGAAGTACACGAACCGTTGAATGAGGAATATCTCCGCCATCATGTACCCGAGCCCGAGGCATCCGTAGTACAGGATGATGGACAGAGTGCCTTTCTTCCCCGCAAAGAGCTCGCGCCGCCGCGCTATGAGCGGCAGGGCAATGATGACGAGCGCGAAAACGAGAGACTGCAGGAGCGTGCCGATCAGGAGGAGGTATCCCCATTCCTCCGAGACTCCTCCCAGCTTCTTGAGGAGGAGGGGTATGGTGCGCGGCTTGATGTAGCCGGAATAGTAGGGCCTGTCATCCGTGGCCGGGCGGATGTCGAAGAAATACCGGGAGAAAAGCTCATCCTGGCGGAAGTTGGCGAGCTCCTGGAGGCACAACCTGTAGAAGTCTCCCGACCTCAGGTTATCATCCGTTGCCTGCTGCGCTGGTGCCGCCCCGTTCCCCTCGGCCGCTTTGCTTTGCCCGCCGCCAGTTCCGCCGCCAGTCCCCCCGCCCGTTTCGTAAAGGCGGGCATATCCGGCGAGCATTCCCTCGAGAGCCTTCGGGGGGCTTTCCGGGATGCCGGGATAGTAGTCGACGTCAAAGGACATCCGCTGGCAGTATTCGTTCAGCGCCGCAATCTCCTGGGGCAGGAAATCCGACTTTTTCACAAGGACAGTGGCCGTTGACAAGAGGAGGTTGAAGGCGAATACCCGCTTCTGCGGGCTTTCGTCGTAATTTCCCCGGATGGCTTCCGCAATGGAAGCGAGGAGCTTCGGGACGTTGCGCGGCGGGCTCAGCCGGTCCCAGACGGTGATAGAAAGGATCCCGTCCGGGGCAAGGCATTTCAGATAGTCGCGGATGGCCTCCGCGGTGTAGAGGTAGTTCTCCTCCACCGAATAGCCGCCGGCCTGGGAAAGCCCAACGGAGTCCACGAGGCCAATCTCCACCAGGTCGAACTTCTCCCGGGTGGTGCCGGCGTAAGCGCGCGGCTCGGTGTTGATGATCTTCACGCGCGCGTCCTGGAGCACCCCGCCGGTGTACGTGCGGAAGAAAGGCACGTCCCTCAGCATGTGGATCAGGCCCGGATCCGGCTCCACGACCCTGATATCGCTTGCCCCATTGTGGATTGCGGTATGGACCCCGGCGCCCCCGCCGAGCCGGAGGATCAGCACTTTCGGCTTGTCCAGCAGGAGATACGGGGCCGACATGGGGAGGAAGTCCAGGTAGCGGTCCTCCCCTGGGCCGAGCTTCCGCATGATCCCCACCGGCCCGTTGCCGTCCGTGAACAGGCCGAGGAACGCGTTCTGCGGCATTGGGCCCATGGCAAAGCTCGCCGTGTCACTCAGCCCGGGGGCAAAATGGAAATACGAGCTGGAGAAGACCCTCATTTCCCCGCGGGGGCTCGCGGCCCTGTAGACTTCCGTGACGTCAGGGTATTTGAGGGCATAGCTGATGGGCTTGAAGTCAGACACGGAAAGCTCCCCATATCGTCCAACCAGGAGGAAGCACATCGCGGTGAGGAGGCCGTAGATCATTGCCTCCTGGGACCTGAGGCGGAACCTGCTCTCCACGGGAGACCACCAGATGCAGCACAGGAGCGCGGGGACGACGCTGAGCCCGACCAAGGGATAGATGAGGGAACCCGGGGGTATGACGAACATCAGTCCCAGGATGAAAAGCCCTCCCAGCCCGGACCCGACCATGTTCCAGAAATACAGCTTGTGGATCTGGCTCGCCAGCGCGATGAAAGCCGCCCCTATGAAAAGCCCTCCCGCGAAGAAAGGGACCGCGTAGATGACGTAGTATGCGCCGATCCACGCGAGCTGTGTCGGGTCCGAGGTGATGAGCACCGGGTTGAACGGGATGCGCTGGGCGAGCACGTGAGCCACCGCCATGGAAGGCCCCAGCGCGAAGGCGGAGGAAATGAGCCACAGATCGGGGTGACGGCGCACGCGCTCCGAGAGGAACGTGAGCAGGGTCCCGGCCAGACCGAACCCGAGGAGGGCAATGCTGATCACCATGGAGCCGAAGTTCGACCAGCTAGCGACGGAGAACACCCGCATGACCTCGATCTCGAAAGCAAGCACGCACACGGAGACGAAGAACAGCGCCGCAAGCCGCAGGTGGGAAAGTTTCATTTCAGCGCTTCATCCCTCATTTGGTGTGCAGACCGCTCCTGCTCGTGAAGGGCACGAAGATGATGGTTCCGCCGTGGTAGATGTCCTCACGCTCCAGGCGCACGCTCCCGTCCGGCAGCACGTGCTTGATGATCCGAAGTATCGTCTGGCCCGAAGGCGGTCCGACAGGGATCACCATGATTCCTTCGGGGGCCAGCTCGCGCAGCAGCTCGGGAGGGATATGGTCAATTCCGCATGTGACGATGATCCGGTCAAACGGCGCATACTGCTGCCATCCGAAGTATCCGTCATCGATCTTTCGCTTCACGTTGCGGTACTCAGGGAACCTGTCCCAGAGGCTCCGGTAGATCCGGTCAGTTTCCCGCGCCAGGGCTTCCACGATCTCCACGGAAAAAACGTGGCTGGAAAGCTCGGAAAGCAACGCGGATTGGTAGCCCGAGCCCGTCCCCACCTCGAGCACGCTTTGGTTGGGCTGCGGATTGAGGGCGTCAGTCATCCGTGCCACGAGATAGGGCCCTGAGATGGTCTGCCCGTACCCGATGGGCATCGCCGCGTTTTCATACGCCCTCTGAGGGGTCCTGCAGAACTCTTCCCGCGGAGTGAGGAGGAATCCCTCGAGGACCCGGGTGCTGTGGATCTGCCCAAGGGCAACAATCTCCTGCCCGCAGTCCCATCTGGCGGAAAGGAACGTGTCCGGCTGGTTCGTATGGGTCTTCATCCATTCCAGGTACGTGGCCCGATCAGTAATGGGGGGATGAAGATTGCGCCTGGCGATGTCCACCGCGGGCCTCTCGTTTGCAAGGACGGTGGCCTGCGCGAACCGCACCGCTTCGGCCGGCTTCGCTTGCGAAACCGCGGGAGCGCCTTGCGCGGAGGCCGCACTCGGCGCTGGGGCCGCAGCGGGGGCCGGCGGCGCGGCGGCGTTTGGCGCGGCGGCAGCCTGCCCCCGGCTACTTGGCGGCTGGTCATTCGAGGCATGCCGCGCGAGGGGGATATCGATTGCCGCGAAGAGGACAAGAGAAAGGAGCGCCACGGTCATTGAATACAGGATCGGAATCCACGAGACCGGGGAGTACCTGCGGGTGCGTGAGAGGTCTCTCAGGGGGTCGTACCCGCATGCCCCGCAGACCTGCCAGGGGGCCAGATCGAATCCGCATTCGGGGCAGATCTTGTCAGGAGGGAGCCGGATCCTCCCGCGGATCGGTCCCAGTGGCCTTTGTAGCGTGGCTTTCCTCCATAGAGATTGTAGTTCGCGCGCGCGCCCGAGTCCATGTCTCTTGCGCGTTACGCGGAATCCCGTCAGGATGTCCAGCCGTGCTGCAATCAACCGTTGTCCGATACCTCGCCATTGTCCTTGGGACGGTGCTATGGGACGTGGGGGCCATATTGCAAAAGCGCGCCGTCGGGCGGATGCCCGTGGGGAGGCTCCCTATCCGGACACTCCTGGGGTCCGGGGGTTGGATGCTCGGGATGCTGGTCACCGCGGCCGGGTGGGGCATGTTTGTTTTCGGCCTTGACCAGGTGCCGATATCCGCGGCGCGCATGGTCACGGCGGGCAGTTACGTCATCCTGGCTGTATTCTCAACGGTATTTCTACGCACGCCTCTTTCCGTGTGGGAGTGGGCGGCGCTTGCCTGCGTGACCATCGGGATCCTCCTGCTGGGCTTGCAGGAGAGTCCCGCGGACGCCCCTGTGATCCCTCCCACCATCAGGGTGATCCTCGGCGCGGCATGCATCACCGTCCTTTCCCTGATTGTCTTTTTTGTCCCGCGATTCCTCAAAGGCTTGTCACGGGGAACCGCCGTGGCTCTTTTCGCCTTTTCAGCGCTGTCCGGCCTTCTGGGAAGCGTCGGGGACCTGCTGACGAAAGTGTTCCTGGCGCTCGCGCAGGCGCAGCCTGTCCCTGTGCCGTCACTCATCCTCGCCGCGGCAGGCTTCATCGCTTTCTATCTGACCGGATTCTACATGCTGTCCCGCGCCTACCAGTCAGGGACCGTTGTCGGTGGAGTGGTGGTCTCTGATTTCTTCGGCAGAGTCGGTGTCCTGTTCCTTGGCTCGCTGGTGCTTTCTGAGCCGATCGGGGGGCCGGCCGGGGGCGGGCTGCAGCGAGCCGTTGGCTTCCTCCTAGTGCTCGGCGGGTCGCTCCTCCTGGGGCGGTTTGCGGCAGCTTCTGAGGGCCGCAAACCAGCCCAGGCCAAGCGAACAGGCTCTTAGCGGGACGCCTTGAAGCCTGGTGAAACCATCTTCTCATCCACCATGACGGGCACGTCAGGTCCGGGGAACTCGTACTTGCCAACCACTCCCGCGTCCGTATGGAGCATGGCAAAGAGGATGGGAGTGGCCTTGGCGGCGTTGATCTTGACCTTGAGCATCCTGGTCAGCCCGTCCTTCACTTCCGCGTACCCGATCACCGGGCCGGGCGCGCCTTTCGAGTCTGCATGAATGACGAGCCAGCCCGGACCATTGCTCAGGACTTCATCCATCACGACCGTCGACGCCTTGATCGTCTGGTTTTTAACGACGACCCTGGCATCCAGATCGCTTACCATGAAGGATGGGTTGACCATCTCCCCGTTCAGCATGACGGGGAGATCGGGGCCGGGGAACTCGTACGTGCCGACCTTGCCGGCGTCCGTGTGAAGCATGGCGAACAGTTTCGGAGTTGCCGTGTAGGAATCAATTTTCACGATCACGTCCTTGTTTTCACCATCTTTCACCGCCGCGTATCCGACCACGCCTCCCGGTCCCCCGCCTTCTTCCTTGTGGATCACGATCCATCCCGGACCGTCACTAACCACCTGGGCGATGGTGACGGTGTCGTCCTTGTCGGGCTGGTTGGAAACTATGACGGCCGGCGTGCCCCACGCGGAGGCGGAAACCAGGAGCGGAAACAGAAGCACCATGAGCGGAGCTTTCATACACACCTCTTTCGCGGTCCGGGCTTTCTCTGCCGGACCGCACCGGTGTATACGCAGCCACGGCACGCCTGGATGGAGGCTACAGGCCGCCGCTCAAGACCGGCGCGCCGCGCGGTGACACGCTGCCTTCCGCCGGCTCCACTGAGACGCTGAAAGCCTGAAAGCCCTTGAATCCTCCGGGAGCTTTGACGAGGAGAGACCCATATCCGTCGTCGTCCACCGTGAAAAGCCCGCCGCTCTTGGCCTCACCATCTTTCTTCAGCCACAGTTGGTAGCGCGAATCAGGGCTGAGCCTTGGGAGGCCCCGGACGGCCAGGACCCCCTCGCTATCTTCCATGTCGACAACGATCGTCCCGTACGCGCCGTCATGCCGGCTTGTTCCCGTGAGGGCCACCGTCACGAGACCCCGCGATTGAGCCTCGAAACGAGGGGAGTGAACCCACTGAACGACGTTTGCCGCGGCGAGCAAGAGGATCAACGCGCCGGCTGCCATGGCAAAGCCGGGGTGCCACGTCCGTGCGGGCCTTGTGGTTCTTCGGGCGCCCATGAGCGAAGCTTCCCGTATGATCCTTTCCTCCACGTTCGGTCTCGGCGCCGACGGCGGAGACGATGCTTGCGCAGCGCCCAGCGCAACCTGGTCCGTGACCCGCAGAAAGCCTGCCAGCTCCCGACGACATGCCCTGCATCCGGGAAGGTGCGCCTGTACCAGGGCAGAATCATCCGGGTCAAGGGCGTCAAGGGCGTACGCGGCAAGCAAGCCCTTGATCTCCTCATGGTCACTCATCGTGCGCAGCGCCTCCTCCCCCATGCATACAAATACGCAGAAAAGCCCTCGAAGGATTACCACTCATCCGCATCGTCCTTCAAGAGTTCCCGAAGGCTGAGCATCGCCGATCTGATCCTGGATTTGACCGTGCCCAGGGGCTCTCCCGTGGCGGCGGCAATCTGGCGATGCGTCTCTCCCTGGAAGAATGCGCGGGACAACGTCTCTCTTTGTTCCCGGGGAAGGGAAAGGATTGCGCGGGAAACTCGCGTGCGAAGCTCATCCGTTTCCACAGGGGCTGGCCGGGTCAGGGAGAGCGCTCACGGCCGCGCTCCTCATTTCCTCCCAGACGTCCCGCGCGCGCGCCTCATGCGAGCCGCGTCGGCGAAGCAGATCGATGGCCCGGTTGCGGGCAATCCGCGCGAGCCACGTGCGAACCTGCGCCTTCTCGCTCCGGTAGGTGTCGGCTTTTTCCCAGGCGCGAAGGAACACGTCCTGGCAGATCTCCTCCGCGGCTTCGTTGTCCAGGAGGATCCGCCAGGCAAGCCCGTAGACCAGTCTTGCGTGCCGCGCGTACAGCGCCCGCAGCGCGCGCGTGTCACCGCGGGCCATGCGGCGGATCAGCTCGGTGTCGTCCGGCGCCTCGTCAGGCATGATGCGAATATAGTCACTCACCGACCCGGCGCACAGCCACGGGTGCACCCCGTTGACGCAATCAGGTTTCACGTTGAAATTAGTCACATCGATGGAGAAAGATGGAGAAAAGCGAAAAGCTCGGTCCTGAAATACACTTCCTCGGAAGGCTTCTGGGCGGGGTGATCCGCGAGCAGGCGGGTCTCTCCCTCTACGAGCTGGAGGAGGAGATCCGCCTCGGAGCGCGCGCGCGCAGGGAGGGCAAGCCCGGCGCGGAGAGCGCCCTGCTTTCCCGCGTGAGCTCCATCACGGCGGAGCAGGCGCGTCTGGTGGTGCGGGCGTTCACCGTGTTTTTCGACCTGGCCAATCTCGCGGAAGACAGGGAGCGCGTGCGCGTTCTTCGCGACAGGGAACGCCGAAGGCACCCTGAGCCCCGCAGCGAGTCCATGGAGGAAGCGGTCCTGATCATGCGCAGGGCTGATTTCTCCCCCGAGCAGGCGCAGGCCCTGATCGACCTCCTGGCCATCGAGCTGGTCTTCACGGCGCACCCCACGGAGGCCAAGCGCCGCTCGGTGCGGGGCCTCGTGCGGCGCATGCGCCGGGCGCTCGAGCAGATGGACGATGAAGGGCTTCTTCCCCGCGACAGGGACCGTCTGGTCACCTTGCTGCGCTCATCCCTCACGAGCCTCTGGCAGACTGAGCTCGTGAGGCCTCGCCGGCCAAGCGTGGCGGAGGAGGTCGACGTGGGGCTTTCCTTCGCCTCCACCCTGTGGGAGGTGGTCCCCCTGATCTACCGGGACCTGCACGGGGCGCTGCAGAGGAGCTACCCGGAGTTCCCCTTTCATATTCCGCCGTTCCTGCGCTTCGGGTCATGGATCGGCGGCGACCGCGACGGGAATCCGAACGTGACCGCGGAGGTGACCGCGCACACGCTCATGAGGATGCGAAGGGCCGCTGCGGAGGCCCACCTGGGGCAGTGTCGAAGGCTCTTCGACGTGCTGACCAGCTCGAGCCTGGAGACTCCCGTCAGCAAGGAAATCCGTGCCGCTCTGGACGGGCGCGTCCGCCGGCATCCCGAGCTGGGCCCGCTCCTTGATCCCATTTCCGAGCACGAGATCTATCGCCGCTTTCTCAAAACCATCGAATGGCGCCTGGAGCGCACGCGGGAAGCGGGAGACCTCACTCAGGCGCCCGCAGGGGCCTACGGCCGCACGGCGGAGTTTGCCGCGGACCTCGAGCTCATCAGGGAAAGCCTCAGCGCGAACGGAGGGCAGCGGATCATCGACGGGGAGCTGCAGGACTGGCTGTGGCAGGCCTCGGTGTTCGGCCTGCATATCGCGCGGCTGGACGTTCGCCAGGAGTCGGCGTGGAACAAGCGCGTCGTGGCAGAGCTGCTGGCCTCCGCGGGGATCACCGCGGAGTATGCCTCGCTCCCCGAGGAGGAAAAGCGCGAGGTCCTTCACGCCTCCTTGTCCCACGCCGGGCCCGTCGAGACGGCGGGGTTGAGCGCCGAGGCGCGGGAGACGACGCGCCTTTTTTCGATGCTTGCCCTTGCGTCGGCGACCATCGGCGCGGAGGCCCTCGGCGGGTACATCATCAGCATGACCCACGCGCTGAGCGACGTCCTTGCGGTCCTCTGGCTTCTCACGTGCCGCTCGCTGTGCGCGCGGGCGGGGGAGCGGGGGCTCGTCATGGACATCATCCCGCTCTTCGAGACGATCAGGGACCTCGAGGGCGCGCCGCATATCCTCACGGAAATGCTGGATGACCCGGCGTATCGCGAGCACCTCTCCCGGCGGGGCGATGTCCAGACCGTCATGATCGGGTATTCCGACAGCACGAAGGACGGCGGCTACCTTGCCGCCTGCTGGGCGTTGTACGAGGCGCAGAGCACGCTCCATGCGGTGGCACAAAGCCGCGGGGTCCGCGTCATTTTTTTCCATGGCAGGGGAGGCTCGCTCGGGCGAGGGGGCGGCCCCGCGGCCCGGAGCATCCTTTCTCTCCCGCGGGAGTCCCTGACCGCGGGGCTGCGCATGACCGAGCAGGGGGAAGTCCTGGCGGACCGCTACGACGACCCGCGGATCGCCGGACGGCACCTGGAGCAGGTGGTGTGGGCCACGCTCATGACCTCCACGCAGCCGCTCTCTCCCCCCCGGCCGGCGTGGCGCGAGGCAATGGCGGAGCTGTCCACGGCTTCTCTCAAGCATTACCGCGCGCTCATCGACGAGCCTGGATTCCTTGCCTACTTCGAGCAATCCACGCCCATCGGGGAAATCGAGTCGCTCCCCATTGCTTCGCGGCCCGCGCACCGCTCCGGCGGACGGTCCCTGGCGGACTTGCGCTCCATCCCCTGGGTGTTCGCGTGGACCCAGAGCCGCTGCCTCATCCCGGCGTGGTACGGCATCGGCGCCGCATTCTCTTCCTTCGCCGACCGGCACAAGGACGGCTGGGGGATGCTGCGTGAGATGTACGGCGCCTGGTCGTTCTTTCGCGCTACAATCGACAACGCGGCCCTCGCTCTCGCGAAGGCAGACCTGGGGATCGCGCGCCTTTACGCGGAGCTGGCGGAGGACTCGGGCGTCAGAGAGCGGATCTGGCAGCGCATTGCCCAGGAGTACTCCCTGGCCCGGGAAGCAGTGCTTCGAGCGCAAGGACAGGCCGAGCTTCTGGAAGAGATCCCCTGGCTGAAGAGATCGATCACGGTCAGGAACCCGAATACGGACCCTCTCAACATGATCCAGGTGGAGTGGCTGAAAAGGCTTCGCGATTGCGAGAAAAGCGGGGATGCGGAGCGCGTGGCCGCATCCCGCGACCTGCTTCGACTCACGATTGAGGGGGTCGCAACGGGCATGCGCACTACCGGCTGACGTGCGCGGGCCGGGCCCCAAATCGCCGTTTGCTAAACCCCAACTTCGGTGGTAAATTCTCTCTTGAGGCGTACAACCATGGCGATAGAACCAGTTTCTTCTTTCAACGCGGGCTCTACGCTGAGCAGGCGCCCTGACCCGGTACCTGACGCGCCAGAAGCCCTGGAACAGCAGAACGACGCCACGAGAATTGCGGAGGCTGACCGCGGGGCAAGCCCGCAGTACGTCAGCGCGCCGCGGCAAACCAATGCCGCGCCCGCCGGCGGCGGAGGCGTTGACGCCGGCGCGGCCGTCAATGATCCCGAAGGCTCCATCCAGAGGGCCCAGACGCTGATCCAGAGCGTGAACGCCAACGGCGCGCCCTCGGAAGCCGAGACCCGCCGGGCCGCGGAGGCGTACCAGACGGCCTCAGCGGCCCAAAACCAGATCGCGCAGACCCAGCAGGCCGAAGGCGCGCAGTCCCTGGACGTCCTGGCCTGAGAAGCAGCCGCCGGCTTCTGAAAGAGGGAAATGGACAGGCTTCTCGACTTGTTTGCGGGAATCCTCGATGACCCGGGACTGGACCTTGTCCAGCGGGTGCAGGAGTGCGCGCGGGCCGCTACGGCAGTCGGCGTTCCCCCGAGCTACCTGGAGGAGTTTGCCCGTTTCGTGGAGACCTCTGATCCACGGGAAATCATTGAGATCTACAAGACTCGTGGACCGACCATCGGGCAGCAATTGTACGGCGAGGGCTATGGCCGCAGCATGCTGATCATGGATCTGCAGAAGAGATACAAGAGATACGGTTTCGAGTCCGGGGACGAACCTGCGGACAACCTTGCCGTCTTGTTGAGGTTCCTCTCCGAATGCGACGACCCGGCGGAGCGGGACGAGCTGTCCCGTGAAGTCCTGGTACCCGGTCTGGAGGCAATGATCACGGCAGGCGGCGGTGAGGAGTCACCGGCGGTTGGGCCGTTTCTGCCGCTCTTGCGGGCCCTGAGCGCGGCCCTCAGGGAGCAGGTGGGAAGTTAGCACCGCCCGCCCCACGGTACTCGTCGGGATCGTTTACACTTTTCAACTCTGCAGGGTTCACGGGTTCAACCAGCTTGATGGGGACGTCTCTCAACAGCATCAAGCTGTAGCGCTTTCCTGCCTTGGCCTCACGAAGCACCGGAAAGATGCGCGGCTCGTAGATGGCGCAGACGGGCTCGGGCCTGTCCGTTTCCGGGTTCCGATAGGCGGTGGCAAAAGCTTCAGGGTCACGGCGTTTCACAAGCCGGCGAAGGGCGGCCTCTGACAAGAAGGGCATATCCACCGCTACGACCAGCCAGGCGCACGTCGGGGCTTCCTGAAAAGCGGAAAGCAGCCCTTCGAGCGGGCCGATCCCCTCTTCCTTGTCCGGCAAAAGGCGAAGCCCTTTGAAGGCGGGCTGATCTATCTGCTCGCGCCGAACGGACACGAACACAGGAGCGCAAAGCCGTTCGAGCATGCCGGCAACCCGCCGCACCTGCGGCCCGTCCCCGAAGCTCATCAAGGCTTTGTCGAAGCCCATGCGCGTGCTCGCTCCTCCGGCGAGCACAAGAGATCGAATGTCGGAAACGCGCGGGAGCGCGGCAAGCCGGACTGTCATCCCAGCTTGAACTTTTCCTTGATGGCGTCCAGCTCCTGCGGGCCAATCCTTTGGACGCTTCCGAGCTTGGCCGCGTTGAGGATGGCGTTGGCGCTGAACTCCGCCACCTCCAGCCTGTCATAGGCCTCGGTAAGGTTCCTGCCCGTGGTGAGGATTGCATCGTTTTGGAGCAGCACGACGGGCGTCCGCGGGGATATCTCTGCCGCAAGGCGCTTCTCATCAGTGAACTGGCGGCCAAAGGCGATGAGCGGCATGTCGCGCAGCTCGATGTAGCTCTCCGGAATGATGGCGCTTTCCAGCGGAGTGCCCGTCACGGTGAACGCAGTCACGGCCGGGGACTGGGCGCTGATGACGGCGTTGATCACGGGATTGGCCGCGTAGATCTCGAGGTGCAGGACCACGGCGCGGCTAGGGACAAGACCGCGTTCCCGCCTGCCGTTCTTGATGAGCACGAAGTCCGATTCATCCAGGTAGCTGCGGTCTATCCCGTACGGCGTGATGAGGAAAGAGCTTCCGTCCAGACGCACGGAGACAGTGCCTTCAGTGCTGGTCATGAGGCGCTGGCGGTAGGCGCGGTGGATGAACTCCTTCATCTCCCGCCGCGCGGCAAGCTCCGTCGACGCGCGGTCCTTGACCTCGAACTCAGGCAGTTTCTGGTTTTTTCCCTGGTTGAACTGTGCGATCAGCTCCGGGCCCAGCGTCGTGGCGTTGCCGAGCACGCCGGCGTTGATGAGGGTCCGGGCGCAGAAGTCCAGCGTCTCGAACCTCTGGAACGCTTCCAGCAGGTCGCGCCCTGCGGCAGCAACTCCGTGGTTCTCCAGGAGGACCGTGTCGAATCCCTTGGCAAACGCCGCAGCGATGTTGCGTCCCAGCTCCTCGGAGCCCGGGATGGCGTACGCCGCGTACCCAACCTCCCCGCAGACCGCATGAGCTTGCGGGATGATGCTGGTGTCGGGAATCTTTCGCACCAGGCTGAACGCCACGAGCGCCGCCGGATGCGCGTGCAGCACGGCCCGCACGTCCGGCCGCGCGGCGTAGATGGCCCGATGAAACGGGAGCTCGGAGGACGGAGGGTGGATCCCTTCCACCACCTTTTCTCCTCGGACGCGCACGATATCCGCTTCCGTCAGCGCGCCTTTGTCCGTGCCGCCCGGGGTGATCCAGATGTCACCGGATTCGTCGCGGACCGATATGTTCCCTCCGGACGTGGTGGTCATTCCATAGCCGTACACGCGGCGCATGATCGTGACCAGTTGTTCCCTCGGATGCATGTATTCGTATTTCACGGGATGAGAGTGTAACGCTTTTCGACCCGTTGGACGAGATTGGAAGAAAAGATTGGAAGAAAAGTCCCGGGGGCGTGCCGTCCCCGGGACTCTCAGAGAGCGAAGTGATCTACTGCGCGGGGGTCAGGAAGCTTCCGAATACCCAGCCTGACGGGTCTTTTATGTGGAACCACGCCGCGGTCTGGCCCCCCACGGTGTAGGTCTGGGTGGTCATCTCCAAGACTTCGACCCGGGTATCTTTTGCGACCTGGGTCACCACCTGGCCGTTCGTTTCATCAGGAGCGCTTCGAACGTTCACGTTGTTGTCATTCACGACGTAGAAGCCGCTGGCGGTTATGGTTTCTTTGGGAGCAGTTGGCGAAATGCCGGAAGCCGCCTGAAGCTTGGGCAGGAACAGAGAAGCGCCGTATTTCGTGATGGCAACCTTGAGCAGGTTCTTCTTTATGTCCTGGCTCTTGGTCGCCGCGGCGACGGTGTAGAGGATCACGGCGTTCACGTCCGCGTCAGCGGTTGTCAGGTCCCCCGCGCTCACGAAAGTCGCATCAGTGAACAGCGCGCCCTGCGCGTTGTCATACGCCTGGACCTTCGCGAACTCACCGGTGCTCCCGTCTTGCATCACGGCGACGATGGTCATGGCCGAAATGAACTTGCTCGTGATCTTCACGTCGCGGGGTTCTGAGTAGACGATTGCCTTGTCCGCTTTCACCACCGCGAGGGATGCCTTACTGACGATGAGATTGGAACGCGTCCAGCCTTCCTTGCCGTCAGGTGCGCGGACCCGGGTGAAGTCCCTCTCCGTCTTGTCCGTCTTGTCCGTCTTGTCCTGCTTGAACTTCGCCGTCCGATTGAGAAGCACCACCGTGTCCCCGATTGTCAGGTTTTCCACCCACGTCAGCGTCTGCCCCTGGTCCTGCCAGAGCGGCAGGTTGTTGAGGAGGACGTAAGCCTCATTCTGGGCCAGGGGTGCCGCAAACCCGATCGAGCTCATGACGGAAAGAACGAAGAGGATGACGACCAACCTTTTCATGGAGCCTCCTTTTTGATGGCGAATCCTGGACGAAAAAAATGGCGTTGTCAACATTCCGCACTCTGGACGACTCAACCGCTCCGTCTCGCGAACCGCGGGAAGAGCGGCTCAAGGGCGTCGTAGCTTTCGTTCAGAAGCTTCTTGGCTTCCGCGTACAGGCCGGCGTGCTCGGCGTTCGGTTTTGTCCTGTCCACCACTTCGATGAACCTGTCCGTCACGTCGAAATTTTTGAAGACGCCGCACCCCACGCCGCCAATGATGGCGGCCCCCATGGAAGTGGCTTCCTCCAGGTAGTTGGGCCGCACAATGTCAGCCTGGTAGACGTCAGCCATGATCCGGCGCCACACCTCGCCTTTTGCCCCTCCCCCGATCACCGTTATTTCTCGGATAGGGGTCTGGGTTCGGAAAATGTCCAGGATGATGCTCAGGTTGAGCGTGACCCCCTCCATGACGGCGCGCAAGACGTCCGCGCGCGTGTGTCCCAGGGTGAGGCCAATGAACGCCCCCTTGGCGTCCGGGTTCCATCGGGGTGTCCGTTCCCCAAGGAGGTAGGGGAGGAAGATGATTCCGTTGGCGCCGGGAGGGGACTTCTCGATCTCCTTGTTGATCAGGTCATACGCGCTCAGGCCCATCTCAGCGGCGAACGCCTTCTCCAACGAACATATCTCGTTCTTGAGCCACGCGAGCGAGCTTCCCGCCGTCTGCATGGTGCCGCAGGGGTGCACGTAGCCAGGTACGGCGTGGGCCCAGACGAACGTGCGCATCCCCTCATCGTAGATGGGCTTTTCCGTGGTTGTGGCGATCCATGAGGAGGAGCCGAGGTAGTTGTACGTTGAGCCTGGCTTCACGGACCCCACGCCCACCCCGGCGCACACTCCGTCCCCACCGCCAGCCACCACGGGGATTCCCGGGAGGAGGCCGACGGCCCGCGCAGCTTCCGCCGTCAACTCTCCCACGACGTCCGTGGAGGCCTTCAAGTCGGGAAGCTTCTCACCGTCAATCCCCGTGATCTTCACGAGCCTCTCCGACCAGCACCGCGTATTCAAGTCCATCACGTTCGTTCCGGAGCCGTCGGAGTACTCCGATGCCATGACGCCGGTGAGGCGGAAGTTGATGTAGTCCTTCGCGTGGAGCATCTTTTTTGTCCGGGCGTACACCTCCGGCTCATGAGCCTTGACCCACATGAGCTTTTCCACGGAATACGAGGCGCTTGCCCGATGGCCGGTGATGCGGTAGAAGTCCACGCGCGTTGATGCTGGCTGAGGATTGATTCGCATTCGGCAACGGCGCGCTGGTCGCTATACAGGATTGCAGGACGCAGCGGCCGCCCGTCCTTGTCCACGCACAGGCAGCCCATCATCTGCCCGCTGAAAGCGATAGCCGCCACCTCATGCGGGTCGATGTCCGCGGCCAGGGACCGGGTGGACTCGCAGACCGCCCTCCACCAGTCCTCGGGGTCCTGCTCGGACCAGTTCGTATTGAAGTAATGAGTGCGGTAGGCAATGGTAACGCTTCGGACCAGCTTCCCGTCCGTGGTGAAAAGCGTGGCCTTGTTCCCCGAGGTTCCCAGGTCATGGGCGAGCAGGTAACGTTTCATTTTTCCCCCGCCTCTCCTTGACCTAGTCCTTGACATCCTACTGCCCTGGTCTTGGAATTGTCAATTACAAAAGCTTGTTAGAAAATGTCGTTGTAAAAGAACTTGACATATCATGAACGAGCGTCATACTGATTAAGTGACTTTACGGAGGCTCATATCAAGGCCCACAAGCAGAATAACATTCGCGCGGCGCTCAACCTGATCAGGTGTCGGGACACATTCTCGGTTGCGGAGATTTCGCAAGCCGTCAGGCTCAGCAAGACAACCGTCAAAAAGACAATCGATCTGCTTGCATCCATGGGGCTGGTAATGTCGGCTGGAAAGGGCGAATCCACCGAAGAAGGGGGGAAGAAGCCCGAGCTCTATCGCTTCAACAAGGGTTACGGCTATGTCATCAGCCTCCACGTGACGCCGGACTCCATCATGGCGGTGACCACGGATCTTGCCGCCGACATTACGAGCATCAAGAAACTGGAGGTCACGGCTGAAAGAGACCTTCCTTTCATCCTGGGTCAGCTCGCTGACCTGATCCATGGGATTTCCAGCGTGAAGGCTGGCACCGGAGAAAAGCTTATTGGCATTGTGGTGGCCCTGCCCGGGCTCGTTGATTCCCCCATGGGGATATCGATCTATTCACCGCATTATCCCGCCTGGGGAAGAAACGTCCCGTTTCGGGAAATGCTGCGTGAGAAGCTGGGCACCGGCTACGACGTTCCGATTTTCATGGACTGCGTCAACCGCTACCAGGCCGCCGCGGAGCAGGAAAAAGGGGAGGCGGTCGGTGCCACGAACTTCATCATCATCGACGCCCTCAACGAGGGGCTGGGCTCGGGGATCGTAACCCACGGGGAGCTGATGCGCGGCAACCAGGGCCTTTCCGGCGAGATAGGGCACATGACCGTAAACCCAATCGACGGCCCCCTGTGCATCTGCGGGAACAAGGGCTGCTTCGAGGCCATGGTCTCGGCAAAGCGCATCCGCGAGCTGATCCGGGATGCGTGCAGCCGCGGGGTGAAATCGGAGCTTTTTCGCAACAAGACACCGGAGGCCGCCACACTCGACGACGTGTGCGAGCTGGCAAACGCGGGTGACCCTTTCTGCCTCTCGATCATCGAGGACGTGGCCAGGTGGTTCATCATCGGGCTTGGGAACATCATCATGGTGACAGACCCTGAGCTGATCGTCATCCAGGGCCAATATGTGAAAGCCGGGGCGTTCTTCCTGGAAAGGCTTCGGGAAGGCGTCAAGACGATCGGCCTCCCTGACGTGGAGAAGAAAGTGAAGATCGTCTACTCGCGCCTGGGAGAGGAGCGCGGAGTCCTAGGAGGAGCTGCTTTCGCCGTCTCGGATTTTTTTGCGAGGCGCCTCATCTTCACAGCCAATGCTTGAGGAGGAGTTTTGCATGATGGACAGAAAGATCCTGGCTATCGCCGCGCTCGTCGTGATCGGGGTTTTCACCACGACGGGACTCTTTGCGGGCGGCGCAAAGGAGGTCGCGGAGCCGACCACTCTCGCCATCTCCATCCGCACGCTTTCAAACCCTTCCCAGAACAACTACAAGATCGGCGCGGAGGCTTTCGGGAAAAAGATGGGCCTTCCCGTCGATGTTCTGACCATGGAAGCCAACAGCCAGAAAGGGCTGACGGACATCAAGGCTGAGGTTGCAAGGACCGGCGGCAACGTGGTGTTTTTCATCGACCCGAACCAGGAAACAGATGACGTGGCCATTGCGCAAATTCTCGACCAGGCGGGAGTCTACTTCGTGACATGGTGGAACAAGCCCGCGGACGTGAAGGTCTGGAACTACAAGCACTGGGTCGCCCACGTTTCCTTCGACGGCGTGGCTGCCGGCCATTTCACGGCAACCGAGCTGTTCAAGACGTTCAAGACCCCCAACCAGGGCAAGGTGTTCGCAATCCAGGGGCTGCTCGCCAATACGTCCGCCGCCGAGCGATTCCAGGGTTTGCAGAAAGCGCTGTCAGAGAACCCCGGTGTCCAGCTCGTGCAGTGGGTGGCGGGAGACGGGGACCGGACCAAGGCCTACAACCAGACCAGAGAGATGCTGATTGCGCACCCGGACATCGACGGGGTGTGGTGCGCCAACGACGACATGGCCATGGGCGCCATCCAGGCGTTGAAGGAAGCCAATCTCGCGGGGAAAGTCATGGTAACGGGAACGGACGGAATCCCTGAAATGTTCAGTGCAATCAAGGCCGGCACCGCGATTGCCACCGTGATGAACGATGCGAAGTACCAGGCGGGCCTCAGTCTTGCCATGTCCCTTGCGGCGAAGCAGGGCAAGCTGGACGTTGCGGCCCAGCCGCAGAAGTATCGGCAGTTCGAGATTCCCGCGGTGAACGTCAACAAAGCGAACGTGGACCAGATCATCCACGACTACATCGACAACACGCCTGATTACGACTTCACAAACTTCTACGCCCGGTGGTCAGTGGCAATACCGTAACGAAGGGAGGCCTTCGCGCAGTCACGCTGTGCCAGGCCGCCCTTCTTTACAACGATCGAAAGCCAATACATCGTAATTGGCGATACAGGGCATGCCCCCCTATAAAAAACGCGAATAGTGTCCAAAAAAATGCGATCTTCGCCATTTTTATAGGTGCTGCCCTTGCAAGTCCGCCTACGTCCAAAGGCGAGAGAGGCGGGCGCCTGCCCCAGTTCGTGGACCCTACCAGCGAATTTCCTTTGCGGTGATGAAATGGGAAGTCTTCTCCTGCTTGACCGTGTCGGTATCCAGGTGCTTGCGCTTGTAGATGCGCTTCTCTTCCTTTGACTCCGGGGTGACCTCGATGACGGTGTTTCCCCGCCAGCGCGCCTGGTAACGCTTGAGCTCCGCGAGCTTCGAGACATCTTTGTTTACAAACACATGCTGTTTTTCCTCTGTAGTCCTGGGATGCAGGTCGAACTCGATGCTGTATTCTTCTCCCGCATTCGCCTGTCCGAAGCTTGCGTATCTGCCTTTCACCTCGATAGGGAACGGGGTGCCTCCCCGTTTCCCCTCGACCTTCGACCCTACCGCATGCTCGGGAATGCGCACCTTCAAGGGAGCTTTCTTCTTGAGGATCACTGTGGTCCTGCCGGCGTAGGGTTCGTAGCTGATGACCTCACCAAGAGAGTTCTCCACGTTGTAATGCAGGTTGACCGTCATCCCGCTCCAATCCTCGGTCAGGGTGTTCTGCCAGAGCAGGTGGAACGTGCGAAGCGCGTGCGCGGAGCAGCACAGCATGAGGGAGGCGGGCACGAACAAGTGCTCATCAGCCGAGGTCCACATGAAGCCGCCGACGCTCCTTTTCACCACGTCCGTGTAGCTGTCATAGGGAAGGACGGCGAGATCCGGCTTGTAGTGCTCGTACGCCCAGCTCTCCTTGTCCAGGATCCTTCCCTTGTTTGCCTTGGACTTCACCCATTCCGACGGGTCCAGGAACTGCGCTTCCGCCACCTGGTTGCGCGACACACGGTCGATTTCATCCCAGTACTCGTCATACCCGAGCTTGATGAGGGACGCTGCGCTCTGCGTCAGCTCCATATTGCTGCAGGCGGGCTCGGTGCACGGAGTGCTGCCATACGCGGTGCTCAGAGACCTTGCGTGGTCATGAATCCGCTTCACGCGCTCCGTGATCCGCGGGTCGTCCGCAAGCGCCGCAAAACGGGCTATCCCGTTGATGGATGAGACTACCGTGCGATAAAAGGTGGCGAATCTGCCCTCCTCATCGAAGAAGCCGTTCTTGCGGTTCAGGATGAAATGCGTGAGGCCTTCCGCCATGACGAGGGCCTTGGAGTCCGCGGTCATCTCGTACACTTTCACCAGGGGGTCCACCATGGCGGCAACCGAGTAGTATCCCTGGCCGATGTGGCGGATCACCTCGTTCGGGAAGACTCTCTGCTTTCCCTCCTGGCGGGACAGCGAGAACACGCCGTCCACGATCCCTTTGATGTATTTCAGGATTCTCTCGTCATGGTCGTCCAGGTACCAGTAGATGAGCGCATAAAGGGCGCGGGTCTGCTCCCACAGGCACATGGGGTAGCGGTCACTCCACGGGGACCCGGGGGAATGGATGAACCCGTCGAGCTCGTTGAAGAAGCTCAGATAAAGCGCCCTTTGCGCAGCCTCACGTTCCGCAGCGCCGGCGCGTCCGGTCAGATCCCGCGCCACCACCCAGCCGTAGACGTCATACGGAAGCACCTCCGTCCAGTCGAGCCTGTGATGCACGAAATGCGGGGGATCCTCGCCCAGTGTGACGCCGACCCACGGGACGTAGTTGAACTTTGGATCGCTGTTCTCAAACATATGGTTCATGGTGAGTGATGCGCGCTCTTGGATGTTGAACGATGCCGGGCGCGATTTTTCTTCAGATCGGGAGCCCTTGATTTCGATTCCATTCATTTGGAGATGCCTCCTTGCCAATCGACAATAACATGATAAGATACGAAAAGCAGTACCATCGAATACCATTGTTGTTAGAAAACGATATTTTCTAATATATTATCCTAACGTCTGGACAGATCGTTCCAACAGCCTTAGAATGTTGCTCTACAAAGGGGGACTCGAGGAATGGATAACTTCACTTTCGTAAACACGACAAAAATCATCTTTGGAAAATCGACCGAGGAGGGCGTTGGCAAGGAAATCAAGCCCTTTTCCTCGAAGGTTCTTCTCCATTATGGGAAGGACAGCGTCAAGAAGTCAGGTCTCCTGGACAGGATCTGCCGCGCCCTGGACAAGGAGGGCATCCAGCACGTGGAGCTGGGCGGGGTGTCACCCAACCCGAGGCTCTCCCTGGCGCGTGAAGGGATCAGGATTTGCCGGGAGAAGAAGCTGGACTTCGTGCTGGCGGTGGGCGGCGGGAGCGTCATTGACTCCGCCAAGGCGATCGCCGCGGGAGTCCCCTACACGGGAGACGTGTGGGACTTCTACATGAGGAAGGCCACACTGGCGGCCATGCTGCCCGTGGGAGTCGTGCTCACAATCCCCGCCGCGGGGAGTGAGAGCAGCAACGGCTCGGTGATCACCAACGAAGAGGGATGGCTCAAGCGCGACGCCGGCTCGGAGCTCATGAGGCCGCGCTTCGCCATCATGAATCCCGAGCTGACCTTCACGCTGCCTCCGTACCAGACTGCCTGCGGCTGCGCGGACATCATGGCGCACGTGATGGAGAGATACTTCACCAACGCGCGCGCGGTGGAGTTTACCGACCGGCTGTGCGAGGCCACCTTGAAGACGATCATCAGCAATGTGCCGCGGGTGCTCGCTGATCCGCGCAACTACGACGCACGGGCGGAGATCATGTGGGCGGGAACAATAGCCCACAACGACCTCCTCTCCACAGGCCGCGTGGGTGACTGGGGCTCCCACATGATCGAGCATGAGCTGAGCGGCATCTACGACGTGGCGCACGGCGCCGGCCTGGCCGTGGTTTTTCCCGCCTGGATGAAGAAGGTGTACACGCACGACGTGGCGCGTTTTGCCCAGTTTGCCCAGCGCGTGTTCAACGTCGAAGTGAGCTTCGAGGACCCCGCCCTCACCGCGCTGGAAGGCATCCGACGCCTGGAGGTCTTCTTCCACGAGATTGGCCTGCCGGTGACTCTGAAGGAGCTTGGCGTCAAGGATGACCGGCTCTCCGAGATGGCGCGCAAGTGCACGGAGCGCGGCCCGGTGGGCAACTTCGTCAAGCTTGACCGCGAGGAGGTCCTCGAGGTCTACACGCTGGCGGTGTGACATGCAGCAGCCTCGCCTGTTTGCGAAGCTTCCCGGATTCGTGAGTCATCAGTAGGAGGACAGCATGGCAGAAATGACGCAACGAGTGTTCGGGCGGACCCCGGAGGGGGACGAGATCATCCAGTACGCTCTTCGGGCAGGCCCGGTGACCGTTCAGCTCATCAGCTACGGCGCCACCCTTTCCTCCGTGCGCATCCCCGACAGGAAAGGGGTGGTGGAGGAAGTCACGCTCGGGTTCGATGATCTGCAGGGATACCTGAACCCTCACCCATACTTCGGCGCAACGTTGGGGAGAGTGGCCAACAGGATTGCCAAGGGCAAGTTTTCGATTGACGGGAAGACCTATACCCTTTTCTGCAACAATGGCAGGAACCATCTCCACGGCGGAAAAAAGGGATTTGACCGGGCCGCGTGGCTGTCTTCGGGCTTCCAGCGCGCCGACGCAGCAGGTGCGGCCGGTGCAGCCGGAGCGGTGTTCTCCTACGGAAGCCCTGATGGTGAGGAAGGCTACCCGGGCAATCTCGACGCGCGCGTGATCTACACGCTGGATGATTCAGGAACGCTGGAGGTGGTCTGGGAGGCCAGGACGGACAAGCCCACCATCGTCAACCTTTCCAACCATGCATACTGGAACCTGAAGGGAGCCGGCAGCGGCGACATCAAGGGCCAGGTGTTGACGCTGGAAGCGGAACGCTACGTGCCCTCGGATGACGAGCTGATCCCAACGGGGGAAATTCGTGACGTTGCCGGCACGCCTTACGACTTTCGAAAAGCAAAGCCGATCGGCAAGGAGCTCGGGAAGGCCTCGGACATCGGCTATGACGCGTGCTTCGTGCTCGGGCAGCCCGTGAACGGCTGGCGCCGGGTGGGGAGAGCGGTTGATCCTTTGTCGGGCAGAGGGCTCGAGATGTTCGCCACGCAGCCAGGGGTGCATTTTTATTCCGGCGGGCATCTGCATTCCATGAAGGGACGCGGCGGAAAGCAGTTCGACACCTTCGGGGCATTTGCCCTGGAGACGGAGGCTTTCCCAGACGCCATCAACCAGAAGGGATTCCCCAACGTCATCCTCCGCCCGGGAGAGACGTACACGGAGAAGATGAAGATCCGATTCTTTGCGGAATAACGGAGCGCCTTGCCCTCGGGGACCGCGGCGCGCCGGGCTTGCCTCGATTCGCAAAAACACGCTACCGTGCCCTTATGCAGCTGCCGCCTTTCACTCTCGAACGGTACTTTTCCGAATTCGAGTTCAGCGTCGAGCTGAACCTTTGCGCTTCTGATTGCGAGTCCATGAGCGTCAAAGAGCTTCTGGCCATGGAGCCCGGCGCCGAAGAGCGGTTCCTCGGGCTGCGCCTGGGATATACGGAGACGCAGGGGAGCCCGACGCTGCGCGAACAAGTGAGCGGCCTGTATTCTTCCACCGGTCCGCAGAGCATCCTCATCCACAACGGCGCGGAGGAGGGGATATTCCTCTTCATGGCGGCCATGCTTGATCGGGGAGACCACCTGATTGTCCATTGCCCCTGCTACCAGTCCCTCCATGAAATTGCGCGCGTGATTGGCTGCCGCCTGACTCCGTGGAACGCCCGGGAGGAGGAGGGTTGGGCCCTGGATCCGAAAGAGCTCGAGCGGCACATCAGGCATGACACGCGCGTCATTGTCATCAACACGCCGCACAACCCGACCGGCTACCACATGCCGCACGATGTGTTCCGGGAAGTGATGGAGATTGCCGACAAGCATGGGATCATCGTCTTTTCTGATGAGGTCTACCGCGGGCTCGAGTATGATGAGGCGCAGCGCCTCCCCGCGGCCTGCGACTCAAGCGACCGCGCCGTCTCTCTTGGCGTGATGTCGAAGGCGTATGGCCTGGGCGGGCTTCGCATTGGCTGGATTGCGACGAAGAACGCGGAGGTGATGTCCCGGATCCAGGGTGTCAAGGACTACACCACCATTTGCGCGAGCGCTCCGGGAGAGTTCCTGGCAGAGGTCGCGCTGCGACACGGGAGCCAGCTCGTGGGGCGCAGCAAGGGCATCATTTCCGAGAACCTGCGGCTCCTGACGCCGTTTTTCGCCCGGCACGCGGAACGCTTCGAATGGCGCGCTCCCATGGCCGGTCCAATCGCTTTCCCGAGGCTCATCGGCGGAGAGGCGGGCAACTTCTGCGCTACGCTGGCCAGGAAGAGCGGCGTCCTGCTCCTGCCGGGCTCCGTTTACGACGACAGCGGGAATCACTTCCGCATTGGGTTCGGCCGCAGGAACATGCCCGAGGCCATGGCCCGGCTGGACGCGTTTCTCCAACGGGAAACCGTGGTAGCCTAGGAGCCGTTCCGCATCTGCTGCGCTTTCGACGGTCTGACAAAAAGGATGAAAAGGACGGAACCGACGAACCGTCCCACCCCGCTCACAATAAATGCCGCATGGTAGCCCACGGTGGCAATCAGGAGGCCGCCGACCAGGGGCCCGATGACGGCGCTTGCCGAGACCGCGCTCTGGTATAACGCAACACCTGCCTCCCGTTCCTCCAAAGGGCTCAGCTCCAGGAGCATGTTGAAGCTGGCAAGGTTGTACCCTGCCCACAGGATGCCCGAAGCCGTGTTGATGATGTAGACGTGGTACGGCACGCGCGCAAGCACCCAGCAGAGGGGGAGGATCGGGATCAGGACCCCGGTAAGGATCAGTATCGCCCTGTTGCCCCGCCGGTCGCTCAAGCTTCCGAAAAGCGCCTG
Source organism: uncultured Spirochaetota bacterium (assembly GCA_963845535.1). Taxonomy (GTDB): domain Bacteria; phylum Spirochaetota; class Spirochaetia; order SZUA-6; family Fen-1364; genus Fen-1364. The sequence continues at coordinate 108,047 of CAWJSK010000002.1, forward strand.
GCCCGCGAGCCCCGTCAATGCTGAGACACCGGTGGCAATCCCGACCTCGGCGGACGTCCCGTGGAGCCCGGTGACGAGGTACACGTTGAAGAAAGGCGATGCAACGTTGAGGGAGAACCCCCAGACGAAGCTGCTGGCGGCCAGCCACGTAAAGGCGGGGTTGCGCTTCAGCAGGTCCAGAACGTTTCGCGTGCGCTTTCGGATCCTGGCCGGCACGCTGATGGGCGGCTCGGGGATCCGTGAAAAGGAATAGGTGGACAGCATTCCGCAAACGAAGGCGAGGAGAAGCGTTGCCTGGTAGCCCAGGAAATCATGCGATGTCCGGGTATTGACCGTCCGTACGATCCAGCCCGCCAGCGGGGAGATGACGAGGGCAACGGCTCCCATTGCCGCGTTGCGGCTGGCAAAGTACCTGCCGCGGGATTCCGCGGGGACGAGGTCCGCTGCCATGGATGCCCAGGGCGGATTGCATAGGCTTCCGAACATGAGGCTGAGAGCGTTCGCGGCGATGATCAGGAAGACGAGGAGCGCTCCGTGGCCCGTGAGGAAAGGGACGAGCGCGAGAAGCAGGATCATGAGACGGCTCGCGCCGCCGCCGGCCGCCACGACGAACGGCTTTCGTTGCCGCAGCCGCCACGCTATCCCCGCCCCGGAAAGGTATCCGCCGATGCTCACGAGGTTTGCCACTGCGGCGAGCACCCCGATACCCCCCGCGGAGGCACCGGCGGCAAGCGCGAAAAGCGGGATGTAGTCCGTGGAGCTCGAGGCCTGGGCCTGGCTGAAAGCTCCGTCCATCCAGAACCATTTCAGACCGGCAAGGCGGCGGCGGCCGAACGGTCCGCAGACTCGGTCTATGTGGCGTGCCAGGGGGCGCAAGCTCAAGATTGGGGGCACCAGTCAACAATATCAAAAATTCGCTGTTTGTTGGAGGGTCGCGCGGGTGACGGTTTTCCGCTATACTGTAGGCAAGAAACGCGAGGAAGAATGTCTCCAAGGATCAATGTCGTCGACATCCAGAGGGCAGCCCGCAACTCAATCCCTCTCGTGTTCAGGCTCACGAGCCTGCCGCCGACGCTGTTCCCGCTCATCGACCGCATCCTCGAGATGTTCCTGGCGGAGTTGGGGCAGGAGAAGCTGTTGGAACCCCTGTCGTTCTGTCTCAAGGAGCTGATCTCCAACGCCCAGAAGGCGAATGCCAAGCGGATCTATTTCCAGGAGCGTGGCCTGCAGATCTCACGCCGGGAGGATTACGAGCGGGGGATGAAGGACTTCATCACGGAGCTGTCCGTGAACCTGGATCATTTCATCGACCAGCTCAAGGAGCGGCGCCTCTCCATCGACGTTGCGCTCCACGCAACCGCGGAGGCGCTCACCGTCTCGGTGAGGAACGACGCGGAGCTGGCTCCCGATGAGCGCAGGCGCATCGACGAGCGGATCCTCCGTTCGCGGGGGCTCCATTCGTTCTTCGAGGCGCTGGAGACTTCCGTTGACAGCACCGAAGGCGCCGGGCTCGGGATCATGATTCTCCTTCAGTTCCTGAAAAGGATCGGCCTTGGAGAGAAAGCGCTTTCCATCCGCACGGAAAAGGGCGGTACGGTGTCATCCATCGTCATCCCGATCTCGAACGTCCACCTCGACCAGATCAGGCTCCTCACCGAGGTGCTCGTCCGCGACATCGAGCTCCTGCCCCACTTTCCTGAGAACATCTCGGAGCTGATCAAGCTCACCGAGGAAGATCAAAAGGCGGGCGTCACCGAGGTGGCGGAGCGCATCTCGCGTGATCCGACTCTCACCGCCGAGCTTCTGCGCCACGTGAACTCCGCCTACTACGGGCTTCCCTCGCGGACCAACAGCATCCTCCAGGCGGTGAAATACGTGGGAATGAGGAGCCTGCACCACCTCCTGTACTCCTTCGGTTTTCAGCGGGTGTTCGGCAGTCACCATGGGATGAAGGAGCTCTGGGAGCATTCCTTCCGCGTGGCTTCCTACGCGGGCATGTTGGCGCGCGAGGTCGCCAACCGGCGGGAGATCCTGGACGACGTGTACGTGGCGGGCATCCTCCATGACCTGGGGCTCATTGTCGTTCGCACCCTGCATCCTCGGACGCAGGAGAAAATGCGCCGGTTTTCCATGGAGAAGCACATTCCCGCGAGCCTTCTTGAGAAATTTTCCTTCGGCTTGAACCATGCCGACATCGGCGCCCTCATAGCGCAGAAGTGGAGCTTCCCCGACGTGCTCGTTGAAGGCATCAGGTACCATCATGATCCGCTCCTTGCAAGCCGGCGCTGCAAGGAGGTCGTCTCGTGCGTGTACCTGGCAAACGCCGTAACCGACCTGGAACGCGGCATGATCTCCTACGAACAGCTTTCGAAGCCGGTCCTCGGAGAGTTCGGGATCAGGACCAGCGCGCAGCTCATCGAGATCGGGAGCATGCTGAAAAATGAGTTTGAAAAGCTGATGACGGAGCCGCTCAAGAAGTGAGTCATTGGTATCCACCTTCTGGATACCATGGGATACAGCCCAGAGAAATTTACCTGCCAAAGGTTTCAGGAAACGCTTCTAATTTATTATCTGGTAGATACTTCTGCCAATTATTTTCGGAACTGGTTACTGGCATGCGGTTTGCATCAAGAGACCCGGTTGTCAACCACTCTCTCAACAAAACAGGAGGTTCGTATGAAGAGATCTCTCATCATCGCTCTCGCTGTGGCGCTTGCCGTTTTCATGGTGGCGCCTGTCTTTGCCGGCGGCCAGAAAGAAGGCGGGGCCAACAAGACGATCACCATCGGCTTCATGCCCGGCGTCGCTGATCCGTTCTATTACACCATGGAGCGCGGGATCAGGGCAAAGGCAAAAGAGCTCGGCGTAAATGTCGTCGTGGGCGACTACCCCGCCACATGGGGTCCCGAGGTTCAGACACCGAACCTTCAGGCGCTGATGGCAAAGGGCGGCATCGACATCCTTCTCATTGCCCCCACCTCTACCACGGCCCTCGTGGCGCCTCTGAAAGCCATCAGTGACAAGGGCATTCCTGTCATCACCGTCGACACGTACCTGGGTGACGGCGACTACTCCAAGCCCAGCGACTACAGCTTCCCGCTGGCATACATCGGCACGGACAACAAACTGGGCGGCAAGCAAGTGGCCGAGCACCTGGCCAAGCTCATTGGTGAGAAGGGCAAAGTCTACGTGGTGAACACGAACCCCGACACCTCCTCCGTCATTGACCGCGGAAACGGCTTTAAGGAAGGCATTGCGGAGTTCCCCAACATCCAGCTGGTCGGCATGGACTACTGCCTTGACAACCAGCAGAAGGCCATGGAGCTCACCACGGCGGCGCTGCAGAAGAACCCCGACATCGTGGGCATCTTCGGCGTAAACGTGTTCAGCGCCCAGGGCGCGGCCCAGGCCGTGAAGAACGCCGGGCTCGCGGGCGCCGTGAAAGTGGCATCGTGGGACGCCACCCAGACGCTCATCGACTCCTTGAAGGCGGGGGACATCGACCTCGTCCTCGCTCAGCTCCCCGCTGAAATCGGCTCCCTCGGCGTGGATACGGCGTACAAGTACCTCACCGCAAAGACCATGCCTCCCAAGAAGATCATCCCCGGGTTCCAGTTCTTCACAAAGGACAACGTGAACAACCCGGACATGCAGCAGTACATCTACTCGAAGTAAGCACCTTTCACGCGGGGCCGGCGTCATGAGACGCCGGCCCCTCTCATTCTCTCTCGGCGTCGTTGATTGCAGTCGCGCTCGCAGTGTACTATTCAGCCGCTACCAAAGGGGTGATCTGCCATGGGAGACAGGGCTCGCGGAATGAACAGAGGGAAGGCGCCGGCACCCGCGGTATCCGTTCTGGGCCGTAACTGGGCTTTCTTTTTCCTCCTGCTCACCCTGGTGGTGTTCTCCTTCACGGGGAAGAACTTCTTTGCCCTCAACAATTTCCAGAACATTGTCCACCTCGCCACAACCGCGCTGCTCCTGGCCTGCGCGGAAACCTTCGTCATCATCACGGGCGGGATAGATCTTTCCGTTGGCTTCGTGCTGGGGCTCTCGGCAGTGTCTTCCTCCAGCACCATGCAGGTCCTCTACGCCGCGCACTGGTCCGCGGCCGCCAGCATCCTGACCGGCATCGGCGTGGGGCTCGCTTCGAGCCTTGCATGCGGCCTTGCTGCGGGCGTCCTCATTGCGCGCTACCGCGTCCCGCCCTTCATTGCCACCCTGGGGACCCAGGGCATTGCCATCGGCGTGACCTACCACATCTGCGGAGGGTTCCCGGTGTGGTATCTCCCGCCCGGCCTGACGGACATCGGCAACGCATACCTCCTGTACATCCACCCCGGCACGGGAGCCTGGAGCTTCTTCTCCCGTCCCGCCGGCATTGCGGCTTCCCAGATCAAGGAGCTCGTACGGGTCTTCCCCGTCTCCTTCTTTCTCATCATCGTGTTCGTCGTCCTGCTTTGGCACCTGTTGAAAAACACGAGGTTCGGCCAGCACACGTACGCCATCGGCGGCAGCATGGACGCCTCCGTCCGCGCCGGCATCAACACGAGTCGCCACCTCATCCTCATCTACGTGCTTTCCGCCTTCCTGGCGGGAGTTGCCGGGATTGTGGACCTGTTCCAGTCCGGCACCGGCAACTTCACCACCTTCGGCGCGCAGCTTGAGCTGTTCGCCATCGCGGCGGTGATCATTGGCGGGGCAAGCCTCATGGGCGGCAAGGGGCGGGTGCTCGCGTCCGTGGTCGGAGTGCTGCTGCTGAAGGTGCTGGAGAACGGCTTGAACCTCTCTGGCGTGGAGCCATTCTACCGCTATATAGCGGTCGGTTTGATCCTGATCGTGGCGGTCGTCATCGACCAGCTCTTCCCGGATCTCTTCTAGGCGGAAAGGAGCAGAGGCAGTGACGAAGCAGGCAAGGCTCACATCCTTCATCGGTCAGCGTTGGGCGGTGGCTTTCCTCGTCATCGAGCTGGTTTTCTTCAGCTCCCTCGCGCACGGTTTCTTTGCCCTCAACGGCGTACAGATCGTCCTGTTTTACAGCACCACGCTTGCGCTCCTGGCCACGGCGGAGACGCTGGTCATTGTAACGGGCGGGATCGACCTCTCCGTCGGTTTCGTGATGGGATTCGCCTCGGTTGTCTCGGCAAAGCTCGCCGGCGGATTCACGGATCGGGGCCTTCCGCCGGAGATGGCCCTCCTCCTGGCAATCCTCATCACCCTCGCGATCGGCCTTGCCCCCGGGCTTGTCAACGGGCTTCTCGTGGCGCGCCTGAAAGTGCCGCCCTTCCTTGCGACTTTCGCCGTCCAGGGTATTACCTACGGCATTTCGCTTCTCCTCACCGGGGGGTCCGCCGCCGTCAACGTCCCCAACCTGGCCAACATGATAGGAAACGGATACTTCCTTTATATAGTGCCGGGGCACGGAGTTTCGTTTTTCACCGCGCCACGGGTTATTGCCGGCACGACGGTGATCGATTTCATTCCCACCATGGTCGTCGTAACGGTTGTATTTGTCGCCGTGGCGGCTTTCCTCTTGAAGAGGACGAAGTTCGGACGGCATACCTACGCCATTGGCGGGAACATCGACGCGGCCGTCAGGGCGGGCATCAACGCAAACCGCCATCTCGTGGTCATTTACGTCCTTTCCTCCTTCCTGGCAACGCTTTCGGGCATCATCTACATGATGGAATACGTCTCGGGCAAATCAGATGCGGGCTCCTCCTTCATGCTGGACTCGATTGTCGCCGTGGTCATTGGCGGGGCGAGCCTCTTCGGCGGCGTCGGGACGGTCTGGAGGTCAATCCTGGGGGTGCTGATCCTGTCCGTCCTGGAAATGGGGCTGAAGATCATGGGTGTGCAGACCTTCGACAAGTACATCGCCGTCGGAGTCATCCTGATATTCGCCGTTCTGATCGACCAGTTCTTTCCCGAGCTGATTCACAAGGAGGACTAGCCAGATGGGGTACTTGCTTGAAGTCAGGAACATAACGAAGCGCTTCGGAGGCCTGGTGGCCGTCAACAACGTGAGCTTGGGGGTGAACGCGGGGGAGGTGGTTGGCCTCCTGGGAGACAACGGAGCGGGGAAGTCGACTCTCATCAAGGTGATCTCCGGAGTGTACCCGGCGGACGAAGGGATCATCCTTTTCCAGGGAGAAGAAGTGCACATTGCCAGCCCCATGGACGCGCTCGGGATGGGGATCGAAACGATCTACCAGGACCTCGCGCTTGCGGAAAACCTCAATACCCCGTCGAACATTTTCCTGGGGCGGGAGAAGATGAAGAAGATCCTGGGGTTTCTCAACGTCCTGGACCACGAGTACATGCAGCAGGAGAGCCGCAAGATCCTGGAAAAGCTGGACATCCTGATCCCTTCCCTGAGAAACCGCATCCGGGCGCTCTCCGGCGGCCAGCGCCAGGCCGTGGCCATCTCCCGCTCCATCTACTGGGACGCGAAGTTCCTCATCATGGATGAGCCCACGGCGGCCCTCGGTGTTGCCGAACAGAAGAAGGTCATAGATACGATCAACCGCCTGAAGTCCCACGGCATAGGGATCGTGGTGATCAGCCACCAGATGCACGACGTGTTCCAGGTGGCGGACCGGCTGATCATCATGCGCCGGGGGAAAAGGTCGCGGAGCGGGTCACCCGGGAGACCAACGCTGATGAAGTGGTGAGCCTCATCGTGGGCGCTGAGACCGTCGAGCAGGGCCGGGCCGCGACACCCTGAGTCGAAGGCCATGAGCAGAGGGCCATGAGGCTTTTCCGCAAGACGCTGCTGTTCTTCATTGGCGTGATTGTTTTCCAGTCCGCGCTCACCATCCCTCTCATCACGAACCTCATCCACAGGATCAACGTCTCGGAAGCCCAGGCGGAGCTCGAGGCGGAGTCGGGGATCCTGTATGACAGCTTCAATTCCTGGAAGCGCCAGATCTGGATCAGCTTGATCCAGATCGGTCGAGACGGGATGGGCAGGTCCGCGCGTTCCTTGCGCGAGATGCTTCTCACAACCAAGGTGGACGCCATCGTCCTGAAAGACCCGCTGGGCCGGATCTCTGCCATGGTCCAGGGCGCGCCGGGCACTTTCACGATGACCGACCTCGAGGGACTGGCCAACGTGAAGGAGCACCCCTACCTGGAGCTCTCCCTGGTCCACGGGACGTTCTGCCTGGTCGGCGTTGCCGCCCTCGACCAGGGCGCTCACCCGGGGCGGGCCCACCTGGACATGTTCCTCATCAAGCGGATCGACTCGGATTTCTGCTCGCAGCTGACCCTGAACCGGCGGTCGCTCGTTGCATTCCTCCTCGGCAAGGAGATCCTCTCCGGTTCGATCTCATCCGACATGACCGGGCCTTTCTTCGACCCCGTACAGCTTGCCACCTCCTACCAGGAGAGCTACGGCCAGCGAGTCGGCCTGGGACGCTTCAACGTGGCGGTCCAAAGGATGGGCAGGCTGGGCCAGAGCGAGCATGGAGACGAGCTGTTCTTCGCGACGTTCCTTTCCAGTGATCCCTATGATCAGCGGATCCTCCTCGTGAGCAGGGCCCTTCTCCTCGTGACCGTAGCGGCGGCCCTTCTCACGATCCTTCTCAGCCTTTTCCTTTCCCGCAACATCACGCACCCGATTGCCGACCTCCTGCGCGGGATGGAAAGGATCACCACGGGGGCCTGGGACACCCGCGTGCCCGAAAGCGGCGGTTACGAGATCAGCAGGCTTTTCCACGGGTTCAACGAGATGGCGCGGGAGTTGGAGCAGAACCGGGCCGCCATGCACGACTCGATGCGCGAGACGCTTCTCCTCAAGGAATACAACGAGACCATCGTCAACTCCATCAGGGCCGGTATTGCCATCGTCAACTGCGACCTCGTGGTGGAGAAGGCAAACAGCTCGTTCCTGGAGTCTTTCGGTCTGGAGGCCCGCAAGGTGATCGGCGCTCCTCTCACCTGGCTCGACATCGACATTGTGGACGAGTCCGTGGTGGAGAAGATCTTCTCCATCTTTCGCAGGGAAAGGGACTTCGTTTCCGACGTGAAGCGTTCGAAAGCGGGCAGGGTCTATGAAGTCCGCCTGTACCCTTTCTTCAGCCCCGAGCGGGAGGCAGGAGGGCCGCCGGCTGCGTCTTCATGACCGACGACATTTCGGCGAAGACCGAGCTGGAGGAGAAGATCTTCCACGCGGAGAAGCTTGCCTCCATCAGCATGCTCTCCGCCGGGATGGCCCATGAGATCAACAACCCCCTGTCCTCCATCCTCACGAACGTGCAGAACCTCATTGACGAAGAGAAAGATCCCGGGCGCTCCGTCTCCCTCAAGTGGATCGAGCAGGAGACCCGCCGGATTGCGCGCATTGTGCAGGAGCTCCTCAACTTTGCCGCCGCGGATTCCGCCCATGCCCCCGGAAGCGACGTCAATGACGTGGTGGAGGAGGTCTGCCGCATGGTGGGCCGTTCGCTTGCCCGGGAAGGCCGCATCCGCATTGACACGCGCCTCGCGCGGGGGCTTGCGCCGTCGGTGGTCAGCACGGACGAGCTCAAGCAGGTCGTGATCAACCTGCTCACCAACTCGGTGCAGGCCATCGAAGGGCCGGGGCGGGTGCTGGTCTGCACGCGAATGAGGGCGGGGAACATCTCTCTCGTCGTCTCCGACTCCGGCCATGGCATCCCCAAGGAGATCATCCCCAGGATCTTCGACCCGTTCTTCACGACGAAAGGAAACGGGGAAGGAACGGGGCTCGGGCTGTCAGTAGTCTACGGGATCATCACGAAGTACAATGGGGCCATCGACGTGAAAAGCAGGCTCCAGCAGGGAACGCGCATCTCTCTCAGTCTCCCCGGCCTCTCCGGAGGCGCCGCATGACCGGACCCTCCATCCTCATTGTCGACGACGAGGACGGAATCCGCCACGGGCTGGAAAACCTCTTCCGCCGGGAGGGATTCACGGTCCACAGCGCTTCCGGGTACGAGGCCGCCGCGGCGGCGGCCGGGCGCTGCACGTTGGACGTGGCCCTGATCGACATCCGTTTGAAAGGAACCAAAAACGGCCTGGAGCTCCTCAAGGAGCTCAAGCGCGTCGAGCCTGATCTCGTGGTCATCGTGATAACCGGCTTCGGGAGCATTGACACGGCGGTTTCCGCCCTGAAGGGCGGGGCGGCCGACTACTTCCTGAAACCAATCGACAACACGAAGCTCCTCGACGCGGTTCGAAAAAGCCTCCAGCTCAGGGCGCTGGCCACGGAGAACCGCTACCTGCGGGACGAGCTGAACCGTCGATCCATGCCCCATCACTTCATCACGAAAGACCCGGCGGTGAGGGAGCTGATCTCCACGGCGGACAAGGTGAAGGACACGAACGTCACCGTGCTGATCACGGGGGAAAGCGGCACCGGCAAGGAAGTGCTGGCGCGGCACATCCACTATACCGGCGCACGCAAGGACGGGACTTTCGTGTCCATCAACTGCGCGGCACTTAATGAGAGCCTCCTCCTGAGCGAGCTTTTTGGCCATGAGCGGGGCGCTTTCACCGGGGCCGTGGAGAGGAAACGCGGCAAGTTCGAGCTGGCGGACGGCGGGACGCTGTTCCTGGACGAGATCGGGGACATGTCGCTCGAGGTCCAGGCGAAGCTCTTGCGCGTCATCGAGGAGGCGAGCTTCGAGCGGGTGGGCGGCACGAAGACCATCAGGGTGGACACGCGGATCATAGCGGCGACGAACAAGGACCTGGCGGCGGGGATCCGAGACGGGAAGTTCCGTGAAGACCTGTTCTACCGCATCAACGTGGTCTCTATTCCTTTGCCGCCGCTTCGGGAACGGCGCGGCGACATCAGCCTTCTGACGGAGCACTTCATCCAGAAGTACAGCGAGCGCTACACGCGGCCTCCGGTGCGCCTGAGCGCGCAGACGCTGGCGGCGCTGGAGGCGTGGCACTGGCCGGGAAACGTGAGGGAGCTGGAGAACACCGTGAACCAGATCGTGCTGCTGGGGGAGGCGAGCTTCCTTGCGCCGGGAAGGCCGGGCGCGCCTCGGGCCGCCATGCCCGCGCCCGCCGGCGATCCGGCCCATGCGCCCGCCGGCGATGGTGGCCCGCGCGCCCGCCGGCGTGGTGGCCCGCGGCGCGCCCGTTGATCCTCCCTCTGCGGGGCCCCTGAAGGAAACCCTGGGAGCGGCGAGCGAGCTCTACGAGAGCCGCCTGATTGCCGAATGCCTTTCCAGAAACGGCGGGAACAAGTCCAGGACGGCGCGCGAGCTTTCCATCACTCGGAAGACCTTAGCTCGGAAGATCGCGAAATATGGGTTGTCGCAATGAAGCGCGCCGTGGCTTCCGCCGCCACCGTCCCCTCTTCGTCGTAGATCCATCCCCGCGTGTTGAGGACCCGCCCCCGCGCCTCATGGACCTTGCCCACGGCGCGGATTCTGGAGCCGATCTCCACGATCTTCTGAAAACGGACCGTCATCTCGGCGGTCACGGCCCGTTGCGAGATTCCCACGCACGCGTGCGCCATGATCTCATCCAGGATGGTGGCCAGGAAGCCGCCGTGGGTCATCTTCTTCCACCCGGAGAAATACGAAGGCACTTCCAGGCTCGTTTCGGCGGAGCCTTTTTCAGGATACGTGATTATGAGATGCAGGCCCTTGTCATTGTCGGCGCCGCAGCAGAAGCACTGCCCGTCCCTTTCGACCGTCGCGTCCATGGGGCATAAGATACCGAAAAGCGCCGTACGTGTCAGCGAGGAGGCAGGCTTTTCGGGAAAGCCTTCTGTCATCCCTCGGACTGATGCCTGTATGTGTCAAGCTCGGACGGGGAAAGCTGCGATGGGTCCACCAGACGATAGTGCTTTTCGGAAACGACCCGCAGCTCGTCGCTCTCCTGCTGGATCTCGAAGAGGGCAATCAGCCTGTCCTTGGTGAATTGAGCAGCAAGCGGCCGGCAGACAAGGTTGGGAAACTTCTCTGAGCACATTGCCAGATCTTGCTCTATTTGAACGATGTTTATCATGTCTTTGGCGCCCTTGGCTTGGATGGGAAAAGCAAAATGCGCTCCCCGCCTGTCTATTCCCATGTATATCTCATCCGTCTCGATCTGCCCGACCGTCTCGACAAATGTCCGCAGATGATTCTGGAGCGAATAGCACGCGACACCTGTGAAAACATCAATGAGCCGGTTGTAACGCAGTCTGGCAAGAAGAGCCTGTTCATCATTCAAGGCGTACATGCTTATGATTCCCGGAGTGGCATCAGGGATTTTCGTCTCCGTAAGAGATGGGTTCGGCTGGATGTGGGGCTGTGCCACGGCCGCAAAGGCATAGAGGGACTTGCCCGACGGCCTGATTATCCATTCAAGCCCTTTGGGAGCTTTCTCTTTGACGCTTTGTGGAAGCGAATATCTATACCGAAAGGAGTATACAAGATCACCGATGTTCTTTGGCGGTTTGAGGCCCGCCGCCGCGGCTGCTGAAAGCAGCTCTTCTCTGGAAAACGCAACTCGCCGGGCACCCGGCAGGTAATGAGCATGAAACACGCGCTCGATTATTTGTTCGTACCGGTTTGCCTTTTTTTCCTTGGCCATCGTTTCAAGTCTTATCCGGGCCAGCGCAAGAGGAGGACCTCCTCCCGCAACTGTTCCCCCGTGGCGGTGGCGTATCGTGTCCTGAAAAGGTCAATTGCCTCTACGACATAACCGAGTGATTCGGCGATCTCGGCAAGGATATGCCCGGTCCGGATCATCACTCGCAGATAGGAGGCCTGGTCTCCGACAACGTACGCAAGGAAAGCTCCCGGGCGCAAGGCGTGGCGGAGGGACGACAGATGCTGAGTCATTCCTCCGAAGTACAACTTGGTTACTCGATGATAGAGCCGTTCGAACCCGGAGGTCTTTCCCAGCGAAATCCTTCGAGACTCGATATCCTTTGCAAGACCCTGAATCGTGGAGTTGTGCTTCACGAGATCATCATCCCGGTCGTGGACATAGACGCTGCGCGTGTTTGAGCGCACAAGCGATTTCTTTGCGCTGCGAACGTCATCCATGCTCCCGGCGAGGCCGAGAACGACGGTCTCCAAGCGTGTTGTTCGAGTGTAGTCTTTCTCATTCGGATAGGGTGGGGACGTAAATACCGCATCCACCGATGACGGTGGGAGCACAGAGGCAACATCCCGGGAGTCCGCCTGATGAATGCTTGACTGATGCCAAGGTCGTGAAGAAACTGATTCGAGATCGAATGCGATCTTGTCAACTTTCAACAGCCAGGGCTGGACGACTGCGGCATCATGTTTGACTTTTCCGATCCCGACCTCGGGACCGAATTTCAGATTGCCTGCTTCTTCAACAAGCGTCTTGGCGACAGCAAGCAGTTCCTTCTCTCGTATTTGTTCGTTGGCTTCTTGTCTGATGAAGTCCATCAAGACAAGGACCTTGTGCAGCGGCAAGGGACTGATTGAGTTCTTCAGCAAGAGACGGAAGGCTTCCGCCGACAGCGTTCTCAAGGCTTTCAGTTCAATGGCGGGATCATTGAGACGAGGATCATCCTCAATTCCTTGACTGCTCAGAGCCTCCTGGCATCTTATGGCGACCGTCATGGCGCTTCTTTTCAGGGACTCGGAATCAACACTCCACTCGGTCTTGACCCGAGAGGCAAACACCGGCATTGGCAGTGCCTCTATTCCAACAGATCTGAGCCCGACTTTCTGACATTCGACAATTGCTGTGCCCGTGCCGCAGAAAGGGTCAAGGATCGTGGCTTCGTCACTGAGCTTGAAACGGGAAAGATATTTTCTCACGACATGGGGCGGAAAAGAAAGAACGAATCGATACCAGTCATGGACTGGCAGGTCCTCCGGGAATATCTTGTTCGCGTCTGAGTTTTGAAGCGGAATATCAAAAAGCGAAGCGTCAACTTGACTCATCCGCACGAGATTACCCCTTTTGTCAGGATTGAGCAATCTTTCCTCATTGTTACGGCGTTCGTTTCCTGGTGCTTGTGCTGGTATAATCAGAAGCAGGAAAGTCATGGCAAGAACTGGCAGGACAAATGTCATGCGGATCTTGGAGTCGATGGATATTCCCTTCGACGTGGCTGAATATCCCGTTGCTGACGAGCATGTTGATGCGGTGCGAGTTGCCCAAACCCTCGGCGTCTTGCCGGAGATCGTGTTCAAGACGCTCGTTGCCAGAAACGAGAAGAACGAGCCGCTCGTGTTCTGCGTCCCCGGGCCCTCGGAGCTGAACCTGAAAAAGGCCGCGCGCGCCGCGGGGGCCAAAAGCGTGGAGCTCGTTCCTCTCAAGGACCTCACGGCGCTCACCGGATACGTTCGCGGGGGATGTTCCCCCATTGGAATGAAGAAGAAGTATCCGACGTGGATCGACGAGATCGCTCTCCTGTATGAAAAGATCTACGTGAACGCCGGAGCGCGGGGCTTCCAGGTGATCGTTTCACCCGGCGAGCTGTGCAAAGCGGCGCAGGCCGAGCCAGCGGACCTCGTCTGAGGCGAAAAAAAGCCCCGGCTCAGCCGGGGCTCTGGTGTCGAGAACGTTCCTGAGCTTACCAGACCTTCAGCAGCGTGCCGGCCCGGGAGAGGTACCACACGAAGATCACCGCAGTCACCCCTGCGGCGCTGAAGAACCACACGTACAGCGCACCGCCCTCTTCCCGGCTCGCAAATCCGATGATGAGCGCGATGATGAGCGCGGTGAGGAACCCGATGATGGCCAGGATTCCCGCCACGAGGTTTTCATTGTAGATCGAGATGTAGCAGAAGAGGAACGTGAAAACCAGAAGCAGGAAAAGTCCGAAGAAGAATACCAGGTAATTTCTCGTCATTGCCGCGCTCCTTTATTCAGTGATTGATTGCCCGTCTTCTATCCTACTCCATTTTTCGCGAAAATCAAGACGCGCGCCCGCGGCGCCTCCGCCGCGAAGCGGGCTCACACGCTTCCCACTATTCATCTGTTAAGCTTTTCAGGTGCGCCGCTCTGCGCCAGCTCTTCCGCCCGCGCGACCATCTCGGACAACAAGTCCAGGCCGCGGAGCCAGAAGTCAGGCGCGGTCAGGTCCACGCGGAGCGGCTTGACCAGCTCGTGCGGCCAGTCGGAGCCGCCGGCGGCGAGCATTCGCAGGTACAGGTCAGGGAACCCTTCGCCTGCTTCCCGGTAGCGCGCGTACAGCGCTCGGACCAGCAGGTCGCCGAACGCGTAGACGTAGACGTACCCCGGGGTGTGGATGAAGTGGGGGATGTAGCTCCACCATATCCCGTAATCCTCGGTAAGAGTGACGCTGTCCGCGAACATCGCCCGCTGCGTGGAAAGCCACATCTCGCTGATGCGCTCCGTGGTCAGCTCCCCCTCGGCGCGCGCACCGTGGGCCGCGTCCTCGAACCTGTTCATTGCCACCTGCCGAAAGACCGTGGCGAACGAGCTTTCGATCCGACGAACCAGCATTCCCAGCTCGGCGGCGGGATCTTTCTCCTGCGCCAGGAGGTCCTGGAACACGAGCGTCTCACCGAAGATCGACGCGGTCTCCGCTGTTGTAAGCGGTGTGCTCCAGGAGAGGATGCCCTGCGGGCGGGAAAGGTACTGGTGCACGCCGTGGCCCAGCTCGTGGGCGAGCGTCATGACGTCGTCCGCTTTGCCCTGGAAGTTGAGAAGGACATAGGGGTGGAGGGAGGGGACCGTGGCAGCGCAGAACGCGCCTCCCCTCTTGCCGGGATGAACGGAGGCGTCGATCCAGCCTTTCTGGAAGAATGCCGACGCGATCTCCGCCATCCGTGGGTGGAATTTTCCGTACGCGCGTATGACGGTTTCCCGGGCTTCTTCCCAGGTGTAGCGCCTTTCCGCGCCGGCAAGCGGCGCGTAGCGGTCATAATCGAAGAGCTCGTCGAGGCCGAGCAGCCCTTTCTTCAGGCGATAGTAGCGCTCAACGAGATCGTATCGGGAGCAGACGGCGTTCACCAGGGCGTCCACGACGGTATCATCCACCTGATTGTCCATGTTCCGCGACGATATCCAGGTCGGGTACCTGCGGAGCCTGTTCTCCGAGGCGAGGTCCGCGAAGATCGTGTTTGCGATATAGGTGGTGGTGCGCTGGATGCCCGAAAGCCCGCGGGTCAGCGCCGCCGCGGCCTTCCGCCTGGTCTCCCGGTCCGGCGAGTACAGGTTGGCAAGCAAGGCTTGTTGCGGGACGCGCCCTCCGTCCCAATCATAGAGCGTCGCGGAATGTACCTCGTCGAAAAACCGGGACCATGCCAGCCGCCCCGTCACGGATTTCTCTCTCAGTATCCTTTCCTCCGGCTCGCTCAGGAGGTGCGGCCGGTAGCGGCGTGAGAGAATGAGCCAGTGGCGCCAGCGGGCCAGGCGCGGATCATTCGTCAGCCGGTGTGCCGTCTCATCCGTGGCCTCTGCCCACTCCAGGTCTACGAACACCAGGCGCTGCGACAGACGGGACTCGGTCTCCATCTGCTTCTGGAAAAGGGCCCCTCGGCCCGGGTCATCGCTTTGCGTTGCCCACGAGAGGTGGGCGTAGCTTGCGGCCCTCCCCATGCGCTCCGCGAGCGCTTCATAGCTCTCCAGGAGCCGGCTCATCTCCTCTGCCTCCAATGCGGCCACTCTCCCCCGGTAGCGCGCGGCAAAGGAGTCCACATCCTGATCCAGCACTGCCATTTCGGAGTCGATGCGCTGGCCTGCCGGCTCGGGATAGACGTCCGAAAGGTTCCACGCAACCGTCTCCGCGCCGGTGCGCTGGTCGTTGTCTTCCTTCATGCGGGTTGAAGCCTCCTCTGCGTCTCTTCCAGCGCGGCTATGCGCTCCGCCAGGGTGGGATGCGAATAATGGAAGAAGCTGTACAGGGGATGGGGGGTGAGGTTGCTCAGGTTTTCACGGCTGAGCCTGAGCAGCGCGGAGATCATGCCCGCCGCGGAGCCGACCCCCTGCACGGCGAACCTGTCCGCCTCGTATTCATGCCGCCGGGACCAGAGGGAGGAAAGGGGCTGGAGGAAGAACGTGAAGGGGCCCGAGCAGAATGCAAGGAGGATCAGGATGGCGTGGTAACCGGGTTGGTGGAAGCCGAACGCCTGGTACAGCGGCAGGTAGGGGAGAAGGAGGCTGATGATCCAGAACCCGATCAGGGACATCGCCAGGGAGACCGCGATGCCTTTTTTCACGTGGTTCTTTTTCTCATGACCGATCTCGTGCGCCAGCACGGAAAGTATCTCCTCCTTCGACGAGGAGGCAACCAGCGTGTCGAAAAGCACGATCCGCTTTGACCTCCCGAGGCCCGTGAAATACGCGTTGGAATGGCTGGAGCGTTTGCTTGAGTCCACGACGAAGATTCCCTTTGTCCGGAAGCCCAGCTTCGCGGCCAGGGTCATGATTGCCTCTTTGAGCTCACCGTCCGGGAGGGGGGTGAACTTGTTGAAAAGAGGGGCAATGACCAGCGGCGCAAGGATGCTCATCACGACCTGGAAGACGCTCATGGCCCCGAACGCCCAAATCCACCAGAACCTTCCAGTCTTGTCCATGAACCAGAACAGCCCCAGCAGGACGGGAATGCCGATCACCGCGGAGACGGCAAATCCTTTCAGCGTGTCCACGACGTACAACAGAGGCGTCGTCCTGTTGAAGCCGAACCGCGCCTCGACGGAGAAGGTGGAATACAGGGAGAAAGGGAGCGCCAGCACCCAGAACAGAAGAGACACGCACGCGATCACGACGATGCCCTGGAAATACGGATGGAGGGGCAGGGTCCGGATGGCGTCATCCACGGTCCCCAGGAATCCCGAGAGGACAACGGCAAGGAGGGCCGCGGCGGAAAATCCCCCGGCGGCCAGGCCGAACCTCCCGCGCGTAATGGTGTAGGAAACCGAGCGCGCATATGTCTCCTTGTCGATCACCCCGGCGAACGCCCGCGGGACCTCGGAGGCGTTCTTCTGGACGTGCCCCAGGTTGAGCAGGCTGAGCGCCAACTCCCAGAAGTACTCCACGAAGAAGAAGACAAGATACAGGATGAGAATGCTCTGTGCGCTCACGGTTTTACCTTTCTCACATCAAAGTAATCGGCATGCCGGCCCAAGGCAATGAGTCCGAACGGGTATCCCCGTATCGTGCGCGGAGGCGCGTATTCTTTCGCCGAACAGGCCTGCGCGTCCTTCCACACCACCGGCGGAAAAAAGGAAAATTCTTTTGAAAAGGCGGCCTGCCTGCATTACAATCACGGCATCAAGGAGGGCAAAATGAATCTCTCGATCAAACATCAGGAAAAGTATTCTCGCGGCCAGCTGATCCTCCGCACACTGTTCGGTGGCATTTACATTGCGATTCCCCACCTGCTTCTTCTGGCAATCGTCGGGATCTGGTCAGGCATCATTTCCTTCCTTACCTTCTGGGTCGTCCTTTTCACGGGAAGGTTTCCGGAGAGCTTCTTCAATTTCCAGATCGGATATCAGAAGTGGTATCTGCGAGTCTGCCTCGCTAGGAGTATTCCACGCTGGTTATGGCAATCTCGTAGACGGATATCCAGCGTTCTTCCCGTCCGGGAAGGGTGACAGCGTGAGGCTCGAAGTTCCCCGGCCCGAGCGCGTCAGCCGTGGTCTTGTCATCCTTAGCCTGCTGTTTCGGCCTGATCTACGTGGGGATTCCGCACGGCGTTTGTCTCCTTTTCCGTCAGATAGCGAGCGCAGTTCTCGCTTTCCTGGCGTGGTGGGCCATCCTTTTTACGGGCCGCTACCCTGCTCGTTGGCACGCTTTCAACGTCGGCACGTACCGATGGGCTACCGCGCGTCAGTCTGTACCTGGGTTATTTTACGGACGAATATCCGCGTTTCAGCGGCAAAGAGTAGACTCGAAACAGGGCGTCTTCCCCGGGAGGGCGCCCTTTTTTTCATGAGAGGAAAACATGAGCACAGATGACCCCACCATGACGCTTCACCTTCCCCAACCGAGTGAGATCACCGAACGGGAGAAGGACGACGCCATGGGGGCGTACCTCATGATGTTCGCCTCACTCGCCATAGGCCTTCCCATTCCGCTTTTGAACCTCATCGCGTCGGTGATATATTTCCTTGTGAACAAAAAGACCTCCGCGTTCGTCGCGTTCCATGCCTTGCAAGCCCTGCTCTCCCACATCCCCATCGTCCTGTTGAACGCCGGGCTGGTGGCATGGATCATTACGAAACTGGCCACCCACGCTACGTCATGGGCGTGGTTTTTCTGGTACCTGTTCTTCACCATCCTGGTGAACCTGACCTACATTGTCTGGTCCATTGTCGCCCTGATCAACGCCAACAAGGGGCGGTTCTTCTACATGCCGGTGGTCGGACGCTTCAGCTTTGCCCGGTATTACGGCCTGAAGGCCGCGCGCCAACCGCGCGCTCCGCGGGTGTGGGAAAATAAGCCTCCGGAGGGTTTTTGACCCGTCGTTCCCGTCTCCCGGCGGAGATTGCCATCCTGGCAGCAGTGGTTGTCGCCCTTGGCGCCGCCGCGTACGCCGCGCAGAAGTTTCTCCTCCCTCCGCGCGCGTTGACAACGGACATCACGAAGTCCATGGATGAAGCTCTCGGCCCGCTGATCCTCCGCCAGGTCGAGTTCTCACAAAGCGTGCTTTCTGATCCGAGCGTTACCAAGGCTTTCGCCGCTATCATGGGCCGGCTGCGCCTCGCCCTGGACCAGCTTGCTCCGGGGTCACCGAACATCAAGATCGTGGTCATTGATTCACCTACCATCAACGCTTTCACTCTGCCCGGAGGGATCATCTGCGTCTACACCGGCCTGATGCGCAATCTCGATTCAGCCGAGCAGATGGCTGGCGTCCTGGGGCACGAGCTGTCCCATGCGGCGCATCGGGACCCCCTCGCGCTCCTGGCCCGACAAGTCGGGGTGGCTGCCCTTGCGGGCGTGCTGACCGGCGGCAGAGGCGGAGACCTGGCCAGGACGCTCGCGCAGACCCTGGTGAACGTCCACTACGGCAGGGAAGCGGAAGACCGCGCAGACGCCTTCTCCGTGCAGCTCCTGGCGCGGTCGGACATCGACCCTTCCGCTTTCGCGCGCGCCCTTGAACGCATCAAGAAGTCAGAGCCGAAGGACCCCCGCCTCCTCCAGTGGATCGACTCGCATTCACCGATCGATGAAAGGATCCAGCGGGCCCGGGAGCAGGCGGCCACACTCTCGGTCAGCGCGCGACGGATAGGGGTGAACTGGCCCGCGCTCATCAAGCGGCTGCCGAAGACCGACGAATGACCGAAAGCGAGGACGTCCTTTCCCTTTTCCATCCCCTCGTTGCGCAGTGGTTCTCTCAGGCGGTCGGAAAGCCCACCGAGGTCCAGGCCGCCGCGTGGCCGGTCATAGCCGCGGGTTCCCATGCCGTGGTGAGCGCTCCGACCGGCACGGGCAAGACGCTTGCCGCGTTTCTCTGGGGGCTCGATCGGCTCATTACCGGAGCGTGGCCTGCGGGCAAGGTGAGGATGCTCTACGTCTCACCCCTCAAGGCCTTGAACAACGACATCCAGAGGAACCTACTGACGCCCCTCGCCGGCCTTGCGGAGCATTTCTCCCGGGCAGGCGACAGGTTTCCCGAGATCAGGGTGCTCACGAGAAGCGGTGACACTCCCTCCTCCGAGAGGCGGCGGATGCTCGCCCACCCGCCCGAGATCCTCATCACGACTCCCGAGAGCCTCAATCTGATCCTTTCCTCGCGGAACGCCCGGCTGATGCTGGACGGGCTGGCAACGGTCATCCTGGATGAGATCCACGCCGTGGCAGCCACCAAGAGGGGGACGCACCTCTTCACCGCGGTGGAGCGCCTTGTGCGGCTGTCAGGGGAGTTTCAGCGGATCGCGCTCTCCGCAACGGTGCGCCCGCTCTCCGTCATTGCGGACCTTGTTGGCGGCTACCGTCTCATTCGCGGCGGTGGGCAGGCCTCGTATGAAAAGCGGAAAGTCAGCATCATCACCTGCCCGCTGTCCAAGCGGTACGACCTCACCGTCCAGTTCCCCGTGGCGGGGGCGGCGACCGGCATGGCTGCGGCTCCTGTCGCCGGGGCTGCGCCGGCCGGCGCTGGGACAGGGGTGGCGTCAATCGGCGCCGGGGCGCCAATCGCCGTGCGTCCGTTCGCTGATGAAAAGCCGATGTGGGATGCACTGGCACGGGAGTGTCGGGGAGTCATCAGCCAGAATCGCTCCACCCTTTTCTTTGTGAACTCCCGGCGGCACGCTGAAAAGCTCAGCCGCTTCATCAACGAAGGGCTTGCCGAGCCGCTTGCCTGGTCGCACCACGGCTCGCTCTCCCGCGAGCTGCGCCTGGTTGTCGAGCAGCGGCTGAAAAGAGGAGAGCTGAAGGCGATCGTCGCCACAAGCTCGCTGGAGCTGGGGATCGACATCGGGGCGCTGGACCAGGTGATCCTCGTGCAGACGCCGTTCACCGTTGCATCCGCGGTCCAACGCCTCGGGCGGGCCGGCCACACGGTGGGGCAGCCAAGCCGCGGGGTGATCTTCCCGCTCCACGGGAAGGACATCGTGGACGCGGCGGTCATGGCGCGCTGCGTGCTGGAGCAGGACATCGAGGAGACGGCTGCGGTGCTCTGTCCGTTGGACGTCCTGGCGCAGGTCATCGTTTCCATGACCACGGCGGAGACGTGGAAAGCAGAAGAGCTTTTCGACTGGATCAGGACCAGCCATCCCTACCATACGCTCCCGCGGCGTCACTTTGACCTCGTCCTCGACATGCTGGCGGGAAGGTACGAGGAGACCCGCGTGCGGGAGCTTTCCACCATGGTGTCCTTCGACAGGCTGTCCGGCGACCTTCAAGCCCGGGAGTCCGCGCGCATGCGGCTCGTCATGGGCGGCGGGACCATCCCGGACAGGGGATACTTCGCCCTCCGCACTGCCGACTCGAAGGCCCTCCTCGGCGAGCTGGACGAGGAGTTCGTCTGGGAACGGGCAATCGGTGACAGCTTCATCATGGGCACTCAAGGCTGGCGCATCCAGAAGATCGACCATCAGAATGTCGAAGTGGTCCCCGTTGACGCCCGAACCGCCATGTCCCCGTTCTGGAAGGCGGAGGAACGAAACAGGACGTTCCACGTCTCGGACAGAATCGCTCGGGCCATGGAGGACTGGAACGGCCGGCTCCAGGACAGGTCGCTGCCGGCGGAGCTTGCGGAGAGGCACTTTCTTTCGCCGCCCGCGGCGCAGGCTATGATCGACTTTCTTGCCCACCAGCGCGACGTGACCCGCAGGGACCTTCCCCATCGCCATCACCTCCTTGTCGAGCATACGCAGGATCCCAAGGGCTCTGCAGCGCGTAGCCCCCGGGGCTATGCAGCGCGTAGCCCCCAGGGTCATAGCCCGCAGGGCACGGGGGAGGAGTCGAGGATCGTCCTTCACACGCTCTGGGGCGGGAGGGTGAACAGGCCGTACAGCCTGGCTCTTTCCGCCGGCTGGGAGGAGAAGTTCGGATACCGGCCGCAGATGTTCCAGGATGATGACACCATCCTGCTCCTGGTCCCGGATGAGGTCTCCGCGGCGGAGATACTCTCCCTGGTGACCTCCGGGAACGTGGAGCGCCTGCTCCGCACGCGCCTGGAAGGGAGCGGGTTCTTCGGAGCGCGCTTTCGCGAGGCGGCGGGCCGGGCCCTTCTCCTGCCCCGGGCATCCGCACGGGGGCGGACGCCGCTCTGGGTGACGCGGCTTCGCGCCAAAAGCCTGCTTGCCGCCGTGGATCGCCACGAGGATTTCCCTCTCGTCCTGGAGGCCTGGCGGACTTGCCTTCAGGAGGAGTTCGATCTGCCGGCCCTTGCGATTGTGCTGGGAGAGCTTGCCGCGGGAATCATTGCGGTGGATGAGACCGTCACGGCAGCGCCTTCGCCCCTGTGCAGCAGCATCACGTGGAAAGAGACGAACACGCTGATGTACGCGGACGACACGCCGGCTCCCGCCGGCGCAGGGGGAAAGGGCAGGGTCCGCGCCGAGCTTGTGCGTGAGCTTGCGCTTTCCGCGGAGCTTCGGCCCGCCGTGAAGCCCGAGCGGGCGCGCGAGCTCCAGGCAAAGCTCCAGAGGACGGCGGAAGGCTACGCGCCGCGGAACGCGCGCGAGGTCCTGGACTGGCTGAAGGACCGGGTCCTGGTGCCGCGCGCGGAGTGGGAGGAGTTGCTTGCGGCAAGCGCGCGTGACTCCGGCGGCGCGGAGGAGCGGGCGGATGAGGGGGGCGCCGCCGACACGCGGGGGGGCGTCACGGATCACGGGTTGGTCGGACGGCTGCGGGAAGCCGTGGCTCCCAGGATAGTCGAACTGTCGTTCGGTGACGTTACGACATTTGCCGCCGCTGAGATCGAGCCCCGGCTCCGCGCGGCGCGTGAAGGCGGAGACGATGAAGCGATGGCCGAGCTGGTGGGGCAGTGGCTGAGGTACTACGGCCCCATCCCGCCCGCCGCGGTCGGCGCGGTCTTCGGGCTGGACAGGACGCGGCTTGATGAGATCCTGGCCGACCTGGTCCAGGAGGAAGAGGTGGTCATGGACCGCCTCCTTGCCGGAAGCGAAGAGACGCTCGTCTGTGACCGGGAGAACCTCGAGGCGCTTCTTCGGATCTCACGCGCGCAGGCGCGGCCCGTGGTGGAGCCGCTGCCCGCCGAGAGGCTTCCGTACTTCGTCGCGGAGCGCCAGGGGCTCGTGCGCTGCGGGACAGGCATGGACGACATGAAAGAAAGATGGGAACGCCTGTTCGGCCTCTGTCTGCCGGCGCGCCTCTGGGAGGAAGAGGTGTTTCCCGCGCGGCTGTCGGGTTACTCGTCCCGCTGGCTGGACACGCTGTTCCAGGAAGGCGGGCTCCTGTGGTTCGGGGGTGGGAAGCAGCGGGTCGGCTTCTGTTTCGGCCCGGATGCGGAGCTGTACGCGCAACGCGGTCCGAAGGAGTCGGAGGCAGCGAGCATTCTTCCGTCTCCCAACGGGAAGTACGGCTTCTGGGACTTGCTCGACTCGACAAAGCTCGACTCGGCGAAGCTCACCGAGAAGCTCTGGGACCTCGCCGGAAAGGGAGAAATCTCGGCTGACTCGTTCCAGCCCGTGCGCAAGGGAATTGCGAGCGGCTTCAAACCAGAGGCTGCCGCCCGCGGAGTCTCCGGCCGGGGAGTGTCGGCCCGCGGCAGCTTTGCCCGATGGCAGTCTTCCCGGCCCGCCGCGGGGTTCTGGTTCCGCGTGCTGCCTCAGGAGGCCGGAGAGCAGGATGCCCTGGACCAGGAGGAGGATGCTCGTGAACGCATCCGTCAGGTGCTGCAGCGCTACGGAATCATTTTTCGGGAGATCCTCGACCAGGAATTGCCGGCGCTGAGATGGTCCCGCCTGTTTCGAAGCCTTCGGCTCATGGAGTTCTCGGGAGAAGTGGTTGCGGGGAGGTTCTTCGAGGGTATCCATGGGCTGCAGTTCGCCTCACCGTCGGTCCTGGAGTCGCTTGGCGCCGAGCCCCGCGCGGATGCGGTGTTCTGGATGAACGCCGCGGACCCGGCCTCCCTGTGCGGCATGGGCCTTGATGCCCTGAAGGACATTCTTCCCTCACGGCTTGCCACGACGCATCTCGTTTTTCACGGGCCCACCGTGGTCCTTGTCTCACGACGCATGGGGCGGGACATTGAGCTCCGCGTTCCTCCGGAAGATTCGCGCGTTCCCGAATACCTGGGTTTCGTCAAGGAGTTGACGGGCCGTGATCAGAATCCCCTGCAGGCTGTCCACGTGCTCACCGTCAACGGAGAGCACGTGGACAGGAGTCCGTACCGGCAGGGGCTACTGCAGGCCGGCTTTGTGGAAGACTACAAGCGCTTGAGCTACCGGGCTCAGGGGTAGAACGCCGCACAGCAAGACCGTTCGGCGTCTTTGCAACGCCGCGCGCGCTCCGTGCGGCCAGGCGCGGAAGCCTCAGTAGCCCATCTGCATTCCGAAGCCCAGGCCTCCGTCCATGAAATCAAGGGTGGGCTGGAAAGTGACCTTGCCTTCCTCGATGTTCTTTCGCGCTGTCCTGGCCGCGTTGTCCGCGGCGACATATCTGAGCACGGTCTCCAGGATCACTCCGCCCGCAACGACGCCGAGGAAGGGAAGGTAGGAGCCGATGCTGTTCGTTCCCCACGCCGTCCGTATGGTGGACAGAGGGGAGTTGAGATAGTCGAGGGACCCGAACTGGACGTTCGCCGGAAGGACAAAGTATGCGCTGACCACCGTCCCTACGAGCACCGTCAGATCCCATGCGACAAACAACCAGCCCCCCAGAGTATCCCCGGTCATGAATTGTCCGGCCCCCGGCAGCATGAACGAGGCTCTCTGAACGCGCTGAACATATCGTTCCTTTTGCACTGCGATGGCAAGGTGCGCCGCTATTTTCTCGACGTCTTCCATTGTGAGACTCCCGACCTGGCCGGAGGAAAGCTCAGAGGATGCGGCCTCGAGCTCCTGCTCGAGGAAGGAAGGCGCCCGAGCCGGGGCGATGGGGGCGGGCGGGGTGCCGCTATCGGGAGCCGCGGACGGGGTTGCGGCGGGAGAGCTCGCCGGAGCCGCGGACGGAGCCGCAGATGGTGCCGTGGCCGAGGGCGCACTGTCAGTCGGCGAGGGCGATGATTGCGCGAACGCCGCTCCGGCGAAGGCGGCCAGCAGCAGAACCGTAATGAGCAGGTTTTTCATGAGCACCTCCCTTGGAGGGCATGATACCCTGCGCGAGGTTCGGGGGCAAAGGGGGCGATTGCAAAGGGGCGATTTGCTAATTGGCCCTCACGGGAAGCGGGTACTCGAACACGTCCTCTCCGTCCAGATAGAGAACGACGGTGTAGGTGCCGCGGACCGGCAGCGGCACGTTGTGGAAGGAATCCGTCAAAAGCTCCAGCTTTCCGTAATCCGCCTTTATTTCCCGTGAAGGAGATGAGGCGATGGGGACGCCGGTGGGGTCGAGGATTTCCACGCGTTGCCGGTGACTCCCTTCGCCGGAAAACCACACTGTCACAAGATCGAAGCTTTCCTGCGCCGGGAACTTACGGGCGGCAAGCATGTCGGGAATTCCTGCCACGGAAGCGTCCCCCGCCTTGTCCAGCGTGCCACCTTCCGCGGGGACGGAAAGGACAAGCTCGGGCGTGTCAGGGTAGGAATCATCAACGTTGAAAAAGAGCGAGTACTCCGCGGCCAGGTCTCCGTCCAGCGTCACCTCAACCGCGTAGGTGCCGCCCGCGGGGAACCTCGCGTGCGGGAAGACCTGGACGAACGTCGTTACCGCTGTAGGGGAGAACTCGACCTCCTGGGCCGCCTCCGCCACCGTTTCATCCGAGTCCATGTTCCAGATCGAGATGCCGATGTCATGAGACCCCGACCCGCTCCACCGGGTGTACACGCACACGTCCTCCTGGTGCGGGAAAACGTTCACGAGCGAAGTGTGATGGATCCCGATCAGCGCGGTCTTGCCCGCGGCGTCGTGGCTTACCGCGTTGGCAACCACGAGCCCCAAGAACTGGGCATCCCCGGAATCACCCAAAACGTCATCCGCCGCCGCGCGCGCGGCGGCGCACGCCAGGGCAGCGGCGCACAAAAGGGAAACCGTCAGGGCCGGGCCCGCACGAAGCATGCGCTTGCCTCCGATCGTCCCGCGCTCCCTCCCTCGTACAAGGATAGAGACGGGGCGAGCCAGGAGTCAAGCGCGCGCGGTTTTCGAATCCGGCGCGAGGGGAATCCTCAAGCTGAAAGTGCTGCCCTTCCCCGGTTCGCTTTCCACGGAGATTGTCCCGCCGTGGGCGCGGGCAATGCTTCGGACAATGGCCAGGCCAAGGCCGGCCCCCTCCGACTGCGCGCCTTTCCCGCGATAGAACCTTTCGAACACGAGGGGGAGATCATCCGAGTCCATCCCGCGGCCGGTGTCAGTCACGTCAAAACGCGCCCGGGATCCCTCCGCGGCGACCGTGACGCGGACCGTTCCTCCCGGGTCGGTGAACTTCACCGCGTTTCCGATGAGGTTCGAAAGGGCCATCTCCACGCGGTTCCTGTCGCAGGAGATCATGAGAGCCGTCCTCGGCCTTTCGATCTCGAGGGATATCCCCTTTTCGAGCGCCGGGCCGCGCAGGCCCGAGGCCGCAGACTGGACGATGTCGGCGGCTTCGTGCCTCTCAATGGTGAGGGATGCAATGCCGGCATCCAGGCGCGAAAGATCGAGCAGGTTGGCCGTGATCCAGTGCAGCTTCGCGATCTGCGACTGGCTTTCCTTCAAGAACTCCTGGTGCGCTTCAGGGTCTGATGCCGCGCTTCCCAGGAGCAGCTCGTTGAACGTGGCAAGCGCCGTGACGGGAGTCCGCAGCTCGTGGGAGGCATCCGCGATGAACCTCTTGAGCGCGTCGCGCTCGGCGCGCAGCTCGTCGAAGCTCGTTTCGAGGTTGGCCGCCATCGTGTTGAACTGGCCTGCCAGGGCCCCGATCTCGTCACGACGGCCTACCGTTGCGCGCGCTGCGAGGTCCCCGTTCGACATCCGCCTGGCAGTGGAGGCGAGCGCGCGCAGAGGGTCCGACAGGGCTTTGCCCATGAACAGGCCGAAGGCCACCGCGATGAGGAGGGAGCCGAGCCCGGAGAACAGCACGGCGTCCCTCATGGTGCCGATGGCCTGGGAGCTCAGACTGAGCGGGGTGGACATCTGCACGAACCCCAGGGGGGTCGCGGGGTCCCCGATCGGCAGCGTGACGGTGAGCTGCTGGCGCGGGGCATGGGACGGCGCGCTGGAAGCCTGTTCGTCCGCGTCTTGCTCGAAGATGAACCGCCGTCCCCACGGAGTCAGCATCCTTCGCGCATACATATGGGATGTTCCCAGGGGAAGGTCGCGGAACATCGGCAGAAGCTCGCGGGGACTGGCGGAGCGGGACGACTCCGCGCCCTGGGGCATGGGAAAGATGAATGGGGCGGGAGGATGCGGCCGCGTCTCTATCTCCTGGAGCCCTGACGGTATCAGCCAGAGAAACACGTCCGGGCGGCCCGGGTCGCCGGAGTCCGCGTACACTGTCCGGTCAGCCGCCAGGATCTGAACGCGCGCGTCCCCCAGGAATGCGGACGTCGAAGCGAGGTTTTGCAGCGCAACGCGGCGAATCTGCGGCTCAAGGAACCTCTGGGCCTGCTGGGCAACCGCGTTCGCGTTCGCCCGCAGGTATTCGCCCTCCTGGCTCTCCACGTAGCGCTGCACAAAGTACAGCGCAAGCGCGCCCATGAGAGTCACGGAAAGAAGGATCAGGAGCGCGTAGCTCCCGGCCAGCTTCCATCGGAGGGACGCGCTCATCAGAGGGTCGGCGCCGTGGCGCCTCTGTGCGGGAAGCCGTCCCACGGCAGGAACGCCATGGGGAGCCCCTGCCGGTATTCCACGCCAAGCCACGGCTTTTTCGCGTCAGGGCTCGTTCCCAAAGTGACCTTCACCTCACGGGCGTTGTCCGCGGTCTGCCGCAGCGCCCTGACGGAGAGAGTCACCATGTCACCGGGCTTCTTCTCCTGGACCATTGCGCTCAGGCTGTGGTCCCCATCGATTGTGGTCCCGTCCACGGAAAGGATGACGTCACCTCTTTTTATCCCTGCCTTGTCCGCGGGGCTGCCGGAAACGACCCTGGCAACGAACGCGCCGTCGGAAAAGGCCCACGGCGGAACCCGGCCCTGGGGGCCGAGCATGCCGGTGCGCTCGCGTCCTTCAGGCAGCAGCAGCACTCCCATGTACGCGCGCCCGTTCTTCTCTCCCAGGGCAACGGAGAGGGTCTTCTCCGCGTCTCCGTGACGGAGCTTTACCTGAAGGGTCTCCCCTTGCTTGCGCTGGCCGACCGCCTGGCGGATGTCACTCGGGTTATTCACGGCGGTGCCGCCGATATCCGTTATGATGTCTCCCCGGACGATGCCCGCGGTCTCAGCGGGACTTCCGGATTCGACTGAAATGACGAGAACTCCGGGTTGTGACGGGTGGCCGGGGTTTGTAGTCGAGCTCGCCTGGGCAAAACCGAGAGCGGCCGTTGCTGCCAGGAGAGTCGCCGCGATCAGGAGACCGCGGCGGATGAACGCTTGTCTGATCATGATTCTGTTGCCTCCGCGCTGTAAGCTATCATGCGAGGTTTAGCGCGGCTTTAATGTCAGATTAAGTTTCGTTAACATTGCGCTTCTGGGAAAACATGTAACCAGTGCCCCGCACGGTGACCAGCCACCGGGGGTTCGCGGGGTCATCTTCCAGCTTTTCCCGCAAGTGCCGCATGTGGACGTCCACGGTCCGCTGGGAGTCCACCGAGTTCTCGTATCCCCAGACCAGCTCCAGGAGCGCGTCCCTGCTGAAGACCTGCTCGGGATGAGTCACGAGGTGGCGGAGGAGGCGGTATTCCGTGGGCGTGAGCGGCACGCCATGGTCACCCCGTTCGACGCGCATGCCCTTGAGGTCCACTCGCACGTCGGCAAACGCCACTTTCTCAGCGCCGGAGGCGGAAGCCAGCTCCCCGTACGCCCGGCGCAGCGCGGCGCGCACGCGGGAGAGAAGCTCACGGAAGCTGAACGGCTTGACGATGTAGTCATCCGCGCCCAGCTCGAGGCCGACGATCTTGTCCACTTCCTCATCTCTCGCGGTGACCATGAGGATGGGCAGCGTGCGGCCCTCTTCCCGGAGGGTCTTGCACACGTCGAAGCCGCTCATGTCGGAAAGCCGGATGTCGAGGAGGATGAGGTGCGGAAGCTCTTTGGGGCTTTTCCCGCGGGCGAGCTCCAGCGCCTTCTTCCCGTTGGCTGCAAGAACCACCATAAATCCCTCGGCCTTCAGGCCGTACTCGAGCCCGCGAGCAACGGACGGTTCATCCTCGACTACCAGGATCGTTTCACCGGACATCAAACAAATACTACGCCGGCCCGGCCGCCTTTCGCAAGGCATCCGTCACCGCGTGTTCACCGCGCGTCCGTCACCGCGCCGTGACAGCCGTGGCGGCGCCGTCCATAGCCGTCCCGATAGTGCTGCTGCCGCCGGTCCCGCTGCCGCCGGCCTTCTTGGGCGTGATGCCTGGGCCGAGGCCGCCGGCGAGGCCTACCGAGCCGATGGAGAGGTAGACGCCGATGTCATTCACTGGATCGAACGAGCTTGCGGCGGATGTGTCGATCCGCGCCGCCACGCCGATCAACACACCGAAGGGGATGGCGTCGAAAGCCATCTGGAGCGTGAAGTCTCCGCCCACGTAGAGGAACGGCTCCACAGCGAATCCCTGGAAGCCGTCCCCCCACTGCGCAAGGCCCTCGGCATGGACCGCCACCCGCGCCCCTGTTGCGGCCACGCTGAACGCCAGCGGCTTGTCCAGGAGCGCAATGGGAATGGCGTAGTCGACGCTGGCAAGAGCCTGCCCGGGCACGTTTCGCGTTTCAGGGCCGGGGAAGCCGCGGGGGACCGCGAAGGAATCCGTGTACTGGCTGAACGGTCCTCCGAGCACATCAGTGGACTTCACTCCAAGGATGATCACCTGGTGCGGGATGGGGGAGGGGATATTCACGCCTGCCTGGAGCGCGAAGTTGCTCTCGGGGACCGGTGAATAGAGAACGGGAAGGCGCGTTCCGTTCTCCAGGGCCGCGCTCGCTGCAAGCGGGGAATCGAAGTCGACAGGCCCGCCGCTTCGCTGCCACTGCCAGGAGATCCCGCTCGTGATGAACAGGCTGTTCTGCCAGCTTCCGGCCAGGGGCCCCAACGCTGCGGAAACGCTGAACGGTACAGAGGAATCCAGCTCGGCGAGATGCTCGAGCCCGAGTGACACGGAGAGCAGCCGAGCGGTGTCGAGCCGGAGATCGTTGATCACCGGGAGGCTCAACGAGACGCTGGAATCCAGGGTCTGGGAGTATTGGTCCGTGTATTGGTAGGCGAGCTGGCTTCCGACTGCCGCCACGAACGGACCCAGCGCCGAGGTGGTCGTTACCCCGCCAAACGGCTGTTGGGATGCGAATGACCAACCCGCGTCCGCGAGCCACGTTGTTGTCCCCAGAAGGGAAGCGCCATAAGCCGCGGCGCCAAGGCCGAGCTCGACTCCGGGGGACCCGGGGCTGGTCCGGGTGACAGTGGGGAAGGGAAGCCACAGGAGCGGCGCGGGCCAGTCCGTGTACCCGTGGGAGGGGACTGAGGCGCCCGCCCATGTGAACGCCTCGGGGAGCTCCTGCTGCGCGCCCTGGTCTGCTGGAATCTGCTCCGCGCCAAGGCTGGAAAGAGGCACCGTCCTCAGGCATCGCCCATTGCTCGAATAGCTGGAATAGACAAGCGAGTCCCCGTCCACGACGGCGGAAATGACGGCAACGGGATCATCGAGGACCTTGACGACTTGCGCGCTCGAGAGGCTCGCCCGATAGAGCGAGAGGCTCCCTTCGCGGTCGGAAGAGAACAGTACGTTGTCATCGTCCAGAAAGGACGGGAAGTATTCTCCGAACGGATCCGGCCCCAGGACAGCGGCGGCCGCGTCACGGTTCACGCTCTCCACGGGAGAGTTGCTATCCGTGAGCGCCATGGAGCCAGGGAGGAGCTTTTCGTAGTCCGCCACGTATATGTTCTGATACCCGCGGACGTTCAGAGTGAATGCCAGGCGCCGGCCGTCCGGGGAGAAGACCGGCGTGGAGACGTTCGCCTCAGCCCAGGAGAACAGCACCCGTACCGCGCCCGTGGCCGGGTCAATGGAAACAAGCCGTGAATACGGCCCGGAGCCCTGCACTGCGACAAGACGGCTGCCGTCCGGTGAGATGCAGGGCTGCCAGAGGTGGGCGCCGCTCGTGAGCTGGGTCACGGCGCCGGTTTTGACGTCGAGCTGGAAGAGATCCGACACGATCAGCGTGTCCGCGGGGTCCAGCCATGTCTGGGTCAACGACGTGAAGTAGATGGTCTCACCGTCCGAGGTGGCGGTGAACGAAAGGCCGTCGTTGTTCACCGTGCGGATGATCTTTTCCGTGCCGTTCCGCGGGTCGTACCTGACGATGGCGGGGTAGTGGTCCAGGGGAGCGCTGAAGACGTACATCCCCCGTTTCGTGACCACCGGGTGGATCCACGTGCCGGGCTTTGCCGGGGTGATGAGCACTCCCGACGGGATTGCGGTGAAGGGCTTGTACTTCTGCTCCAGATGCGCCTTGAGGTCGGCGAATACCGCAGAGGCGCTTTTCCCCGTCACCTTCTGGATGGCAGCCCAGGGCCCGAAGAAGGGGAAATTGAGGTACTGGTCCATGATGCGCTGGAACGCATCCTCTCCGTACGCGGTCAGGATGAAGTCCACGAGGATGTATCCGCCCACATAGATGCGGCCGGCGGGAGGAAACGCGGATTCGTAGGCCGCCTGCTCGAGGCTGAAGAGCTTGTCCTCCTCCACGGGCGCTTTGTAAAACATCTCGAACAGGGGGCTTCTTCCTCGTCCTCCGTTGGTGAAGATCGTCTCCGTGTTCGTGCTCGGCCCTTCGATCATCCATCCAGGGAGGAAGGCGAAGTGCGCGCCCGCGGCGTCCGCTCCGAACACCCGGGAGAGGGCGTAGAAGAACCCCCGGTCCATGGTGGCGTGCACGTAGTGGGTCAGCTCGTGGGTCAGGAGGATTTTCAGCCAGCTCTCCGTGCGTGAGCCCATGAAGTGGTCCGTCGGGGCGGTCACGTACAGCTCGATGTGCATGGGAAGGAACGTGGTGGAGCCGTTGGCCTCGTCTATCCGTCCTCGGATGATCACCGGGACCTTCTTCGGATACGAATGAAAGAAGCCGGTGATCTTCTGGTAGATCGGCTCGCAGAACGTGAGGAGCTCGTTCACGGAGGCGCGGTCCCGCGGTTCAAGGATGAAAATGAAATGCTCGGTTTCCGCTTTCTCCCAATGCAGGGATTGTGCGTCCAGAGGGGAGGGCTGAAGAGCGCCCGTACCAAAACAGATCACAAGGGCGGTGAGAGCGGCGCCAAGCCTGACATCTTTCATGAACGGATCCTTTCATAATCGACGAACCTGTGGCGGGGCCCGCCGGACGGACCCATCGCGCCTGTCGATTCTTCAACAATCCGCCACTGCTCCCAGTGCACCTCGGGAAAGAAAACGTCCCCGCTGAAGTTGCCTTCCACGTGCGTGATGTACATCCAGCCGGCCATGGGGAGGAACAGCGCGTAGACGGAGGCGCCGCCAATGACGAAAAGCTCATCGCTGCCGGCGAGCGCAATTGCATCAGCCGCGGTGCGAGCCATCTCGCAGCCGGGCACGGAGAGGCTCTCATGACGAGTCAAGACGATGTTTCGCCTGCCCGAAAGCGGCTTTTTCAAGGATTCGAATGTTGTGCGGCCCATGACCACGGGATGTCCCATGGTGATGCTCTTGAACCGGGCCAGGTCATCCGGCAGCCGCCACGGCAGCTTCCCCGCGTTCCCGATCACATTGTTTGCTGCAACGGCCGCGATCAGGGAGACCGACATGGAGCGCGGTCCGTCAGACGGCAATTGCCCCGCGCAGCGGCGGGTGCGGCTGGTAGTCTTCTATCTTTATGTCATCAAAGCTGAAATCGAAGATCCCCTTCACCGCTGGGTTCAGGGAGAGGCGCGGAAGCGGGCGGGGCTCCCGCGTGAGCTGTGTCTCCACCTGGGAGACGTGGTTGTTGTAGATGTGGGCGTCCCCCAAGGTATGCACGAACTCGTGCGGCTGAAGACCGCAGGCCTGCGCAATCATGTGCGTGAGCAGGCTGTAGGATGCGATATTGAACGGCACGCCCAGGAAAACGTCCGCGCTGCGCTGGTAGAGCTGGCAGGAAAGACGGTTGTCCGCCACGTAGAACTGGAAGAGGCAGTGGCAGGGAGCCAGCGCCATCTTGTCGATCTCCGCGACATTCCACGCTGAGACAATGTGGCGGCGGGACCATGGCTCAGCGCGCAGCCCCTGGACAACGGCGGAGATCTGGTCGATGACGCGGCCCTCAGGGGCCGGCCATGACCGCCACTGGCGCCCGTACACCGGGCCAAGGTCTCCGTCCGGGCCGGCCCATTCATCCCAGATGTGGACGCCGACCTCGTTCAGTGACTTGATGTTCGTCTCCCCGCGGAGGAACCAGAGAAGCTCGTGAATGATGGCTTTCGTGTTGAGCTTTTTCGTCGTGAGAAGGGGAAACCCTTCCCGGAGGTCGAAACGCATCTGGTAGCCGAAGATGCTGCGCGTGCCCGTGCCTGTGCGGTCCGCCTTGACGGCGCCGGTGTCCAGGACCTTCCTGCACAGATCGAGGTACTGCTTCATGGCATCACCTAAAGCTCATATGGCGTCTTCGCGATTGACCACCTTGTTCAGCGGGTACTCGATGATGCCGGTGGCGCCTTTTTCAATGAGCCGCGGAACGAGCTCCCGTACCACGGACTCGCGGATTACGATCTCCACGGAGAACCACGCCGAATCATGCAGCTTGGCGACGGTAGGGGAGGTGAGGCTGGGGAGGAGTCCGATCACTTCCTCGAAGCTGGACTCAGGGACGTTCATCTTGATGCCGACAAGGTTCTCAGCGGCCAGGGCGCCTCGCAGGAGCAGCGCGATGTGCTGGATCTTGCGGCGTTTGGCCGGGTCAGCCATGGCGGCTTTGTTCGCGATGAGCTTCGTGTTGGTCTCCAGAAGCGTGTGCACGATCTTCAGCCCGTTGGCCCGGAGCGTCGTTCCCGTCTCCGTCACTTCGACAATCGCATCCACCAGGCCGTCCACGGCCTTGGCCTCCGTGGCTCCCCAGGAGAACTCCACCTTCACGTTGATGCCCCGTTCGGCGAAGTAGCGCTTCGTGAAGCCCACCAGCTCGGTGGAGATGGTCTTCCCGGCGCAGTCCTCCAGGCGTGCAATGGGAGAGGCGGCAGGACAGGCGAGCACCCACTTCGCCTTGCTGGTGCTTGCTTTCGAGTAGATGAGGTCAGTCACGATCTCCACGTCAGCGTCGTTTTCCAATATCCAGTCCAGGCCCGTGAGGCCGGCGTCAAGGACGCCGTTCTCCACGTAGCGGGCCATTTCCTGCGCACGCACGAGGTTGCACGTGATCTCGGGGTCATCTATGGAAGGGAAATACGATCTCTCCGAGGTGGTGATCTTCCACCCCGCCTTCTGGAACAGCTCTATGGTTGCCCGTTCGAGGCTGCCCTTGGGGACCCCGAGCTTGATGATGTGGTCCTTCATTTCTTCTCCCCGTAAACGTCTTCGGGGTTGAAGACTTTCACGCCGTCCACCCGTTCAACGCCTTTTTCCACCACGCGGAAGAAGCAGCTCCTGTAGCCGGTGTGACAGGCGGCATCTCCGACCTGGCGAACCCGGGCCAGCACGCAGTCCGAGTCGCAGTCGATGCGAAGCTCCTTCACTTCCTGCACATTGCCCGAGCTTTCCCCTTTCTTCCAGAGCTTGCTCCGGGACCTGCTCCAGTAATGCATGATCCCCGTCTTCTGAGTCAGCTCCCATGACTCCTTGTTCATGAAAGCCACCATGAGGATCTCGCCGGTCTGCCAGTCCTGCGCCACGGCGGGAACCAGGCCGTCGAGCTTTGTGAAGTCCAGCTCTACCATGGAAAAGTCTCCTCTTACAGCGAGATGTCGGTGCCGCGCCGCCGGAAGCCTTCCTCGCGGCCGTAGATGAGGCCGTACGTGTCGATTGCGATCTGCAGCTCCTCGTTCGTGGGCACCACAAGGATGGCGATGGGCGAATACGGCGCGGAAACGATCCCCTCCGCGGAACCCAGCGACACGTTCCCTGCGTAGTCCATGAATATACCGAGGTTCTCCAGGCGATGGCAAATCCTTTCCCGCATCCGAATGCCGTTCTGGCCGATCCCGCCCGTGAACACGAGCGCGTCCACCTTGACGAGGTTGGCCACATAGGCGCCGATGTATTTTCGCACGCGGTAGGCATAGACCTCCAGGGCCTGCGTGGCCCGGAGGTTGCCCTTGGTTGCCTCAGACTCCAGGTCTCGAAGGTCGTTGGAGATGCCCGAAAGCCCCAGCAGGCCGCTCTTCTTGTTGAGAAGGGAGTTCACCTCCGCGGAGCTGTACCCCCGTCTTTCCAGGAAGTCCACGATTGCAGGGTCGATATCCCCGCTGCGCGTCCCCATCATGAGGCCTTCCAGGGGCGTGAATCCCATTGAGGTATCCACGGACTTGCCGTGCTCGATTGCCGTGACCGAGGCGCCGTTGCCGAGGTGGCACGTGATGATGTTCGTGTTCTCCGGGAAACGGCGAAGCAGCTCCAGGGCGCGGGATGCCACGTAGCGGTGGCTCGTGCCGTGGAATCCGTACCGGCGGATCTTGTACTTCTCATACAGCTCGTACGGGAGGCCGTAGAGGTAGGCGGCGGGAGGCATGGTCTGGTGGAACGCCGTGTCGAACACCGCGACGTGCTTCACCTTCGGGAGCAGCGACATGGCCTCGCGGATGCCAATGAGATTGGGGGGGTTGTGCAGCGGGGCAAGCTCCGCGTTCTTCTCCACCGCGGCAATCACCGCGTCATCAATGATCACCGAGTTGGCGTACTGCTCACCCCCGTGCACCACCCTGTGCCCGACCCCCGCAATGTCCTCCATGCGTGCAAGCACGCCGCGCGCCTTGTCCGTGAGCGCTTCCCGGACCAGCTCCATGGCCGCCTTGTGGTGGGGCACCTGCGTCTCATGGACGTACTCTTCCTTGGGAGTCTTTTGGGAGATTTTTCCCTTCAGCTCCCCGATCCTTTCCACCATTCCGCGGCCAAGACTGACGCGGTGAGGCATCTGCCAGACCTCGTACTTCAGCGATGAGCTTCCGCAGTTGATGACCAGTATTTTAGTGTCCGATTCTTCCTGCATAGAGGCCTCCGCGATGTGTGAGAACGCCTCCATTGGTACCAGAAACAGGGCTTCTGTGCTATCTCTAGTCCCAGAGTATGGGCCTTTCACTCATCTACCACGCCGGCGCCCTCGGAGACTTTGTCACTGCTCTTCCCGCCATGCGGGCGTGGCGGAGGCTGCACCCCGGTGACGGCGTGGTTCTTCTGGGCAAGGCTGGGCACGCTGAGCTTGCCCCGCCCGGACTTTTCGATGAGGCGTGGGAGGCCGGCTCGTCCCTCTTCACCCCGCTTTTCGGCAGAGAAGCGGATGTCCCGCCTCTTCTCACCGCGCGCTTTCGGCGATTCAGCTCGGCATTGCTCTTTTCATCCGCAGTATCCGCCCTTCCCGAGAATCTTGCGCGGCTCGGGGTGCGGGAGATCGTTTGGCAGCACCCGTTCCCGGCAGAACGAGTGCCGATCGTCGATTATCACCTCTCCCTCTTCCCTTCTCTCGCCTTCACCGAAGAAGACGCTCGACCGCAGGTACGGTGCGCGCGCGGCGCACTGCCGGTACCCGCCAACGCCGTTGCGTTGCATCCCGGCAGCGGCGACAAAAAGAAGAACTGGCCGTTTGCAAAGTTTCAGGACCTTGCGGGAGGGTTGGAGGCGACTGGTCTTGTTGTTCGATGGGTCCTTGGACCCGCGGAGAAGGACCTGGCGCTGCCATATTCCGGACAGGCGTGGCGAAATGTTTCCTTGAGTGATCTTGCGGGAGCGTTGACGGAATGTCGGCTGTTCGTGGGCAATGACTCAGGCGTTGCTCACCTGGCGGCGGCGGTCGGATGCCCCACCGTGGCGCTGTTTGGCGCCTCTGATGCCGCCGTTTGGGCACCACGCGGACGGGCTGTGCGCCTTGTTCAGGCACCCCGAGGTATTCTTGAGACTCTTTCAGGGGAGATAGTTCTTTCGGAGTGTCTTGGCTTCCTGCGGCGCTAAAACATTTTGGACGCCGCGCGAGAGAATGACCGTGTCACTCCCTCGCGCAGTGAAGACCTTACCTCTTGCGAGCAGTCTTCTTGGCTGCCTTCTTTTTCGCTGTCTTCTTGGCAGGCTTCTTCGCAGCCTTCTTGGAGGTCTTCTTCGCCGTCTTCTTTACAGGCATGTTCGCCCCTTTCATCCCATGAGATAAACTTAGCTCCAAGCATATAGCATGATGCCTGCGTTGTCAAGGATTTCTCCGTGCGGGAGAGGGGAAGTTTCAGGGAGTCACGGGGTCGTTCGACACGTCGTTCGGACCATCGGCTATGATACAAACACGTGTTCGACGGTAATCTTCGTATCGTCCCGTCAGGCGGGCTCGGGTCCTTCGGCGCGGGCAACGAACAGCCGTACGGCGTTGTCCAGGACCTCGGCAAGCCCCGGCCCAACGCGCACTTTCGTCTCCCGGCCGCCTGACACCACACGGAGCTCCCCGGGCGCCACGCGTGCAACCACCGGGGCGTGCTCCGCGAGCACCCCCATCTCCCCTCGCGTGGTCGGGACCACCGCGAAGTCGGCGTTGCCCTGCGCAATGATCCCGTCCGGAGTGGAGACGACGAACGTGAAAGACGCCTGGCTCATGCCGCGGCCACCTTCTTCGCCTTCTCCCTGACCTCATCCACCGTGCCGACGTACAGGAACGCCTGCTCCGGCAAGGCGTCGCACGCGCCGCTGATGATCTCCTTGAAGCTCGCCACGGTGTCGGCGCGCTTGACGTGGCGCCCGCCGAAGCCGGTGAACTGCTCGGCAACGAAGAACGGCTGGCTGAGGAAGCGCTCGATCCGCCGCGCGCGGGCCACCGTCGCCTTGTCCTCCTCGGAAAGCTCGTCGAACCCGAGGATGGCGATGATGTCTTGCAGGTCGCGGTAGCGCTGGAGGACTTGAAGCACGGTCTGGGCCACGTTGTAGTGCTCCTCCCCGACGTAGTAGGGGTAGAGGATGCGGCTCGTGGAGGCCAGGGGATCCACCGCGGGGTATATGCCCTTCTCCGCGATCTGCCGGGAGAGGACGGTTGTGGCATCCAGGTGGGTGAAGACGGTTGCCGCCGCCGGGTCGGTGATGTCGTCCGCCGGCACGTAGACGGCCTGGATGGACGTGATGGACCCGTTCTTTGTGGAAGTGATCCTCTCCTGCAGCTCACCCATCTCGGAGGAAAGGGTGGGCTGGTAGCCGACGGCCGAGGGCATGCGGCCCAGGAGAGCGGAGACCTCGCTTCCCGCCTGCGTGAAGCGGAAGATGTTGTCGACGAAGAGCAGGATGTCCAGGCCCTGGTCTCGGAAGTGCTCCGCCATGGTGAGGGCGGACAGTGCTACACGAAGCCGCGCGCCGGGCGGCTCGTTCATCTGGCCGTAGACGAGGCACGCCTTCTCCAGAACGCCGGATTCCCGCATCTCGTTCCACAGGTCGTTGCCTTCCCGCGTTCGCTCTCCCACACCGGCGAAAATCGAGTAGCCGCCGTACTTGGTGGCAATATTGTGGATCAGCTCCTCGATGATGACCGTCTTGCCGACCCCCGCGCCGCCGAACAATCCCGTCTTTCCGCCGCGCACGTAGGGGCAGAGGAGGTCTATCACCTTGATGCCCGTCTCGAAGAGCTCCGTCTTGGGCTCCAACTGGCTGAACGGGATGGCCGGCCTGTGGATGGGCATCCTCTGTTTCACGGCCACGGGCCCCTTCCCATCCACCGGTTCTCCCAGGAGGTTGAAAACCCGTCCTAGCACTTCGGTGCCCACGGGCACGGTGATGGAAGTGCCCGAGTCGACGATCGAACACCCTCGGGGGATGCCGTCAGTGGAATCCAGCGCCACGGCGCGCACCCGGTTGCCTCCCAGATGCTGCTGGACCTCGCTCACCAGCCGCGTCATCTTGCCGGCGATCTCCCGGTCGATCATCAGGGCGTTCCTGATCTCGGGTATCTGACCTTCGGGAAACTCCGCGTCGAGGATGGATCCGATCACCTGGACAACGGTCCCCTGTGCGCCTGCGCTCATTCCCTGCCCCCTTCGCTTCCGCTGATGATCTCTATCATTTCACTCGTGATCTGGGCCTGCCGGGCCCGGTTGTACGTCCGAGTCAGTTCCTTCGTCATGGAATCCGCGTTGTCCGACGCGCTCCTCATTGCGATGGACCGCTGCGCCTGTTCACCCTGCATCGCCTCCAGCACGGAACAGAAAACCTCCGCCGCCACCGCCATGGGTACCAGCGCGGAAAGCACGTCTCCCCGGGAAGGCTCGACGTAGTACAGCGGCTCGCCCGCTTTCGACCGCGCGGGGGCGGCCGCGGCGGTCCGGGGGAACTCGAACGGCAGCAGCCGGACCACGCGCACCTCCTGGGCCACCTTGGTGAGGTAGCGCGTGCTCACGAGCTCCACCTCGTCCACCGCGCCGCGGAGGTAGCGGGCAATGACCTCGTCCAGCGCCTCCCGCAGCTTCAGGAACGGGACATTCTCATCAATGTCGGCCAGGGACACTTCGACGGGCTGGTTATTGTAGCGGAAGAAAGAGAGACCTTTCCTGCCGAGGACGGCCAGGCTGGCCCGCCGACCTTCCCGTGCAAGCTCCTGCATCCTCGCCCGCGTGGCCGCGATCACCTTGGCGTTGTATCCGCCGCATAACCCGCGGCTGGAGGTGACGGCCAACAGCATCACGCGCGGGCCTTTGGGCCGCGCTTCCGTTAACG
Organism: uncultured Spirochaetota bacterium; assembly: GCA_963845535.1. Taxonomy (GTDB): domain Bacteria; phylum Spirochaetota; class Spirochaetia; order SZUA-6; family Fen-1364; genus Fen-1364. Next base: position 147,465 of record CAWJSK010000002.1, read on the forward strand.
GCTGCCGGGCAAGCGCCTCATTGGCTTCCGACGTTCCCACCGCGGCGCCCAGCGCTTCCGGCAGGAGCCGAAGCAGGCTTGCGCGGAACGCCTTGGCGTCAGCGAAGCGAGTGTTCAACTTCATGATCTTGGACTGGGCCACTTTCTCCATGGTCCGCGTGATCTTGTTGATGTTGCGGACGCTCGAGATGCGCTTTCGGATCTCCCGTGTTTTCGCCATTGCCGGGACTCTAGAACGTCTTCTTGAAAGCGGCCATCGCGGCGTTCAGCACTTCCGGTTCGGAAAGTGTGCCGAGGTTCCTGATGCCGGCCAGTATTTCCGGCTGCTTGCTCCGAAGCCATGCCAGAAACTTCTGCTCGAACTCCTTCACGCGTCCCACGGGAATGTCGTCAAGGAACCCTCGCGTCGCCGCGAACAGCACCATGACCTGCTCCTCCACCGGCATGGGGGAGTACTGCTGCTGCTTGAGCGCTTCCACCAGGCGGGCGCCGCGGGCAAGCTGCGCCTGCGTGGCCTTGTCCAGCTCCGTGCCCATCTGGGAGAACGCTTCCAGCTCCCGGTAGGCTGCAAGGTCAATGCGGAGGGAGCCGGCCACCTGTTTCATGGCCTTGATCTGCGCGTTTCCTCCGACTCGTGACACCGACAACCCCACGTCGATGGCCGGCCTGATGCCGGCGTTGTACAGATCCGTGCGCAGGTAGATCTGGCCGTCGGTGATCGATATGACGTTCGTCGGGATGTAGGCGGAGACCTCGCCCTCCTGCGTCTCGATGAGCGGGATGGCGGTGAGCGAGCCTCCTCCGAGGTCGTCGGAGATACGCGCGGCGCGCTCCAGGAGGCGCGAGTGGAGATAGAATACGTCCCCCGGGTACGCTTCGCGTCCGGGCGGCCTGCGCAGGAGCAGCGAGAGCTGGCGGTACGCGTTGGCCTGGCGCGAGAGGTCGTCGTACACCACGAGCGTGTCCTTGTGCTCTTCGTACATGAAATACTCGGCCATCGCGCAGCCCGCGTACGGCGCGATGTACTGGAGGGAGGCAGGCTCGGCCGCCGTGGCGGCCACGACTATGGTGTGCTGCATGGCGCCGTGCTCTTTCAAGGCTTCCACGATGCCCGCCACCATGGACGCCTTCTGCCCGATGGCGACGTACACGCAGATCACGTCCTTGCCCTTCTGGTTCATGATGGCGTCGATGGCGATGGCTTCCTTGCCGGCGCCGCGGTCCCCGATGAGCAGCTCGCGCTGCCCCCTGCCAATGGGCACCATGGCGTCGATGGCTTTCACGCCCGTCTGCAGCGGCTCCTTCACGGACTGGCGGTCGCGGATGCCGGGCGCCTTGAACTCCACGGGCCTGCGCCGCGCGCTCGTGATTTCTCCCGCGTCGTCAATGGGAGCTCCCAGAGGGTTGACCACCCTCCCCACAAGCTCATGTCCCACGGGGACCTCAAGCACGCGTCCCGTTCTCTTGACCTTTCCCCCTTCGTGCAGGTCCAGGTAATCCCCCAGGATGACCGCCCCAACGGAGTCTTCCTCGAGGTTCAGGGCGAGCCCGAACTCGCCGTTCTCGAACTCGAGCATCTCCATCGCCATTGCGCCGCGCATGCCGTAGATGCGCGCAATGCCGTCCCCCAGCTCGACAATGGTGCCCACTTCGTCCACCGCGATGTTGCGGGAATAGCTGCGGATCTCCTCGCGGATCCGAGTGGATATCTCTTCAAGATTGATTCGCATTTTTCGCTCCTAGTGCGTGCCATCCCGCGTCAGCCTGCCGTGCAGGTCCCTGAGCTGGCCTTCCGCCGTGAACTCCATCTCCTGGCCTTCGCTGAGCGCCAGCACCCCGCCGATGAGCGAAGAACGGACCTCCGTCTTCAGCTCCACGGTGCCCCCGTACCGGCCTTCCAGCGCTGAGCGTATGCGCCTTTTCTCCTCATCCCCGAGGGCGAACGCGGAGATGACCGTGGCGCGGCGCACGCCGCGCGCGATGCGCGACAACCGCTCGTACTCGTCATCGATCTCACCGAGCAGGCGGGCTCGGCCGCGCTCCGCCACAAGCAGCAGCAGCGTGAGCACGCGCGGGTCCACCTTTCCCTCGAAGGCGCTGAGGATCAGCTTGCGCTTGGGAGCGCGGCCCACGACACGGGAGGCAAGGAAGTCCCGCGCCTCCTTGTCTTCGTACAGCGCCTCACGCGCGGCGCGCAGGTCGGCTTCGACCTGAGGGATTGATGAGTCCTCCACGGCAAGCTCGAAGAGCGCCCGTGCATAGTTGCGGGCAACGCCGCTGGTCACGGCGACTGCCCGCCGGTCGGGTTCCCGCCGGTCTTCCCGCCGATCAGGCGGTCGGCGAACTCTTCGACAAAGGTCCGGTTGTCCCGGGTCCCGGTCTCTCGTTTCAGGACTGCGTCCGCGATGGCGAAGGACATCTCGACAATCTGACTGCGGATCCCCATCTCCGCCGTCTCACGGGCCTTCTCGATCTCCTGGGCGGCCTTTGTCTTCTGCTCACGCACCTCGGTCCAGGACTTCTCCAGCATCTCCTCCCGCATGCGGGCAGCCTCGGTGCGCGCCTCTTCGATGAGCTGCGCCGCTTCCACCTTCCCGCGCTTGATGGTATCGTCATATTCGGCCAGCACCACGGAGGCCTTTTCCTGGGCCAGGCGCCCGGCCTCGAGATCCGACGCGATCTTCTGCGACCTCTTGTCCAGGGCCCCGGTGATCCGGTCCCACGCGGTGAAGCGCAGGATCAGGAGGATGATGCCGAAGGTGATCCATAGCCAGAGGACGAGGCCGGGATCAACTCGCAAGAGAGCCATTGCGGACCTCTCCTACATGACGATGGCGAGGATGCAGATCACCAGCGCGATGATGCCGACCCCCTCCACGAGGACCGCGGCAAGCAGCATGTTGGTCTGGATCTTCCCGGAGGCTTCCGGTTGGCGGGAGATGCCCTCCGCCGCTGCGGCGCCTATGCGGCCAAGGCCCAGCCCCACGCCAAGAACGGCAAGGCCTGCGCCGATGGTGGCGCCGATGAATGCCCCAAACTTCATGATTGCGGGGGCGAGTGTTGAGAGGTCCATTGTCTGTCTCCTTTCGAATGTGTTCAGTGCGCGCGCTGCGCAATCCCGATGAACAGCGCGGAGAGGAACGAGAATATGTAGGCCTGGAGCACCGCGACAAAAAGCTCCAGCGACATGATGGCGAGATCCACGATCACCGCGATGGGACCCACCGCGAGGGACTGGAACTTCAGGATGAGAAGCAGGATGAGGAGGAGCGCCACGTGACCGCCGATCATGTTCGCGAAAAGCCTCATGATGAGCGCGAGCGTCTTGGAGAGGATGCCCACGAACTCCAGCAGCAGCGTGAAGGGAAGCATCCAGCCGGGCGTTCCCTCGGGAGCGAGCCTCCGCCAATAGCCGAAGGCGCCCTTCGCGCGCATCCCCGATACATTGAAGACGACGAACGTGATGAGCCCCAGGCCCAGCGTCGTGGCGAGGTTGCCCGTGACCGCGCCTCCCAGCCATACCGCTTCGCTTTCTCCCGGCGGCTTGATGGGGGCGAAGGGCGGGATCATCCCCACGAGGTTGCCGTAGAGGATGAACAGGAACAGCGTGAAGCACAGGAGGTGAAACCGCCGGCCCTCGGGACCCAGCACGGGCTCGTAGACCTGCTCTCGCATGTACTGCAGCAGGGCCTCGAAGAGGCTCTGGAGGCGGGTCGGGGTTCGGAACGGGTTTTTCAGCTTGTGGGCGAGATAGAACATGGAGGCAAGGACGAGCAGCCCCACAAGAGTCATGAGGATGAAATGCTTCGTGATGGAAATCGTGAGCGTGAAGGTGCCAATGGTGAACAGCGGGATCCGGGCAAACGGATGCTCGAAGCTGTCCGTGATCTCGGTGAACAGGACCTTGGAGAGGTTGAACGGCTGTTGCGCTGGCGCGGCCGCATGCGCTGCGGCACACGGGAGCACGGAAAGCGCAAGACAGGCCAAGGCCGCGCGCGCTCCGCGGCCGCTCAAAAGGCTCCGAATACGTCCCTCCTGAATGTGATATCTCCGCTTCCCGTCCGGCGCGGCCTGCCTGCGGAGCATACCACGGCGGAAAACAGGAAAGCGGGGCTTCTCAATTCATGAATCGGGATTTTCTGCACCCGAATGTAGCATATTTTCAGGGATCTGTCCACGGAACGGCGGCGCGTTTCGGGCGCGTTTCTTTCCCCACAACGAAGGAATTCAGTACCTTTCATTCGTAGGAAAAGAGGAGGCTCGAGCGTTGCAACTGCCACGGACCCTTGGAGAACTGAAAAAATCAGGATACAAACCGAAAAGCGTCAAGGAGGAAATGCGGGCCAACGTCGTGCGCATGCTGCGCGCGAAAGAGGACCTCTTCCCCGGCATCATCGGCTACGAATCAACGGTGATCCCGGGGCTTGTGAACGCCCTCCTGTCCCATCATGACTTCATCCTGCTCGGACTGCGCGGCCAGGCCAAGACGCGGATCCTGCGCAGCCTCGTGAGGCTGCTGGATGAGCAGGTCCCCGTTATCGCGGGGACGGAGATCAACGATGATCCGTTCAACCCGGTGAGCAGAAAGGGCAGGGAGACCATCGCGGCAAAAGGGGATGAGGCTCCCATCGAGTGGATCAGCCGTGAGGAGCGCTACCGCGAAAAGCTCGCCACCCCGGACGTCACAATCGCCGACCTGATTGGAGACATTGACCCCATCAAGGCCGCCACCCGCAAGCTCACGTATGCGGACGAGGAGGTCATCCACTTCGGGATCATCCCGAGGACCAACCGGGGGATATTCGCAATCAACGAGCTTCCCGACCTTCCGCCCCGGATCCAGGTCGGTCTGTTGAATATTATGGAAGAAAAGGACATCCAGATCAGGGGTTTCCCCATCCGGATGAAGCTCGACATTGTGATGGTCTATTCGGCCAACCCCGAGGACTACACCAACAGGGGCAACATCATCACGCCGCTGAAGGACCGGATCGACTCTCAGATCATCACCCACTACCCGCAGGACAGGCAGGCGGCCATGCGGATCACCGCGCAAGAGGCGTGGACCGCCCGGGATTGCGGAATCGAGCTCGTCATGCCGGACTGGTTCCGCGAGCTGGTGGAGGAAGTGGCATTTGCCGCGCGCGCCAGCGAGTTCGTGAACCAGGCATCCGGAGTTTCGGCCCGCATGAGCATTTCGCTCCTCGAGAACGTGTTGAGCAACATGGAGCGCCGCGCAATCCTGCACGGCGAGAAGCGCGTCTATCCGCGCATCGGGGACCTGCACGCGGCCGTGACGGCCATCACGGGCAAGGTGGAGCTGGTCTATGAAGGCGAGCAGCAGGGCGCGGCCATCGTGGCGCGCAAGATCATCGGAGAGGCGGTGAAGGAGACCTTCCACCGCAGGTTCCCCGACCCCACGCCGAAGAAGAAAAAGAAAGACGGGTCGGAAGAACAGCCCATGCGCACGGAATCATCTCCGTTCCACGCCGTCCTGAGCTGGTTCTCCAAGGGGAACACCGTGGAGACTTCCGATGAGATGCCCTTCGACGAGTACATGAAGCGGCTGGAGAAGGTGCAGGGGCTCAAGGAGCTTGCCGCGCATCATCTCGATCTCAAGGAAGGGGACGGCATCGGCCTGGGGATGGAGTTCGTCCTCGAGGGTCTGCACCAGCACTCGATGGTCTCCAAGCGGGAGGAAGGCGTGAAGGTCGCCTACCGCGACATGCTCAAGGCTATGTTCGATCACATGGCGCAGAGCGAGGACTAGGGACCAGGGCCAAGGAAAGAAGCAAAGGATGCTTTGGGAATATTCCGAGTGGGACCAGACCCTCCAGGACCTGCTGAAAAGCTTCCAGGACCTGATGAGTCTCTTCAACTACCTGCTCCTCATGGCGGGCGGGGACGTGGACAAGGTGTTCAAGTGGATGGAATACCTCCAGGAGAGGGGAAGCATCGATCCCGACGTGGACCTGGAGGAGTTCCGCCGCAAGCTCGAGGAGAACCGGATCGTGGAGAGGCTGAAGGAGGGCGGGTACAGCCTGACCGCGAAAGGCGAGCAGATCATCCGCAAGGACTCGTTGAACCAGATATTCTCCAACCTGCAGAAGTCCGGTTTCGGGCAGCACCGCATACCGTCCACCGGAAGCGGAGAGGAGAGGCTCACGGAGACACGGGCGTGGCGATTCGGGGACCCTGTCACGCAGATCGACGCGCTGGGGACCATCTCCAACGCGGTCAAGCGCGGCGGCGTGGATGAGATTTCCCTCGCGGAGGAGGACCTGGAGGTCTATGAGACGGAGCACCTCTCCTCCTGCGCAACGATGCTCCTCATCGACATCAGCCACAGCATGATCCTCTACGGAGAGGACAGGATCACGCCTGCCAAGCAAGTGGCCCTCGCGCTGACGGAGCTGATCCTGACCCGCTACCCCAAGGACACGCTGCGCGTGGGGACGTTCGGGGATGAGGCGCGCGAGATCGCAATCAGCGACATCCCGTATCTGCAGGTGGGCCCCTTCCACACCAACACGCGCGCCGGCCTGGAGATGGCGCAGACCATCCTGGAGGGAACGCGCCAGACCAACAGGCAGATCTTCATGGTGACGGACGGCAAGCCCACGGCCATCACGGAGAACGGAGAGGTCTACAAGAACCCCTACGGCTTCGACCCGAAGATCCTGGCTCAGACCCTGGAGGCGGCAGCGGAATGCAAGAAGGCCGGCATAACCATCACCACGTTCATGCTGGCCACCGACCCCGAGCTCGTGAACTTCGTGGACGAGATGACCAAGCTCAACAGGGGGCGGGCCTACTTCGCTTCCGCGGACAAGCTGGGGGAGTTCCTGTTCGCGGACTACATCCGCAACAAGCGCAGGATGCTCCACTAGCACGGCCGAAGGCCGTGCTACTTCACCGTGAGGTTGAATACGCCGTCCCAGTCCGCGGCGGGCGGGGCGGCGCGAAAGGCCGCAATCCGCTTCAGGAACACCGCGCTTGCGTCATCGTTGAACTTTTCCTTCAGGAAGTAGAAGCACTCCTCCGCGCCAGCCCAGACCTGCCGGCGGTAGAGGGAGAGTCCCTCCTCGAACACGCGCTTGATCTCGTGGTTCCTGTCAGATGATTTTTCCTTCTCCTGGAGAAGCTCGAAGATCCGCACCGGTGTCCGCTTCCCCTTGACCGTGAGCAGGTCGATTTCCCGGCACAGGTAGACGTTCTTCGCCTTCTCATACACGACCTCGGAGAGCAGCGCGCGCGTCCCGTAGCTCTTGTTCACCCCCTCCAGTCGCGCGGCCTGGTTCACCGTGTCGCCGATGCTCGTGAAGTCCATGCGGTCCCGGGCGCCGACGCTGCCGAAGATCACCGGCCCGCTGTGAATGCCGATCCCGATGGCCACCGGGCGCGTGCTGGAAAGGTCAGCCAGCTCCTTCTCCCGGGACATGGCGGCAATGATCTGCGCGCCCGCCCGGCAGGCCGCCACCTCCTTGCCCGACCCCTTGAAAACGGCCATCACCGCGTCCCCGACGAACTTGTCGATGTCACCGCCGTTGGCGATGATGATCCCCGCCTGCAGGTCCAGATAGCGGTTGAGCATCCGGACCACGGCCTCGGGGCTCTGTCCTTCGCAGAACGTGGTGAACCCCCGGATGTCGGTGAAAAGGAAGGCGAGGTTCCTCTTCTCCGTCCGCGGCGTGTCCCGTTCGGAATGCGTCAGCGTGGAGGCCGAAATGTAGGGGATCAGGCCGCGGATGACGCGGGTCATGGCGCCGACCTCCCCGGAAAGCATGGAGATCTCATCGTTGGTGCGCACGCGGTCTTTGTATTTCGGGAGCCTCACCTCGCCTCGGCCTCGTCCCTTGACCATCTCCGACACGGCATTGGAGACCTCGCTCACGCTCATGCACAGGGACAGGATGGGGAAGACGATGCTGCGGCCGAACAGGGAGAAGAGGAACACCGCGGCATAGGCGGAGAGCCCGGCAATGAGGACCACCTTCACGACCGTGCGGAAATATTGCTCGGCCACGACATCGTGCGCCATTTCCACGCTCACGTACCCGGACGGTCCCCCGGCGACGGACACGGGAGAAAAGAACTCATATGCGTCTTCGTCCGCCAGGAGCCGATATCCCGTGGCCGCGGCAGCCGGTGGCCGCAGCGGCGGCTTCCGGCCGACCCGTGACCTGTCCGTGCTTGCAACCACCTCGAAAAGGCCGGACCGGGCGTCCTTTTCGACGTAGCTGATGGCCAGAAACGGCAGCTCGGAGGCCCGGTTCTTCCTGCCTTCCAGCGTCATGTACCCCGCCACTGCCCCGGGGGACGCCGAGGCGGTCTGGACCACGCTGGCCGTGCGCTCCGCCAGCGCCTTTCCGTCCGCGATGGATGAGGCAAGCGCGGTGCGGCTGAAATCCCGCAGCATCACGAGAGACGGCACGATGATGACGGCAAGCACGAATGGCAGCATGGTCATGGCGAGCCGTCTCTGGATCCCTTGGCCCATCAGCGACGTGAGCGGCCTGCGAAACGCTGCGCGGCGTTTGCGGCTGTACGCAAGCAATTCCTGAAAGGCGGGGTCCGACTGCTTGACGGAGTCGATGAATCGGATGAGAGAGAATGCATTCCAGGCCACGGAAGCGAAGAACACGGCGTACGCCAGCCAGGAAAGGGCGTGGAACCAGGACGGTCCCGACGCGAAAGCGACCATCTGGATCATGAGGACCGCGACGGCAAGCCCCGAGCACAGCACGTTCAGCACGATGGGTGTCACCCGCGTTGGGTCGGCCAGCGAGGGGGCGCGATGCTCGAAAAATGCCGCGGCGATCTTGGCCGCGCACAGGAGCGGGATGGGGTACGCCACGCAGGTGGCGAGGAGGAACCGCAGAATCCCGTCATGGTCCGGGTCGAGGAAGGAAAGAGGGAGGAGGGGCGGCACCATGCCAGAACGCGCATGGGCGAAGAAGGGCGCGAAAAACCACGCCAGCAGAAGGAGAGAGTACGCCACTTCGCCGGCGTGAAGGACAGAGTTACGGCGGATGTTGATGAAAGAAAATACGTTCATGTCGGAATCCCGAGAATCGGCTCGTAGTATAGATCGGCAGACAAGGCTCAACAATCGGCCGGATTCTCAAAATTACACATCTGTAACACCAGGGGCGCTCTTTACCGAGCCGCTCTTTCCGATGTAACTTTTCTGGAAACAGCACGAGCACCAGGGAGAGTCCACGGCAATGGCAACGCATAAGTTCCAGGCGGAAGTCAGCCAGCTTCTGACACTCATCATTCATTCTCTGTACTCGCACCCCGAGATCTTCCTCCGCGAGCTGGTCTCCAATGCCTCTGACGCATTGGACAAGCTGAAGTATCTCACGCTGACCCAGGAGGAGTACAAGGGCGTGCCTTTCGTTCCCCGCATCGACATTTCCTTCGACACGAAGGACCGAAAGACCCTCACCGTTTCCGACACGGGGATCGGTATGAACGATGCCGACCTGGAGGAGAACCTCGGCACGATTGCCAGATCCGGCACGAAGCAGTTCCTTCAGGCCATGGCCGCGGACGCGAAAAAGAGCTCCGGCCTCATTGGCCAGTTCGGGGTCGGATTCTATTCCTCGTTCATGGTGGCGGACACGGTGGAGGTGGTCTCCCGCAAGATCGGGGACGAAAAAGCGTGGAAATGGACGAGCGACGGCAAGGGGGAATACGAGATCGCGGAAGCAGAGCGAAGCGGCTGCGGCACCACGGTCACGCTATTCCTCAATGAACAGGGCAGGGAGTACGCGGACCGATGGAGGATGGAGGACATCATCCGCAAGTATTCCAACCACATCGCCTTCCCCATCCATCTCCATTACGAGGAGGAGGGTCAGCACGGCGGGAAGGTGGACAAGGTTTCCCAGGTCAACTCCGCCCTTGCCCTGTGGAAGAGGCCGAAGAACGATCTGAAGGATGAGGACTACAAGGAGTTCTACAAGACGCTGACCCATGACACGGAGGACCCGCTGCTCTGGATCCACCACTCCGTGGAGGGTGCGCTCGCGTACACTACACTGTTCTACATTCCCCGCAAGGCGCCGTTCGACCTTTTCCACTACGACTACCAGCCCGGGGTCAAGCTCTACATCAAGCGGGTGTTCATCACGGAGAATGAGAAAGAGCTTCTTCCCGTCTACATGCGTTTCGTGCGCGGGATCATCGATTCGGAGGACCTCCCGCTGAACGTCAGCCGGGAGATATTGCAGAAGAACCGTGTCATGGAGAACATCCGTTCCTCCTCCGTGCGCAAGGTCCTGCAGGAGCTTGCCCAGCTCGCAAAGGACACGGGGACCTATGACACGTTCTGGACTGAGCTCGGAAGGGTCCTCAAGGAGGGCCTCCTCCAGGACCACGAGCATAGAGACCAGCTCCTGGAGCTTGTACGGTACAAGTCCACGACGGTGGAGGGATGGACAAGCCTGTCCCAGTACCGTGACAGGATGAAGAAAGACCAGAAAGCCATCTATTATATAACGGGCGGCCGGGAGTCCGCGCTTCGCAACTCTCCGCTCCTGGAGGCGTACAAGGCCAAGGGCTTCGAGGTCCTCATCATGGATGATGAGATCGACGAGATCGCAGCTTCCTCCATCGGCACCTTCATGGAAACGGAGCTGAAAGCAGTGAACCGGTCCGCCGCAGCGGAAGACCTCAAGACGGACGGGGACGCCGCCAAAGCGGCCGCCATTGATCCCCTCGTCAAGAAGGTGAAGGAGGTGCTGGGAGACGCGGTGAAGGACGTGAGGGCGTCCACCCGGCTTGCGGATTCCCCTTCCTGCATCGTGGTGGATGACAAAGACCCCACCATGCAGATGCAGCAGATCCTGAAGCTCATGGGCAACCGCGACTTTCCCGAGGTGAAGCCTATCCTGGAGCTCAACCCTTCCCACCCCATCGTGGCCAAGCTGGCCGCCATCACGGATGGGGACCGTGATCGCGGATACGAGCCGCCTCCTTCTCGACCAGGCGCTTCTCGTGGAGGGCGGGGAGCTCAAAGACCCCGCGGGGTTCGTAAAGAGGTTGAACCGCGCTCTGGAAAAGGCCCTGTAGCCGGGCCCGGGGAAGCATGCGGCCATGACGCTTCACCTGGTTTCCATCCTGCCCCTCGTCATGGCCGCCGTGTGCGCCTCCGTTGCCGCCTTCGAGTTTTTCACCTGGGCGCGGATGAAAGGCAGACTGTACAACTTTGCTTTTGCCGTCATCTGCGTGGCAGCGGCCGCCTACGACCTGGCGTGCGCAGGTGGGTACAACATCGTCGTCCCGGCCGCCAGCGTGATCTGGCTGAAAATCCAGGCCATCACGCTCGAGTTGACGATCCTTGCCTTTTTCTGGTATGTCGCAGGGATCACCCGCATGGTGCCCCGCGCCGCGCAGGTCGCCGCAGTGGGCGTTTTCGTGCTCTTCGTCATTCTCCAGGCGTTCGCTCCGGGAAACCTTACCTGGGACCTCGTCCAGCCCCGTGATCCTCCACGTGCGCTTGCCGATCGGCGACGTGACGTATACGGAAGTCGATCAGGGTCCGCTCATGGACGCCCAGTACATCGCGGGGACCGGTCCTGTTCGCCTACATCGTCGTGCTCATCATCCGCTACTACCGCGCGGGCAACAGACGGGAGGCGGCATCCCTCCTGGTGATCTGCTCCATCGTCTTCCTGGCCACGATGAGCGACCTGGCCGTCAGTGAGGGCCTCTATCCTTTCGTCTTCACGGTGGAGTACGCGTGGCTGGCAGTGGTGATCTTTGTAGGTCTCCAGAGGTCCCGACAGCTCATGGAGGCGGCGGAGGCGCGCCTGGCCCTCGTGGAAAGTGAGAAGCGTTATCGCGGAATTTTCGAATCCCTGCAAGACGTGTATTTCCGCGCGGACTCCGAAGGGGTGATCAGGCTCATCAGCCCTTCGGTCAGATCATTCGGCTATGATCCGGCGCTTCTTGTCGGACGCCACGTGTCGGCGTTCTCCGCCGACGAACGGGCCCGGGAGGGGATTACGGCCGCGCTCGACCAGGAGGGGGCCGTCTCGGACTTCGAGCTTTCCGTGAAAGGAGCGAACGCAGAGACGATCAACGTGTCGCTCAACGCCCATCGGATGTTCGACGAGCGGGGGAACAGGATCGGGATCGAGGGGATCATCCGTGACATCACGGACCGCAAGCGCGTGGAGGAGAACGTGCTCGCCTCCCTCCAGGAGAAGAACGTGCTCCTGAAGGAAATACACCACCGGGTGAAGAACAACCTCCAGATCATCTCCAGCCTCCTGTACCTCCAGGAGGTCCGCATCCACGACCCCGTCGACAAGCTGATCATCCAGGATTGCCGCAACCAGGTCTCCTCCATGGCGTTGATCCACGAGGACCTGTACGGCTCGAAAGACTTCCGCAGCATCGACTTCGGGGCTTACCTGGACAAGCTGGTGAGCCGGCTTCTCATCGCCTACCGTTTGGCTGGCGTCGTGGCGTTCGTCCCGGCGGTGCAAGCCATCAGTCTCGGGATCGACAAGGCCATTCCGTGCGGCCTCGTTGCCAACGAGCTGTGCACGAACGCGCTGAAGTACGCGTTCCCCGAGGAGACGCGCTCGCGCAGGTGCGAGCTTCGCGTGGAGCTGGGCAGGCTTCCCGCGGACCAGGTCTGCCTTGCAATATCGGACAACGGCGTCGGATTGCCCGCGGACTTCGAGCCATCCCGAACCGGAACGCTCGGGATGCAGATCGTGGAGAAGCTGGTGAAACAGGTGAGCGGCACCCTTTCGCTCTCCAAGGAGGCCGGCACCCGTTGGACAATCGTTTTTCCAATCAACTGAAAAAGTCGAAAATCGGTGATACACTACGGGCAAGGCTGGGGAGGCCTGAAATCAAAATGGAACACGCACGAATACTCGTTGCTGAAGATGAGGAGCTCGTTGCGCTCGCCATCAAGCGATGCCTGGAGGGCTTCGGGTACGAGGTCCCCTGTGTCGTGGCTTCCGGCGAGGAGGCCGTGAAGAAGACCGAAGCCCTGGAGGCGGATCTCGTCCTCATGGACATCCACCTGCAGGGTGAAATGAACGGGATAGACGCCGCCAACTTCATCAAGGACTCTACGCGGGTGCCGGTGGTCTATCTTACCGCGTACTCCGACGCGGATACTCTGGAGAAAGCCAGGCTCACCGAGCCCTACGGGTTCATCCTCAAGCCGTTCGAGGAACGCGCCCTGGAAGCAACCGTCAAGATGGCGCTCAGCAGGTCCCATGCGCAGAAGGAGCTCGCGGGCACGCACGACACGATGTCCGCGATCCTGCACTCCGTGGGGGACGGGATCATCGTGACAGAGGCCAACGGGGTCATCGAATATGCGAACTCCCGGGGCAGGGCGCTTCTTCAGCTTCCCGACCCCCTGCCTCCTTTCAGCTCGATTTTCAAGCTCTTGAAGCTCACGCAGGCGGGAAGCAGTGAGCCCATCGCCTTGCACATCGACGACGTGGTCCTGAGCGGCCAGAGCGTAAAACTGACGCGGTGCGGCCTCACGCGGGCTGACGGGAGCGCGTGTCTCGTCGACGTGCACCTCGAGCCCTACCGGGCCTCCGGGGCCAGCGGGCGGGGGATCGTCTGGGTCTTTCGGGACGCATCGGAGCGGGACAGGATCCAGAACTTCATCACGACTGAGCTGCAGGACGCCGCGCGTCTGCACAGGAGCCTCCTTCCGCCGGATACGGTGGAAGCGGGCGGCCTGGCCATGTCGGGCTTCCTGCTTGCCGCGGGGTTCGCGGCGGGAGACCTCTACAATTTCTTTTCCATTGACGGGAGGCACGCCGGCTTCTACATGATCGACGTGGCAGGGCATGGCCTGGGCGCGGCGTCCCTCGCCCTGCTTCTCAACCGGCTCCTCCTTCCCCATCGAAGTCCGAAGCTCGCATTCCTGGGAACGGACGCGCTTTCCCCGAAAGAGGTCGTCACGAGTCTGAACAGGATGTTCTGCGACGGCCATAACCTGATGTTCTTCACGATCTGCTACGGCGTCATTGACAGGCAGACGCTTCGGGTGCGGATGGCGCGGGCGGGGCACCCGTACCCGGTGGTGGTGAAACGGGACGGATCACGAGCGGAGGTGAAGGCGGGCGGGAATGCCGTTGGGCTTTCCCCTGAGCTCGTCCTCGAGGAATCCGAGGTGACTCTTGCTCCCGGCGACCGCCTCTTCATCTATTCGGACGGGCTCACCGAATGCTCGAACCCACGCGGGCAGCAGTTCTCCCGCGCAAGGCTCCTGGACCTGCTGGCTCAATCCATCCAAGACAAGCTTCCTGACGCGGTTGGAAGAGTTCGCAAAGAGCTGACGGTCTGGCGCGGCAGGGAGTCGTTTGACGACGACGTTTCCCTCATCGCCATCGAAGCGGGGCCGCGCGCGTAGCCAGGCCGAGCGCGTAGCCAGGTCGAGCGCGGGGCTCACGTCGGTTGCTTTTGAGGGTTTTTTCCGCTACCGTGATGCCGCGGGAGATCCCCTCGTGAAAAAGGTATTCTCGATCTTTCTCAAGGCCGTTCTTGTCATTCTGGCAATCATCGTGATGGGAGCCGTCTTCCTGGTGGGACGCTGGCTGGTCCGCCATGAGGACCCTCTTGCATTCCTGCCGGACCATTACGTGGCGTTCATCCAGGTGCCTTCCCTCCGCGTCCTCTACAATGACTGGCTGAACCTTTCCGCGGCGGACGTGGTCCTCTCCCGGCCGGAGCTCGTCTCCTACCGCAGCGCGCTTTCGGACGCGCGCGGGCTTGCCCTCGCCAAGTCCCCCATCGTGCAAAAGCTCCTCGACGTGCACGCCGATATCGTCCTGCTTCCCGACCAGAAGCTCCTTGCCGTTCTGGACCTGGGTTGGCGCGGCATCCTGTCCCCGCTTGCCCGCGTTGCGGGCCCCATGCTTTCGATCAAGGGTTTCAGCTTCCTGAATGAATCCGGGACGCCCCTGTATCGGTTTTCAAGCGGCAACGCCACCGTTCAGGCGGCGCTCATCGAAAATGTCGCCGTCATCGCACTGGACGAAGGGGTGCTGAAAGACGCCCTGGCGCGTCGCGCTTCAGGTCAGGGCATCGCCGCGGTTGCGAGCCGGGACCTCGTGCAGAGGCTGCGCCCCCGCAACGGCAGAGCCGTGCGCGTCCTGGTGGATACGCAGAGCCTCGCCGCGGACCTCATGGGCGCGAACGCCCTGGGATCACGGGTGCTCGCGGCGCTGCGGCTGCCCGGACAATCCGCGTTGGAGGCGGAGGCGAACGCGGAAAGCCTGCGGCTTTCCTCCGAGATGCCCGTTGCCGCGTCCCTGCCCGAGCTGGCGAAGGTCATGTCGTATTCGCCCCGGCCCGTCGGTGTCCTTCGTTATGTGCCGTCCTCGGCGTACATGCTGAGCGTCGTGAACGCGGCCCCGCTGGAAGACCTCTATCACCTCGTTGCCGTTCTTGAAGGCGGCAGCTTCCAGGACCTGTACAAGAAGGCTGATGACGGAGCCCGGTCCCTTCTCGGCGCGGGCATCCAGGAGCTGGTCTTCTCCTGGATCGGTTCCGAGATCGGCGCATTCCAGCTCTCCGGCTCCGGCGAGCCGGTCTACTTCGCGCGCATAGACGACTCGAAGGCGTTTGCCTCCGCCGTGGGAAAGCTCACCAGCTCCGCGGTGGCCGGCAAGGACAGCTCTCTGGTCCTTGACGGAGTGCGGGTGGACAAGCTTTCCATTCCCTGGTACGTGAGCATGATCCTCGGTGCTTTCGGAGTGAGCGTTCCCGAGCCGTACTTTCTCACGCGCGGAGACTATGTCTTTGTTTCCCTGGATCCCGGCAACCTCGCTTCCGTGGTAAAGACGGCGGATACGGGGGACAACATCGCCCGTGCCGGATCTTTCCCGCGCCTGACGGAAAGGGTCCCCGCGGACGCCTCCCTCATGGTCTGGTATGACAGCTCCCGCGCCCAGCCTTTCTTTCTTTCCGGCTCGGGCATCCTCCCCGACGTGCTGCGGCTGTACGGCAGCGGCGTCGTTGTTGCGCGCGTTTCCGCAAGCCGTCTCAGCGTGACGCTTCTGGCGGCAACGGGAGACCGCGGGATGGCGCAGCCGCTCGCTGGCTTTCCCCTCACCGTGGAGGGAGGCGTGAACGGAGACCTCCTTGCGTTTCGTTTTTCCGACTCGGGGCCGGCTCTTCTGGCGTGGGTCCGTGACAGGTCCACTCTCGTGCTCGCGGATTCAAGCGGCGCCCGAGTGGCGGACGCCAGGCTGGATGCCGACAGCGTAATCGTGCCCGAGCAGCTGCGGCCCGGAGTGCTCTCAGCCGTCTGGGCGGTATCCGCCGGAGGGACCGTCTGGCGCTTCGGCCCGAAGCTCGAAGAGAGAGCCCCGTTCCCTGTTGCCACCGCAATTGCAAGCCCAATGCCGCCGGTGCTCCTTGGCGGGAAGCTCGGCCTTTACTCCCGCGCGGACTCCGCCCTTGTTGTGATTGGCCCGGATGGATCCCGAGCCGTCTGCGGCGCAGCCCTTGATTCTCCTCTCCTCACGGCCCCGGATTCCCTGGGGGATCGCATGACTTTCTACCCGAGGAGCTTCGACGCCAAAGTCCACCTTCGCGATCTTTCGGGTGCCGAGGCTCCCGGCTGGCCGGTAAGCGCCGCGGGGATTTCCTTCTGCGCGCCGCGTTTTGTTCCCACGGGCGGGAGCTTCCGCGTCGTTTTCCTCACGCAAGCAGGCGTGTTGTACGCCTGGGATCCCGGGGGCAGCGCCGCCGCGGGTTTCCCCATGACGCTGCCCGGCGTGTACTACGCCACGCCCGAGCCGCTTGCGGTGGACGGCCAGTCCGCGCTGGTCGCGCTGGCCCAGGACGGCACGCTCAGCATTATCGGGATGAACGGCGCCGTCCTACGCCAGACCGTGGTTCCCGACCTGGATGGGAAGAACGCCCGCATCCTTGCCGCTGATCTTTACCAGGACGGCAGGCAGGAAATCCTTCTGTACGGTTCAGGGGCTTTCATTGCCGGCTATGATTCCTCCCTGCGTCCGCTGCCGGGCTTCCCCCTGAAAGGAGTGTCGCGTCCGCAGCTTCTGGAGCTCAACCATGACGGCCGGCTGGATCTTGTTTCCGCGGGCCTGGATGGGAAGATATACGCGTACGCGCTGGGGAAAGGACGGAAATGAAGCGCCAGTGTGCCGTTCAGGCCCGGGTCAGGCTGGCCGTGGTGCCCGTTGCCTTCGCGCTTCTCGCCCTCTGTTTCCTGGCGTCCTGCCAGACCGGACCGTCTGACCGCATCACATCGAGTCCGCAGGAGCAGGACCTCGCACGGCTTGATACGCTCGAGCTTCGCCTCCTGGACCTTCGACTTTCGCCTGACCCGACCGCGCTGTCCGCGTTGCGCTCGGAGCTGGAAAAGACCGCGGCGCGAATGTCCACGAGCCGCCTCCTTTCCGCGCGCGTGGCCGGGCTTCAGGCCCAGGCGGCGCTTCAGGCGGAAGATCAGGCCGCCGCCCGACATTTTGCGGACGCTGCCGCGGCGTTTTCGAGCGCTGAGGACGGGGCGTGGCTGGTGAAAGCGGCGCTGGAGCCGGATCCTGGAAAGCGTCTTGCCGTTCTGGACCAGGGGTTGGCCAGGGCGGACCGAAAGCCCCGCCTCCTGTGCGAGCGGGGAGAGGAGCTCCTCAGGCAGGGGAGATACGCGGAAGCCGCGCAGGACCTCGACGAAGGCTTGCGCGCGCTGGATGACCGCTATCGGGCGCTGTATGGGCAGGACCGGGAGGAAGCGCTGACGCTTGCCCGGGCCGTCAAGGGCTCGAGTCCCGCGGCGCCGCCGCTCAGCGCTGATGCTCTCCAGGCGCCTCTTACCGCGCGCGCCATGGTGGAAAGAGCGTTCTCCGGCACGCGGCTTCTTGACGCTCTTTCGAGCAAGCCGAATCCTTCTTTCGAGGACGTCCGTCCGGCAGTCCAGTCCGCGGGCCTCCTCCTGCAGTCCAGCGCATCCGCGGATGTGTCTCCTGACGCCCCTGTCACGCGCAAGGAGGTGGCGTTCTTCCTGTGGGGCGTGGTCCTGCGCGCTGAGCATAACCCGAAGCTTGCCGGCAGCTACCGTCAGAAGTACGCTACGAGCCCGGTCCCCGATGTCTCTGCGGACGCTCCCTGGTTCGAGGCGACCCTCGGAGTGGTGGAGCGTGAGATCATGGACCTGCCGGACGGGATTCATTTTCAGCCCGATGGGTTGGTGACAGGGGTAGAGTATCTGCAGATGCTCAATCGGATGCAGAGGCTGTTCCCGTAATCCTCCAGCCCGAGCGGTGCTCCTTGGAGTAGCCCGCCATCAGGCCGGCAACGACCATCTGGAGCTGCCACTGCGCCACCTGTGATCCCCGCAGGCTTGCCAGCGTGGATGGGTGGTCTGTTGACACACATGACTAATCGCAATACAATCGTATTTCATTCGTAAGGCCTGTGGCCTACGGACAAATGCCGTGATTTTCAACATCCAGCGTTTTTCAACTCATGATGGGGCGGGCATCCGCACGATAGTCTTCTTCAAGGGGTGTTCCCTGCACTGCCCCTGGTGCGAAAACCCGGAGAGCCAATCGTTTGCGCCCGAGCTTGGCTGGGACGAAAAGAAATGCATTGGCTGTCTGGAATGCGCCCATGTTGCGGCGGACGGTGAAATGGAAGTGGTCAGCGGCAAACCTGTCTTCCATCGGGGGAAGATCGAGGACCCGAGGAAGTTCGCCGACGCCTGTCCGTCGAGCGCTCTTGCGGTTCTGGGTGAGGACGCGAGCGTTGCAGAGATCGTGCGGGAGGTCGAGAAAGACATTCCCTTCTATAGAAAGAGCGGAGGAGGGGTCACGGTTTCAGGAGGCGAGCCTTTCGACCAGCCGGTCTTCCTGCTCGAGTTGCTGAAGGGCCTCAAGGGCATTGGCGTCACAACGGCAATCGAAACCACCTTGAGCGTTCCCGCGAGCGCCATTGAGCCGTGCCTTCCCTTCGTGGACACATTCCTGGTGGATTTCAAGCACGCAGACGCATCCCGGCTGGAAGAGGCTACGGGCGGTGACCTGACACGCATCGTCGGCAACCTCAAGAGGCTCGAAGCCGCGGGTCGAGCCGTCATCGCCCGTGTTCCTATCATCCCCGGCTTCAACGACTTTCCTTCCGAGGTCGCCAACATCGTGAAGCTTGCGGCGTCCTACGCCAACATCCGCGCCATTCACTTCCTCCCCTTCCACACGCTGGGCGTGGGCAAGTATCATCTGCTCGGCAAGGATTACCGGTTCCTCACGCAGGCAGGCGCTCCCGGGGACATGAGCGAATATCTCACCCTCGCCCGCGGCAAGGGTCTCGAAGCAAGCACAGGAGGGTAGCGTGGAAGCCACTCAGTCAAAGCCCATGGTCTCGGATCGCATTGCGGGGCAGAAAGAGCGGCTCCTGAGAATGAAGCCGACCGTGTGCACCGAGCGCGCCCGGATCTACACGGAAGTCTATCGGGCCAACCAGGACAAGCCGCTCATCATCACGCGCGCGCTTGCCCTTGATGAGACGCTTCGCACGATGAGCATCTACATCGATGACGGTGAGCTGATCGTCGGCAACCAGGCCTCCCGGCCGCGCTCGGCCCCCATCTTTCCCGAATACGCCGTGGACTGGATCCTGCGGGAGCTTGATGATTTTGCAAAACGGCCGGGGGATGCGTTTTACCCGACAGAGGAGGCAAAGAAAGAGCTGCGTGAGATCTGCCCCTGGTGGGAGGGCAGGACTCTTTTCGAAAAGGCAACGGCGCTTCTGCCACCCATGATGCGTGAGATTCACGACGCCCAGATCATCAGGGCGGAGGGGAACATGACGTCGGGGGACGGACACATCGCCATGAACTTCCCCCGGATCCTCGCGCATGGCCTCCGCGAGTACCGGGCCCGGGTGGCAGGGCAACGGGCGAAGCTTGACCTTTCCGACTGGGCTGACCTCAGGAAGGAACAGTTCTACCGGGCCGTTGACATGGGAATCAGCGCCTTGAGCGCCTTCATTCGCCGGTTCGAGGAGCGGGCTCGGGTCATGAGCGCCGCGGAGAAGGACGCCGCCCGAAAGCGGGAGCTTGAGACGATCAGCCGCAACTGCGCGGCAATTGCGGAAGGTGCCCCTGAGGATTTCTACCAGGCGCTCCAGCTCACGTGGTTCGTCCAGCTTGTCCTGCAGATCGAGAGCAACGGACACTCCGTCTCCCTGGGGCGGGTGGACCAGTACCTGTATCCGTTCTACTCCCGGGACATCGAAGCCGGCCGGCTCACCGAGGATTTTGCCCGCGAGCTCCTGGAAAGCGCGTGGCTGAAGATATTTTCCATCAACAAGATCAGGTCGTGGTCTCATACGCGGTTCTCCGCCGGGAGCCCGCTGTACCAGAACGTCACGATTGGCGGGCAAACCCGCGGCGGGCAAGACGCGGTGAACCCGCTCAGCTTCCTCATCCTTTCCTCGGTGGGCAACCTTCGGCTGCCGCAGCCCAACCTTTCCGTACGCTATCACCGCGGCTTGAGCCCTGAGTTCATGGATGCCTGCATCCGCGTCATCGAAAAAGGTTTCGGCATGCCCGCCTTCAAGAATGATGAGATCGTCATCCCAGCCCTGGTGAAGCAAGGCGTGGAAAAGGAAGATGCCTGCGATTACTCCGCCATCGGGTGCATCGAGGTGGCGGTGCCGGGCAAATGGGGATACCGGTGCACGGGCATGAGCTTCCTCAATTTTCCCCGCGTGCTGCTGGCCGCGCTCCGAAATGGCTTTGACACCATGTCGGGAAAAACCTTCTGCCCCGGAACGGGCACACTGGAGCAGTTCGATGCCTTCGACCAGGTGATGGCGGCCTGGGAGAAGCAAGTGAGGTTCTACACGCGCGCCACGGTGGAGATCGACACCGCCGTGGATACAGCGCTGGAGGAGACCGTCCCCGATATCCTGTGCTCGGCGTTTGTCGACAACTGCATTGAGCGCGGCAAGACGTTGAAGGAAGGAGGCGCGAAATACGACTTCATCTCGGGCCTCCAGGTGGGGATTGCGAACCTGGGGAACTCCCTGGCGGCAATCAAGAAGCTCGTTTTCGAGGAAGGCAGGATCAGCAAGGCACAGCTCATGAAAGCGCTCGAAAGCAACTTCGAGGGCGCGCACGGAGAAAAGGTGCGTCAGCTCCTGCTCAATCGCGCCCCGAAATACGGGAATGATGACGACTCCGTGGACCTGCTCCTTCGGGACGCGTACGGCATGTTCATTGATGAGCTCTCACACTTCCATAACACGCGCTTCGGCCGGGGACCCATAGGCGGCACGTACTACGCCGGGACCTCGAGCATTTCCGCCAACGTGCCTTCGGGCTCGGTCGTGCCCGCGACGCCTGACGGCCGAAGGGCATTTGCGCCCGTGGCG
Source organism: uncultured Spirochaetota bacterium (assembly GCA_963845535.1). GTDB lineage: Bacteria > Spirochaetota > Spirochaetia > SZUA-6 > Fen-1364 > Fen-1364. The sequence goes on from CAWJSK010000002.1 coordinate 168,864, forward strand.
GAAGGCTGCTCTCCCTCTTCAGGGACAGACACGCTGGGGCCCACGGCAGTCTTCAAGTCAGTAGCAAAGCTCCCCACGGAGAAAATCTGCGGAGGAGTCCTCCTGAACCAGAAACTCTCGCCTGCCTCTCTTTCCAGCCCGGCGGACAAGGAGAAGCTTGCCATATTGTTGAGGACGTTCTTCGACGACCTGAAGGGCTGGCACGTGCAGTACAACATCGTCTCCCGCCAGACGCTTCTCAGCGCGCAGAAGGACCCCGAGAGCTACCGGGACCTCGTGGTGCGGGTGGCCGGCTATTCCGCGCTTTTTACGACGCTGGCCCCTGAGACGCAGAACGACATCATTGCCCGCACGGAGCATGCGCTGTAAACTGACTGGAACGGGCGCGAGGCGGAGGAGCCGTGGAAAAACTGCTCTGTGGCATTGACCTGGGGGGGACAAAGCTCGCCGCGGGACTGATGCGGGCTGACGGGAAGCTCCTGGACAAAGAGGTGGTCTTCGACCATGCCGGCAAGGATGAGGCGACGGTGGTCAGCCGAATGAGGGACATCGTCGACGCCTTGCTTTCCCGCCAGCACAAGACGGTGGAGGACCTCGAGGGGATCGGGGTGGGGTTCGCGGGACACCTGAGGTTCCGGGAGGGCGTCACCATCACGTCCTCCAACTACAAGGGCTTCAAGATCAAGAACTTCCCGCTTCGAAGCGCCATCCAGGAGCATTTTCCCACGCGCGTGGTGGTGGACAATGACGCCAACGCGCAGGCTCTTGCCGAGTACCGCTTCGGGGCGGGGGCCGGATATGGGTCCATGATCTTCGTGACCTTCAGCACGGGGATCGGAGCGGGAATCATTCTTGAGGGAAAGCTGTACCGGGGCATGACCGGGACAGCGGGGGAAGTGGGGCACATGATCGTGGAACCCGAAAGCCCCTTTGTGTGCGGGTGCGGCAACCACGGATGCCTCATGGCGCACGCAAGCGGGCTGGCTCTCCCGCAGGTGGTGCGGAGCAAGCGGGAGCAGGGCGTTCCGACACGGCTTTCTCTTTCCGAGGGGGACTGGGGGAAGATCGACGGCAAGACCCTGGGGGAAGGGCTTGCGGCAGGGGATGAGCTTTCGCGAGCGGTCGTGCTGGAGTTCGCGGACTACGCGGGGATCGGGTTGTACAACCTTTTCCAGATCTTCAACCCGGACGCGTTCGTCCTTGGCGGCGGCCTGATGAGCTGGGGTGATCTCTACCGGGAGCGGATACGAAAGAAGTTCCACGAGCTCGCGCGGGAGATGCTGTTCGATCCCGTACAGATCGTTCCCTCGAAGCTCGAACAGGATGCTGGCATAATCGGGGCAGCCGCGTTACTGTTGGAGCAGGGATGAACAAGAGACAGCGTCGCATCATCGACTCTCTGAACGGGAACGCCATGACGTCGGTCCGGGACCTGGCCCACCAGCTTCGCGTGTCCGCCGTCACCATCCGGCAGGACCTGACCTTGCTGGAAGACGAAGGGTTTCTCAAGCGCGTCCACGGCGGGGCGGTCCTGGAGAGCGCGGATGACATCTCGAAGCGCCTCGTGGTCAACTATGAGAAGAAGCAGCGGATTGCCCTGGCCGCGGCCTCGTATGTCAAGGAAGGGGAGTCCATCCTCATCGAATCAGGGTCCACAAACGCCATCCTGGTCAAGGAGCTGGGCAAGCGGCAAGGCGTCACCATCATCACCACGAACGTTTTCATTGCCCGACAGCTCAAGAAAGTGGAGCATGCCTCCATCATCCTGCTGGGCGGGCTCTACCAGCATGAGAGCGAAAGCCTGGTGGGCAAGCTGGCAAAGGTGTGCCTTGACAACGTGAACTTCACCAAGGCGTTCATCGGCGTGGATGGGTTTTCCCGGGATGCCGGCTTCACGAGCACGGACATGATGCGCGCCGAGATATCGTCATACATCGTGGAAAAAGGGGCCGAGGTGTTCGTGGTCACCGACTCCAGCAAGTTCGGGAAGGTCCACCTCACCAACCTTTTCCATCCCCGTGACGTGCGCTACCTCATCACGGATGACGGCATCCCGCCGGCCGACAAGGCCTTCCTGGAGGAGAACGGGGTGAGAGTCATCATTACCTGAGGCCGGCAACGGTGACCCACGCATCCGACGTGGCTGACTCATACGCCGCATCCAGCACAAGCTGCGTCCGCAAGCCGTCCTGAAGGCCCGGCTCGGGCTTCTTGCCTTCCGCCACGGCGCGCAGGAACGCGTACTGGCATTCCGCATGGGCGCGCGTCCAGCCCAGGATGGCCCGCGCGGGCGGAACGGACGCCCCCCGGTAGTGCTGGACGGTTTCCAGGCGCTGCCAGCCCTGGTCTCCGCCCTGAAAGCCGCCAGCTTTTGTCCCATCGAACCAGTACAGCCAGTTCGCATCCATCAGGCTGAACCGAATCGCGCCCTTGCTGCCGAAGACCTCCAGGTTCAGGTCATCCAGCGCGCCCGTAGCAAACCGTGAGACCTCCACGGTCCCAAGGCCGCCGCCGGCCAGCCGCACTTCCAGCCACGCCGCGTCATCCACGGTGACGTCGCCAAGAGTCTTTGAGCCGCGCTCCAGGGGTCTTTTCAGGATATAGGTTTTCGTCACGGCCCGCACCGCTTGCATTTCACCCAGCAGGTGCAGAATGAGGTCGATCACGTGGGAGCCCATGTCCACCAGGGCGCCGCCGCCTGACATCTCCTGCCGCATCCTCCAGCCCAGGGGCCTTTGCGGGTCCTGGTAGCCGGTGTGGAAGTACTCCGCGCGGAAGCTGTACACGTCCCCGAGCATCCCATCCGAGATCATGCGTTTCGCGCGCATGAGCGCCGGGACAAAACGGTAGTTGAACGTCATCCCGACAGAGACTCCCGCTTTCTCCGCTTCTCGGGCTATCTCCCTGGCCTCCGCGCCGTTCAGGGCGAGCGGCTTTTCGCAATAGACGTGCTTGCCTGCGGCAATGGCCGCAAGAAGCGTCTGTCGATGCTGATGGTTGGGCGTGCAGCAGTCGATGATGGAAACGCTGCCCTGGCGGACAATCTCTTGTACGTCCGTGTACCAGGAGGCGTACCCGCCCTCTTTCGCGGCCGCGGCCGCCGTCTCCTTTCGAGACGTGCAGACGGCTGCCAGGGTGAGCGGGGGAAGCGCGCCCGGGTACAGCATGGACAGGTCCTTGTAGGAAAGCGTGTGGATGCGACCAATTTGGCCGTACCCCACCAGTCCGATTCCGATTTCATCCATGCCGCTATACAACCTCAACGGTCGGCGCTGGACAAGTATTCATCCACGCCTTTTTTCCATTCCGCAAGCGGGCGGCCGGTCACGAGCTGAAAGAGACGGCAGTCCAGCACCGTGCGTCCCGGTCTCCGCGCCGCGCGCGTGAGCTTGCCGGCGTCCAGTTTTTCGACCGGCGCGGAGCGGCCAGCGGCTTTCAACACATAGCGGGCGAACTCCAGGCGCGTGCATGCGCCGATGCTTGTCACGTTGTAGGTTCCATACGCCCCCGTGGGTATCAGGTCGCGGACGGCCTGCGCGAGGTGGACGGTGTACGTCGGTGACTCAAGCTGGTCCTCCGGCATTCGGACCACCCCGTCCTTCTCCGCGGCCGTGAGCACCCTGTCCACGTAGTTCTTCGGCCTGTGGCCGAAGAGCCACGCCGTTCGAACCACGTAGGTCCTTGGCCAGATGCCGGCGGCAAGCTTTTCTCCCGCCAGCTTGGACTTGCCGTACTGGTTGATGGGATGGGGAGAAGAGAACTCGTCGTAGTTTTCCTCCGTGGCGCCGTCGAACACGTAATCGGTGGAAATGAGGAGATAATCTGCGTTGAGCGCACGCGAAGCAAGCGCCAGGTTCTGGGACCCCACGGCGTTGACTTTCCACGCTGCATCCGGCTTCTTCTCACACACTTCCACGTCCACCAGCGCGGCCGCGTTCAGGATGAAGTCAGGCTTGAGGCTTTTCAGCTTCTCTATAGTCGAAGCCCGATCAGTGATGTCGATCTCATCGATGTCCCACGGAACCACCTGATGGGATGGGGCCAGAGGCGGCGCACAGCTCGGCTCCCAGCATCCCCTTTGCGCCGATGACCGCGATCTTCACCGCGCGCCCTTTCCTGCCGCCTCATCCAGCGCGGCGCGAACTTTCTTCACCGCTTTCGTGATGTCGCCCGTGCCAGCCTTGAACCTGCCCTCAGGGCCCTTGAAGAAAGGAGAGGAAAACTCCCCCACGGTCATCCCGACCTCCACGAACTGCTTCACGTTCCCGGCGTTGAGCCCGCCGTCTTCCATGAGGTCGACCTTCTTTTCCCTTCCCGCCTCCACGAGCATCTCATGCATCCCGCGTACCGTGGCCACGACGATGGGGTCGATGGTATGCGGGCTCTTCCCGGGGACCGCGGGTTTCCAGAACGGCGCCCGGCTCTCGTACTCGATGATGTCGACAAAGGGGATGTACTGCTCGAAGAACACGGCGGGCAGCCCCTGCCACGCCCACACGCCAACCTTCAACTCCAGCGTTTCCTTGATGTAGGTGATGTTCTGGATGAGCATCTCGTTGGTGGTCTCGATGGGCAGGCTGATCAGGTTTGCGCCGGCCTGTTTCAGGAGCCTGAACAGCTCTTGGTCAGGGCGCATCATCTGAAGCTGCACCTCGATCTCCAGGTCAGTGTGGGGGCGTATCCCTTCCAGGATGTCTATTCCTCCGCGCGGCGCGGAGAAGTCCATGTAGACGCCGTCCCGCATTTCCAGGTGGATCCAGTCCACCCCGCCCGCCGTCAACTCCCTGACCTGGGCTCCCAGCTCGCCATAGTCAGCCCAGAACAGGCCCGCGGCAATCTTGGGCTTGCCCGTGATGACTCCAATGCTCTCGTGCGGCATATTTTCTCCTCATTGAGCTACCGGTTGCTTTCATATGAAATATATATCAATTACGAATAGAAAATAACGAACTTCGAAATGAAAATCAACGGCCTGGGGCGGCTCCGTCTGATCCGACCGCGCTTCGCTGGCACCGAAGCAGCGCGGCACCGAAACAGCGCCGCACTGAAGCAGCGCGGCACTGAAGCAGCGCCGCCCTATCAAAAACGCATTTTTCCCAACTTGTGTCTTTTGAAATCTGCGTTTTTGATAGGGTTGGGAGGCATAGCTCTGGCAGACCAGGCCAGGCCGCGCGAGCGGCCGCGCTCAGTTCAGCGTTGCTCTGCGGGGCGCCCGTGCAGCCTGCCCCTTGCCAGGGATGCGAAAATCCCCGCGAGGCACAGGCCCGCGAAAATGAGGAAGGCAACGCGGAAGCCATTCAGGAACGCCGCCTCGTTGTCCGCCGTGATCTGCACTTTCCCCACGTACAACGCGATGATCATCCCCGCGGTGGCCATGCTCAACATCTGGCCGATCAGCCGCATGGCGCTCGTGGTTGCAGAGGCCACGCCGTAATGCTTCCGTTCGACGGAGCCCATGATGGCGCTCGTGTTGGGGGATGAGAAAAGCGCGAACCCCAGGCCGCACAGCATGAGGACCGCCACGATATGAATGAGCGATGACGATGCGCTGAGGAACGAGGTCAGGACAAGGCCGGCGGTGCTCATGGCCATCCCTGCTGAGGCCACCACGCGCGGCTCCACCCGGTCCGCCAGCGGCCGGCCAGCGGGGAAAAGCCGGACTGGATGACCGGCTGGGCCAGCATGACGATCCCGGCAGCCTGCGGGTCCAGTCCCTTCGAGTACTGGAGGTACAGGCTCATGAGGAACGTGAGCGCGAAGGTGGCGGCATAGTTGATGAGCGCCGAGAGGTTGGACATCGCGAAGATCACGTTTCGGAACAGCCCCATGTCGAGGACGGGATGCGCCGTGCGGTTCTCCCACAGCACGAACGCCGCCAGGCACAGGATGCCCGCGGCCATGACGATGACCCCCGACAGGTCCGGCAGCAGTCGGAAGCCGTTCATGACGGCAAGCAGCGTGACGGAGTACAGCGCCGCGCCCGGCCAGTCCATCTTCTGGCCTGCCGCTTCCGCCCATTCGTCTTTCATCTTCCAGACGGTAAGGGCGATGACGGAGAGACCCAGCGCGGTGGTGAAATAGAAGATGCTTCGCCACCCGAGGGCGTGCGTGATGAGCCCGCCGATGAAGGGCCCGAGGGCCAGCCCCGCATAGACGGAGGCCACGTTGACCCCGAGCGCCCGGCCTCTTTCTTTCGGCGGATAGACGGATGTCACGATTGCCGTTGCCGTGGCGAACATGAGCGCATCCGCCGTTCCCTGGAGCGCCCGCAAGGTGATCAACATGGCCTCGGAGGTGGCAAAGCCGCAGAGAAGGGATATGAACGTGTAGCCGGCCGTGCCTGCCAGGAAGATGCGCTTTCTCCCGTTGATGTCGGCAAGCCGTCCCACGGGCACGAGGAACATGGCCGCGGCCAGAAGGTACGCCGTTGATATCCAGCTCAGGCTGAAGGCGCCGGCGGAAAACTCCCTGCCAATGGTGGGAAGGGCGATGTTGATGGAGGACCCCATGAACGGCGTCAGGAACGAGGCCATGGCGGTCACGAATAGCACGACACCCTTGCTGACGGGCGACGGAGCCGCGCCGGTGGCGCCGCTTGCACCAGGGGCGCCCGAGGCGTCGGAGGCAAGCGCCTTTTCCGGTTTCACGGGGCCACCTGCTCTCTGGCCAGAATGAAGATCTCAGGCCTGTACTCGAAGTGCATCGTATCGAAGAAAAGCCACTTGCCTCCCCAGACAAAGCCGTGCTTCTCGAAGATGTTGACAACCGAAAGCGGGACCATCCAGCGTTGGTCGTACGGTGTGGTCCACCAGTCCACAGCCTTGTCCCCTGCCCTCTCCATTACCCATCGCCAATAAGGGGTTTTCCCGCCGTAGCGTCGGGGAATGAGGTCCAGCGCGAGCCCGTAGCTATGGTAGCTGCGGGTGGCCGTGCCCGCGACGTCCCGATAATTGAACCCGTCCACCTCGGAAAGGCCGGCGAAGAACGCGGCAGCCTGCGGGTCCGTCTGGCGGAGCGTCGAGCACTCCGCGGCAACATCAGCGAGCGGCCCTGCAATCCTCTGGTGCACCCGTACGGGAAATCCCAGGAAATCGACGGTGACAAGGTGGCTTTCCGTCGCCGTGCGGGAGCCGGCGCCATAGAGGAGCTCCAGGAAATCCTCCGATCTGCGCGGCGGATGCGCGCGGGACTCCTTGAGCGCTTGCCGAAGGAGCGCCGCAGTTGCCGCGTCCAGTTGAGGGAGCGGAAGAAGGCCGCCCAGTGGATAGGGATAGAAGCGAAAGCGCGCGTAGCGTTCGGAATGCGCGCGCTGGGACTCCAGCAGGATGCGGCCGCGCGCCCAGAAGAACCACTGCCCATCCACGTCAACCGCCCAGTCACCGTCAACCTGGGCCGCCTGGCTGATCCGATCAGGATACGCTTCAGCAAGAGCCTTCATTTCCCGTTCACCCGAGCTTTCCGCGCCGGGGGGCGGAAACAGGTTTACTCCCTGCGCCCAGGCTTCGGCGCCGAAGCACAGGACCGCCCCGGCCAGGAGGAGTGTGATCTGCTTCAATCCCAGATCCCCGTGATTGGCTGCGCGGACCGGTCTTCCCCGATTGGGGGGAGGCCGTAGATGTCTTCGATGGTCCGCAGGACGGAGTAGTGCGTAATGGGCTGGTCAGAGCTGCCCGGTCTTACGTGCGCGCCAACGATGATCGTGGCAATGGGTGTGGCGGCCGGGAACTGGAAGACGGGGCCTTCGTCAAAGGTGACGATCAGCAAGCTGTTGTGCCCGACAGCCCAACGCGCGTAGTCCTCCATGTTTTTCAATAACCACGCATCGCCTTCCCGTACCGAGCCGTCGTGCATGTCGTTACGCAGGTTGGGGATGACGAAGGAGACGACAGGCAGAGCGGCAAAGTCTCCGGAAGGAAAGTCAGTGAGCGGCTGGTTGACGGCGTCTGGCACGGTTGTGAAGCTGGCCCACGGGTTGTGCTTGCGAACATAGTCGCCGGCACGGTCCCCGCGGAAACCGGCCCGTGGCAGGCTTTCGCTGTAGCCGACGAACGTAAGGCCCTCGCTGGCCAGGGACAGGGCAAGGTTCGGTCCGCTCAAATCGTAATGGCCATCATCCTGCACCCCGTGCGTGGAGCCGCTGAACAGGGCCAGATAGTTGGGCTGGCTCGGGTGAGCCACGGCGAATGATCGCGTAAAGAAAACCCCGCGCGAGGCCAGGGAGGCGAGGTATGGGCTTTCGGCAACCTAGGGAATGGTTCTCTTCGATAATAAGGACGACGTGATCGTAGCGGGGGAGGGTAATCTCCGCGGCAGAAAGGGAGGCCGCGGTGAGTAGAACAATCAGAGCGAATATTGGCGTTTTTCCCAGGTGCATGGAAGGAATATACTGTCACTAAGGTGGCATGGGGAGCCATCGTTTCCATGCAAATCAGAGCACGGTGGTATAAAGGGGAGGATTCCGTTGGGATGATCCTGAAATTGGAATTCGCTGGCCTGTACATGATCCTATCGTTTCAGCAAAGGACCGGGCTTTGCGGGCATGGAGTGACATGCCGGCAGTTCTACCTTAGAAGCGCATAGATTGTAACTACAGTCGACACGGCTGTTATGACGGAAAGGATGATCGGTAAGTCCCTGTTGAAGTTATATTGGAACTTGTCGGCATAGATGTAGATCCGATCTCCCGGCTGCAGAGCCTCACCAGGCTTTCGCGAATTGCCCTTTGAGTCGAAGACCACCACCTTCGTGTTCGTGCTCTTCTCTGGGTCGAACCCTCCCGCTTGGTTTTCATAATCTGAGACCGAAAAATCCACGCGATACGCGAAATTGCCGGGATTCAAGACAGCTCCCTGGACTGTCACACGGGCGGCCGTCAGGTATATCCGGCTCCCGGGCTCGATGAAATCCCCGGCGGGATGCCGCTGCCCGTGGGTATCCAGAATGACGATATTCTTTGGTATTTCTTCGATATCGGCAAAACCCGCGAGATCTGCATAGTGGCGGTAGGTTTCGGAAGGAGTGTAGGGGTAGTTTCCGGGTCGAGCCACATCTCCGTAAACGGCTACGGAAAACTGCGACGCAGGTATGATGATCCGATCAAGCGGCCACAAGGGAATATCCGACGACAGGTTCCCCGCAAGCAAGGCCGAGAGATCCACCGGAATTGGCTCCGAGAGGCCTTCCCTGACGAGGAAACTGCCGGCGAGATTCGCGTTCGGCGAAATCTGGTTCTTTAATGACACGAGCGCGTTCTTCAGGGTCTCACCCTGCCGGAAGCTGTAGGGAATGCGATTGTAGACCACGGGGGTGAACATCCCCTGTGATTCGGGAGCGGGAGCGGTGGGCGTTGTCTGTGGTGTTTCCGTTATCACGGCGCCTTCGAAGTACACCACGGGCAGGGTCGTTGTCTTGGAGGGTATTGTAATTACGTCACCGTCTTTGAGAGCAACCTGACTGCCCCCTTCATGGCTCATGTCCACGTAGAGGGTTTGAGCCTTTTCACCTGAGACGCGATCAATTCGTATCCGGGTGGTTTCAGCCGCAGCAGTCAAACCGCCGCCAAAGAAGTCGATCATTTCTTTCAGCTGTTCTGAAACGAGTAGCTGGTATTTTCCCGGTCGCTTGACCTCCCCGGCAACCTCGACCATGCGTTCAGCGGGGGATAGGACCACCGTGTCGCCCGGTCTCATGGAAGGGTCCTGGTCCTCGAGTCCCAACCGCTGGAATTGGAAAAGATCGTACTGCTTGTCGGTTCCGTCGCGGGAGATCACTCTAACATTCCTGAGGCATGAATACGGACTAAGCTTTCCCGCAAGCACGTCACTCAGCCGCGACATGCCCCACGCCTCAGCGTTGCTGGCTTCCGGCGTCTCTCCCTTAATGAATACCCGGAATACACCAACCGAGGAAATGGTCAAGGACGGCAAGCTCCGTGGATACGCTGCGGCAAAAGCTTTCTCGACTGTCTGCTTCACTTGTGTAAAGGTCATCCCATCGGCATTCACCTTGCCAAAGACATTCAATTGGACTGCATAATCGCTTCCTACCAGGATTTCCAGCGTGGAAACTGCGCCTCCCTGCTGGAAAGTCAGTCGGTAGTCGTCACCAGGTGTCACCGGATATGTTGCGCTCGACATCGCAAGACGGAGCTTCTCTGCCGAATCAGGGGCTTTCATTGCATCAGCGCTGCTTGGACTCTTGTCCTGCGCAAATGCCGTGGCGAGGGTGAGGCCAAATACAACAATTGCCAGGACCAACCTATTCATGACAAGCCTCCGATGAAATCTCGCAGCGCTTCTCTCCAACTGCGGCCTGGCACCGCGAGCATGCACTTGATTTTTCCCGTTGCCAGGCTGGAGTTCTGTGGGCGTCTGGCCCTAGTCGGATATTCCCGTGATGCAATTGGCAGTATATCGACGTCGCGTTCCAGCGCGCCGCAGCCGCGCGCGTCTTCGTAGATCGCGCGTGCAAACTCGTACCAACTTGCCCCGCCGTTGTTTGTGAAGTGATACGTGCCGTAGCGCCGTTCCCGGCGACGCACTATCATGAGCAGAATCTGAGCCAGGTCATGAGCGTAGGTCGGATTCCCTGTCTGATCGCAGACTACCCGGACTTCCCGCCGTTCCTGGAAAAGCCGAAGCATTGTGCTGACGAAGTTTTTCCCGTTCTTGCCGTACATCCACGCGGTATCTGATGATGAAATGCCGTTCAACAGTCCCCCGGACGGCTATTTCGCCCTCGAGCTTGCTCTTTCCGTACGTGTTAACGGGGGCAGGTTCATCATCTTCCTCGTAATCAGCGCCTTTTTCCCCGCTGAAGACATAATCCGTGGAGATGTGAACAAGCGCAGCTCCGGCTCTTTGCGCTGCACCCGCCAAATTGAGCGGCCCTGCCGCGTTCACCGCAAATGCCGCATCACTCTCATCCTCAGCGAGATCCACAGCAGCATAGGCAGCGCAGTTGATGATCCATTCAGGTTGTTCGGGTCCAAGCGAACTGAGAAACCGCTTGATTGCCTCTGATTTTGTTACATCCACGTCGCGGTCAGTTGCCACGTGGCGCATCCCCCTCTCTTTCAGGAGAGCCTCAACCTCCGCGCCGAGCATTCCCTTGCTGCCGACAAGCCAGATCATGGCTGATTTTTCAGCATACGTGTGCCCCTATTCCCGGGCAATCCTCAGGAGGTACTCCCCGTCGCCGGACTTCAGGAGCGGCGCCGCGAGCTTCTCGAGCTGCTCCGCTCTGATATATCCCTTTTGGTAGGCAATCTCCTCTATGCAGGCTATCTTGAGACCTTGCCGCTCTTCCAAGGTCTTCACAAAAACCGAGGCATCTACCAGCGAATCATGGGTTCCCGTGTCCAGCCACGCGTATCCCCTACCCATGATCCTCACGCGGAGTCGGCAGCACTTGAGATACACGGCGTTCAGGTCCGTGATCTCCTTCTCTCCCCGTGAAGAAGGCTTCAATGACCGGGCAATTGCCGTCACTTCGCTGTCGTAGAAATAAAGACCGACAACGGCATAGTGGGATTTTGGGACTTTCGGCTTTTCTTCTATGGAACGGACCGCCAGGTCTTCTCCGAGCTCAATGACCCCGTACCGCTCAGGGTTTTTTACCCAATATCCGAAGATCGTTGCCCCGTCCTGTTCGACCGAGGATTCGAGAAGAAGCTGGCTCAGGTCATGACCGAAGAAGATGTTGTCCCCGAGAATGAGGCAGACATGGTCACTCCCTATGAATTTTTCCCCGATGATGAATGCCTCAGCAATCCCTGTCGGTTTGGGCTGTTCAAGATAGGAAAAGGAGAGTCCCAGGGAAGAGCCGTCACCGAAGAGAGCCATGAATCTCGGCAGATCCTGCGGTGTGGATATGATCAGGATCTCACGAATCCCGGCGAGCATGAGGATGGAGAGGGGGTAATAGATCATGGGCTTGTCATACACCGGGCAATAGCTGCTTGCAGATCACGCTCGTGGCCGGATAGAGACGGGTGCCGGAGCCGCCCGCGAGAATTATCCCCTTCATTCTCCCGTCCCCTTGCGGATGCTCTCCTTGATCCTCTTGATGTGCCCGCGCCCCAACCCCTTCACCTCGCAGCCAAGCTCGAGGTAACGGCGAATCTTCTGGTCGTCCAGGATGAGAAAGCAGTCGATGATTGCGAACGGCTTTCCAACGGCACGGAAGACAGCGTCGGGATCCAGGTCAAGGTAGGCGGAATGCCGCACTGCGAGTATGATCACCTTCACCCCTGCCATTGCCGCCCACATATCGTTCTGGATCTGAAGGCATTTCAGACCAGCTTGTCGAGAGAAAAATCGTGCGCGCGTAACATCGGCAGCATCTTCCTGCGTATCAAACTCCGGCCAGCTCTTCAGGTAAGGGTCATGGACTTTTATCTTTGCACCCATCTCCGTAAGCCGACGGACTATCAACTCCGAACCGCTATAGCGGGTGTCCCCGACGTCCTCCCGGTAGGACACACCCAGCACCAGCACATCGGCCGCGGCAACCGGCTCACCCATATTGCGGAGGGCGTCACGAACGAGCTGCGGTACATGGAGGGCTCTGGTGTCGTTGATGTCGACGGCCAAAGGGGTCATTCGGAAGATTTCATCCTCCCACCCCAGGATGTGCTGGTACGCCCATACGCCAAGGCCTCCATCCTTGGGCAGGCAGTAGCCCCCAACGCCCGGACCGGGGAAAAGGATGTTCGAATGAGTGGGCCTTACACGGATGGCCTCAATGACCTTCTTGAGGTCCACTCCATTTCTCTCAGCAAACAGCGACCACTCGTCCATGAAAGCAAGGATCACAGCGCGAAAGCTGTTCTCGATGATTTTCGCCGTCTCTGATTCGATTGGGGTGTCAAGAACGGTCAGTGGATACTTCTTGGTATCGAGGACAGAACTGAGAAAATTGACAACCCTTTCCTGCGCTTCGCGGTTGATGCCGCTGCACACGCGCCAGAAGTCCCGTACGGAAGCGACATAGTTCTTTCCCGGCATGACCCGTTCATAACTGTGGGCAAGAAGGGGCGGGGTGTGGACCCCTCTTTTTTCGAAGGCCTGCTTGATGATGGGAAAAGCTATTTGCTCGGTTGTTCCCGGCGCGACAGTGGTTTCGATGAGGATGAGCGCGGAGGGATCCGCATATGCGCCGATCCTTGCGAACGTCTCCTCCAGGGCAATCATATCCACGGTGCCGGTCCTGACGTTTCCGAGCGAGTTCTTGGAATAGTCGCACTGGACGTCCACTACCACCACGTTCGCAACGCTGAGAATCTCTTCCACGTGTGTGGCAACGAATGTTTTTTTTTCGATGGTGCACCGGCGGATAATCCGCGGAACCTCAGGGTCCTCAGAGGTGACCGGTGACTCGCCACGGTTGAGGGCAGGGATTTTCCAGTAGCTCTTGGGGCTGGGGCGCTGGAGTCCAATAACGAACTTGGTCGGTTTACCTTGGCCGTCCGCGGCATCCGCTATCACCGCGGCCATGACAATACCGACAAAGCCGAGGCCCACCACGACCACTACCTCTCGGCCGGCAGTTTTCTCCAGTCGGACGCGCGCACACAGCTCTTCGAGCTCTTTTTGGGATTCCTGTGCAGTGGGGAGAGTGGTCGCCTGCAGTGTAATGCTTTTTAACTGGACTTTCATAGTGCCACTATATAACGATTCATTCCCGGATTCCATCCTGTTTTGTGCAACGGTCAGAGCCGGAATTGCTATTTGGTTTTTGCCTCGGAGCGCATGAAATAGATGACTACCCCAAGGCTCGCATTGTTGCCCATCCTCGTATTGATCAAGTAGTCGAATGTGCTCTGGGAGGTTTGAAGATCCGTGGTGTCGGTAAGATCAGCCGCAACCTCATATTCCGCGAAAACAGACAAGAAATCCAAAATAAACACTTCAATCCCCGCGACCGCCCCCAGGGAGCCGGTGACTGCGGAGGTGACGTTGCTCTGCGTCATGTACCCAAGACTGACCGACGCTCCCACATAGGGGGAGACTGGCCCTGGAATGAAGTGATACTCCACCGTTGTGCCAAGATCCACCGCGTATGACTGCGAGCTCCCGTTTATGGTGAAGTCGAAAAGCCCTCGGAGGTCGAGCTTTCCCCAGCCAATCTTGGCGCCCAGGCCCGCCTGGTAGCTTTCGAGCCCAAAGAGCAAATTGCTGGTGTTGAAAATCGCCCCTACATCAACAGGCCCCTTTGTCGTGGAGACATTCGGTATCAGGCTGCCTCCCTCAGCACAAAGAGGAGGGGTGATAATTGCGAGAATGACCATGGCAATCAACCCACGAATCGTCTTTTGTGTTCCTTTTTTCATTAGTGCAACCCCCAATCTTTCTCTGTCATCAATTGGATGCGGACCAAACCAGATACCAACCACCAAAAGGAATTGCAGATGCATCCAAGGACGAGTGGAGTCCTGAGGTGCCGCCATTCGAATTGATTGCGCTTACCGCAAAATCAAACTCTCCGTCCCCAAGATCTGAATGTTTCACGGCGAGCGCTGGATGCGGAGTTGCGGGAATCTCGACGAAAAGGTTCCATCCCGCGCTCAGGTGCCGCCGCCAGTAAATACGATATGTTGATATGGCTAGGGGAGGAGAAGGGAACTGCAGCGCGGGCGGATCCCATTCCAGAGTTATGGCGGCCGATGAGACTCTGATCGGAAACCAACCGCTCGACGGCGGAAGAGGACAGGTGCTCAGGCAGAGAACCGAGATGATGGAAATCGCGGTTATTTGCAAGGTTTTGACGATAGATCCTCACCGCCCTTCCTCAACTGCTCTTTTTAGGAATGGCCCTTTTTTCCCGGCTCCTTTGTAATTGGGATACCCCATTCAGGAGAAACGCAAGCGCCGCGCTCGAAATGAACGCTATGACAATAGCTTCAGCTATGATTCTTGTTCGCTGTGGTCCCGATTTTGTATCAGGAACTTCAGCCAGCTCCATGACCTGGAATGGAGGCTCGGAATCCGAAGTCAGCTTCATGACCTCGTACTGGTGGGAAATCGTATTGTAAATCTTTCTCTGTACATCGAGCTCGACGCTGAGGTTATTGAACTCCGTTTGAACGTCGGGAAGGCTCTGCGGGTTGATCTTGCTGTCAAGGGTTTCCGGCATTCCTTGCTGCATCCCGTTGATGAGGTCACTGATACTCTGCCGCTCTTCCTGCATTTGCTGAAGCTTGGGATCATCCATGGTAGCGATGCTTGAATAGTTCTTGATGTCGATCTCTTTGAGAATCAGCTGGGAACGAAGCGCGGCCAGAGCTGAAGCTTGTGAGGCTCCCAGGTCCTGCGCAGTAAGCACGCCATATTTCTTCTGCAGTTCGTTCTGCCGACTCTCAAGCGTGTCGATGTCGGCTTTGACTTCGGTGATCTTTTCCTCCAAAAGCTGCTTTTGCCGTTGCTTTGAGCTTCCCATGTTCTGTGAGTACCAATCAGACAGCAGCGATACCATGCGGTTGGTAAGGTTTTTTGCGAACACAGGGTCGGTGTCTTTGTAAGAAATCGTAATGGCGGCGGCGGCCCGGTTATTGTCGAAGTGCAGGTTGGCCACAAGCACTTTTCTGGATCGACTCTTGATCTGGTCTTTGATATGGAACTTGTCGACAATCGCGAACTCTTCCGCTATCTTGTCGAGAAACGTACGGCTTTGCAGGACCATGAGCAAAAAGGCGCCAGCGTCGAACCCTGTCGAAGTGTCTGCTGGGCTAGTCAGGATTCCTAAGGCGGAGCGTATGGATGACGAAAGGTCATTTTCAGCACTTTTTTGAACAAGAATGGTCGCGCTGGCAGTGTATTGGTTGGGGAGCGGGCTTTTTTCCGGAGGAAGAAGAATGCTTGCCGCGCAGAAGGCCAGGACCCCGATGGTGGCAGCGGCCGTTACAGCGACGATAAGCCAACGATATTTCCAGAGGATTGCAAGGTAGTAAACAAGGCCCTCAAGAAGGCTTCTTTCCTCGTTCAATTCTCTATTCCCACTTTAAAGTTTGATCGTCGCAGGTCTTCATTCTACTTCAATGAATCTGCCACGTAAAGGCTTGCTAGCGGTAATACGGGTATCAGTATCAGAAAGGCTTGAAAATAACCCTCGAAAGACTTAGAATGCATGCAAATGTCTGATATATCCGATAAAAATAGTAAGATTTTCTTGATTGGCACAGATAACTCCTTAAACGGAGCGCTATCATATGTGTTTGAGCGTGAAATCTGCTCACAATGCGTTATCCTCGAAAATGGCAGCTCTTTTCCCGCGGATGAAGCAACCTCAGGCAATAAGAAGATCATTTTTCTGATTGATTGCCTTGAGCGGGACTTTGAAAAAGAGCTTATTGGGCTTCCATCGAAAGAGCTCTCGAAAAATGAGAGAACAACAGTTGCACTCTTCAACCTTCAAAAGGGAACGTGGGTTGAAAGGAGAGCATTCAAAAAGGGGATCAAAGGATTCTTTTACAGAGATGACAGTCTCGTGCACATGCTGAAGGGGCTACGGTCGCTCATCAAGGGTGAGATTTGGGTTTCGAGAGAAATCCTTGTGGAGGTCGCACTGCAGAGCCGGACTAAAATGGAACGTGCGGTCCATGAAAAAGCCGACCTTAGCCGCAGGGAAACAGAGATCCTGGCGCTCCTAAGCATTGGTTCGAGTAACGATGATATTGCTGAGAAGCTTTTCATAAGCCCTAACACGGTGAAAACCCACCTTTATCGCATCTTCAGAAAAATCAAAGTCCCAAATCGGTTTCAAGCTGCCCTATGGGCCGCCAAGAACCTTTAGTAATACTCCTCCGCACTAAGGAATGTGGGTTTCGTATGAACTTTTGCATTAGCCTTTTCTTGTTTCGTCATGCTAGATTAATAGCAAAGTAAGCCCCTTTTCTGATGGCGGACCATCAGGCAATCACGGTAAACTTGCTCGTTAATAAAAGGTCTAGAACAAAAGTGGAGATAAAATGGAAGAAAGAAGGAAGCTCGAGCGCTTCGAGATTCACGCGCCGGCTCGGGTCTTGATTGACTCTCAGGGCAACAGAAGAGACGAATACAACCTAACGACTCGCGACGTATCGTCGGGCGGCGCTTTCCTCTTTTCATCCCAGAACCTTCCCGAAGGCGCCAACGTACGAATGGAGTTTCTCATCTCTCCAGATACGCTTCAAAAACTCGCCGGGAAGGAGGCGGGGGCAAGAATAACTGTCAAAGGGAAGGTCATCAGATCGGATTCGAGCGGAATAGCAATCAGATTCGACAGCAGCTACAAGATAACGGCCCTCGATACGTACAGCTCGCATAGCGGCATGCATTGATTGCAGGCGCTCTGAGAGCGCGCAAAGGAGTTCGTTTCGGCGGCACTTTGCGTATTCAAGTCTTTTGAAGACGGTGGAAGGACGCATTCGGCGTCGAATGCGCTCCGACACAGAAGGGGGAAGACCGTCCAAGAGGGTTTGAATATGGAAGAAATAAGAATGAACGAAATCGAATTGGGAAACTCAGTCAGCGGAAGGGTTGCTGCACTTCACTCACAGGAAGTCTTCTATGCCATGTTGCGGCATGAGAGGGCCCGAGCAAACAGGGACGGAAGTGAGTTCTCCCTGGCCGTTTTCAACCTTTCCGACACGCGCGCAAAGAGCCAGAAGATGAAGCATATCGTTGGCCGTATCCGGCACAAGATGCGGTCGATTGACGAGATTGGACTACTTGACGGACAAAACATCGGCGTTCTTCTTCCTGCGACAAATCTCAAGGGGGGGCAGAAATTTGCAGCCCGCGTATCCGAGTCCGTCAGTGCCGCTCGGGGTTCCATTCCTTCAGCGGTCTACACATATCCCGCCCATTGGCTCTCGGGAGGAAACGGCGGTTCAAAACCCGATTGTCTTGCTTCCTCTGCTCTGCTCGACCGCGCTTTCTGCCTCAAGGTGCCTGCCTGGAAGCGAAGCATGGACGTCATTGGCTCGCTTGGGTTGATCGCATTCCTGTCACCCGTATTCTTTCTTATCGCGGTTTTCATAAAGGTCGTCTCGCCAGGAAAAGTGCTCTTCCGTCAGCAGCGCGTCGGGTATCAAGGGAGACTCTTCACTTTTCTGAAGTTCCGGACGATGCGAGAGAATAACGACTCCTAGCGCGCATAAGAACCACTTGAAGAGTTGATCGGGGAGGCATGCCGATGGAGAAACTGGATGTCGGAGATGATCCGCGGATCATCCCAGGCGGAAAAGATTCTCCGGAAAGCGTGCATGGATGAGCTGCCTCAGCTATTCAATGTCCTTCGTGGGGAGATGAGCCTGGTCGGGCCGCGACCATGCATCCCGTACGAGGCTGAGGAGTTCAGAGCTGGCATACTCATCGTTTCGATATACTCCCGGGTATGACGGGGCTCTGGCAGGTCAGCGGAAAAAACAAGCTCAGTTTCGCGCAGATGATCCGTTTCGATATCGCATATGCATGAAAACGATGTCTCCCCTCCTCGATATGAAAATACTTGCTCTCACACTGCCGACCATTGTTGGACTCGTTTTCGAGGCGGGCGTGAGGAAATTGGGAATAGAAAAGTCTCACTCCAATAATGAGCTCTTTCTACGAAGGCAGCGAGAAAGGAACGGTCGGCAATGCATAGAATGGCGGTTGTGGGTTGCGGCTACTGGGGGCCGAACCTGGTGAGAAACTTCCGTTCCCTCCCCGGGGTCAAGGTTGAGGTGATTTGCGACAAGAACCAGGAAAGGCTCGATCACGTGGCGCAACTTTACCCCGAGGTGGAAAAAACGACTGAGTTTTCGCAGATCACCAGCAACCGCTCCCTCGATATGGTGGCAGTCGCTACTACCGTAAGCACGCATCATCGCTCTTGCGCGTGCGAGCCTGGAATCGGGCAAGCATACCTTCGTGGAAAAGCCGCTTGCGGCCTCCGTGACTGAATGCCAAGACCTGGTCAGCATCTCGCGGAGAAAATCGCTCGCTAACACTCATGGTCGGACACACATTCCTATATACTCCGACTGTCAGAAAGATCAAGGAAATAGTCGACTCCGGGGAGATTGGGGAGCTCATGTACATCAACTGTCGGCGCCTCAATCTCGGCCTTTTTCAGAAGGACATCAACGTGGCCTGGGACCTTGCTCCCCATGACATATCGATCGTTCTTTTCATTATGGACACGGATCCGATATCGGTGAACTGTCAAGGGAAGGCTCACTTGTAACCTGGCTTTGAGGACATCACAAATATCAGCCTATTTTCCCGAATGGGGGATTTGCAACAATCCAGTCCAGTTGGATCGATCCTCGAAAAG
>CAWJSK010000003.1:0-148935 GCA_963845535.1 uncultured Spirochaetota bacterium
ATGAGGCAAAGTGTTACGGAAAGAAAGTCTGGCGCTCACGGGATCCTCATATCACTCGGAGTCGCTCGGCGGTCTTGCGATAGCGGATTTCCTCATTGTCGAAGTCCAGAATAATGCGGCAGCTCTGGAGCGTTTTGGCTCCTACGATGATTTCTTCCGGACATTCGTCAAAGACTACGAAGGTGTCATAAAATCGGGCCTCACTGTCATCAAATCGGAACATGAGTCCAACGCAGGACTCCGTCTGCATCAACTGGCCGGCACGGGCAGTCTCGAATACCCACTCCTCGGGGTCCGGAAGCGGAGAAAGCGGCTGGAGAGATTCCGCAAGATCTCTGCGAATAATGGAATAGCTGGCGCCGCTGTCAAAGAGGGCTTTGCAGCGCTTGCGGCCCCGGGTACCGATCAACAAGATTTCTTTTTCGAGTACGCTCACGGTTGCCTCCTGTCTTGGTATGCAGGGGACTTTGAGCCGCTGCTTCATGACTGCAATGTGACGGTGATGGCCGGCGCCGGTCAAGCAGCGGAAAACCCATCAGATGCAGGATCTGATAGAAGTCTCGTGAAGCGCGCGAGACGCCCTTCACGGCGCCTTCCCTGCGTCCCGTTTCAAGATAGCGATTGGCGGGCCGTTTCGTGCGGGTGCGAAAACGACAATTTCGGGGGCCGAACGCGACACCCCTCGATCGGCAGTACCAAATGTGGCGTGATTGAATGGCGGGTCGTAGGCGGGTCGCGGAATTTCCTTGACAACGTTTGCTGAGGGGTGTTCAATGATTTCAGTCATTGGTATGTCACCGCAATTCTGATACCTGTGCTCCACCGCCTTCGGTATATATCGCTCGCTTCCATAAGGCAAAAGGAGGCATTCATGCCAGCCGACCCGTCATCGATAGTCCAGGATGTTCTGCGCATCACGGGCACCGATCGCGGCAGGCTGCTGGACGTAGCTCGCGAGGTGCAGTCCCGCCTGGGATGGATTCCCGGGGAGGCTGTCCACGCAATCGCGGATGCGCTTGGAATACGGCCAGTACAGGTGCGGGATGCAATCAGCTTCTACTCGTTTCTCTCGCTTTCCCCCGGCGCGCGAACCGTCCTTCGTCTCAGCACCTGCGTCGCAGGCAAGATGCAAGGGTCGCAGGAGGTCGAAGAGGCTCTCGCCAAGGAGGCGGGCACCCGTTTCGGGGACATAAGCCCCAATAGCGCCATAGCCCTCACTCACACCGCATGCGACGGAATGTGTGATCAGTCGCCCTCCGCTCTTGTCGAAGGGAAAGTGCTGACCAACCTCAGGCCGCACGACGCGCGAAAGATCATCGACGGAATGCTGCGGAAATCGGCCTTTTCCCATACGCGCGTAGAGAGCCACATCCGCCAGGCAGGCCCGGTGATTTTTGCGCCGTTGGAAAGAGGCGCGGCCATCCGGGCCGCGCTCAGCAGAAGCCCGCAAGAAGTCGTTGACGAAGTGGCGAAAGCGAGGCTGCGGGGAAGAGGCGGCGCCGGCTTCCCGACTGGGATGAAATGGGACTTCTGCCGCAAGGCTCCGGGAACGGAGCGCTACCTGATCTGCAATTGCGATGAGGGGGAGATGGGGACCTTCAAGGACAGGGTGATCGTCACTGAAGTCCCAGACCTGCTGTTCGAAGGAATGACCATCGGCGGATATGCCCTGGGGGCAAAGCTCGGCATCATCTACCTTCGCGGAGAGTATGAGTATCTGCTCAAGCATCTGGAGGAAACACTGGAGCGAAGAAGGAGGCTCGGACTCCTCGGGGAAACGGTCTGCGGCCGCGAAGGCTTCGCGTTCGATATCAGAATCCAAGTCGGTGCGGGAGCATATATCTGCGGAGAGGAATCCGCGCTGCTGGAGTCTCTTGAGGGGAAGAGGGGCGCTCCGCGGGATCGGCCCCCGTTTCCGGTCCAGCGCGGCTACCTGAACCAGCCTACCGCTGTAAACAACGTGGAAACGCTCTGCTGCGTCGCGCGCATCATGGAAAAGGGCGCTGAGTGGTTCACAAAGATGGGAACGCGGGATTCGACGGGCACCAAACTGCTGAGCGTGTCCGGCGACTGTGCGCGGCCCGGAGTGTACGAGTTGGAGTTCGGGATTGTCGTCGACAGGCTTCTTGAGATGGTCGGAGCCACCGACGTGCAGGCTGTCCAGGTGGGCGGTCCCTCCGGCCAGTGTCTCGCCGGAAAAGACCTCGGGAAGCGGATCTGTTTCGAGGACGCCTCCACCGGCGGGGCGGTCATGGTGTTCAACTCCTCGCGCGACATCCTGGGCGTCATTCGGGATTTCACCTCATTCTTCGTGGAGGACTCCTGCGGGTGGTGCGCCCCGTGCCGGATTGGAACTTCGCTGCTTCTGAGGAAAATGGACAAGATCCTTTCCGGTACGGCGGTCCGTCAAGACCTCCTCGACCTGGAGAACCTTGGCAACACCGTCAAGCTCATGAGCAGATGCGGCCTCGGGCAGACAAGCGCCAACCCCATCCTGACCAGCCTGAAGAACTTTCCGCACCTCTACGAACAGAAAATCCGCCCGGGGGATTTCTCTCCTGAGATCGACTTCCCGCGCGCGGTGCAGCCCGCCTGTGATCTGACGGGTCGAACACCTCCTCCAGAGGAGGAATCCTGATGACCGGGCAAAAATTGCGAATCATCATCGACGGCACTGAGATCCCGGCGGAGGTTGGCCAGACCATCCTCGAGGCGGCTGACGCCGCGGGCGTCTACATCCCGAGGCTCTGTTATCATCCTGAGCTCATTCCCGGCGGGCACTGCCGGTTGTGCACCGTGAAGGCGAACGGAAAGCCCATCAATGCCTGCACAATGACCGTCACGGACGGAATGGTCATCGAAAACAACAGCCCGGAAATGAACGCGCAGCGGCGCCACATCCTTGAAATGCTCTTCGTGGAGGGAAACCATTTCTGCCCCTTCTGTGAGGCAAGCGGGAGCTGTGAGCTGCAAGCGCTCGCCTACAGGCAGGGCATGACCGCGCCCACGTATCCCTACTTCTTCCCCCAGCGGCATGTGGATGCCTCCCACCCTGACGTGTTCATCGACCGAAACCGCTGCATCCTCTGCGGCCGGTGCGTACGGGCGTCCCGAGACAAGGACGGCAAGAGCGTGTTCGGCTTCGAGGGCAGAGGGATAGAGACTCGCATCGCCGTGGATTCGGAAGAGGGTCTTTCCGGCACGCGGCTGGAGGCGGCGGATAGCGCCGCGCGTCTATGCCCGACGGGAAGCATTGTGATCAAGCGTCGCGCATACCGCGTCCCCTACGGGCAGCGCCGCTTCGACCTCGGTCCCATCGGTTCCGACATCGAGAAAAAGGGGAAAGACGATGTCTAAACCGCGGATCGCAACTGCCCATCTCACGGGATGTTTCGGGTGTCATATGTCGCTGCTCGATATTGATGAGAGGCTCCTCGATCTCATCCAGGTGGTGGATTTCGACAAGTCGCCGTTCGACGACATCAAGGAGTTCAGCACGACGTGCGACGTGGGTCTCATCGAGGGGGGATGCTCGAACGATGAAAACGTGCGCGTGCTGCGTTCGTTCCGCAAGAACTGCCGCACCCTCGTGTCGGTCGGAGAGTGCGCGCTCACCGGCGGGGTGCCCGCGCTTCGAAACATGGTTCCCCTTTCCGAGTGCATGAAGGAGGCTTATTTGAAAGGCCCGTCCGTGGTTGACGGCGTGCTCCCAGATGACCCGGATCTCCCCCTCATCCTGGACCGCGTCTACCCGAGTCACGAAGTGGTAAAGATCGATCATTTCCTGCCCGGGTGTCCGCCTTCCGCGGACGCGATCTGGGAGTTTCTCAGCGCGCTCCTGGCCGGCGGGGGATTCAACCTGGGCTACCGGATGATCAAGTACGACTGAGGCCGGAGAAGAGGAGCGCGGTCGATGGCACAGAAGATCGTCATCAATCCTGTCACCCGCGTGGAAGGCCACGGAAAGGTCACCATCCATCTCGATGACGCCGGACGCGTGACGCGGGCGCGGTTTCACATCATCGAGTTTCGCGGCTTCGAGCGTTTCGTCCAGGGACGCCTCTACTGGGAAGCTCCCGTCATCGTGCAGAGGCTGTGCGGGATCTGCCCCGTCAGCCACCTTCTTGCCGCGGCAAAGGCCATGGATGTCGTGGTGGGAGCGGACCACCTCACGCCGACGGCGGAGAAGATGCGCCGTCTCATGCACTACGGCCAGGTCTTTCAGTCCCATGCTCTGCATTTCTTCCATCTTGCATCACCGGATCTGCTCCTCGGCTTCGAGAGCCCTCCAGAGGCCAGGAACGTGATCGGGCTTGCCCTGGCCCATCCGGAGCTTGCCCGCAGGGCCATCCTCATGAGGAAGTTCGGGCAGGAGATAATCCGCGCTACCGCCGGGAAGAAGATCCACGGGACCGGAGCAATCCCCGGAGGAATCAACAAGAATCTCTCAGTCGCGGAGCGTGACGAGCTTGCCCCCCATGTGGACACCATGATCGCCTGGTCGGAGGAGGCCCTGGAGCTCTTCAAGAAGCTCTATCGGGAGAACCGGAAATACTTCACGGATTTCGCCAGCTTCGAGAGCAACTTCGTGAGCATCGTTCGCGCGGATGGCGGCCTGGACCTGTATGACGGTCTCCTCAGGGCGAAAGACCCCGACGGGAAAATCATCTTCGACAGGGTGCTGCCGCAGGACTACCTCAGCGTGATCCGTGAGGAAGTCAGGCCGTGGAGCTATATGAAGTTTCCGTTCATCCATCCCCTGGGAAAGGAAAAGGGCTGGTACCGGGTCGGACCTCTTGCGCGGTTGAATAACTGCGACTTCATCGACACGCCTCGCGCCGAAGCGGAGAGGAAGGAGTTCCTCGAGCTCGGCAACGGCAGGCCCGTCCACGCAACGCTTGCCTACCACTGGGCCAGGCTGATCGAGACGCTTCATGCGGCGGAAAAGATCAAGGAGCTGCTCCCCGACCCTGATCTCCAGGGTTCCGATCTCCTGGTCAGCGGAAAACGGCGTCCCGAGGGCATGGCATGGATCGAGGCGCCCCGCGGGACCCTGTTCCACCACTACCGCGTGCGGGACGATGACACCATCGAGATGGCAAACCTCATCGTGTCAACGACGAGCAACAACGAGCCGATGAACAGGGCCGTGCAGAAGGTGGCGCAGGACGAGCTTTCGGGCAGGGAGATCACTGAAGGGCTGCTGAACAAGGTGGAGGTCGCCATCAGGGCCTTTGATCCCTGCCTGAGCTGCGCCACCCACGCGCTGGGCAGAATGGCCCTCGAGGTGACACTCGTGGATCCGCGCGGGCGCGTCGTGGATCGAAGGCTTCGCGAGCAGGCGTGAGCGGCGCGCCGCCGGAGAAGGCTTCCGTGCTCGTCATTTGCTACGGGAATCCAGGCCGGCGTGATGACGGGCTTGGGCCGTGGATTGCAGAGGAGCTCGAGAGGCGGCATGGAGAGAGCGTGACGGTGGAGGCCGTCTTCCAGCTTGCAATCGAGTTGTGCGTGGAGATCGCGCGTCACAGGATGGTTCTTTTCGTGGATGCTGCGCGCGGAGGTCCCGCGCCTTTTCGGGTGAGCCGTTTGCAGCTTCCGCGGATCGGGCAGGGGAGGGCGGCCTCGGTGGGTTTCACGATGCACGAGGTGAGCCCCGCAGGCCTCATGACAATCTGCCAATCCAACTACAACCCCGGACCCCCCGCGTGGATCATTGGGGTGCGGGGATACAGGTTCGGCGGCGGTGAGGGGCTGAGCAGGAATGCGGAGCGAAACGCTCTCAAGACGATCGTGTTCCTGGACGCTCTGCTATCAAGGGGAAGTGAGGCTTTTATGGCGGGAACAGAAGGACAGACGAAGACGATCCTCCTCGTTGACGATGATGCGGACGTGCGGGCCACCCTGCGGATCGTCCTGGAATCCGAGGGTTTCACCGTGGGTGAGGCCGCGGACGGCGACGCCGGGATGAAGATCGCGGAAAGGATACGGCCTGACGCGATCATCGTCGACCTGATGATGGAGACGGTTGACGCGGGCAGCAAGGTCTCCACGCGCCTGAAGGCCTCCGGGTTTACCTGCCCGATCTATCTTCTCAGCGCGGCCGGGGATTCCGTACGGTACAACATCGACACGCAGGAGCTGGGGCTCGCGGGGATATTTCAGAAACCTGCGGACCCTGTCACCCTGGTCGCGACGTTGAAAACGAGGCTCCAGTTTCCTTGAAAAGCGAAGAGCCTACTGTGAGCTCGCGTGCTGGTAATCAGCCAGGAACATATCGATGAGTTTTTTTTCAGCTTCAACCACGCGACTCACGTCTATTACTCCCAAGAGTTGGAGCACGTCCTTCGACCAGATCACGGCACGAAAGGGGCCGGCGGTTCTATTGTTGTAGACGTCATCCAGACATGCCATCACAACGTCTGTTGCATAGAATCTTCCGTTGGGCTCCTTGATATCCGAAATCCGTAATGAGATCGTCGGAACGGTGCCGTCGTATTGAGCTTGTGTGAAAACGATGAGCCCGGCCTTTCTCAGATCGAGCTCCAGTGTCGTTGCAAGGGTTCCCTCTTCTACCCCGTCCTTGCGAAGCTCATTCGAGAGGTCCGCAACCACGACATTTACTTTCTTTATGCCTTTGAGCTCCATGGCCTGGTTGAATGCAAATGCGGTCGTTGAGAGAACGAAGAAAACCAGGAAAAAACCCGACCTTATCATTATGTCCCCCCTCATGACGCACAAGGCTCTCCTATTTTTCGATGAAGAACGCGACCCTGCGGTTTTTCCATCGGTTTGCAAGGTCGCTGTCCGGCACCAGCTGGTCTGATGCGCCGACTCCCTCCGTGATGAACGTGGCGGCTTTCAAGCCCCTTTGGATCAGCGCATCCAGCACTGCCTCTGCACGGGCCTTCGAAAGAGGCAGCAGAACGTCTCTCTGCTCTATTTCGCCAAGGGCTTTGTCGTCCCAGTGGATCATGACTGCGTGCCCCACGAGCTTGATGGTGTAGGCAGGGAACCGCTTCAGCTTCGCGGCCATGTCATCAAGGCGCCTCATATTCTGCGCGGCCAGATCAGGCCTCACGTCCTGGTAGTCGGCGGTGTACGGCTTGAAAAAAATGCGGGAACTCACGATGCGGTACCCGGTTGGAGTCTTCTCCACCAGGATGTCCACGGGAACCACCGACTTCAGCTCTCCCACGTTGCCGTACTCATCCCGCACCTTGACGAGAACAGGGTAGTCCTCCGCCGACACCACCAGATCGCCATTCAGGCCTTTTCCGTTCCAGACCGCCGTCTTTGTCGGCCACTTCGCTTCGAATGTCTGAAAGGGGTGATCCTCCGGATCGTCGATTTCCATCTTCCAGCTATCGATCTTTGCGATGGAAGAGCTTGCATCAACAGTCAACGTGATGGTAGGCGAACCCTCGATCGGTGAGAACAGTGGGTCGGAGAGCGTGACAGATCCCGCGGGTGGAGTGATATCCAGCACGAAAGGGGCGCTCGTGGCAGTGCCAGGCTTGAATGCGCCCCCGTAGTCCACGGAAAGCCGTGCGGTGTATGTTCCTTCCGGCGCAAAGCTTCCAGAGTCGTTTTTCCCGTCCCAGCTCACAGCCGCGGGAAGATTCGAGCCGTCTCCATTGAAGGTCTTCTGCGCCCGCTGGCTGGAGTCCAGGAACTCCAGCTTCCAGGTTTTCACGGATTCATTCGCGCCGTAGGACAGCGCGAGATTGATGGCAGCCGGCTCGCCCTTGGGGGAAAAACCCGCGGATTCCGGAGTAACCGAAAGGGTTCCCGTCGTCGCCTGCGCCTGACCGGCTTGCTGCTGGGCTGTTTTTGGGGCGACTTGCTTGGTGGTCTGGCAGCCCACCAGAGCGAAGCTGAGCGCAACTGCCGCCATCCCGAGTCGCAAGAAGCGATTTTTCATGATCGTCCACGAGTCCGTTCGTTTCATAGCGGAAAAGGTAGGAGGGAACGTGGCCGGCGGGTGTCATCTGGAGAATGATTTTCCCATCGAATCTCAGAGTGGAGCGGATCGAAGGAATTCGACAGGCGTCGTTGTAGCACTGCTTCACGTGCGTGTTTTTTGTCAGGGCGCGTGTTCAACTCGTGTGCCGCGCAACCCTCCTGCCTTCGAAAAGAAAGAACGCCGCTGGCACAACGTAGAAAGTCAGGACCGTTGACGAGATGACTCCTCCCAGCATGACGATCCCCAGCTTCTGACCGAACTCAGCGCCCTGGCCCCTTCCGAGGATGAGAGGGAAGCTGATCACGAGAACCGTCAGCGTGGTCATGATGATGGGCCGGAAACGAAGCCGCGCTGATTCGATCAACGCGGTTTCGGTGACCGCCTGACGAAAAACTCAATTCTATCTATTTTATTTGCAAATATCCAAAATGTGGGGTAATATGAACCGCAGGGAGAATCGTAAATGGTCGCGTCTCCTTCGATCAGCTACCGCGTCATGACTTGGCTTTCCACGGCAATCTTTGCCGCGGGGTTCGTCCTCTCAACGCACTTCATCGCCGGCGGACAGTTGTTCGGCGTTCTCTTTGCTGTCCCGTTGATCATGATTTCCTGGTGCTGGGGCCTGCCGGGCGGATTGATAGCCGCCGCGTCAGGTATCATTTTCATGAGGGTTGCCTTCTCCGCGGAGTATTTCCTGATCAGAGGCAACCATCTGGATCTGTTCTGGTTGATGTCGGCCTTGGAGACATCTCTCGTCTTCCTTGTCATTGGAGCAGCCGTGGGCAAGCTCAGCGACAGCTTGCGTGAGCTGAAGAGGGCGGCGCAAGCCACGCAGCTCGCCGAGCAGCAGCTTCACGTGAGTCATTCGCACCTGGAGGCCGTCCTGCAAGCGGTGCCCGACCTCATGTTCGAAGTGGATCGGGAAGGCCGATTGTACGGTCCGGTCGCCTTTCGAACGCCGCCTTCCGTGGTGGGCATGGTCAAGGACTTCCTGCCGTCCGAGGCCGCGTCCGCCAGCATGCGCGGGATTGCAACGGCGGCAAAAATGGGAAAACAGGCCTGCGCTCAATATCGCGTTGTTCTCGAAGGAGAGGAGCGGTGGTTCGAGCAGTCGGTGTCGCCCATTGGGGACCATCGCCGGAACGACGCACATTTCATCCTGCTTGCCCGTGACATCACGGAGCGCATGCGGCACGAAGACCAGGTGTCCCAGACGGGAAAGATGGAGGCAGTCGGAAGGCTCGCCGGCGGGATAGCCCACGACTTCAACAACATCCTTCAGGCCATCATGGGATTTTGCGACCTGATCAGGGATCAAATCGGCAACGACGCCGAGGTGCTTCGAAGCGTCGGAATGATCGACGAGTCGGCCGAGCGGGCGGCGGCGCTCACGCACCAGCTTCTTGCTTTCAGCAGAAAACAGATGATCCAGCCCGTGGTGCGGGACTTGAACCACTTCCTTCGCACCTGCGAAGGATTGATCAAGCAGACTGTCGGTGACCGGATCGAGCTGAGCCTCAGAACGCAGGAAAAGCCCATCTGGGTGAGCGTCGACCCCGCTCAGCTTCAGCACGTGCTCGTCAACCTCGCCGCGAATGCCAGGGACTCCGTCCCGGGGACGGGGAAGCTCGCCGTGGAAGCCCAGCGTGTGCAGACTGACGTGGATCTGGTGGGAGCGCCCTCGGACTTGCCCGCCGGCCATTATGCCCTCCTTTCGGTGCGGGACACCGGCATCGGAATGGACAGCGTCACGTTGTCCCATATTTTCGAGCCGTTCTTCACGACAAAGGACGTGGGGCAGGGCAGCGGCCTCGGTCTCTCCATTGTCTATGGTACAATCAGGCAGATGGGCGGGTTCATCTCCGTGGACAGCGTTGTCGGGCTCGGCACATGTTTCCGAATCTTCTTTCCCCTGGTCGAAGACGCTTCCCGACGAGCTCCTGCGACGCCTGCGGAGATGATCGCCGGCATTTCCGAGGACTCGTTCTCATGCGCTCGGGAGGCGGGAACCGTTCTCCTCATGTCGAGGGATGGCAGCCTTCGGGCCATGATCGCGCTCGGCCTGAGGGCTGCCGGATACACGGTAATCGAGGCGCTTGAACGGGAGGAGGCAATGGGGAGCGCTCGAGTGCATGCGGAGCGCGTCGACCTCGTTCTGGCGGACGGGGGCTTCCAGGGCATTGAGGACATCATGGCGACCTTTCCCAAAGCGCGCGTCATTATGATGACGGATTCCGTGGAACTGCCCGGGCAGGTGCAGGAGACCTTCGGCGCTCAGGCGGCGGCCCTTTGCAAGCCTTTCGGCCTCACCGAGCTGCAGTCCCTCATGCGAAAAGTGCTGGGCCCGGCGCGCCCGTAGCGCGCGCCAATAGACAATCCGTTCGCGCGCGAATAAGCTTTGCCAGCCATGAACAGAACGCGGGGAGGGTCGAAGCGGTGAAAGCGTATACGGGCGGCGGTGACCGCGGCAAGACCAGCCTCCTGAGCGGAGAGAGAGTGGCCAAGACTCACTGCCGCATCGAAGCCTGCGGCGACGTGGATGAGCTGAACTGCGCCCTTGGCGCGCTCATTGCATCGCTTCCCCCGGAAGACTTCGGGCTTCGCGCGGAGCTGCTGGAAGCGCAAGGGGAACTTTTCCGTCTGGGTGCGCGGCTGGCAACCGCCGTCGACTCGGCTGCGGCACCGCTTCTGCCCTCGTTCGGCCCCCAACAGACGCGGCGCCTGGAGGCCGCAATCGACAGGCTGGAGGCCGAGCTGCCTCCGCTTCAAGGCTTCATACTGCCGGGCGGACATCCCAGCGCCGCATGGGCGCACGTGGCAAGGACGGTCTGTCGACGGGCGGAGCGGCGCGTGGTGCGGTGCGTGCTGGAATCTGCGCCCCCTGATCCACGCCCGGACTTGGAAGATGCCATTGCGTATCTGAACCGGCTTTCCACCTTTTTGTTCACGACGGCGCGCCTGTGCAACAAGATCCTCGGAGTCGCCGAGAGAACGTGGCAGGCGTGAGCGGACCGCAGAGGTACCAATCCAGGCTCCTGGCGCGTTCCCGCCTCTCCCCTGACACATTCCAAATTGACCTCGAGCGCCCCTCCGGCTTCTCCTTTGTGCCGGGACAGGGCATCCGGCTGGCGGGCGACGGGCTGGAAAGGGAATACACGCTTGCCTGCGGCCCTGACGACGATCGGCTCTCCATGTGCGTGCAGGTGGTGGAAAAAGGCGCGTTCTCACAGCTCCTGGCGCGCCGGGAAGTGGGAGACAGCCTGAGCTTTACCGGTCCTCATGGATACTTCACTTTCCAGACAAAGGAGGAACACTCGGCCGTTTTTGTTGCAACGGGCGCGGGAATTGCGCCTTTTGTTTCGATGGTCAGGGCGGGCGCCCGCGGGTTTACTCTGCTCCAGGGGGCCAGGACTGCGCGCGATCTGCACTACCGTGACATCACGCAACCGGCCGCGGGTCGTTATATCGGATGCCTCACGAGAGAGCAGGGCAATCAAGGAGACGCCGCGTGGACGTATCCGGGACGCGTGAGTGATTTCCTGAAAAAGGAGCTTCCCCCGGGAACCTTCGATTTCTACTTGTGCGGAAGGCGCGAGATGGTGCGGGACGTCGTGAGCATTGTCGACGACAGCTTTTCCGAATCCAGGGTATTTTTCGAGATTTTTTTCTGAGTCAACAGATCCCCCGGCTGCCAGACCCCGGCGCTGGTGAGGATGGCCGTAACGCTGCCAGCCCAGTCCCGGTTTGCCAACGGGCTCGCCGGGCTGGGATGAGGGATCCCCACCACGGTTACGCCTTTCCAACCCGCCTCTTTCTGAATCAACTCGAGCCGGCCCTGGGCAAACCTGCCGATCCCCACGAGCCAGCGAGGCTCCAGCGTCTCGACAACGACGCGCACGTGAGCGTCACATTCATGAACGAGAGCCTGCCTGTCGGACGGGCGCAGCTTGTCAGGAGTCAGGTTGCGCCCTGAAACATCGAGAAAGAGAAGTGGGCAGTAGTTCACAACGAGATGGGACCGGAAGAACTCCCCGGCGCTGGCGTAGCGCTCCCGCATGAGCCCCCAGAGCCGCTTCCCGCTCACCTCGCTTCGATGACAGTCGAACCCGGTGACGGCGACTCTTGGGTGAGTCTTGCGCGGGGGGAGAATCCGGGCGCTGATCCCCATCCAGTCCCTGACTGCCGACACTTCACCGAAAGGGACGCCCGTTTGAGCCATGCCCCACGGTCCGGGATTCATGCCGAGGAAAATTACCCGCTTTTCGCCAGGCCCGTACATTCTGATGTATTGCTCATGGCTGTCCCGCGCGTACAGGAGCGGGTTGTATACGAAGCGTACGGGATCATGGAACCTGATCTTTTCGCATTCCGCCGCAAGACGCCGCGCTGCGCTGATGAGCTTCTTGATTCTCGCGGCGGCGGCCAATTGACCGCCGGGGTCAGTTGATGCGATAGCGATAGATGTCCCCGCGGGCGGCCTCAGGGAGGAGCGTCGGGAACCGCCAGTAATGGGAGACGATGCGCGCCCCGGCGGGAAGCTCCCGCTTCACTTTCGCCTCCAGCCGTCCCATCACGAAGCTCACCTGGAAGACGGTCACGATGTCGAAAGAGGAGAGGTCCGCGCGCCAGAAGCTCCGCCAGTGGATGAACGCGCGCCCTTCCAGGCCGGCGCGCCTGATGTTGCGCCGGGAGAGGTGGACGAGGATGGGATTCACCTCGAAGCCGTGCGCTTCCGCGCCTCGTCTGGCCAGGGCTATGACCACGCGACCGTCCCCTGAGCCGAGGTCCGCGGCTTTTTCCCCTGCGGCCACCGCCGCGACCTCCGCCATGATGACGGTTTCCTCCTGCGTGCTGGGGTCATAGATGGCTCCGCGGCCAAGAGGGAAGAAGACATAGAACACGAGATAGAACGCCGCGCAGACGATCAATACTGTCAGAATGGTACCTGTCACGGGTGCGATCATAGCAGGGGCGCCGGCATTTGCAAGGGACCGGGGAGCGGGCCGATTGCCCTACCCGCGGGCGTTTGCTACCATCTCTGCAATGACGACAGCCCAGGCGTTGACGGGTTTCATCAGGACCTCTTTTTCTCTCGCTTTCGACCTGCGATCCTACCGGGCGGGCTGGCGGGCTCTTCGAGCGCCGTCTCTCGTGATCGCGGGAGTTTCGTGCGCGCTCGGGGTCGTTCTTGCATTCCAGGCGGGGAAAGGGGACTGGCTCAACGCGGCGGCTGTCATGGTGGCAGGTCTCGCCTTGCAGGCCGGGGTCAACCTTGTGAACGATTTTTTCGAGTTCATGCAGGGGAAAGTCAACGACAAGGCCGAAAACCTGGGGTTTTCCCGGTCGGACCGCCTCACCCTCGAATGGCTCGTTTTCCTGGTCGGCCTGGCTTTTTTCGGCCTTGCCGGGCTCGTCGGCCTCTTCATTGCCTGGAGGACGGGATGGCCGGTCCTTGTCCTGGGAGTGGTGGGGTTCCTGGGCGGTTTCTTCTATACCGGTGAGCCGCTGAACTACAAGCGCCGCGGTCTGGCGGTGCCCATCGTGTTCTTCCTCATGGGCGTCATCATGATCTCAGGCTCGTACTACGCCGTGGCGCGGGACTTTTCCTGGAGCATCGTGTTGATCTCCGTTCCGGTAAGCTTCCTCGTCTCTCTCATCCTTCTCACCAACGAATTGCGCGACTTCGAGGCGGACATCCGCTACGGGGTGCGGACAATGACGGTCCGCATTGGGTATTCGCGGGCCGTGCTCGTGTATTGCCTCCTTTTGGTCCTCGCCTACGCCACGCCAGTGCTGCTTGCCCGCGAGGGGCTGTTCCCGCATCTGTGGTACGTGTACCTTGCGCTTCCGTTCGGGGTCCCCCCGTTCCTCCTGATGGGGCAGCCCTACCAGAAGCGCCACATGATCGTGCCCGCCGTCATGCTCCACCACCTGGCATACGGCACGTTCTTCTGTCTCTCGTACTTCGCGTCCGCGCGGGCGTGAAGTTTGGATATAGAGAGATTTCTATATATTGACAATTTCGTTTCTCTCGATAGGATGGGTGTATCCCCGAAAGGAGACTTATGACGGATACGACGCGCATCGTGGTCCTCGGTGGAGGATACGGGGGCGTTCAGGCCACGAAAATGCTGCACCGGACCCTCGGGAAACGCCGCGACATCGAGATCACGCTCATCGACAAGAACCCGTTCCAGACGCTCATGACGGAGCTGCACGAGGTGGCGTGCGGGCGCGTCGAGCCGGAGTCAGTGCTCATCTCCTACCGCAAGATTTTCGGCGCCACGCGCGTTTCCGTGGTGGCGGACCGGATCAGGACGATCGACTTCGACAAAAAGAAGCTCATCTCCGACACGACAGGCTATGACTACGACTATCTCCTGATCGGAGTGGGCGCGGAGCCGGAGGATTTCGGCCTTCCCGGCGTGAAGGAAAATGCGTATATGCTCTGGTCCTTCGATGACGCCCTGACGCTGCGCCGGCACATCGAAGAGGTATTCCGTGAGGCCGCCGCGGAGAAGGATCCGGCCAAGCGCGCCGAGCTTCTCACGTTCGTGGTGGCTGGGGCCGGATTCACGGGAATCGAAGTGGCGGGGGAGCTGAAAGATCACCGCCGGGTGATGTGCCAGACCTACCACATTGAAGAGAGCGAGGTCCGGATCATCGTCGTGGAAGCCCTCGCTTGGATCCTCCCCAATCTCCCTCCCCGGCTCCAGGAAAAAGCCAGGCGCTACCTGGAGCGCCGGGGCGTGGAGTTCATGCTCCGCTCTCCCATCCTCGGGGCGGAAAAAGGCAAAGTGCTCCTGGGTGGGAACGCATCCATCCCCACGAAAACGTTCATCTGGACGTGCGGGATCCAGGGACGCGAGTTTGCGGGGAACCTCGCCCTGACCAAGGGGAGGTGCGTGAACCGCGCCTGCCGCTTCTCTGCAACGCAGAGCACGTGCGGCGTCAAGAACTGCACGTTTGCTCCGGGCCAATACGTCGTGGGCAAGCGCGGCAGGCTCCTCGTCAACGAGTACATGCAGTCCATCGACTACTCGAACGTGTACGTGGTGGGAGACGTCTCCTGGTACCTGGAGGGCGGCAAGGTGCTGCCCCAGATCGTGGAGACGGCCGTGCAGACCGGGGAAACCGCGGCACACAACATTGCCGCCGCGATCGAGCATGGCCAGATGAAAGCGTTTCACTCCAACTACCACGGCATCATGGTCTCCCTGGGAGCTTTTTCGGGCGTGGCGCACGTCATGGGAATGTCACTCACCGGGATATTCGCCATTGGCGTCAAGCATATGATCAACATTGTCCACCTCTTCACGGTGGCCGGCGTGAACCAGGTCTGGGAATACCTCAAGCACGAGTTTCTCGACGTGAAGAACCAGAGATCCTTCATCGGGGGCCTGGCGGCGTACAAGGTGCGCGGATATTGGCCGCTCCTGCTGCGCGTGTGGCTGGGGTTCATGTGGGTGGTCGAGGCGACGAACAAGATGACCGAAGGCTGGCTCGATTTCTCATCAGGCCAGAGCAAGACGGGCTGGATGTTTTCCCCTGGAGTCATCCAGGCCGGAGTGAAAGGGGCTGAAGCGAGCAGCGCGGCGCCACAGGCCGCGCAAGGCGTGGCCCAGGCGGCGCCGGCAACAGCGAACGCGGCTGGAGCGGTTGCGGCAACCTCAGGGGCTTCCGCGGCCACCGGCGCGGCGGCCAACGCCGCTGGAGCGGCACATGCCGCCGGGGTGGCCGCCACGTCAGGAGCTTCCGCGGCCACGGGGGCGGCAGCGAACGCGGCCGGAGCGGTTGCGGCAACCTCAGGGGCTTCCGCGGCCACCGGCGCGGCGGCCAACGCGGCCGGAGCGGTCGCGGCAACCTCAGGAGCTTCCGCGGCCACCGGCGCGGCGGCCAACGCGGCCGGTGCCGCCGCAGCATCCGCGGCCTCGGCAGCTCCGGCCGCCGCCGCAACGGCTCCCGCTGCAGCGGCCGCGGCCCCGGCAGCCTCCGCTGCTTCAACGGCCGCGGCGCACGCTGCCGCCCAGGCGCATGCCGTCCCGGGGCCCTGGCTCGACACAACGCACAACATCCTGGACCCGTCGTGGGGAATCGTGATCTGGTTCCGTCACACATTCATGGATGGGATATTCGCCCATCTCCACTACACGGTCTTCCAGGTGCTGATCGTGTTCACCGAGCTCTTGATCGGGCTCGCCCTGTTCGGAGGCTTTTTCACCTGGTTCGCGGCGGTTGTCTCCATTGGATTGTGCATCATCTTCACGCTGTCCGGCATGTTCGCGTGGAACCAGGCATGGTTCATATTTGCGGCAATCGTCATGATGGGCGGCGCGGGCCGCGCGTTCGGGTTGGACTCCTTCACCGTGCCATTTTTCAAGCGATGGTGGAACGGCACGAAGATAGCCCGGCGCACGCGTTTGTACGCGGATGAGCCAACCAAGTAGCATATGAGCGGATTCTGGGACGCACAGCCCGAGCTCGCGCGCCGGCTGGAGGAAGTACGATGCGCCATTCGCGAGCGCGCGCGCAGTGACGATGGCGAGGTCGAGGCCTCAGTCGGCGAGCTCCTCGAATCCAACGGGAAGATGCTGCGCCCGGCTTTCGTCATCCTCGCGTCGCAGTTCGGCGCCCCGGAGGGGGGCCGGATCACCCGCGTGGCCGCCGCGGTGGAGATGCTCCACATGGCGACC
Source organism: uncultured Spirochaetota bacterium (assembly GCA_963845535.1). Classification (GTDB taxonomy): domain Bacteria; phylum Spirochaetota; class Spirochaetia; order SZUA-6; family Fen-1364; genus Fen-1364. The sequence continues at coordinate 16,657 of CAWJSK010000003.1, forward strand.
CTTGCGCATGACGACATCATCGACAGCGCGGCGTTCCGCCGCGGCGTGGCCACGCTCCAGGCGGCTCGGGGCCCACGGACGGCCGTCCTTGTGGGGGACTGGCTGTTCGCCTCGTGCTTCTCCATTGTCGCGGACTTCGCCGCGGCGGAGAACTCGCGGGGGCTGTCGCAGATCGTGGCGCGCATCTGCGGGAGCGAAGTGAGCCAGTCAGCGGACCGGTACAAGGTGAGCGACAGCGTCCGCAGATACCTTCGAAGGATCGCCGGGAAAACGGCCGCCCTTTTTGCGTTGTCGTTCCACGTCGGGGCGCAGGAGAGCGGCTGCGCCCCCGAGCTGTGCAGCCGGCTTCGCCGGCTCGGCTACTGCCTTGGCATGGGGTTCCAGATCATCGACGACATCCTGGATTTTGAAGGGATGGAATCCATCACGGGCAAGCCCACGGGGAAGGACCTTGCTGAGGGGGTCTACACGCTCCCCACCGTCCTCGCGTTGAAAAAGGATGACGGACGCCTGAGAGCGGCGCTCGCCCGCCGGCCCCATTCCCGCAGGACCCTGTCACGAGCGGCCATGCTCATACGGGAAAGAGGCGGAATGGAAGGGGCTCTGGCCATGGCACAGAGATACACGGACCGTTCCCTGAGGGAGATTTCCCGGCTGCCGTGCGGCCAGCCCCGCGCCATCCTCGAGACGGTGGCAGAAAAGCTCCTCCATCGAAATCGATAACCGCGAAACCGACAACCGGGACTGATAATCGAAACCGCCTCGGGCTTATTTCATTGCGCCCGAACGATGGTTGCGCTATTGTCGACGTACAGACATGAATATGACCCTGGCGAAGATACTCCTCGTCGGCGTGCCGTTCCTCCTTTCCTTGTCGTGGTTCGCATTCTGGGTCATCCGGCTCCTGAGGACCGCGCGGAAGCATAAAAGCAAGGCATCACCTCGTTCCGACCCTCCTTCTTCCGACCCTTCGTCGAGAAGCTCTCCTTGACCCTGGGGGGGAGCCCGCCGCTGGCGCTCGTCGCTGGCGCCCGCCGCCGGAGCTCGCCGCTCGCGGCTTCCCTGACGCAATCGACGCGGGTATAATGGGGCCCTCGTGGTAGGTGAGGCGGTTCCCGGCGCTGGATCCCTGGCTTTTCTCACGGCGGCGCTCCCGAAGGTGCGGGAGCGCATGGAGAAGTCTGCGCGCAAGGCGGGGAGGGACCCTTCCGAGGTCCGCCTGATGGCCGTGACAAAGGGCTTCCCGAAAGAGACCGCGCAGGCGGCAATTGCCGCGGGCATAACTCTCCTGGGTGAGAATCGGGTCCAGGAAGCCGAGCTGAAGTACGGGGACATGCCGGGCGCGTATGAGCTGCACCTCATTGGACATTTGCAGCGCAACAAGGCGCGAACGGCCAGCGCGCTTTTTTCCTGCGTTCAGTCCATCGACAAGCCGGAGACCGCCGACGCCCTGGAAGCCAGGCTCGCAGAGCGGGGAAAGGCAATCGACGTGCTCCTGGAGCTGAACACGAGCGGGGAGCAGTCCAAGTCCGGCTTCCGCTCACGGGAGGAGCTTCTTTCCTGCCTCGAGTCAGCCGCGCTCCTTCCGCACCTGAGACTGCGCGGTCTGATGACCGTGGGTCCGCTCACAGAGGACGCCGACGCGGTGCGGAGGTCCTTTGCAAAGCTTCGGGAGCTGTTCGAGGAGATCAGGGCGGGCGGGTCTATGCGGGACTTCACCATTCTCTCCATGGGGATGTCAGGCGATTTCGAGGCAGCCATCGAGGAAGGGGCCACAATCGTGAGAATCGGAACAGCGCTGTTCGGCCGCAGGGGACAGGCATGAGCCGGCGTGTCCTCCTCCTTCTGGTTGCCTGCGTACTGCTTGCCGGCGCGCCCGGCGGAGCTTTCGCGCAGGACCACACGCCGCAGCCATATTCACCGGATGAGTTCCAAGGTTGGATGAAAGACCTCTGGCGGGCGGAGGTCATCCTGGTGGGATCCTTCCCCATCACCCTCTTTCTCACGCTCGAGTCATACGATATGTACCGCTATTTCAACACGGGATTCAATGCGACGTACGCGCCCTGGCCTTTCAACACGGGAAGCACGATCAACCTGACCGCGCAGGAACAGACCTGGATCATCGTGAGCGCCGTCGGCCTTTCTTTGACCGTCGCGGTTGTCGACTTCATGCTCGGCAGGTGGGATGCAACCTCAAAAAAGCCTTGAAGCGACCGTGGAAGATCCCTCGTGCGCCGGCATGCGCGTGGACGTCTTCCTTTCGGAGCGCCTTGCCCTTTTCTCGCGCAGTCAGGCGCGGGCAAGGATCGTTTCCCTGGCGGTGAACGGGGCGCCGGCGCGCCTGGCGAAGAAGCTGAAGCTGGGGGACAGGATATCCCTTGCATGGTCCGAGGCGCCCGGCCCGGGCCTGGACCCGGAGGACATCCCGCTCTCCGTGATTTTCGAGAATGACGAGGTCATTGTGATCGACAAGCCGCAGGGCATGGTGGTCCATCCCGGAAGCGGCAACCGCGGCGGTACGCTCGTCAACGCGCTTTTGTTTTACTGCGCCAGGCTGGCAACGGAGTTCGCAGAGGATGATCCGCGCCCCGGCATTGTTCACCGGCTGGACAAAGACACATCCGGGGTGATCATCGTGGCGAAAAACCCCTCCGCTCACGATTTCCTTGCGCGCCAGTTCCAGGCCAGGACCGTCAGGAAAAGCTACCTCGCCATCGTGAAAGGCTCGCCGACCCCGCCGGCCGGTTCCCTGGAAACCCGCATTGCCCGTGACCCGAGAGACAGGAAAAAATTCGCGTGTGTCGGGACGGGTGGCAGGGTCGCGGCCACGTCGTGGAAAGTGATCCGTTCATTCGACGGCTACAGCCTTGTGGCGCTTCGACCCAGGACGGGACGCACGCACCAGCTCCGCGTTCACATGCAAAAGCTGCGCACGCCCATCCTCGGGGACCCGCTCTACGCGCGGCGCGACCCGAGGTTCCCCGACGCGACGCTCATGCTCCACGCGCGGCGGCTTTCCATAACCCTTCCCGGCGAGAATGCGCCGCGCCTGTTCGAGTCACCGCTGCCCCCGCACATGAAAGCCTTGCTTCAAAGCTTCTCTCCCAGGAAAGGGTTGTAGAGCTTTTCGATCCCGATCTTCGACGGCGGGCCGTGTCCGGGGAAGATCAGCACTTCGTCCCCGAGAGGCAGCAGCTTCTTGCGCACCGTTGCGAGGAGGAGCCCGCGCGCATACCCGTCCCGCGTCGTCCCAATGGAGCCTGCGGAGAGAAGATCTCCCGTGAACAGCATGTGGTCGACGAGATAGGAAACCGAGTCGATGGAATGCCCCGGCGTCTCGATGACCCTGACGCGGAACTCCCCAAGGGACAGCCGGTTCCCGTCTTCGACGTGCCGGGCCGGGAAATCGAGGATGCTGGGCTGGTTGGCGTAGATGCTCGCATCGTACACCTTCAGGAGGGACCTGATGCCGTTCACGTGCGCGTTGTGGGCATGCGTCACGAGTATCCAGCGCACGAAGAGCCGGTTGCTTTCCACCGCCTGCAGGAGACCCGCGTCGAACGCTCCGGGGTCCACGAGGATGGCGTCACCGCCTTTATCAGGACCAAGAAGGTAGGTGTTGGACATGCCCGCGGAGAAAAGGGAGAAGAACTTCACGGCTCAACCTCGATGAACACGGCCTCGCCAGTGTTGGAGAGGTGGAAGTCGATCACGGCGCGGTGCGCTGAGTCGAAATATGCCCGGGTGAGGTTGCAGTCCCGCATGCTCACTTTTTCCAGCCAGGAGCCGACAAAGCGGGAGCCGTACAGGTCCGAGTGATCGAAGGACACGGAGACCCCGGTGATCCCGAGGAAATTGGACTGGATGATCTCGGAGCTCGTAAACGGGCAGCTTTCAATTCGAGAGCCCGCCAGAACCGTATTCAGGAAGCTCACGCCGGAGAAGTCGCATTCCCGCAGCGTGGCCCGGTCCAGGAAAGTCAGGTTGAGGCTTGCCGTTGACAGCCGCACGCGCGTGAGGGTTGCCGCCGTGAGCCGGCAGCCCGAGATCTCCATTCCGTCGAGGTCCTCATCCTCCAGCGTGATACCGGTCAGGTCGAGGTCCCGCAGGCCGTGAGCGCCTCGCGCCGCGCCCAGAATTTCTCTCACGTGCGCGCGGGCATCCGAATGGTGGACCACGCACGCATTGGATTCAGCCAATGCGGGCCTGCCGCAGCCCTTGTGGGTGCACGGGCGGGGGACGTACATCACCCGAAGGGTACAGTCATATGCCCTTGTGAGCAACCCGAGGGTGGGGATATACTGGCTTTTGCCTATGGCGGAAGGAACTGCAAACGCCGGTCCGGCGTGTCATTTCTGCGGCACACCCGTTGAGAGCCCTCGCGAGGTGTACCGTTCCTCCTCGTGCCCACGCTGTGGAAAGGACCTCAAGATCTGCCTGAACTGTCGTTTCTACAGCCCCGGCGCGCATTGGGACTGCGCTGAGACCATCGATGAACCCGTCAATGAGAAGGACAGGGCCAATTTCTGCACTTTCTTCAGCTTCCGCGCCAACCCTTTGAAAACTCCCGGCGCCGACAAGGGCGCTGAGGCGAAAGAGAAGGCGCGGCGGAAGCTCGACCAGCTTTTTGGCGATGGCTGATCTATCCAAGGACGGCGCTATTCCGCCGCGAGGGATGGCCGAAAGGCGCGGGGCGCACCGCGGGCCGGTGGCGTTCCTCGACTCGGGCATCGGGGGGCTTCCGTACCTCGCCAGCACGCGCTCCCTCCTCCCCGGAGAGCGGTACGTGTACGCCGTGGACCGCGCGAACTTTCCCTACGGCGAAAAAAGCGTCGACCAGGTGATCTCCGCAATCAGCGGCCTTACGGAGCGGATGATCGAGCGCGAGCACCCGCGCCTCGTTGTCGTTGCCTGCAACACGGCCTCCGTGGTGGCGCTTTCCCAACTGCGGGAGAAGTTCCCCCTTCCGTTCGTCGGCGTGGTGCCCGCTGTCAAGCCGGCGGCCGCGCTGTCCCGACGGCACCGGGTGGGCGTGCTTGCCACACGCAGGACCGTGGAGGGTGAGTACCTGCGGTCCCTGATCCATGATCATGCCGCTGACTGCACCGTCGTAAGCCTTCCCGCCGCGGGGTTGGTGGAGTTCGTGGAAAGCGCAATGGAAAAATGCACTTCGGGAGAAAAGACCGCTCGCGTGCGCGCCGAGGTCGAGCGTTTCCGCGACGCGGGAATCGACGCCCTGGTGCTCGGCTGCACGCATTTTCTCCATCTGGAGCAGGAGTTTCGCCACCTGCTCGAGGACGAGAGGATAACGCTGGTGGATTCGCGCGAAGGGGTCGCGCGCCAGGTGCAACGCCTCCTGAGGGAGCGCGCGCGCAGGAAGCCGGACTCCGGGACGGAGGGGTCCGGCGAGCCTGATGCGCTGTACGTGACCGGCTCGGCCGCCATCGAAGAGCGCTACCGCTATTTCGCCCGAACGTTCGGCCTGCGCCTGGCGGGCTCGATCTGATGGTGGCGCCGGAGACCGTAAGCGCGGAAGTCCTGTACGGCATCAACACGATCTACACGGTCCGCGCGGGGAGCGCCGTGCTGCAGTGCCGGATCAAAGGGAAAGTCCTTGCCGGGACGTGGTCCGTCAAGACGCGGCGGGAGAGGCTGAACGCGGTCCCCCTTCCCGAAGAGATGGAGGGCGCCCCGCGGCAGGCGCGCAGGCGGGGAACGCAACGACGGGAGAGCTACAACCCGATTGCCCCGGGAGACATGGTCACCGTGATCCCTGATTCCCTGAACGCGAAAGAAGGCCTGATTGTCGAGGTGCTGGAGAGAAGGACGAGCCTCGTGCGCTGGAACAAGAAGGGGCGAGCCCCGCAGGTGCTTGCCGCAAACGCGGACCTCGCCGTCTGCGTATCGAGCGCTTCCTCGCCTCCTTTTCGGCCGCGGTTCATCGACCGGCTGATCGTTGCCGCGGAGGCCGGGAAAATCGAGCCAATGATCGTCGTCAACAAGACGGACTTGCCGGCGGAGCCTGAGATGCTCGACCGGCTGGAACACTACAAGCGCATGGGCTACCGGGTGCACTCCTGCTCCGCGAAATCAGGCCAGGGGGTTGCAGAGCTTGCCGGCCTGCTCGAGGGCTCGACCGCCGTGTTTGTGGGACAATCCGGAGTTGGCAAATCCTCCCTTCTCAACGCAATAAGCCCGCGGCTCAAGCTCAGGGTGGGGGAGCTCTCGCTGAAGCATGACCGCGGCAGCCATACCACGAACTTCTCTTCGCTGCTCCTGCTCGGTGACGGCTTGCGGATCATCGATACTCCGGGAGTGAGGGAGCTCGAGCTTGCCGAGATACTCCCGGAGGAGGTGGGTTTTCATTTCCGCGATTTCCTCCCGCATTCGGAAGGCTGTGAGTTTCAGCCCTGCCTGCACACCGGCGAGCCCGGGTGCGCCGTGGCTTCCGCGGTGGAACGAGGGGAAATCCATCCCGACCGCTACGAAAGCTATCTCAGGATCGTTCGGGAGCTTTCGGACTCAGGGAGGCAAGGCCGTGGATAAGCACGCCCTCTCCCTCCTGGAGTTCCCGAAAGTGGTCGAGGAGCTGGTGGACCTGTGCATGAGCCCCGACGGCGCCAGGCTCATGAGCCGCCAGGACGTCCTCACCTCCGCGCCGGAGGTGGCCGAAAGGCTCATGCTCGCCGGGTCCTTTCGGGAAATGCTTGAAAGCGGCGCAGAGCCGCCGGGACTCGATTTCCCGGACATCGCGGAGGTCGTGCCGAGGCTCGGCAAGGAAGGTCTTCAGCTTGAGGGCGAAGAGCTTGCGGCAATCGGCCGCTGCGTCCTCTCCGCTTTGAAGCTCAGGCGGCACATCCTGAAGGCGGCGCCGTCAGGCGCGCTTTCTCCGATTGCCGCCGGCGTTCCCGACCTCTCGAGCCTTTCCCGCTCGATATTCCACATGCTGGACCACGAGGGGGTGCTGCGCGAGCGGCAGATTCCCGCCTTGTCCGCAATCCGCGAACGCATCAGGCGCACGCGTGATGAAGCCGACCGGGCGGTGCGCACCATCCTGGAGGATCCGTCCAACCGGTCGTTCTGGCAGACAACCACGCCGACCCAGCGGGACGGCCGCGTCGTGCTTCCGCTCAAGACCCAGTACAAGGGCCGGGTGAAAGGCATTGTGCACGAGATGTCCTCCAGCGGCTCCACGGTATTCGTGGAGCCGCTGGAGGTTGTGGAAAAGAACAACGCCATCGTGCAGGAGGAGAACCTCTACCGGATGGAGGTGCGGCGGATCCTCCGTGAGCTGACCGCCGAGGCCTCGCGACACGGCGGGGCGCTCGCCGTGATGATGGACACTGTGGCCGTCCTGGACGTTTTCCTTGCCCGCGCCCGCTACGCCGTGCGTCATTCCTGTCGGCGGGCGGAGCCATCGGATGCCGGGCTGTCCCTGCGGGAAGCGAGGCATCCGCTCCTGGGAAGCGCCGTGATCCCCGTGTCGGTTGAGGCGGGCGGGGACTCGCGGGTCCTGATCATCACGGGCCCGAACACGGGAGGGAAGACGGTCACCCTGAAAACGGTGGGGCTCCTGGCTCTCATGAACCAGTTCGGCATGGAAATCCCCGCGGCGGAAGGATCCGCCCTTCCTGTGTTCGACGGCATCTACGCCGACATCGGGGATGAGCAGTCGATCACGCAATCCTTGTCAACGTTCTCGGGGCACGTGAAGAACATCGCGGGCATCGTTCGCGCCGTCAGCCAGGGGTCGCTTGTCCTGCTGGACGAGCTGGGCGCGGGGACGGACCCCGAGGAGGGAGTGGCGCTTGCCATGGCGCTGCTGGACGCGTTCCTGCGCGCCGGCTGCATCGTCATTACCACGACTCACCACGGGATCCTCAAGAACTACGGCGCCACTCGGAAAGGCGCGCAGAATGCATCCATGGGCTTCGACTCCGCGAGCTTTGCTCCGACGTTCCGCATCCTCATGGGCGTGCCCGGGGAAAGTCACGCCCTGGAGATTGCGCGCCGCAGCGGCATGCCGGGAGAAGTCCTCACGGATGCGCGGGCGTATCTCAGCGACGAGCGCACGGACATTTCGCGCCTGGTTTCCAGCCTGGCGGAGCGCCACCAGAAGCTCTCCCTCGCGGAAGAACAGCAGAAGACCCGGGAGCACGACCTTCGGGAGAAGCGACGGACCACGGACCTGAAAGAGCTGTCCCTGCGGCAAAAGGAGCTGGAGCTCCGGCGCCACGGCCTCAAGGAAATGCGCGACTTCCTTTCCCAGGCCCGCAAGGACTGGATGACACTTCGGGAGAGCATGTCCGCCGGCGAATCGACGGAAGCGGGAAGGCTTTTCGAAGGGATCCAGCAACGGATCGAACAGGAAGAGAACAGGATTGCCGAGGAGAGCGAATCCCTTGTACCCGAGGAGTCCTTCCAGATCAGCGAAGGCATGGAGGTGATCATTCGCCGCTCGGGACGAAGAGGAAGGGTGGTCCGCAGGGACAAAGGCAGGCGCTGGATCGTGGAGACGGAGACGCTCCGCCTTTCGCTTCTCCCCGGCGAGGTGGGGCCGGCTCCGGCGGCGATAGCTGCGCCGGCGCTCACGGTGAGCTTCACGCCCTCCGAACCCATGGACCCTCCGGTCCTGGAGCTGCATATCCGCGGGATGAGGCTGGAGGAAGCCATGCGCCTGGTGGAGAAGCAGGTGGACAGCGCGCTGGTCCATGGGCTTCGGCAGTTCGCGATCATCCATGGAAAAGGAGAGGGGATCCTCCGCAGGGCCATCCATGACTATCTTCGCGGCCTTTCCTCCGTTTCCGATTTCCGGTTCTCTGCCCCGGAGGAAGGCGGCTACGGCAAGACGATCGTGACGATGAAGTCTTGACCTGAGCCGGCTGCGCCGCTCGGGGCTGCATGCGCGCGGGCGTGCGCGCACGCGGACGGACGCGGCTCCTTGCCATGCATACCATGCCGCGTTAGTATGGCGCCGATGGAAAACGGGAGCCTCATGCTCGCATTCGGCGAATGGGAGGTAATCGCCGCCTGCGTCTTCTTCATGCTTCTTCTCCCGCTCATTTTCTTCATTGCGTCCGCCCGGCGAAGGCCGCGCCCACCGGCGCCGGTGAGAAAAAAGCGCGCACCGCGAGCCGCCTCCGTAACAGCAGCCTCCGCGGCAACCGCCTCCGCGGCAGCCAACGCCGCGCCCTCTGCGGCGAATGAGACCGCTTCCGACGAAGGCCGGGATTCCCGAGAATGAAAACCATCACAATCAAAGGCGCCCGCGAGCACAACCTCAAGAACATCGATCTGTCCATACCGCGTGATTCCTTTGTGGTCATTTCCGGTCTCAGCGGATCCGGCAAATCCTCCCTCGCGTTCGACACGATCTTCGCCGAGGGCCAGAGGCGGTACGTGGAGTCGCTGTCGTCCTACGCGCGCCAGTTCCTCGGGCGGCTGGACAAGCCCGACCTCGACTCCATCGAGGGTCTTTCGCCGGCAATCGCCATCGAGCAGAAGACGACGCACCGAAACCCGCGCTCAACGGTGGGCACGGTCACCGAAATCTATGACTACCTCCGGCTCTTGTTCGCCCGGGTGGGGATCCCGCACTGCCCCCAGTGCGGCAGGCAGATCCAGGAGCAGTCCGTTGACCAGGTGGTGGACTCCCTGCTCGTGCTGCCGGAAGGGACCCGCCTGATCCTCCTGGCTCCCATCGTGGGAGCGAAGAAGGGTGAGCACCAGAAACTGCTGGATGACGCCCGTCGGATGGGCTACGTGCGCGCCCGGGTGGACGGGGAGATCGTGGCCCTCGAAGAGAAGATAACTCTCGACAGGAAGAAGAAACATTCGATCGAGATCGTGGTGGACAGGCTCACTGTTGCCCCCGAAGCCCGTCGGCGGCTCTCGGAATCCGTGGAAGGCGCCCTGGAGACGTCGGGCGGGACGATCATCGCCCTTGTCAAGGGAAAGGATTCCTTGGAGAAGGAAATCCTCTTCTCGCAGAAAAGCGCGTGCCCCACGTGCGGCATCAGCATCCCCGAGCTTGCGCCCCGGCTTTTCTCTTTCAACAACCCTTTCGGCGCGTGTCCGGAATGCTCCGGGCTGGGCGTGACGCTGGAGTTCGACAGGGATCTGGTCATCCCTGATCCAAGTCTTTCCTTCAACGAGGGCGGGATTGCTCCCTATAATCCGAAAGCGAACTGGCACCGGAGCCAGTTCGAGTCTCTGGCAAAGCACTTCACGTTTTCCCTCGACACACCGCTCAAAGACCTGCCCAAGCCCGTCCTTCAGTCCATCCTCCATGGGACAAGCGAAAAAATCGACTTCCGCTATGAGAGCAAGGACGGCCGGGGGAAATGGGAGTTCGAATCCGGGTTTCGCGGCGTGCTGAACGACCTCAAGAGACGGTACCTCGAATCCACCTCCGAGCAGGTCAAGGAGTGGATGGAAGGGTACATGTCGCAGAAAGAATGTGAGACCTGCGGAGGCACGCGCCTCAAGCCGGAGGTCCTGGCGGTAACCGTCGGGGGAAAAAACATCCACCAGGTCACGTGCCTTTCAGTCTCCAACGCGCTGGAGCTCTTCGAGGAGCTCGACCTTCCCCTGACCGCGCAGAAGATCGCGCGCCAGGTCCTCAAGGAAATCAATGCGCGGCTCACTTTCCTGCGCAACGTCGGGCTTTCGTATCTCACGCTGGAGCGCAAGGCTTCCACGCTGTCAGGCGGGGAGGCGCAGCGCATCAGGCTGGCCACGCAGATCGGCTCGTCACTGGTGGGCGTGCTGTACATCCTCGATGAGCCCACCATCGGCCTGCACCAGCGCGACAACACGCTCCTGATCGAAACGCTGAAACACTTGCGGGACATCGGCAACACGCTCATTGTCGTGGAGCACGACGAGCAGACCCTGCGCACGGCGGACTATATCGTGGACCTTGGTCCCGGGGCGGGAGTCCACGGCGGGCACGTGGTGGCCGCCGGGACGGTGGCTCAGGTCTGCGCTTCGCCGCAGTCGCTCACGGGACAGTACCTCTCGGGAACGCTCGTCATGGAACGGCCCCGGGAGCGCAGGCAGGGAAGCGGGAAGGAAATCGTTCTCCGAGGCGCCGCGGAGCACAACCTGAAGGACATCACCGTCTCCTTTCCCCTGGGGAAGCTTATTGCGATCACGGGGGTTTCCGGTTCGGGGAAGTCCAGCCTCCTTTCCGACCTCCTCTATCCCATCCTTTCCAACCGGGTCGGCGCAACCAGGCTGCCGGAAGGCCGCTATGAATCGGTGGAGGGCGTGGAGGAGATCGACAAGGTCATCGACATCGACCAGAGCGCCATCGGACGCACGCCACGCTCCAATCCGGCCACGTACATCGACCTCTTCGGGCCCATCCGCACGCTTTTTGCCCAGTTGCCGGAGGCCAAGGCAAAGGGCTACAAGAGCGGCCGCTTTTCCTTCAACGTCAAAGGGGGGAGGTGCGAGAAATGCCAGGGCGCCGGCACGCTGCGCATCGAGATGCACTTTCTGCCGGACGTCTACGTCACCTGCGACGTCTGCAAAGGGCGGAGATACAACCGCGAGACTCTCGACGTGCGCTACAAGGGGAAGAATATCCACGAAGTCCTCGAGATGACCGTGGAGGAAGCCCATGCGTTCTTCCGGCACATACCCTCCATCGAGCCCAAGCTCAAGACGCTGCTCCAGGTGGGGCTGGGCTACGTCAGCCTCGGCCAGTCCGCCTTGACGCTCTCCGGGGGAGAGGCGCAGAGGGTGAAGCTGTCCCTGGAGCTTTCGCGAAAAAGCACCGGGCGAACGTTCTACATTCTCGATGAGCCGACAACCGGCCTGCATTTCGCGGACGTGAAAAAGCTCATGGAAGTGCTCCAGGTCCTGGTCGATAACGGGAACACCGTCGCTCTGATCGAGCATAACCTTGACGTCATTGCCAGCGCGGACCACGTGATCGATCTCGGTCCCGAAGGCGGGGAGGACGGCGGAAAGATCGTCGCATGCGGCACTCCTGAACAGATTGCGCGCACGGACGGGTCGTGGACGGGAAAGTATCTCAAGAGCGCTTTGAAAAAAAAGTAATGAGGATTGCCGCCCTTGCCCTTCTGCTGGTGCTCCTCCCCGAGATCGCGGCAGCCCAGGCAAGCACGGGAGGCGGCCAGGGAACTTCAGGGGGACCCTCCTCAACACCAAGCCCGGCTCCTTCGACGGCCCCGACGCCGGTTCCAACGCCCCCACCGACTCCCAATCCGGCCGCCCTACCGGCCCCACCGGCCGCTCCTTCGCAGCCCACCGCGGAGAGCCTGGAGGCGGATACGCTGGGAGCGGACATTGCCTCCGCGAGCTACTACGAGCTGGTGAGCTGGTGCGACCGCCTGGGGTTGGACGACTCGGGCTCCCGCAAGGACCTCCAAGCACGGCTTGCTGACCACTACAAGGTCAAGCTGCCCCTGGAAGCCATCAAAGGGCAGCGGGTGATATCGGTGAAGTCCGCGCGGGAATCCCAGTATTACACGCTGCCGGAGGTGAATGAGAAGTACGTAGTCCTGCGCGGAGGCGTTGACATCGAGATACGGGATCAGACCCACGGGTCGGTGGAGGAGGTCAAGGCGGACAACGTGACGTACAACCAGACTCGCCATACCATGTCCGCGCAAGGGGACGTTTCTTACACCATCACGAAGGGACAGGAAACGCAGAACTACACCGGCAAGAGTTTTTCTTTCGATCTCGACTCTTCCGAAGGCGTTTTTTATGACGGCACGACGACAAAGGATACGACGCAGGGGGACACGAAGCTGACGTACACCTTCGCGGGGACCACGATCTCGAGGCTTTCCAACAACACGGTCATCCTCAAGGACGGAAGCTTCACGACCAGCCAGCCCGTTGACCCTTTCTGGCGGATCAGGGCGAGTGACGTCTGGATCCTGGCTCCCAGCGAATGGGCAATCGACAACGCGGTGCTGATGGTGGGGAGGGTCCCGCTTCTCTACATCCCCGCATTCTTCTGGCCGGGGGATGAGCTGTTCTTTCACCCGAATCCCGGCTACGACAACAGGTTAGGGGTGTACGTCCAGACCACGACGTACCTGCTGGGACGGAAAACAACGGCTGACAACCCGTTCTCTTTCCTTCAGATCTCGGACACCGGCGCTCCTGCCTACCGTGAAGAGCTGAGGGGCCTTTTCCTGCGCAAGATCCCCGGAGAAAGTCCCCCTCCGGACAAAGGGACTTTGAAGTTTCTTCTGGACGGCTACTCGCGGCTCGGAGTGTTCACGGGCCTGAACGGAGATTTCCCGCCCGTTGCCAGTTTCCGCCTCGGGTTGGGGTTCAGCAGGAGCTTGTTCCTGTATACGGATCCGACCGGGGCCCAATACTACACTCCGTACTATTCGCAGAGCGGGCTCATGTACTGGAATACCTCCTCCATCCTGGGAGCGCTGCTGCCATTCCGATTCGGCATGGACGGCAGCATCCAGAACTCCTCCGACGTCTACTCCCTGAGCTGGAAGTTCGCGTATTACTCGGACCCGACTTTCATCTCGGACTTCTATAACCGAAGCGAAGGGCTCAATTTCCAGGCCTTGCTGCAGCCCACCACGCTGAACCCCGTGCAGACGGCGGCCACCGCCACCCAGCCCAACCTGTCCTGGGACTACGTCAGCAAGCTCGACCTGACCAAGAGCCTGAAGTCTCCCTTCATCCAATCCATCTCCTTCCCCACGCTCAACCTGAACGTGACGTGGCAGAGCAAGGACGTCCCGGGGGCTACCGCGGACCCGCTGTATTCGGATCCCGGTCATACCTTCTATTACCCCTCGAGCATCACGTTCCCCAACATCTCATTTGCGGTTTCCGGCGAGTTGTTGAAGCTCGGGAACTCAAACGGGGTGACGCCGCAGGCTGGCGCGGGGACATCCACCTCTACGACGCCCTCCACGGGCGCCGCTGCGGCGCCTTCGACAAACGGCGCAACTCCGTCCCCAGCCGCTCCCGCTTCGACTGTCGGTGCCGCGCCGACTCCGCCCGCGAGCCAGTCGGGAGCCTCCGCAGGCCTGCCTGGCGGGCAGGCACAGCAGGGAGCCGCAGCGCAGCCCGGGACGGCGGCCCAGCCTGGGGCACAAAGCCAGCCCGGCGCGCAAGGCCAGAACGCGCAGGCCGCGGCCCCGGAGGTCAAGGATCCTGGGAAGGGCTTGCGATCTCCGCTCGCCGAAAAGCCCCAGACTGAGGAGCAAAAGCAAGGCGCGCGTTCCCTCTATCGCGAGCCGGACCTCTGGCCGGATGCCAACGCGGAGGGAGCCGGCCTGGGATCAACCCTCGATATAACCTACCAGGTCCAGCCGCGCGCCACCTTGCAGCACACCTTCGACAGCACGAACTGGACCACGCCACAGAACATCGACTACGGGATCCTGTACCAGACCCTGGATACCGGCGGATCCGGCCAGCTCACGACCGCTGCCTCCCTCTGGGACAGGCTCATGGACGTTTCGACGGGCTTCAACATCGACGGCGAGTTCCGGCAGCGGTTCAATCCGGACCAGAACGCGTTGAACAGCACCATCCAACCCTGGCAGAGCCTCCTGCAGAGCGACCTGTACCAGGACAGGTTCACGCTCACGGGGACGTTCCAGACCACTCTGCGCCCCCTCCTCACCGTGCCCCATTTTTCAGATTCCACCCTGTCCTACCGGCTCGGGTTGAGGATGTACCAGCTCAGCTACATGGGGGTCACGCCAACCCTTACTCCGCAGGGGCCATTCACCCCGGACGCCCTCTCCGACAACTCCCTGCAATCCTCGATCTTGTACCAGTCCGGCCTCTTCACCAACAACCTCAGCCTGACCATGCAGGTCCTTCCGCTCTCCTCCCTGTACACGGCCCTGGAACAGGCGGGGACGCCCAGCGTCTCGGGGAAGGTCCAGGCGCAGGGGTCGTTGCCGACAATCGGCACTCCGCAGCCTTTCGTGTTGACGAGCATCCTGGACCTCTTCGCTTCCAACGTCGAGCTCTCCGAGGCATTTCAGTTCGATCCAACTGCCTCCACGGTCCAGACGGCAACGACCCAGGCCAAGGCATGGTGGCTCACCGGGTCCTACGTGGCCCAGCAGATGAACGGGTCGCTCACCCCCTCGACGCTGAACCTCGGCCTCAACACGGGAAGCAACCCGCAGTGGTTCTGGAAGGACAGGATCAAGGTGGACGCCTCCGTGCAGTCCTCCTACAACGTCAACCTGCAGACGCCCATGGTCAATGAGCTGGATTTCACGTTCAACCTCAATTTCTCCATCTACAAGTTTCTCGATATCACGTTCTCCTCGACGTCGTACAACAACCAGACGTACCTGTATTTTGCCCCGTACAACGTGAACCCGCTCACCGACCTCTTCAAGTCCTTCAATTTTTTCAACATCCAGGACCGCTACCAGTCGAACTTCAAGATCAGGTCGCTCTCCATGACGATCGTGCACCACCTGAGAGACTGGGACGTCTCCCTCACGTACTCCGGCTCTCCGCAGCTCACCACCACCGCAAGCGGCGCGCAGACCATCCAGTGGAATCCCAGCTTCACGTTCCAGGTCAAGTGGATAGCCGTGCCGTTCCTCCAGAGCACCGTCCAGGGGGACTATACGGGTGTCACCGTTCTCAATTGACGAGTGACGGAAAATTCGACTACGATACAGTCAGTGAGTTCAATGGACAAGCCGCTGGCCGTTGTGGTGAGCGACCAGACCATCCTGCCGGAAATCTGCGGAGCCAACGACAGCAATCTCAAGGTCCTGGAAGAGCTTCTCGGAGCGCCCGTTTTTTCCCGGGGAAACGAAATCCTTCTCGACACCACGGATGACGCCGTCGAGCGGACGTTCAAGCTGCTCCTGCAAAGGCTGGAGGAGCACGTCAGGCTCGGGCAGCTTCCCGGGCCGGACCTGATCCGCTCCCTGCACAGCTCCCTGACGAACGGGGAATCCGAGAAGGCTGACTTCCTGAAGCGCAACCTCGTGGTCATCCCGAACGGGCATCGCAAGGTGTATCCGCGCACGTACAACCAGGCTCTGTACCTGGACGCCATCGAGCGCAAAGAGCTGGTCTTCGGCGTGGGACCTGCGGGGACGGGCAAGACGTACCTCGCCGTGGCACAGGCGTTGAAGCAGGTGCTCGGACAGGCCCGGCGAAAGCTCATCATCACGCGTCCCGTCGTTGAGGCGGGGGAGAGCCTCGGGTTCCTGCCGGGAGACCTCACGCAGAAAATCCACCCCTACCTGCGCCCCCTGTACGACGCCATCGAGTCCCTCATCCCAATGGAGTCGTTTCGCCGCATGGAGGAGAACGGCGTCATCGAGATCGCTCCCCTGGCATACATGAGGGGCCGCACTCTCTCGGAGGCGTTCATCATCCTCGATGAGGCGCAGAACACGACGCGCGAGCAGATGAAGATGTTCCTCACGAGGATCGGGGAGAACGCCAGGACGGTGATCACCGGGGACATCACGCAGATCGACCTTCCCAGAAAATCCGACTCCGGCCTCCTTACGGTCATCCCCATCCTCAAGACCATTCGGGAGATCAGCTTCACGTTCTTCGAGGAAAACGACGTCGTGCGAAACCCGCTTGTGCGGAAAATCGTCCACGCATACGAAACAGCGCATGAAGAGTGACCCGTGGCTGATACCCGCCCGGGCGGGGGATTTCATTCGCCGGCTGGGCAGGGAGAAATGGACCACCCTTGGGGTGGCTGTCACCTTCATCCTTGCCGTTGCGGCAGTCCTTGCCGTTACCCAGACCGGCGGCATTTTCCCGGAGGACCGTCTTCCCCAGGTCACCGTCGGTGAAGCAGCGCAGCGGGACTACGTGGTGGAACGGGACTTCCCCTACGTTGACGTCAGGGCCACGGAGATCAAGCGCGACGCTCGGGAGAGGCTCGTGCCTCCCGTGTTCACGTTGAGCGACTCGGTGACGCGGGATGCGCTCCTGTCCTATGACCGCTTTTCCCAGTCGTTTTCCCGATGGCGCGCAATGGGGCTCTCCCCGGCAACCATCCATGAAAAAGTGCAGGCAGACTTCCCCGGCCGCTTGTCCAGGGATGACGTAGTCTCCCTGTCCCGTTCGGCGGACCCCGCGCGGCTTCTGGATGACGCTCGGAGCCTCATCGAGGTGGCGCTTTCCCGCGGGGTGACTGACCTGACGGGGCACCGTGACGAGGCGCTGGCCGCCGGGGCCATCGAGCTTCGGCGAACGCAGGACGGCCTGGCGCAGTCGGAGGAAGTTCCCCTGGACCAGGTGTTGACGCCCGACAGCGTCACGGACCAGATGGCGGACCGGGTTGTGGAGCGGGCGCATGGCGACTCTGAGAAGCGCGCCATCCTGGCGCTCCTGCGGTCTTTCGCGGTCGTGAACAGTTTCTCGGATTCGCAGTTGACCGAGGAACGGCGCAACCGGGCGCGGGCGGATGTCGACCCGGTGGTGGAAAAAATGGCGCGGGGCCAGGTGCTCGTGAGGCGGGGGGACGTTGTCACGGAACCCATCGCGCTGCGCATCCAGGCCCTTGACTCCTACATGCGGACTCTCGACGTGAACGGGATAATAGGGAGCGTCCTCTTCCTCCTGGTCACCTTCACTCTCACGTTTTACCTGCTGGGCATGCGCGGCGGCGGCTCTTTCCGCCGTGACAGCGCGTTCCTGCTCCTGGGCCTGGGGCTGGCGCACGTGGCGGTGAGCGCTTTCGTGATGCGTTTCGTGGATCTCCCGGACTGGGTACCGGTTGCCACGGCCATCCCCACGGCGGCCATGGCCATGTTCGTCGCCATCCTCATCTCCACGCCTGTCGGGGTGTTCTTCTCACTCGCCGTCTCCCTTGCCCTTCTCCTGCTGACCGGGTTGAGCGTGCCGAGCTTCCTCTTCGCGTTCCTGAGCGGCGTGGCTGCAACGGCGGTGGTGCGGGACGCCGACAGGCGCCTGGACATCATCAGGGCGGGGCTCGTATTGTCCCTGCTCTCCGCTGGCATCCTCGTGATGCTCGGCGTGCTCGCCAACGATGAGCCCGGCCGGCTTCTCCCTCTTGCGGCGTTTGCGGTTGCCAACGGGTTCCTCTGCAGTATCCTCGCCCTAGCTTTCCTCCCCGTCTTCGAGTACCTCCTGAACGCCCCGACCCGCTTCAAGCTGATGGAGCTTTCAGACCTCAATTCCCCGATCTTCAAGAAGATGCTGTCCCAGGCGCCGGGGACCTATACGCACTCCATCAGCGTCGCCAACCTCGCGGAGACCGCCTGCGAAGCCATCGGGGCCAATTCTCTGCTTGCCCGCGTGAGCGCGTACTACCATGACATCGGGAAGGTGGACCAGGCCGACTACTTCATAGAGAACCAGAAAGCGTTCAACCGGCATGACGCCATGAAGCCCAGCCTTTCGGCGGCGGTGATCAAGAGTCACGTGCGCATCGGCATCGAGAAGGCCCGCGAGCTGCGGCTCCCCCAGGCGCTCGTGGACATCATTGCGCAGCACCATGGCAGGGGGCTGATCACGTTCTTCTACAACCGGGCGGTCAAGGAAGGGAGAAACCCGCGCGTCTCGCGGGATGACTACTCGTATCCGGGCGTCCGGCCGAAGACCCGGGAAGCCGCGGTGCTCATGCTCGCGGACAGCGTCGAAGCCGCCTCCCGCACGCTCAAGCGGCCCACGGAGGCCCGGCTGGAGAAGCTCGTGCAGGACATGATATTGGAGAAGTTTTCCTCCGGGGAGCTGGGAGACTCCAATCTCACCCTCCGGGACCTCGAGTCAATACGGAAGAGCTTCGTGCACATCCTGGAGGGATACTTCCACACGCGAATCGAGTACCCCAAGATCGTACAGACGCGGAGCGCGGCCTCGAAATGACCCGCAGCATCGAAGTCGCGGTGGAAGGCGTGCGCCCGCCGCAGTGGCGCGCGGGGCTCAGAAGGTTCTGCGTCCGTGTCCTGAATGAAGCGGGGGCGGGCCAATGGGAGCTGTCCTTCCTTCTGTGCAACGACGCGCGAATGCGGCAGCTCAACAACCGCTACCGGGGAAAGGACCGCCCCACGGACGTCCTTTCCTTCCCTCGGGAAGCTTCCTCGGGGAAGGCCGGCCCCGCGGCATGAGAAGATCTCGGACGCCCCCGTAGCGGGGGACATCGCCATATCCCTGGACACCATGAGGCGCAATGCCCTCGATTTCGAGGTCTCAGAGGACGAGGAGTTGAAACGTCTTGTCGTTCACGGGATACTGCACTGTGCCGGAATGGACCACGGCGCGGGAAAGGGCAGGGGGATGCTCGTGTTCCAGGAGCGCCTGCTGGATGCGCTGAAAGAAGTGAGGATCATCGGGAAGTGAGCCGGAAGATCATCGGAGCGTTCGCGTGCGTTCTCCTGTGCATGGGGGCATCGGCATTTGCCCAGGATGCCCGCGCTTCCTATGAGGAAGGGCTTCGGGCGCAGGCAACGGAGGACTACGCGCTGGCCGTGGAGAAGTTCAAAGAAGCGCTGTCCGCCAACCCCAACTATGTCGAGCCCATGGCCGGTCTCGCGCAGGCATTCCTCGCGATGGGCGAGTATGACGAGGCGTACAAATACGTCGCCATGGCGCGTGTGAATGACCGCAACAACCCGGACCTCGCCGTCCTGGAGGGAAGGATAAAAGTCGGGCAGGGTGACACCGCGGCGGCGCGTTCGCTGTTCAACGCTGTCCTTGCCGATCAACCCAACAACTCCGAGGCTCGCATGGGGCTTTCGGAGGCTGATATCGCGGACGGCCGGATGCGCACGGCGCTGTCGGGCTACACGCAGACCCTCAAGCTAGCCCCGGAAAGCACCCGGGCCATACTCTCGCTGGCCCAACTGTCGGACGAGCTGGGGGATTACGCGAGCGCCGCGAAGTACTATGAGCTTGCGCTGAAGAGCCACTCCTCGGACCCGCACGTGCAGCTTGCCGCCGCGCGCTGGTACGCAAGGACCGGGGATTTCTCCACCGCGGAAAAGCATGCCCAGGTCGCGCTCTCACTGGCGCCAACAATGGACCAGGCAAGGAGCCTCCTGGGAGAGATTTATCTCCAGACGAACCGGCCCACTGACGCCGCCAACGTCCTTCATGACGTCGTGACGGCCAACAGAGATGACTACCTGGCGTGGTATGCCCTGGGGCTGGCATACAGGAGCTCCAAGGACGTGGGCAGGGCGCTCCCGAGCTTCTCCTCGGGCCTCGGCGTCCGACCGGAGGACGAAGTGGCGCGCATCGCAATGGAGAACACCGCCATCGACGCCCTGCCCATGGACGACGCGCAGCGCAAGACGATGGCGGCTTTCCATCTCACACAGGGGCAGGCGCAGGAAGACCGCAATTTCCTGGACAGGGCGCTCGCCGAGTACCGCCGGGCCCTTCTCCTGGACCCGACGTCGAGGGACGCGCGCGTCGCGTATGCAAGGATATTCCGCACGGAAGGTTTCCCTGACAAATACCTGAGCGAGCTTTCCGTGCTTGCCAAGCTCGGCACGCCTGACACGTTCGTGCAGGACGAGATCGAGAGCCTGAACAGCAGCCTGGCGGATTCGATTTCCCGCGCCTGGGGCTACGACCAGCACAACCTCGAGCGGAAGCGCTACGTGATTCCCGTGTACACCATTCCCGCCCGCAACAGGCTCCTCCATACGCTGGCAAGCGATGACCTGACCCGCTATTTCGCGTTCCTTCTTGGCGGAGACGGCCCCATCATGGTGCCGGAGGGCTCGGTCCTGGCCACGGGCTTTGATGACGCCTTCCGCAAGGCGCGCGCCGGGTCAAGCGATTACTTCATCGTGCTGCACGTCGATGAGGCGGACCGCAGCTTCTCCGCCACGGCGGACATGTACCTTTCGCGCACGGCGGCCCTCATCGGAAGCTTCAATGCTTTCCGAACGGGGAATGACCGGGTCCGTGACGCCTTCCTGAAGCTCGGCGGCCAGGTCGCCGCCGTGCTCCCCCCGCGGGCCACGCTCCTTGTCCGCAAGTTCGACCAGGGCCTGATCGACCTGGGGTCCTTCCAGGGGCTCAAGAAGGGCGACACAATGGTGATCGTGCGCAAAGGGAGGGTGCGGTTGAACCCTGACACGCCGGGGCTTTCGTTCGACGCCAAGGATGTCGTGGGGGATTTCATCGCTACGGGGGTTGACGAAGGCGTCTCGGAAGGCACCGTCCGCATTCGGGGCTATTTCGATTACGTCAATCCGGGAGACCAGGTGGTTTTTGCCCCGAAACCCGCGCCAAAACCGAGCGTCCAACCGGCAGAGAGGAGCGGGAACATGCTCACCCGCCTCTTGCGCATTGGCGGGTGAGCTCATTGCCCGCTTTTCGTGGCTCCATTCCCGTTGACACTCCCGCGGCTTTTCCACTACGATTGCCACGAATCCCGAATCCCCGCGAGTGAGCTCAAGGAGACCATGAATGGCGAAGAAGACTGTACGGGACGTCGATCTGAGAAACAAGAAGGTGCTCGTCCGAGTGGATTTCAATGTGCCTCTGAAGGAAGGCAAGATCACGGATGACACCCGGATCACGGCTGCCCTCCCTACGCTGACATACATCCTCGACCAGAAGGGCGCCTCGCTCGTGCTCATGAGCCACCTGGGGAGGCCCAAGAAACCGGACACGGAAAACAGCCTGGCTCCCGTTGCCAGGCGGCTCTCCGACCTGTTGGGGAAGAAAGTGACGCTCGCTCCGGATTGCGTGGGCCCCGCCGCGGAAGCGGTGGTCAAAGCCATGAAGCCGGGAGACGTCGTACTTCTTGAAAACGTCCGCTTCCACCCGGAAGAGGAGAAGAATGATCCGGCATTCGCCCGCCAGCTCGCATCCCTCGGGGACGTGTATGTCAACGACGCGTTCGGAACGGCGCACCGCGCGCACGCTTCCACGGAGGGGGTGGCGAAGATCCTTCCGGGCGTTGCGGGCTTCCTGATGGAGAAAGAGATCAAGTTCCTTGGCGGCGTGTTCGAGAACCCTTCCAAGCCGTTTGTGGCGGTGATCGGCGGGGCAAAGGTCTCCACGAAGATCGCCGTGCTGGAGTCCCTTCTCCCCCGGGTATCAACCATGATCATCGGGGGCGGGATGTCATTCACCTTCCTCAAGGTCCAGGGCCACTCGGTCGGGAAATCCCTCGTGGAAGTTGACTTCATCCCCACTGCCACCTCGTTCCTGGAAAAGGCAAAAAAGGCCGGCGCGGAGGTTCTCCTTCCGGTGGACCATCTCGTGGGGGCTGAGTTCGCGGAAAGCGCAAAGGCTGAGAGAGTGGACAGCGTGGATGTGCCGGACGGAAAAATGGCAATGGACATCGGCCCGAAATCCGTTGCCCTGTTCCGGGAAAAGATCACAAAAGCGCGAACGGTGGTCTGGAACGGACCCATGGGCGTTTTCGAGTTCCCCGAGTTCAGCAGCGGGACCAAGGAGATTGCCAAGGCCGTGGCGGACTGCAAAGGAACCACGGTTGTGGGCGGAGGGGACTCCGTTGCCGCCGTCAACCAGTTCGGGCTGGCCGCAAAAATCACCCACGTCTCCACCGGCGGCGGCGCCTCTCTGGAGCTCCTGGAAGGCAAGGAGCTGCCCGGCGTGGTGGCTCTCAAGGACAGGTGAGGGAGATGAGGAAACCGTTCATCGCCGGCAACTGGAAAATGTACAAGACAGCCTCGGAGGCCATTGCCGTTTCCACTATCCTTGCCACGGAGCTTTCCGGTGAGAAGAACAAGAAGATCATGATTGCCCCGCCGTTCACGGCGCTTCACGCGGTGCGGGACGTGCTGGAAGGCACGAACATCCTGCTGGGCGCCCAGAACGCCGCCGCGGAGCTGGAAGGGGCGCACACCGGAGAGGTCTCACCGCGGATGCTTGCGGATGCAGGCGTGACGGTGATCATCCTGGGACACTCGGAGCGGCGGCACGTCTATGGTGAGACGGACGCCCTGGTGAACCGCAAGGTCCGCCTCGCCCTGGCGGAAGGCTTCGAGGTCATCCTCTGCGTCGGTGAAACGCTGGAGGAAAGACAGAAAGGCGTCACGGAGAAGGTGGTCGGATCGCAGAGCGCGGAAGGCCTGGCCGGAGTGGCGGAGAAGGACCTGGCGCGGGTTACCATAGCGTATGAACCCGTCTGGGCAATCGGCACCGGCAAGAACGCCACCCCGCAGGACGCGGACGCGGTGCACGCCTTCATCCGCGGGCTCCTCGCAAAGTCCTACTCGGAAAAAGCAGCGCAGGACATGACCATCCAATATGGCGGGTCGGTCAAGCCGGACAACATCAAGGATCTCATGAAGATGAAAAACATCGACGGGGCGCTGGTGGGCGGGGCTTCCCTGAAGCCCGAGACGTTCCTCCCCATTGTGCGCTACGACCGATAAGGGGGTTTGTGAAGAATGGGTCTGATCAGCGTCGTCCTTCTGGTTATCTTGGTCATCAGCGCCGTCCTCCTGGTGCTCGTCGTCCTTGTGCAGGACGACCAGGGGGAAGGGCTCGGGGGAATCTTCGGCGGCGGGAGCACGACTCCATTCGGCTCCCGGTCCGGCAACGTGCTCACGCGTTTCACGGCAATCCTTGCCGCCGTTTTCCTTTTCTCCATATTCGGCATTGCGTGGGTAAACAAGACGCCTGAGGTGGGGAACGTCATCGGCCGAGCCCGAGCGGAATCCCTGCAGGGCGGTCAACAGCAGAACTGGTGGGTGCAGACTCCGGCTCCAACAACCGCGAGCCCCGGCACACCGCTCACCCCAGGGCAGCTGCCGCTGACACCGGGACCGGCTTCGGCAACTCCGACTCCCTTGACGAACCAGTCCAATTCCCCGGCGCTTCCCGCTCCGGCGGTTCCAGCTCCGGCGCCCGCAGCGCCCGCAAAAAGGGGCGACTAGTCGTGGGGGTCCTTCTCCATGATCTTTTCATCGTGCCTCGGATCAAGTGCCACTTGGAAGCGGAGGACAAGGCCGAGGTGTTCGAAGAGCTCGTGGATCTGCTGGTGACTCAGTACCACACGGGCAGTCGGGATGAAATCCTCGACGCCATCCGTCGTCGGGAAGAGAAGATGTCCACCGGCATCAAGAGGGGCATTGCAATTCCCCACGCAAAAACGAGGTTCACCCGGGGCGTCATTGGCGTGCTCGGCGTCTCGGACCACGGGATCGACTACGAGTCCCTGGACGGCGAGCCGGTGCGCATTCTCTTCCTCCTTGTCAGCTCGGAGGAGGACGCCGCAACGCACCTGGCGGTCCTGAAAAAGATCGCCCTCCTGGTGGAGAACGACGCATTCTCCCGGGAGGTGGTTGCCGCTGGGAGCCCCGAGAAGGTGAACCATATCATCAAAAAGTACGAGGAGATGATCGACGCCTGAAGGCGTGTCGAGCGATGGCGCCTCTGATCCGCATGCGCCACGCGCTCCTGATGCCATCATCTCGAAACCAGACGCTTCCATGATTCTGGGCGGCCAGGCCCGCAAGGGTGTGCTGCCTGAGGGACGGGTGCAGGTATGTCCGACATGCTCGACAAGCTTCTCCAGACCGAACGTAGCGCCGCGGAAATGGTCTCTTCCGCGGAGGCGGAAGCCAACCGGCGCAAGGCAGAGACGCGCGCAGAAGCGCAGAAGAAACACGCAGCCGCGCTGAAGGAGAAAGCCGCGGAGGTCGCCAGCGCCGTGGCCTCCGAAAAGGAGCGCGCCGCGCAGGAGAGAAAGAAGAAGAACGAGGAGTACCGCGCCAAGCTCGCCGCCCATAGCGTGGATCGAGAGGCGTTCTTTCGCCTGATTGCCGACCTGACGGAAAAAGGCAAATGAACCGCACGTCCCGCTACGCATTCATCCTTGCAAAGATATTCGGCAGGATCGGAAAGACGTATGTCGAATCCAACTTCCGGGACTTGCTGCGCTTGAAGAAGCTGGAGGAGATATTCGACCTGCTGTTCCCGGGGGAGCGGGCTTCCGTTCGAGAGGAACCCCTTCCCTCGGAGCTTGAGACACGCATCATGAGAGCCGGCATCAGATCCATGACCCAGGTCCTGTTCCTGCTGCGGGATCCCGAAAAAATCCTTGTCCATATCCTTCGGAAGTTCGAATATCAGAGCCTCAAGTCGGTGATTCGCAGCATGGTGAAGGGGGAGGGGAAGAAGCCGGTTATCTGGGACCTGGGAAGGTACGCCCTCCTGCGCCCTGCCAAAGGTGTCGATTATGAAAAAACTATCGCGGCGAGCCGCTACGCGTGGGTCCTGCCGCATATCAGTTCAAAGCCTCTGTTCGAGGTGGAGAACATGCTGGATCGCCATTATTATTCCCGGCTCCTGATGATGGCCCGGAGGCTGAAGCCGCGCGACCGCTCGGGCGTTCTGCGCCTGATCAACCTGGAAACGTCCCTCACGAACGTGATCTGGGCCCTTCGTTTGCGCTTTTCCTTCGGCCTGGACATCCAGGCGGCCCGTCCCCTCATGATCCCCAACATGACGTATTCCCATCAAGGCGCCATCGCGGAGACCTTCGAAATACCCGCGGAATCCGTCGAGGGTTGGCGGAAGTGGAAATATTCCTGGCTGGTGGAAGACCAGTTTGGTGAGGCTTTCCGCGCTCCTGACCCGGTCCGGGCGGAGCAGAAGGCTACGCGTCGGCTTGTCCAGAAAGCCCACCAGCTTTGTCACGAAGATCCCTTCACGCTGACGCCGATCGTCGCGTACTTCAAGCTCAAGGAGCTCGAGACGGGGATGCTCAAGATAGCCGTAGAGGCGCTGCAGCTCTCAATGTCAGAGCACGACGTGCTCTCGATGCTGGGGGCCGACTGATGTTTCTCATGGAGCGCATGAAGAAGGTCGAGCTGCTGGTGCTCAAACGGGACGTGGATGGAATCATGCGTTACCTCGGCTCCGCGGGCTGCCTGCAGCTCATTGCGGAAAATGGCGAGCAGACCGAACCCACCCCGGCAGAGCGTGATATTGCGGAGCTGAAGGTCCGTGTGGATGCGCTTGCGCGCTTTCTTGGCGTCACTGGCCGGCAGAGGGAGCGGACAGAGGTTCCCCACGTCATGGAGTCCCGGGACGCTTTACGCGCCGCTGCGGACGAGCTCATATCGCAAAACGCGGGCCTTGTCGCGGAGGAGAGCAGGCTTGTCCAGCAGCGGCTCGGCTTGAAAAGCAGCATTGAAGAGCTTTCCGCGTTCTCAGAGCTGACTGTTCCTTTTGGAGAGCTTGCGCACCTCACGTATTTTGCATTTCGCATGGGCTCGGTTCCCGTGGAGAGAGTGGAGGAAATGACTCAGGCGCTGTCCACCAGGGCCGCCATTGTCTCCCTCCAGAAGCCCGGGCACATCATTGCCGTTGCTTCCCACAACGGCCGATTTGCGCTGGACAGCGAGCTGGCCAAGTTCAATTTCCTGCCCCTCGAGCTTCCTGCTGATGCAAAAGGCATTCCTGCCGAGGTGATCAAGGCGCTGGAGAGAGACCTCATTCAGACAGAGGAAGCTCTTGCCCAACTGGAGGAAAAAAAGAGCCTTGTCAGGCAGTCAAAGAGGGATCTCATAAGCGCGCTTCAGGAGGATCTGGACCTTGCCGTGACGGTGGATTCGGTCAAGCAGGGCTTCGCTTCCACGGGATCCGCGACGCGGATCAGCGGCTGGATTCCGCGGAGGAAGTTCCCTGAAGTGATCGCCGAGCTGGAAAGAATTTCCCAAGGCAGGCTTGCGCTCAAGACTTATGACCCTGAGGAGGTCCCCGAGGTGCGCTCGGGGAAAGTCAAGGTGCCGGTATCCGTTCACCACGGAAAGATCGTCCGCTCTTTCGAGCGCATGGTCTTCTCCTACAGCGTTCCCCTTTATGGGACCATCGACCCGACCCCCTTTGTGGCCGCGATGTTCGTTCTCCTTTTTGCCATCATGTTCGGGGATCTCGGGCAGGGGTTTGTCGGGCTTCTCATCGGACTCGTGATCCGCAGCGGCAGGGTCAAGTCCTTCGAGTCTTATCGGAAGAAGAACTTCGGCACGGTCTTCATTGTCGCCGGCGCGGCATCCATGATCACGGGGCTTCTGTATGGCGTATTTTTCGCCAATGAGCAGATCCTCGTTCCGTTTTCCCGGCTGGTGACGGGCGCCGTATTCGGCCGACCCATGGACCACATCATTTCCCTGGTCGGCTTCCAGAAGATCATCCTCTTCTTCGGTGTCACAATCGCCGTGGGCGTCGTCATAAACTCCATCGGTCTGATCATCAACCTCGTGAACACGATAAGCAGGCGCAGGTGGGAAGAGGCTTTCCTGACAAAGACAGGGCTCGCCGGGGCTCTGTTCTTCTGGTACCTGATCTTCGTCGCCGTGCGCGTGATCCTGGGAGGAAGCTTCGGCGGCGTGGACCTCGCGGTCCTTGCCGTTCCTCTTCTTGCCCTTTTTTTCCGCGAGCCCATCATTCGCCTTGCGGAGAAAAAGAGGCCCGTCCTGAAGGATGGTTTCTTCAGCTTCATCATGGAAGGAATCGTGGAGATACTTGAATCGGGCATCTACTATATCTCCAATTCCGTTTCCTTCCTCCGCGTCGCCGCCTTCGCCCTGGCGCATGCGGTGCTCAGCACAATCGTGTTCCTCCTGGCCGACATGGTGGGCGGGGCGGCCGGAGGAATCGTGTTTCGCATCATCATCATCCTGATAGGAAACTCTATTATCATTGTTCTGGAAGGCCTGATCGTGACAATCCAAGTGGTCAGGCTTCAGTATTACGAGTTTTTCTCCAAGTTCTTCACGGAATCAGGAGAGGAGTTCAGACCATTTACTCTGCGTTCGGGAGGTGTGCGGTGAAAAAGAGGTTCATTCTTTCTGCGGTGCTTTTCCTGGTGGCGGCAGCGCCGGCTGTCTTCGCCCAGGCCACGGGGAACGCCCCAATCCCCGTTCACGTGTTCAAATTTCTGGGCGCCGCGGTCGCCGTCGGCTTTGCGACGCTTGGCGGCGGGATTGCCGTAGGGCAGATCGGGGCCGCGGCCATGGCGGCCATGAGCGAAAACCCGGAGCTGTCAGGCAAGGCGCTGCCCTTTGTCGGCCTGGCGGAAGGTATCTGCCTCTGGGGATTCATCGTGGCCCTCATGATCCTGTCGTCGGCCGGATGAGCCGGGTAGGGACGTGGAGTTCCACGTAATCGGCGACGAAGAGGTCGTCATTGGGTTCCGGTTCGTCGGCGTGTCGGGAAGCGTGGCCACCACGGAAGAGGAGGCCCGGGAGGCATTTGCAGCCGTTACCGGGGAGGAAAAGGCGCGGGTGCTCATCCTCACCGAACAGGTTGCGTCCCTTATTCCCCGGGAAGTCATGGACTGGCAGATGAACGGGTCGTATCCGCTGATTGTCGAGATCCCGGGGATAAGCGGGCACACACCGGGGCGGCGGAGTCTCATGGACTCGATCCGCGACGCCGTGGGGATACACGTGTGACCGCGTCGGTGAATGGAGTGGTTGGAGCACAGAATGGAAGTTCTTAAATCGGGTGATGCGCTGGAGAAGCAGGTCCTTGATGACGCGCGCGCCAAGGCCAGCCGGATATTGGCGGAGGCTGACCGTGAAAGCGCCGCGCAGCGCCGGGAATGGGAGCGCAGGACCGAGGACGACGTTCGAAAGATCGAGGCTGAAAAAGACTCACGGATCCAGGCGATGCGGCAGGAGCTCGCGGCTTCCCTGCCCCTGGATTTCATGCGCGCCCGCCTTTCCTACATCCAGGACTCTGTTGACCGGGCTCTCAAGGACTATTTCGCAAAGCTTGCCCCGGAGGGCCTCATTCGCATCGTCAGCGGGATGCTGCACCGGATCCCCCCTGTGTTTCGAGGCGCCGTTGTGGTGGCATATGCCTCGGGAATACGCTCGCAGGATGTGAAGCGCGTGGTGGAGGAAAACGTGCCGGGCGTCAGTGTCGAGGACGTGAAAGACCTGACGCAGGACGCAATCACGGACGGCGCGGACACGGGTCTGGTGCTGGAGGCCAAAGACGGCCGGATACGTTTTCGGGGGACCATGAGGGAAATGAGCGCGCAGCTCCTGGAGCAACACCGCGAGGAGCTGGCGGAGGCCCTGCTGGGAAGGGACGTGTG
Organism: uncultured Spirochaetota bacterium; assembly: GCA_963845535.1. Lineage (GTDB taxonomy): Bacteria > Spirochaetota > Spirochaetia > SZUA-6 > Fen-1364 > Fen-1364. The sequence continues at coordinate 45,701 of CAWJSK010000003.1, forward strand.
AGCAGATGATCGAAGGCAAGGTAATCAGGATCAACGGTCCAATCATCAAGGCAACGGGCCTCGGAGCGAGCGGCCTCTACGACGTGGTGGAGATCGGTGAGAAGCGGCTCATTGGAGAGATCATCAGGCTTGAAGCCGACACGGCGACCATCCAGATCTACGAAGAGAACACCGGCATGCGCGTCGGGGAGAGCGCGTGGTCCCTTGAACGGCCGCTCAGCGTTCACCTCGGCCCCGGTCTGCTGGGGGAGATCTATGACGGCATTCAGAGGCCGCTGGCGGAAATCAAGAAGACCTCGGGCAGTTTCATCGCTCCGGGAATAAAGACGCCGCCTCTTCCCATGGACAAGAAGTGGCACTTCCAGCCCACCTGCACCGTGGGGGACTCCGTTGCACCGGGCGCCATCGTAGGCCAGGTGCAGGAATCCGCCACAATCCTGCACAAGATTGTCGTCTTCCCAACCACGCGCCCGTCGAAGATCGAATGGATTGCGCCGGAAGGAGACTATACAATCGGGGAAACCATCCTGAAGATGGCCGGCGGCGTGGAGATGTCCATGTCCCATTACTGGCCCGTGCGCAAGCCCCGGCCCTACATCGAGAAAATGGGAATGGATGAGCCCCTTATTACGGGCCAGCGCGTCATCGACGTCTTTTTCCCGATCTCACGCGGCGGCACCTCGGCCATCCCGGGCGGGTTCGGGACGGGCAAGACCATGACGCAGCATGCGCTGGCCAAGTGGTGCGACGCGGACATCATCGTGTACATCGGCTGCGGCGAGCGCGGGAACGAGATGACGGACGTTCTCACCGAGTTCCCCAAGATCCAGGACCCGCGCACCGGCAAGTCTCTCATGGAGAGGACGGTCCTGATTGCCAACACGTCGAACATGCCGGTAGCGGCCCGTGAGGTGTCCATCTACACCGGCGTGACGCTTGCCGAATACTACCGTGACATGGGGTATGACGTGGCCATCATGGCGGACTCCACCTCGCGGTGGGCTGAGGCGCTGCGAGAGCTGTCGGGACGGCTCGAGGAAATGCCCGCGGATGAAGGGTTCCCGGCCTACCTTCCCACGCGGCTGGCGGAGTTCTACGAGAGGGCGGGCAAGGTGAAAGCCCTGGGGGACCGTACGGGCTCCATCTCGGTCATTGGCGCCGTGTCGCCTCCGGGAGGGGACTTCTCCGAGCCGGTGACCCAGCACACCAAACGGTTCATCAGGTGCTTCTGGGCTCTCGACAGGGAGCTTGCCAACGCCCGCCACTACCCGGCCATCTCCTGGATCGACTCCTACAGCGAGTACGCGGAGGAGATCAAACCGTGGTGGGAGAAGGTGAACCCTTTCTGGAGCGGCGTCCGGGAGAAGGCGTTGGACCTTCTCAAACGGGAGCAGAGGCTGTCCCAGATCGTCAAGTTGATAGGACCTGATGCGCTGCCGGACAATCAGAGGCTCATCCTCCTGATCGCTGAAATGGTGAAGAACGGCTTCCTCCAGCAGAGCGCCTTCGACGACATCGACATGTTCAGCGTTCCCGACAAGCAGGTGCGGATACTCAAGATCATCATGGATTTCTATGATCGCGCGCTGGCAATCATCCAGCTCGGCGCTCCCCTCCTGAAGATCAGGGAGCTTTCCTGCCAGGAACGGATCGTCAGGGCCAAGTCCACCATCCCGAACGACCAGCTTGCCTCCCTGGACGAGCTTGATGCGCAGATGACGCGGGAAATGGATGAGCTGGAGAGGAGCTACAGCAAATGAACGGTCTGGAACACCGGGGGGTGACGAAGGTCGAGGGTCCCATCATCATCCTGGAACGGACGGAAGACGTGGGGCTCGGAGAGATGGTGATCGTCTACGACCGCGAGCGGAGCCAGAGGCAGGGACGCATCATCGAGGTTTCGGAAAAGGCCGTGGCGGTGCAGATATTCGGTCCCAACACGGGGCTGTCCACGGAAAGCTCCGCGGTGGAGTTCAGTGGAGCCCCCATGGAGATGAGGGTCTCCCGGGACATGCTGGGGAGGATCTTCGACGGCCTGGGACACCCCATGGACGGGTATCCGGCGTCGTTCAGCTCGCTCAAGCTGGACGTGAACGGCGTCCCCATCAACCCTGATGCGCGCACCTACCCGAAGGATTTCATCCAGACGGGAATCTCCTGCATAGACGGGATGAACACCCTCATCCGCGGCCAGAAGCTTCCCATTTTCTCCGGCAGCGGACTGCCCCACAACAGGCTCGCCGCGCAGATCATCCGGCAGGCGAAGATCCTCACCTCGGATGAGCCGTTCGTCATGGTGTTCGCGGCCATGGGGGTCAAGTACGACGTGGCCCGGTTCTTCATAGACGCCTTCGAGGACAGCGGCGTTCTTTCCAACGTCGTGATGTTCCTCTCCCTGGCGGACGACCCGTCCATAGAGCGCATCATCACGCCGCGCTGTGCGCTCACCGCCGCGGAGTACCTCGCCTACACGTGCGACATGCACGTGCTCGTCGTTATGACCGACATCACGAACTATTGCGAGTCCCTGCGCGAGGTCTCCACCATCCGCGGAGAGATCCCGTCCCGCAAGGGATACCCGGGGTACCTCTACTCCGACCTGGCCTCGCTGTATGAGCGCGCGGGAAGGATCGAGGGGTCCAAGGGTTCCATCACGCAGATACCCGTCCTCACCATGCCCAGTGACGACATATCGCACCCTGTCCCCGACCTCACGGGCTATATCACGGAGGGACAGATCGTCCTTGATCGGGAGCTGTTCCAGAAGGGGATATATCCGCCCATCGCCGGACTTCCCTCCCTTTCACGCCTCATGAAGGACGGCATTGGACCCGGCATGACCCGTGACGACCACAAGGAGCTTTCCTCGCAGCTTTTCGCCGCGTATTCCCACGTCAAGAGCATCCGGTCCCTGGCGTCGGTCATTGGAGAGGAGGAGCTGTCCGATCTGGACAAGCGGTACCTCGCCTTCGGCGACAGGTTCGAGAAGGATTTCCTTGCCCAGGGCGAGCGTGAAAACCGCAGCATCGAGCAGACGCTCGAGCTGGGGTGGAGGATCCTCACGGCGCTTCCCCGCACGGAGCTGTACAGGATCAAAGAGGAGACGCTGGAGAAATACTTCACGAAACATGAAAGCCAGGCCGCGGTTGAGCAGAGCGCCGCGGGAAATGCATAAATGGCGCGCTACGACGTCCCGCCGACAAAATCGAACCTCTTCGCCGTCCGAGGCCAGCTCTCCATAGCGCGCGAAGGCTTCGAGCTTCTCGAGCAAAAGCGCGAGATCCTCATCATGGAGCTCATGCGCATGGTGGAGGAGGTGAAGCTTCTCGAACGGGACCTCGACAAACGGGTGGAGTCCGCGTACCAGGCGCTCCGGAGGACCATCGTCGGCCTGGGGCGTGAGACCGCCCGCGAGGTGAGCGCAGGGATAACCTTCGACTACGTCTTGAAAGAGAAGGAGACCAGGCTCATGGGGATCCCGCTCCCCACCATCGACGTCCAGACCCCGCACATGGCGCTGAAGTATTCGTTCATGAACACCAACGCCACGTGTGACCGCACGATGGTGGAGTTCTTCGAGCTGCTGAAGCTCGTGGCGCGGATGGCGGAGATCAGGACCATGGTGTGGCGCCTGGCCAAAGAAGTGCGGCGGACGCAGAGGCGCGTCAACGCCCTGGAGAAGATCGTGATCCCTGACGTCTTGGAGACCAAGAAGTTCATCGAGGACGTGCTGGAAGAGAGGGAGCGCGAAGTCTTCTTCGTGCAGAAGATCCTCAAGGCGCGGCTCCTGGGGGATAGAGTATGAAGTCATTGATCCAGACCATCGTGGTTGCCATCAGCGGGTCAGAGGCCTCCATCAGCGCGGCAAAGTACGGGATCATCATGTCGCGCCTCCTCGACCTGCGCCTGGTGTTCGTGTACGTGGTGGACACCGCTACGCTCCGCGAGCTTCTTCTCTCCAAGATCTTCGTGGAGGACGAAAGCAAGGAATATGAGAAGAACCTCGAGGACAACGGCCACAGGTACCTGAAGTACGTCCAGGAGCTTGCCTCCAAGAAGGGCGTCCAGCCGGAAATGCTCATGCGCCGCGGCACCATCTCCACGGAGGTCGTCGAGGCGGCGGAGGAAGTCGGAGCTGACATCATCCTCCTGGGCGGCTTCGAGGAAAGCAGAAGCATCCATGACGTTCTGAGCAGGCAGCAGCGGGAGATCGTCCGAAACGCGAAGTGCTCCGTCCTCATCGTCAAAGAGCCTGCCATAGATCTGGTCTACGACAAGTCCTGACCATCACGGGAACGCGTCCAGGGCGCGCCTCGTGCAGGCCCGCGCACAAGGTCCGCGCACAAGGTCCGCGCGCAGACGCGTCCTTGTGCGGGAATCTCTACGCCGGCAGCTTCCACCTCAACAGCCTCAGGTCCCCCTGGTGGACCAGGACATACAGCCATCCGGAATCCTCCAGCGCGGAAAAGCTTTCGATGGGATCCTCACCAGACTGCAGGACATACCTGTGGTAGCCGCGGAGCCCCCAGGCTGAACCGGGAGCGAGCAGGGAAAGCTCGTGCCGCAACCGACCGCCGCCCATGCTCGTGGCATCATCATAGAGGTAGAGAAGCCTGTCGATCCTGTCATCCCCCCGCGCGGCGGACGCGTCATTCGAGGCCTGGCCCGCGGCGGAGGCCGAGGGCAGGATCACCACCGTCGACGTCCCTTCGCTCACGGTAACGAGAGCCTTCGAGGTTCGCGAAGGGTCGTGGCCCTGGACCAGCATTTCCAGGCGCCGGGTCGAAGGGTCCCAGCTGAGCACGGCAAGACGGCCGTCAGACAGGAGGAGCGAGGATTGCACGGGGCCCGCTCCGTCGATCTGCGATCGATCATAGGAGGAGCCGTTCCAGCGGAACACGAGCAAAGCGCGTGAGACCGAGTCATAGACGGTCACGCCCCGCTGGCCGGGGGCCTGAGAAGCGCCGGGGACCTGGGCGCCCGGCGCCTGGGAAGCGCTGCCGAATGTCCCCGCGCGGTCTGCCGGTGTGAACGGATCCGCCAGGGAATCCACCGGCCCGGCGCCAGGGTAGGTCACGCGCAGGAGCGGCCCCGCGGCCCAGAAAAGGTCAAGGTGATCCGGCCCTGCCGGGAGGATGGCCACCGGCGTGCCGGGCGGCTCCAGCGCGTCCAGCGTCCATGCGGGGGCCCCCGGATCATGGGAGGCGACTTTGAGGATCAGCTTGTCCTCCGCCGCGCGCGCCATGTACATGACGGTGACCGTATCCCCGTGCGCGATTGTCACGTGCTCGCCAAATGTGGAGGCGAGCGGAGGCCCCATGTCGATCCGGTCGATCAGCTTCGCCGCCGGGGCGGCCGCGGGAAGCTTCTCCGAAGCCGGTATCTCCACCTCGTAGAGTCCGGTAGTCTCCCGGTCCGAGTAGACCGCCACGAGGAAGCCGGCCGCGCGCACGAGCGACGCCTGCGCGCCAAGCCTGCCTTTGGCGAGCAGGAGCGCTTCAGGGACAACCCTTTCGGAGCGTCGAAGGACGCCGCAGCCGGCGAGCAGCGCAACCGAGCAGATCACGAAGCACGGGAGCACCGTGCGTTTGAACAGGAAGAGGAATCTTGTCTTGACCATGGTTTTCAGGAAAACCTATAGTATACGAATGCTCGGGCGGTGTACAGACAAGCACCTTGCAACGCTGCGGCAGCGATACGGTGAGAAGAAGTTGTTTGAGGCCGCCGTCCGCCGCGAGCACCTCAACTACCAGCGGATCCACATCGGGGACGGCCCCGGCAGCGGGCGGGTGAAGTTCCTCCTGGCGCAGATGCACCAGACATACTACTTCGGCTTTTCGGAAAGCGCATGCATCCTTGCCGGCACGGTCCTGGAGCAGGCGCTGATCCATCGGCTGGCGGGATGCATGGCTCACAAGGGCCCGCTGGCGTTCACGAAAGGCGGAGAGAAACGCTGGCTGCAGACGAAGGGTGACCTCCTCGAGCTGGAGCTGGTCGACATGCTGGACCTCGCCCGGGCGGAGGGGATCATCCGGGACGGACGGACCCTCCTGCTTGCCCACGAGATCCGCTGGATCAGGAACATGGTCGTGCATGAAAAGATTCCCCTGTTCAGCCCGAAGGACGGCACGATGCTCCAGTTGAACGTGGCCAAAAGCAGGAAGGGGAGGGTGCGCTACGCAAAGGTGCTCCTGGAAAAAGAGGAGGTCAGCGCGCTCCTGGAGTCGGAGGCTGTTCGGCCAAGGGATGGGGACGCGGCCGGTCCAAATGACGGGGACGCGGCGGGGCAAAAGCCGGCGCGCCCCAACAGCGGATACCGGGGCAGCGTCGCGGCCCAGCTCACGGCGTATTTCTGCGTGAGCCGCGTACGTATGATACTTCGCGCGCTTTTCAGCGAACCAACATCGAAAGGGAAAACAAACAATGAGAGTGGCGGTAGTCTTCTTCTCTGGCAAGAATCGTGAAAGGATCAGGGACCTCGCCAACGGGCTGGCCAAGGGGATCGAAAAGCAGGGGAACCAGGTCGACGTTTTCGACGCCAGGCGGGACAACAACGTAAAGCTTACGATCTACCAGTATATCGCCATTGGGATGGAGCCCTCCGGATCGTTCTCGGGGAAGGTGCCCGACTCCGTGCGCTCCTTTCTTGCGGGCTCCGGCGTCGTGACAGGGAAAAAGAGCTACGCGTTCGTCTGCCGGTCCACTCTCGGAACCGCAAAATCGCTTACCAACCTGATGCGCAGCATGGAAGGTGAGGGGATGTTCCTCAAGAGCTCGGATGTGCTCAGATCAAGCGTCGAGGCTGAAGAGATCGGCAAGAGGCTGCACGTTGGCTGAAAAGGCGCGCCGCTCCACGGGCTCTCTGTGCCGGAGTGCCGCGCGGGCGCGCCGGGGTCCTATTCGCGCCAGGGGAAGATCATCCCGCGCAAAGTCCTTTTCCCGACCCTCTCCCTGTCCTCAACGAGCAGAGCATCCCACGGCACGCGGCGCCTGTTTTGACCGGGGTTCTGCTCGAGCCAGTCGTATTTGTAGAGACGAAGCTTGAAAGCGACGTTCCACCACAAGAGGATGGTTGCGATGCCGGGCAGAAGAAGGGCAATGAACATCGAACCGACAAGAACAATCAGGGCGCAGATGGACAGGCCGATCGAAAAACCGGGATTGTCGAAAAAGACGAGAAAGCTTTTCCGCGTGATCTTTCGGAACTTCCTGTCCAGCCGGGACTGGATGGGGAAGAAGAACTGCGCGGCAAGTATCCCGGCAATGGTGACCCAGAAAAGCAAGGCCACCGCCAGGGGGCCGACAATGCTCTTCATCCCCCCGTAGAAGCGAAAGGCATTCCAGACCACGATTCCGTAGATTCCGATTGCCAGCGCGAACAACAGGCTCGACGCCAGGCTCTCTTTCACGAACCGGAAGAAATCTGAAAAACCCGGCTGCCGATAGTCAGCGATCTCCGCGCACATTTTGCTGACTCCGCCGGTGTACACGGCGAACAGCGCCACTCCGAAGAGAATCGTGGCCGCGAAAAGCACGGGAACGGCCAGGAAGAGGGGTGCGATCAGGATGAAGACGGCCAGGATGGCGATGTAGCCGAGGTTCATGATCAGGATGCGGAACAAGTTGTCCCACATGTCGAAAAAGCCCTTTTTTACGAGAAATCCGAACATGCGCTCACTGTATCATGGAGCGAAACGAAGCGCCACTGGCGGCGTTCTCTTCCTCTCTTGCCTTGACATTCGCTTGGCGAGTGGCTACGATGGGCGTAACGTTGGCGATGATCAACTACTACGACGTGCTCGGCATCACGCAGAACTCGACCACCCAGGAAATAAAAAAATCTTTCCGCCGGCGGGCCAAGGAAATACACCCGGACCTCAGGCAGGATGATCCGGGACAGGCGCAGGACGACATGCGCCTGCTTCTCGCGGCATACGAAGTCCTTACAGACATCGACAAGCGGGATGAATACGACCGTTCCCTGCACACCCTGGCTCATGTACGCGGCTTCGACTATCGCGAGTTCCTTCGCAGGCGGCGTGATGACCCCTTCAGTCAGTCGAAGCTCATCTTCCATGACCTCCTGACGAACAGGGCGGATGAGGCAATCGAGCTGTACCTGAGCCTGCTCCAGGGCGGTTCGTTCGAGCTGGAGAGGTACTTGTCACGAGAAGACTACATGGACTGCGCGTTCCTCCTTGCCGAGGTCTTCGAGACCCGGGGAGCTTTCGCTGACGCGTATCAGCTCTACGCCAAGCTGTGCCGGTATGAGAGGGAAAAGCCCTATTTCCGCCACTTCATCGACGAGGTGATCGACAGGCTGAGGGCGCTCTTGTGCTTCAAGATGCTGCCCCAGCTCCAACAGGCGGAGGCAATAGCGCGCCTCAAGGAAATGATCCGCTTCAACTTCTCCCGCAAGGACAACGCGTTTTTCTACAAGAAGCTCGCGGAGGTGTATGCCTCCAACGGTCAGCAGGAAATCGCGCTCCACTGCCTTAACAAGGGTCTCCAGCTGGATCGCAAGCTCTCGGGCGTGAAAAAACTGATGGAGCGCATCGGCTGCCCGGTGTGCCTTGACAATCCCTGATGACTTCGGTTTACTGATTTTCGCACTCGGCTCGCCCGACGGCACACACAGAGGAGCGTATTCCACCATGAGAAAATCCATCCTGTTGGCTGCACTTGCGGCCTTTCTTACGTCAACGGCGTGGGCGCAGGTCCTGGACAGGCCCGCCGCAACGGTCAGGCTCGTCAAGACGCAGTCCATCACGGTCAGCCAGCTTCAGCGGGTTGTCGGGCCCCTGGAGACGCAGTATCGCCGGACCCTGACCAAGGATGAGCGCAAGCAGGTCCTGGACCAGTTGATCGGCACCGTCCTGATTGAGCAGGCGGGAGACAGGGACAAGATCGCCGTCTCGGACGCCGAGCTGAATGCCCGCATCCAGGAGTACCAGAAGAACCTCGGCACCGCGGCGAACCTGGGGAGATCTTTCACGGACCAGGAGCTGCAACAGTACGTCAGGAACAACGGGATGTCATGGGATGATTTCCAGAAGCAGATCAAAGACCAGCTTCTCATGTTCGACTACGTCCGCGCCAAGGACAAGGGCCTTCTTGACACGGTCAAACCCGTAACGGATGCCGACATCCAGGACTTCTATGATGCTCACAAGAGAGAGGAGTTCCTGGATGACGTGGTCATCATTCGCCACATCTTCATCGACACACGGGCCCTGGTTTCCAAGGAAGACAAAGACAAGGCGCGAAAGCGGGCGGATGACATCCTCAAGGAGCTGAAGGCGGGGGCTTCTTTCGGAGATCTCGTCATGCAGTATTCAGAGGACACCGTGTCGAAATACAAGAACGGCGACATCGGGATGTTCATTCGTTCCGACCCGCAGCGGTTGCAGCTTTTCGGAAAGGATTTCTTCGATGAGATATTCAAGCTGAAGAAGGGGGAAACGAGCGGCGTAATCGCCTCCAACATCGGCTTCCACATCGTGAAAGTGACGGACCGTATTGACGCCCACCTCCTGACGCTGGAGGACAAGGTTCCGCCGCAGTTCCAGATCACGCTGCGCGAATACATCAGGGGAAACCTCACCGTCCAGCGCCAGAACGACATTCTGGGCTCGGCCCTCGCGGCCATTATCGCGGACCTGCGCAAGCAGGCTGAAATCAGGTACTTCGACGACAACCTCTCCTGGTAGAAGGGGGGGGCCGCCAGCCGGGGAGCCATGGGTGCCCGAAGAAAGGGACGGATCATTGCGTTCCAGTCGCTGTACCGGCACGACCTTTCCGGCGCGGGCGTTGAGGAGCTGCTCGACTTTTCCTGGCTGGACGGCGACAAGGCCCAGAAGCTCGGCGGCGAAACCGTCCATTTTGCGCGGCTTCTTATCCAGGGGGCCCTCGAAAACCTCACGCAGATAGATACCATCATCAGGGGCCAGTTGGAGAACTGGGACTTCACCCGGCTCAACAGGGTGGACCTGGCAATCCTCCGCATGAGCGTCTACTGTCTCCTGCATCAGAAGGACATTCCGTCCACGGTCACCATTGACGAAGCGGTGGACATTTCGAAGACCTTCGGGACCTCGGACTCCTACCGCTTCGTCAACGGGGTGCTCGACGGGGTGCGCAAGAAGTACCTCGGAGAATAGAAGCTGATGAAAACGGGGCGGGCCATTGCCCTTGGCGGCGGAATACTTCTGGGGTGTTGCGCAGCGCTCGCCGCGGCGTACTTTTTTCTCCTCCCGCTCTTCTTCCCGGGGCCGCGCATAGCGCCGCGGCTTGCCGTCATCGATTCAGCGATTGCCGGCGGATATCTCTCCACCGCGCAGGCGGAGCTCCTTGCAATCCGCGCAGTGCCGCGAAATGAGGGCGACGCCCTGCGCCTCCTGAAACGCGCCTTCGTTCTTAGCCGCCAGGCGGGGGACTTCCGGCTGCTTGCAACCATGGCTGACCGGGCCCTGGCTTCCGGCGCCGGGACGCCGCGCGTGCGCAGCATTGCCGCATACGCGTACCTTCGCACGGGGCGCCTGGCGGATGCTGAGGCCGTGTCGCGGTCCGGACTGCCCTCCGGGGCAGGTGATCTTCTCCGGGGAGAGATCGGCGTGAAGCGGGGAACTGTCTGGCGGGGTTCCGACAGCCTTACTCGCGGGTTGCTTGCCCTCGAAACGTCGAAGAACCCCTCGGACTTCGTTGCAGCCGCGCGGAACGTTGACGACAAGCGCATCAACCTGGATGCAGCGCTGCTGTTCCTTGAGGGCGGGGACCTGGCGCGCGCCCGGTTGCTGGCGGCCGCGTCGCTGAAAGATGCCCTCTTCGACCTGCCTGCCGCGTTGATCGCCTATGACGCTGGGGATTTTGAAAACGCCATCCAAAGGCTGACCCGGCTGCAGGCACGGGGAAGCCCCCGGGCTGATATCGCTCTCCTGCTTTCCGATTGTTACCGGGCTCTTGGGATGAACGTCGAATACGATGCCGCCCTGCGCAGCGCGCTACGGCTGGATCCCAGCGTCTCGTGGACTCCCTACGCGGACCTGGCAATGATGGCCCAGACGAAGGGTGACCTGCGCGGCGCTCGTGATTTTCTTGCGCAGGGAAGGGCGCTTTTCCCCGGTTCGCGCGAGCTTGTGCTCGCCCAGGCGCGTCTTTCGGCCGCAACGGGGGACACGCCGGCGGCGCTCGATCTTCTTGATGCCCTTGTCGCTCAAAGACCGGACGATGCGGAGGCAGCTCTCCTCCTTCTTGGCCTGAAGTCGCCGGGCATGTCGGCGCCGGCGTACCGCGTGGAGCTGTGGAAGCTGTTCGACCGCTTGCCCTCTGATCCCCGGGTCTTCCTGACGCTGGAGTCCGCGCTCTTTGCCTCGCACGACTGGGAAGGCGCGGGCATTGCGATGCACGAGCACCAGGCGGCGCACGGCGGACTTGACGCGGAGTCACTTTCCATCCGCGCGGTCATCGAGGCGGTGCAGGACAAGGATGAGCAAGCCGCCGCATCTTTCGGCCAGGCCGCGGCGGAGGCCGGGGACGGAATGTACAAATACAACCTCGCCGTGCTTCTCCTGCACGGCGGGAAAGCGCAGGAAGCGTTGGCGCAGCTTGACCAGGCAGCCTCCGTGGATAACAACCAGGTTGCGGCGCGAATCGAGACGCTGCGGGGCAGGTGCCTGCTTGCAACCGGTGACCTGAGGGCGGCGCGCGGCGCGTTCCTCCGAGCCCACGGCCTTGATCCTCATGACCTGAGAGCGGCTCTTGAGCTGCGCAAACTTGAAGCCCAGGGAGATCAATGATATCTTTTGCACGGCCCGGGAGCGCGCGCGGGGGCGTCCGGGCGGGTCCGGATCAGGCGAAGCGTGGCGGGCAAGGAGACCGAATGCCGAACAAGAATGAAAACTCCAACTGCATCATCGGGGAAGGCTCCATTTTCAACGGGCGTTTCTACGTGAACGGCTCCATCCTGATTGAAGGAAAATTCCAGGGCGACATCAGAACGGATGATCAGCTCACTGTCGGCCCATCCGGGAAAGTGAAGACGGACATCGTTGCCCGTCGCGTCACCGTTGCCGGCACGCTCATTGGAAACATCACAGCCTCGGAGGAGGTCAGCCTGCTGCACACCGGCAAGGTTCTTGGCAACATCTCCACCCCCAAGCTCACCATGGAGCCCGGCGTCGTTACGGAAGGGAAGGTCACCATCACCTCCGGCTTGTCTGACGATGCAAAGAAGATCATCGAGGAGTCCTTCGGCGCGGAGACGGAGGAGGCCTTCACGTCGCTCCTGAGGGAGAAGAAGAAGGAAAAAGCGAAAGGCAAGGAGGAAGCGGGCGCTTAGCCCCTCAATGATCCGGCTCAAGAACGAAAAGGAAATAGCGGGAATCAGGGAATCGGGGCGCCTCCTGTCGCGGACGCTGGAGGAGCTGAAAAAGCTTGTTGGTGAGGGAATCACCACCCGGGAGCTTGATGCGTTTGCCCGCTCCTCCATTGAAAGCCACGGAGGCAGGCCATGGTTCCTCGGGTACATGAATTACCCTGCCTCGCTTTGCGTCTCAATCAACAACGAGGTGATCCATGGCATCCCCGGCTCCCGGCGCCTGCGCGCGGGAGACATCGTGAGCCTGGACCTCGGTGTGGACCTCAACGGCTATTTTTCCGACGCCGCAATCACGCTTCCCGTCGGCGCCATCTCTCGAAAACGGGAGACCCTGCTTCGGGTGACCCGCGAATGTCTTGCGCTGGCCGTGGAGCAGGCGGTGGCGGGAAACAGGATTGGAGACATCTCCCGCGCGGTCTTCGATCACGCCGTGGGGAGATCCTGCGGAGTGGTCCGGGACTATTGCGGCCATGGCGTCGGGTTTGCCCCGCATGAGGACCCCCAGGTGCCGAACTACGTGGGCGGCGGGCCCAACCCTCGGCTCAAAGAAGGCATGGTGCTTGCCATCGAGCCCATGATCAACTCCGGCACGGGGGACGTCGAGCTGCTGGAGGACGGGTGGACGGTCGTGACGGCGGACGGCTCTGATTCCGCTCACTTCGAGCATACCGTGGTCGTCCTCAAGGACCGCATGGAAATTCTCACCCGTTTGGATTAGAATCCGCCGATCATGCACAAAGAGTTTCTCCCCTACCAGACCGTGCGCAACAACGCCATCAGGCTGGCGGACCGCATCAACCGGGAAGGGTTCGTTCCCGACGTCATCTATGTCTCGCTTCGCGGCGGGGCATACATGGGAAACGTCATCAGCGAGTATTTCAAGATCATGCGCAGGGACAAACGCCCCGTGTACTACGCGGCAGTCGTTGCCCGTTCCTATCGGGATATCGGCGCCCAGGACAAGGTGAGAGTTGACGGGTGGACGTACAATCCCGCGTACCTGCGAAGCGGGGACAAGGTGCTGCTGGTGGATGACATCTTCGATTCAGGCCGAACGGTGAACCACCTCGTGGAAATCATCATGGAGCAGGGCATCCCCCGCCAGGACGTGCGCGTGGCCGTCCATGACTACAAGATCCGCAGGTACGTGACGAAGCAGCTTCCCGTCCAGCCCGACTACTGGTGCAGGTTCCACGAGCTTGCCACAGCGGAAGACGACTTCTGGATCCACTACATGAGCCACGAGCTGGTCGGGCTGACGGAAGCGGAGAAAAAAGAGCACTACTTCAGGGAGGACTCCGAGCTCACCGGAGTGATCTGAGGGCCGCTTTACTCCTGGGTCCAGGTGTTGCTGTCGAAAACTCCGTTGGGCTGCACGGGGCTCGTCACCCAGAGCCCGTTGTTGACCGTTCCCATGGCGACAATGTTGTTGGTTATGTCGACAATGATCCGCCTGATGGCTGACGCATAGAGACTGTAGGAAAGGCCGTTGAACCTCTGGAGCGTAATGGACGCCGGCTGGAAGTAAAAGAAGCCGAACGCGCCCCCGTATCCCGAATCCCCGCCGGCAAGATAGGTCGTATGACCTGAATCCACAGGTCCAGCGACACAGAGGAATCCGGCATTGTAACTGGTGCCTGCGTTTGACGTTGCCTCGCTCCAGGTGCCGCCGCCGTTGACTGAGTAGAAGAGTCCTCCAACGCCCGTTGTTTGCGTGGTTTGATTCGATGACGGAACGACAACGAGCGTGCCGCCGCCGCCGTAGGAAGGATCAACATAAATCCCTTGAAGGATGTCGCTTGAACCGGCGGGAAACGAAGGGACTGCTGCAAATGATATGCTTGGATAAAGCCCGGAGGACTGGTAAAGCGTATTGCCGCAAGTCGCGTAATATGTTGTGCCGACCAACGCGACTCCCGTGATCGGCTTGGTGCTGCTGGTCAGGCCTGTGTAGGTCCAACCGGTGGGGGGATTCACACCGGAGCCGGTCACGGCGGTATCCAACCAATACACGGGATTCCCGTTCGACAACTGTTCAACGACCACAAAGAGATGACCATCGTTGGACGGGACTCCGAGGTAGGTGATCTGCATATTGGGATGAATGGGATCCGTTACAAGGTTCCATGTATTGCTGCCGGGAGTCGACAAATACAGGCCGAATGTGGATCCGTCAGGAGAGAAAAACCCGGCCCAAAGCTGGTTGTTCAAGCCGTCGTACGTCAGCGTGTTGCAGATCATGTTATTGGGGGTCGAAATTGCAGACCAGTTGGTCGATCCATTCGACACAGTGCCGTTGTAAATCTTGCCCGCAGACACATAGTACGGCGCAGAGGCGTTGCCGGGCACCAAGCTGTTCGTCACGTTGACCATGTCCGAGACTGTGATGTCGAGCGGAATGCTCGAGCTCGTGGTCGTCTTGGTTGTCTTCTGGATGTTCGTGTAGATCAGGCTGCCGTTCGCCGTGCAGGACGCAAATGCTGCCGCCCCGATTGCCGCTATGAGAAGGCGGGAGAATGCTTTCATTCGAAAAGCTGCAAAGACGGCTCTAATAATGGTACAACGCACTGATTGAAACCTCCAGGAAGTTGCCGGCAACGAAACCGTTGCTTGACGTGTTTGTGAACTGCATGTCCCACCAGTAGTTCAGGTTCAATCCAAAAGACCATGATGAATTGTATGCCCAGAATATCCCGGTTCCGGGCTTCAGGAGCAGGTCTATGGTCGAGTCAGCGCTATATTTCACGATATTCATGCCGGCGCCGAAAGTCAAAGGAATCTCCAGCGGGTAGAACTCGAAGAGGTAGGAAACCTTCGCAATGATGGGCACCATCAGAAGAGCAGTGTAGTTCGGATCGAAGGCGAAAGCCCCGCCCAGGGACGCGCCAATGCGCCAGTGCGCTGAGAGGTAAGCCGCCCAGTCAATGCTTCCCATGCCGCCAAAAGAAAGATTCAGGCTTCCGACGTTCGGGTTGCCGCCGAGAAGGAAAAGCGGTATGAAAGCGCCCACATTGAGGGAAAGAGTCTGGTCTCCCAGGGAGTATTGAGAAGGCGCAGAGTCACCCGCGGCAAAAGCCGGCGTGAAAACTCCGAGCGTCAAGGCAGAGGACAAACAAATCATGAGAAGGCGTCTTTTCACTGAACTCTCCCGTGTTGCAAGGAACGTAGCACGCTCGCGCTCCTTGTTCAAGTTTCCTGGCCGTCTTCAATGTCGAGGACGAGCCTTCGGATGGGGCCATCGACGGTCAGCTCAATGCTGCTCTGGCTGTCGACGCCTGACGGGGTGACCAGGGACCCGTCCTCCCTTTTTTCAAAATCCCCCTGAGGATAGTCTACCTTGCAGAACGGGTTGAGGAGGCGCACCCATGTGAACACTCCGGAGGGCAGGATCAGGGAAAGGTCCCCGCTTGCGCAGTAGATCTGCCCCGTCATCTTCTTCTTCGGAGTCCCGAAAAAGATCTCCTGCGTCCCGGAGTCCGTGGACAGCTCCATGGTCTCCACGTTCAACTCCCTCAGGTCCATGTGAAGGTCAGCCGCGTGGAGCTGAAAGGAAAGAGAGAGGGGCAGGGACTTGCACAACTCGAGCCTCCACGCATTCTGGAGCTGGAAATAAGACGGGAAAAGAGGCTGGCTCATCGCAATAGAGAGCTCCTCGAGCCCTCCGACCGTCTCCTGGGAGATCTGAGGCGGGATGGCGGGTCCGGCGTGCTCGGTGACGAGAACAGGCTCCCCTTTGGCGGCGCCGAGCGCCAGTCTTCCGTACGAGTACTGCAGCTTGCAGGAAAGCTCGCGCGAGACTTTCTCGATATGGATGGGGAACTTCCGGGTTGTGGTGCTCGAAGCCCGGGTGAACCTGCGCTTCTTTACCGAGTCCACGACGAGCATGATGCCTGCAAGGACAAGCAGGACCGGCCACAGGTTCAACGCCACCGACAGCTCGCCGGTGGAGATGAACTGCAGGTTGTAGCCCAGGAGGAAGAGACCGAGGACGAGGGAGAAGACGGACACAAGAAGCGAGATGCGCTTGGCGAGTGGATGCATCATGGCTATTCTGCGGATTTTCGCGCCGCAATGTCAACTCGCGGAACGGCAACGGCGCTTCAGTAGACAGCCTCCGCCGCCCGCTGGTACATTGGAGGTGATCATGGAGGCAACGCTGTGAGTGATATCGTTCCAAGGAATCAAGTGGCAAAGCAGGGCACATTTGGCGTCCTGGCAACAGGCGGCGGCATCGCGCTCCTGATCCTGGCAGGCGGCGGATTGTTCGGAACCATTGCGGGTGGTGTGCTCCTTGTTGCCGGTCTTGCTCTGAGCGGCTCAAAGTCAGACAAGGCCTTGGGAGTTGTCACAGCCATCGTGGGCGCGGCTGCATTGGCCACCGGGCTTCTCAGTCACATCCCGGTGCTCTCGTGGTTCGTGAGGGCGGCGGATCTTGTCATGAGGGCCGGCGGCGTGGTTCTTATCGGAACGGGTATCTACTCCCTCATCCGCTTTTTCAGCAACCTCAGAAAACGCAGCTAGACCGCATCGGGCGAAACTACCGTTTCCTTTCGGGCTGCACGGCTCACCGAGCGCGGTCCGCAAACCGATATTGGAAGTGATGCGGCTGCTCAGCGCCTTCGTTGTCTTTCTCCTCTGCGCTTTTTCCGCGCGCGCCCTTGGAGGAGACCAGACCCTGCAGGAGGCCAGGCTCGACCTGATGGGCGCCGACTCCGAGGGCGCGGCCGGCATGTATGCCTCCTGGCTGGAAGCAAACCTGACCTCGGCAGAAGCTCCGGTGATATTCAACCGATATTTTTCGCTCGAGCAGAACCTCCCTTTGCTCATGGAGGCCGGGAAGAAGTTCCTGGCGGGCGCGCAGAAAGGCGCCGGCCTTTCCGCGACCATGGCGCGGATTGCGCGGCTTTTCGAAGTGGCGGGCAAAGCTGAAGATGCCCGTGACGCGTACCTCTCGGCGTTCGCGCGCGGGGAGACCTCCGCCTTGGAGTCCGCATTTCTTGTTTCACTCGAGATGAACGATGTGAATGCGCTCCAATCCGCTCTTTCCGAAATGAAGAATGCTGCCGGTGAGAAGTTGGAGCTTCTGGCCGCGTGCATCGCTTTTCAGAAAGGCGACATCGGTCCCGCGGAGGCATCCCTCATCCGAATCGCGAGCACGGCAAACGATCAATCCGTGTGCCTCAGGGCGCTTTGGATGAGCTATGAGGCGGCCGTACGCTGTGGTGATTCCTCAAGCCGACAGCAAGCGGTCAAGCTTCTTGGAGAACGTTTTCCGCGCTCTCCTGAATACGCAATTGTCGTTTCGGATGCACCTGCAACAAGGCCGAGGACCGGTCCCGGCGTTACGCTTCTAGCGCTGCCCGGCAGCTTTTTGATCGAACAGCCGGCAGCCGGACAGCAACCCGCGCAGATGGCGCAGCCCGGGCAGGCAGCGCAGCCCATCCCCGACCAGAAGCCTCCGGTGACTTTGGACGTCCCCGGCGCGGAATCCCCGCGGCCCCCGGAGTCTCCGCCGCAGAGCGCATCGCCCAACTCTCCTCGTCGGACGCTGTCTGTCCAGGCGGGATCCTTTCAGATGAAAGAGAACGCCGATGACCTGATTGGGGAGCTGACGCGAAAAGGGTTCTCGCCGACTCTTCGCATCGACGCGCTCTCCGGGAAACCCCTCTACCGAGTTTTTGCAGGCAAAGGGCTTTCCGTGGAAGAGGCCCGCGTCCTTTTGGACCGGCTCCACCAGGCGGGATTCAGCGGATATCTCCTGAGCGACTCGGAGATCAATCCCCGGGCGCCAGGGACGTCGGGCAGCGGCCCAGAGGCGCTTGCGCCAGACGCTACCGGGCCTTGAGGTCCAGCTCCTGCTCCAGAGAAATGGCGTCTCCCGCCGCGTCCTCGTAGCCGTCCACCGTCAGCTGCACGGGAGAAAGCGTGAGAGTCCGCTTGATCCGGGCAGGGTTCTTGCTCTCTTTGAAATCGATCAGCCAGGACTTGTCTTCCTCTGGGGTTCGATCGTCACCGAAGAAGCGGGCGCTCATGATGGTCCTGCCGGCAAGCGGAAAGAGGATATACTCCGCGGTCCGCTGCGACCTTGGGCTCTTCCAACGGAGCTTGGGATTCTCGAAATCAATGACGGTCCCGTTGGCGCTGTAGTATTCTCCCTCAAGGGCCGGCGCCTTCTGGGACGCAGCGGCTCCCTGGGGCCTGAACAGCCTGGCTTGCGCCTGGTCCGCGATCCTGGTGTATGTGCCCACCTGCGGCCGGTCCGGCGAGTCGTCTCCGACAATTGCAACCGAGAGTGTGACGGTTGAAAGCGCGGTCACCTCGAACGTGCGGCTGATCTGCGGCACGGTCTCGTTGTCTCCGACCAGTCGAGCGGTGTTGTACAGCGTGCGGGCCGTGACCCGCCAGGAGAAGACTTCCTCCGTATCACCGCTGGAAAGCACGATTTTTTTGGAGCGAGGGTCGAAGGATATCTCCCGCTGCCCCGACTCCGGACCCGCGTCCGTGCTTTCAGTCTGCGTCTGGATCCACGACCCCGCGAGGAAGTCCTCGAAGGAATCCGGGGAGAGGTCGCTTGCAAGCTTGGCAAGCTGCGCCTGCGCCGTCTTTTCCCCGGGGACTTTTTCGGGCGGGCCGGGGACGTAGCGCGCGTCGCTCTGGCTCCACTGGTAGGTGATCTTCACGAGGTCCATCACGTTGTGGGAATCAGGGTCGCGAACGTACGAGTCGATGGGGAAGCTTTCCCCGTTCTTCTGGTCGGTGGAGTAGGAGTCCGGCCGGTCCGCCTCCAGGATGTGGATGTCATCAGCCACGATCTGGCAGACGGGAAGATATACCAGGTCATTCCCGTGGGGGTCCTTGCCGCGGCGAAAGATCTCCAGGGTCAGCTTTCCGTCCTTGCTCATGCCGGTGGCCACGATCTCCACGTCGTGGTCTCCAATGAGATCTTTCACGGCCAGGCTGAAGATGCGATTGTCCGTGGCATTCGTCGGAGCTTCCCAGCTCTGGAAGTAGTACGTGCCCCTCTCAGGGTCCACGTCGGCCACGAGCAGTCGCACGGGGGAGTCCACGTCCGTCATCCTCTTGACCGCAATGACCTGCTCTTCCTCCGGGCCCTTGCGCAGCGCGGCGTTGATCACCTGCAGCACCGTATCCCTGGGGTCGATCATGATTCGCGGCTGGGGCATCACGGGCACGGTGAGCATGCCGGAAGCGGCTGGCTGTGAAGAGCCGTTGGATGCGTCGGTTTCAGTGACCGCTTTCGGGATGATGACCCGTGACGCCTCCCTGCCGTTGCTGGAGCGCTGGCAGGCGGCAAGGAACAAGGAGCTGCATGCAAGAAGCATCAGCGCGGGAGCCGTGATGAAAAGCCTTTTCATTGAAAGTGGACCCTCAATCTTTCCAGTATGGCGCGCCTGGTCTTTTCCAGGGAGAGACGGCACTTGAAGCCGGCTGCGGTCCTGTGGCCGCCGCCGCCGAACATCTGGGCGATCTCCGCGACGTTGATCAGTCCCTTGGAGCGCAGGGAACACCGAAGCAGCCCCTCGATGTTCTCCTTGAAGAAAATGGAGACCCGCACGTCTTCGCTTCGAAGGGGGATGTTGATGAGGCCGTCGGCTTCCTCATAATTGGCCCCGGAATCTCTGATCATTTCCTTGTCCATTGTCAAGACTGCCACGTGGTTCCCCAGCGTGAGCTCGAGCGTCGAGAGGACGCGCGACTGCAGGAGCAGCGCGGAAATGGAGTTGCTTTCGTACACGCGCGTATAGACGAGGTTGGGCTGCACGCCCACTTGGACGAGATGCCGGGCGATGTCGAAGGTGATTGCCGTCGTCTTCGGGTAGATGAAGCACCCCGTGTCATAGATGATCCCCGTGTACAAGGCATCTGCCATGCGAAGGTCGATCTCGACTCCCATCTCCCGCAGGATCTGGTAGACGATCTCCGAGGTCGAGGAGGCGCTCTTCAGTATGACGTTGCCCGTGAGCACGTCCTCATCGTTTTCATGATGGTCAATGATGAAGTATTCCCGCACGCGGGGGAGGACCAGGGTGGCCACCGACCCGATGTTGTGGATGTCGTTCGTATCAAGCATGAGGAGGGCGTAGGTTTCGACATCGGTGGGGACCTGGGCCTCGTCCTGAAGGACGCAGATGGAGCTTTCCGGATCCAGGAACGCGAACTTCCGCGGTGTCGGGTCCCCGTTGAGGATGATCGCTTTTTTCCCCAGCGCCGCCAGCGCGCGTCGGGCGGCGCACTCGCTGCCAAGGGCGTCTCCGTCCGGCGTCTCATGGGCGGTGATGATGAGCTTGTCCGTCCTGGTGAGGAAGTCGACGGCCGCGTCGAGCTCGTTCACCGCCGGCCTTTCCCTGACGGTTGCGCCGCCCGCGCTTCAGGATTGGCCGGCTTGAAAACGCTCGTGCCCTTCTTCACCAGCTTCATTTTTCGAAGCAGGGACACGGGAACGCCCGGACCAATGCAAACGCCTGCCTCCACGCGCAGCCCTGCGGGGATCTCCGCGTTCATCCCGACCACGGTCAACCCGTCACGGATCTGCCCGGGGAAATCGGCGTTCTTGGCGGTGGATGATCGCGAGCCAATGGAGCAGTTGTCACCCACATTGACGGCGGAACGGGAAAGCTCGGCTGACACGGGCAACAGCAAGGAGTTCTGGATATCCCCCCCGGCGCCTATCCTGTTGCCGTTCATGACGATGGATCGGCTGATTTTCGTGTTCTTGCCTATGTGAACGTTGGGAAAGACGATGGATTCCTCGATCTCACCTTCGACCTCGACGCCCGAGGCCAGCCAGGAATTGCGGACGCATCCTTTTTCCGTTATGTGCGATTCGATGCTCTTTTCGGAAGGCTCAGGGAGCCGTGAGAGGGTCTTTCGGTAGCCGTCGGTCGCGCAGTTCCCGATGACCCACAAGTTGTTGTGGAAATACTCCATCAGATCGTTCTGGAAGAGAACTTCGCCCGGCACATCCTCGAGGAGGTCAATTGACGGAAGGAGTGCCGCCGCAAAAAGGCTTTCGCGAAGCGGCTTTCGGTCAGTGCGTCGATCGAGAGCCGATCGAAGAAGGGAAGCGACGGTCTGCCTGCCTGCCGCGTACATCTCTATGGGCGTGCGTGAAACGGAGATCTTGATGACCTTGCCTGCGGCCTTCGCGGCTGTGTCCAGGAGCTCCGCCGTATCAAGGACGCAGACGGAAGAGAGCGACGCCAGGATCACCGTGTCGCTGCGGGAGGATTCGACGAGCGGCAAAAGCTCGGCAAGCGGATCTTCCAGGGCGATCACGCGGGCAACGGGTTTCTTCCATCGGGAGGAAAGCGTCAGGGGTATTGTCCGATGGGATTCCTCCAAGATGATCGTCAGCTCGGTATCCGACGACTCCCGGCCGCGGCCGTTTCCGTTTCCGCGGCCGTCCGCGGGCCCGCCCCTCAGGAGATTTTCGCGCTGGTCCCCGGAGCCCCGAAAGTTTGCGACCATGAAATCCACCAGGCAGTGGTTTCCCCAGAAAGGCAGCAACGAGTATCGGAAATCCTCCGCGATCCCCGGGATGACCTGAAGCGGTCCCGTGTCGAAGAGGTAGACAGATGTCGCACCCAGACTACTTTTCCCTCTTCCCCGTCCTGGTCACGGGCGCCTTTCGGGGGCTCCGTGCGGCTTTCCTTCTCGCGGCCGGCTTTTCCGGCTTTGACGAGCTTTCCTTGGGCGCGCTTTCCACGGTGACAGGCTTGTGGTTGATTTCCCGGGGAGCCGACGCTTTGCCCTGTATCTCGAGGCTCAGCTTCCTTCCGTCTTCGGTCTTCAGGACGAAAGATTCCCCGCGAACGTCAGCGGGCACATCGGCAAGCTTCGGAAATCTTTCTGCCTTGAGAACGCCCATCCCGAGCTTGTTGTTCTTGACGAAGAAGCGGGCGAGCGAGCGCGCGTTCTTCTTCGAGATGAGGCCGAAATCACCCTCCACCTCGTTCAAGAATAGCTCATGCCCGGCTCCCAGGCTCACGGGAGCATCACCGAGAGGCGAATCATCGACAAGAACGAGGAAAGACAAAGATCCTCCCGTTGTGACTCGCCGCACAAGGAGAATCAGGGCCACGATGACGACGATGAGCAGAACGGCGCCCGCGCCGAGGGGAAGCGTGTTGCTCTCCATCCATCCCTTGACCCGGAATGAAACGTCCACGCTGGAAGGGCTGAAACCCTGGCCCTGGGGAAAAGAGAAAGAAAGCGTGGCATGGCCGGAGCCCTCGGGCAGGCCGGCGGGGAACTTCACGGGAACCTTTGCAGCCTGCTCCTGGCCTTTTTTGACGTTGATGGTCAACGGCGCGGCAAGGATGGGGGCGGAAGGCGCGTTGCCGATCCGTGCGTCGATCCTGTTCACCGTAACGGTGGCATCCCCTCCTTGCGTGACGGAAGGTTTCAGCGTAAAGGCGAGGGTGCTGCTGCCATCAGGGCCAACGGGCGCCACCTGGACCTCGCCCTGCAGCGTCACATCGCCGAACAGGCCGCCGGCGGACTGCGTGAGGGCGCCCGAGCTCAGCTTGCCGGTGATCTGCGTGTACGAGCTGGACAGCGCGGTGGCCAGGTCCTTGGCCGCCGTCTCCGTTCCGATGCCAAGGATCATGACCTTCCACCCTTTCTGCTGGATGGTTTTGGTGTTGGCAAGGAACTCATGGTTGAACTTTCCGTCAGGAGAGTAGTACTTGCTCGTTGGCGGCGCTTCCTGGATCCCGTCTGTCAGAAGGAGGACGTACTTGTCGCGGCCGTCATTTTCTTTTGTTGCGATCTGGGCTTTCAAAACGTCAAGGGCATTTCCAATATCTGTGAAACGTCCATTTCCTCTAATTCCGGAAATGATCTTCTTCACTGCAGCTTTGTCCGCATCCGTCTTGATCGTCTGGGAAACAATGACCTCAGCCTTCCCATAAAAAGCAACAATGTCGATGAAGTCTCCAGGGATCACAATTTGATCGATCAAATATGAGTTGACCCAGCTCTTGACTGCGCCGATCTTGTTCTCCATGGAAAGAGACTTGTCGAGGGCGACCATGATGTCGATGTTCTGCGTCCGCGTGTCCGCAAGCAGCGGGGACGCCAGAATGAGGAAGAACGCCAAAGCTGCGAGAAGGCTTCTGCGGATGCCCATACTGCCTCCTAATCCTGCGTGAAATCGCTTGTAGGATGCACTATAATTCTATAAAATGGAAGAGAGGAAATGGTGGCACTGGAAAAAAGTGCTTGCCAGAGTGGTTCTTTTGTGGTCTACTAGCCGCGACTAAACTGAGAAAAGGAGACAGGTATGGCTGCTATTGACCTTCCGAAAAGCCCGAATGTGTTCCATCCGGAAAAGCCGAGCGCCGTAGGTTCCCGGAACTCGCTCGCACAGGAGTTCAGGGATCAGCAGGCGGAAGTCGACCTGCTCATGAGTGAAGAAGTCGACAAAGTGATGAATCATATCACCTCGAAGCTGCCCAAGGAAGTTGCTGAGAAGCTCGACGTCATGGGCGGTCTGAAAGAGAAGCTCTACAACTACTTCAACCAGAACTACCAGAACATGTTCAACCGCTACATGGTCACCTCGGAAGACGAGATGGTGAAGAAGGTAAGGAACTTCATCGACAAGGAGGAGATGAAGTCTCTGGCTCGTTACACCCCGAAGGAGATCGCCGCCATGCTGGACCAGATCGGCGGCATCGACAAGTTCAATACGGGTGAAATCGAGAAATCCATCGTCAACATGTACGGCCACCTCCAGGGCCACATCCAGCGGGGCGTCAATGACCTGGAGAACCTCACCAACTCCCTGCTTCGTCAGAAGACGGACGTTGGCGCGTTCATCAGGGGTGAAAACGCGTACTCCATCGTGAAGTGCTCGTTCAAGGACAGCGCGTACAAGCCCAAGACCGTGACTGACGTGAAGCTCTCCGTCAACATCCTGGACTCGGAGCTCATCAGCCCCATCTTCCATTACCAGGTCACCGTGGAGTTCCTCATCAAGGACCTCATCTCCAAGAACATCATGGACCTCATTGACAAGGAGATCGAGAAGCTGAAGGACCAGGTCATTGATGAAGGCCGGGAAGAGCTGAATGACGGAGAGATCCTCTTCGAGAAGATGAAGAGGGTGGAGAAGTTCACCTCGGATGACAAGGATGATCCCAAGTCCAAGAGGTACTCGTTCTTCGCAAAGAGCCTCATGGACAAGATCGAGGGCCTCCGCGCGGAGCTTGATCCTGAAGAGTATGACGCGGTCAACGTCCGTGAGAACCTGAAGCGGATCATCGACCTGGAGAACATCAGGAACCGCGGGTTCAACACCGCCATCAACTCCATCACCTCCATCCTGGACACCTCCAAGATGGGCTACCAGCACGTTGAGAACCTCAAGAACGCCCGCGAGCTGGTCCTGCGCGAATATGAGGACACGGATGAGGCGCATCTGCCTGACGAGCGCTACGCCATCAGGCTGAAATACTACGACCAGGCGCAGCTCCTGGAGGAGCGCAAGTCATACGACGTCCAGGCCAAGAGCTTCGAGGTGGAGATGCAGCACGCATGGGACATCCTCGACATGGTGTATGAGGACTCCAAGTTCCTCAAGGGCGTCGTGGACTTCAATGACCTTGCCAAGCGCATGAAGGGCAAGATCAAGAGGCGGATCAAGGCAAAGACCGGAGATCCCCTGTATGAAGACATCGAGAAGAGCTGGAGTGAGATCACGTTCGTAAGGCCCGGTGACACGGACGTGGAGCGGATGAACCGCACCTACATCGCGGAAAAGGATGAGATCAAGAAGCGCATCATCCTGATGAAGGACAAGCTCCAGAAGCTCTACGGGTACCGCTATCCCATCCAGCGCAGGGTGCTTGAGGAGAGGATTTCCTTCATGGAGCATGAGTTCCTCAAGTTCGAGTACATGATCAACCCGTACCATATCCAGCCGGGACTGCTCCTGGACGTGAATATCACCTCCATCAAGAGGAAGAAAGCGACCCTGGACGGAATGGCCAACGTGCTGAACGAGTTCCTGTATGGCGTATCCAAGGGATTCCAGGACGCTGCGTTTGCCTCGTTCTCCCGCAGGCGCTCCACGGTCCGCGCGGACATTGCGCAGTCCTTCGCGGCGCAGCCGGAGGAAACTCCCGCCAACGCGGCTGAAGGCAAGAAGACAGACTACCTGGACATGCTGAACGTTCCCGGCGCTGACACAAAGGCCGAGAGCAGGGCCGCAGCCCAGGGCGTTGTGGACGTTGCACCGCGGCGTGGCCGCAAGCCCGGCAGGAGGGGCCGTCCGCGCAGGGGCGGGGACGTCGGTCTGAGAGAGATCTGAACATCGGGGAACTGAATGGTGACCCCCCCGGGGGTCACCATTTTCATTTGCGGCCGTAACGTGCCACGACACGTGTCGTGGCGGCGAAGGGAAAATGCCATGGCAGAACAACTACACGCGTTCGACGAACTGAGCACGCGGGCAGGCTTCAACCGCTCCCTGTCTCACTTCAAGTTCATCATGCGGGTGATCGCGGACTTCGAAAGAAAAATCAACCTTGCGGAGATCATCAGCGCCTGTCTTGTCGAGAAATCAATCGAGCCGCACCAGGTGCTTCCGGCGGTCAGCGCCATCCTTGCTGACAAGTACGGGTACGTGTGCCGGTCGTACAACCTCACGGAAAACTTCGATAATTTCGACTACGTGGCCGCGGAGGTCGGAAAGTGGCGCGCACTGGACCTCGTGATCACGTACTTCCACCCCGAGCTGGGGGTGGTCACCATCAACCCGAAAAACCGCGCCCACTGGGAAAGCGTTCGGGGCCTCAAGAAGAACGAGCTCGTTACGATCTTCGCGGGGGCCTTTCAGGACACGGACGGCGACTCGAAGTACCAGGAAGGCATCAATCTTCTTCTCTCCATTTTGCAGGGGTCCAAGGTCAGGACGCCTGCTTCCTTCACGAAAGGCAAGTTCGTCCTGAAGAAAGTGGTGCCCATGCTGCCGGCTCCCGCCGTCACGCGCGGACCCAAGCCCCGGGGGAGAAGGCCCAAGGTGGACTTCGCGGCTGCCGCGGCAGCGGCAGCGTCCCAGCAGATGCCGCCGGCCCTGCAGTCATACGTGGCGCAGCAGACCGCGGCCGCGGCCGCACCGGTCGCGCCCAGGCCGGTGGTGGCAGCGGCAACAACCGCCCCGCGGAGAATGACCCCCATGTACTCCATCCCGGTCACGAACGAGCTCTTCCATAACGGGAACGTGGAGGCGTGGAAGAAGATCATCCAGAGCTACACCACCAAGTACCCCGGCCTGGAGGTCTACGTGTTTTACGAGGGAGAACGCATCCACGACATCAACACGCTCTTCAAGTGGGGCAAGGTCAAGCACGGCAGCGCCATCTTGATCGCGATTGCCGGTGACGACATCAAGGACGTGGCCAAGCTCCAGCGGTATCTGAAGCAGGGCGCAAGCCACATGTTCGAGGCGTTCCTCAAGGGGCAGGTCGGCGCTGTCCTGAACCTGTTCTAGAGACAAAGGGAAGGTTGAAGCATGAAGAAGAACATCCACTTCTTTGCAAAAGGGGAAGCCAACTTGAAGCCGCAGCTCCTGGAGCGCATCGGGATACGCGGACGGCTGGCCATGGAGCTTGCTGATCTGGACCTGCCCATCCTGCCCGGTTTCCTCATCGACGCTGACGTGGCCATGCACCTGGAAGATTTCGACATCTGGGCTGCGCTGGAACCGTGGTTTGCCAAGCTTGCAAAGCTGACAGGAAAGACGTACGGGGCCGCGGACAACCCCATGCTGGTGAAGATCGTCATCAGCCCCAACCTCGTGATCGCCCAGTATCCCACGCTTCACAACTACGGGCTGACGGACAAGACGCTCCCCGGGTTCGTGCGCTACGTGGGTGAGAACTTCGGCTGGCACGAGCAGCAGTTCCTCACCATGGGGAATCTCGAGATCGAGCACGCCATTGCAGAGCTGGAGGAAAAAGAGAAGGAAGCCAAAAACCTCAGGCAGGCCATCAAGGACCTCGGCAAGGGCCTGGATTCCGACATGGACGCCAAGAAGAGGCAGGACTTCCTTGAAAAGTACAAGGCCATGCTGCCGGAAGGGTTCTTCAAGGACCCGTTCGACCAGCTTGAGATCGCCTTGAAGAGGATCAGCCATCTTCTGGCCATCAACGACCAGAACCAGCAGGACACCGCCCTCATCATCCAGCCCATGGTGTACGGAAACTACGGCAAGGACGCCTTCTATGGCCAGTTCTTCACCCGCAACATCGTGACGGGGAACAAGGAAATCCAGGGGGAATACTTCCAGAACAAGTTCAACGCCATCGGAGCAACCGGGGCGGACATATCGAAGGTGTCGAAAAACTACCATGACGACATGGAGAAAATCTCCCGCAAGGTGGAAGATCACTTCAAGGAGATACGGTCCATCAGGTTCACCGTGGAGGACAAGCTCCTCTGGCTGATCGACCAGCGTTCCGTCATGGCCAAATCCACCCAGGCTGATATCCAGCTTCTCCTGGACCTGCACGCGCGCAAGATCGTGGATGACGCCTACGTGGTGAAGAACATTAAGCCCGGGCAGCTCAATGAGATCCTGCACCCCATCATCGACTACAGTTCGGTGAAGGGGCTGACCGCCCTGACCGGCGGGATCACCGGCGCCCCGGGGGCGGCCATCGGCAGGATATACTTCAACACGGAAAGGCTCCTGGACGCGCATAAGCTGGCGCAGCAGAAGGGCACGGAGACCAAGATGATCCTCTGCCTTTCCGCGTCGTTTGCGGAGGACGTAAAGGCAATCGAGGTCGCCACGGGAGTGCTTTCCTCCGAGGGCGGGTACTCGGCTCACGCCTCGGTGGTGGCCCGGCAGTACGGCAAGGTCTCTCTTGTGAAGCCGGAGATGAAGATCAAGGACACGAGCGCGACCATCGGCAGCAAGACCATCAAGGAAGGGGACTACATCACCCTCAATGTGCCTTTCTACGGCGCGCCTTCCCTGTACCTGGGGAAGGCGGAGCTCATAGAGCCGAATCCGGAGGAATCCGGAATGCTGGACTTCCTGAAGCTCGTGGACAAGTTCGTGGGCCACTTCACGGTCCGGGCAAACTCGGACAAGCCGCGGGACGCGGCGCTCGCGCGCAAGTTCGGCGCCAAGGGAATCGGGCTTGTCCGCACGGAGCACATGTTCTTCGAGGAAAAGAGGATCAACGTGTTCCGGGAAATGGTCCTCTCCGACTCGGTTGAGGAACGAAAGAAAGCCCTCGGCAAGCTCCAACCCATGCAGAAGGCGGATTTCTACAAGCTGTTCAAGATCATGGAGGACTACCCGGTCATCATCCGCCTCCTTGATGCGCCTTTGCACGAGTTCCTGCCCCACAATGACCAGGAACTGGACAAGTTCATGAATTATCTGAACGTGGGCAAGACTGGGTCAAAAAAGGTCTCGGAGAAGGACGTCAGGGCCCGAAGCGAGGGGCTGCACGAGTTCAACCCCATGCTCGGCCACCGCGGATGCCGCATTGCGGTCTCATACCCCGAGATCTACGAGATGCAGGTCCGGGCCATTTTCGAGGCCGTCTACACGCTGCGCAAGGAAGGGGTCAAGGTCGAGCCGGAGATCATGATCCCCATCATCATGAATGAGAGCGAGCTGAAGCTCATCATCTACGGCAAGAAGATCGAGGGCAAGTCCATCCGGGGGCTCGTGGAAGTGGAACGGGAAGTGCGGGAAAGCTACAAGGCCAAGGCCGTCCCGTTCAAGATCGGAACCATGGTGGAGCTGCCGGCGGCGGCTCTCGGGGCAGGGGACCTCGCGCATTACGCGCAGTTCTTCTCCTTCGGGACAAATGACCTGACGCAGACCACCATCGGGCTCTCCCGTGACGACTTCAACTCCTTCATGCCGGATTACACGCAGTTCGACCTCCTGGAGGGCAACCCGTTCCAGAACCTGAATCCGCAGGTGAAAGAATTGATTGCGCTCGCCGTCAAGCGCGGAAAGATGACGCGGCCTGACCTCGAAGTTGGACTGTGCGGGGAGCACGGGGCAATCCCGGAGAACATCCGCTTCTGCATGGAAGCCGGGCTGGATTACGTTTCCTGCTCGCCGTACCAGGTGCCGCTCTCCAAGCTGGCAATCGCCCAGTTGAACATCGAGAGGGACGGGAAGTAGCGGGTCAGAAAGCTCCGTCAGGGAACAGATCGGCAGGGTCGGGCGTACGCCAGACCCTGCCGTTTTTTATTTTTTGGCCCAGATGGTGAAGTTTTTCAGGCCTTCGATAACGAGCGCACCGGCCTTGTCGGCGTCCGTCTTGGGAACGGTTGCCTCCTTGTTCAAGGCCGTGGAGAAGAACCTGGCTATGGACGAGAACACGTCGGGGAGGTTGTAGAACAGGAATGCGACGTTGCTCCCGGAGGGCCTGACAATGGTGAAGGAGCCGTAGGTCATGAGCGGCATCTTGCTCACCATGACCTTGGTCTGGTTTTTCGCCGTGAGGATGTCCAGCTCGGCGAAACGGTGGGGGATCTGGTCCTTGGCGGTGCGTCGGAAAGGCTCCAGGTGCTTCTGGGCATAGTTGGGAGGCTCCGCCAGGACGAAAAGCTTGTTGCCGTCAGTCTGAAACGTGAGGCCTTCCTTCGTCAGGACAATGCTTTTGACGCCACTGTAGGCCACCACCTCGTAGCGCGAGTATGCCGTGGTCTCATCCAGGAACGAAGAGACGATATACCCTCCCTCGCCCGGGAGCTTGCTCTCCGCGTACGCCTTGAAAAGGTCCACGGCTTTCAACTCTGCCATCGGTTTCCCCCTTCCGACCGTTTCTCAAGGACAAGTATATTCGCTTTTGGGTCGCGTGCAACGTGTCGGACGCTTACGTGGCTCCCGCTTCCGTTTTCCTCAAGCTCTTTGCCTTGGCAAGAAACTTGTCGGCGTACTCCCCATTGCCCATGCGCCGGTATACCATTCCGAGGTTTCGATTCGCCCTCCAGTCCTTCGGGGACAGGGAGACGGCGCGCCGAAAGAGCTCGGCGGATTTCTCAAGCGTGCTCTCCTGGTAGTGGAGGACGCCCAGCATGAGCAGGAGTGAAAGGCTTTCACCGTTCTGCTTCATGAAGCCTTCCATGACTTTGATGCCGACCTTGCGGGCCCCGATCTTGTCGAGACAATACACGGCCGCCTTGATGAGCTCTTCGGAGCCATTGTCGGTGCTGAGCAGGTCCCGCAGGATGACGAGCGCCTCCGCGTACTTTCCCGTGCGGCGGTAGCACAGAGCGAGGGCGGACTTCAGCTTGCTGTTTCGAGGCTCCAGGGGCAGCAGCTTCCCGATCTGTTCAGCCGCGTCCGCAAAAGACTGGAGGCGCAGGAGAAGGCGCACAAGCTGGCGCCGCGCCTCCTTGTCGTCAGGGTCGAGGCTGAGGTACCGCCGAAGCACGTCCCGCCGCAGCTCGGGCTTGTCCAGGGTCTCATAGATGTCGGCAAGGGCTTCCAGGGTGTCCAGGTCGTCCGCTGAAACGCGAAGCACGCGCTTGTACCAGCCCTCGGCAAGCTCGGGGAGCCCGGCGCGCGCGTACGCGGCTGCCAGCTCGGCCATGAGGGCGAGGTCCGGCCCGCGCGCCTTGACCTGCCGCTGCAGCTCGCCGAGCACCTCTTCCAGGGAAGCGTCCGTGCGCGCAAGTGCAAGGCTGCGGAAGTATAAGGCTGTTTCGTCCGCAGGGTCCCTCTGGAGGAGGTGGCCCGCCTCCGTGAGGAGCTCCTCGAACTCCCCCCTGTCCCACAACACGCCGAGCAGGCCGTAGCGGATCTCCAGGGAGCTCTTGTCCTTCTCCAGGGCCCGGCGGAAATGGTTCTTCGCTTTGCCCAGCTCGCCGAGGTTCCGGTAGGATTCTCCGACGAGCATGTGAAGGTACGGGTCTGAATAGTCGTCTTTGAGAAGACGCGTTCCATGGAGGATGGTTTCCCGGTAGCGGCCCTCGCGAAACAGGTTGACCGTGAGGAATCGAAGCACGTCTTTCGTTGTGCCTTCCGGGCTGACGGCGCTCTTCAGTAGCTGCGTCCCTATGCGAAGCTCCTCCGCAGCCTCCTTTTTTTGTTCCTGCGACAGGAGCACGAGCGCCTTTTGCAGGTGAAGGAACGGGTCCTGGGGCGACATTTGCGAAGCGGCGTCAATATGGAAAAGCGACGCGTTGTCCTTCCCCAACTCCTTGTAGATGGAGGCAAGGTACAGATGGGGGAGGATGCTGGTCTGCCGCTGCTCGAGCACCTCCGTGAACAGGCGCGCTGAATCCACGAGCTGACCGCGATGGAACAGGCGTATGGCGAGCACGAGCGCCGTGTTGAGGTAGCCCACCTGGAGGCGCGCGTTGTTCGGATCAAGCTCGAGCGCCTTCGCGAAGCACCAGATCGCCTTCTCGGAGCGGCGCGACTTCAACCAGGCAAAACCCAGGAGGCCAAAAGCCGCGGCGAACTTCGGGTTCACCTCCGTGGCGCGCCGGAGGTGACGGACCGCCGGCGGGTAGGCTTCGAGGGCGAGGTATGCGCGGCCAAGGAAGAAATGCCCGGCCGCTGAGCCGGGTTTCTGCTGAACGAAGAAATTGAGGGCCTGCGCAGCCTTTGCGTGCTCCCCGAGGGCGTGATAGCTGCGGCCAAGGTAGAGGAGGGCCTGCGGGAACTTGTCCGTGCTCCCGACAATTCGAAGAAGGATCTCGACGGATCGTGCGTAGTCGTGGTTGCGTCCCGCGCGGAGGGCTTCCTCGAAAAGCTCAGTATAATTCACGCACCGGGAAGTATAGCACGGCAGCGAATTGCTTTACAAATGGTTGCCTTTGCACTACACATACTCCATGCAGGCAGTGCAGAACCTCGCGCAGATCACACGCAAGCAGGTGGTGCTTGCGGAGCGGTTGGGGATTGGCGTACGCCTCGGCGCCAGCGGGATCGTTCTTGCCCTCTGCCTGTCCATGGGACAGTCGGAGCCCTCGCTCGTCGCGGCATCGATCTTCTTTGCCCTGGGGATCTACTCGTTCATTGCCCGGTGTCCTGCTCACGCAGAAGAGGGACCCGTCCCTCCTGTATATTCCTTCTCTTGTCCTGGACCTCGTCGCCGTGGCCGTGAACGGGCTGTCCGTCGTGCGCTCGTTCGGATTCGTCGCCGCGCTGCCCATGCTCGTCGCGCTCGAAGGGTTCTGCGCCGCAATTGCCGTCCTGAGCGCGCTGCGGCTGTCCTTACGGGACGTCATTCTTGCCGGCGGAGTTGCCATCATCTGTCCCGTCATTGTCGCTTTCGGGTCCTTCCTCCTGGGGACGGATTCCGGGGCCAGAGCTCTGTTCCTCGTGCCGGCACTGAACGCTCTCATCACCGTCCTTTCCGGCGTCACCGCAACCCAGGGCAGGGGCGCGCTCAAGGACAACCTCGTTACAGAGGACCTGTTGCGCGCAAGCCGGCGGTTGAAGATGACCATGGACATCGTTGCCGCCTCCATCTTCAACCTCCATCAGCTCGTGAACAAGCTGGGGGACGTCTCGACAACGGTTTCTTCAGGAGCGCGGAACCAAGCCGCGGGCATTGACCAGGTCACCTCAGCGGCGGAGCATCTCCAGGGCGCCATGGAAGGCATTTCCCAGGCCACCGAAAAGTCGGCCTTGTCCATCAGCACAACGGCGCAGTTCTCCGAGAGCGGCAACGCAATCATGCAGAAGATCATTACCGAAATCCTCGGGATCCACGACGTGGTGCAGAGGATGGTTTCCGCCCTGGCCCGCATCAACGACATCGCCGACCAGACGAACCTGCTGGCCCTCAACGCAGCCATCGAGGCCTCCCGTTCTGGTGATGAGAGAAGCGGTTTCACCGTGGTGGCTGACGAGATCCGCCAGCTTGCAGAGAAGGCCGCCCTGGCGGCCAGCGAGGTCGGTACGTGGGGGAAACAGATCGAGAGCGTCATTCAGGCGGGAGGGGAATCCTCCCGCGAGGCAGGGAAGATATTCGACACCATTGCGCGGGACCTCGGCGCGTACGCCGGATTCATCCATGAGCTGTCGTTCTCGGTCAAGGAACAGCTTGATGCCAACAGGGAAGTGACGAACGCCATTGAAAACATCGGCTCGGTCGTGGAAGACAACCGGGGTATGGCGGAATCCGTGTCGAGGATCGTCGGGGACCTCAGGAGAGAAATGTTCAAGCTCGAATCCCTTGTAGACGACAAGGTTCAAGAAGTGGAGAGACTCTACCGCGGAGCGCAAGGCTCCCCGTAGGCTTCGTGGGCCTCACGCGCCGCGTGATCCCACGAGCCGCCCGCAATCAGCCACCTGCCTTTGACAAAGCAGCGCTGATTGTATCAGAATGGCGCATGGAACCACGGAGCATCTTCGCCAACCTGTCGCCCCTGGACCATCGCTACTCGCTCTCTGATCCCCAGCTCTTTGAACGGCTGTCCTCCTTTCTGAGCGAGAATGCGTCCGTCCGCTATTGCCTTCGCGTCGAGCTGGCGCTGGTCAAGACGCTCCTTTCCAGGGTCGGGCGCGCGGCAAAAGGAAGTGGGGACAAAGCCGGGGACTCCGGCCCAGACGCGGAAAAACCGGACACGGTGGACCTGGATGAGGTCATCGAGGCTATCTCTCCGAAAGAGGTCTACGACGAGGAAGAAAAGACTCATCACAACATACGGGCGCTCGTGAACGTCATGAAACGCCACCTTCCCCGGGCAGTCCGGCCTTTCGTGCACCTGGGGGCAACGTCCGCGGACATCCTGGACACGGCCGCGGCGCTGCGCTATCGCGACGTTACACGCGCGGTCCTCCTCCCTCTGCTCGTTGACCTGGAGGAGGAGTTGATCCGGGTGGCTCGGGAAGAAGCAGACACGCCTCAAATCGGCCGTACGCATGGGCAGCATGCCGTCCCCATCACGTTCGGATTCGCCATGGCAGAATACGTGTCGCGGCTGGGGAAGAGCATCGAAAGGATCACGACGAAGGCCGGCGACCTTCGGGGGAAGCTCGCGGGGGCGGTGGGGGCATACAACGCGACATCCCTTGTCGTGGCGGATCCCAAGTCTCTGGAAAGGGACTTCCTTGCCTCCCTCGGGCTGCAGGCGTCGGAGCATTCGACGCAGCTCGTGGAGCCGGAATACGTCCTGGCGCTCCTCCTGGAGCTGAACACGGCCTTTGGCGTCATTGCCAACCTTGCGGATGACCTTCGCCACCTCCAGAGGTCCGAGATCGGAGAGGTGCGGGAGGAGTTCACCTCGACGCAGGTTGGTTCGTCGACAATGCCGCAGAAGCGCAATCCCTGGAACTCGGAGCACGTGAAAAGCCTTTGGAAGGAGTTTTGTCCCCGCGTGGTGACGTTCTTCATGGACCAGATTTCCGAGCATCAGCGGGACCTCACCAACTCCGCTTCATCGCGTTTCACCGCGGAATACATGGCAGGCTTTGCATCCGCCGTGGCGCGGATGACGGCGGTAGTGCGCTCACTCGGGGTGGACCGCGTGCGCATGAGAGAGAACCTCTCGCGGTCAGGAGATGTCGTCTTCTCGGAGCCTGTCTATATCCTCATGGCTCTCGGGGGACACCCCGACGCCCATGAAGCCGTGCGGAAGGCCACGCTCAGGGTCGAGCAGACCGGGGAGAGACTCATGCAGGTCCTTCGGGAGGACCGCGGCGCATGGGAGGCGGTCACCGCGCAGCTTGCGCGCGCTCTCGGTCAGGATGCGGAATCATTCTTCGCGGACCCCGCGAACTACCGGGGAGCGGCCGCGGAACAGGCCAGATCTCTGGCGGAGAAATACGCCCAGGTGTGCTTGCGGATTCGGAAGGAGCTTGCGGTCTGATGGACACTATCCTGATTCTCGACTTTGGAAGCCAGAGCACGCAGCTCATCGGACGCAGGATTCGGCAGCTCGGCGTATTCAGCAGGATCGTGCCCGGTGACGCGCCGCTCTCCAGCATCGATTTCAGCGACGTCCGCGGCATCATCCTCTCGGGTTCCCCGTTCTCCGTGTATGAGAAAGGCGCCCCGCGCGCGGACAAGCGCATCTATGAAAAAGGCCTCCCCATGCTGGGGATCTGCTATGGCTTCCAGAGCATGAGCGCGGATCACGGCGGGACCGTGGCCTCCCTCGGCAGCAAGGAGTACGGCAGGGCCCGCATACTGTTGAAGGAAAAGACGGAGCTCTTCGCGCGCGTTCCCGGGGACTCCTTCGTGTCGTGGATGAGTCACGGGGACTCTGTCACGGAAGCTCCCGCGGGTTTCCGCGTCATCGGGCAGTCGGAGAACGGGCTTGCCGCTGCCTTTGTCGATGAGGCCCGTCGCATGTGGGGCGTGCAGTTCCACCCCGAGGCGAGCCACTGCGAGCATGGCCAGGAGATCCTCAAGGCCTTCGCGGTGGACATCTGCAAGGCTCGCCCGGAATGGAGCATCGAAATGTTTCTCACGAGGGAGAAGGAGAGACTGAAGAATCAGGTCGGGGAGAGGGACGTGGTTCTCCTCATTTCGGGCGGAGTGGATTCGAGCGTGGTGGCCGCGCTCCTGCTTGCAAGCCTGGACCCCCGGCGCGTGCACCTCATGTACATCGACACCGGGCTCATGCGGGAAGGCGAGTCGCCCGAGGTCGCGAGGAGCCTGGCTGACCTCGGGGCCGTTCATCTCCACATGATCGATGCCTCCCGGAAGTTCTATGCGGGGCTGGCGGGGTTGACGGACCCCGAACAGAAAAGACGGGTGATTGGTGATCTTTTCATCACCGTCCAGGAAGAGGAGATCAGCGCCCTGGGCATCAGGGACTCGTACCTTGCTCAAGGGACGTTGTACACGGACCTCGTCGAATCAGGCAAGGGCGTCGGAGACAAGGCGAAGGTCATCAAGACCCATCACAACGTGCGCTCGCCTCTCGTGGAGGCGAAGAGGCTGGCGGGTCTGGTCATCGAGCCGCTCTCTTCGCTGTACAAAGACGAAGTACGCGAGCTGGGGACCATGCTTGGACTGTCGACGGCGGTAGTGAACCGACACCCGTTCCCCGGGCCGGGACTGGCCGTGAGAATCGTGGGTGAGGTGACACAGGAAAAGTGCGATCTGCTGCGCAAGGCTGACGCGCTTTTCATGGCTGAGCTTCGAAGCCGCGGGTTCTACGAGAAGATCTGGCAGGCGTTCTGCGTCCTGTTGCCGGTGCGGTCAGTCGGCGTCTCCGGGGACGTGCGAAGGTACGGCCACGTCCTTGCGCTTCGGGCAGTGGCTTCGCTGGACGCCATCACGGCGGACGTTTATCCTTTCCCCATGAAGGACCTTCTGGAAATCTCTTCCCTGATCACGAACAGGATTCC
Organism: uncultured Spirochaetota bacterium; assembly: GCA_963845535.1. GTDB lineage: Bacteria > Spirochaetota > Spirochaetia > SZUA-6 > Fen-1364 > Fen-1364. The sequence continues at coordinate 82,399 of CAWJSK010000003.1, forward strand.
TGAGATCGGACGGGTGGTCTACGACATCTCCAGCAAGCCCCCTGCCACGATCGAATGGGAGTAGATGATCGGCAGAAAAAAGCGCGCGCTTTAGAAAATAGCTATACGTTACCGATATAATGTGAGGAGAGGTGTTAGAAATGCCAGGCGAACTGCCGGAAGATCCTTCCGTGCGAGAGATGCTCGAATGGCTCATGTCGACCTGGGGCATGACGAAGTCGGACCTCGCCCGGATGTTTCAGAGGACACAGTCCACCATCCATCACTGGCTCACCACGGGACAGGTTTCCCACCGCAACCTGATGAAGATACGTTCGAGCTACTACTTCCTTCATGACGCGCGGGACCCGCACTCCAACGAAAGGAAATGCGAGCGGTGCGGAAAGTGGCTCTCGCAAAGCGAGTTCCGCAGGGGAAAGGCAATCTGCCACGCATGCGAGAACTCGAGGACCCTGCAGTACTACTGGTCTCACCGCGAGGAGCAGCTTTCCAAGCGCAAGGCCAAGAACTGGTACAACCGCAAGAGCGTCAAGTCCTCTCTGACAGTCGTCGTGTCAAGACAGTCGTCGCTGCTCGACACGGGGCAGCCGGAACAGGATTCATCGTCACACTGGATATTCGCCCGGGAATCCATTATAGTCCGGCCAAGGATTCACACATGCATAAGGCAGCTTTTTTGTGCGTTGTAGCAGCAGTGGCCCTCAGCTCATGCGTGGGGATTGACAGCCGCCTCACCATCCGCAACAACGGTTCAGGAGTCCTCGACCTGACCTACCGGGTATCCCAGCTCGTGGTGAACCTCGGGAATCCCGTTGACGGCAAGGGAGTCATTCCGCTCCCGCTTTCGAAATCCGATTTCGAAAGATCCCTGGCGGCAACCCAGGGCAAGGTTCGTTTGACCAGTTTCGACAGGTCCGAAGATCAGAAAGACATCACCATCCGGGCACAGCTTGCGTTCGATTCCCTGGACGCCCTTGCTCAGGTTGATGCCTTCCAGAGCGCCCAGATCCACGTTACAAGCGACGGCGGGAACCACACCTTTTCAGAGCTGATTGCCAAGGCGCCGAGTGAACCCGTAACGGATGATTCCCTGCGCATGGTTGATGCGTTTTTCGGAGGGTATGACCTGGCGTTCACAGTGGAAGCGCCGCAGCCGTTGAAGTCGAACACCCTCGGGACGCTTTCCGCTGACAAGCGCGTTCTGACGTACAAGACAACCGTCGGCGACATCATGAGAGCCAAGAACGACATCGTCTTATCGATGAGCTGGTAGGGGATTGTGCTTCGGTCGGACCTTGGAAACGAACCTTAGAAATGAACGGTGATAAAGTAATTTCAAAGCATGTCAACTTTAGTAGCCAAATGCGAAAGCTTTTGGACATGAGGCTTCTGACGGCAGCCATTGTCTTTTCATTTCTTGGCTTGAGAGCATTTGGTCAAATCTCGCAAGGAACCTCCCAGGATTGGATACTCTATGAAAAAGCCAACGCCATGTTTGCGCAGCGAGAGTTCGGGCAGGCCTTGCAGCTTTATAAAGAAGCAATTTCTTCCGCTGGAATCTTCCCCGAAGCGGAGATGGGAGTAGGGGATGTGCTTTTTGAGGAGGGCGAGTTTCAATTAGCAAGAGATCAGTACGAAAAAGCATACGAGTTAAGGAATGCCTTTAGGATACCTGAGACGCAATACGAGCTGCTCTACAAGCTCGCTGATCTCTTTCAAAGCAAGGAAATGTATAGCCAGATGGAAGACTCCCTTCTCAAGATAGAGGTTGATGATAAGAAGTTCTCGGATTCCGACAGCGCCAGGCTGAAAGCGCAAATCTTGAAGAATTACAAGGCGAAGGGTATTGACCATACGCTGTTTCTCTACCAGTTCGACGTGCCATTTTCCCAGGCAGCTCACTCGAGGCTGGGGTGGTTCTATTACCGATCCGGACTTTATGAGCAGGCTGCTCAGGAGCTTCTTTTTTCCGTGATCTACAGCTCAACGGAGATGAACGCGACTCTCCATGATATGGACGTTGACTATGAGTTCACCAACCTCGCTGACATGCTGACGGCTGTTCAGGCCCACAAGGAAGTCTCGTCGTTTGCCTCCAACGGCAGCTTCTTCAAGGACCTGTATTACCTGGCGGGAGCATCGTATGCGGCCGGGTTCCCGGCGCATTCAACGCAGCTCTGGAAGTTGCTCTCGACGTCGAGGCTGGCCGGAACGTATGCGGCGTTGTCGGTGCGCCAGCTAAAAAACCCCTGGATGGAAAAAGTGTTGGGCGCTGGTCGGGGCGGGAACTAGGGGACCAAATCCAGACGCAACATAAGCGAGTCGGTAGGTGGACGATGGCCATATTGTATGAGCGCTTAGTAGACAGAATATCTATTATCGGAAGTAATAAGAATTGTGATTTGCAATTAAGAAAACGCTCAAGGAAGCGCGGGCAGCCCTTCACGGCACCGCAGGTCTTGTCGAGCGCATCAACGAGAGCGCTTCTTTGGTACCGCCTTGGCAGCAGTCTTCCTTTTTTGAGCCTTTGGGGCTAACGTGCGGACGTACGCAGCCGCCTCGACTGCCACTCCCCGTATGGCCTCTTCCTGGCGATAGAGTGCTTCAGGAATGACAAAATACTCCTTCATGGGTCTTCCCGGCATCGGTTCGAGCGGAGATATCATCGGATGCCTCGGGGTCAGGTCCGCGACTTGCGCTGCAGAGAGCCTTATGAAAAGAGAGCTCTGGAAAAGCCCGGCAAACATGTTGCCGTTGATGAAGTATGCGGGGTATCCGAACATTGGCCTCTTCTGACAGTCAATCCCCGCCATGACCCTTTCAATCAAGACCTTGAGCTCCTCAGGAGCCTTCTGCCACTTCATGACCTTTCCCCCGCATATGCGTGAATGCTGCCTGAAACCGGCAAGCCTTGTGTTATAATAATGCCTACATGGAAAGGTTGACGACTCGAAACAACGCGGTGCGAGCGGCGGTCATCGCTGCGGCAATGCTGCTTGTCGCTGTCGGCGCAAGCGCACAAATGGAAGCCCCCGAGGGCATATTCACCCTGACAAACTTCGGCGTTCGAACGTATTGGTGGGGCATCGTCCCGACCGGAGGGGATTTCTCCGTCCTCTACAACGGGTTCAAGATCATTCCGGGCCTCGATACTATCATCGAGGATGATCTTGGCGCCGGGTACGAGACGGACAACTACTACCGCTACCCCAACGGCAGTTTGTATTCCGGACCCTCGGGGGATGGCTCGTCGGTCCTTTTCGACAGGCTTGAAATCGTCGAAGGACTTGGAATCAGGCAGGGCATCCTCTGGGACCAGAGCCGCAAGCGAAATCTGGTCGAAGGCTTCCTTTTCTACAGGCTTCACTACGACAAGAGCTACGCTGGCGCGGGCTCTCTCCTTGCTCAGTCGGGCGTTCCAGATCGCGGCCAGATCTTGAGCAACTCCCTGATGGCAGGCGTCTCAGCGAGCACGCTCGTGAAGGACAATGTTCACAAGACGTGGGACGGGCTGTACGGAGAGGCATCCGTGCAATGGGGCCCGTCGTTCTTCTTCAACAGCATTGGGAATGCTGACTTCTACAGGTTGAACACGACTCTCAAGGGCTTCCGAACGCTGTATGCCTCCCCCACCACCGGAGATTCGAACTTTTTCAGCATCTACGTGGGGGATTTCATTTCCGTGGATTACACGGGCGGCGGCTCAATTCCATATTATGTCCAGGAGAGCACGGGCGGCCTGGATCCACGGGCTACAACCGATGATTGGGTCCGTGGCTTTGAGACCGGTTCGTACGGCACCACCTTCAAGGCGGTCAACAATTTCGACATTCGCTTTCAGGGGCCCGCGGTCATATGGCCCTCCGTGGTCCCCGGGTTGTACGCTTTCACCGACGCAGGGTATTACAACGGATTTGCCGGTGATCCCGCCAACACGCCGGGAGGCTTCCTGGCCTCCGCTGGCGTCGGCGGTTATCTCGACTTTTTCGATCTGACGAACGTGACCGGCTACCTTGCTTTTCCTTTGTACGGCCACCGCATCGACAACGCGTCCTGGGCCATCAGCTTCCACTTCCACCTTGACTTCTGAAAGGCGGCGCCTCGCGTTCAAGATCACGCGCGCGGATCAGCACAAATGGCGGATCAAAACAGGAGGAGCTTCACCGCCATTGCCGCTCCAAAGACCGCGCAGTAAATGGCAAAAGGCGTGAGCTTCCGGTCGCGGAAATAACGGTCGAGGAAGCGCACGGCAAAATAGGCGGCAATTCCGGCGCAGATGCTCCCCACCGCAATCTGGGAGCGCACACCGTTCCCGTTAGGCCCGAGCAGGTCAGGCACCTTGTAGACTCCGGCCGCCAGGATGATCGGCGTGGCAAGGAGGAACGAGAAACGCGCGGCGTCCTGGTGATCGAGGCCGCGCACCAGTCCTCCGATCATGGTTATTCCTGAACGACTTATTCCCGCAAAGAGCGCGAGCACTTGCGACACACCGATGATGCCGGCGTCGCGATACTTCATGATTCTGAGGTTCTGCGCGGTCGCTTCAAGACTGCTGTCGGTTCGAGCGCGCTCAGGACGTCGCCTCAAGATTTCCGCAAGCAACAGGACTCCGCCGTTGAGCACCATGAAGACCGCGGCCGCGAGGGGTTTTGCAAAGAGGGTGCGCAAAGAGTGCTCGAAGACGACCCCCACGAGCCCCGCCGGTATGGTCGCGACAATCAGGAGCCACGCAAGGCGTTCGTCGGGGGTGGTCGCCTTGCCCTTTCTGATTGAGGTGAAGAAACCCACGATGATTCTGCCCCACTCCTCCCGGTAGAAGATGAGGAGCGCAAGGGCGGTGGCTACGTGCAGACCGACGAGGAAGGCAAGGAAAAACGATTCGCTGTCGGATTGGGCGCGGACCAGGTTGTCCCAGCCGAAAAGGGTTGGAAAGAGCACTGAATGACCGAGGCTCGAGACGGGGAAAAGCTCGCTTACCCCCTGCAAGAGCCCCATGACGACCGCCTGGAAATAGCTCAACATGTGTCATGTCCTACTTGTTGACGTTGTCCGCAAACCACGAAACGAGCGCGCGCATTCGGTAGTAGAAAGACTTCTCTTTCGATTTTTCCAGCCCCAAGAAGTGGCCCGTCTTTACCGCGGTCAAGCCGTAAAGGACAAGTTTGTCCTGGCAGGGAACGACGTAGAAATACGTATGGAGATTGCCGGGATCAACGAGAGTGAAGATGAGATACTTCATGCTTGTGAGGTTGGTCACGTTGACGGCGAAGGTGTCGTTTTGCTCGTCATAGTCGAAATGGAACTTTGCGTAGGAGTCGCCCGTCTGCTCCTCCTTCTCATAGACGACGTAATCGGCTTGAGGGGGAACAGTCGTGACCGCAACGTCGGGGAGCCGCTTCTTGTTGTCAGAGGCATCAACGAGAGAGGCATCGAAAAGAAAGGTCTCCAGATGTCCCTGGGAGACAGAATATACCTGAATGCCCTTGAGAGTGGAAAATGCCGTGAAAGTGTTGAAGACCTTTGCATCAAGGCTCTGCGGATCCAGGTCTGGCTTGTCGATGAGAAAGAAGCCCTCCGCAACTATGGTGCTATCGAAACCCTGGAGCGCCCCTCGTATGGCGTCGGCCATGGGGCTCTTCTGCCAGAGGGGAAGATCTTTGATGTTTCCCGCGATGTTGGTGACCTCCCCATTGGCATAGAGCTTGTTCAACTCCTCCGGGGGAAGGAAACTGAGATAGTCTTTGGAGACTTTTGGGATGTCTTGTGCTATCACTGGCAAGGCTACTACGCACAACAATGCTGCGAGGACCATTCTCTTCATCTACATGCTCCTTCTCGTCATCAGATACAACACTTTGCGCCTTTTATTCAATCACTGAACAGATACGCTTTTCACACTATTACTGGCAAGGCCCTGCGATGTCGTGTAATTGCTCCATGAGGCACCGCTGTCGAGAGACACCCACACTCCGGAGCCGGTGGCCGCGTAGATATCCGTCCCTGAAACGTAGACGCTGTAAACCACGGTGCCCGAGAGGTAGGTGGTCCACGTCGTTCCGTTGTAAACCGACAGTCCCGCGTTGGTGGCGGCGTAGATGACCCCGCCGTAGACAAAGACGCCGTTGACGGTGTTGCCGGCAAGGCCGCTTGTCGTGTTGTATATCGTCATCCATGCCGGCAGTGACGCGTTGGGCGTTTCGGCCAACCCTTGATCTGTGCCTGCGTAAACATTAGTCCCGTCATCAAAAACACAAAGCACGTTCGTGCTCGGGAGACCAGCGGTGTATGCGCTCCAGGCCGAGCCACCACTATTGGAAATGGACAGGCCGGCGCTTGTGGCTGCGTAAATGTTCGTACCGTCAAAGTAAATACCTTGAACATTGCTCGAACCGGTGCCGAGACTCGAATACGTCGTCCAAGTACCGTTGTAAATCGAGACTCCCGCGCTCGTGGCCGCATAGACATTGGTTGATACAAAAACATCATTTATCTGAACACTGGGGAGCATGGTAGTCCACGTTGCCCCGTCAGTGGAAAGAAAAAGCCCAGTATTCGTGCCGGCGTACAGGGACACATAGCTGCCAGAGGACACGGCGACAATGCTGTTGACGTTGGCCAACGAGCCGATTGTCGACCAGGAAGAGCCGCCTGTCAGGGAAACGGAGACTCCGGCCGCGGTTGCAGCATAAATGTCAATTGCGGAAGGGCCGCCTACTCCCGGCAAGGCGGCAGGGTTGCAGCCAGCCAGGGAAAGGGCAAGGCACGCGAGCCCGGCAGTTGACAGAGCATGGATCATCACGGAGAATCGCCTTGCAGAATGGCAGCTCTTGGAAAAACAGCGGTGGCCATCATGGCCGCTTTCCTCGTCTCGTGTCAGCTCCTTTTCCAGACGCAGGTCAGCTTCCAGAACAGCACCTCTTCCTATACTTTCCTGGAAATCAAGCTGGGGTCCATCGATTACACGTCCACGCTGTCCCCGGGCCAGCAGACGTCGTTCTTTCCCGTTGGCCAGGGTCTGTACACGCTCTATACGAGGGGAATCGACGGCGTGCTCTATGCGTGGCCCGTAAAGCAGTCGATTGCCGGCGGTTACAGCTATACGATAATCTTCGCCGTGAACAGCACGACAAACAGCCTCTCCTATACGACCTACGTTGCGCTGGAAAAGTAGCTGGCGTTCCCGAACCCTTCACGGGAGCACTTCCTTCACACGGCCCACTTCGCCGGATTCGAGCCTGACCTTGATGCCATGAGGATGCGTGGGGGAGTTTGTCAGGATGTCCCGCACTACCCCCTCGGTGAGGCGGCCGGTCGGCTGGTCCTGCTTCTGGACAATGGTGACCCTGCAACCCGGGCGGATATTGGCCCGGATGCTTCCGTCAGATGCTGACGCTGAGGCAGCGGGGCTCATCGAGGGTAGCTCGCTTTCGAGAGAAGCCAGATCATCAGGAGGGACGTCGTCAGCGCGGAGAACACGTTAACGGAGTTGAAGTCGGAAAGGTACTGGATGACCTTGGAAAAAATCTGGTCAATCAACCCGCCCAGGAATGAGCCGACAAGCCCGACGATGATGGCGCCCCAGAGCTTTCCCAGCACCGGCTTCTTGATCGCGAAGAAAAAGAAAACCGCTGTGGCAACTCCGATTGTCACATATGTAAGCCCGACGTTGAAATAGTAGAACCACATCAGAAGATCCCTTTCATTAAGGAAATGTTATCTGGACATACCCGAGATACGTCGCCGTTGAATACTGCACAATAGAAGTTCCGGCCTCAAATCCGTACGTGAGCGCATACAGAATGACATATGCATAGCCCTGGCCGGAACCGACAATGGTATTGTAAACAGTCTCGTCAGTGTCATTGGCTGCATAGTCAAAATTGGGCGAGGGAATGACGCTATTTGAGGCAAACCACCTGCTGGTAAGCGGTGGCTGCTGAGAAAACGAGATATACCTCCCGATAGGGACCGTCAACGGCCCCAGACTGGGGGAGGTATAACTGTATGTGGAAATCGCTATTGGGTTGATGGTCAACGTAACGGTAAACGAAGAGGCCGCGTCAGCTCCGGATACAGAAATCATGGGCGCGGTTCTACTAATTGGCGGCGTGTCACCAGACAGGCACATAGGAAAAAAGCCGTCTGCCTGAAGCGTTCCTGGGCCAGGCGTCCCGCCTCCCCCAAGGTTGATGTCGTTTCCGGTTGGCGTAGAAGCCGAGAATTTGTAATACACCTCGAAACCGGCCAACGTTGTCTGATTCCCCGCAAGCGTGCCAGGGTTGGTGAAAGACGCTGTGGACGTTGTGCCGACTGCCAGCGTGCCTGGTATGGGCGCGGCCAGGAAATACGGACTTGGCAGTCCGCAACCAACCTCCAGCCATACAAGCGTGGCAGCAAAGAAAATCTTGAGCGAGCGCACTTCCCTTTCCTACGCTCCCGCCCCAGATTTCACGGCTTTCCGCGGTCCGCCATCCTGCAGAGGGGCTCGAGGCCCTCCGGCACGTCGAGAAGCTCGTAGATCAACACGGGCTTATTCTTCCCTTTGACTCGAATGTTGTCCAGTTCCCGGGCAATGACCTTGTCCTTCACCTGGGCGTATGTGTACTCACTGATGATGATCGTGCTCCCGTATTCCTTGTTCGTGCCTTCCAGCCGGGCGCCCAAGTTGCAGTTGTCCCCCATCAAAGTATAGTTCATTCTTCCGGCGGATCCCATGTTCCCGACCGTCATGATCCCCGTGTTGACCCCGATCCCGATTCTTATCATCTTCTCCGGCGGCCATCCCGCGTTCATCTTGTTGAGGACCTCGATCTGCCTGAGCGCGCACTTGCAGGCAAGGAGCGCATGCTCCTCTTGCGGCAGCGGGGCGCCCCAGAAGCACATGATCTCGTCACCCACGTACTTGTCCAGCGTGCCTTCGTACTCCAGGATCAAGTCCGTCATTGCGGTCAGGTACAGGTTGAGGTGGTTCACGAGCTCCTGGGGAGACATTCTCTCCGAAAGAGTGGTGAACCCGCGTATGTCGGAGAAGAGTACGGTCAGCTCCTTGTCCACCCCTCCCAGCTCAGGAGGAGCGGGGGCTTTGAGAAGCTCATCCACGTACGCCGGGCTGACGTACTTGCCGAACATGTCGCGGATGCGTCGCTTGTCTCTTTCTTCGAACACCGTCCGATAGGCAACCACGGCAAGGAAGCACACGAAGATCCCCAGGGCGGGGCCGAAGAAGTTCAAGACGGTGTCGTAATACTCGAAGACAACGAGATAGACGAAGAAGTACACAAGGATCAGGGAGACGGATATCACCAGGGACCAGATGGTGGAGAGCCTTGAGACCATCAACGACGTAAGCATGACGATCAGGAAAAGGATCAGCGTTTCCAGCCAGGGCTCCGTGAAACGGACGAAGTTGTTCATGAGGATGGTGTTGAGCGCGTTTGCGTGGATCTCCACGCCGTACATCAGGCCGAAGGGGGTCGGTTTCTCATCCTGCGCAATGCCCTGCGCGAAAGGCCCCATCATGAGGATCATGTTTCCGACTTTCTTGGTGTTTGGCCATTTTGCCGGGTCCGGCGACGTGACGCTTCCGGCGTAGCCGGCATATGAGCGGACAGGGAACGTCTGCAGCTCATCCGGGTTGGCGCTCGAGCGCGGCCCCATGTAGTTGATGACCATGGCGCCCGTCTCATCGATGGGGACGCGGATTTCCGTCAGCGTCTTGTAGACGCCGTCCTTCACGAGGTTCCCGTCCTTGTCGTACTGCCGCGGCCTCACGGTGAGCCTGTACGGCTCCCATTGCTGGGTATCCAGGTTGAACTGCTGGGGGTTGGGAATGAGGATGTACTTGCCGAGAACCACTTCGATATCCGACATGGTCTTGTGCATGTACTCCAACGCCAGGGAAAGCGTGATGGAGGGCACAAACGTGTCTCGATATTTCCGAACCACGAAATAGGACCTCTGCGTTTTTCCGTCCGCTGATTCCTCCACTCTCGGCGGGGCATTCTTTGCCATCACTCGCTTGAGGTCGGCGAGCGCTGCCGCGGTGAGGGGGTACGCAACGTCATGGATGACGTTGGATTTGTCGATCCACGCAAGCCGTTCGAAGTTGGCCCTGTCCAGGGGCATGTTTGCGGCAAGCTGATCCAGCGGGATCTCCCCTTCCGGCTCGGAGAGCTTGGCAATGAGCGGTTGCCTGCGGTAGACCTCATCCGGGTCGTTGAGGAAGTTCGCATGGCCGTAGCCGTGCGTGGCGGCCGCGTACGGCTTGAGGGGGGAATCCACTCCCAGGAAGGTGTTTACCTTGAGCCAGTCCCCCGTGATGTTGGTGATCGTGCCGATTTTCTGGTACAGGACGTCCTGCCTGCCGAAAAACTCGGCGTCGGTGCCCGGCGGGTTTTCTTCCAGAGTGAGGACAGTTTCCAGGAAGACCCGGCCGTTCTGTTTGATGGATGAGATCAGGAGAGCGTCATCTTCCGCGGTCTCCGACGGCTCTATGAAAAAAACGTCAAGGAACAGGGCGCGCTCACGGTCACCCTGATTCTTGATGCGGGAGAATGCGTTCACGAGGTCCGCGTGCCGTCTCCGGGGAAAGGGCCATCTGCCGAAGCGGGCCAGCGCCTTGTCATCGATGCCGATGATCATGATATCCGGCGAAATCCTTGGATTTTGCTGGACGACGGAGACGCCCTGCTGCACATTCGTGGCTCGAACGGAGCTCTTCAGGCGGAAATTGAAGTCCAGCAGCTTCTGGTCGATCTGCGTGATCAGGATGGTCCCGAAGTTCAGGGCAAAGAGGAGAACAAAGACCAGAAGTCCGATGAAGAGCCCGAAGTAGCGCGTCTCCAGCAACTTCGACGTGCCTTTCTTCTCAGCCACGCGAGCACCCTCCTCACGGCGCGCGGCCCGGCCACGCCCGTCATCAGCCCCCTGTCGTCGCTACTTTACTTTTCCCAGCACGCGCAGCTCGATCAGCCTGTCCTTGGCGAGCTTGTCCCAAGTGCTGCTGGGATACAGGCCGTCGATCTGGTCGTACATCTTGTGGGCGTCGTCGAATTGCCCTTTCTGCTCGTCCAGGCGGGCAACGTCGAACATGGCGCGCGGGGCAACCGGTGAGTCCTGGTAAGCCTGGGCGACTTTCGCGTACTGCTTCAGAGCGCCGTCGACGTCGCCTTTTGCTTCCCGGCAGACCCCGGCATCGAAAAGGCTGACGGGCGCGAGGTAGCTGTTGGGGAAACGCGCGGCAAGCTCCTGGTAGTCTTTCTGCGCGTTATCCCAGGCCTTCTTGTCGTAGTTGAAGCTTGCGCGAATGAAGAAACCGCGCTCGCCGCCGTACTGTCGGGCATAACGGCTGGTCAGCACGCCAAGCTCATCCGTGAGCTGCTTCTCCAGCGTGCCCTTCTGGGCGACATCGGACTCCGACTGCCACTTGTCGTAAAGGTCCTGAGCGCTTTCCGCGAGGACTGTCGAGTCACTGGTCAGCTTCTTCGAGATTTCCGTGTAGGTGAAGTACCCCACCAGGAACGCCGCGGCCGCGATGAGGATCACGAGCAGGATGATGCGGAACCTGCTGACGGTTGCGGCAAGAAAGTTGTTGATCCGATGCCGAATCGGCGTGTCAGAAACCACCTGGCGCCGGTCCGGCGTCTGCTGCACTGGCTGCATTCGTTCTATGCTCCTCTTTCTCTCATGATGTTCAGCTCTCTCACAAGCTTGGACAAGTAGCTCCTCTGGATGTCGAGGGCCTGCGCCGTTCGGGTCTGATGCCACCCGTTGGCTTCCAAGGCTTTCGTGATAAAGTGTTTCTTGAAGATGTTCAATGCCTCGCGGAGAGTTTTCAGCGAGTAGCTGTCCCCGTTCTGGATGGGTCCGTTGTTCAGGATGAGGAACTCCGGACGGATCATGCCGTCCCGGGAAAACACCACCGCCCTCTCGATTGCGTTTTCCAGCTCCCGCACGTTCCCCGGCCAGGAATAGGACAAGAGCTCCTGCATGGCGGAGTCGGAGAAGCCCTGGATCTGCTTCTTCGTCTCCCGAGAGTGTTTTTTGAGGAAGAAATCCGCCAGGACCGGGATGTCCTCCCTGCGTTCCCGCAGCGGAGGAATCTGAATGGGGAGAACGTTGAGCCGATAAAAGAGGTCCGCCCGAAACTTCTTCTCGTTCACCTGCGCTTCGAGGTTCCGGTTGGTGGCCGCAATGATCCGTACGTCCACGTGCATGGATTCGCTGGAACCAACTCTCTCGAAGGTCCTGTTCTGGATGACCCTCAGGAGCTTCGCCTGCAGCGCGAGCGGCATGTCCGCCACTTCGTCCAGGAATATCGTGCCCCCGTCCGCAAGCTCGAACCTGCCGCGCCGGTCCGAAATCGCATCCGTGAAAGCCCCTTTGACGTGGCCGAAAAGCTCGCTCTCCAGGAGCGGCTCAGGGATGGCGGCGCAGTTGACCCTGATGAAAGGCCTGGTCTTGCGGGGGCTCGCAAGATGGATCTGCTCCGCAAAAAGCTCCTTGCCAACGCCGCTTTCTCCCAGCAGGAGGACGGAGGAATCCGTTGCAGCGGCCCTGCGGGCAATCTCGAGCTTTTCCTGGATGAGCCTGCTTTCCGCGATGAAGGTATGATAGCCCTCGTCCTTGATGACCTTGGCTTGCAGCAAGGAAAGCTCGTTCTTGGCTTTCTGGTAGCTCTGCGCGTTCTGGATGGCAAGCGCGGCCTGGGTTGAAAAAGCCTCGAGCCACTGGAGGTCTTCTTCCCCGAACCTCTTGCCGCCCCTCTTGTTGATGATCTCCACGACTCCCACGAGCCTGTCCTTGACCCTCATGGGCACGGCCAGGATGGCCGTTGCGGGGAAGCCGATTTTCTCTGCGATCTCAGGGTAGAAGCGAGGGTCTTGCGCTACGTCGTTCACGATCAGGGAGGTGTTTTTCTGCGCAACCCACCCCGCGATCCCCTCCCCCATGTTGAGCGAGTAATGCTTGAGGAAGGGTCCCTTGGGGCCAAGGGCGATCTCGAAGTACAACTTGTTGTTCTCAGGATTCAGCAGCATGAGGGAGGAGGCTTCTCCCTCCGTAAGCTCGGTTGCCGAGCGGACAATCTCGGTGAGGAGCGCCTTCAGGTCGGCGTAGTTCGAGTTGATTCTCGCGTAGATGTCGAAAAGTATTTCAAGCTTCTCGCGGTCCGCGGTGAATCGCAACATCCCCCGCGCCGCTAGCCCTTTATCTTGTCCTTGAGCATGTCGCCGAGGGAGACGGTCTCCTGCTTGGAGTCGTCATGGATGTACTTGTCCATCTCCTCCCGCTGCACGCGCTTGACGTAATCCTTCAGGGAGAGCGACAGCTTCTGCTTGGACGGGCTCACTTCGGTCACCACGGCCTGGACCTGGTCTCCGACCTTGTACTTGGCCATGGCCGTCTCTATGGGTTCCACCCTGTCATCAACGATGTTCATCTTGTGCACCAGGCCCTCGATCCCGCCCTGGACGCGCACGAACAACCCGAAGTCCGTGATATTGGTGATCTCCCCGTTGATGATGCTGCCGCGGGGGTACGCGCGGGCAATCGACTCCCAGGGGTCCTCGGAGAGCTGCTTGGCGCCCAGTTGGACCTTTCCGCGCTCCTTGTCGATCCCGATCACCATGAGCTCCACTTCATCATCCACCTTTGCGAACGATGAGGCGTTCCTGATCTTCTTTGTCCATGACATGTCGTCCACGTGAAGGACGCCGTCAATGCCCTCTTCCACGTCGAAGAACAGCGCGTACGGGCTGGCCCTGACGACCTTGCGTGTCAGCCTCATGCCCACGGGATAGCGCTGGTCAATGTCATCCCAGGGGTTGGGGAGGACCTGCTTGAGCCCGAGGGAGAGCTTGCCCTGCTGGATGTCGTAGTTGAGGATCTTGGTCTCCACCACGTCCCCCACCTTGAGGACTTCCCGGGGATGCTTCACCTTGCGCACCCAGGACAGCTCCGAGATATGCGCAAGACCCTCGATTCCTTCCTCGATCTCGATGAATGCGCCGAAATCCGCGAGCTTCGTGACTTTTCCCTTCACGATGTCCCCGATGTGGTATTTCTCCTCGAAGTGGTTCCAGGGGTCTTCCGTGAAGTGCTTCAGGCTCAGGTTGATGCGGCCTTCTTCCGGCTCCAGGCGGATCACCTTGAGCTGGATGGTCTCACCGAGCCGCACGAAGTCCTTGGGCCGGGTGACGTGGCCCCAGCTCATGTCATTGATGTGGAGGAGGCCGTCGAATCCCCCCAGGTCCACAAAGGCTCCGAAGGAGGTGAAGCTCTTGACCACCCCTTCAACGACGTCTCCGATCTTCACCTGGCCGAAGAACTCTTCCCGGCGCTTGCGGATGTCTTCTTCCATCCAGTCCCGCCGGGAAACCACGATGTTCGTCTTGCCCTTGGCGTACAAGCGGTCGATATAGAAGGAGGATTTCACCCCGACGTAGTCCGAGTTTTCGCTGGGCCTCTTCACGTCAACTTTCGACAGCGGGAGGAAAGCCCTGATGTCGTTTCCCAGGTCGACTTCGTAGCCACCCTTGATCTTGTGGATGATGGTGCCCTGGACGGCCTTGTGGTCATCAAAGGCGATCCGAAGGTCTTTCCAGAAAATCTTCTCATCAGCCTTGCGCTTGGAGACGACAACCTGGCCTTCACGGCCTTCCTTGCGGACGAGGATCACGTACACCGTCTCACCCATGGAGGGCTTGACATCGAATTCGTTCGCCGGAATCTTTCCTTCCGACTTGTAGCCCACGTCCACATAGACGTAGTCGTCGTCCACTTCGATGACCCGCCCGGGTATCATCTGGCCCTCTTCGATGGGCTGAAGGGACTGAACGTACTGCTCCTGGAGCTGCGTCTCGACTTCCGGAGCGAGCTTCTTCTTGTCTTCTGTGCTCATAGTCAGCGTATATCTCCCGGGTTATTTTTTTTCACGAGGATAGCTTCAATCACTCTGTCACAAACTTCATCTATGGTCAAGTGAGACGTATCAATTCGGATGGCATCCGCGGCCGCTTGAAGCTTTCCCAGGGGTTTGTTCCTGTCAACTGTGTCGCGAGCGGCAATGGACTTCTCCACTTGCTCAAGCGGCAGGCTGCTGACTCCCTGGGAATGCCGCCGAACCGCCCGCGTGGCCACATCCGCATCCAGAAAAATTTTCACCTCCGCCTGCGGGAAGACGACGGTGCCGATGTCCCGTCCTTCCACGAGCGCGTTTTTTCCCTTGACGACCTGGCGGAGCCTCTCGTTGACGATGTCCCTGACCTCGGGGATGCTCGAGTGCGCGGCCACCCACATGTCCACCGAATCAGAGTGAAGGAGCTCCTCCACGCGGCGGCCGTTGAGGGTGAGGCAGGAACCGCTCATCTCCAGCCGGCACTGGCGCGCAACGGCCAGGACGCCGGCATGGTCTTCCGGGTGGGCAGCGGCTTCCAGAACGGCCAGCGTGATTGCCCGATAAAAGCTGCCCGAGTTCACATAGAGCAGCCCAGCGGCGTCGGCGCTCCTTCTTGCAACGGTGCTCTTCCCCACCCCCGCAGGCCCGTCAATCGCTATTACCATGATCGAAAAACCACCTGATCTCCCGTTCGGTCAGCCTGCGAAAATGACCGGTCGGGATTCCCTTCAGCGTTATGGGGCCCACACGGAGCCTGTGCACCCTTTTGAGCCGGATGTTGCGGCTGGTGAATACGTTTCTGAGCTCGCGGTTCTTTCCCTCCACCAGCGTGATGAGGGCGGAATGGGGGCTGCGAAGAACGAAGCTCTTGCACCGGTACACGACGTCACCGACGCGGATGCCCTTGGAGTACTGGCGAAGGAAATCTTCGTCGATGGCCCTTCCGGTTTCCACGAGGTATTCCTTCTCGATCCCCGCCCGCGGGTGGGATACGAGCTTGGAGAACTCGCCGTCATTCGTGTAGAGGATGATCCCCGTGGAAAGAAAGTCCAGTCTCCCCACGTGGAAAAGGCGTCCGTGGATGGCGGAAGAGAACAATTCGCTCACCAGGGGCCTGCGCTCGGGATCACTGTTGGCGCACAAGTACTCGCGGGGCTTGTGGACCGCGATATAGATCTTCTTGTTGGAGGGAACCACGGCATGGCCGTCAAGAGTCACCGAGTCTCCAAGAGAAACCTTGGCGCCGAGCTGGGTGACGGGCGCTCCGTTGACGGTCACTCGGCCGTGTTGGATGAACGTTTCGCAGGCGCGGCGGGAGCCAAGGCCGCAGCGCGCAAGGAACACCTGGAGCCGGATGGAGTCTTTGGAAGAGCCTCCCGAGCGGGCGCGCGAGGCGCCTGCGGAAAGCCCGGAAGAAGAGCCATGGGCGCGCGGTTCACTCCTGCTCAAAGCGCTCCCTTTCCAGGCCGTCGAGCTTGGGCAGGTCCGAAATGGTGCTCAAGCGGAAGGCTTTCAGAAACTCCTTGGTAGTCCCGTACTGCACGGGCTTTCCCGGGGCGTCTTTCTTCCCGACTTCCTTGATGAAGTTCCTGCTCACGAGAAGCTTGATCATCCCATCAGCGGCAACGCCGCGGATGCTTTCTACCTCTCCACGCGTAATGGGCTGGGAATAAGCGATGATTGCCAGCGTTTCCAGCGCGGCCTTGGAGAGATGGTTTTCGCTGTTTTTTCCGTACCGCTCGCGCAGCTTTTCCCAAAGCCCCTTGCGCGGAGCGAAGGCGAACCCGCCTCCGATCTCCACGATCTCCAGGCCGTGGCCGTCCGCTTCCAGCCCCTGGCGAAGCTGCTCGATGGCTTCCTGCGCCGCTTCCGGTGAAAGCCCGCTGATGGAAGCGAGCTTGCGCAGCTCCACCGGGTCGCTCTCCAGAAGCAGCACCGCTTCGATGAGCGCGGCGTCCTTACTCAGCTCCATTTCCGTTCGCTCCCTCCGGCATTTCTTTCCGCGCCCTGATCCTGATGTCCCCGAAAAGCCTGTTCTGCATGACGCTGATGCGCTTCTCTTTGACCAGCTCCAGGACCGCCCAGAACGCGCAAACGATCTCCAGGAGGCTGCGGCGCTTGACGAGGTCCGTGAAGAGGAACTCCTCCCGATCCTCCAGCAGCTCGGCAATCAGCGTGACCTTCTCATTCACGCTGACTTCCTCATACAGATCGATGATCCTTTCCGAGGACATGCTCGTGAGGAGGGAAGAGAAAGTCTGCAAGAGGTCCCAGACGCTGACCTGTTCCCAGATCCCCTCATCAGAGAACGGAAGGATCCGCTGGCTGCCGGTGCGCTCGATGATCCATTCGACCTCGCCTTCCTTCTGGGCCATGAGGTCCGAGAGCTTTCGGAACTTCTGGTACTCGATGAGCTTCTCCACCAGGTCCCGGCGGGGATCCTCGATCTCGTCATCCAGGTTCAGCTCGACGGGAAGGAGCATCTTGCTCTTGATGTACAGGAGCGTTGCAGCCATGAGGTAGAACTCCGTCATGGTGTCCAGGTCCACCTTGGTGGCGAAGTTCAAGTAGGAGAGGTATTGCTCCGTGATGGAGGCAATCGGAATGTCGTAGATGTTGACTTCCGACTTGCGGATGAGAAAGAGAAGGAGATCCAGTGGTCCGTCGAAGTCTCCGAGGTGAAAATGCTGCTTCTGGCTCACGCTCGGTTCTGACATCTGGTCAGAGACAGGACTCCCTTCAGTATTGGTGTCGTTGAGGGGTGGTAGTATTGGCACTGTTCTGTATCGACAGGAAATTATACTACCGGCGGGGATAAGAGTAAACACCCCGGCTCCTGCCGGGCAGGATGTCGGCGTAGGGAACTCCCGTGCGGGGGTCAGCGAGCCGGGGTGAGATCTCCAGGAGCGGCACCAGGACAAAGCCGCGCTCCGCCATGCGCGGATGCGGAATGACCAGATCAGGTTCTTCTATCATCAGGTCTCCGCAGAGAAGGATGTCGAGGTCGATGCTTCGTGGCCCCATTCTCTTTTCCCTGCCGCGGTCCCGCCCCAACGCGTTCTCTATCCCGTGCAAGGCTTCGAGCATTTCCCGTGGAGCGAGCGCTGAGTGCACCCTGCCCACCGCATTCAGGAACAGGGGCTGGTCAGTGACGTACATGGGCTCTGTTTCGTACAGGCTCGAAAGCACAAAGTCCGACCCGTCAGCCTGCACGGCGTTTTCGTGTATCATCTCCCACGCTCGGCGAAGGTTGCCCTCCCGGTCCCCTTGATTGGATCCGAGGGCGATGTGATAAAGCTGCCTCACGCCGTCAGCGACCAGCCGGTCTCAGAAAAGCTCTTTGTCAGGGTCCGCCGTCTCATCCGCGTGCCGAGTGGCTGCGGGTTGCTCGGGGACACGAGCGCGAGTTGACGCGGCCGCCTTGGCCGGTTCAGCGGACGCCGCGGCATCCTTGCTCTCCGGGGGCGCTTGCTTGACATCCGTCAATGCCCCTGCAGCGTCTCTGGGGAAGAGTATTCCCCGGACTTTCTTCTCCAGCTCCGAGGCCACGGTGGGGTTTGATTCCAGGAAGAGGCGCGCATTGTCCACGCCCTGGCCGATCCTGTCCTTCCCGTACGAGTACCAGCTCCCCGCTTTCTCCACGAGGTTGTTCTGTATGGCGGCCTCCAGCAGGCTCCCAACAGCGGATATCCCCTTGCCGAACATGATATCCATCTCAGCCTTGCGGAAAGGAGGGGCAATCTTGTTCTTTACGACCTTGACGCGCACCTTGTTTCCCACTACTTCGTCACTGCCGCGCGCAATGCTCTCAACTTTCCTCACTTCGAGCCGGATGGTGGAGTAGAACTTCAGAGCGAACCCGCCGGTCGTGGTCTCTGGGTTTCCGAACATGACGCCGATTTTCATGCGGATCTGGTTGATGAAAATCAGGCAGGTCCTCGTCTTGGATATGGTGCCCGTGAGCTTTCGCAATGCCTGGCTCATGAGCCGGGCCTGAAGGCCCATGTGGGAATCCCCCATTTCCCCCTCGATCTCCGCTCTTGGGGTCAGGGCGGCCACCGAGTCAACGACGATGATGTCCATGGCGCCCGAGCGCACCAGGGATTCGACGATCTCCAGTGCCTGCTCCCCCGTGTCCGGCTGTGAGACCCACAGCTCGTCGACGTTCACGCCAAGGTTCTTTGCGTACACCGGGTCCAGGGCGTGCTCGGCATCCACGAAAGCCGCAATCCCGCCGAGCTTCTGCGACTCAGCTATGGCATGGAGCGCGAGGGTGGTCTTGCCGGAGGACTCTGGGCCGTAAATCTCTATGACTCTTCCCCGGGGGTACCCCCCCAGTCCCAGGGCGGCATCAAGGAGGATGGAGCCCGAGGGAATGATGTCAACGTCAGTGTGGCCGGCGTTCTCCCCCAGCTTCATGAGGGAGCCCTTGCCGAACTGCTTCTCGATCTGGAGGCGTGCCGCCTCGAGGGCGCGCACCTTTTCCTCCTGCACGGCGGATTTCTTCTCCGTGGCGGGGACTTCCTTTTTTGCCATGAGCTCTTTGCCTCCCTCCCTGGGCGCCGCGGCGCTCCCCAGGGCGCTTCCACATACTTTCTACGCGCAAAACGCCCTGCCGATTGCGTCGCGATTACCAGTAAGTATATTCACGGGGGGCGGAGGGCTGTCAATCCAAAGGCCGCACCGCGCGAAGCGCGGTCTCCGGTAGGTATTTCCGACGGGGCCAGACGCGCCATGCCCTTTGGAAGCGTGCCGAATGCCGATAAGTCAAGTAGGGGTCGGAACATAACCAGGAAAGCAGCGATACTTCTCCTTCTCTTCAGCCTCGTCGGCGTGTGCGCGGCATCAGCCAGTGCCACGGATTGGGGCGCATTCGTTGCGGCGAGCAACCGCAACGACGACGGCCTGATCCTTGACCTGCTGAAAGACGCTGACTTCGCGACGAGCGCTGGGACGTTGGAGGCTCTCGGATCGCGAAAAGATCCGTACGCTGAGGACATCCTCTCCTGGCTGCTTTCGCGATTTTCGAAAACCTCGGAGTACAAGACGGAAGCTCTCATTCGCCTGGCCATGAAGGCGATTTTCGACGAGGCGCCGGACGCCCATGCCCTGCAGGAGAGGCTTGCCGCGAATGCGGATTTCATCGATCAGCTCGTCAGGAACATCGCGCGTTTCAAGGATCCGCAGCTCAGGGGAAGTATTGTCCGTCTCCTGCCGCGGCGGCAGGGGCCTGAACGGCTCGCCGCCTTGATGGAGGTCGGTGCCGGAGTCATTGAGGCGCTCAATCAGGCTGACGGAAAGCTTACAGATCCGGACATGGGCCTTGCCTACGATTATCTCGGCGTTGTGCGGCAGATCGGCAATTCCGATTTCATGGAGCCATGTCTGGAAATTGCCCGTCTCTCACGGGACAGCGGCCTGACGCAGAAGGCGAGGCAGGTCGCGCGGGACGTGGGCGGGCGCCCGCGGTAACGGGCCTGCTCTCGTGGACTCCCTGCGCCTTTTCTGGTAGAGTCTCGGCATGCGCGGACGGCTCCTGGTCTTCTCCACCCGGGCCCTCGCGGGGTACGCCCGCAAGGTGACCCGCGCCCTGCGCGCATATCCTCAATTCAAGGACAGGTCAGAGGCGGAGATCCACGGAGAGCTTGCCATCTCCAGGTTTGCTGACGGAGAGATGGAAGCTGAGATCGGCACCTCGGTTCGTGGCTGCGACGTGTTTCTCTTTGTGGGAGCCGTCCGCAATGAGCTGGGCATCTCTTCCGAAGAGAACAAGATCGAGACCTACCACGCCGTGGACGCGCTCCGAAGGGCGCAGGCGGGAAGGATCACGGTCTTCGAGCCGTATTGCAGCCCCGGCAGGTCAGACAGGCTGACACGGAGGAACTCCGTGGGCCTGTGGCTGCACTTCAAGGTCCTTCTCAGCCTCGGGATCAACCATTACATCACGTTCCAGCTCCACTCGGAAAAGTCCAAGACGTTCATCGACCCGGCAATCTGCGACGTTGACGACATCCCCGGCAGTCCGCTCCTGGAGAGATACATCTGCGACAACGTGATCAAGACAACCGAGCGCCTTCACACAACGGTGCGCGACGATTGGCTTTTCTGCTCCGTGGACGCCGGCGGGGAGGCCTTGTCCAAGAGGTTCGCCGCCTCCTTCGGGACAGGCATCGTCATCTCCCACAAGCAGAGAAACTACTCTTCCGCCAACTCCGTGGAATCCATAACAATCCTCACCGCGGAGCCCATCGAGGGAAAGACGATCTGGATCATTGACGACATGATCGACACGGGTGACTCCATGTGCAAGCTCGTGCGGGAGCTGGCTCCCATGAAGCCGGGATCCATCAACATCGCCATCGTGCATCCGGTTTTTTCGACGCCGGCCACCCAGCGCCTCAAGGAGCTGTGTGACCAGAAGCTCGTCAGCTCCATCCTCGTGACGGACACCATCCCCTGTACCCAGGAGATCCGTGACAGCCTCCCCTGCCTCCAGGTCATTCCGTCGACTTCGCTCGCGGCAGAGATCGTTTTCCGTCTCAGCAACGAGCTTCCGCTCTCCCCGCTCCTGGCGCAGTTCAACGCCGAAGACTACCTGAAGAAATAGCGGCCGCCTTTTTCCCCAAGGAACCCTTCCGACACGAGCTGGCTGAGGGCCTCGTCGAGACGGGAGTCCGCTTTGCCGAGCGCCCGTTCTATTTGCTTCCCGTTCGCGGTCGAAAGCGCGAGCATGACGTCGAGCACGCGGCCCCGAAGCTGCCTCAGGGATCCTTCGAACGGGGACTGTCGGGTGTAGACGGCGCTTCTGCGGTTGGGGTTTTCCACGGCTGCGCGCATCCATGCTCCGTAATCCATCAGCGCGTAGTACCACTCCCGGGGATTTTTCCTGTCCAGCGTCTTTTCCACAAGGGGAAGGATCCTGGAGTCGGGCACGCTGCTGGCCTTCGGAAAGAAGGCGTGGATGAAGACGCGCCGGATGTTCGTCTCGATGAAGGCAATGGGGACGTTGAAGGAGAAAACAAGGACAGACGATGCGGTGGCGCGGCCGAGGCCGGGGAGAGCGGCAAGCTTTTCCACGGTCCGTGGAATCCTGCCGCCGTGCTTTTCCGAAACGATGCGCGCCGCGTTCCGCAACGCCAGGGCGCGCCTGTTGTAGCCCAGCCCTTTCCAGACCGTCAACACCTCTTCGACGCTGGATCGGGCCAGCGCGCGAATGCTCGGAAATGCGCGCAGGAACTCGCCGTATTTCGGGAGAACGCGTCCTACGCTCGTCTGTTGAAGCATGACTTCCGATACGAGGATCTTGTACGGGACCTTCGTGCGGCGCCACGGCATGGGCCGGGCGTGCGTCCGGTAGTGTTTCCAGATCAGCGCCCTGAAGCTTCGAACACTGGGGATCAGAACTTTTTCTCCGAGTCAAGGAGAATCGTTATGGGGCCGAGGTTCGTATAGCTGACTTCCATCGAGGCTTGAAACTCTCCCGTGGCCACGCGGAACCCCATCATGCGCAGGACCTCCACGGCCTTTTCGTACAGGGCCCTTGCAAGGTCAGGCGGCGCGGCCTCGGTGTAGGATGGGCGTCGGCCCTCACGGGCATCACCGAAAAGCGTGAACTGGGATACCACCAGAATCTCACCGCGCACGTCGGTGACGGAAAGGTTCATCTTCCCGTTCTCGTCGGGAAAAATCCTAAGGTTTGCGACTTTTTCGCAGAGGATGCGCAGATCCCTGTCCGTGTCGTTCCTGCCGATCCCGAGGTATACGAGAAGCCCTGCGTTGATCCTGCCGACCTCGCGAGCGCCTACGGTGACTGCCGCGTCCTTGACCCGCTGAACGACCGCCCGCATTTCTAGTTTCCGGCGAGCTTGTGGAGGGAGATGGCGCTGAGGCCGAGCTTCCCCGCCTGGTATGAGATCTGTCCCAGCACCTCGAGGCCGCCGCCGTTCGCCAATTCCGCCGCAAACCCGAGAGTGACGGGGACAATTCCCTGAAGCACCTTTTCCTTTTCATATCCCACGAGCAGGTCGAACGTGATGGCGCTCTTTCCGATCTTGAGATTGGCGATCTTCCCGCGCCAGCTCACCGAGCATCCGTCGTACAACGCGGGCTCCGCGGCAACCGTCGTGTAGGGGAAGGAGTCCTTCAGGGTGAGGAAGTCCGGCTGCGTCACGAAGCCCTTGAGCATCCGCGCCCTTTCCTTGACGGGGACCGCGGCGTTGGAGAGAAGGATCCTGTTGATTTCCACGGTGGCCATGTTGTCGCGGTATGCAAGGAGGTAGCTTTTTGCCTTCTTGAAAGCGTTGCGGACGTCGTTTTCCGTCAGCATGTACGTGAAGTCGGAGCCGGTGTCGGTAAGCCGGGGAAGGTCGGCGGGAATGTCTATTCCGGAGACCCCCGGGCGTTCCGCCGTCTTTTGCGGGAAGAACTTCACGCCGAGATAGGCGGCGCCGCAGAGCGCAAGCGCCCCAAGGATGATGATTGCAATGATCCCTCCCCGCCCCCGCGCGGGGAGAGGCGGATACAGGGTGCGGGCTTTGCCTGAGTCGATGAGCTCCTGAAGCTTCTCCTGGGTAAGTCCCTTGCGCAGCAGATCCATCCCGCGGCGCGCCACCTTGTTTCCCGGGTCCAGTTCCAGGACTTCCAGCCACCGCTTGATTGCGTCATCCGTCTCGTGCCTGCGGAAGTGGATGGCCGCGAGCCCAAGGAGAGCGCTGACGGCGTCAGGAGAAAGCTGGCGGGCCCTGCTCAGGTAGGAGAAGGCGCCGCCCAGGTCCCCGGTGTGAAGGCACGAAGAGCCCAGGAGCACGAAGTAGTCGAAGTTTTCCCGGTAGCGAAACACTTCCGGCTCGAGGATTCGGATGACGTCGGGGAACTTTCTCGCCCGAAAGAGTCCGCGCGCCTCGCCGAGGCCCTTCCCTTTCATTTGCCGTAGGTCGAAACGCGAGCCTTCAGGTCGCTGATTGCCGACTCCATCAGCGAGAGGTCGCCCTCACCGATATCGGCCCCGGGAGCCAGCGCGGCGTCCACCCGGGACAGGATCTCATCCACCGTGCTGAGGTCCGCATGGAGCCCCACGGGGGAACCAGGAGCTGATTTGCCGGCGGCCAGTGACTGCTGGACCGCTCCCGCAAAATCGGCTGAGGCGGCGAGCGTTGTTGCGGGAAGCCCGTCAGGGTTGTACTTGCCGAGAACGATCGTGACGGTGAACTGGGTGCCCTGCGCCAAGGGTCGCGGGCCGTAGTACTGGGCCACGGCCGAATCGTTTTTCGAGTACGGGAGGACGCTGAAATCCCTTGCCTCCGACGTGGAGTAACCCCATGCCGCGTCACTCAGCCTCTTCCAGTTCGCGAACACGATCTTGTCAGGCTGCGTGACGCCGTCTTCCGTCACCATGCACTGCAAGCCCAGTTGCTCGGGATCCCCTGTTTTCGGGGAAACCCAGTAGCGGGGAAGGCTGCGCCCGGAAAACGTTGCCTCTCGCTTGATGGAGGCAAGGGTATCAGTGGAGAACGGAACAGCCCCACTTTCCCCGAGCCAGGTATCGAAGAGATACCGGATTCCCGCGGAATAGTCCTGGCGGGAAGTGTTTTTCAGCGTGATGTCGATGCGGATTCCGTCAGCGCCCGAGGCGCCGGTAGAGGTGACGAAGGAGAAGCTTTCCGTCACGGCAAGGAAGTCGGACT
The DNA here is from genome assembly GCA_963845535.1 of uncultured Spirochaetota bacterium. Lineage (GTDB taxonomy): Bacteria > Spirochaetota > Spirochaetia > SZUA-6 > Fen-1364 > Fen-1364. Next base: position 106,978 of record CAWJSK010000003.1, read on the forward strand.
TCCAAACGAACCTGCCGCCGGCCTGGGTTTTCTCAACCGCCGTGGAGAACCCCGCGGAGTCTCCCATCCTGAAAATCGTGGAGTTCAGCACAACGCTCAAGCTGGTAGTCCTTGGGTCTTGGGGAGAAAGAAGGGGAACGTAGGTTCCTTCCGCGGTGAGACAGGAAAGGCTGAACCTGCCGGTGTCCTCAGCAAGCGTGAGCTTGACCTTGCCCTGGTCCAACTCGAGCGCCGCAAGAGGCACGGCGGCCGCCAGGAGCGTGATCCCAGCAAGGCAGAGCAGGGCCGCACGAGAGCCCGGCCAGGCTCTCACTTGCCGGCCTCCGCCGACTCCCGGGCTTTGAGGTATTTCTCTTTCAGCGCCAGGGCTTCCTCCTTGATGGCGAGGAGGCGCTCACGGCGCTCGATGTCCGCCAGCCTGTCCGCGGACGCCGCCGGGGCCTGCGTGCCTTGCGGGCCCGCCTGGCCGGGCTGAGTTGGCGCGGGGGCAGTGCCCGTGGCGCCGGCAGCGGCCGGCACCCCCAACTGCGCGAGCTTTGCGGAGAGGTCCTGGGCCTCCGCCGTTTTCTGCGCAAGCTCGGCGCGAAGATCTGCGATGGTCTTCTGGTCCTGGTCAGCTCCGCCGCCGGCCAGCTTCTTCTGGTAGATCAGGATGGCTTGTTCGTACGTCTTTTCCCGGCGCTGGAACTCCTCCAGGCTCCGCAGGAAATCCTCATGGCTCCACTTCAGCAGGCGCGCAAGCTCGATTTCTTTCTTCTGCAGCTCGATCAAGGAAATTTTGTACTGAGCCGCTTCGACCTTTACGCTCGTGGGGAAGTCGGTGAGGATCTTCTGGTAGACCTTCTGGGCGTCGTCCACGTGCCCGAGGTTGTACAGGCTCTCCGCCACCCAGAACCAGCCGTTGGAAGCAAGGGGGGACGCCGGATAGGTGGTAATGAACTGCTGCATGACCTGGATGGACTGCTCGTACTGCTCCTGGAGGAACAGCAGCCTCCCCTTCTGGTACAGCGCTTCCGGATAATCGGCGGCGCCGGTGAAGTTGGCGAGGTAGAGCTCGATGCTCTTGTCAGCGTCATCCAGCTTGCCCAACGCCATGTACGATTTTGCGATCAGGAGGTATGCATCAGGTTTCTGCGCCGCGGCGGCCGGGTCAGTTATCACCGCCTCGAGGAGCGGGATTGCCTTTTCATACTGACCGTCGCGGAAAAGCTGGATTGCGTCAGTCAAGCCTTCAGATGACTGCGCAGAGACGGCAAGCGCGCACAACCCGAAGGTCGCGACGAGGAGGAAAAGCACAGCCTTTTTCCGATGAGTCATGCGCTTTTTATACCTCCCTAGACTTTCGACTTGGTTCGCGCGAAACTGAAACGAAAGTCGTTGCGCCCCTGCGTGGATTCTACCATTTGCCTCTCAGGAACGCTACTTCCTCCGCTGGATCAGGGGCCGCAAAGATCGCCGAGCCGGCCACAATCACGTCAGCGCCCGCGTTCAGCGCGGACGTGATTGTGCTTCTGTTGATCCCGCCGTCCACCTCTATGAGGAAACGGTGCCCTCCCTCCCGCCGCATCCTGTCCAGAGCCTCCACTTTGCGAAGGCACTGGGGTATCAATTCCTGGCCGCCGAAGCCGGGGTTGACCGTCATGACGAGCACGAGGTCCACAAAGGGAAGCACCTCGATGATGGCGTCAGCCGGAGTGGAGGGGACAATGGCCACGCCGGGCCGGCTCCCCTTTTGCCGGATGGCGGTGAGTATCCTGTGCATGTGGATGGCCGCCTCCCAGTGGACGGTGAGGTAATTTGTGCCCGCCTCACAGAAAGCGTCGATGGCCTTTTCCGGCTGGCAGATCATCAGGTGCGTGTCGAAGGGAAGCGCGGAGACGGGGCGCAGGTCGGTGACGGCTTTCTGGCCGAACGTGATCTGCGGGACGAAGCACCCGTCCATGACGTCAAGGTGGACGAAGTCACCCCCGATTTTCTCCACGAGCCGCACTGCATCCGCCAGGGACCCGAAGTCCGCGGAAAGGACTGAGGGGGCGATGTAGACTTTCCGCGCGCTGTCCGCCGCTGTCCCGCGTGCCGCGGTCCGAGGTTCATCTCGCATACTGCCTTTTATTGTAGCAAAACGGTCCTCGTTTGCATACGTCACGCCGCCGGTCCGTCCTGCCGGCAGGCGTGCGGCGCGGCGTCAGGCAGGCGTCGGGCGGCCCCTCATTGACGAAAAATAGAGGGAATGCCATACTCGTGATGGGGTGTGATAGATAGTAATTGCCCTATCCGGCGTTGTTTACGCCATTTCATGACGCGGGTTTCCCGTCGCGCGTGAGCGCGCCGCGCGGGCACCGAGGGCTCACGGAAGGCGTGGTCGCCAGACCCCGCTTCGAATGGACAGAGAGGCGGCTCATTTCGGATAACACGATCAATCAGATTCTCAACACCGCCTGCCAGAATCTGAGAGAGGGAGCGTTTTCTGAGGCTGTTGACGCGCTGGAGAAGGTGCTGGAAATGGATGTCGAATACCCTGGCGCCGCCTCTGTGCTGAAATGCGCTTCCTTCTGGAGCGAGCGCCTGGAGAGAGAGCTCGTGCCTCGGGACGGCTACGAGCGGGGGGAGACGCTGCTCGCCACCTGGCGTCTCTTCCAGGCTTTTTCCCAGAGGCTTGCGGACGTGCCGGAGAGGTTCCTCTTCGCCATCAAGCAGCACGTCTTCTCCTCCGCTCTGGCAAGCTATCTCAGCGCGTCCCCGGATCAGGAGCCCGCCGACCCTGACGTGCTCCTGCAGGTAGGCAAATGCTGCAAGGGCATCGGCAACTATGAGAAGGCCATCGAGCACCTGGAAAGGGCCAATCTGGAGAGGAAGGAAGACGCGCGGATCCTGGTGGAGCTGGCGGACTGCTATTCGCTGGTGAATGAGGCCCGGGCAGCCAAGGTCTTCTTTCGCGAGGCCTTCTTCATAGATCCGCAGGCCGTCGAGCTGGCGGGGCTGGAATCCCCTCTCATTGTCAGGCTGTGCGCCAGGCTTGAGGCAATGGGGTACTCGGGGCCGACGCTCAACGAATGGATCCCCGTGTGGGGGGTCATCTGGGGCGTTTTCAACGTGCGCAGGGAGATGAAGCCGCTGGAGTTCGGCAAGCTCAAGCAGGCCATCTACCAGCTTGAAAAAGAACAGGGCGGCGGTGTCGGGCGCGAGCTGTCCGTTCCCCGCCTCATCAACCGCTACTTCTGGCTGGTGGACCACTACCTTTCCGCCGGGGAGCAGCGGGAGCGCATCGACGAAGTGCTGGAAAAGATCCGCGTTCTGGATGCCCGGGTGCACAGGGAATATACGACATAGGAAGAATGATTCTGAGCATAGAGGAGTGAAGAATGGCAACGGAATTGCTGAAGACGATTACAGACCTCTTGAACGAGGAGAAGTGGACCCGGGCCGCACTGAACAGCTACTCGATCACGAACTTCAAGGACCTTGATACGCTCATCGAGCAGGCGCGCGCCGAAGGAATTGCTGAGGAAATCAGGGAGCTTGCCGGCGAGCATCTGAAACATACGAGCAACTCGATCATTGCCCTGTACCTCTCAGGAGTGCTCGCCCTGTCACGGGAGCTGGTGGACGACACCAACCTGATCATGTTGATCAGCATCTTCATGGACAACCACAAATGGAACGTCGTGGAGTTCCTCGCGGAGAGGATCCTCGAGTACGGGGAAAACAAGTACGCGCTGCGCACCCTCGGGGAGTGCTGTGAGAACCGCAGTGACGAGCCCAAAAAGACTCGAGATCTGGGACCGCCTTATCCGCGTGGACTACGAGGAAGCGGATATCGTCAAAATCCTCGGAGAGAAGCGGGAGGAGGCCGAAGATCTCCCCGCCGCCGTGGATTACTACAAGAAAGCCATCCACCGCTTCATCAACAAGAAGCAGTTTGCAAGCGTCAAGGAGCTGTGGGACAAGCTCATCCACCTGAGCCCCGAAGACATCGACTTCTTCTTCCACATCGAGGGGCGTATTGCGCGTGGAATCAGCGGAGAGCGCGCGGCCGCGCTCCTGACCACGCTGATCCCCCATTACAAGGAGAAGGAAGACTGGGACACGTCCATCGAGATATTGAAAAAGATCCTCGCGTACGACTCGAAAAACGGGGCCGCCCGCAAGGACATCATCGAGTGCTACCGCCAGAAGTACGCCAAGCACAGCCAGCTCGAAGAGTACATCAAGATCTCCAACCTGACGCAGAACTGGCGCAACGTGCATGAGGCCCTCGCGGATTTCGAGAAGCACATTGCCTTCGACACGGGCAACTATGTCTTTCACCGCACATGGGGGATCGGCCGCATCTCGGCAAGCAAGGATGACACGTTCACCATAGACTTCTCCAACAAGTCCTCGCACAAGATGTCCCTCAAGATGGCGGTGAGCGCGCTGGAAGTCCTTTCCCCGGAGCACATCTGGGTGCTGAAAAGGACGATTGCCAAGGAGGAGCTGGCAAAGAAAGTCAAGGCGGAGCCTGCATGGGCGCTGCGGACCATCATCAGGAGCTTCGGCAACCAGGCTGACATGAAGAGGATCAAGGCTGAGCTGGTCTCGGACATCCTGAGCGCCGGGGAGTGGTCCCGCTGGAGCACGGAGGCGCGCTCCATTCTCAAGAAAGACTCCGCGTTTGGGAACCTGCCGGACAAGGTGGACCAGTTCGTCGTGCGGGACAAACCGATCTCCTTCGAGGAGAAAATCTACAACAAGTTCAAGGCGGAAAAGGGCTTCTTCGAAAGGGTGAAGACGATAGAGGACTACATCCAGGGGGGACGGGCGGAGCCCGACTCGGACTGGTTCACGGAGATGCTCTCCTTCTTCACCTCGCTTCTCAAAGGCTACACCGCCGTCTCCGAGACGGTGCTGGGAAGCTGGCTGCTCGTGCAGAAGATCGTCGCCTTCTATCCGTTCATCTCCACCGGGGTGCAGATCAGCTTCGAGGAGCTGTTCGGCAAGATGGAGAACCTCGAGGACACTTTCTCCAAGCTGGATGATCCCGACCTCAAGAAAGACTTCCTCGTGGCGGTGAAAAAGAACGTCGCGGAATGGTCCACGGTTTTCGCGCGCCTGTTCGTGATCTTCCCCTCGAAGTTCATCGTGGACGAGCTGGTTGCCAACGCGCAGTGGGACGTGCTGGCGACAATGCTGTCCGGCATCGTCTCGCGCTACCGTGAGCAGCGGGACGCGTTCGTCTGGGTGGCAAAGAACCTCCTGAGGGAGCGATGGCTGGAGGATCGTGTCTCCATCCAGCGGGAGAAAGTCTTCATCGGGATGATCCACCTGCTGGACATCACGTTCCGGGACATCGCCAACAAGCAGAACGCCGGGCCCAACCGCAAGACCAACCGCCAGATCCAGGAGTTCCTCTTCGAGGAGGCCAGGCTGCTCGACTTCCTCATGGCCGCTGACAGGGATTCCATCACGCGCCTGTTCACGCTCGTGGACGACGTCAAGGAGCTGGACCCCTCCCTCAAGATCCAGCTCAAGCACAGGATCAAGGAGAAGTTTCCGGACTTCCACTTCCTCGGAGAGCCAGGCGTGGAGAAAGTCAGCCTCGGTCTCCTTGTGACCCGGGCAAGCTTCGAGAAGAAGCAGCAGGACCTCAAGCGGGTCATCGACGTGGAGATCCCGGAGAACTCCAAGGAGATCGGCGTGGCCCAGAGCAAGGGGGATCTCCGGGAGAACGCTGAGTACAAGGCAGCCCTGGAAAAGCAGGAGATGCTCAAGGTCACCGCGTCGCGCCTCAAGGAGGAAGTCCAGCAGGCCCAGATATTCAATGAGAACGAGGGCCGCACGGACAGCATCTCTTTCGGGACCCGCGCCCTCCTGAAGAACGTGAAGACCGGCCAGGCGGAGGAATACGTCATCCTGGGGCCTTGGGAGTCCAATCCCACCCGGAACGTCATCTCGTATCTTTCCCCGCTCGGAGGCGCGCTCTGGGGCCACAAGGTGGGGGAGGAGCTTGCTTTCACGATGAACCAGAACGAGTTCCATTACATCGTCGAGAACATCGAGAAGGCGGATCTGAAAAACATATGAGGAAAAATACACTGAGCGGCGCCTCGCGCGCCCTGCTCCTTGGCGTGATCTTGGCCGCGTTCCTCCTGGCGGCCAAGCCGGCGCCGGCGGAGAACATCGACCTGATCGTCATGGTGGATACCTCTGCCAGCATGTTCCCCTACTTCGACGACCTGATGAATTACCTCATCCATGACCTGCTGGCCACGCGCCTGCACCGGGGGGACACGTTCCACCTGCTGAGCTTCGACGCCACTCCCGAGGTGGAGATTGCCCTGGAGATGAACAGCGCGGAGGCCGCGGACCGCGCCTACGGGAGAATCCTCCTCCTGCATCCGCTGGGGAGGTACACCGACCTCGTGGCGGCCCTGCAGTTCCTCTACACGTATGCACAGGAGCTTCCTGAGACGAACCCGAAGCAGATCATCCTCATAACAGACGGCGTGAATGATCCGCCTCCGGGAAGCCCGTTCTACAAGCTCGGCCCCGACGGAGTCCACAAGGCCGTGGTTGACGTGGCAGGGGCCATAAAGAAAGAGGGCTGGAAGTTCGACATCCTGAAGGTGCCCCCTGAGCCGGCTCCCGGCGAGGAGGGGATGAAGAGCTACCTCCCCGATCTGGCGCAATCTCTCGGCGTGCCAGTCGTGCCTTACAACAAGAACGAAAAGCAGGCCGTGACCGGGATGACCACCGGCTTCCCGACGCTGATCTTCCCCGCCGCCCTCGGCAACGTGGGCAACCGGTTCGTGGCTCCGTTCCGGGTGAAGAACTGGAAATCCGAGCCCATCATTGTGCGGCTGTCCAGCGTGCTGAGCGACGGGACGGAGCTGCTGGACGGCAAAGTCTCCATCACCGTTGCTCCCAACGCAGAGGCCGCGCTGGACGTCCCCATCCGCCTTCCCTTGTCCTATCCGCAGGGGGACCACGCGGCGAATGTACAGCTCATCTTCAATGACGACCTGAGGATTTCCCCGACCACGGGAACGCTGTCATTCACATACACGGGCAAGGGAGGTCTCCCCCTCCCCCGCCTTACCATCCTGTACGGCGTATACATCCTCCTTGCGCTCCTGCTCCTGTACGCGCTGATCCGTTTTTTCATCTTCCTGAGAAAGAAGATGCAGGAAGTTCCCGTGACGGGCTTCGCGAAGTCCCGGGTTCCGCCCGCTACAGCGCGGCGCAAGCCCCGTGAAGAGACGGCGGCAGGCCGGGGAGACAGCCGCCGCGTCAGCGGCCGCGCAGCTCGACATGCATCCCGCTGAGCGCCCAGGAGCCGGGAAGAGGATCCCGCTCCTGTCCACGGGCGGGTCAGCCGGGCGCCTCACCGGCGCGCCGCTGGAGCGCGAGGTCGAGCCGCCGGCTTTCAGCCGCAAACGCGTGCGGCCCACCGTGACGAGCCTGAGGAGAGCGCTCCCCCGGTCGGATCTGCAGGAGGGCACGCTTGCGCCTCTCATCGAGATGCGCGTGAGCTTGCAGAATCCGCACATCGGCTTCCGGAACGTCCACAGGATCCCGGAAGGCGGCGGACGGAGCATCGGGGGAGGCTTCTCGTCGTACCTCGTGTTCCTGGTGCGCGTCCCCTCCTCCATCGCGGAGATCAGGAACCAGGGGGGGAAGTACGTGTTCACACCCCTTCGACCCGAAGCATTCCCCGGTGTCGTCGGCCCGATCGAGGACTGCCTGGGCGTGGAGATTCCGTTCGTCGGTCCGCATGGGCGGCAGATGAGCCTTCATTTCCGTCAGTGGATTTCGCCCCTGGAGGAAATCAACAGGATCATGCGATCGGTGAGGCACGAGGGGAAAGCCTAGGCCGCGTCGCGCGAAGCGCGATATCGCGGCAGGAAAGCCTATGCCGCATCGCACGAAGCGCGATATCGCGGCGTTCTTACAGCTTCGAAAGCGCCTTCTCGGCTTCTCTCTGCACCAGGAGGGACGGGTCCTTCGTGGACATGTCCTTCAGCCTGTCCTTCAGGTCGGAGAAGCCGTTGGCGCCAATACCGCGGACGGCGTAGGCGCGGATCACCTGGTCCGGGCTTGCCAGCATAGTGGTGAACACGTCCTTCAGGTCCGCACCGTGCGCATCCGAAAGCACGCGCGCTGTGGCTTCGATCGGCCTCTGATCGACGTTCTTTCCCTCCGCCGCCATAACGGCCTTGGCCGCTTCCGCCGCCCGGGAGACGGACCGAGCCACGAGCGCCTTGAGCGCATTCTCACGCGTCTCGGGCGGGAATCCCGCTCCCTGGTACAGCGCCGCCAGGTTGTCTTCTCCCTGCGAGCTGCCCATCCCGCCAATGGCCTTGATTGCCGCCACACGCACCTGGCTCACCGGATCATAATGGGCCTTGTAATCCAATATGGGCAGCGCGGTGTCAGCCTGGCTTGCGGAGAGAGTTCCGGTCAGCGCCTTTGCGCACTGCTCGCGGACCTTCCAGTCGTCGTCCTTCAGGCCCTGGATGAGCATGGGAAAGACGTCCCCAATACCGAAATGCGCCAGCGCGGACGCCGCGTACGCCCTGACAAGCGCGTCATTCTCTGAAAACATCGCTTTGAGCAGGGGCATGGCCCGCGCGTCCCCGATCTTTCCCAGCGCGTCAGCCGCGTACACTCTCTGGATTTTGTCCTCATCGGGATTTTTCGCGATTGCAATCAGGTCGTCCACAGCCTTCAGGTCCTTGAGGTCTCCCAGCGCCAGGATCACGTCCGGCCTGAGGGCGTCCGGAAAGTCCGGGCTTTTCAGCTTCCCCTCCAGCGCCGCCGCGCAGGCGGCTTCACCGGACGTGCCGCACGTCTGAATGGCCTCGATGGCAACCGCGGTATCTTTGGAATCGATCAAGGGGACCAGCAGAGAGGAAAGTCCGGCCGCGTGGATGACGGACAGGTAGCGGATTGAAGCCACAACGAGGTCCCCCGTGGGATTCTCCGTATCTGCCAGAACCTGGCGGGCAGCGGCCTCCCCTTCCTTCACGCCCTGGTCACCGAAGAGCTGGAGGATCGCTTTTTTCACTTCCTTTGAGCGAGTGTCCGTCAGGACGGATGCCAGCTCCTTGGTAAACCGATCATCCCGGGTGGCGGCAATCCTCTGGACAACTTCCAGCACCTGGCTGTCAATGCCGTACAACAGGGTCTGCCGGGTCCGCTCCAAGGCCTTGGACTGGTCGTCAGCGGCGAACGCTCCGGACAAGCTTGTGCAGAAAGAGAGAGCTGAGAGAAACGCAACCGCAAGCAGGGTCGGCCGAAAACTCGCTCCACGCCGGGATCTCACTCTTGGCCGAAAACTCACTCTTTTTTCCTCCTGGCAATAACATCGGCGAGGAATGGGACGCGGAGGACGAGATAGACCGCAAGGGTCAGGAGGACTGAGACGAAGGCCGCGGCGGCAATCAACGCCGCTCCCCGCAGGCTGCCTCCTCTCATCCAGAGGTCAGGCTTCCAGGCCAGGAAAAGGACGATGAACGCGGCCAGGGGCAGGGAACCCGCGAGCGACTTGCCGACGGATGCGATGATGGACCGCAGTCCCAGCCTTCCGAGCCGGCGACGCGCAAGGACGGCGAGCATCACGGTCCCCGCCGCGAATGCCGCCGAGTTGGCATATGCAAGGCCGCTCACGCGCAGCGGCGTCTCCTTCAGGATCAGGGAGAGAACGATGTCGATCACCGCCACGAACGCCGCGCTTGCAAGCGGGACCGTGAAGCTCTTCAGGGAGTAGAAGAGCCTCTGCAGGAACTGGTACACGCCCATGAAAAGAAGCCCTACGGCGTAGCCGGTGAGCGCGCGGGACGCCATGAGGGTGGCGGCCTCCGTGAAATGCCCCCGCTGGAGAGCAGCGGCTATGATCTCCCGTCCGAAGAGGCACAGGAGGATGGACGAAGGGATCAGGAGCACGATGAGGGACTCGATGCCGTACGACACCGACCCCCGCAGCCCTTCGGTGTCTCCGCGTGTAGCCTGGCGGCTCATGCGCGGGAAAAGCACGGTATTGATGGACGCGGTGAAGATCCCGATGGGGATCTGGAGGAACATCACCGAGTTGACGATGGCGGAGACGCTCCCGTCCTCCAGCCCGCTTGCAAAAAGCTGCGCAAAGAACTGCGTCACCGTGGGAATGGAAGCCGAGGCCAGGTACGGCAGCCAGAGCCGGACGGTCCGGGTGAAATCCGGGTTGGCAAGGCGGAAATCCGGCCGCACCGAATATCCGCGCTTGCGCAGCGACGGCACCTGGACGGCAAGCTGGAGAATCCCGCCAATGAGGACCCCTATCCCCATGGAAAGGATGCCGAACCTGCCATTGAGGAAGACAATGGAAAGGACCGTTGCCAGCGTGAAAAGGAGCGGGCTGAGGGCGGGAACCGCGAACACGCCGTGCGAGTTCAGCACCGCCATCACCAGCGCGCTGAGGCTGACAAGGAGGATGTAGTTGAACATCCACTGCATCCCCTGCGCTCCTACGGCGACCTTCGCCGGATCGGAGAAGCGAAGGAGCGTTTCCACGAAGATCCGGGGGAATGCAATGCTCAAGCCCACGAGCGGGAGGAGGACCATGATGAGGAACGCCGCGAGGTTGCTCGCGAGCTTGCGCGGCCGGGCCCCCGAGGGGTCTTCCTCTATCGTGGAGGAAAGCACGGGGATGAACGCGGAGGAGAACGCGCCCTCGGCAAAGAGCTTGCGGAGGTTGTTCGGGATGTTGAAGACGGCGTTCAGGGAGTCGGCGGCTCCGGACGCCCCGAAGTAGTAGCTGAAGAGCGCCTGGCGCACGTAGCCGAAGAGCCTGGATCCAGCCGTGCACGCCATGACAATGACGGCAGACGCGGAGCTGCGGCTGTTCGATCTGGGGGGGGGCCCTGGCGCCGCGGCGTCTCCTGCGGGCGCTGCTCCCCCTGGCGCCGCGGCGGTTTCGTTCATCATTTCTATTCCTCGACCGTGAACGTCATCCGCTCAAGCTCCCGGCCCTTCCAGAGCCGGTTCACCCTGACCTCCCAGGCGCCCACGTCAGGAACGAGCGGGATCACGGCGGGCCCGAAAGCGCTCGGGGTTATCCGCGTCGTCAGCACCTGCTTTCCGTCTTTCTGGATAGTGAGGTCCATTGGCCCGCCGCCCGTCATCCTGTTGAAGACCTCGATCGTCATTTTCTCATGGGAGGGAAACGGGCTTGCCGTGACGACCTCCGCCGCCGCGTCCGTCAGAATGACATCGAGGACCGGCGGCCTCCAGGGAATCACCCGGCGCGCTCCCAGGTAGCGATCATGGTAATACGGGCTTGCAAGCTGGGAGATAATGACTCCGGTGTGGCGGCCCTCGGACGCGGCGTGGATGAACCGGCCGCCGCCGGCGTAGATGCCCACGTGGCACGGGACGGAGGGCGCCACCTTGCTCTCCGTGTCGAAGAACACGAGGTCCCCGATGTGCATGGGGTACGTGACCGGGGTCCCTGAATGGAACAGTCCGCCGACGCCTCGGGAGACCTCCATTCCCGCCGTGTCCCGGAGCACGCGGTAGACGAGGCCTGAGCAGTCGACCCCGGTCCTGGAAATCCCGCCCGGCACATACGGCACACCAAGGAGCTTCAAGGCAGCCTGGATTGCCTCGCGCGGGATCGAGACGTCACAGGCGGGTTTCTGCGTCTGCGCGTCGACTGCCAGCACGGGAAATGCCAGGACCACCAGGAGGACAACGGCGCGCCGCATCACAGCGCCCCTTGCGTGAGAGTCTCGCCTGTCTGACCCAACCGCTCAAGGGACTCGGTTTTGAAACGCGAGAAGTCGCCCCGGGAAATCGCCCTTCGTGTCGACTCGACGAACCGGTGAAGCCACGTGAGGTTGTGGCAGGTTGCGAGCACCGCAGCCTGGATCTCCTTCGCCTTGAACAGGTGTCGAAGGTATGCCCGGGAATGGTTTCTGCACGTCTCGCATTCGCACGTCTCGTCGATCGGACGAAAGTCGTTCCTGTATTTTTCATTTCTCAGGGAAAGCGGCCCTTCCGAGCTGAAGACCTGCGCATTGCGGGCGGTGCGCGTGGGGAACACGCAGTCGAACAGGTCGATGCCTGCCTCAACGGCTTCCAGGATGTACCGTGGCGTGCCGATCCCCATCAGGTATTTCGGCTTGCCATCAGGGAGAAGCGACGCGGAATGATGGAGAAGATCGGAGAACACGGGGAACTCCTCCCCCACCGAGAGCCCCCCAATTGCGTACCCCGGCAGGTCCAGGGCCGTGATTTCCGAGGCGCTGCGTTCACGAAGATCCTTGAAGAAGTTGCCCTGCATGATGCCGAAAAGCTGCCCCGTCATGACCGCTGTGCGGCTTTTCCATTCCCCGTTGGTCCGCTCCAGCCATGCGGTTGTCCGCCGCAGGGCGCTCACCGCGTGCTCCCGGTCTATGCCCGGCGGCGTGCACTCGTCCAGGGGCATCATGACGTCGCTGCCGAGATCAAGCTGGATGTCCAGCACGTCCTCGGGAGTCAGCCGGTGGGATGAGCCGTCCAGATGGGATTTGAAGAAAACGCCTTCATCCTCCACCTTCCGAAACGACGAAAGGGAAAAGACCTGGTACCCGCCGGAATCCGTGAGGATGTTGTGGCGCCATCCCATGAAAGAATGCAGGCCGCCGGCTTCCCGGATGACGTCACGGCCCGGCCGGAGGTAGAGGTGGTACGTGTTGCCGAGGATCAGGTTGACGCCAATGGCTTCCAGGTCGCTGTTCTTGATGGCCTTGACAGTGGCGTTGGTCCCCACGGGCATGAAGCAAGGGGTTGACACCGTTCCGTGGTTCAGCGCAAGCGAGCCCGTGCGGGCGCGGCTTCCCGGGTCTCTGTGGAGGACGGAAAAGACCATTGACCTTCACCTTTCCAGCCGCTCGAGCGCCTGGGCCGCTGCTCCCCGGATGCCGGCGTCATTGCCGAGCTCCGCGGGCAATACCTGCACGCCCTTGGCAATTTCCGGCCAGCAGTAGTCCGGGAGGCGCTGCCGCACCGGATCCAGGAGTATGTCCCCTGCCTCCGCAACACCGCCCCCGACGAGGCAGGCCTCCAAGTCCAGGACATTCAGTATGGTCCCGAGTGCCTGCGCAATGTAGCGTCCCGCCTCCTCGATGGTCTCCCGCGCCGGGACCTCTCCGGACCTCGCCCTGTCCGCCACCATTTTCGCGGTCATGGCCGCCGTTGCCGTCGTGGCCATTGTGGCCGTTGCCGTGGTTGCTGCCGCGCGTTGCTGCCGGCGTCGCGGTTGCTGCTGGTATGTCGCCTCCGCGTTTTCGCATCTTCTCCACGTACGTGCGAACGATGGCGGTCCCCGAGGCGTACTGCTCGAAGCAGCCCCTGGTTCCACAGTTGCAGAGAAGTCCGTCCGCCACGACGCACACGTGCCCCACTTCCCCCGCGAAACCGCGGGAGCCCCGGTACACCCTCCCCCCCAGGACGAGGCCGCCGCCGATTGCCGTTCCCAGCGTAATGAGCAGGAAGCTCGCGAACTTCCGCCCCGCTCCGAACAAAAGCTCCCCGGCCGCGGCCGCGGTTGCGTCATTTTCCGAAAAGGCCGGGACCCCGAGCGCGCGCTCCAGGTAATCCTGGGGCGACCTGTCCCGAAAACAGGGGATGTTCTCCGCCCCGCCCACGACAATGCCCCCACGCGTGTCGATGAAGCCCGGCATCCCGATTCCCGCGACAACGAGCTTGTCCGTCCGCGGTCTCCCTGAGACGAGCGCCGAAAGCCGCAGTGAGACGGGACCAAGGACCTCGTCGAAACCAGCGCGGGAGTCGATGCTCACGTTTTCCCGGGCAAGGACCGAGCCGTCCCGCGCTATCAGTCCGATTTTCGCGGAGCTTCCCCCGAAGTCCACGCCTGCCGCGTACTCCATTGGTGTGTTTCCTTTCCTACGTGCGCGCGGTTCTGAATAGCATGAAACCGAGCACGAGGAAAAGGGAGAAAGGGCTCCATGCGCCGGCGAGGGGGGGGATGTAGCCGTTCTTGGAGAGGATGGCGGCGACCATCTGCGAGACGTAATAGACCACGGATATGACGAGCGCCGCGAGGAGGCTCATGAGGAGGATGTTCTTCTTGAAAGTGCTGCCGAGGCTGCTTGCAATGAGCGCCACGATCAGCGGGGTGCTGGCAAAGGAAAACTTGCGGTAGTAATCGGTGAGCGCTTCGCGGAACGGCAGCCCCGCCTTGCGGATGGCCGCCACGTACCGCTCTGATTCGGCCCTGTCCATTTCCTCAACGTTCCGTGCCTGCTTGCGGAACGTGTCCGGTGGCTCGCTGAGAAGCGGAGAATCCCACAGCGGCGCCTTTTCGTTGCGGAGGATTGCGGTCTGCTGATCCCAGGTGAAAACGATGCAGTCATGGAGCACCCAGCGCGTGCCTTTCCATTCCCCCCACTGGGCGTCGATGCGCTGTGAGAATGCCATGTCGGGGTCGCGGACCACGACGGTGAGCCCTGACAGGCGTGTTTCCGCGTCGTTGTAATAGTCGGCCTGGTAGACCACGCGCTGGTCAGGGCTGGTGACCGTGACGTTGGACTGGCTGAGGGAGACCTGCTGCTTCACGGCCACCGCGTAGGCGTCGTTTTTCATGCGAAACGTGGGAATGACCACGCCGTCCTCGAAGAAGAATGCCCCGACGCTCAGGATGACCCCGAGCGCGAGAAACGGCGCGACAAGCCGCTGGAGGCTCACGCCACAGCCGAAGATGGCGAACAGCTCGTTGTTGGCGTAGAACAGCCCGAGGGAATAGGAGACGCCGAACAGGAAAGAGACGGGCAGCGCGTAGGACAGGCATTTCGGCACGTACAGAAGAGCAATCCAGCCGATCTCCCCCATCCCGACGTCATGGGCGAAATACCGCCAGATGCTGCCGAACACGTCGATGAGCTGCAGCAGGAGCACGAAGAAGACGACTGCCAGGAGAAAAAGCGGGAGAAACTGCCGGATGAGCATGCGGTAGAGGATCCTCATCGGGCCCTTCTCAGGAGGAAGAAGACGAACGCAGCCGCAAGGACGATGGCGTCGGGGAACCACATCGAGAATGCCGGAGAAAGGGACATGCGGACTCCGAAGGTCTGGCCTGCGAACAGCATGCCCCAGTAGACGATGGACACGAAAAGTCCGACCGCGAAGCCGACGGTGCGGCCGCTCCTGCGAGCGCGGACTCCCACGGGAAAGGCAAAATACGCGAATACCAGGCACGCGGCGGGCATGGAAAACTTGCGGTAGAACTCGAGGAGGTATTGCTGGAGCGTCTGGTCCGTGACGTTCCGCGCTTTTTCCGCCGAGTAGTCCCGCCACAGCCCGTCCACGCTCTGGCGAGCCGCCTCCGCTTGCGTCGGATCCGAAGCCGCCATCAGCACGGCGGACTGCACCCCGGAGGCAAGCCCGAACTGAAGCTCTCTCACCTTTTCGTCCTTGTCGCGTTGCACCTTGTCCTGGTCCGCCTGCTTGTCGCGGATCTCTTTCCAGACGTCCACCGAGCTCTGGTAGGAGGGGTTGCCCCCGCCCAGGGAAACGGAGATGTCCTTCAGGAGAATGTTGTACACCATGGACCGCGACGTGGTGTAGTCATAGCGGTCCCCTTCCGCGGGGTTGCTCGCCTCGGTAAAGACGGAGTCGAGAGTCAGGGAAACCACCCCTTGCTGGGCGCGGCTTTCCTCCAGGTGAGCGTCCCTGGCGGTGATGATGCGCCTGTTGCCTTCCGGGGACTTGTCGATGATGAGGAGGTTCTCGATGCGCCGGCCAACCACCTGGCCCGTGATGATGGTGGTGTTTTCGTATTTCTTGATGGAGTGGGATTCGAGCTCGACGGCGGGATTCGAGTAGAGGATCCTGCGGTAGATCTCGGCAAAGCGGATGTTGCCGAGGGGAAGGAAATAGTCGTTCATGACGAAGGAAACCAGGGAGAACGCGAGCCCGACGATCAGGAGCGGGGTCACGAGGTGGCGTGAGGGCACTCCCAGGGCGCCGAAGGCCAGAAGCTCGTTGTCGGAGGACAGCCTTCCCACGGCCATCAGCGCGCCGACGAGCGAACCGAACGGAAACGAGAAGGCGATGACGATGGGAAGCGAATAGATGACAAGGAGGACCACGTCCCAGAAAGGCACCTTCTTGGAGAATATCTCCTCCGCCATGACGAGGATCTGGTTCAGGAAGAAGATGAAAAAGAAAAAGAGGAACGCAACGGCAAACGAAAAGAGGTATTCGCGGCTGACGTACAGGTACGTTCGCAGATAGCTACGGACCATCAGAGCAAGCCTCCGAGACGCCGGTTACGTTCCCGTGGAGCCAAACCCGCCGCTCCCCCTCTGGGTGGAAGCAATTGCGTCCTGGCGCTGGAAAGAGACGCGGACAACCGGGCTGAACACGATCTGGGCAATCCGGTCGCCGTTTCTCACGCGGAAATCGCTTTCCCCCAGGTTGATCAGGATTATCTTGATTTCGCCGCGGTAATCCGAGTCCACCGTGCCCGGCGAGTTGAGCACCGTGACCCCGTTTTTCAACGCCATCCCGGAGCGCGGCCTCACCTGCCCCTCCAACCCGCGCGGAATTTCGATGCAGAGCCCCGTGGGGACGAGGGCGCGCGTGCCGGGTTTCAGGACAAGGTCCTCGGTCAGCAAGGCGCGGAGGTCCGCGCCGGATGCGCCTTCGGACTGGTACTCGGGCAGGAAACCTCCCGTCACGGAGCACTTGATCACGGGTGCATCCACGGCGGTCACCCCGGAAACGTAAAGTCGAAGTTCCGCATGCTGTTCAAGCCTTTTGTCCCGTAGGCAAGCAGGCTGAAAGCATCACGACGCAGGCATTGCCGGGCAAATTGCGCAATGTCTTCATCCGCCACGGCGCGCAGGGCGGTCAGGGACTCGTCGAACTCAAGGACCCGTCCCATGGTGACGAATTGCCGCACGAGCCTCTTCATGCGGGACTCCATGTCCTCCTGGGAGAGTATCATGCCTCCGGCAAGATGGCTCTTGGCATCATCGATCTCCTGGCGGCTGAGCGGCTCCCGCAGGAGCCTGGCAAGCTCCGCATCCAGCGCCTCCAGGAGGGCGCGGACCTGTTGGGGGGTTGCGCTTGCATAGATGGTCCACATCCCGATGTCGGAGAAGAAAGTCCGGAACGAATAGACCGTATAGCACAGGCCGAGCTGCTCACGAAGCTTCTGAAAGAGGCGGCAGCTCATGGATTCGCCGAAAGCCGTGCTGAACACGAGCGAGGTGTAATAGTGGGAAAGCTCATGGTCCAGGGCGTAGCACGTCCCCGCATAGACCTGGACCTGGTTGAACCGGTCAGGGACCACGGAAACCTTGCGCTTCCAGGCCGGGGTGGTGCGCTGCTGGGGCAGGCTCGGGCTCCCGGCGCGCGCAAAGACGGCTTCGGCAAGGGCCCGCACCTCGTCGGGGGAAAAGTTGCCCGCCACCGCGAAGATCGTGTTCTGGGGCACGAGCCTCTGGCGGTAGAACCGCACCAGGTCCGGCTGGGAAATCCGCTGGACTTCCTCCACCTCACCGGTGATCTTGCGGGAGATGGGGTGGTCCCCGCACATCTCCTGCAGGTACCTGTCATGTCCCTTTTCTTCCGGGGAGTCGTCGACTGATCGGATCTCATTCACGACCACCGTCTTCTCTTTCTCCATCTCCGCGGCTTCGATCAGCGAGCCGGTGGTCATGTCGGAGAGGACGTCGAACGCGAGCCGCAGGTGTTCCTTGGCGATGATTGCGTAGACGCAGGTGAACTCCTTCTCCGTGAAGGCGTTGATGATCCCGCCGACACGGTCGATCTCCTGCGCTATGGCGAATGCGCTTCTCCGGTCCGTCCCCTTGAAAAGCATGTGCTCGAGGAAATGGGAGTAACCCCGTTCCCCCGAGCTTTCATCACGGGAACCGTGGAGAAACCAGAATCCAATGCAGAGGGTGTCCGTGCGGTCAACCGGCTCCAGGAGCAGCGTTGCTCCGTTTGCCAGTCTCTCCGTGAGGATCACCCATCTCTCCGGTGTGTTCGCGGCCCTCCGCCCCGCGGTCCGTCTCCCCGGGGTCGCCTGTCGTCGGGTCTGCGGTCCGAGCGGAAG
Organism: uncultured Spirochaetota bacterium; assembly: GCA_963845535.1. Taxonomy (GTDB): domain Bacteria; phylum Spirochaetota; class Spirochaetia; order SZUA-6; family Fen-1364; genus Fen-1364. The sequence goes on from CAWJSK010000003.1 coordinate 125,063, forward strand.
GGCCTGTCCCCATCACGCCGCGGCGGCCGCCTTTCCGTCTTTTCCGTCATCAGGCCGGGGTTCGCCTCCAGGGCTTCCAGCGTTGCCAGGTTGATCCGTCCCATGTGGTCGATCTCCGTGACCTTCACCGTCAGCACCTGGCCTTCCTTCACCACGTCGCTGACGTTCTCCACCCGGGTGGCAGCCAGCTTGGAGATGTGCACCAGGCCTTCCTTGCCCGGAAGGATCTCCACAAACGCGCCGAAGTCCATGATCCGCTTGACAGGACCGGTGTACACCTTGCCGACGACAGCTTCTTCTATGAGCGCTTCCACCATCTTCTGCGCTTTTTCCGCGCCGTCTTTCTGGCGGTTGTAAATGGTCACCGTGCCGTCATCATCGATATTGATCTGGGAACCGGTCTTCTCACTCATGCCCTTGATGTTCTTCCCGCCCGGGCCGATGATGAGCCCGATCTTTTCCGTGGGCACGCGCAGGGAGATGACCTTGGGGGCGAAATCCGAAATGTCCCTCCGGGGCTGGGAGATTGTCTTGTTCATGATGTCCAGGATGTACAACCGGCCGTCATGGGCCTGGCCGAGCGCCTTCTGGAGTATTTCCGCGCTTACGCCCTCGATCTTGATGTCCATCTGGAGGGCGGTGATCCCATCTTCGGTTCCCGCCACCTTGAAGTCCATGTCCCCGAGGTGGTCCTCTTCACCGAGGATGTCGCTGAGGACGACGAACTTCTCCCCTTCCTTCACGAGGCCCATGGCAATTCCCGCCACCGGCTTGATGATCTGGACGCCTGCATTGAGGAGGCTCAAGGTGCTCCCGCAGACAGTGGCCATGGACGAGGAGCCGTTGGATTCCAGGATCTCGGAGACAATGCGCACCGTGTAGGGGAAGTTTTCCTTGGAAGGCAGGACCATCTGGATTGCCCGCTCCGCGAGGTGTCCGTGGCCTATTTCGCGCCGGCCCGGCGAGCCAAGGCGTCCGGTCTCACCAACGGAGAACGGCGGGAAATTGTAGTGGAGCATGAAGCTCTTTTTGCTGTCCCCGTCAATGTTGTCCATGATTTGTTCATCAAGCGCGGTGCCCAGCGTGGTCACCACGAGCGCCTGCGTCTCTCCGCGCGTGAACAGGGCCGAGCCGTGCGTGCGCGGGAGGACGTCGATCTCACAGGTGATGGGCCGGATCTGGTCCGGTTTCCTGCCGTCCGTGCGGATGCCTTTTTCCGCGATTGAGGTGCGGAGGATCTCCTGCTCCATGTCCTCGAACAGGGCTTTGAACGGGCGAATGTCGGTCTCCGCGAGGCGCTCGGCAAAGAACGCCTGCGCCTGGTCACGGACTGCCCTGATGGCCTTCGCTCTCTCCTCTTTGCCCTTGACGAAGCACGCGTGATTGACCTTCTCGAAGGCCCAGTTCCTGACCTCTCCGCCGAGGGTGAACGTTGAGGGCCGCTCGATGAGCGGGAGCTTCTGCTTGCCCGCTTTTTGGGCCAGCTCGAGCTGGATCCGGCACAGCTCGCGGATGGTCACGTGAGCTTTTTCGATTGCTTCGATGATGAGGGCCTCGGGCACCTGGCGGGCGCCGCCCTCCACCATCGTGATGCCCTTTGCGGTTCCCGCCACTACGAGGTCGATCAGGCTCTCCTCTATCTGGTCGAACGTCGGATTGACCACAAGCATGCCGCCGACGTACCCCATGCGGACCGCTCCAATGGGCCCTTCGAAGGGGATGTCCGAGACCGTGATGGCGGCCGAAGCGGCATTCATGGCGAGGATATCGGGCGGGTTGACCAGATCCGTGGAGATGGCCATGGGAATGACCTGGATCTCCCGCCGGAAGAGCTTTGAAAACAAGGGCCGAATGGGCCTGTCGATGAGACGCGAGACGAGGATCTCTTTGTCCTTCGGCCTGCCCTCACGCTTGATGAACCCACCGGGTATCTTCCCCGCCGCGTAATACTTTTCGATGTAGTCCACGGACAGGGGAATGAAATCGAGGTCTTCCTTTTCAGAGCTGGCGCAGCAGGCCGTTGCAAGCACCGCCGAGCCGCCCAACCGGGCGAAGACCGCTCCGTTGGCTTGCTTGGCCATCTTGCCGGTATCGAGGATCAGCTCTTCCTCCCCGATTTTGAATGTTACACGATGTTCCATCTGTATCCTTGCCTTCGCGCTACTTGCGCAGGTTGAGGCGCTCGATGATCTCGCGGTACTTCGTGAGGTCTCTCTTCCTCAAGTACGCGAGCAGCCTGCGCCGTTGCCCGACGAGCTTCAGCAGGCCCCGCCGGGAATTGTTGTCCTTGGGATGCCTTTTGAAGTGCTCCGTCAGCTCATCCACCCGTTTGGTGATGAGAGCCACCTGGACCTCCGTGGCACCCGTATCCTTCTCGTTCGCTCCGAACGTCTTGATGACTTCTTCCTTTTTTTCCTTTGTCAGTGGCATTCTATCCGACTCCTTTCAGTGGAATGTGACCGCGGTTATCTGCCCGGGGCAGTTTGTGGTGAGCAGGATCACGTCCGCCAAAACCTCCAGCCGCGCCGTGCCCTGCCCTGCTGCGTGCTCAAAGCCCACGTCATACCGGCCGGGCGGTGGCAGCACCTGCTCGATGTCGGAGCGCTGGAACGCTCGTGTCCATTCTCCGCGCCTTGCGCCGGCAACGCCGCTCACGTCCACGGTGTGGTCCGCCAGCAGCATGGCCCTCGCTTCAGCGAAATCCGCTTCCTGGATTGTCTTCCTGACGCGTGAGCTCGATACGACGGCGCTGTTCCTCAGGACAGGATGGCTGACCTGCACTTCTATCCCGCTGCCGAAAACCATCTCTCTCAGGTCCGCCGGACCGGCCTCTCTGCTCCTGCCAAACCGGAAGTTCTCCCCGACGACGATTTTTTCGATGTTGAGGTTGTCCCGTAGCAGGCCGATGAAAGCCCTTCCGGAAAGTTTACTCATTTCATTGGAAAAGTCAATTGGCACGACCGCGTCCACCCCCAGGTCCGAAAGCCGCGACAGTCTCTGGCGGTAGGTGAGGATGAGGCCGGGAAAGCGGGAGGGGGCGAGGAATTGCTGGGGATTTCGAGGAAACGTGATGACGAGCGACTTGCCCGGCGGGGAGCTGGGATGGAGCGGGGCGCGACCGTGCGTAATGGCTTCCATGAGCGCCCTGTGGCCGACGTGCAGCCCGTCGAAGACGCCAATGGTGAGACGGACCGGCTCCTCGATCTTTTCCCGCCCGGCCAGAAGGTCGGTCCACGGCAGCACCTTCACGCGGGTTCTCCCCGGGGAAATGTCGCGGCATATCGATAGCCATCTCCGCTTTTTTCGAGCACCGCTACCAGTTCCTCATCCCCGCTGAAAGCGCCATACACGCCGTCCACGGCCGGGGGATCAAGAAAAAAAGAATCCCTGATGGGCGCGCCGCGGCTTGCTTTTTCCTCCCATTCACGTCGCAGGACGAGGCGCTGGAGGCCGGTGGCCGCGTCGAAAAACCGCGCCGGGGACAAGAGGTGCCGGGCGGGGTCGAAATCGGCAGCAGTGGCTGCCTCTTCGACATGAAACGGGCCGATCCGCGTCCTTCGAAGCTCAGAAACGAACGCGCAGGTGGAAAGCCGGGCCCCGATGTCCCGGGCAAGGGAACGGATATAGGTTCCTTTGGAGCAGACCACTCGGATGGTGGCGCGGGGCGGCGCAAAAGAGAGGAGGCGCAAGCTGTGGATGGTCACTTCCCGGGGAGCCATGACCACCGCCTCTCCCTTGCGGGTGGCCTCATACGCGCGTTTTCCCCCGACGTGAACGGCGGAGTACGCCGGCGGCACCTGGGTAATGAGTCCCGTGAACGCCGGCAGGACTGCCTCGAGGTCCTCCGTCTGCGGCACCGGACCTTCACTCACGATGGCGCCCTCAGGATCAAGGGTATCCGTCTGCCGTCCGAACGTCACGACAGCCACGTACTCCTTCTCCATGGCGACCGCAAGGCCGGAGAGTCTCGTCATCCTTCCGGTCAAGACGACAAGGAGCCCTTCGGCAAACTTGTCCAGGGTCCCCGCATGCCCCACCCTGCGGATCCCCAGCGTCCGCTTGATGTTACCAAGCGCCTGGAAAGAGGTTAGTCCTGACGGCTTGTTGAGAAGGATGATACCTTCCGTCAACTCATGACGTCCCGAAGCTTCTTTGCAATCCGAAACCCATTTTCCATCGAGTCATCGAGCAAAAAAGTGAGCTTGGGAAATATCCGCAGCGACATGCGCTTGGAGAGGACGGTCTGGATGAAGCCGGCGGCGTGGTTCAAAGCCTCCACGCTCTGCGCCACCTCCGCCCTTTCGCCGAAGCGTGAGACCCAGACCTTGGCGTGGCCCAGGTCGCGTGAGACCTTCACCTCCGTCACCGTGGTGAGCCGTTCCACGCGAGGGTCCTTGATTTCTCCCTGGAAGATCATGGAACAGATCTCCTCACGGAGGAGGCTCTCAATTCGCCGAAGCCTTACTTCCGCCATCCCGGCTGCCCTCGAGCTTTCTGGCGAGCTCGTGCGTCTCATACGCCTCCAGAGTGTCGCCGTCCTTGATATCGTGGAAGCCTTCGAGGCCAATACCGCACTCGAACCCCGTTTCCACCTCGCGGGCGTCATCCTTGAAGCGCTTGAGGGACGAGATCTTTCCCTTCCAGAGCTCCACGCCATCTCGGATGAGCCGCACGTCCGACCCCCGGCGCACCTTGCCGGAAGTGACGAAGCACCCCGCAATCGTGCCGACCTTGGGGATCTTGAACGTGTTGCGGACTTCGATGGTGCCGATCTGCTCTTCCCGCAGCTCGGGCTTCAGCATGCCTTCCATGGCTGAGCGGATGTCTTCCAGCGCGTCATAGATGATGTTGTACTTGCGGATCTCCACTTTTTCCCGGTCCGCCAGGCTCTGGGCCGCGGAGCTCGGTCGGACGTGGAAGCCGACGATCAGGGCATTCGAGGCCGAGGCCAGCAATACGTCACCTTCATTGATGGCGCCCGCCGCGGCCTGGATGACATCCAGCTTGATTTCCGGCGTCGACAGTTTTTCCAGGGAGGACTTCAGGGCTTCGACGGATCCCGCCACGTCCGCCTTGATGATGACCTTCAGCTCCTGGATCTGGCCTTCCTTGATCTGTTCGTAGAGGTTGTCGAGCGTCACCTTCTTGACGCTCTTCATCTCCTCCTGCTTCTTCAGCTCCTGGCGTTTGCTGCCGATGGTCTTGGCGGTCTGTTCCGAATCAGTGACCTGGAACGGGTCACCGGCGTTGGGAATGCTCGTGAACCCGATCACTTCCACGGGAAGCGAAGGGGTGGCTTCGGTGATCTTCTCTCCCCTGTCGTTGAAGACTGCCCGGACCTTTCCTGAGTAGATTCCGGCAACGAACGAATCCCCCGGCTTCAACGTGCCCCGCTGCAAGATGACGGTGGCCACGATTCCGCGGCCCATGTCCACGCGGGACTCCAGGACGATTCCCGACGCCCGGGTCGAGTAGCTGGCGCGAAGTTGCAGCATCTCGGACTGCAAGAGGATGCTTTCCAGCAGCTCTTTGATGCCCGTCTTCTTGAGCGCGGACACCTGGTTGTACATGGTCGTGCCGCCCCAGTCTTCGGGCGCCAGGCTGTGCTCGGTGAGCTGCTTCTTCACCAGCTCGATGTTGGCTTCGGGCAGGTCCATCTTGTTGACGGCAACGATGATGGGGACTTTTGCCTGCTTGGCGTGGTTGATGGCCTCTACGGTCTGGGGCATCACTCCGTCCACCGCGGAAACCACCAGGACGACGATATCCGTGACCTGGGCGCCGCGGGCGCGCATCATTGTGAACGCTTCATGGCCCGGAGTGTCGAGGAAAACGATCCGGCCCTGGGGGAGGTCCACCGCATACGCCCCGATGTGCTGCGTTATTCCGCCATATTCGCCTTCCGCGACGTTCGCGCTTCGGATGGCGTCAAGGAGCTTCGTCTTGCCGTGGTCCACGTGCCCCATGATGGTGACAATGGGAGGCCGGGGCTTGAGGTCCTCCTCATTTTCCTTCTCTTCCTCGATGACCGTCTCATCATACAGGGAAACCACGTTCACCTTGCAGTCGTATTCCGCCGCAAGCAGTGACGCGGTATCCGAGTCTATCTGCTGGTTGATCGTGACCATCATCCCCATGCCCATGAGCTTGTGGATGATGTCCGACCCCTTGAGATTCATCTTGCGGGCAAGCTCTGACACCGTGATCCCCTCGGTGATGGAAATTTCCTTGGGGACCGGGTTGGCCATGATGATGGTCTTTTTCTTGACCTGGAGGTATTTCTCTTCCGGCTGATCATGCTTCCTCTTGGGATATTCGATCTTTCTCTTTGCCTTGGAGAAAAACTTCTTGGCCGGCGGCTTCTTATCTTCCGTTCGGGGAGGACCACCCTGCCCTCCCGGTCCGCCTCCCGGGCCTTGCCGCATGGGGGGACGTCCGCCCGGCCGGGGAGCGCCTCTTCCCGGAGGTCCACCGGGCCCTCTGGACATGGGCGCGCCACCCGTTCGGGGGGGAAGCGGCGTGAGTCTCATCTTCTCACGGACGCTCTCACGCACCGAGGGCCGGGGCTCCGAGCCCCTGTCCACGGGGATGAAGCGAGGTCTGTGCTGTTCCTGGCCAGCCGGCGCCGACGGATGCAGGGAAGGTCTTGCCGGGGCTGCTGACGCAGGCGCGACCGGTCTGGCTGCTGACGGCTTTGCGGCGGTTGGCGCCTGAGCGGGAGCCTGCGCTGCGGGCCGCGGGGCCGCGCCGGCAGGCCGTGAAGCCGCCGCGGGAGCCTGGGCTGCCGGCCGGGCAGCCGCCGGGGCTTGTTCCCGCTTCGGTTCGGCTGCTGGCGCCGCCGGTTTCGGCCTCGGCATTTCCCTGACGGAGGGTGGGATGAACCGTGCCTTGGGAGTCTCAGAAGCCGCAGCCGGCGCCCCCGGTGCTGGCTTATGGGACTCCTGCAGAGCTTCGACCTTGGCTTCTGATGCAGGCGCTTCTTGAGGAGGTTCCAAGACGGATGAAGGGTGAGTGGTCTTCTTGGCCACCACCACGACCCGCTTCTTCACCACCACGACCTTCTTCTTCTCGGCAGTGTCTTCCGCCGCCACGGGAGGCGCCTCCTCCTCTTTTTTGTGCTTGATCAGTGTTGTCTTCAGCTTTTTCCTGCTATCCAGTTCCTCAGGCATACCTGTCTTCTACTCTCCCTCGGTCCGTCCCTGACCCGCCGGCGCATCCCCAGGCGCCTTCGGCGCCTCCTCCGTATCGTCCTCGAAGGTTAAACCGACGCCGCAGTTTGGACAAGTGGCCATCTCGGGCGTGATGGGCGTCCCGCACTCCGGACATTCGTAGGTTTCTTCTTCGACGGTTTCTTCCACAGCTTCCTGCGTTTCTTCGGCAGGGAGCGCTTCTGCTTGTTCTTCTTCCGCCGGGGCCGCGTCAGCGGGAACTTCGGCTTGCGCCTCTGCCTCCGTCTCCGCCTCTGCCTCCGCCTCTTCTTCCGGCTCCTCGAGGGCTTCTTCCTCGGCAGCGGAGGCTTGCTCCTCCTCCACGATCTCCACGTTCTCTTCTATGATCTTGTGGATGGTCTGTATGTCTTCCGCGGTGATCCCTTCCAGCGCCGCAAGCTGCTCGGGGGTCAGGGCCACGAGGCTTTCGATGTCCGCGATGTTGTCCTTTTCCAGTATCTCCACGAGCCGCTGCGGAATGCCCGGCAGCTCGGAGATCTTCTGGATCTCCTCCTCCGTCTCACCGAACAGCGCGGAGACCGCGCGTTTGGCCTCCGCGGAGATGTCCATCTCGGAGAACTGCGTCTCCGTCTTCACGTCGATGTTCCAGTCCGTCAGCCGGTTGGCCAGCCTGACGTTCAGGCCCTGCTTCCCGATGGCCAGGGAGAACTGGGCATCCGGCACGATGGCCAGGGCCAGCTTCTTGGCCTCATCCAGAATCACGACCTGGTTCACTTCGGCGGGAGAAAGAGCGTTCTTGATGAAGCTGCGCGAGTCCAGGGAGTAGCGCAGGATGTCGATCTTTTCTCCCTCCAACTCCCGCACGACTGCCTGGATGCGGACGCCTTTCAATCCGACGCACGCCCCCACGGGGTCCACGTCTTCCCGCGTTGAACGGACGGCAATCTTGGTCCTGTAGCCCGGCTCTCGGACGATCTTCGAGATCTCGATGGTCTTGTCGTAGATCTCAGGCACCTCGAGCTCGAATATCTTCTTCACGAACTCCGCATGGTTTCGGGACAACACGATCTGGAGCCCGGTGGGCGTCTTCACCACCTCGTAGATCAAGGCCTTGATCCTGTCATTGGGATGATAGATCTCGCGCGGGGACTGGTACTTCTTGGGGAGGATGCCCTCCGTCTTTCCCAGGTCCACGTAGATGTTGCCGTTCCTCTCCCGCTGGTAGTAGCCGATGATCATCTCTCCGACTTTGTCCTTGAACTCGGAGTACAACGTGTCCTTCTGGATCTCCCGAAGGCTCTGGCGCGCCTTCTGCTTGGCGCTCTGCACGGAGACCCGGTCGAACTCCTTGGGATTGATCTCGATGAGAAGCTCATCCCCCACCTCGCAGTCCTCGTTCAGCTCGAGGGCTTCCGAAAGGGGGATCTCGTAGACCGGATCATCAAGGTCGTCATCCAGGACGATCTTCTTCTTGGCGAACAGCGTCACCTCGGTGCTGTCATCGCTGAAGCGCACCACGGCGTTGTCCACGACCCCGTATTTCTTCTTGTATGCGGCAAGCAGGAAGTTTTCTATTGTGGTCATGACGAGATCCTCGGGGATCCCCCGCTCCTGCACGAGCTGTTTGATTGCCTGGGACAGATCAGACTGCATTTTTTGTTTCCTCAACCTCCACAGAATGGTCCAGTCGCGCCTTCCGAATGCCGGAAATCGCGAACCCCCGTGTTTCTTTTCCCCTTCTCAGCCACAGCGTCCCCTCCTCCACCCGGTCGATGATCCCGGACTCCCACTCCGTTGCATGGCCGGCCAGGACGCGCACTCCCCGACCTCGGAATATGTCGTACTCTGAAGGACGCTTCACGACGCGGTCCACCCCGGGAGAGCTCACTTCGAGGCTGGGATCAGCCAGGGCGTCGATGGTTTCCAGCCGGGGGAAAAGCATGCCGGAAATCTCGGCGCATTGATCCACTCCCACGCCTTGTTGTCGGTAGATGACGACGTTGACGCGAGTCGAGCCTGAGAGCCTGCCAATGGTGAGCTCCACGAGCGAATACCCCAGCCCTTCAAGCAGGGGTTCCACCACCTCACGAACGGCTTTTTCCAGACTCTCAGCGTACAACGAATCCGCCCCTTCCCGGGCTTTGTGGGCCGGCCCCGTGCGCAGGGAGGGCCCGGCAAAACCTCCCAGCACAAAAAAAAGAGTCTGGGCCGACTCTTTCTCGACAAAAACATACAGGAAAAGGAGATGGTTGTCAACACAGGTCGGTCTTTTGTATACACTTGCGACGTGGCTGCGCCCCAGACAAAGTTCCCGCTCGACTACATCAACAAGACCGTGTCCCTGAAGTACTTCGGCCGCGAGTCGGTCTTTCATCTCTCGCACGGGCTTTTCAGCAGCAACGACGTGGACGCGGGGAGTCGGCTGCTCCTCAAAAGCATTGCCCAGCGGCTCGACCTGTCGCGCCTCGGCTCCGTGCTGGATGTCGGTTGCGGGATGGGGGTGATCGGCATCGCAATTGCCCGGGCCGCCCCCGGCGCCCATCTGGTGTTTCAGGACCGCGACGCCCTGGCCGTGGCTTTTGCTCGGGAGAACTCGAGGGCCAACGGCGTGGAAAACGCGGAGTTCGATTGCGGCCTCGCTTTCTGGAACCTCGGCGGCCGCGCCTTCGACCTTGTCGTATCCAACCTTCCGGCAAAGGCGGGCCGCCCTGTCCTTGAAAGTTTTTTCCGCATTGTGCCGCATTTTCTTTCCCGATCCGGGACTGGGGCGGTGGTCATCGTAACTCCCCTCGAAGGGCTTGCCCGTGACTCCATCCAATCCTCGGGTTGCCTGCTCTTCCACGTCGAGAGCACGAGCCGGCATTCCGTGTTTTTCTTTCAGAGACCGGAAAAGCTCCCGGCTCCCGCCGAACCGCTCGTAAGCCTGGCCCCTTACCTTCGGACCAGCCGGAAGTTCTCCTCGGGAGACGTCGACTACGAGCTGGAGACCGCATACAACCTGCCGGATTTCGACACTGTGGGCTATGGGGTGGAGCTGGCCCAGGAAGTGCTTCAGCGCGCGGTGATCCAAGGGAGCGCCGTTTTCTGGAACCCTGGGCAAGGACATCTTCCCGTCTTCGCGGAAAAGAAAAGTCCCGAAGGGCTCGACACGGTGTTGATTGCCGGCCATGACGCGCTCGAGCTTGCCATTACCGAGCGCAACCTGGCTGCCGCCGGAAGGCAAGGGGCCAGGGCCCTCCTGTTGCCCACTGACGCCGGCCTCGCGGAAACCCTGGAGCCGGGCAGCATGGACTTGCTGTGTGCCACCCTGCGCCCGGTTCCCAAGGCGCCCTGGCCTGCCGACCTGGTGACTTCCGCGGAGGCGCTCCTCCGCAAAGGTGGTGCGTTGATGGCGGCAGGCGAAAGCACCGAAGTCTTTCGCGTCCTCGGGTTGTGCCGAAAGTTCAAGATCCTCGACAGCAAGAAGCGCTTCGGACACAGGGCGGTGCTGCTTCAGCGCCAGTAGGGAGCAACCAAAGCGATCATTCCTCCATGGCGATGCTTACCACGGATACTTTTCGGCAGCCCGCCTGCATCAAGACTCTGGCGCAGGTATCCGCGGTTGCCCCCGTGGTGAAAACGTCATCGAAAAGAACCGCTTCCGGCGGCGCCGCCAGCCCGGCGTCGAGGATCCTTCCGCGGAGGTTCTCCCGCCTCTCCCGCAGGTCAAGCGTTTTTTGCGCCTGGCCGCCTGATCTCTTGAGGAGCCTCAGCACCGGGATCCCGTGGCTTGATTCGAGTCTCCTGGCTATCAGCTCCACTGCGTCCGCGGCCTTTCGGCCGGGGACCGGGACCACGGGAACACCGGGGTGATCCGAGAGAATGCGCGGGGCAAGGAATCCCGCAAAAAGCGCGGACAACCGATACCTGCGCTCGAACTTGAGGCATGATATGAGATCGCGTACGGCGCCGGAGTAGGAGAAAACCGAACGGTTGCTCGAAAAAGCGAAGTCGGCGTTTCTACAACGGATACACGTTCCGCGCTCCGAGACGAGCAACGCGCCGCAGACGTCACATCGCCTTCCCGAAAGCGGGATGAGCGAGCACAGGCAGTCGGCGCACACCTGCGTCCCCCGCGAGCCGGCTTCAAGCAGCCACCTGCCGCACAGAAGGCATCTGCCAGGGAAAAGGACCTCCAACACGACGGCGAGACGCTCTTTTCCCTTCATCCTCAGCCTTCCCCGTCCAGCTCCTTTTTCCAGCGCGAAATCCGGTTGATTGCGTCCAGCGGGGTCATCGAGTCGAGCAGGATCCCGCGGATCTCCTCGATGACGATGTCTTTGCGGGAAAAAAGCTCGCCCTGGACTTCCGCCGGCGCTTTGACGGCCCGCGTGTGCGTGGGGACAGTGCCTGTTTCCGCTTCGAGCATGCTTTCCGCCTGTGCGAGCACTTCAGCGGGCAGCCCGGCGAGCCTGGCCACGTGGATGCCGTAGGAGTTGCTCGACGGTCCCTCCCTCACGCGCTTGAGGAACACGATCTCTCCGGCTTGATCCCGGACGTCCATGGAGAGGTTCAGGACAGCCGGATGATCGAGGTCCGTCAGCTCGTGGAAATGCGTGGCAAAAAGCGTGCGCGCCCCCAGGCGCTGCAGGATGTACAGGCACACCGCCCGCGCAATGGCCAGTCCGTCCCGCGTGCTCGTCCCGCGTCCGATCTCGTCCATGATGAGGAGGCTTTTTGCGGTTGCCGCGCGGAGGATGTGCGCGGTCTCGTTCATCTCCACGAGGAACGTCGACTCGCCGCGGGCAAGATTGTCCGAAGCCCCCACCCGGCAGAAAATGCTGTCCACCAGGCCGATCCTCGCGTCAGCGGCGGGAACGAAAGATCCCATCTGCGCCATGAGCGTGATCAGCGCCACCTGGCGCAGGAACGTGGATTTGCCCGCCATGTTCGGGCCGGTGAGGATGACGCAGGACTTCCCCCCCGCCGGCAGATCCAGGCTGTTGGGCACAAAGCCGCCGCCGGGCAAATGGGCCTCCACAACCGGATGCCTTCCATCTTTGATGATGAGTGCCGCATCATTGGTCAGGACGGGTTTCGTGTACCCATGGACCGTTGCGGCAAAGGCAAGGGATTGGAACACGTCAAGATCAGCCGCCGCCTCGCAAAGCTGCAGGAGCCAGGGGACGGCCTCTTTCACATGAGCGCGGACCTGGAGGAAAAGCGCGCGTTCGATTTCGATGACCCTTTCGGAGGCGTCGTTGATCTCCGACTCCAGGTCGGCAAGCCTCTCCGTCGTGAAGCGTTCCCCGCCCACCAGGGATTGGCGACGGATGAAGTGGGGAGGGACGTGAGAGAGGTTGGACTTGGTGACCTCGAAATAGTACCCGATGATCCTGTTGTAGCGAAGCTTCAGGGACCCAATGCCTGATGCCGCCCTTTCCTCCTCGAGGTACTTTTCCAGGATTCCCCGAGCGTTGTCCTTCAGGGCATGCAGCCGGTCCAGCTCCGCGTCGAAGCCGCGCCTGATGAGGTTCCCCTCATTCAGGGCGATGGCCGGCTCCTCATAGATCGCCCGCGCAAGCAGGTTGCCGAGGTCTCTCACCTCCGCCTCTCGCGCAAGCAGCGGGTCAGCAAGTGAATGCTTTTCAGCGTCCCGAAGGAGCGCTCCAATCTGCAGAACGGCTTCCAGGCTCGAAGCGACGGCAAGGAGGTCTTTTGCGTGCGCCTTTTCCATTGCCACGCGGGCGGTAAGGCGCTCCAGGTCCAGGACCGACCCCAGTACGCCGCGAAGCCGGGAGAGGAGAACCTGGTCGTGATACAGAGACTCCACGGCGGCAAGCCGCTTCTCGATGGGCTCAAGGTCTTTGAGAGGCGCCAGGATCCATCGCTTCAGCCTGCGGGCGCCCGGAGAAGTCCTGGTCTGGTCGAGCACGGAGAGCAGGCTGAACTTGCGGCTTCCATCCTGGAGGTTGGCCACGAGCTCCAGGTTGCGCTGGGAAGCCTCGTCCAGCCCGACGTAAGTCAGATCAGCGTAGACGGTAAGGGAGCTCATGTGGTCCAGCGACCGCTTGGAGGTCTCCTCGAGGTACTCCAGGAGGACGCCCGCCGCCAGAGTTTCCGGGGATGCCTCCCCCAGCCCGAAGCCCTTGAGGTTGGCAACATGGAGCTGCTTTTCAAGGCGCTTTCGGCACGCCGCCGCGTCAAAGCTCCAGTCAGGAAGCCGATTGACGAGGAGTCCTTCCCTCTCTCCCAGGAGGTCCCGCAGGACGCTGTCCTCCATCAGCAGCGACTCCTGGGTGATGACTTCCCGGGGCTCCAGCCGATGCAGCTCGCGCCTCAGGACCTGCTCGCGGGAGGCAAAGGCAAACGCGGTGGCGGCCAGCTCCCCCGTGGAAACGTCCGCGTAGGCCAGCGACATTGCATTCCCTGAGCGCGCTACCGCCACAAGGTAGTTGTTCGATGCTCGAAGCAGGAAACCGTCGTCAAGCACCGTGCCGGGCGTTATGACCTCCACGACCTCCCGGCTCATGAGCCCTTTTCCCGCGGCGGTGCTCTGTTCACAGATGGCCACTTTCCGTCCCGCAGCGAGGAGCCGTGACACGTAGGACGCTGCCGCGTGAAAGGGGACACCGCACATGGGGACCCCGGCCCGCTGCGTGAGGGTAAGGTCCAGCAGGGACGAGGCTTCCGCTGCGTCACGATCGAACATTTCGTAGAAGTCCCCGAGTCGGAAGAACAGGATGGAATCCGCAAACCGCTCCTTGATGGCGCGGTATTGGACCATCATGGGGGTCAACTCGGGCATGCGGTCTACCCGTCCGCGGGACGGTCGAGGTAGTCCCGCAGGATGAGGGAAGCGGCAATCATGTCCACGGCCTCTTTTGCCGTGCGCCGGGTTTTCCCCGCCTCAGCCAGGGCGCTCTCGGCTTCCCGGCTGGTCCAGGTCTCATCCTGGAACGCGGTGGCAAGCCCCCGTTCCTTCAGCTTTTCCGAGATCCTGCGCGCCCGCGCGCAGCCGGGCCCTTCGCTGCCGTCCGCTTCGTACGGCATTCCGATGACGACAAGCTCCACGTCGCGTTCAGCGGAGAGGCGGAGGATTTCCTCCGCAAGGGACTTCTCAGAGACGAACGGGATGGTTGCGAAGGGAGAGCCGAAAGTCCGCCGCGGGTCGCTGAGTGCAAGGCCGACGCGCCTGGTGCCCAGGTCGATCCCGAGGATCCTTCCCACTACTGCCCTCCGGTGTACGTCTTTCCTGCCCGGTTGAAAAGCTCTTTGATCACCTTGTCGGTGATGTCGATCTCCATGATCCGATACAGGATCCCGGAGCCGTAGTCACCGTCGCTTCGCAGCACGAGGGCATAGCCGTCCCCTTCCGCCACGTAGTTCACGACGTCCATGATTTCCTTGAGGACCGGACCGCTCAAGAGCTTGTCCGCCTGCTGCTGCAGGATGGCGAGCTTCACCCGACGGTAGTTGTCCAGGTACGCCTTCCTGTCCGCGATCTTCTTCTCGAGGGTGAGGGAAAGGTCCTGGTTGCCGGCCTTGTCGGCGTCCAGCTTCTGGCTTTCCAGGTCAGTGATGTCCGCCGTGGTTGCCGTGATTTCCTTCGTATAGTCCTGGCGCGCGGCGTCATAGTCCCGGTACGCCTTGGATTCCTTGTAGGCCGTGCTGAGGACCCGCGTGAAATCGCAGATCCCCACTTTCGTGACCTGTTGCGCAGCAACGGGAAGAGCCAGGATCATTCCTGCGGCAAGAGCCGTCAAGAGCTTTCTCATCGTTGAGAGACCTCCTCACCATCCCAGACCATCGTGCTCCTAGAACATCGTGCCGCCGCCCAGGGAAATGACGAACTTCAGGCCCCAGCCGCCGAGGCTGAAATCTCCCGGCTGGTAGGTGACGTTCCCGTAGTTGTCGATCTTGAACAGCCGCGCCAGGTAGATGCGGATGGGGAACTGCGGGATCACGAAGCGAAGCCCCACGCCGTAGGAGAAGTAGTAGTTGTTCAGGTTCCCGCCAATGACGCTGACGTCCGGCCAGAGGGCAGCGGCATCGAAAAAGCCCACAAACCAGATGTAGTCCTTCGCAATCGGCATGCGGATCTCCAGCTTGTTGTCCCAGAGAGCGTCTCCGTACAGTACCCTCCATCCGCGGCCTACGGTCATGCCGTCAATGTACAGGAGGTCGGTGTCGTCGGTGAGCGTGTTCCACCCCCATGATCCGGTGTACGGGTTGTAGGAGAACTGCGGAAGGATCATGGAGAGCGAGGAATGGGCGGCCAGCACGAACATCAGGCTCCAGCTCTCCGAGACGGGAACGTTCAGCAATGTTGCAAACCCTTCCAGCGTGGAGTCGGTGCGGATGTAGTCCCTCTGCCCGAAGATGAACCCTCCCGTGTAGGTGAGGGCCTGGCTGGCATAGTAGCCTCTCGTGGGGTTCCAATAGATGTCCCGGTTGTCGAGGTAGACGCTCGCCGTGATGGAGTCAATGATGTTCCACTTCCCGTTGTTGTCGCGGACGGTCACCTCGTAGGGCCTGTACAGCGTCGGGTCATAGCTGATGTAACGCAGGTCGGGATTGTAGCCCCCGGTGAACCCGAGGAAGCCCAGGGGGGTGTGGAACTTGTAGCCGGTGTTCAACCCCACGATGATGTCGTACGCGTCATAGCGCATCAGGTACTGCGAGGGGATGCTCAGGCCGTTCTCCAGCGCGTTCAGGTAGTCCTGCCGCGATGTATAGGGGTCCGGCGCCGCGTAGGGCGAGTCCGCGTCACTGAATATCGGCGGAAGCATGTCCATCAACACGTTCTGCTCGTTGGAATGGACAAAGGACAGGCTGGTGCCCGCTGACCAGCGCTGACCCAGGAGCCAGGGCTCGGTGAAGTTCAGCGTGATGCTCTGCCTGTCGAAGGTTGCCTCCAGGTCCACGCCGACCGTCTCTCCCCTGCCCAGAAAGTCCCGCTCGTTCCATTTGATGACGCCGGAGATGGGGAACTGCCCCAGCTGCTGCGCGCCGGAGAACGTGACGCCGAAATTGATGTCCGCGGTGCTGGTCTCTTCCACGTTGAACACCACGTTCATGAGGCCGAATGCCGAGCCCTGGGGGGTCTCCGGCTGCACCGTCTTGAAATACTGGAGGTTGACGAGGTTGCGGTACCCCTCGATTATCTTGTCCTTGTTGAACACCTCCCCTTCCTCGAAAGGCAGCTCCCGACGCAGGACGTACTCTTTGGTCTTCGTGTTGCCCTTGAAGATGATGCTCTCGATGTGAGCCTTGTCCATTTCACCGACGTTGAGGGTGTAGGTGATGGTCCTGGCCGAGGTGTCCCGGTTCTCCTTGCGCTCGAAGGTGTTGAAGATGTAGCCGTTCTCATAGTAGAGGTCCTGGATCCGTCCGATGTCGGCCTGCAGCTTCTGGAGGCTCAGGGTCTTTCCTGGCTTCTGGGTGACCAGCTCGAGGAGACGTTTGGTGGAGAATATCTGGTTGCCCTGAATGGTGAGCCCGCCGTACGTCCACTGGTCTCCTTCCGTCACGTAGACCGTGAGGATGAGGGAGTTCTTTTTGTCCTTCTTGGAGATCTCCTGCGTGACCTGGTCCACTTTCGCGTCAATGAACCCGTGGTCGGTGTAATAGGCGATGATGGCCGCCTTGTCGTCTTCCAGCTTCGATTCCTGAAAGACACCGGAGTCGAAGAGGGTGGGCGGCTTCGTCTTCATGAGCCCGCGCAGGGTGCCCTCCGAGGCGAAGTGGTTCCCCGAGAACCGGATCTCCTTGATGGTGGTGGCAAGTCCCTCGTTGACGGTGAAGACCGCGCGGACGGTATTGTCCTTTTCACTCGCCACGAAGCTCGCCTTCACGTCCGCGTTGGAGTAGCCTTTTTCAAGGTACAGGGAATGGACTGCCTCCACGTCCGCCTGGAGCTTGGTCTGGTTGGCAAGGTCCCCTTTTTTCAGGAGGATCTTGTCCGTGATATCGCCGGTGCGAATGCCGCTGTTCCCGACGATGTCGATGGCGATAATGGTGGGCCGTTCCTTCACTTCGAACTGGATGATGACCGCTGATTTCGAGTCATCCGCGGGAAGCGCGGTGGGGACGATCGTCTCGAAGTAGTCCAGCGCATACAGCTTGCCCTCGATCTCCCAGAGGAGCGGATCCACGCTGAAGGTCCGCCCGACGTATGGCGCCACGATTGGCTTCAGCTCATCCGGCTTGATTGTCACGAGACCCGTGAACGTGAAGTCCTTGATGGGCTTGCCGACGTACCATTCCGGGGCGGCCTGGCCCTGGTCCGTTCCCGGTGAGGCCTGTGTCGGCGCCTGCGACGATTCCTGTGCGCGGGCAACCGCTGTCAAAGAGATCAGGAGCATCATGGCCGTGGCGGCCGTTTTCGCGCGGTGCCTCAACGCGAGTCCCCGACTATTCCTGGGACCATGAATTGCTGGAGAAACTGCCGCTGGAATCCATGCTCGTTGTGACCCACAGCCCGTTGTCAGTCGTTCCTATCGCAACAAGACTGTTCGTAAAGTCGACGAGAATCCTCCGCACGGCGGAATAATAGAGACTGTACGAAGTGCCATCGAATCTCGACAGAGAGCTCGAGCTGGGCACGAGGGAATAGAAACCGAAGGCTCCTCCCGCCCCCGAATCTGCGCCCAGGAGGTAGGTAGTATGGCCCGAGTCGACTGGTCCTGCCACACAAAGGAATCCCACGTTGTATCCGTTGGCCTGTTTCGAGAGGTGGGTCCAGCTACTGCCGCCGTTTGTCGAGAAGTACAGATTGCCTGTCTGTGGGCTCACCCCCGTGTTCGACGCCGGGACAACAATGATGGTGCCGCTGGTGTAAGAGTTGTCTATGAAGACTCCTTGGAGAACGTCGTTGCTCGAAGACTGGCCATCGCTCGCTGAAATGGCGCCGCCGTTCAGCGTCCAAACGGACGGGCTCGAGCCGATCGGGCTTGATCCGGATGCCGCGTAAAGATTCGGCCCGGATGTTATGAAATATGTCGAGCCCAGGAATCCGACTCCGGTAATCGACTTTGAAAGCGATGAGATCAAGGTGTGCCAAGAGCTTGAACCGCTGGGGAGCACGTCCAGCGCGTACATATAGCTTCCGCCGGACAACGTCGCAGTAACTGCGAAGAGGTCCCCGTTTATGGCGGCCAGGTGGGTGATTTGCTTTCCGGCTATCAAGCTGTCCGTCACCGCAGAAGAGGAGGAAAAATCGCTTCCTGCCGCCGCGGGATACAGGCCAAAGGTCGACCCATCAGAAGAATAGAATCCGCCCCACAGCTTCTTGTTGACGCTGTCGTACGCGAGGGTGTTACAGAGCATGTCACTGCCGGATGTCTTGGGCACCCCGATGGCCGACCACGTGGTCGATCCGCTGGATGGTTTTGAGCCGTTGTACACTTTCCCGGCAGCAACGTAATAGGGATACAAGGGGTTGTCAGTCCCTTCAGTCGCGATGTCGGAAACCGTGATGTCGGTTGGTATGGTCGAGCTCGTGCTGGTCTTGGTGGCTTTTTGAATGCTCGTGTAGATCATGCCGCCGTTCTCGGTGCACGAGAAGCAGACCGCAGCGCCGACGGCTGCGACAAGACATCGATAGAAGGTTTTCATCCACATGCCTCCTGAAATGTTTCAATAGTGATAGAGAGCACTGAGAGAGATCTCCAGGAAGTTTCCAACGGTGAGCCCACCCTCCAGTGTTTCTTTGACAAACTGCATGTCCCACCAGTAGTTCAGGTTCAGCCCGAAAGACCAGGATGAATTGTAAGCATAGAAAATCCCGGTCCCCGGCTTCAGGAGCAAGTCTATCGTCGAGTCGGCGCTATATTTCAGGATATTCATGCCGGCGCCGAAAGTCACAGGAACCTCAAACGGGTAGAACTCGAAGAGGTAGGAGACTTTCGCAATGATGGGCACCATCAGAAGGGCAGTGAAGTTCGGATCGAAGGCGAAAGCTCCGCCCAGGGACGCTCCTATGCGCCAGTGAGCCGAAAGATACGCCCCCCAGTCAATGCTCCCCATGCCGCCAACAGAAAGGTTCAAGCTTCCGACATTCGGGTTACCGCCAAGAAGGAAAAGCGGTACCAATGGTCCCACATTGAGGGAGAGAGTCTGGTCCCCCAGGGAATACTGAGAAGGCGCAGAGTCACCGGCGGCAAAAGCCGGCGTGAAAACGCAGAGGGCAAATATGAGAAAGAAACAAGTCTTGAGAACGCGTTTCTCCCCCGTTCCGAGGCGCATCATAAGGTTCCTCCCATCACGGGAATGTGGATATCTGGACGTATCCGATATAGACCGAGGCAGAATACTCTACGTTCGACGTTCCTTCCTCGTAGCCGTAGGAAAGTGCATACAACGCGACATATGCATAGTCTTGGCTTGATGCGGCCGACCAGATCGACTCCACGTCGCTGTCAGTGCTTGCGTAGTCGTTGGATATGGCGGAATTGCATGCGAACGCCTTGCTGGTGATCGAGGTTGTACTGTATGAGGCGTCCCTGCCGATATTTTTGGTCACCGAGTTGCCCGTGACCGAGTCCGTGTAGCTGTACGATGAGGTACCTGTTGTGCTGATCGTTAGCGTCACCGTGAAAGAGTTCGGCCTGTCTGCCGAGGGGATGGCAAGAGTGGGAGTCGTCCGTTGCGAGGGCGGAGAGTCGGTGGACAAGCATACTGGCAGAAAGCCATTCGAGGTGAGGGTGCTCGGGCCGGCTGTTCCGCCTCCCCCAAGATTGACATCAGAGGATCCAGGGGTCGAGCTGAGAAACTTGCAATACACGTCGAAACCAACAAACTCGGTATCGGAGCTACTTGAGTATCCAGGACTCTCGAATGTGGCGGTCGAGCCGCCAGTAGCAAGCGTCTGCTGCTCAGGCGGCGCGAGGTAGTACGAGCTGGGCAGCCCGCAGTTCGTCCCCAGTATCATTGCAGCCACCGCATAGTGGATCTTTACGAAACGCAGGCTTATCATCGGTGCTTCCCAACCGATTGCGTTTTGCAAGATCCATGCCAAGATGCAGCCAAGACGAGAAGGGCAATTTTTCGGCTGATTTGAAGAGTTACGGCCTACTTCCGAAAAGCGGGCGAGCAAGAATTGCCCCGCAATTCTGCCTCACCGCGAATAACCTGCGCAGTCAGAGACGCGCCCTCCAAGTTTCAGTTCTCGTGCCGAATCGAAGTCGCCATGGATCCCAAGGAGTACAAGAAACGCCTTCACAACTCGGATGAGGGGGATAGGCACGATGGGCTCGAAAGCGAAAGGTCTATTGTTTCAAAATTCCTCTTGACAAAGCTCAGATCTAGACGCTAACTTGAGGATTACTTCACCCATTGAATTGATTCATCAATTCAATGATATCAACTTATGGCAAAAAAGCAGGGCATCAACCTGGAGGACGTCCAGGATCTGAACAGGGCTTTGGTAATAAGGCTTCTTCGCAAGCTAAGGCTGTGTTCCCGTGCTGATCTTGCCAAACAATCCGGGCTCAAGCAGTCAACCATCACGAACATCATCAACGACTTCATTGACTGGAATCTTGTAACCGAGCGCGGAATCATCGACGGCGAGAAAGGCCGCAGATCAATCGGCATCTCCCTGAACACGGACTTGTTCAAGGTGGTCGCCGTCCGTCTTGCCCGTAAATACTTCTCCGTCGGCATATTCGACCTTTGGGGATCAGGGGATATCGTCCTTCACGAATCACTCGAGGTCTTCGAGGGCTCGACAAAGGCTGTCACTCGAATTGTCGACGCCGTAACGGCACTGATCACGTCCCGCCCGGAGGATCGGATCCTTGGCATCGGCGTGGCAATCCCCGGCCCGTTTTTCCGCACAGAGGGAAAAATCGCCCTCATGACCGAGTTTCCCGGCTGGGAGCAAATTGCCCTGGAAGATGAGCTGCGGTCAGCCTTCAAAATTCCGGTTTACCTGGAGCACGACGCGAATGCGGGCGCGCTCGCCGAATGGTGGCTGGGCCCACACAGCCGCGAAACGGGGACAATGGTGTACGTGGCGGCGGGATTGGGTATTGGCGCGGGCATCGTCATCGATGGAAGACTGTTCCGTGGCACCCTTGGCATAGCGGGAGAAATCGGGCACATGAGCATTGAGTTCGACGGGCCGAAATGCGAATGCGGCAACAACGGCTGCCTGGAGCATTACTGCTCAGCAATTGCCCTGGAGCGCGAGGTGAAAAAGGCGCTCGTCGATTTCCCCGAGAGCCCGTTGCAGCATGACCATTCCTTCGCCGCAATCATGAAGGCGTTGAGGGCCGGTGACGAACTGGCGGTCCGCGAGCTGCACAGGGCCGCGTGGTACCTCGGATTCGGGCTTGCCAGTGTTGTCAACCTGTTCAATCCGGATGTAATTACGATTGGGGATGACCTGGCCAAGGCCGGAGAGCCGCTCCTCAAGGCAGTCCAGGAAGCGGTGAGCAGCCACGTGTTGCCCAGCGTCTACCGTACGCTGCGCATCGAGCTCAGCTCATTCGAGACCGACCCGGTGCTCGTGGGCGTCGGTACCCTGGTACTGGAGAAGGTGCTTCAGAGCCCGTCGGCGCTGCAAGAGCTCGCTCAGGACGCGACTTTGCCGGCGGACACGGGATCGACGGGAGGCTGATGGAGATGCAGACCCTCCTCGGCATCGACCTTGGCACCTCCAGTGTAAAGGCGCTGCTTCTGAGAAAAGACGGCGCCGTTCTTGGAACCTGCAGCGGCGAGTACCCCATCCTCATCCCGTCCGTCGGCTATGCAGAGCAGGACACTTCATCCTGGTGGCTGGCCGTGACGGACGCAGTTCGCCGCCTGCTGGGAGAAACAGGAATCCCGACCCGCGATATCGCCGCCGTTGGACTCTCCGGACAGATGCACGGCATGGTGCCCTTGGACGAGGCACGCAAGGTGGTGCGGCCTGCCATCATCTGGGCGGACCAGCGTGCACATCGAGTACGTTGATTATGTCTACGGGGTCATTGGGAAGGAAGCGTTCGGACGGATTACCCTCAACCCGCTTTCCCCCGGCTTCCAGCTGGCGACCATTCTGTGGATGCGGGACCACGAACCGACCAACTATCGGCGACTTGCCAAGGTCATCCTGCCGAAGGACTTCATCCGCTATCGATTGACCGGTACCCTTGGCACGGAAATTACTGACGCCTCGTCGACCCTTCTCTTCGACACGACGGCCCGACGATGGTCGACAAAAATCATCGAGGCTCTCAGCCTCGACGAATCCCACTTTCCCGCCCTTTCCCTGCCGCTTGATGTGGTAGGCGGAGTTACTTCCGCCGCGGCGGAGGAGACGGGACTGGCGGCTGGCACCCCGGTAATCGCGGGTGGATCAGACCAGCCAATGCAGGCCATCGGAAATGGCCTTACATCGCCCGGCAGTCTCTCCTTGACAACGGGCACGGGCGGGCAGTTGTTTTCCGTAGTGGAAAGGCCGGTATTCAACCCGGACCTGAACACGCATACGTTCTGCAACGTTCTTCCCGGAACCTGGTATGTGATGGCCGCCACTCTTAGTGCGGGGCTCTCTCTCTCGTGGTTCTCGGAGAACGTTGCTCTCGGGGAAAGCTTCGACACTCTCTCTGCAGAGGCAGCCGAGATTCCGCCCGGGAGCGAGGGGGCCTTCTTCCTACCCTACCTGGCGGGCGAACGGACGCCGCATCTGGATCCGGATGCGCGGGCCATGTTTTTCGGGCTGACCCTGAAGCACACCCGCGGGCATATGACGCGCGCCATCATGGAAGGTGTCTCGTATTCTTATAGGGATTGCCTTGACGTCCTGGAAAACCTTGGCATTCGATCGCAAAAAATCATTGCTTCAGGCGGCGGCGCCCGAAGCCCGCTGTGGCTCCAGATCCAGGCCGATGTTCTTGCGCGCGAAATCCATGCAACCGGAGTGACAGAACAGGCAAGCCTTGGGGCGGCCCTCGCGGCTGGCGTTGGCGTAGGCGTGTTCAAGGACATCCCGACGGCATGCGCCGAGGTGCTGCCAAGAGAGGAGCGTGTCATTCATCCCGACCCTGCTCGCAGCAGGTTCTACGAAAAGTGCTACCCGATCTATCGCGATCTTTATCAAAGCGTCCGTTCGTTCGGGGGACGCATTGCCCAGCTCGATCCGCGCAGCGACAGAGCGCGGAAAGGGCTGAAGAAGAACACCGCGAATAAAGGAATGCAGACCAATCGCGGTGCGACTGAAGAGAGGAGGTGATGCGGCTCAGTATCTTCGGTTTTGTGTCTCCGACCGTGCTCGAAGGACAATCATTGCAGGAACGAGGAGGTTCGTATGAGAAGGATTGCAGCACTTGCCTTTTGCGCTGTCCTGATATTCGGGACTGCGCTGTGGGGGCAGCAGCTCAAAAAGGTAACGATTGGCGTCGACATCCATGGGCTTGCCAATGCGTATTGGAACCAGGAGCTTGAAGGCGTCAAGCTTTTTGCCGCGTCGCTCCCACCGGGAACAGCCACCGTCCAAGCCCTCATCTCCAACGGGGATCCCAACACGGAGCTTCAGAACATAAAGAACCTGGTCGCAGCAAAAGGAACGGACGTAATTTTCTATATCGACCCGGCCGGTGAAGCAAACATACCGCCGATTGCTGCTTTTCTCGAAAAGGCCCATGTGTATTTCTCGACCACCTGGCACATTCCTGTCGGATTTGATCCGACCCAATACAAGTACTACGCGGCCTTCTCAAGTGTGAACGGCGTGCA
>CAWJSK010000004.1:0-239915 GCA_963845535.1 uncultured Spirochaetota bacterium
AATAAGGGGGCGGCTTCAACGACTTGTTACGCGCACCCACTACCTATCGCGGGGCGGGCCGTGCGGTACAGCTATCACGGAGGCGCGTTGCCTTTGTGAGCTTGCAGTAGGCCCGCCTCATAGCTGAGCCTTGTAAGAACGGCTCCTTGCGCACGGACGGCAGGCACTACCGTGTGGTCACGGGCTTCTCAGGGATTTCTTCCCCCAACATTCTTCGAGCGTTGCAAAACGTACAAAAGTTAGTTGCGTGTAACATAGAGTTCAGCAGCCCCGCCGCATCAGCATCATGGCCGCCGAATTCTCGCCGGCATTCACAGTTTTACCCTGCACTTAAGGGGACTGCTGCAACGATTTGTTATGATCCACGCCTATGCCCCCGAACGGTTCAGCCTTTCCAACCAAGTCCCCAATTTGGATGCCCTACTCGCCATAATGGGTCCACATTCTCAAAATCTTTACAGCCTTTTCCTCTTCCAAGACTTGATAAACCAGTCTGTGATGAATGCTTATCCTTCGTGAAAATGCTCCTGTAAGGTCACCAAGTAGTTTCTCGTACGGAGGATGGCGTGCAAAAGGATTGCGTCGAAGTAGCTTCAAGAGCTTTTCCGCTTGAGGGCGCAATCCCGCGTGGCTTATCTTTTTGGCATCCTTTTGCGCCGCCTTGGTGAAGTACAGCCGGTAACTCACCAATTGGCCTTGGTGGACATTTTAGAAAGCGGTTCCTTCATCCCTTTGATAATGGATTCTCTCATGCCAGGGATTGATAGCAGATGTAGCGTCTCCTCAATGGAGCGCCAGTCATCCTCTCCTACGAGAACAGCGGACTTGCTTTTGCCAGTTATGTGAACTGGTTCGTGCGTCTCGGAAAGGCTCTCGACAAGTTTGTAGAGGTTTTTCCGAGCGTTTGTGATATTGATACTGCTCATCTAGAAAGATCTCCTTACGTACGTCTTACCGTACGTTCAATCTATCCCGATATTCACAAACCGTCAAGATGCTTTCGAGCCTTTGTATCGTCCAGCGTCCGGCTAAAGGATGATGAACTGATCGTGAAGACAACATGCTCATCTCGTAGAACATTGCGTTCGTTTGAAGGCCCAAGTGCTTCGTCAAACACGCGAGACCATCTGCAAAGTGGATCATAACATAGAGTTCAGTTGCGCCGCCGCATCAGATCAGCCCTGCACGGTTTTCAAGAGATGCATCCATCGATCCAAACGACCTCCAAGGCGTCAACTGCAACGACTTGTTATGATGACCTCCGGTGATGGCGGGGTCGATTCCTACCGTAGGCCTTCACCGTACGAGAACTCGCTTCAGCTCATCTACAACGAACGGTTGTAGTAACACAATCGATTCTCACTGTCAGATACAGCAAAGGCCTAAACTCTTGCAGTCAAAGGCTTCTCTCCAGACGCCGGCCTGGGCTTTCCTTCCACATGCCCCGCCATCATGTGGTTGGCCGCTTTCCGTTTCGGATATCTTTCTCTTCGCGCTCTCCCTGCAAATCCGCTCCTCCCAAAGATCTCTCCAATGCGGGCGCGGGTTTCACCGATCTGCACCCAAAGCAGTTTCCTTCAAAGGGCTCTCTATGAGACTCTTTGAATGTGATCACCGACAGCGCTTGAGCGTTGCAGCCCGTCTGTTTGTGCAACCAAGTGGGATGGTCAAAGAAACCATAGAAACCTAGGGCAGACGCAGCCCCGCGCCCTCTTGATTTCGGTGAGCCAATCTTGCCCCCAGCTTTCATTGAGGAGGTCGGTTTTTGTAGACATCCTCAAGTTGGGCATCATAACATAGAGTTCACTTGCCGCCCCGTCCGAAGCCAAGTACCGACAGGTCTTCAGAATCAAGCTGTCGCTCAAAGACTACGCTCAGGCGGACAAGTGCAACGACTTGTTAGCCGTTCCGGCTCGATGGCATTCTGAAAGCAAAAAGCAACGCTAGCCATAATAAGCTACTTGGGACTATTCACTGAGATTTAATTCTCAAGGATTCGTATGAAAGAGTCTTTGTCCTCTTTCGAGGCAAATGCTCTCTTCCGAATTACTGCAATCCCCATCAAGAGATCAACTATCACGTCTTCGTCTGATTCTTCCACACCTTGAACTTCAGCCCAGTTATGAGTTCTTTCAATGCCATCCTGCCTAACCCATAGGCCTTCAGGCCTAAGCTCGAAAATGCATTCAATCTCCTTGCCCTTGTTATGCTTTTCGTCAATTTGTGTCTGATGGAACTTTGTTTGTAGCTTTTCCCACAATAGTCCTCCCCCGATCCCGACAATTAGAGCCAAAGGAATTCTTACTAAGAGAGGAGTTGAGTTGCCCAGTCCGATAAGAAAGCCTATCAGAAGACATAGGCCAATGATGATGGAAAGGAATGGGACCTTTTTCTCCGCGAACAGTTTCCCAACTTCATGTACCTCTTCCACAGTTGCCAGGAGTTGAGCTCTTGGGTAAGTCATGCAAGACCCCCCTCCTATGAGAAGATGTCAACGAGCGTCAGCGTTCGCAAGCACTACTTGAAAGAAAGATAATCCGCCCAGTGTAAGTCCCGCCATCAGGAACGATCAATGCCATTGGCATCAGGATGGAATTAAGGAACGGCTAACATAGAGTTCACTTGCCGCCCCGACTGAAGACAAATGTCGGCGGTTTGGGGCTCTACGGCCAAGGTTCCATACGGCCTCTTGGCGGTCAAGTGCAACGATTTGTTAGGCGTCAGCTCATGCGTACTCGTAGACGGGTGTTTCAACGATCTTGTCAGGTTTCCGCCGACTCTTGATCAAGACACGGATACGTTCCACCGTCTCTGGCGCGAAGTACTGCTCGCCAGTCTCCTGGGAAACCTTGGCGGGGACGTGTTCCACGATATAGACCTGTCCGTCATACTCGAGGGTATAGGTAACCTTGGCATCGACTAATGTTTCCGACATCTATTTCTCCTATCCGTGCCGGCGGATCCGCATTCCAATCCACCTCTCTGGGTCGGGTTCGTAGACCGTCACTATCTTGACGAACTTCGGATCGGAGTATGCGCATTGCACATGCAGCGCCTTTCCACTCTTAGTATACCCAAGAATTAGACAGCTGGGGCCGTACTTGTCCTGAGGGTAATCCTCAATCAATTCCGCTTCCCCCAAGATCGTTTGTTCTACTTCAGCAACGCTAATGTCCCGGACAATCAATTGGTCGGCGGCGTGCTTGGACAACAAATACTGCTGCGCCTTGATTCGGGCCTTGATGCTGTCCAGTGAGGGCATGGTCCACCCTATGCCAGGAGTACCTCAACGTCAACCGGCTGGCGTTGTCAACCGGCTGGCGTCCAATGGGCTCAAGTCCCGTGTCGGACGGGCTATTCCGCGGGAGGGCAGTGAACAGGTCAAGACCCCTGTGCTGACGCCTAACAATCATATTAGCGAGTTTTAGAGGATAACCCGGAAAAGAATAGTGTTAGACAGCGGCCCTGCGCCCACAAGCAGCGTATCACTTCGGCACGTCTTGTTAGACATCATGCATGTAATCGGAGAGGAGGGCGTGTTATGCGGTCGTTCAGGGAGTTTCTCACGGAAAACAATCGAATCGAGGAACGTCTACTCCAACCGTACCAACTCTGGGTGAGGAAATACTGCAACTATTCTGAAGAAGAAGGCATCAACGACCAGTCGTTGAATCGTTTCCTTCACTGGCTCGGCGGGAAATACTCAAAACAGCAGGTCCTGCAAGCCCAGAGGGCGCTTCAACTATACTGCTACTATCGAACGCGCTATGCCACGAAGGTCAGCCGCGATCGTGGCGGAATCGACAGTGGATCCTTCTCGCGGCAGGAAGCCAGCGGCGGCGACCGGGCCCAAAGCGGCAGCATCGCGACGGATGGCAGGGCCGGGAACTGGGCCGCAAAAGCGGGCGCGCGACCAAGCGCGGAAGCCCGCGGTGTTGCGGAGGCGCGCGGAGGCGGAACCGTGTCGCAGACCAACGCATCTCGAGCTGGCAGCGCGCGGGGAGGCAGCAACCCGAGGGACGTTGCTCAGACGCCAAAGATGATTCAGCTTCCCTCTCAATCGCTTTTCATCAGCTGGAGGGCGTTGGAGGAAGAGCTTCTGCGGCTCATGCGCCTCAAACACCTTTCGCCACGGACGGAAAAGACTTATCTGGCTTGGTTCGCCCAGTTTAGGGCGTTCACGAGAGAGAAGCCGCGTCGAGAGCTTTCAGAGCTGGACTTTAAGGGATTCCTTTCCTACCTTGCGGTGGAAAGGAAGGTCGCAGCGGCAACTCAAAGACTGGCGTTCAATGCAATCCTTTTCCTCTATCGGAATGTCCTTGGGCTTGAAGTCAACGGCTTATCCACCGTGGTGCCCTCCCGAGTTCCGAAAAAGCTACCCGTGGTACTCAGCAAGCAGGAAATCCAGAGGGCTTTCTCGCACCTCCGAGAACCCTACCTCCTCATGGCGCAGCTCATCTATGGTGGCGGCCTGAGACTGGAGGAGTGTCTTACCTTACGGGTAAAGGATATCGACTTCGAAAGGAATTGCTTGACGATACGGGCAGGGAAGGGCAGCAAGGATCGCGAAACGGTCCTGCCGGAAAAGGTCATCAGTGATATTCATCGCCACCTGATGAAAATCCATCGGCTCTACGATCAGGATCAGAAGCGCCGGATTGAAGTAACGACACCCGGCGCTCTTGGAAGGAAATACCCGGGCGTGGGAGGGGAGTGGGGTTGGTACTGGGTGTTCCCTTCGGAAAGCCTTGCGGTGGATCCACTCTCGGGCGCCGTCAAGCGCCATCATATTTACCCCACCACTCTCCAGAAGTCTTTTCGGGACGCTGTGCGTGCCGCGGGTATCGTCAAACATGCCAGCATTCATACGCTTCGGCACAGCTTCGCAACGCACTTGATCGAGCGCGGATATGACATCCGGACCATCCAGGAGCTTCTCGGCCACACTGACGTATCGACGACGATGATCTACACCCATGTGGCGACAAAGAACAAGCTCGGCGTGACCAGCCCTATCGACGCGTTGTAGCAGGTTCGACCTGCGAAACGCAGAGATGCGCCGCGCGAGAGGCAAAACGCGGGGCGGCGACCTAGGGAAGCGCCATCCGAGAGGCGAAACACGAGAAAGCGCGAGATGCACCATGCGAGAGCGGAACACGCGGGTGCGAAACCTGAGAAGTTGAACGCAGGGTGGCGGAACCATGGGAGACGGACTGCCGCCCCACCTAGCAATCCGTCGCGAGACGGTAAGGCAGCGAGGCAGCCAGACGTGTCTTCCCTTAAGATGCCCGCACCCCGCAAAAACGAGGGAGCATCAGGACTGAGGCATGATGAATCGGTGAGCGCCGCCGAAACATGCTGCCCACCGGGCAGCGGGGTATCATCATTTTACACGATCACCGACCCCCCGTAAACACGGCGAAGCATTGCGTCGGGGATGTCGATGCAATGCGTCAACGGGGATGCTGGAGGCATGCGGGGGATTCGAGGGGATGCGAGAGGGGATGCGTCAGGGGGATTGACAATCGCCACGATTTTTGCCTATAGCGCGCGAGCTTTTGATGAGCAGTCGCTCGATCACGCGTGAATCAAGCTTCGCCTCGCTTGACACTTCCGCCTGAAAGTGGTTCTACATCAGTCAATCACGCCATCGGTACCCCAAACTACCCATGGAGACGAGCATCGTTGATGCCCGGGTGCCGCAAACGGTGTGTGCAATTGATACGGTTCGGAGGTTTTCAAAGATGCGCTATCTCAAGGTGCTCATCCCGGTGGTCCTCGTTGCCGCGCTTGGCGCGTGCGCGAAGCCGCCTCAGGCAGACATTGACGCGGCAAAGGCGGCCGTGGCGACCGCTTCGCAGAACGCGGACGTCGTCGCGTATGCTGCTGATACTCTGAAGACAGCCCAAGACGAGCTCACGCAGATGCAAACGGAGTTGGATGCGAAGCACTACGACAAGGTGAAGAGCCTGGCCATCGAGGCAAAAGCCGCCGCGGAGACCGCGGCCAACGATGCGGCCAAAGGCAAGGAGAAAGCCCAGGCCGACGCAACAGCGCTGATTGACTCGCTGAAGAAGGCGCTGCCGGATGCCGCGCAGAAACTGGCGGCAGCGAAAAAGATCCGCAAGCTGAAGCTGAACTTCGGGACCTTTGCCAAGCAGCTCCAGGACGCGAAGGCCGCTCTGGCTGATGCGCAGAAAGACCTGGACGCCGGCAACTTCGCCACTGCCCTGCAGAAGGCAACCGCAATCCAGTCCCAGCTCACTGACGGTGAGACGATGATTGCCGACGCCGAGGCGGCTCTGAAAAAGTAGCTGTTGGCACGTCACGCTGGGAGAAGGACGTTCGATCGTCTCTTTCCTGCGCGGTCAACGAAGGGGCTGCCCGAAATGGGCAGCTCTTTTTTGTCTCGGGGAGAGCGGGGCGGGGCGGGGGAAGGAGAATGCCCCGTAGGGGGAGTAATCGGGGAAACGGCGTCAGAGAACGCGTCGGGGAAAAGGTGTCAGGATGTGAGGAAGCGACGCAGCGTCAGCCGGGGAAAAAGGCGCCCAGGAGATCCTTGCCCCGTCTGCCCAGAACGAAAGCGCATCCGAGCCCCAGGACCTCGAGCGCGAATACCGCCGCCCGCACCCACGTACGCGATGTGTCGAAAGCGAAGGCGAAGACTGCGGCGGCCAGGGTGGACACAAGGAAAACCAAGCCCAGCACCTTCTTCGTTCGAAGCGCAGGGGTGGTGGTTTTTCGAAATCTCAGTTTTCCATCATACAGGCCGGAGACGTAGGAGGCAATGACGGCCAGGGGCAGGACGCCGACAAACACGCGCATCACGTCAGTGGTTGACTGAAAGAGAACGCCGGGAAACAGCAGAACGAGCAGTGCAACCGCGGCGGCGCAGGTTGCAAAGGAAATGGAGAAGTGGTCGATAATCGGGTGCACGTCGAGCCCGAGGAGGAAGCGCCGGCGCGCAGACATCGGATCCTTCCACGGCTCCATCATCTTTCGAGGCACGCCGCACGCCGGGCAAACATCGCCGACACGGTCCGACTCGACGACGTAGCCGCACGATTTGCATCTCAGAAGCTCTGCCATGATATGTCCCCCCAGGCTTCTGCAATACTACCTGGGGGGAAGTCAGGGCGCAAGACGCAGCGGGGGTGTCGCCACGGCGAGTCCCCGCAAGATGCTGTAAGAATGCCGACGCGGTTGGCCCGCTGGCGCAAGATGCAGCGGGGGTGTCGGCACGGCCGGTGCGGGCGCAAGATGCCAGGCGAGCGACTGGCGAGCGTCAGCCCCCTTGCTTTTTCACCGCCTCCTCGGCAATGCCGACAAGCGGCTTCAGCATGCTCATGAACTCCATGGGGAAGATGAACTTTGTGGCAGCCCCGGTGCCCATCTGCTTCAGCGTATCGAAATACTGGAGCATCATGGTCTTGGAGTCCACGGTCTTTGCCGTGCCGAAGATCTTCTCCAGGGCAAGGGCAAAGCCCTCCGCGCGAAGAATGGCGGCCTGACGGTCTCCTTCCGCCTTGAGGATGGCGGATTGCTTCTCGCCTTCTGCAACCAGGATGGCGGACTGGCGCTTTCCCTCGCTCTCGATGATCATGGCCCTCTTGTTCCGCTCCGCGGACATCTGGCGGTTCATGGCGTCCTGGATGTCCTTGGGCGGGACGATCTCGCGGATTTCAACCGTCGTGACCTTGACTCCCCAACGCTCGGTCACCTCGTCCAGCTTGGTGCGAAGAACCCGGTTGATCTCTTCACGTTTGGAGAGGACATCATCAAGGGGAATATCGCCGATGACGGCGCGTAGCGTGGTGGTTGCAATTCCCTGGCTTGCCCCGGCGAAGTTTGCAACCTGGATCACCGAAAGGCTCGGGTCCATGACTCGCCAATAGATGAGGAAGTCGATGTCGATGGGAGCGTTGTCTTTGGTGATACAGGTCTGGCTGGGTATCTCCAGGTACAGCTCGCGCAGGTCAGTCCAGACGGGCTTGTCCACGATGGGGATCAGGAACACGAGGCCGGGGCCGCGGGCGCCGACGCTGCGGCCGAGCCGGAACACCACCAGGCGCTGGTACTCCCGCACCACCTTGATGGAGGCGGAGAGGATGATAATGACCAGGATGATGATGACCGCTGTGAGAAGATAACTCATGAGGCTCCTCCTTGGCCGGGCGGACTACGGCGCACGAGGAGCCAAAGACCCTCGCGACCGACCACCTCGACGTTTTCACCTGCGTGGATGGGACCTTCGACAGAACGGGCGCTCCACTGCTCACCCATGCTGTGGACCTGGCCGTCCGGGGCAATCTCCGTGATGGCAATGCCGCGGGCGCCGGGTAGCGTTTCCGTACCGAAGCTCGGCCTCCTCCTTTGGGCAAGGAGGCCTTTGGAAACTATGAAAAGGAAAAACGATGTCACCAGGGCCGTCATGAGCACAATGATGACGGGCGAGATGCGGACCACCTGGATGGACGGCAACTGCGGGGCGCGCCACGGCGGAAAAAGCAGGAATGATCCCAGCACGAACGAGATGACTCCGCCGGCGGTGAGCACTCCGTGCGTGGGCAGCTTGATGTCCAGGACGAAGAGCACGATGGCCAGGACGATGAAGAGGATCCCGCCGAGGTTCGTCGGCAGGCTTCCAAACGAAATAAAGGAGAGAAGGAGCGCGATCCCCCCGGCGATGCCCGGCGCCACGAGGCCCGGGTGGGACAACTCGAAGATGATGCCGAACATCCCGATGATGAGCAGGATGTAGGCGATGTCCGGATTCACAAGAAAGCCGAGGAACCTGTCGATGAAGCTCATGGGAAAAGGCCGCTCCACGGCGCCGATGGTGTGAAGCACCGTGGTTCCGTGGGGCGTGTCCACGGTGCGTCCGTCAGCTTTCTGCAGCAGGTCGTCGAGATCACGGGCGCTGAAGTCCACGATCCCCCGCGCCACGGCTTCCGATTCGGTGAGGGACATGCTGAGCCGCACGGCCTGGTCCGCCCAGGCGATGTTGCGATGACGGAGCTGCGCGAGGGATTTCAACTTCGCAAGAGTGTCATTGAGGACCTTCTCCCCCATGGTTCCCGGGATGTCACCGCCGCCGGAGGTCACGGGATGAGCCGCCCCGATATGGGTCCCCGGGGCCATGGCGGCAATTTGCGCGGCCATGGCGATGAAGACGCCGGCGGAAGCTGCCCGGGCGCCTTGAGGCCAGACGTATACGGCAACGGGCACGGGAGAGGCGAGCATCTTTGCCACGATCTGGTCCATGGAAACGGAAAGGCCTCCCGGGGTGTCCATCTGGATCACTGCAAGAGCCGCGCCGTCACGCGCGGCCTGGTCAAGGCCACGCTGCACGTAGCGGGCGCTGATAGGATCGATTGGCCCGTCGAGAGTGAGAACCGTCACCGTGCGGCCCTGCGCCGAAGCGACGAGAGAAGAGAGCAAGAGCAGCGCAGTAAGCATTGGCCGCCACTTCATTGGATGGAACCTGGGCTGATTATAGCTCGAATCATGCGGCGCCGCCAGCAAGTGCGGGCGGCTCGAAAGAGATGACCAAAACTTAGAACTTCACAAGCGGCCGCAGCGCCTCAGTCATCCACGGCACGTACGTGATGACCAGGACGGCGGCAAGAAGCACCAGAAGGAACGGGAGCACGTCACGGTACAGGGTGGCCAGGGGCCTCTCGAACCTGTAGGAGGAAAGGAACAGGTTGAGCCCGACCGGCGGCATCAGGTAGCCCAGCTCCATGTTCGCAAGGAAGATGATCCCCAAGTGCAGCGGATTCACCCCGTACGCCACGCCCAGCGGCACAATGAGCGGGGCCACGATCGTAATCGACGAATAAATCTCCAGGAAAGATCCCACCACAAGCAGCACCAGGTTCACGAGGAGAAGAAAAACGATCTTCGACCCGATGGCCGCATGCATCCAAGACGCCATTCGGGAGGGAAGCTGGGCATCCACCAGGTAGTAGGAAAGGCCGTTCGCGGTCCAGAGGATGACAAGCACCCCGCCCATGATCACGACGCTCTTCAGGAAGACGGAGGGGACACTGCGAAGCTTGATGTCCCGGTGGATGATCACTTCCACCACGAAAGCGTACAACACCGAGAACGCCGCGGTTTCCACGAGCGTCATGATGCCCCGCAGGAAGAGAACGAGGATAAGGATGGGGAGAAGGATTTCAAAGATGGAGTCCCGCAACGCCGGCAGCGCCTCCGCGAGCTTGAACGGCGTTCGCGGCGCTTTGTGCCGCGTGGACTCGATGACCCCCATGATGGCGAGCGTCAACACCATGAACAGGCCGGGAAGAATCCCGCCCGCGTAAAGCTCCTTGATGTTCACCTGCGCAATAACGCCATAGAGGATCACGGGCAGGCTTGGCGGGAAAAGAAGGCCAACGCTGCCGGAAGCGGTCAGGAGCCCCGTGGAGAACCGCGTACGGTAGCCGTCCTGGGTAAGGATGTACAAAAGCAAGCCGCCAGCGGCCAGAATGGTCACTCCGGAAGCCCCCGTGAACGTGGTGAGGAAGGCGCAGATGAGGACGCTCATGATGGTGGCGCCGCCGGGAAGCCAGCCAAGCACCGATTTGAAGAGCCTCACCAGGCGTTCGCCGGCCTTGCTTTCCGAGATGATGAAACCGGCAAGCGTGAAGAGCGGGATTGCGGGGATCAGCGGGCCTGAGAGCATCACGTAGCCCTCGTTGGGAACGGCCTCCAGCGCGCCGCCGGAGCGGAAGAAGAAAAGGACCGCGAGCCCGCTCAGGAGGATGAAGATGGGGCTTCCAAGAACCGCGGAGGCCACAAGCACCAGGACGAGCGGAAGGAAAAGCGTCCCCAGGACCGGCGCAAGAGCCGCCTGGGCGGCGGCGCATGCCTGGCCAATTGCGCCGGCAGAAGAAAGAAGGTTGGACAACGGCGCAAGCCCGAATGCCAGACCCGGCAGGATCCCTGCCGCCGCAATCCATCGCAGCGCCGGACGTTGGGCGGCGTGCCCAATGGCGCGAACGATCATGACAAGGAACCCCGCCGGCATGATGAGCGCGAGGATCCAGGACGGGATCACTCCGACAGTTGCGGTGGGATCGAAGCCAACCAGGGAGAAGGAGAGGCTGGAAAGCATCAGGACGGTCAGGAAAAAGACGTCGACGAACGACGTCCAGGATTTCACCCATCTCTTTGCCTGATCCCCGAGCGCGTCATATCCGAAGCTGAGCGCCAGGTGGCGGCCTTCCCGTGAGGTGATGACGCCCCCGGTGAAGGCGGTCCAGAGCACGAGGTGACGGATATAGTCGGTGGAGCCCCTGATGCCGGGCACGGAGAACAGTCGTGTCAGCACGGGCAACAGGGAAAGGACCGCCATGAGCCCGATGAGGATGACCGAGAGGAGGTCTTCAGACCGTGAAAGGACGCCGCCGCGGGAGGCGGGCGCCGGCAGGCTAGGGCCGAGGGTGGGAGGCAAGGTACTCATTCAGGTACTTGGTGGCCATGTCGAAGCTCTGCGCGTCATACGTCGTCCCCACGAGGCTCGAGAAAGTCTTGTCCAGGAGATCCGCCCATTCCGCCTCCGCTTTTTGCGGCACCTTGTTGATGACGAGCCCGTACTTCTTCATGATCTCGATGGCCTGGTCGTCGGCCTTCACCAGCTCAGGGGTCAGCGAGTCCGCGACCTGCTGAGCGGCATCCATCAGCTTCTGCTGAAGATCCGGCGGCACCTCCGACCACGCCTTGTCCGTGATGATGGTTGCGCCCCACAGCGGCCCCAGCTTGAGGGTGCTCATGTTGTTGACCACGCCAAACCATTGGTTGGACGCAGCCAGGAGGGGGCTCGTGACAAGGGCGTCCGCCATGCCTCCCTGCAGGGAGGTCATCAGATCCGTGACCGCCAGGGTCACTGTCTGGAAGCCGGCGCGCTGGTACGCCTGGATTTCATCCGGGTCACCCGACCAGACCCAGAGCTTCTGGCTCTTGAGATCGTTGGGATAGATGACAGGCCTCCGGGAGAAGAGGTAGACCCATCCGCCCGGAGACCACATGATGGCATGGAAGCCGCGCTTTTCCAATTCCTGTTCAAAGGAGGGCTTCATGTGGTCCAGCACGTAGAACAGCTCTCCGTCGTTCCTGACGAGGAGCGGGTAGCTCAGCGTCTTGAAGCCTTTGAAAATGCCCTGAAGACCGCTCACCGTGATGCCTGCCGCGTTGAGCGTCCCGATGCGCATCTTGCGTATCATGTCCGGCTCATCACCGGCAATGCCGCCGGCGTAGATGCGAAGCGTCACCGAGCCGCCGGAAATTCTGTCCCAGTCCGCCGCAATCCGCCGCAGGCCGACCTCCCACGGTGAACCGATTGGCGCAAGGGTCCCGAGCTTGATGGTCAACGCTCCCGCAAGCGGGATTGCGCCGAGGAAGCAGCCCACCGCGCAGAGGATGATCGTCCAGACGCGTCGCCTCATTGACTGCCCTGCCCTTCAACGAAAAATCGATCCGCGTGATCGAGCAACCATTTCGCCTTCTGCTGGTTGACGGTGTTCGTCAGCCTCTCCGCGGGCACCGCGTTCACGTCCACCGCAAGGGCCTTGTTGAGAAGGTCCCGGAACTCCGCCTCGTTCTGGTCCTTGACGCTCACCGAGGATGCAAGCGCGACGTACGGTCCGGCCGAGTGGCCGCCTGACAGCTCGACGGCGCGGGCAAACTCCGCGCGCGCCTTCTCCTCGCTGCCCCCCAGCTCCGCGGGCGCCGCGGCATAGTAGGAAATGAAGATCTCGTGCACCGCCCCGCGTGCATATGTGTCGTTCCAGGCCTCCACCTGCTGAAGCATGGCCGTGGCCCGCGGGAGCGTGACGATCAGGGAGAAGTCGAAGGGTTCAGCGCTGAAGGCCCCCAGCCAGGACGCCCCTGCCCAGTACAGATAGTCGGCGTCTTCAGGCCGCGTCAGCTTGAGCGCGGCTGCCGGGCCTTGCGCGTCGAGGGTGGCAAGAAAACCCTTGCGCCGCACCTCCAGGCCGCGCAGCGCGTAGTCCCGTGCCCGAAGAAAGAGCTTCATTGCGCGGGTATGCATGGCGATCTGTTGATCCACCTGGTCGATGGGAAGCTCGTCCGCCGGCATCTGGACGAAAGCGAAGGCGTAGCCGGCAAACGCCTGTGCGGTAACAAGGGCGAGCTTCGCGTTGCCCGGATCAGCCTCCAGGAGCGCCTCATAGGTCTTCATGGCAAAAGGCAGGGCGTCCCCCACAAGCTGCGTATCATCATCCGTCGTGAAGACGTTGCTCCCACCTCCGCCGGTCAGCACACCGGCGACGGCCCGAACAGCAAGACTATTGATGGAGCAGGCTGTGAGGGAGGTGAAAAACAGGATGACCATGGTACGGAAAATGGATTGAGCGACTTTTTCCCTGTGCATGGCTATAATATACGGAATGGGTCCTCCGAGCGCAATCGGTACAGACGGGCTTCGCTACTCCTGCCTCCTCATCGACCATGACGACACGGCAGTGGACAGCATGTCGGCGGTGCACTATCCGGCCCATCTTGAAGCGCTCGCCACGCTGCGCCCGGGGCGGCCGGCGCCGACCAAGGAGCAGTTTCTTCTGCACAATTTTCACGGGATCATGGAGTACCTGGTCGGGGAGCTCGCCTTGAACAACCAGGAGCTGGCGCAGGAGTTCCAGATATGGCGCCGCTGGACGACAAGCCGCACTCCGCCGTTCTTTGCCGGCTTCCTCAAGGTGCTGGGGGAGTATCACGACCAGGGCGGAAAGGTGGCGGTCATTTCCCATTCCGAAAGGGACGTCATCGAAAGCCACTACCGCAACTCAAGCGGTCCCCCGTTCCTTCCCGACCTCGTATTCGGCTGGGACCATGACGAGAAGCGGCGCAAGCCCAGCCCCTGGCCCGTGCAGGAAGCGCTGCGTCAACTGGGTTTCAAGCCCGAGCAGGCATTGATCCTGGACGACCTGAAGCCGGGCATCCTCATGTCCCTTGCCACGGGGGTACCGGCGGCAGGCGCGGGATGGAGCCACCGCGTGCCTGAAATCGAGCGCTACATGAGAGCCAATACCGTTGCCTATTTCCCACGGGTGGAAGACTTGCGCGCCTTCCTGTTCGCCAAGGCTTGAGGGCGGAACTTTTTCTTACTATACTAATAGTCTACGACTGCGGCAGTAGCCCAAATGAAACGCGATAGTTTGAAGTTGTTTCGCACCATCGAAACCCTCTATTCCATCCGGGACCTGGATTCGCTCCTGGAGAGGGTGCTGACGGAGGCGCGGCAATTCGT
The DNA here is from genome assembly GCA_963845535.1 of uncultured Spirochaetota bacterium. Taxonomy (GTDB): domain Bacteria; phylum Spirochaetota; class Spirochaetia; order SZUA-6; family Fen-1364; genus Fen-1364. Next base: position 14,273 of record CAWJSK010000004.1, read on the forward strand.
GGGCGCGGACGCGGGAACGATCTACCTCGCCGCCCGAGGCTATCTGTACTTCAGTTTCGTGCAGAACGACACGCTCTTTCGCGGGGAGACCAAAGACAAATACATCCCCAGCGGCGCGGCGCTGGCAATCGACAAGGGCTCCCTTGCGGGATACGTGGCAAAGACGGGGGAAACGATCCTCATCGACGACGTCTACCATATCCAGAGCAACGTCTCGTATGCCTTCAACCCGGCTTTCGACCAGAAGACGAGCTATCACACCCGGTCAATCCTCTGCGTGCCCCTGAAGACACGGGACAACGAGATCGTCGGCGTCCTCCAGCTCATCAACTCGAAGAATGAAAAAGGCGATGTGGTTGCGTTTTCCGTCCAGGACGAGCTTTTCATCTCCCAGTTCGCGCTGAATGCGGCGGACGCAATCGAGAAGGCGCGGTTGTCGCGTGAGATGGTGCTGCGCATGGTGGAGCTGGCCGAGCTGCGTGACCCCTTCGAGACGAGCCAGCACGCAAAGCGCGTCGGCGCGTACTCGGTGGAGCTGTACGAGCACTGGGCCCAGCGTCGCGGCATTTCGGCGCGGGAGATCCGCAAGGTAAGCGACGTTCTTCGCACCGCCGCCATCCTGCACGACGTGGGAAAGATCGCGGTGAGTGACGTGATCCTCAAGAAGCCCGGCGGCCTGACCTATGATGAAACCATCACAATGCGGCAGCACACCGTGCTCGGCGCGCGCCTTTTCCGCCGTACCACCTCATTCTGGGACTACATGTCCGCGGAGGTGGCGCTCAACCACCATGAGAACTGGGACGGCACGGGGTACCCGGGGCACATCGAGAACATCTACGCGCCCAAGGTCTACATGGGCCCCGGCAAGAAAGGGACGGAGATCCCCCTTTCCGCCCGGGTGGTAATGATAGCCGACGTGTACGACGCCCTGGTCTCCCAACGCGCTTACAAGAAGGGCTGGCGCCAGGAGCATGCGCTTCGCTTCATGCGCTACCAGGCCGGTAAGAAGTTCGATCCCGAGCTGGTGGGCATCTTCCTGAAGATGGAAGAGCTGCTGATGGCCATCGCCAAGAAGTACGAATACTGACGGCCCGCCATTCGCGGCAGGGGCCCTACTCCGTCCCCGCGGTGTTGAATTGGGGGAGGTGACGAATCATGTACTGCGTCAATTGCGGCAAGGAGCTCTCCGACCAGGCAGTCTACTGTCCCAACTGCGGGCACCCCGTGCGCATGCGCGGCATGGCCCCGGGCTTTCAAAACGACAAGACGGTAAGCCCACGCAGCAGGCTTGCATTGCTTTTGTTCTGCCTCTTCCTTGGGTGGCTCGGAGTGCATCGCTTCTACGTGGGAAAAGTCGGGACGGGCGTTCTCATGCTGATCACCCTGGGCGGCTTCGGGGTCTGGGTTGTCATCGACTTCATCATGATCGTGGTGGGCGGGTTCACGGACATCGACGGAAAGTACGTGCTGGACTGGCAGGTCTAGCGCGGCCGCAGGCCGCGCGGAAGGGGCCCCAGGGCGGCAGCCATAGCGCGGTACTCCGCGCGGAGGCGGGAGCCCTGGGGAAAGGTGCCCTCTAGCGGCCGCCATTGACTGGAACGAGACTGCTCCTTACAGTCTCCCGCATGATCGAGCTTGCAATCATCGGGACAGGAAACATGGCGGCGGCACACGCCCGCAGCTTCTCCGCCGCGCGCGGAGTGAAGCTGGCGGCGTGCTGCGACATCGACGCGGGGAGAGCGCGCGAGTTTGCCCGCGCTTGGAAGATCCCGCGCTGGTACACCGACTACAACGAGCTTTTGAAGGCAGAGCGCCTGGATGGGCTCTCCAATGTCACCACGGACATCATGCATGCCCCCGTCTCCCTTGCGGCTTTGGCCCGCGGTGTGCCGGTCCTCTGCGAAAAGCCCCTGGCCACGACGCTTGCTGACGCGCGCAGAATGCGCGACGCCGCCGCCCGGCGGAAGCTCGCCACCGTGGTGAACTTCAGCTACCGCAACTCCTCGGGAGCGCAGGCGGCCGCGCAGCTCATCAGGGCCGGAGGGATCGGCAGGATCATGCACGTGGAAGCGAGCTACCTGCAGAGCTGGCTCGCGCAGGACGCCTGGGGCGACTGGCGGACAAAGACCGCATTCACGTGGAGGTTGTCCACCCGGCACGGCAGCATGGGAACGCTTGGCGACACCGGCTGCCACATCTACGATCTTGTCGGCCTTCTCTGCGGAGACATCTCGGAGATCTCCTGCGTCCTTCGCACATTTCCCAAGGGCGTGAAGGGAAACAGGATCGGCCCGTACGTCCTGGACGCGAACGACAGCTTCGTGTCCACCATCGGGCTTGCCGCCGGAGGGATCGGTACCGTGCATGCAACGCGCTGGGCCACGGGCCACCACAACAGCCTTCGGGTCCGCGTGTATGGGGATGAAGGCGCCGTGGAGGTGGACCTGGACAGGGACCCCTCGAGCTATCGCCTGGTCAAAGGAAAAAAGGCGGCCCGCGCTGCCCAATGGCGCGTTGTGCGCGGCAGGAAAACCCCGACCCAATATGAACGATTCATCACGAGCATCCGCACCGGGAAAGCCGATCCCTCGGACTTCGCCAACGGCGCCAAGGTGCAGGCATACCTGGACGCAAGCATCACGTCCTCCAACACAGGGCGCCCCGTGAAAGTCAAGATTTAAACGCGCCCACGCCCACGCCGGCGTTCGCGGAACGCATTCTAGAGCTCGTTCACTGCAATCCGTCCGCGCGCCATCACCAATCGGACCCGCAGATCGTCGTCAAACACCACAATGTCGGCGTCCTTGCCGGGATCGAGGCTTCCCTTGCGCGCGTGAATGCCCATGATGCGGGCAGGGGTCAGCGTCATCATCCGTACGGCGTGGGGCAGGGACACGCCTTTCACGGCGCTCATGGTGCGCACGAGCCTGTCCGCGGTGGCAACGCTGCCGGCAAAGAAGGACCTGTCAGGGAGCCAGGCAACTCCGTCTGATACGATCACGCGCGTGCCGTTTTCCCTACTGCCGAGGACGCTCTCTTTCACGTCCTGGCCTGCGGCGCGCATGGAATCCGTGACGAGGCAGATGCGGTCCGGGCCTTTCACCTTGAACACCAGCTCCAGGAGGCTCGGCGGCAGGTGCATGCCGTCCGCAATGACCTCCACGGCAAGCTCGTCCAGAACAAGGGCGCCCTCCACGACTCCGGGATGCATGACTGCGTTTTTGCGGACGAGCCTCGACATCCCGTTATAGAGGTGGGTCACGAGCGAATAGCCGTTGCGGCATGCTTCGACAACCTCGTCGTAGACTGCATTGGAATGGCCAATGGAAGCCACCACACCGCGGCGCGCAAGCTCCCTGCCCATCAGAAGCGCCCCCGGTAGCTCAGGGGCGACGGTCCATCGCACTATCCATGGACACGAGTCGAGCAGCCCGGTGTATTCGCCGGGATCCGGGTCCTTGATGAATCGAGCGTCCTGGGCGCCTTTCTGCTCGAGGGAGAAGTACGGGCCTTCGACATGGACACCGAGGATCTCGGGGACACCCACGGCCTGCCCATAGGCCTCACTCACCCGGGCAATAAGCCTGAGCACGGACTGCAGCTCCCGAAGATCGCTTGCAAGCGTGGTGGGAACGATGGTCGTTGTGCCGTGGCGCAGGTGCGTCCGGCACGCCGTCAGCACGGCTTCCTCGGTGCCGTCCATGAAGTCCGCGCCGCCGCCCCCGTGCGTGTGGATGTCGATGAACCCCGGAGAAAGGTAGAGGCCACGCGCGTCGACGCGGGGCGCCTGCGACGCGCCCGCCGGCGCGTTTGCATGGCCCTCGATGACCTCGCGGATTTGCCCGCCTTCGATGAGGAGCGAACCTGAGACAATACGATCAGAAAGAACAAGCCGGGCGTTCGTAAAGAGCAGCTGAGAGGAGCCGGCTGCGTTGACCGTCATTCTGTTGGCCGTCATTCTTGACAACTCCGGCTATCCATGTTCTGATGAGGTTTCTCCACTATCTCTCATAATAAGTCGGCCTCTGCCAGAAGTACAACATGTAGCGAAATCACATTCGAGGTGGCAGACATGGTGCTGGAGCCAGCACTCCGAAACGATCTTGTGGAGCTCCTGGCGGCCAACTTCAAAACCGAACAGGTCAACGAGCTGGGGGGGCTCATTCTCGGCAGCTTCGATTCGAACGAGGCTTCGGGGACGAAAAACCACATCTCACTATCCTCGCACAAAAGCGCAAAGCTCCTTGTCGACAAGTGCGAGCACGGGGACCAGTTGCCGGCGCTTCTGAAGCTCGTCGTCGAAATCGATGACGGGGTCGTGCACGGCAGATCGGTGCGGGTGAACGGCCTGGAAGCTTTTCTGGGCAAGCTGCTGCGCGCCGGGATCCACTACGACTTCAAAACGCGCCGCATCGTGAGCTCCTGCAAGGATCCCGGAGAGCTCGTGAATTGGGGATGCCTCAAGGACGGTCGGGAGTATGAAACCGCGGTGATCAGCTTGGACATCGCGGACAACTCGGCCCTGGTACGCAAGCACGGCCTTCGAAAAATGGAGCGGTTGTACTTCAACCTGTGGGGGTTTCTGAGAGACAAGCTTGCCGCAACGGACGGGCGGATCTGGTCATGGGCGGGGGACGGCGGCATCATCGCCTTCGCGCTTAAGGACAGCGCCCGCAGGGCCGTGCGCTTTGCAATCGAAGTGCAGACCGCAATCCCTGTTTTCAACCTGACCTCCGCGCTCGACTGGCATGCCAACCTCTCGCTTCGGCTCGGGATCGACTCCGGCAAGGTGAGGTTCAACGCGGACCCCGGCAAGATCGTCTCCGACGTCATCAACTACGCGGCCCACCTGGAAAAGAAGTCCACGCAGCCCGGCTGCATCTCCCTTTCGCACTCCGTGTACAACGCCCTTCCCAAGCGGGTGGCCGGGCTGTTCCACTTCGGGGGATCTTCGAGGAACAGGACTTCTACACGACCCTGCGCAGGCTCGATGGCCTGCTCCTGGAAGGAGACGGCGGGGAGCAATTTGCATAAGGATGCCGAAGTGCATAAGAATGTCGATCAGGAAGGTCGCCTCATGCGCCGCGCGGAGAGGAACGTAACCGACATCGAGGAGATCACGAGGATCCTCGACCAGTGCACGGTAATCTTTCTCTCGTTCCACGACACACCTTCCCCCTATGTCGTGCCGCTTTTCTTCGGGCATGAGCCGGAAGCGTTGTACGTGCACTGCGCAGCGGTCGGGAACCAAATTGGACCTCCTGCGCGCCGACCCCCGGGTGGGCTTCAGCGCGGTTGTCTCCGCGCAGATCGTGGAAGGGAAGGCTGCGTGCGGCTTCACCGCCCGCGCGCAAAGCGTGGCTGGAGCGGGCACCGCGCGGATTGTGGCTGATGAAACGGAGAAGCGGCATGGCCTGGACCTCATCATGGGCCATTACGCGCCGCGCAGCGCCGCGGAAGGCTTCAGCTACAAGCCCGCTTCCTTTTCACGCACCGCGGTGATCGCTGTCGAAATCCAGGTCATGACGGCGAAAAGAATCTGAGGCCGCGGGAGGCCGCCGCCCGAGGCGGCTGCAGCAGGCCCCGCCTCTCAGCTCGGCCCCCAGGTCGGATGAAGGTCGGTCGCTCCCGCCAGGGCATCGTCTATGCGCTTCATCACTTCCGGTGTCAGCTTCGGCAGGACGTCCAGCGCCTTCATGTTCTCCTTCACCTGATCAGGCCGGCTCGCGCCGGTGATGACCGTGCTCACGTTGGGGTTGTGGGCGCACCAGGCCAACCCCAACTGGGCAAGGGTTGCCCCCAGGTCCTTGGCGATAGGTTCAAGCTTCTTCACCGCCTCGATCCGCTGCGGGGTGACCGCGGTCTTGCGAAGCCATTCATAGCCGGGCAGCGCCATGCGGGAGTCCTTCGGGATGCCGGCGTTGTACTTGCCCGTCAGCACGCCGGAAGCCAGGGGGCTCCAGGTGGTGAGCCCAAGCCCGATCCCCGAATACAGTCGGGCATAGTTCTGCTCCACCTTGTGACGGACGAACATGTTGTACTGGGTCTGCTCCATCTGCGGCTTGTGCAAATGATGCTTCTCCGCAATCGCCCACGCCTCCCGAAGCTCCTCCCCGCTCCACTCGGAGGTTCCCCAATACAGCGCCTTGCCGCTTTCTACCATCATGTGCATGGACCAGACTGTCTCCTCGATGGGCGTGTTCGGGTCAGGCCTGTGGCAGAACACGAGGTCCAGGTAGTCCAACCCGAAGCGCTTCAGCGCGCCGTCGATCCCTTCGCGAAGCTTCTTCCTGTTGAGAGTCTGGCGCTCATTCACTCCGTCATGCATCCCGAAAAAGATCTTTGTCGAAACCACGTAACTGGCCCTTCGCCAGCCCAGCTTCTTCAGAGCCGCGCCCATGATCTCTTCAGACGCGCCGGCCTCATACGCTTCCGCGTTGTCGAAGAAGTTCACTCCGGATTCCCAGGCGGCTTTCATGAGAGCCTCGGCGGCGCTCACGTCCACCTGCTTTCCGTATGTGACCCACGAGCCGAAGGACAGCACGCTGACTTTCAGCCCCGCGCTCCCAAGACGGCGATATTCCATAGATGATTCCTCCATGTTGAACAGTACTTACGATGGATAAGATACAATATTATCAAACACTTGGGTCAAACCAAAGAGGAATGGGCGATGCGGGGCGATGCGGGCCGGTCGACAAGGCCGGCCCGCAAAGGCAGGCCGTTGTCAGCTCGCGCGGTAATCAGTTCGCGCTTGAGCCGACGTTGCCTTCGACCAGGGAGTCACCGCGCGAGTAGTCAATGGACCGCCCAATGCTTTGCGCCAGCCCTTCCATGCAAAAGCCGCATGCGCCCGTGGGCTCGGTTATGCACCTCTTCCCAGGGTATATCTCGTACAGCTTCTTGTATTCCAGGGGCGTGAAGTTCGGCATCAAGACGTTCGCTCCTGCCTTCAGCCCTTCAATGCGATAATCGCGATCCATGCTGCCCAGCGCAGTGGTGGCGGGGAGGTGAGCGTTCTTCGTCACCAGGCGCGTCAGGGCAACGGCTCTCAGAGTCAGGGGGACGCTTCCTTTCTTCTCTTCGCGCAGCCGCGTTTCGTGGTGCGGTATGAAGGGACCGATCCCGATCATGTCGAACCGGCTCCGCGCGAAGAAGAGAAGATCCTCCGCGATGTGCCGAAGGCTCTGGCCGGGAAGCCCCACCATGATCCCGCAGCCGACCTGGTAGCCCAGGGCGGTAAGGTCGAAGAGGCAGCGCAGCCTGGTCTCCAGCCTCCGTCCGACGTGCAAAGATTCATAGAGAGCCTTGTCCGACGATTCGATCTTCAGGAGGTACCTGTCCGCGCCGGCTTCCCGCCACCGCTCATAATCCTCCCGGGGTCGCTCCCCGACGGAAAGTGTGATGGCAACGCCGAAGCGGCTTTTCACTTCCCTCACAACATCAGCAAGCCACAGCGGATCAAGGCCGTCGTCCTCTCCGGATTGAAGCACCACGGTCCTGATTCCTTGCACGGCAATCCTCTGTAGGCTCCGGAGGATTTCCTCCGCGCTCATCCTGTAACGCGTGATCCGCGAGTTTCCCGCGTGCAGGCCGCAATAGGAGCAGGTATTGCGGCAGAAGCTCCCGAACTCCACGATGCCTCGCAGAAGGATCCCCTCCCCCATGAACTGGCTGCGCGTCCTGTCCGCCGCATCGAAGATCAACCGCATCTGCTCCGTACCTTCCTGGCCCAGGAGGAAGACGAGATCCTCGACTGCGGGGTCCTTTGCCGTTTCGACGCGGGCGAGGGCTTCGGCTACCAAGCTGCTCATCATCTCAACCATCTCAACTATCTCACCCTGGCGTCAGGGCCGGCTGGGCCGCCTCGGGCGGCTTCTCACGCGCCCGCGCTTCCTGGCGTAAGGGCGCCTCCTGTTGCAGGCGCGCCTTCTCCCGACGGAAGGCATCCAGCGCGGCCGGGAACGGCGAAAGGGTCCGCTCGATCACGCCCTGGAGCACGGAGATTGCCACCCCGTAGTTCGTGACCGCCACCCCGGCCTGTCGGGCTTTTTGCATCCGTGAGAGCATTTCCCGCCGGGTGAGCATGCAGCCGCCGCAGTGGATGACAAGCCGGTACTGGGAGAGGTTCTCAGGGTAGTCTCTCCCCGCGCACGAGTCGATCCGAACATCAGCCCCCACATACTGCCGCAGCCACCGGGGGATCTTCACGCGGCCGATGTCATCCTCGATTGCGTGATGGCTGCACGCCTCCGCAATCAGCACGCGATCATCCGGTCCCATGTCGGTGAGAACGGCGGCGCCCCTGGCCAGGTCGACGAGGTCTCCCTTGTACCTGGCAAAGAGGATGGAGAACGTGGTGCACGCAACGTCACGGGGAGTATCACCCACCATCTTGAGCACCACCTGGGAGTCGCACACCGTTATATCCGGAGGCGTCCGAAGCCGCTGGAGGAAGGCCCCATACTCCCTTTCCTTGACGACGGCAACGGCCGCGTCACAGTCGAGAGTATCGCGGATGGTCTGGACCTGAGGCAGGATGAGCCGGCCGCGCGGGGCTTGCAGGTCGATGGGTACAACGAGAACGGCAAGTCCCACCCCCTTCCCTGAAGAGAGAAGGTCTCCGATCAACGGCGGCGGAGCAAGGAACTCCTCGGGGCAGACATCGAGGATATGCTGTTTGAGCTGGGCGATTGTCTGCTCTCTGCCGGCCGTCTGGACGCTGGAGCAGAAAACCATCCGCGTCGACTTTTCCCTCACGACGGCAAGAAACTCGGCTGAAGGGACGCGGATATCCGTTTTATTGACCACCAGGATGACCGGCACGTTGCGCTCGGCAGCCTGGGAGAGGATCTCATCCTCATAGGCCGTCCAAGTGTCCGGCTCCAGGATGAGCGCTATCACGTCCGCCCTGTCGAATATCTTCCTGGTCTTTGCAACGCGAAGGTCGGCAAGCTCGGAGCTGTCATCCATTCCGGCCGTGTCGAGGAAGACGACAGGGCCAATGGGAAGGAGCTCCATGGGCTTTTCCACGACGTCCGTGGTGGTGCCGGGGATGGGGGAGACGATGGCAACGTCCTGGCCCGCAATCATGTTCAGAAAGCTGGACTTGCCCACGTTGGTCCTGCCGAACAACGCGATATGAAGTCGAAGAGATTTTGGCGTTTGCGTCATGGCTGAGCGTCCTTGCTTGAATCCTTGCTCCCCGTGTCCTTGTGGCCGAGGGCAACGAGACTCTGCGCTGAGAAAACCTCGCTCACAAGATGATCCCCGAGCTTTTCCCGAAGGAACTCCAGGATGTTCTCCTGGCCCGAAGCCAGGAATTGTCGAACCAGGTCCGTGGCTTTGTCGTAGCCCATGTGAGGAAGGAGCGCCGTGACGATCATCGGGCTTCTTTCAAAGAATGCCCGGCAGCGCGGCTCATCAGCGCCAATCCCGCGCACGTGGCCGGCAAGCTGGAGGTCGACGCGCTCCAGGAGGTCGAGTGATTCATGCAGCGCGAAGCTCACCAGAGGAAGGAACTCGTTGATCTGAAAGCTGCCGCGGGAACAGGCGTCCGCAATCAGGGAGTCATTTGCCATCACCTTCATTCCCGCCTGTATACCTGCCTCCAGCAGCACGGGGTTCACCTTCCCCGGCATGATGGAAGAGCCCGCCTGCACGCCGGGCACCCGGATTTCTCCCAGCAGCCCCATGAGGCGAAGGTCATTGCAGATCTTCACAAGACTGGCCGCGTGCGCTTTGAGGATGCCGGAAACTTCCACGAAGCAGTCCGCGTTGGCGGTCTGATCAAGGAGGTTCTCTCCCCGGGCCAATCCCAGGCCCGTCACGTCGCGAAGCCGCTCGATCACCAGGAAGATGTAGCTGCGGGGAGCGCTGATGCCTGTGCCCACGGCGGTCCCGCCAATGTTCACCACGCGCAGGCGCTCCTCGCACTTGAACGTGCGCCACCTGTCCCGGGCCACTGCTTCCGCAAAAGCGGAGAACTCGGCGCCGAGCGTGATAGGGACTGCTTCCTGCAGCTCGGTCCTGCCAATCGTGATGATCCCGGTGAACTGTTTCTCTTTTTCCTGGAGCGCGCCCTGGAGTCCGGCAATGGCTTCGCTGAGCCGGCGCAACCCCATGATTGCGCTCACCTTCAACGCTGTGGGGTACGTGTCATTCGTGGACTGATTGAGGTTCACGTCCTCAATGGGATGAACCCGGGCATAATCCCCCCGGTTCCCGCCGAGTATCTCGATTGCCCGGTTGGCAATCACCTCGTTCACGTTCATGTTGGTGGAGGTTCCCGCTCCGCCCTGCAAGGCATCCACGGGGAACTGGTCTGAAAGGCTGCCTGAGGCAATCTCGTCACAAGCCTGGATGATGGCGGCGCCCTTCTGCGCGGAGAGGAGCCCCAGCTCCATGTTGGCCAGGCTGCAGGCCTTCTTCACCAGCGCGCAGGCGCGCACCATGCCGGGGTGGACGCGGTATCCCGTGAAGGGGAAGTTCGCGCGCGCCCTTTCGGTGTGTGCGCCCCAGTACGCTTGGGAAGGGACCGGGACGCTCCCCAGGAGATCCTCTTCCACTCGGTATTCCATAGACCGCCCGTCCTCGTCCTGCCGCGTTCTCAGAAGCAGAGGTCCCGCTCACCCGCTTTGATCCGGCCGTGGTAGTCGGTAAGCGTGCGCACGATTGCCGGCGTGAAATCCCGCGGCTCGCGCGCCTTGATCTCCGCCAGCTCCTTCCGGATGATCGCCTCTCCCATGCGCCGGGTGTCGGGGGACGCGAAATCCTCAAGCCACTCCTGGAACGTAAGGACGGCGTTGAGCTTGCAGAAGCACCCCTCCCGGCCGGTGCGCAGCAGGTTCATGATGTTCTTTCCCGTCCTGCCGCAGCGGTAACCGGCGGTGCAGAAGGAGGTGATGTATCCCATGGAGGCAAGCTCGCGGATGACCTCATCCAGGGACCGCGTGTCGCCCAGGAGGAACTGCTGCTTCCTTTCCTGCTGGCTGTCCGTATCATCGCTGTAGGCGCCAATACCGATGCGGCTGGACGCGTCCCGCTGCGTGCACATGGGGATCACTTCACGGAGAAGCTCGGGGCTTTCGCGGCAGGTGACGATGAGCCCCGCGTACGGAATGCTGAGCCGAAGCACGGCGATCAGCCTCTTGAAGTCGGTGTCCGTGACCTTGTGGGTGAGCCAGCCGAAGCTCGTATTCACGGCGGGCTCGATGCGCGGAACGGAAATGGTGTGGGGCCCGATGCCGAAGCGGCTTTCCAGGTCAAGGGCATGGAACAGCATGCCCATGACCTCGAACTTCCAGTCGTACAGGCCGAACAAGGCGCCGATTGCCACATCGTCTACACCGGCTTCCATGGCCCTGTGGAGCGCGTAGAGCCTCCACCCGAAGTCCCCTTTCACGGTTCCCGCGGGGTGAACCGCCGCGTACGTTTCATGGTGGTAGGTTTCCTGGAAGACCTGGTACGTGCCAATGCCCGCTTCGTGGATCTTGGCCATGTCCGCAATCGACAAAGGGGCCGCGTTGACGTTCACCCTGCGGATTTCCCCCCGGCCCTTCCTGACCGGCACTTTCACGGCGTAGATCCGGCGGATGCTCTCTGCGATGTAGTCCGCGCTCGTGGAGGGATGCTCGCCGTAGACCGCGACAATGCGTTTGTGGCCGAGGTCCCCCGCAAGGACGCGAGCCTCGCGCTCGATCTCCTCGAAGGACAGCACCCTGCGCTGCACAGCGCCGTTGTCGGCCCGAAAGCCGCAGTAGACGCAACGGTTGACGCACCGGTTTGCGCAGTAAAGGGGCGCGAAGGTGACCACTCGGTTGTCGTACACCGCATTTTTCACCTGCGCGGCGGCATCGTATATTTCTTCCCACAGCGCCGGGTCGGTAACGTTCAGAAGCGCCGCGGTTTCCTCAGGAAGAAGCGTCTGCACGGCGAGCGACTTCCCGATGATGCCGCGGATCCTCGCCGGCTCGGGGTTGGCTCCTCGAACCAGGAGTGATTCGATCAGCGTGTCGTTGATGAAGTCTCTGCCGTCATTCAGGTACCTGTCGATCTCATCGCGCTTGATCACGCTTTCCTTCCAACTGCGTTCCAACGTTGTCATGTGTTCCATATAGGCTTCCTCCGGATGTCCGCGTCTCAGACCCTCGCAAGGGTCGACTTGACCGTCACGTCTTCGATCATCCCCAACTTTCCGGTGAGCGCGCCGATCTGGTCCGTGGTGGCATCCACAATCAACGTGATGATGTTGAGGTCCCGCGCCGCGTACGGCAGCCCCATCCTCCCGAGGATGATGTCGCCGAACTGCGTGAGAACCTGGTTCACTTCGGGAGCCCCCGTTGCGCGCTTTTTCACGATGACTGCCACCACACCCACTGCCCGTTGTTCCATGATGAGACTCCTTGCACGTGTAACTGTGGAAAGAGGCTGGAAGGGAGGGGTCGAAGAAGGGCGTGTTACGCGGCTGGGCTTCTGCTCAAAAAAAAAGCCCCTCCGCGGTGAGGGACAGGCAGGCGCTCGATCAGCGACCCTTGGCTTCAGAGAAGCTCCTTACCGCAGGTATGAATCGAGAATGGACTCACGATTGAAAAGTGTCAAGTAGGGCTGTTTGACTACCAATGCGGGTCAGACTATTCTCGTACTATGTTTGATGAAACTCTCATAAAAGACCTGATTGAAATGTATGGCAAAAGTCTTTCTTTCACGGACATAGAAGCCGTAGGTGGGTACCTTTTCAAGCAACGCTCCTACAGCATCCATGCTGTTGCCGGCTTCGACCCCAAGCGGAGCGTCTCTCCTCTGAACGCCGCCAAGGTACTCGTGGAAGAAGTCGAAAAAAAGAACAGGCTCAAGGACCTCTTCGCTTTCACCATCGAGCTGGACGGCACGCCTCTGAACGGCAAAGCCGTGCGGCTGGATGGGCTGGAAAACCTCCTCTATCGGCTGGCCCGCACGGGGCAGTACTTCGACTTCGCGAAGCGGAGGTTCGTGGATATCGACGACAGCACAAAGCTCCTCAACTGGGGCGCGCTCAGGGAGGGCCGCGAGTATCCGTTCGTCATTGCCTCCGTCGACATCTGCCAGAACAGTGAGATGGTGAAGAAATACACGACGAAGGTGATGGAGAAGGTGTATTACCGGCTATGGGCTTTCCTGAAGGCGCGGCTCGATGACTGGGAAGGCAGGATCTGGAGCTGGGCGGGAGACGGCGGGATACTCGCTTTCCGCGGAGACCAGGGGATCAACCAGTCCGTGAGCTGCTGCCTGGAGATCCTTTCGGCCCTGCCGGTATTCAACATGCAGCCTGACAAGGCGATCAAGGACGAGATCCACTTGCGCATGGGCCTGGATTTCGGCCCGGTCAAGTTCTTCACCGACACGGGCCGAATCGTCTCCGACGTGATCAACTACGCCGCTCACCTGGAAAAGAAGGGCACGAAGCCGCGCGCCTTGAGCGTGTCGGACACCGTTCACAGCCGGCTTTCCCCCTCCATGAAGCAAGTCTTCCCCCACCAGATGAGTTCGAGGGCCGGCTCGGCAATGACTACTTCCTGAGTCCGCGGTCCTTTCTCGGGCCGCTCCTTGGCAGTATCCCCACTCTCATTTGACAAGACGGAGGCCAGCGGGAAAAGCCTTTCAAGGCTTTTTTCATGGCAAAAGTCCTCCGGACGCGCTATGATTCTAAGGGTAACAAGGAGGAAACATGAAGAAGTTGCTTATAATGGCGGCGCTGGTGCTTTTCGTTGCTTCTGGCGCTTTCGCCCAGACCTACTCTTTCAGCACTTTCCAGAGCGTCTTTCAAAGCTTTGCCTCAGGAGCCGCAAGCGCTCTTCCCCTTGAGACTTCCGTAGGGCTGAACTGGTCAGACGCCTATATCGGTCAATTCCCCCACTTTCGGGATTGGGCTCACCGTCGGGGCTGCGACACTCCCTTACTCTGCAATCTCATCGGCCATTACACAACTTCGGTCCAGGAGGAACCTTCCCTCGAACCTCAGCTTTTTGCAGACCCTGGGAGTTCCGGTGCCATCATATACAGTGGACCTGAGGATCGGAGGGTTTGTCCTGCCGTTCGACATCGGCCTCAGGTTCGGCTACATCCCTCCGAATGCCTTCAGTTCGCTTTAGCGGCACGTCGATTGATTATTTGCTCCTTGGCGGGGACGTCCGTTATGCCCTTGTCAAGGATCATGGGTTCGTTCCCGGAATTTCAGTTGGCCTTGGATACACGTACATGAGGGGCGACGTGTACATTCCTGGCGTGCTGGGCAATGGCATCAATATCGCCAACGTTTCGTTCGGAGGAAGCAACGCACAACCTTCAGTTTACAGAACCCTTCCCTCAACATGTTCTGGAACTCGAACGTAATTGACGCCAAGATCCAGGTCAGCAAGTCGCTCTTCATCATCACACCCTACGTCGGGTTAGGCATGTCATTTGGGATTTCGAACGCGGGCGGGGGCATGCAGTCTCAAATGACTGTAGACGGTAGCGCGGTGACACAAGCCTCCAAATCGATCAGATGAACAGCGCCTTCGGCACGAACTTCACCATGCAAAACCAGGGGTTCGGCGTCAGCGCCAGTGCAAACGGATTCTCGACCCGTGTGTTCGGCGGCCTCTCTTTCAACTTGTTCATCCTCAGGTTCGGCCTCGGAGCGGAGTACGAGTTCCTGAGCAGCACATTTGCAGGGATGATCAGCGCTCACATCCAGTTCTAAAGCAGAGCGCAGCTTCGCCATGAAATCACCCCGGGTGCGCAGCGCCCCGGGGTGACTTGTTTCCGCTCTCCTACGACTTTTGCCGTATTCCGTATACGAAACAATTAACCCGATCTTCTAGCTGATCACGGCTCCATCCCGACCTACATTTATGCCCGACAGGGAGGCTGGCAGGCACGAGAGGAGGCACTGGTCATGCTGAGCGTGAGAAACGGGATGGAAAACGTCCACCCTCAAGGAAGCGTACCGACATCACCTATTGCACGAGGTCTTCGAGGAGCAGGCAGACCTGAATCCCGCGGCGCCCGCGGTGGTCTCAGCCGACGCGCAGACGAGCTACGCGGCTCTGGACGGCCATTGCGACAAGCTGATTGAGCACATTGTTATGTCCAATGATGCGGATATTCCACGTCTGTTCCATACCTACCCTCCCCGGAGTATTCCTCCCCTCAGCCTGCCCGGTTACGCCGAAAGGACGGATTGCCGGCGCCGGCGCTGATGGAGGTGACAATTCGGGAACTCCCTGTGGCAGGGCGCAACGCCTTGCCGGCTTTTTCGTTTTCGTGCTTCACTGTTGCGGGTCACAGCATGTTCTCCAGCCGCATAGCGAAAAACGCCGCAAACAACAAGCTCACGCTTGCTCTCGAGCAACGGCGAAAGTCCGGCGCGCCCATCCTCGATCTCACGGAATCCAACCCAACGCGCAGCGACATTCACTATGACGAGCCGTCCATCTCATGCGCTCTCACGCAGCCCGGGATCATGCGCTACGAGCCGCAGCCGCAAGGGCTCCTCAGCGCCCGGGAAGCGATCTCCGCCTACTACGCTGAGCGCGGAGTTGCCGTGGATCCTGGATCCCTTGTGCTCGCCTCCGGCACGAGCGAGGCGTACGGATACCTATTCAAGCTGGTTGCCGACCCGGGAAGCGAGATCCTCGTCCCGGTCCCCGGCTATCCGCTCCTGGAAGTCCTCACCACGCTGGAGGCAATGCGGCTCGTCCCTTATCGCAACCTCTACGATGAAGGCCGGGGCTGGTCCGTGGACATGGAACGCCTAGCCAACACGGTCAGCAACCGGACACGGGCCATCGTGGTCGTCAGCCCCAACAACCCCACGGGCGCCTTCCTGAAGCAGGACGAGCTCTCGGGAATTGCAGAGCTGTGCCGGAAGTTCCGCCTTGCCCTCATCATCGACGAGGTGTTCAGCGACTACGGCCGCGGCTTGGACGCGGATACGGCGGCGGACGCGGGCGCGACGGCCGCCGACGCAGGCCGCGCTCCCGAGCGTGTTGCCAGCGCCGCGGGTCATGACGGCGCCCTGACGTTTGTGCTCAACGGGTTCTCCAAGATCGTCGGTCTGCCGCAGCTCAAGCTGGCGTGGATCCACGTGAGCGGCCCGGAAGATCTGAAGGTCCAGGCATTGGAAGGGCTGGAGTTCATAGCAGACGCCTACCTGTCCGTCTCCACTCCCGTCCAGCTTGCCGCGGGAGCAATCTTGCGGCAGAGGAAAGCCATCCAGTCTCAAATCCTTGCGCGCCTTTCGGACAACAGCCGCTTCCTCGGGGATGCGCTACGCGTCTCGAATCGCTGCACAATGCTCAAACGGGAAGGGGGATGGTACGCGATCATCCGGCTGCCTGATGACGCATCGGATGAAGAGATATGCCTGCGCGGTGTTGAAGAGGACGGCGTCCTTGTGCACCCCGGCTACTTCTATGATTTCCCCTCCGGCAACCACCTTGTCCTCAGCCTGCTCACGCCGCCTGAGGTCTTTCGCGAAGGAGCGGCAAAGCTCGCCGCCCGGCTCCGGCGGCAGGAGGGATTGCACTGATTGCAGCCCGGGACGCCGGGCGCTATAGTAGCGGCATGATTCGATTGGTATTGCTGAGACATGGTGAAAGCGTCTGGAACAAGGAAAACAGGTTCACCGGGTGGACGGACGTAGACCTCTCCGACAAGGGGAGGGCGGAAGCGAAGAGCGCCGGGCAGAAGCTGAAGGCCGAAGGGTACGTGTTCGACCTTGCGTACACCTCGGTCCTGAAGCGAGCCATCCGAACGCTCTGGATGGCCCTGGAGGAGATGGATCTCATGTGGATCCCCGTCCTCAACACGTGGCGCCTGAATGAACGCCACTATGGGGCGCTCCAGGGCTTGAACAAGGCGGAGACCGCGGCGAAGTTCGGTGAGGAGCAGGTGCACGAGTGGCGCAGGAGCTATGACGTGCCGCCTCCAAAGCTGGAAAAGAGTGATCCTCGGCATCCCTCGAATGATCCGCGCTACCGCGACCTTTCGGAGAAGGACCTGCCGCTCACCGAGTGCCTCAAGGACACGGTTGCGCGCGCGCTTCCGTACTGGCATGAGACCATCGCCCCATCCCTGAAGAAAGGAAAGAAGGTCATCATTGCCGCGCACGGCAACAGCCTGCGGGCCCTGGTGAAAATGCTGGATTCCATCTCGGACAAGGACATCGCCGGGCTGGACATACCCACGGGCATCCCGCTGATCTACGAGCTGGATGACTCGCTCAAGCCGGTCAAGCATTACTACCTCGCTGACCAGGCTGAGCTGGACAAGGCAGTTGCTTCCGTAAAGAGCCAGGGAAAGGCAAAGTAGCGCGGCTGCGCGCGGTTTGCCAGCCAGGCAGCCTGCCCCTATAAGAAACGTCGAAAGTGGCAAATTGCTTTCCACTTTCGACGTTTTCACCAGGGTTGAGAGGATGCGCTCACCAACGGGCTTGAACCTTTCAGCGGCCTGGCCCGGCTTCGCGTTCCCGCTTCGCAGCTCTCGCGGCCCCTCGGTTGCATTGCACCCATCGCATTCCTGATGTCTTGACCTTTTTGTCATCTGTGGACATCATGACCGCGTTGTCCTCATCTGAGACAACACGGGAACAAGTGACAATATGCAAATCGACGTCAAGGAAGCCGCGCGGTTGCTCGGCGTGTCCGAGAAAACTGTCTATCGCTGGGTAAAACAGGGCGACCTGCCGGCTTACAGGGTGAACGACCTGTATCGCTTCAACCGGGCCGAGCTTCTCGAATGGGCAACGGCAAAGCGCGTCGGCGTTTCCCCCGAGATATTCGGGGACGGAAATGCCGAAGACGAGCCGCTCCCTGGGCTCGAAGAGGCAATCAAAGCGGGCGGAATCCACTATCGTATTGGCGGCGCAACCAAAGCGGATGTCCTTGCCGCGGTGGTGGAAGTCATGCGACTTCCGGACGAAGTGGACAGAAAGTTCCTCCTCTCCGTGATCCTTGCCCGCGAATCCCTGGGCTCAACGGGGTTCGGCGGCGGGATTGCAATCCCCCACGTGCGCAATCCCATCGTGCTTCATATACCGCGGCCCATGATCACGCTCTGCTTCCTGGAAACACCAATCGAGTTCGGCGCAATCGACGGGCTGCCCGTGCACACTCTGTTCACTCTTGTGAGCCCCACTGTCCGCGCTCACCTGCACCTTCTCTCCCGGCTCACGTACGGCCTGCGCATGGCCCAGTTCCGGGGTCCCGTGGAAGCGCAGAACACCCGTGAGGCGCTCCTGGCGGGAGCGCACGCCGTGGACCTTGCCGCCGCCCCTCGGACAGCGGCGCCCGGAGGGGCCCACAGTTGATCCTCCTGTCCCTCCTCCCTCCCGCCCTCCTGGTCCTTACGGGACTTTGCTCGTTCTTTCTGAGCAGCCGGCCGCGCCTGTCACACGCTCTGGGAGCGGCGGGCGCGGCGGCGGCAAGCCTGCTCGGCCTCGTGATTACGGCTCTTGCGCTCCTGGGCGGGCGTTGGGAAACGCTCTCCGCGGCGTGGAACACCACCGTGGGCGCCTCATTTTCCATCGGCTTTGACGCTTTGAGCGGCTTCTTTCTTCTCCCGATTTACGGCCTGTCCGCGGTTTGCGCGGTCTACGGCTTCGGTTACCTCCGACATTCCCCCCGGGAGCGCAGCCTCGGGTCTTCGTGGCTTTTCTTCAGCATCCTTGCCGCCAGCATGGCCCTCGTGGTGCTGGCACGAAACGCCGTCCTCTTCCTCTTTGCCTGGGAAATCATGTCCCTCTCTTCGTGGGTGCTGGTCACCCACGAGCATGAAAAGGAGGAGACCCGGCAGGCGGGAATCACGTACCTCGTAGCAACGCAGATCGGCACCGCCTTCCTCATCGTAATGTTCCTGATCCTCGGCACGGCGGGAAACACGGGGGCGCCCGCGGCCACCCTGGCAGGCGGCGCCGAGGGAGCGGTGCTGGATTTCTCACGGTTCACCTCCGGGTCGGCGGCGGACATCCTCCCCGTGGCGGGCGTGGTTTTCCTTCTCAGCCTCATTGGTTTCGGCACGAAGGCGGGGATCGTTCCACTCCACGTCTGGCTCCCCGAGGCGCACCCCGCGGCCCCGTCCCACGTCAGCGCGCTCATGAGCGGCGTGATGATCAAGACGGGAATCTACGGAATCCTTCGCGTGCTGACTTTCCTGGGCGCGCCGCCGGCGTGGTGGGGATGGACGCTCGTCGGGCTTGGAGCGGTCTCTGGGATTGCCGGCGTGCTCTTCGCGCTTGCCCAGCACGACATCAAGAAGCTGCTCGCCTACCACAGCGTGGAAAACATCGGGATCATCTGCCTGGGACTCGGCGTGGGGTTCCTCGGTGTGAGCTACAACGCACCGGTGGTGGCGGTCCTGGGGTTTCCCGGCGGGCTCTTGCACGTGCTGAACCACGCAATCTTCAAGGGGCTGCTCTTCCTGGGGGCCGGAGCCGCGGCGCACGCCACGGGCACCCGCGACATGGACCGGCTGGGGGGCCTGCTGAAAAGAATGCCCCTGACGGGCGTCAGCTTCCTGGTTGCCGCGGCGGCCATCAGCGGCCTTCCGCCTTTGAACGGTTTCGTGAGCGAGCTGTTGATCTTCCTCGGCGCATTCAGCGGGTTCCCCCTCACCGAGGTCCAGCTTTCCGTTTCAGCGGCGGCAGTGGTGGGGTCACTCGCCCTGATCAGCGGGCTGGCCGCCGCGTGCTTCACGAAGGCTTTCGGCATCTCCTTCCTGGGTGAGCCGAGGACGCCTGAAGCGGCCGCTGCGCATGAGCCTGGCGTCTCTCTCCTTGCCCCCATGCTCGTCCTGGCCGCGGGGTGCGCCGCCATTGGCTTGTTGGGACCCTACGCTGTCTCCATGATTTCTCCTCTGGCGGCGCAGATGGCGGGGCTTCCGTCTGAAACCGCGAACGGCCTTCTTGCGCCGGCGCGCTCCGGACTCCGTGGCGTGGCCCTTGCCGGCGTGGCCATTGCGGCGCTGACCGGGGCGCTGACCCTGGTACGCGTGCTTCTCCAGCGCAAGCGGCCCGCCATGAGCGCAGGAACGTGGGACTGCGGCTACGTGAAGCCTGACGCTCGGATGCAGTACACCTCCTCCTCTTTCGCGCAGCCGCTTACCGGCCAGTTCGCCTGGCTCCTGCGGACCGTCCGGCACTGGCGTCCCATCGAGGCGCTTTTTCCCGCCGAGGCAAGCTTCGAAACCGAGACGCCTGACGTTTTCTCAAAAGGATTTTTCCGTCCCGTTTTTCGCGGAGCGGGGACCGCCCTCTCCCGCCTGGCATGGCTCCAGCACGGGCGGCTGCAGCTGTACGTCCTATATCTCGCCGCGGCGCTTCTTGCCCTTCTTGTGTGGAGGCTTAGCTGACGCCATGGATCAAACAGGCATCTCCGCCTTCCAGCTCGCGCTTTCCCTCCTGCTCGCTCCGCTTTTGCCCGGCATTATCAACCGGGTCAAGGCCGTCGTGGCGGGCCGGCGCGGACAGCCCTTGCTCCAGGGCTACTACGACATAGCGAAGCTCCTTTCCAAGGGCTCGGTGTACAGCAGGACGACGAGCTGGGTTTTCCGCGCGGGGCCTTCCCTGGGATGCGCGGCTTCCCTGCTGGCGCTCACGGTCCTGCCATGGGGATCAGATGGCAGCCTGGTTTCCTTCGAGGGGGACCTCATCCTCTTTGCCGGCCTTTTCGGGCTCATGCGGTTCTTGACCATCCTGGCGGCGCTGGACACCGGCTCGGCGTTCGAGGGCATGGGCGCCAGCCGCGAGGCGTGGTTCTCCGCGCTGGCTGAACCGGCGCTCCTCCTCGGGCTTGCCTCCCTTGCCGGCCGGGCGCAAAGCATTTCCCTGGGAGGGATCCTTGCCGGCCCCGGTCTCGGCGGAGGCCGCGGGGCGGTGGTCCTCCTGGCAGCCGGGGCGGTCTTCATCGTTTTTCTCAGTGAGAACGCGCGCATCCCCGTGGATGACCCCACGACCCATCTCGAGCTGACCATGATCCACGAGGTCATGGTGCTGGACCACAGCGGCGTTGACTTCGCCTACATCCAGTATGGCGCATCACTGAAGCTGTGGGCGCTCGGCGGGTTCCTTGTCGGATTGTTGAGGCCCAGGACCGGCCTGTGGCCGGCAGACCTGGCCATTGGGCTCGGAGGCATGCTGTGCGTCGGGATTGCCACGGGGGCCGTGGAATCCTTCATTGCCCGGCTGCGCCTGGCCAGGGTCCCCCAGCTCCTCGTAGCTGCCGTGGCCATGTCCGCCCTGGCGCTGGCGCTTTCCCTGGTGAGGTGACGTGATGACTGTGTGGGTGGAGGGTTTCCTCGTCATTCTCGTGCTGACCAACCTCTGGCTCCTGGGCTCGAGCCGGCTCCTCTCCTGCATTGCCGTGGTGTCGGTCCAAGGCGTGCTCCTCGGGTTGCTTCCGCTGGTCATCAGGATTGACGCGCCGTTGTGGCGGCTCCTGCTGCAGGCAGGGGTAAGCCTCGGCCTCAAGGGGATCATCTTCCCGCTCCTCATGCTGCGGGCGGTCCGCTCCGTGGACGCCCGGCGTGAAGTGGAGCCGTTGGTGGGATACTCCACTTCGCTCCTCATTGGCGTAGCCCTCCTTGCCGTGTCCCTGTACACCGGCCTTCGCCTCCCCATCCCGGTCGGAACAACGCCGAGGCTCCTCGTGCCGGCGGCCCTCTTCACCGCGCTCACGGGGCTCTTCGTGATCGTGGGAAGGAGATCGGCAATCGTGCAAGCCCTGGCCTATCTGGCCATGGAGAACGGGATTGCCGCCTTCGGCATGGCGCTGGCCGAACAGGAACCGCTTCTGGTGGAAATGGGGACGCTTCTGGATGCCTTTGTGGCCGTGTTCGTCATGGGGATCACGATCTTCCATATCAACAGGGAGTTTGACCACATCGACTCCGAGAGACTCTCAAGCCTGAAGGACACCCCGCAATGATCCTCATCCTCATCCTTCTGCCCGCCTGCGCCGCGGTTGCGGCGTTTCTCATCAAGTCGAACCCCGTCCGCCGCGGCCTCCTGGTGTCGGTATCCGCGCTGCACGCGCTCCTGGTAGGCTGGCTGTGGATCAGCCCTTCGCGCTTCCCGCCCATCAGCGCCTGGCTTGCCGTGGACGCCCTTGGGCAGGTCTTCCTGGGAATCACGAGCCTGCTTTTCTTTGCAGTGTCCCTGTCCGCCGTGAGCTTTCTTCGAAGCGAAAGCGGCACCACCCGTTCTGATCCCGAGGAAGGCTTTCTCTTCGACAACACCCCTGAGGCGCTGTTCACCGCGTGCCTTCTGGGGTTTCTCTCCACCATGACGCTCGTCACCACGAGCCAGCACCTCGGCCTCCTCTGGGTTGCAATCGAAGGAACGACGCTCGTGAGCGCCCCGCTCATCCATTACCACCGTCACCACCGCTCCCTGGAAGCGACCTGGAAATACCTGCTGGTCTGTTCGGTGGGAATTGCCTTTGCGCTCCTCGGGACGTACTTCCTGGCCGCCGCCGTTCCCGCGGGCGGCATCAACTCCATGACGCTCAAGGCGCTGATCGATAATGCCTCACGGCTGGACACGCGCTGGCTCAAAGCTGCTTTCCTCCTGCTCCTGGTGGGGTACGGGACCAAGATGGGATTGGCGCCCATGCACACGTGGCTTCCGGATGCGCACAGCGAGGCGCCGTCAGTTGTTTCCGCGCTCCTCTCCGGGGCGCTCCTCAACTGCGCGTTCCTTGCAATCCTTCGCATCTTCTCCGTTGTGTCTGCCGCGGGCCTGGGACATTTCGGCAGGGAAACGATCCTCGTCTTCGGGCTCGTCTCGATGGGCGTGGCGGCGGGGCTCATCATTGGCCAGCCCGACTACAAGCGGATGCTCGCCTACTCAAGCGTGGAACACATGGGGATACTGTCCGTCGGGATTGGCCTTGGCGGCCTTGGCGACTGGGGGGCGATTTTCCATGCCGTGAACCACTCCCTCATCAAGGCGTCCCTGTTTCTCCTTGCGGGAAACATCCTGGCGCTCTACGGATCAAAAAGGATCTCTGACGTGCGCGGCGCGCTGCGCTCCCTCCCCGTGACGGCGGTCCTCTGGGTGGCCGGCTTCTTCGCGATCATGGGAGCTCCCCCTTTCGGCGCGTTTGCAAGCGAGCTTGCCATCTTGCGCGCCGCCGTGGAGTCAGGGTCATGGCTGGTCGTGGTGATTTTCTCCCTGCTCCTGGCCGCCGTGTTCGCCGGGATGATCAGCGTGCTCGTGCGCACGGCGCAGGGAGCCGGCACACAAGAACGGATCAAGGAGCCGGCTCTCAGCCTGGCCGCGCCGCTTTCCCTTCTTGCACTCTCCCTCTTCCTCGGGATTTTCATCCCGGGCTTTCTCGACAGGGCCATCTGGCGCGCCGTCATGCTCCTGGGGGTCTAGCGTGAAGGCAAAAAGCGCGGCGGCAGGCACAGGCCTTGTCCTCCATAACGGCGGGAGTGTCCCTTCTTCACGCATTCCCATTTTCCCCGTTGAGCAGGCGCGCCGGCTGCTGATTGACGGAGTCAGGGAGGGCGCGGAGATTGCCGCTCTTTACGCCAGGCCGGCGGCTTCGGGCTTCCAGTTGGTTGCCGTCCTCATGGACCGCTCCCAGGGTGAGCTTCGGGTGTTTTCAACGCGGCTTACCGACACCTGGCCTTCCATCACTCCTGAATGCCCGTGCGCCCACTTGTTCGAAAGGGAGATCGCGGAGCAGTGGAACATCGCGGTCCCGGGCCATCCGTGGATGAAGCCCGTGCGTTTTGCCACTGCGCTGCCCGGCGCGCTGCCGCGGCCCGTGGACGGCGGAGCGCAGAGCGCCGCCCCCGTCATTGGAGATGCAAAGTTCTTCCGCGTTCACGGAGAGGAGATACACGAGGTGGCCGTGGGTCCCGTTCATGCCGGGGTGATCGAGCCGGGGCATTTCCGCTTCCAGTGCCATGGGGAGACCGTGCTCCATCTGGAGATATCCCTGGGCTACCAGCACAGAGGCATAGAGCGGGCGCTTGCTGGCGGTCCGGATCAGCGTTCCATCCACTACGCTGAGACGCTTGCGGGGGACACCACCATCGGGCACGCCACGGCGTACTGCGAGGCCCTGGAGGCGTTGAGCGGCAGGGAAGCGCCGCCGCGCGCCCAGGCGCTGCGGGCTGTTGCCCTCGAGCTGGAGCGGATTGCCAACCACATAGGAGATCTCGGAGCGCTCTCCGGCGATATCGGGTTCCTTCCCACCTCGTCGTGGTGCGGCCGCATTCGCGGCGATGTGCTGAACATGAGCGCGCTCCTGTGCGGAAGCCGGTTCGGCCGGGGTCTGGTGCGGCCGGGCGGAGTAGCCTTCGATGCGGATGACAAGCTCATCGGAGAGCTGAAAGATCGCATCCGGGCCAGCGCGCGCGACTCCACGGGCGCCTGCGAGCTTCTGTGGAAGACGCCTTCCGTCCTGGCAAGGTTCGAGGGCGCCGGGGCCATCCCCCAGGAGACGGCGCTGGAGATCGGGCTCACCGGTCCGGCCGCGCGTGCGTGCGGAGTGGAGCGTGACGTGAGAAGTGACATCCCCACCGGGATCTGGCGCTTCACGCAGATCCCGCTTTCCACGTGGCGTACCGGCGACGTCTTTGCCCGCGCGTACGTTCGATGGCTGGAGGTCCAGAGGTCCTTTGCATTCATCGAGGACCAGCTGGGCGCCTTGCCCTCGGGGGACGTCCGCGTGCAGCTTCCCAAACCGGCCAAGTCCGCTTTCGCCGTGAGCCTTGTCGAAGGGTGGCGCGGGGCCATCTGCCACGCCGTCATGACGGACGTCGACGGGAGATTCGGCCGGTACAAGGTGGTTGACCCTTCTTTCCATGACTGGTTCGGCGTCGCCCTGGCCATGCGCGGCCAGCCGATCTCGGACTTTCCGCTGTGCAACAAGAGCTTCAACTTGTCCTACTGCGGACATGACTTGTGAGGACGTGAAGGGATGTTGAGGATCATTCGGGAAAGATTTCACCAGGGATACAGAACCACGCGTTTTCCCAAAGGCGAGCCTCCCGCCCTCCCGGGGCGGTTTCGAGGCATTCCGGTCCTGGATTCATCCCGATGCGCAAACGGGTGCGCGGATTGCCTTGCCGCCTGCCCTACGGGGGCGCTTGCGCTCACGCCTGGCAAGGGCTTGCAGATCGACCTGGGCGCATGCCTCTTCTGCGGGGAGTGCGCCGCCGCCTGCCAGCGGGGGGCCATTTCCTTCACGAACGACTACCGGCTTGCAACTCGGGAGCGGCAGGACCTCGTGGTCAGCGAAGGGCAGAAGCTGAAGCTTGCGAAGTCCTTGGGACGGGAGCTGCGGCGCATCCTGGGGCGGTCACTCCGGCTGCGCCAGGTGAGCGCCGGCGGATGCAACGGCTGCGAGGCTGACGCGAACGTCCTCACCACTGTCGGGTGGGACATGGGGAGGTTCGGGATCCAGTTTGTCGCATCACCCCGGCACGCTGATGGACTCCTTGTCACCGGACCGGTGACGCAGAACATGCAGCCTGGCGCTGAAAAAGGCGTGGGACGCTGTGCCTGAGCCGAAGATCCTCATTGCCTCGGGGGCATGCGCAATCTCCGGCGGCCTCTTTCGCGGCGCTCCCGAAGTCTGTGACGGCGTGGGGGGAATCCTCCCTGTGGACCTGTTCGTGCCCGGCTGTCCGCCCCATCCGCTCACGCTGCTGGACGGCCTTCTTCGATTGATCGGCAAGGGACGAGCGGACTGAACACGGCGTTTTTTGCGCCGCGCCACGGCGGGGCAGATCCGCGCGGATGCGGTGTTGAAGTACGCATGACCACCACGATCTACTTCTACTCAGCCACCGGCAACTCCTTTGAGATTGCAAGAACCATTGCCAGGGAAATCGGTGACGCCCGCGTCCTGCCAATTGCGCACTATCGCAAGGAAAAAGCAATTCCCGACACTGCCAAGGTCGGCATCGTTTTCCCCGTCCATGCGTGGGGACCTCCCCGCACGGTGAGCGAGTTCCTCCAGAACCTCGACCTGCGCGGCGTGCGCTACACGTTCGCGATTGCCAGCTGCGGTGGCACCGCCGCGGGCACGCTTCCGAAACTGCGAAGGGCGGTCCGAAAAAATGGCGGCGAGCTGCACGCCGGCTTCATTGTGCGGTCCAAAGGGCTACATGGCGAGCGGCGGCAGCAATCCGATGATCAAGATGGTCAGGCGGCTATCCGGAAGACCGTTCGGCACCTCGGAAGAGAGGCTTCCCGGGATCATTGAGACAATCAAGGCCGAAAGGAAGCTGAAGGTTGAACGGAGCGCCGTTGGCGGGACCCTCTTGGGGAACTTCTTCCACTCCATGGCCGGAAAGCAGTTTGCCCGGCTGGACGCAAACTACGAGGTCAGGGATTCGTGCAAGAGCTGCGGGAACTGCACGCGCATCTGCCCGCGCGGGAACGTGACTCTCATGGACGGAAAGCCCACCTGGCACCACGACTGCGACTTCTGCGGGGCCTGCGCCACCTGGTGCCCCAACAACGCAATCGGGTTCAAGGGCGCTCCGGCCGCTCCGCGAAAGCACAACGAAAGCGTAACACGAGCCGAGCTCATGGGGGTGTGATACCCTGGGCAAAGTCAAGCGCGCGGCACACCGCCACCTGAGCGTCGGACAGTCGTCCGACGATCATCGACCATCATCCGATGATCGAGAGAAACTTCGCAGAATCCATGACCGCGCCGAACTTCATGCCGAAGTTCTTGAGCGTTGCATGCTGAAGCACCGCGTCAAACGAGGACACGCCGTCCGAAAGCATCACGGTCTTGAATCCGTGATGGAAAGACTCCCGCGCGGTTTCCTCAACACATATCTGCGTGACGGTGCCGCAGACTATGACGGTGTCCGCGCGCTCCGCGCGCAGGATGTCTTCCAGGTTGGTCCGAAAAAAAGCGCCGTAGCCGTACTTGTCCACGATGTACTCCGTTGAAAGCGGAGCAAGCTCGTCAATGACGGCAACGCACTCGCGCTCGGCTTTGATGTCGGAATACATTCGACGGAAACCTTTGTGGCAACAGTTGGTGGGCGGGGCGAGCTGCGGGGACCACTTCCACACCAGCGTTTCCTTCGGGGTGGCAAGGAAACGGGTGAAGACGACAGGACGGCCGCTTTGGCGGAACTTCCCCAGCACGGCCTTGATGGGTCCAATGGTGACACGGGCGTCAGGGACTTCCAGCGGCGCCCCCACGCGGACAAAGTCGTTCTGCATGTCCACGACCACGAAAGCCGCTGAGTTCAACCGGACGTCGAAAGGCTCCACGGGGAGCGAGCGTACGGCAAACGCCCCCCGGGCGTCAAGATAAACGGCGGAATGATTCGATGCGGATTCGGCAGCAATTTGACTGACGATCTGACGGCAATTTGACAGCCCCCCGGGGACGCCTCATACTGTGATTTCGGTGACCAAGATCCTTGCCGTTTCGTTGCTCCTTTTCCTCGCCGTTGTCCTGCCCGCGGCATTCCTGCCGGCGGAGCAGATCACTTTCCTCTATATGAAACAGTCCGGCTATGACCTGGGGGACATTGTAGAACGAGCCGAGTCGTTTCGGCAAAAAACGGGCGTTCGTGTGAACCCCGTGTTCGTTGAGTACGAGGACCGCTACAACCTGATCCTCGAGTCCGCCGCCCGTACCATCCCCGACATGGACCTCATCCTCGTGGACCTGATCTGGGTGGCGGATTTTGCGGACAAGGGCATCATCGATCCGCTTCCCCAGGCGGTGGACAAGCGCGTGCGAAACGGGACGGTGCCGCAGATCTATTCCGCTTTCGGCTGGCATGACCGGCTATGGGCCATCCCGTTCCACATCGACTTCCAGATGCTCTACACGAACATGGATGACATGAAGCGCATCGGCGCGGCGGCGCCGCCGGCCACGCTGGAGGAGATGGTACGCATGGCGCGCCGCGCAAAGGCCGCCGGCGTCGTGAAGTACCCGATCTTCGAGTCCTGGCGGCGCCAGGAAGTGCTCACGTGCGAGCTCACATGGCTTGTCGGGGCTTTCGGCGGTTCCCTCGTGGACGCCAACCGGAAGGGTGGACTGCGACAGTCCCGCGGCGCTGCGCGCCCTCACGTTCATGGTGGACCTCTTGGGAGACGGCATCGCGAGCCCCTACTCCCTGGAATCCGAGGAGAACTTCGTCTCGGAAGTCTTCCTTGCCGGGGACTGCATGTTCACGACAAACTGGAGCTTCCTGATACGACTTCTTTCAAAGAACGACCAGCCGGGCGTGCAGGATTGGAGAGTGAGCACCATCCCCGTTTCGGAGTCCGCCCTCCGGGCTGGAAGAAGCACCTCCAGCATCTGCGGGTTCGAGGGACTTGGAGTGCTCAGCAAATCAACCCACAAGAACGCTGCGTGGGCGTTCGCGCAGTACCTCGCCTCCCCGGAGTTCCAGGCAAAGCACCTGGAGTTCATGCCTGCCTGGAAAGAGGTCTGGGAGACGGAGGGAGCGCGAGCGGAAGACCCGTTTCTCTCCATCAAGCAGATGCAGATCACCGGGCTCCAGTACCGGCAGGTCCATCCCCGCTATCGGCAGATCAGTGAAATCCTCCAGCACTGGGTTTCTCAGGCCCTTCATGGCCAGGTGACCCCGGCGGAGGCGCTTCGGGAAGCGCAGGCCCAGATCGACAAGGTTACCGGAGCGGCCCCGTGAAAAAGCTGGCCCAGCGCGTGCGGGACATGAAGCTCTCAGGAAAAATGACCTTGTTCTTCACCGTGCTGGTTCTGGGCCAGTTCTTCGTTTCCCTTGCCATCCTCACCACGATCATTTCGAGCACCAACCGTGACACGCTCACGGCCCGCATGAGCTACACCCGCCAGGGAGTGGAAGGTTATCTGGAGGAGACGTTTCGGGACCTGCGCGTGAAAGGTGAGCTGATTGCGGGGCAGAAGAAGACAATCGAATACACGGACTTCGGGCTGAAGACGCTCCTTGCCCGGGAGCTCGTCGTGTTTCGTGAATCCCTGGGGATCGACTCGATCTCCGTGTTCACGGACCCTGAGTATCCGTTCGCCTCGACGCAGAAGTTCTCTTCCAACGGCGCCGGTCACCCGGGAGGAGATAGAACGATGCTTCCAGGGAGAGAGCGGTCTTTTCATTTCCACGGAGGCGGGCGGACCCAGCCTCATGGTCCTTTCCCCCATTCGGAGGGCGGATGGGATCATTGGCGTGCTGTCACTGGGCCTCGCCCTGGATGAAGCGTTCGTTTCCCGGATAGAGAAGATCAGCGGGGCGGGGATTGTTTTCCAGTTTCACGACATTTCCCTGCACGGGGACTCCCTCACGGACGCCGGTGTTCAGAAGGTCCTGGCAGCCTACAACGGTTTGAGCGGGGATGCCGGCGTGATGATGGCGGGCGGGCACATCGTCGGCTCAGTGGAGCTCGGCGCCGTGGGCCTTCCTGGGGGAAGGATCCTCTGCCTCCTTGATACCGCAGAGACAACGCGCCTCATTGCCCGCTACAACCTGATCTCTCTGGTGTCCACCGTGCTCATTCTTGCCCTCGCCCTTGCCTCAGGTTTCGCTTTTTTCCGCCGCGCATTCTCCCGGCGGTTCCAGCTGATCCTCCAAGGCATCACGAAAATAGCCGGCGGCGACTTCCATCCCCCCTTCCAGCTGGAGTGGGCCGACGAGCTGGGTCAGCTTGCCCAGGCGTTCGATGAGATGTGCCGCAGGCTGCTCGTACGGGAGACGGAGCTTTCCCAGCTACGGGAGAAGCTCGCCCTTTCCTCCAAGCTCGCGGCATTCGGTGAGATGGCCGCCGGCGTTGCGCACCAGATACGAAACCCCCTGGTGGTCATGAAGGTCTCCGCAGAGATGCTGCGGGACAACTTCACGGTGAACGGCGCGGTGGACAGGTACCAGAAGCTCACCAGCCTCATGATCGATGAGGCTGACACGCTCAACCTCGTGGTCTCGAACTTCCTCGACTTTGCGCGGCCGCGCAAGATCAGCCGCTCCCCGGCCTCGATCTCGGCCATCATCGATTTCTGCCTGGAAAGCCTTCCGCGTGGAGCGCTTTCAGGGCGTCTCGGTGCGCCGCGTCGTGGAGGAAGGCGTGCCCGAGCTTCCGCTTGACCGCAACCTCATTGGGCAGGCGCTCTCCAACCTCATCCTGAACGCGCTCCAGGCATCTCCGCCTCACGCGTCGGTTGAGGTCCGCGCTGGCATGGCGGACGGGAGGCTCCGCGTGGAAGTGCAGGACTGGGGAGCGGGGATGAGCGCGGAGACGCAGCGCAGCATGTTCGACCCGTTCTTCACCACGCGGGACTCCGGCACGGGGTTGGGGCTTTCGATCGTGCACCGCATTGTCGAAGACCACGGCGGGCTCATTGACGTGCGTTCCGCGCCGGGCCAGGGCTCGACGTTTGGCATTCTCCTGTAAGGGGCAAGCCCATGAAACGAATCCTTGTGGTCGATGATGAACCGAACGTTCGAACCGTGCTGACAATGCTCCTCGAGGATGACGGATATGAGGTCGTAAGCGCGGAGGACGGACAGAAAGGGATGGCGATGATCGACGGCCTGACGGACCTCGACCTCGTCATCACGGACCTCAAGATGCCGGGCGCTGACGGTCTTGCGCTCCTGCGCGCCCTGAAGCAGCAGGGACGGGACGTCCCGCTCGTCATGATCACCGCGTACGGCTCCATCGAGAAAGCCGTGGAAGCAATGAAAAGCGGCGCCGCGGACTTCATCACGAAACCTTTCAACAAGGACGTCATCCGCCACGTCGTCCACAAGCTGCTGAAGGCGGAGGACCTGAAAAAGGAGAACGAGCTTCTTCGCCAGTCGTGCCCCGCGCCCGGGGTCATTGCGCGCAGTCCGGCAATGCGCGCCGTTCTGGACCTGGTGGACAAGGTGGCCGCCGCGCCGTCCGCCGTGCTCATCCTGGGAGAAAGCGGTGACCGGCAAGGAAGTGGTGGCGCGGGCCATCCATGCGCAGAAACGCCCAGGCGAGGAAAAAGCGATTTCAGCGTGCCGTTCGTCAGCATCAGTTGCCCCGCCGTCCCCGACACGCTGATCGAAAGCGAGCTTTTCGGGTATCGCAAGGGCGCTTTCACCGGAGCGTCGCAGAACTTCGGCGGGAAGATCAGCCAGGCGCGCGGCGGCGTGCTGTTCCTGGACGAGATTGCCGAGATACCGCTTTCGACTCAGGCCAAGCTCCTCCGCTTCATCGAGGAGAAAGTCTTCGAGCCGCTGGGGAGCACGACGCGGACGAAGGTGGACGCGAGGATCATCTGCGCCACGAACAAGGACCTGGAAACGCTTGTCCGCGAGGGAAAGTTCCGGGAAGACCTCTATTATCGCATCAACACCATCACCATACGGGTGCCCGCCCTGCGCGAGCGTCAGGAAGACGTCCTGCCGCTGGCTGCGCACTTCCTCACCCACTACTGTGAGACTCTTGGCAAGCACATCTCCACCATTACCGAAGCGGCTCAAGCGGCGCTCGTATCCTACTCATGGCCGGGGAACGTGCGTGAGCTTCGAAACGTGATGGAGCGGGCGGTTGTCCTTACGAGCGGCCCGTGCATCACAACAGAGAACTTCCCGGGACAGATGCTCGGGTTCCCGGTGGAGGAAGCCGGGGCCGCCAGGGACAGCAAGCTCGAGCAAATGGAGAAGTCGATGCTCCTTGAGGTCATGCGCAGAAACGCGGGGAATGTTTCCTCCGCGGCTCGGGAGCTGGGCATCTCCCGCGACACCCTTCGCTACCGAATCAGGAAGTATGACATAGCCGTTGGGTGATATCACCCACTGACGTGGGGGATTTGCCCCACCAGCAGACGGAGTGCCACTCTACCGAGGGTATCCGAGCAATCCGTTTCTGCTTATCCAACAAGCACTTGCACCCGTTTTCATCTCTCACTTGCTGCGTGGCATCCTTCTTGCTCTGTCAGGATCGCCCCCAGCCTTGAATCCCCACGGGGGCAAAGGAGAAATGCATGACAAGAAAGAGTCTCATTATCACGGTCGTGCTCCTGGCCGTGGCGGCCGCGGCTTTTGCCGCGCCGGTCACGATCAACGCCCTGTTCATGAAGCAGGCAGGGTACCAGGAGGAGGACATCATCGCGGGCACCCGTGACTTCCAGGCGGCTCACCCGGAGATCAACGTCAACCTTACGTTCGTGCCCTACGAGCAGCTGGAGGAAAAGATCATCACCTCCGCGCAGGCCGGAAGCTATGACGTGGTGCTGAGCGACGGCCCGTTCACGGCTAAGTTCGCGCAAGCGGGTATTGTCAAATCAGTGCCGCCGCTTTCCCCGGCGGATCAGAAGGACATCTTCGACGGCGCTCTCCTGTCCACGCTGTACAAGGGAAAGAGCTACGGAATGCCCTGGCTGAACGACTGCAAGTACCTCTTCTACAACAAAAAGGTCCTGCAGGCTGCCGGCTTCGCAAATCCCCCCCGCACATGGGAAGAGCTTGCGGCGCAGGCAAAAGTGATTCGGGACAAGAAGCTCGTGAAGTTCCCCATAGCGTGGAGCTGGGCGCAAGCGGAGTGCCTGACCTGTGACTTCACCGTTCTGTCCGCGGCATTCGGAGGAGCCATGTTCGACAAGGATGGCAACCCCACCATGACGGCGGCAGGGAACAAGAAAGCGCTGGAGTTCATGGTGGCTTCCCTCAAGGACGGGATCACCAACCCGAACTCGCTTGAGTTCACGGAGAATGAAGTGGACTCCACCTTCATCAAGGGAGACGCCGCGTTTGCGTTGAACTGGACGTTCCAGTTCAACGAGGCCCAGGATGCTTCCAAGTCAGCGGTGGTGGGGCAGGTGGGAATTGCGCTCATTCCGGGATCCGGCGCGGTCAAGAGCGCCACGGTGAACGGCGGCCAGCCCCTTTCGATCTCCGCGGGCAGCAAGCGTTCCGCAGAGGCGTGGCAGTACATCCTCTATATGTCCTCCAAGGATTTCCAGAAGAAGTTCCCCAAGAATGCGCTCCCAATCTGGAAGTCTCTCTATGAGGACAAGGACGTGATTGCCACGGCGCCCGAGGTGGTGAAGGTGGCCAAGGACCAGTACAACTACCTGGTGAACAGGCCCGTGGTCCCGTTCTACAGCGAGTTCTCCACGGACCTCCAGGTGAGGATCCAGGAAGCGCTCCAGGGCAAGAAGACGGTGGACCAGGCGCTCCAGGAAACCCAGGCGAAGGCGCTCGAACTGGCGGGCAGGAAATAGCCAGGCCATGACGGTATCGCGGCGGCAGGGGCTTTCTGAACAAAGGTTCGCGTTCCTGATCATTCTTCCTGCCGCCGTGGTCATTTTCGGCGTGGTCCTCTTTCCGCTGGTAACGACGTTCATCTACAGCCTTCAGAACATGGAGCTCATCTCCGCTGAGAAAGGGAAATTCCTCGGCCTCCTGAACTACCTCCGCGTGCTAGGCTCGGACTGGTTCTGGCAGGCTCTGGGGCGCACGCTGTATTTCACCGGCGTTTCACTGGCGGTGGAAACCGTGCTGGGGCTCCTCATTGCGCTCCTGCTCAATACGCGGTTCATCGGGGTCGGGTTCCTGCGCGTTCTCATCATTGTCCCGTGGGCAACCCCGGGGATCGTCACCGCCAGCATCTGGAAGTGGATCTACAACCCGGAATACGGAGTTCTCAACGCCGTGCTGACTCAGCTTCACCTCATGAGCCAGTACCGCGCGTGGCTCAGTGACCCTTTTCTGGCCATGAACATGGTAATCCTCGCGGACGTGTGGAAGATGACGCCTTTTGCCGATCATCTTCTTCCTCGCCGCGCTCCAGTTCATCAACCGGTCACTCTACGAGGCGGCAACGGTGGACGGCGCGGGAGTCTTTTCCCGGTTCTGGCACATCACGCTGCCGTACCTCGTGCCCACCATTTCCGTGGTGGCGGTCATGCGAACCATGGAGAAGTTCAAGGCCTTCGACGTGTTTTACGTGATGACACGGGGAGGCCCCGCAAACGGAACAAAAGTGCTCGTGTACGAGGCGTACCTGAGGGCGTTTTCGAACCTTCAATACTCGATTTCTTCCACGGTGTCCTACCTGATTGCAATTCTCGTGCTGGTGTTCACCGTCGTGTACGTGCGCCTGATGAAGCGAGCGGAGGCCAGCGACTCATGAAAAGCAGGGCGTTCCCCGCGGTGCAGTATCTCGGCGCGCGTCCTCGTTCTGCTGTTTGTGGTAGCGCCGGTAGCCTGGATGTTCATCACGAGCATAGCCATCCACCGCGACATCATTGCGGTCCCTTTGAAGATCATCCCCCACGAAGGCACGCTCCAGCGCTACCTCGACGTGTTCACGAACCCCGACAACGAGATTGCCCATGCCTTCGAGATTGCTATGCGCAACAGCCTCATCGTGTCCGGCTGCGTCACGATCATCTCCCTCATCCTTGGCTCGCTTGCTTCCTATGCCTTTGCGCGCCTGAGCTTCGCCTTCAAAGCAAACATCATGTACCTCATCCTTTTCACCTACATGATTCCTTCCGTGGTCGTAGTGATGCCGCTGTACCTTATCCTCAGCAGCCTCGGCATGCTCAACGTGAAGCCCACTCTCGTGCTCCTGTACCTCACCATGACGCTGCCATTCGTGATCTGGGTCATGCAGACATACTTCGGTTCGCTCTCGAAAACGTATGAAGAGTCGGCCTCCCTGGAGGGATGCAACCGGCTGCAGGTCCTCTGGCATATCTACTTCCCCCTGGCCCGCCCGGGGATCATCGCCACGGCAATCCTTTCTTTCCTGATCGCATGGGACGAGTTCTTCTTTGCGCTCATCTTCACCTCTACCCTGGATGCAAAAACAATCTCGGTGGCGATTGCGGAGTTCAGCGGCAAGCACTACGTGGATTATGAGATGATTGCCGCCGGCGGCGTGATTGCCGCGCTGCCGCCCATCCTGATCGCGATCATTTTCCAGAAATACATCGTGATGGGAATGACCTCCGGCGGGATCAAGGAATGAGGCCTGTAGACGAGCAGGCATTCTTCCATCATCTTTGTCGGCAATGGAGATATTCCTGGGAATCTGGGGAAAGCTGCCGCGCGGATTCTCTGTCCTTGCGCCCATGGAGGACGTCACTGACACGGTGTTCCGCCAGATCGTTCGGGAGGCAGGGGCGCCAGACCTCCTCATGACGGAGTTCACGAGCACGGACGGGCTGTGCTCGGAGGGGCGCTCCCGGGTCGTCAGCAGGCTCAGATTCGTGGACAACGAGCGGCCCCTTGTTGCCCAGGTCTGGGGAACAAAGCCGGAAAACTTCCTTCGCGTCGCTCGTGAGGTCAGGGAGATGGGTTTCGACGGCCTGGACATCAACATGGGTTGTCCGGTGAGGAAAATCATCAAGGGCGGCGCATGCGGCGCCTTGATCAACAATCAGGGTCTTGCCGGAGAGCTTATCAGTGCGGCGCGTGAAGGCGCGGGCGGCATGCCCGTCAGCGTGAAAACCAGGATCGGCGTGACGCGTCCCGTTCCCGAGGAGTGGCTTGGGTTCCTCCTCTCCCGGGGCATCAGCGCGCTCACCGTGCATGGGCGCACCGTTTCCCAGCAGTCGGAGGGGCTTGCTGACTGGGGCACCGTCTCCCTTGCGGTCAGGTTGCGCGACGCCGCGGGCGTTGCAACCCGCATCATCGGCAACGGGGATGTACGCACGCCGCAGGCATTCCGCGAGAAGTTGGCAGAAACGGGCGCGGACGGGATCATGATCGGACGCGGGATTTTCGAAAACCTGTTCCTCTTCAAGGCGATTCGGGAGGGAAACACCGGGAGCGCTGAAAGCGCCCGGCTCAGGCGGCGAGCCCACCGAGCTCTCCCTCCTTTCCCCGCGGGAGAAGGTGCTTCTTTTCCGCCGACACCTCGCCTTCCATCGGGAGACGTGGGGCGAGCACGGCAACTTCAACGTGCTCAAGAAGTTCGTCAAGACATATCTGCGCGCTTTTTCTGGCGCGAGAGACCTCACCGACTCCGTCATGCACACGCACAGATATGCCGAAGCTTTGGACGTACTGGATGCCTGGCTCGCAACGCACGAAGAGCCCGGCGGAAGGCCGAAGGCGGACGGTGCGCGTGCCGACGCAAAAGCCGAGCCTCTTGCGGGTTAGGGAGGAGAGTCATGCCGTTGGGAGAAACGCTTGTCACAAACGGAGTCATCACGAAGGAACAGCTTTCGACCGCGCTCGCGGAGCAGAAGAAGAACCCCAAAGAAAAAATCGGTGAGATCCTCTTGAGGCTGGGCTACCTCCCCATGGAAGAGCTCAAACCTTTCCTGTAAGAAACGGACCTAAAAGAGACCGCGCACCTTCCCCGTCTTCACGTCCACGTCGACGTTGCGGAACGCAGGCTCCGAAGCGGTTCCCGGCATGAGCTTGATGTCTCCTGCCACCGGCGACAATGAACCCCGCCCCGCGGTACTGGAGGATGTCCCGAATGGGCAGAGTCCAACCCCGGGGCCGACCCTTGATGGTGGGGTCATGGGAAAGGCTCAGGTGAGTTTTCACCATGCAGGTCGCGAGCTTCGAAAGCTCCTGATCGGCTTCGATCATCTTCAGCTTTTCCTGTGCAACCGGTGTATACGACACGCCGTCCGCGCCGTAGACTTTGGTTGCAATCAGCCTGATCCGCTCGGACAAAGGCGTTGAAAGCTCGTAAAGGAACTTGAACTTCGGCGGCGTCTTGCACACATCCACCACCGCGTTGGCAAGCTCCACGGCCCCCTCCCCGCCCTTCTCCCAGTGGCGGGAAACCGCAACACGGGCTCCGGCTTTCTCAGCCGCTTTGCGTATCACGGCGATCTCATCATCGGTATCGGTGTAGAAATGGTTGATGCAGACCACGGGCTCGATCCCGGAGAGCTTGATGATCTCCACGTGTGCCACGAGATTCTCCAGGCCTTTCTCCACGAGCGGCACGTTCCTTTCCGTGTACGCCTTGTCCAGCGCCTTCCCCGGGACCACCCGTGGTCCGCCGCCGTGCATCTTCAGCGCCCGGACGGTGCAGACGAGCACGGAGCAGTTTGGCATGAGGCCGCTGAAGCGGCATTTCAGGTTCCAGAACTTCTCGAACCCGATGTCCGCGGCAAACCCGCTCTCCGTCACGTGGTAGTCAGCAAGCTTCAGCCCCACGCGATCCGCAATGATGGATGACTGGCCAATGGCGATATTGGCAAACGGCCCGGCGTGCACAAGAACGGGCTGGCCTTCGATTGTCTGCAGGAGGTTCGGGTTGATGGCCTTGGCCATGATGGCGGTCATGGCGCCATCCACCTGAAGGTCATGCGTCGTGACAGGCTTTCCCGATTTGCTGTACGCCACGACGATCTTTCCCATGCGTTCACGCAGGTCAGCCAGGGAGGAGGCAACGGCAAGAATGGCCATGATCTCGGAAGAGACGGTGATCTGGAACCCGCTCTTCATCATGAACCCATCCATGTCGGAACCGAGCCCAATGATGATCTCCCGCATGGCTTGCGCGCAGAAGTCGATGGCCCAGCCCTGAGCAATGTTGCGCGGGTCTATGTCCAGGCGCTCCAAGCCGCGCTTCTTCAAGCCGGCGTCTCCGTAGTTGAACTCATGCTGGAGCCGGGCGGTGAGCGCCACCATGGAGAGGTTGTGCGCGTTCGTGATGGCGTCAAAGTCGCCGGTAAGCCCCAGGGAAAAGTCGGTGAGCGGGATGCACTGGGCAAGACCGCCGCCCGCAGCGGAGCCCTTGATGTTGAACGTCGGGCCGCTGGAAGGCTGGCGGATGGCGCCAATCACTTTCTTGCCCACCTTGCCGAGGCCTTCCACCAGCCCCATGGTGGTTGTGGATTTCCCTTCCCCGAGCGGCGTAGGCGTGATTGCGGTGACCTCGACGTATTTCCCATCCGGCCTGTCTTTCAGCCGGTTGAGGATGCTCATGTAGTCCAGCTTGGCAACGTAATGGCCGTAGGGAAGAAGCTCCCTGTCCTCCAGCCCCAGCTCCCGCGCAAGCTGCGTCACCGGCTTCATGCCGGCTTCCGCGGCTTCCGCGATCTCCCAGTCCTTCATCGTTTTCGGGTCGAGCTTCTGCATCAGTACAACCTCCGTTGTCGGCGTCGACACAACACCATGAACGAGTATGAGCGCGCTCTCACCTGCCCGTCTTGTACGGGGGCGCACGCTTTTGTAAAATCATGCTACAGTACGCGGGCAGCCTGCACTTGCACAAGAAGCCCCGTATCCGTATCCTGCCTTGAGTCAACGGCATGGGCACGCAAGGCTTCTTCTCTCTCCTGGATGATGTCTCGCGCCGCAACAATTCTCTCCTGTGCATTGGCCTGGACCCTCCGCTCGAGACGCCCGTCACGGATATCCTCTCAACCAACCGCAAGATTATTGATTGCGTTGCCCGTGTGGCGTGCGCGGTCAAACCGAACGCCGCTTTTTATGAAGCACGGGGCGCCCAGGGGTGGGAGATCCTGAAGGAGACCATCCGTCATGCGCACTCCAAAGAGCTGCCCGTCATCCTGGACGTCAAACGGGGAGACATAGCCTCCACCGCGGACGCTTACGCAAAGGCCTGCTTTGACCTGCTGGAGGCGGATTGCGTTACGGCAAGCCCCTTCCTGGGCCATGACAGCGTGGAAAGCTTCACCAGACGGCCGGACAAAGGCGTGTTCCTCTTGTGCCATACGTCGAATGCCGGGGCAGGTGACGTTCAGGAGTTGAATGTCGATGGTGAGCCGCTGTACCTGCGAGTTGCGCGGATGGCCAACTCCTGGAACCGGAGCGGAAACATCGGCCTTGTCGTGGGCGCAACATTCGCGCATCTGATTAGCCGGGGTTCGGGAAGCGGTGCCCGGCCTCTGGTTCCTCCTCCCGGGATTGGAGCGCAGGGCGGAGACCTGGAGGCAAGCCTCCAGGCAGGACTGGAGCGCGGCGGCAAAGTGCTCGTGAACGTATCACGGGCAATCTGGCAAGCCAAGGACCCGGGGGCGGCGGCGCGTGAGATGACGGACAGGATCAACGCATGCCGTAATGCCCACGAACACGGCGCCAGCGGCGCCGGAAACCGCAGCCAGGCCGCCGGGAAGCCGGCGGAACTATCGGACCGCATAGCGCTTAGCCTCTATGACCTGGGGGCAGTCCGCCTGGGCTCCTTTACGCTCAAGTCCGGCCTGACCTCCCCCATCTACATCGACTTGAGACTTCTCGTGAGTGACCCGAAGCTCATGGCGGACGTTGCCCGCGCCATGGCGGGAATCCTTTCCGGACTTCGCTTCCAGCGGATTGCCGCAATCCCCTACGGCGGTCTTCCCATCGGACAGGCGGTGGCCATGGCGTCCGGCAAGCCGTTGATCTATCCTCGCAGGGAAGTGAAAGAGTACGGAACAAAAAAACCAATTGAAGGGACCTTCGCGTCCGGGGAAACCGTCGTGGTGCTTGATGACCTGATCACCACTGGCGCGAGCAAGCTGGAAGCCATCGAGCCGCTTCTGGCCGCGGGATTGAAAGTGACCGACGCCGTGGTGCTCGTGGACCGGGAGCAGGGAGGGGCGGCTGAGCTTGCGGCCAAAGGCCTCGCGCTTCATTCCGTCATGACCGTGAGCGGCCTCCTTGATGCGCTGGTCCGCCACGGGCGGGTCCCAGATTCGGTGCGCCGGGATGTGCGCTCTGCGCTCGGGATCCGCTGACCTTTCCTGCAGGATCGCGGGGATCAGCCTCCGCACTCCGCTGGTCCTTGCCTCCGGCATCTGGGGCACGTCCCCTGCCCTGCTCGAACGCGCCGCCCGCGGCGGGGCGGGCGCCGTCACGGCCAAGACATGCACTCCCCGACCCCGGCGGGGCCACAAAAATCCCACAGCCATTGATTGGGGACACGGGCTCATCAACGCCATGGGGCTTCCCAACCCGGGGGTGGAGGAGGAGCTTGCCCTCTTGAAAGAGGCTTCGCGCAGACTTCGACCTCTTGGGGTAGCCCTCATTGCAAGCATTTCCGCGGACACGGCTTCAGACTTTGCCTCCGCGGCCGTCCTCCTTCAGCAGGCCGGGCCGGACATGATCGAGCTGAACGTGTCATGCCCGAACCTCGGGGCGGAGCACGGGGAGATGTTCGCGGCCTCCGCGGCCGCGGCGGCAGAAGTGGTCAGCGCGACGTAAAGGCTGCTATCGTCACTGCCATGCCTCGTGAAGCTCTCCCCGAACGTGCACGACATCGGAGAGATCGCGCGCGCCGTGGTGCAGGCCGGGGCTGACGGAATCACCGCCATCAATACGATGCCCGGCATGCTCGTGGACGCGGAGTCCGCTTCCGCCGTGCTTGCCAACGAGACGGGCGGGATCTCGGGCCCGGCGCTCAAGCCCATTGCCTTGCGCTGCGTCTACGACATTGCCTCCGCGGTAAGCGTGCCCATCATCGGCACGGGCGGAGTGCTCTGCGGCGTGGACGCGGTGGAAATGATCCTTGCCGGGGCCACGGCAGTAGGGGTGGGGTCGGCTGTCTTCTACCGCGGGAAGGATGCATTCTCCCTGATCCGGGATGAACTTTCCGCGTGGCTCGCCGGACACGGCTGCTCCACCGTCGAAGGGCTTCGCGGGAAAGCGCATCAGCGCAAGCAAAGCGCCATCGTGACTGCTCTCCCTCCTGTCCCCGACTGGGAGGGAAAGGATGAGTAGGACCGCAAACATCCCGACACCGTTTCGCGTCAGGGAAAAAGTCCAGGAAAACCCGAAGACCGTTTCTCTGATCCTGGACGGGTCCCTCGGCTGCACGCCCGGGCAGTTCGTCATGCTGTGGCTGCCGGGCGTGGACGAAAAGCCTTTCAGCATTTCCGGGAGCAACCCCTTGATGTTCACTGTCTCCCGGGTTGGACCCTTCAGCGAAGCGCTTCATGCGTTGTGCCCGGGAGACAGCGTCTGGGTCCGTGGCCCTTTCGGCACGGGGTTCTCACTCGGATCAGGCCGGGCGCTCCTCGTGGGGGGCGGTTACGGCGCAGCGCCTCTTGCGTTCCTTGCGCGATGTCTTTTGACCACGGCGCCGGCCGGCAGCGTGGAGGTGGCTCTCGGCGCGCGCACCTCGAAAGACCTCCTGTTTGTCGAGCGGTTTCGTGAGATGGGTGTACCCGTCCACGAAGCCACGGAGGACGGCTCGCGGGGCGCCACCGGACGGGTGACCGAGGTGGTGA
This sequence comes from uncultured Spirochaetota bacterium, assembly GCA_963845535.1. Lineage (GTDB taxonomy): Bacteria > Spirochaetota > Spirochaetia > SZUA-6 > Fen-1364 > Fen-1364. The sequence continues at coordinate 55,414 of CAWJSK010000004.1, forward strand.
AGCCGCTCCTGGCAGAAGACCGGTTCTCCCGCCTCCAGGCGTGCGGCCCGGAATCGAATGCTCGAGACTCTGGCGGAGGCCTGCCGGGGCGCCGGCGTTCCGGCGGAGCTTTCCTTCGAGGCATACATGCGCTGCGGCATCGGCCTGTGCGGCGCATGCGAGCACGAGGGGAGGCTCGTGTGCCTGGACGGTCCCGTGTTTACGACTTTCTAGGCAGCGCGGCCTTTCCTGCATTTCGCTCGAATTCTGAATCTTTCTGTCGGGCTATATCGAGTCTTCTTTCAACACCAATCGGAGCGGAGATCCTTCCACAGGAATTGCTTCGGGGTGGCCTTCAGAACCACTTGCAGGCAAACTACGAAAAAGGGGGCGAGTTTCAGCAGCCACTCGTTCAGCGGCAATCGTTGAGTATTTCCTCGAAATATCCATATGAACGAAATGACGATCATGCCGCCTGGCTATTGCAGCAACAGTGCCTGTTCCGCCAAATAGGTCGATCACTACGTTCCCGCGGTAGCTGTAGAATTTGATGAGCCGCTTGATCAACTCCTCTGGAAACGGGGCAGGATGCCCTTCGGACTTCTGCTCTGGAGTTTTCCTCCCCCTTCGAGGCGGATAGAGACTGTTCAAAAAAGGTTGTCGGCCGCGGGTCTCAGGTTGTATTGCCCAAAACGCGTCCGAGTATTTGATGAACTCTTCGGAGGTGATGTCGGCGTCTTCTTTTTTTCCTTCAAGAGCCCACGACCCCTTACAGAAGACAAGCACGTATTCCCAGCTTGGCACCATGTGAGGGTTGTGAGGACTTTTCCATGATCCCCAGGCGGTCCGACGTCTCATCGTCTGCTTGTACCAGAGGATCTCCGTACGCATGATGAAGCCAAGTTGCATCAGGTCGCGTGCCATATCGTAGTGAATTGGGCGGAAATCCTTGATACTCGTCGGAGCTACATTGAGAGCGAATCTCCCGCCGTTGACGAGCACTCGATACAGCTCTTTCCAGAAACCAGTCAGCCATTTCAAGTACTCGGCATATGGCATCTTATCGTTGTGCGAATCGTACTCCAGACCAACATTATATGGCGGCGAAGTGATGGCCAAATGAACTGATTCATTCGGCATTGCGCGCAAGATCTGGAGAGAATCCCCGCAGATTATTTGGTCTTTCCACCAATCGCCAACTTTGGAGGCGCGATGGAAATTTAGTACAGGAGTCTTTTTCATCACTATCGACCATAGATTAGTGGAGGCGATCCCCTTTGGCAATCGGGCAAGTGGGGACTCAAGAAGTTGGTCCTCGGGACAACCCTGACCTGCGCTTGAAAAAAGCGCTTGCTTCTATCACCATGGGGTTCGTGAAGATCAGGATCATCATCACCGGAGGAACGTTCGACAAGCAATATGACGAGATTCGCGGGAACCTCACGTTCAAGGACACCCACCTGCCGGAAATCCTGAAGTTCGTCCGATGCACGGTCCCCATCGAGCTGGAGCTGAACCAGCTCATTGACAGCCTCGACATGCAAACCGCCAACAGGCTTTCCATCCTGGAGTCCTGCCGCAAGGCGGAGGAGGAATGGATCGTCATAACGCACGGCACCGACACGATGGCGGAGACCGCAGAGGTCCTGGGGAAAGCGGGGCTGAACAAAACCATCGTCATGACCGGCGCCATGGTCCCGTACATGGTCAACAACTCGGATGCGGTCTTCAACCTCGGGTGCGCGCTCACGGCGGTCCAGCTTGCCCCCGCGGGCGTCTACATCGTGATGAATAGCCGGCTTTTCCGCTGGGACCATGTGCGCAAGAACAAGGAGCGGGGCGTCTTCGAGGAAAAGTGACGGAAGGTCCGAGGGCGGATTCAAGCCTGATTGGGCAAGAACGATATTTCCAAGGGGATCAGGGGGAACGGATGCTCGACCTGGGAACACGCTACATGGGACTTGCGCTCGCCAATCCGCTCATTGCGGGAAGCTCCGCCCTCACGGCAACCGTGGACGGGGTGAAAAGGGCGGAAAAGGGCGGCGTCGGCGCGGTAGTGCTGAAGTCGATCTTTGAGGAAGAGATCGCGGCCGAATACGAAGGGGCCCTTGCGGAGGCAAAAGCCAAGGGCATGAGCCTGGAATCCTACGAGTATTACGACTACGAGGTGCGGGGAGACCGCATTGCGTCATACGCGGACCTTGTCCGCGGGGCAAAAAAGGCCGTGCGGATTCCCGTGATTGCGAGCATCAACTGCACCTATTCGCATGAGTGGGTGACGTTTGCTCGCGAGTTGGAAGCCGCGGGGGCGGACGGCATCGAGCTCAACATGTTCTTCCTGCCCTCGGACCTGAAGCGCTCGAGCGAAGAACGGGAGAAAGACTACCTGGCAGTCATAGACAAGATCCTGAAGCAGGTCCGCATTCCCGTGGCGCTCAAGATCAGCCCGTACTTCTCCACGCTTGCGCAAATGATCCAGAAGCTCTCAGGCACGGGCGTTGCCGCCATCGTGCTCTTCAATCGTTTTTATTCGATAGATTTCGACGTGGAGAAGCTCGCCGTCACCTCGGGCCCCGGGCTGAGCGTCCCCGCGGAAATCAGCCTGCCTTTGCGATGGGTGGCCCTGATGGCACGGCGCGTCAGCTGCGACCTGGCCGCATCCACGGGGGTTCATGACAGCACGGGCCTGATCAAGATGCTCCTGGCAGGGGCAAAAGCCGTCCAGGCGGTCTCCTCTCTGAGCGCCAACGGCGCGGGGCATGCCGGCGTGATCCTTGCCGGTCTCACCGACTGGATGCAGCGCCACGGGTTCAAGGCGTTGTCGGACTTCCGCGGCAAGCTGAGCCAGGCGGAGAGTGAAGACCCTGCGGCCTACGAGCGCGTGCAGTTCATGAAGCATTACGGAGGAAAGGAATGACGGAGCTTCTCTGCCACAAAGACTCGTACCTGAAGGAGTTCGACGCGCGCGTTGTGGAAATCAACGCGGCGGAAAAGGCGGTGGCGCTGGACCGTACGGCGTTTTTCCCCGGCGGCGGAGGCCAGCCCTTTGACCGGGGTTGGCTCGGTGAGTCGGTGGTGACGCGAACCGCCCGGCAGGGAGACGTTGTCTGGCACTACCTGGAAACGGAGCCCCCGGCCGTTGGCAGCCAGGTGCGCGGAAAGCTGGACTGGGAGCTTCGCTACAAGCTCATGCGCACGCATACCGCATTCCACATCCTCTGCGGCGTTGTCTTTCGGGACTGGAAAGCGCAGGTCACCGGCGGCAACATGGAGCCTCTCAAGGGCCGAATGGACTTCGAGTTCGAGACTCTCCAGAAGGAGCTGGTAACGGAAATCGAGAAGCGCGTCAACGCCGAAGTGCTGGTTGCCCGGCCCATTCTCGTGCGAGTGCTGCCACGGGACGAGGCGTTCAAGATCCCTGACCTGATCCGCACCAAGATCAACCTTTTGCCGGAGGGCATCCGTGAGGTCCGCATTGTGGAGATCCAGGGCCTTGATCTGCAGGCGGACGGCGGCACGCACGTTGCCAATACCAAGGAGGTGGGCACTATCCGGGTGACCGGCTACGAGAGCAAGGGGCGGATCAACAAGCGGATCAAACTGGAAATCGCGTAGACCGGGAAGAGCTTCAGGGAGCGCGGTTTCATGAAGACACGCAAGCTCAAGTTCATTGGCTGTGAGATCATGTATCGGGAAGCCTGTCATCTTGCGGCCGCCTCCGCGGCGCAAGTCGACGTGGAGTTTCTCCGCAAGGGACTGCATGACCTGGAAACGCGGGACATGGTCTCCAAGGTGCAGTCAACCATTGACGCCGTGGACCCCTCCGCGGGCTACGAGGCAATCCTCCTCGGATATGCGCGCTGCAACGACGGCCTCGTGGGCGTCACCGCCCGAACCGTCCCCCTTGTGGTGCCGAGGGCGCATGATTGCATCACGTTCTTCTTCGGTTCACGAACGGCATATCGCCAATACTTCGACTCCCATCCCGGCACCTACTACCTGACAACGGGATGGTCGGAACGCAACACGAACGCTTCCCCGAATGACCCGCAGGCGCTCAAGGGCTATGACAGGCCGGCGTACGGCCAGCAAGGCGTCATGGGCAAGCTTGGATTGACGGAGTCCTACGACGAGATGGTGCGCAAGTACGGAAAAGAGAACGCGGACTTTCTGAAGGACATGCTCGGGGACTGGATGAAGAACTACGACAAGTTCCTCTACCTGCGCATGGGCGTGTGCGATGAGGAGCCGTTCATCGAGGCGGCGCGTAAGGACGCTGCCGATCGGGGATGGAAGCTGGAGACGCGGGAAGGGAACCTTTCGCTTCTGCGGAAGCTCTTCAACGGGCCTTGGGACGAGGACTTCATCATCGTTCCACCGGGCGGGAAGATCGTGGCGCGAAACGACGAGCGCATCCTTGACACGGAGCCTCCTCTCACTGGCGGCGCTGACGGCTGATGCGCCGCGACGCGATGCTTATTGAACCGTGATTGAGCCGGTCATGTAGGTGTGAAACCTGCAGTGGTAGTGATATGTGCTGGCGACGGTGCTCTTGGGAACCGTGAAGCTGTACGACGTGCCCGAAGCCACGTCAGCGCCGGTAATCAGTGTGTCTCCGGCGTCCGGCGTCACGCTGTGTGTCACGCCGTCATAATTGGTCCACGTCACGGTGACGGAGTTGGCGCTCGTGGAGAACGTGACGGAGCTCGGTGAGAAGGCAAATCCCGATATATCGATGCCGGCCGCGTTGGACCCGTTGAAGCCTGGTCCCGTCATGGATCCGCCACCTCCGCCTCCGCCTCCGCCCCCGCCGTAGCCGCCCGCCATCGAGCACCCGCTGATAACGCTGACGGCGAGAACAATGGACAGGACTCTTCGAAGCATCATATGCCGTTCCTTCCTTGTGAAGACTCCGTGAAGAAATGCCCGCCGGAGGCTTCCGGCGGGACTCACGCCGTCTCCCTGTCAGGACTTCTGATTCACGAACACCTCGATCTTCTCGAGGAGCTCCCGGGCATTCTTGTTTCCTGACTTTTCGAGGATGATGTACTGCTGGACCGCCTTTACGAGGTCACCTTCCTGGAGGTACGCCTCGCCGTAGTATTCCCGGGCCTCCGGGAAGTTCGGCTTCAGCTTCAAAGCCTTTTCATAGTACGGGAATGCCTCGTTTACATTCCCCAGCTTCCGCGTGCAGAACCCCAGCATGTTGTAGGCTTCCGCGTAGTCGGACTTCAGGGAAATTGCGTTCTTGAAATCAGTGACGGCTTCCTGGTACTTGCCCGCATCAGATGCGGAGTATCCCGCGTTATACCAGTCCTGTGCGCTATTGGGCGCGGATGCCCTGCTCCCCATCCCGCCGCCACCTCCGCCACCTCCCCCTCCGCCTCCGCCTCCGCCTCCGCTTCCCGATGCGAAGGCTGCGCCTGCTGCTACAAGGGAAACAAGAAGCACTACGATGGTTCTTCTCATGCTCATTCGCCTCCTCGGACCCTGGTTTCGCCAAGGTCCGGTAGTAGATACGTGAGAAGAGGCGGGTTGGATTTACAGGGTTGCTAGTGTGCTTGTGCGAGCTCGGGATCCAGCTTGAACGCGGCTTGCTGAAACTCCAGGAAGAGGCGCCGACGAATGGCGGTGTCGGCGAGGCCGAAGCGCAGGCCGTTGAGGTTGAGCTGCCACAGCTCCGCCATGCTCAACCCGACCTCATCACGGGCTCTCTGCCATTCACGCAGGAGGTCGGTTGAAAAGAACGGGGGATCATCCGTGGAAAGGGTGACCGGTACCCCCGCCTCCATCATGCGGCGCACGGGATGCGCGCGTACAGAAGGGACGACTTTCAGGCATTCGTTGCTCGTGAGGGCGACGTCACAGCAGATGCGCCTCTCCGCAAGGAGGGTGAGGACTGCGGGGTCCTCTACGGCCCTCACTCCATGCTCGACCCGGCGCACGGCAAGGTCCACAACAGCCTGACGGACGTGCTCCGCGCCGCCCGTTTCTCCCGCGTGCGCCACGGTCGAATACCCCGCATTCCGCGCCCGGTCGAACCAGCGGGCAAAGCCGCTCCGGGGCAGTCCGGCTTCCGGTCCACCGAGCCCCAGGGCCACAATGAGAGGGTTGGCCTCCCGTTCGAGCAGCTCGAGGGTGTAGGGGGCGCTTGCATCCGCCGACTCCCCGGAGATATCGGTGATGATCCTGACTACCGGCCCGCCGCCGGACTCCGAGCTCACGAGCTTGCGGCTGACGATGGAAAGCGCGCGCCCGCCGCCAATACCGAGCTTTTCGTGATTATAGGGAGTGAAGTGGACCTCGGCGTACCGTATGTTCTGCCGGGAGCATTCGCCAAGAAAGCCGTCCACCATGCGTTCATAGTCGCTTTCGGTTCGAAGGCAGGAGCACATCAGGAGCCACAATTCGATGAACGCATCGAAGTTCCTGAACTCGTACAGCCGTTGCAGCTCCTCGAACGTGCCGACGGGAAGGGCGACATGATTGGCCTTGGCCATGGCCCAAAGAGTCCGTGGCGAAATGGTTCCTTCCAGGTGAAGATGCATTTCGGCTTTGGGAAGCCGGGCAATAAGCTCATCCATGAAGGCGAACGACACCTTTCTTCAGGATGATGTTGGCATACAGGGCGGTTTCCCCTGTTGCCAGGACGGCAAACGCCTCCCGTGAGCGCGCGTAGAAGGCGAACCGCTCCACCATCTCGAAGTCCTTGAAACCCGGCTCATGGCGGCGAACGATTGTGCGAAACTCATCCCAGATGACGGGCTTCGTCTGGTCACCCGGCACCACGGACATCAGCGCCGCAGGCCTTTCGACAAAGGAGTCCAGCGGAAAGAGCGCCAAGATGGCGTCCAGAAGCGCAGGGACAGCGTGGCCGTCCGCCCTGACGAGCCTGCGGGCCATGCCGGCGGAAGGAAAGTTGCCGTCAGCAATGACCAGCTCATCCCCGTGACCCATCTCAGCAATGATTTTCAGAAGCTCGGGAGAAAGCAGCGGAGAGATTCCTTTGAGCATATGTGCCTCTCGTTTCGAGGGACGGTAGCACCCCGGCTTGCCGCTGTCAATTGATCTCCTGCTGCCGCTGTCATATTCTCTGCACATGAAGAAGATCCCTGCCATGGCGTTGTGTCTTTCCTTCGCGGTTTTGGCAGCGCTTCCGGCGCGGGCACAAAGCTCGGGAACAGCGGCCGCGGCGCCGTGCTCCGATCCGATGTCCGTTGTAAAAGCCTTCTATGATTCCAACGACGCCGGACGCTTTGATGCAAGCCTGAAGTACCTCGCGGATGACGTTGCTTTTGCCACGTGGGCCACGGGAGTCAACGGCCACCAGATGGTCTTGCGGCATTTGAAAGGCAAGGCGGCCCTACGGAAATTCCTGGGCCAGGGCCGTGGACTTCGCAGACGCCTTCCGGATTCACCGCCGGACGGCCCGGTGTACCATGAGAACCGCATCAGCGTTTCGGGGAACGAGGTGAAGTTCGTGCTCGAACCCGACAGGAAGCGTCCCAACGGCGGGCTCTACGACTACTTCAGCGTCGACGCGATGCTGGAGGGCTGTCGGATAAAGTCACTGACCGTGATTGAACAGATCACCTGGCTGTAGATAAACATCGTAGATAAGCATCGTTGACAATAAACGGCCTCCTTGATTGCGCCCATCATCTCCCCTACACTGTTCGGGCAAGAGGGCGACAGTGATGGGAATGGACAATTTCTGGCTGAAGGATTCGCGCAAGCTCGTCGACGTGGCTGTCGGGCGAAAGCCGGCAGACATCGTTATCAGTGACGGCAGATGGGTGTGCGTCCAGTCAGGGGAAGTCATTGAGCATACCGATGTCGCTGTCTCAGGACACCGCATTGCATACGTCGGGGATGACGCTCGCCATGCAATCGGTCCGGACACGGTTGTCCTGGAGGCAGAAGGCCGTTGCCTCGTGCCCGGCCTCCTGGACGGGCACATGCATGTCGAATCCGGAATGCTCACCGTGACTGAGTTCGTGCGCGCGGTGCTCCCGCATGGGACAACGGGCATGTTCATCGACCCTCATGAAATTGCGAACGTCCTGGGGCTGCGCGGCGTACGTCTCATGGTGGACGAGGCCGGCCAGCAACCCATCCACGTCTTTGTCCAGGTGCCAAGCTGTGTGCCGTCCGCCCCGGGGCTTGAGACCCCTGGCGCGGTGATCGGGCCGTCCGAGGTTGAGGAGGCGCTCACGTGGCCCGGCATCATCGGCCTGGGTGAGATGATGAACTTCCCCGGCGTTTACAACGGCAATGACAAGGTCCACGCGGAGATGTCAGCCACGCGCCAGGCGGAAAAAGTGATCGGCGGGCACTACCCTTCCCCCGATCTGGGGCTCCCTTTCCACGGATACGCGGCGGGAGGGCCGCAGGATGACCACGAGGGCACGCGGGAGGAAGACGCTGTTGCGCGGATCCGCCAGGGCATGCGCGTGATGCTGCGCTACGGCTCGGCCTGGCACGACGTTGCGGCCCAGCTTCCCGCGGTGACTCGCGGGGGACTGGACCCTCGTCATTTCATCCTCTGCACGGATGACTCCCATTCGGAAACGCTCGTGACAGAGGGGCACATGGACCGGGTGCTTCGCCATGCAATCAGCGAAGGGCTTGCCCCTCTCCAGGCAATCCAGATGGCCACTCTCAATACCGCGGAGCATTTCGGCCTGAGCCGGGACATGGGTCAGATTGCCCCCGGAAGGTACGCGGACCTTCTCCTTGTGAAGGACCTCAGCCAGTTCCGCCCTGATGTTGTCATGGCTCGTGGGAAGGTGGCCGCAGAGGACGGGAAACTTCTGCTGGAGATGCCCACCACAACGTACCCGCAGTGGGCAATGCATTCCGTGCACCTTCTGCGAAAGCTCACCGCTTCGGACTTCCGCCTGCCCGCAGGGCACCTGGGCCCGCGGGCCACTGCTCACGTGATAGGAGTGATCGAGAACCAGGCGCCAACCCGGCATCTGAAGCTCAGCGTCGCGGTGAAGGATGAGGAGGTAAAGCCTGATCCCGAGCATGATGTTGCGAAGCTGGCGATCATTGACCGCCACCACGCAACCGGCAAAGTGAGCGTCGGCCTTGTCCAGGGGTTCGGCTTCACGGCGCGCTGCGCCGTGGCAACCACCGTAGCGCACGACTGCCACCAGCTCCTTGTTGCGGGAACGGATGAGGAGCAAATGGCCATCGCGGCCAACGAGGTTGCCGCCAGTGACGGGGGCCAGGTCGTTGTCAAGGACGGCGCCGTGATAGGAAAGGTCGTGCTGCCGATTGCCGGTCTGATGTCCAACAGGCCGGCAGCCACCGTCTCCGAGCAGGCAGCCTCCGTGCTGGCGGGCTTCCGTCAGTGCGGATGCAGGCTGCACAATCCCAACATGCAGCTAAGCCTCCTGGGCCTCGTGGTCATTCCCGAGCTGCGCCTCTCCGACATGGGGCTCATTGACGTGAACAACTTCAACATCATCCGCGTGCTGGAATAGGTCCCCGCACCGGCGTGGCGCCGTGCCAGCGCACCCCCGACTCGGCGCGAGCCTCCGCTACTCTTTCTCGAAAGGCGTTCCCATGGCCGAAGGCGGAGTGGCGTTCATGGCTCGAAGGATCTTCGCGACGGCCCGCCGCGCGGGGGCCGGCAGCCTGGCCAGGGTTCGTTCGACCCATTCCGCATTTCCGATGTTCACGAGCAGAAGCGTGAGGATCATCAGGGGGAAAGGAGCGACCTGAAGGACCTGGGAGGGGACGCCCGGAAGCGCCGGCTGAAGCACGAGTCCCAGCCACTGAAGCAGGGAGAACAGATAGGCGCCGAAAGCGGCTCTGAACGGATTCCAGCCCCCGAAAATAGTGATGGCAAGAACGATCCAGCCAATGCCGTCCAGGCCTGAGATAGTTCCCTTCCAACCCGCCTTTACCGACAGGGAATAGATGGGTCCGGCAAGACCCGCGATGGCCCCGCCGACCACGGTGTAGACATAGCGGAGCCTGTTGACGTCAGCGCCGCGAACGTAGGCGGCAGCCGGCTTCTCTCCGATTCCGCGCAGCATCAAGCCCGCCCGCGTTCGAAAGATGAAGATCCATGCCAGCGCAATGAGAACGAAGCTGAGGTAGGTCATGATGTCCTGGTGAAAAAGCAGGGGGCCAAGCACGGGGAGGTCACGCAGGAACGGGATTGGAAGGATGGAAAGACGCGGCCCCGTGGACCCCATGATCGGGTTGCCGAGGAAATAGGAAAGATCGCGACACAGGAGCGCCAGTACGAAACCGACGGCGACCTGCGACTGGCGAAGCGTGATGCTCCCGAACGCGACCACGAGAGCCACCAGCCCCCCGATGATCATTCCGCCCAGGAACCCCAGCACCACGTTGCCGGTTGCCAGCGCAATTGCAAACCCGCCCATGGCCGTCAGGAGGATGGTGCCGTTCATGGAGAGGTTGATGACCCCGGCCCGTTCGGAGATGGTCTCCCCAATGACGCCAAAAAGCACGGGCGCCGCCGCGGTGAGCACGCCGGCAAGACCGACCAGGAGAAGATCAAAGCTCATCCCGAGCCGCCCTTCGTGAGGCGCTGGCGCACGCCCTGGCCCATGATGACGAGCAGGACGAGCGTGCCCTGCAGCACACCGGCAAGCGAGGAATCCAGCCTCAACACGATGGGAAGCTGGATGCTTCCGACGTTCAAGGCGGCAAAGAAAAGCGCCACCGGCGCGGCAAGCGCGGCCTGGTAGTTCACCAGCATGGCCACCATCAGTCCCATGTACCCGTATCCGCTGGAGATGGCGGGGATCAGACGGTTGTACACGGAGGTGACCTGGATGGCGCCGGCAAGCCCGGCGAAGACTCCGCAGAGGGCGAACGCCGCCATCATGTACTGCCACGTGGGGACGCCGAGCAGGTAGGCGGCGCTCGCGTTCTTTCCCACGGCTTTCAGCCGCAGCCCGAAATAGGTGCCCCTGATCAGGAAGTACACCACGATGATCGCAATGACGGCGATGATGACGGCGGACGGGCTGAGTCGGGATTGGGCGGTCAGGGTGGGAAGCCACAGCGCGTGCGGAAAGGGCTCTGTCCCCGACATGGAGGCCACCCCCGGCCTTTTCCACGGGCCGAAGATCAGCCACAGGTTGAGCGCCGTGGCCACGAAGTTCAGCCCGAGCCCGCCGAAGATCTCGTTCACCCCGCCGAAAGCCTTCAGCGCTCCGGCCAGCATGGCCCAGAGCGCCCCGCCCACCATGCCTGCCAGGATGCTTGCCGTGATGATGATTCCCGGGGGGAGCCCGCTTGACTGAAGAAGTCGAAGCGCCCACGTGGTGAAGATGGCCCCCAGGATGATCTGGCCTTCTATCCCGATGTTCCACAACCCCACGGTGAACGTGAGGATGAGCCCGGCGGTTACGAGGAGCAGGGGAACCCAGGAGACAAGCACGTTCGATATCTCATCCCAGGTCCCCACGGCGCCGAGCACGATGTTCGCATACGCCGAAAACGGCGGGGCCTTCGAGATCAGGAGCACGATCGTGGTGAGGACCAGCGCAACCGCCACGGCGGCAACCTGAAAGAGAGCATGTACGGACCGGGATCCCCGCTTGCTACGCACGCGCTGTCTCCGACGCAAACCGTTCCCAGCCTTTGCCGCCGATCAGCTCGCCGAGCTCTGCCACCGACAGTGAACCGGCGGGAAGGGGCGGAGAGACGCGACCGGAAAAAAAGACCATCACCCGGTCGCTGTACTGGAGGACCTCGTCCAGGTCAGCGGAAATGAAGACAATGGCAGTGCCCTGGGCGCAGCGCTCCTTGAGCTTGGCCCACACGTACATCGTGGATTCGATGTCCAGCCCGCGGGTGGGATGCTCGAGCAGGATCAGGGACAGCGGCGTGCGCAGGAGGGCAAGGAGCATCCTTTGCTGGTTGCCGCCGGAAAGCGATTCCACGGTGGTCGTGGGAGCCCCCTTGATGTTGAAGGTCTTGATTCGTTCGGCAGCCAGGCTGACCGCCGCGCGGCGGTCAATGAGAAAGCCTGAGGACCCCTCGGAAAGGACAAAGTGCTCCATGAGGGTCAACCCGGGCACGAGGCCACGCTCGAGACGCGCCGCGGGGAGGTAGACCACGCCCTGTTTCTTGAAGGAGTGGTGGGACTGCCCCGTGACATCCCGGGAGCCCAGCCCAATGCGGCCGGCTACGGGGCGGATGAGCCCCGCGCATGCGGAAAGAAAAATCGACTGGCCGGACCCCTCCATTCCCGCGAGGCCTATGACTTCCCCTGCGCGCGCTTCCAGCGAGACGTCCTGAATCTGCAGCCGCACGCCTTCCAGGCAGACGCGCTCGAGACTGAGGATGGGCTGGCCCGCGGCGCCGCTTGTGCGGCCTGAGAAAGAGACTTCCCGGCCGAACATCATCTGGACCAGGCCGCGGGTCTGATAGGGCGGGGACGCGCTGCCCACCAGCTCTCCCTGGCGGAAGACGGCGACCTGGGAGCACAGGTACTCCACGTCCTCCAGCTTGTGCGACACGAAAATGATGGTAACCCCGCGGGATGCGAGGGTCTTCAGGGTTGCGAACAGCTTCTCCTTCTGCGGCTGGCTGATCCCCGTGGTAGGCTCATCCAGGATGAGCACTCGGGCGCCCTGCCAGAGCAGACGCAGAATCTCCAGTTGCTGCCGTTCCCCGACGGTGAGCATGTCGACGTATGCGTCCGGGTCGAGGGCGAAACCGAACTGCGACGCCAGCGCCCGAAACTCCCGTGCCGCCCCTCTGCGGTCGGGAAAGAGCGGGCCCCGGTGACCCAGGATGAAATTGTCCACGATCTTCATGGGCGGGAAATCAAGGGGGTCCTGGTGGAGCATCCCGATGCCGCGACTCATGGCGTCTGCCGGTGAGTGGATGGCGACCGGCCTCCCGTCCAGGAGGATCTCCCCGCTGTCAGGGCGGATGAACCCCGAGAGGATCTTCATGAGCGTGCTTTTGCCGGCTCCGTTCTCCCCCAGGATCCCTTGAATGGAGGAGGAAGGGACGTCCAGGGAGATTCCCGCGTTCGCGTGGACCAACCCGAAAGTCTTGTGGATGTTTTGCAGCTCAACTCGCATGGACAGCTTCTGTCACGTCCTTGGAAAAAAGGTCCAACCCGCAAAAGGGGGGGCGAGACGATGCACGTCCCGACCCCCCGGCTTTTTCTGAGACCGAATGCAGTCTACTTGGAAACGCTTTGGCCTTCCATGCCTTTGAGAAGCTGGGGCAGGTACCACACCTGCTGATCCGTGGGTACCTTGCCGGCCGGAACGTACATTGTCCCATCCTGGAGGGTGATTGGTCCTTTCCAGAGGTTCAATCCACCGGCGAGCTGCTTGATGAACCTGTCCACGCCGGCCGACGCCGCCTTGGAGAGGGCGCTTCCCTTGTTGAAACCGACGGCAGATGTGTCAGGGTCATTGATGTTCTTCCAGTCCGGGCCGTTCCACTCGAAGTGCGACGTCCAAGTCCCGTCCATGGCGGCCTTCACAGCCTTGACGTACGCGGGTCCCCAGTTGAAATACGGCACGCCGAGGGCGACGCTCGGTCCTTCCGCGATGGCGTCCTTGTAGTCATACGGGATTGCCCACACCTTCTTGCCCTGGCCGGCGAGCTTGACGGCTTCCGTGGTGGCTTCCGTGGTGTCGATTCCCGAAACGACCACGTCATAACCGCTGTTGAAGAAGTCATCCGCAACCTGGGTCGGATCAGAGGTGACGCCGGGGATATTGAACCAGAACCCGATCCAGGTGACCTTGAACTTCAGCTTCGCAGGATCCCTGTGCAGGTAATTCGTCCACGCATAGCGCGCGCCGAGGTACACGGAGGAAGCCAGGCGGCGCGTCTCATCGTTGATGAGCGGACCCAGATAGCCGATCTGTCCGGTCTTCGTGGTAAGGGCCGCGGCCACGCCGGCGATCATCTTCATGTACACCATGCGCCCCATGATGTTCACCATGTTGGGAAGGTCCTTGTAATCCTTGCCTTCCTTCCAGACCTGGCTTCCCGATGACATGATCACGAAAATGTCGGAATGGGCCTGGGCGAACTTCACGGCTTCGTCACTCATGTCGTCCGAGCTGAAGATGATCAGCTTTGCGCCCTTGGCAACAAGGCTTTCGGCGAGCTGGGAGGCCGTGGTTCCCGGCCGGTCAGCCGGGTTGACCTTGTCGAGGTAGACCATCTGGACGCCGGACACCTTGTTCACGACGTACTGCACAGCGTCGTAGTTGGCCTGGCTCCAGCCGTGGTCATTGTAGGGGCCTACAAGAAGCAGGCCGACGGTGATGTTGTCACCAGCGGCCGGCAGCGCGCCCTGCGCGAACGCGGTGGAAGCGACTGCCATCACCGTCACGAGCAGGAACAGCCTGAAGATGTTTCTCATACTCCTTCTCCTTAGCCGCGTCGTGCGTCTCGCTGGAAGGCACGGCATGTTTGATTGATTGCGGGGATTATACAACACTCGCGCTGTCGGCAACAAGCATTTTCACCCCGGGAACGCCAAATTTATCCGCTCGCAGAGAGTGAGCTATCGGATGGCGGCCTCGCCTCGTTCGGCAGTGCGCACTCGTACCGCGTCATCCACCGGGTGGACGAAGATCTTTCCGTCTCCGATGTGGCCAGTCAGGGCCGCCTTCTGAATGGCGGCCACGATCTTGTCGATCTCGTCGTCGGCAACCACGAGCTCGATTCGGGCTTTTGTGATCAGATCCACCTTGTAGGTCCTGCCACGGACCTGCTGCTCGACTCCCTTCTCGATTCCGTGGCCTTCTATCTCGGAGATCATGAGGCCCGGGTGCCCAACCAGCTCGAGAGCTTTATAGACATCATTCACCTTGGAAGGTCGAATGATCGCTTCAATCCTCTTCATGTGACAAGCACTCCTTCCTTTTCAAGGCTGCAAGATATATGCCAAATCGGCTTCAGAGGCTCATCACGCCAATTACTCCTTGTTATGCAAGGAGTAAGCCATCCATGGTTATGGAGTGAATGCTGTGAACCCTGTACAAAGTTGTAGAAGCGTTCCGATGAATGCTACCAAATTGTATCCCAAGAACGGAGATCACTGCGCAATAAAGCGCGCCCTTCAACGTCGTGAAAGTCGATGGTGGCGCGCCCGGGGGTCTTACGGGAGCGGCGGTCCTGCTGTCGGCCACCCGTCCTCGGTCCACACGATGGGCCTCACCTGCAGGACCGCCATCCCGCCCCGCGTGCCATCGTACATATGATGGACCAGCCAGTCGCGCGAACCATCGTTCAGCGCCGCGTTGTGGCCGGGGCCGTGCACGTCGTCATAGCTTTGCAGGACAATCGTGCCGCCTCCGTCCAGCATCGACTTGCCTTCCTTGTCCATGTACGGTCCGGTAAGCGTGGCTGATCGGCCAACGGCGATCTTGTAATTGCTGTTGATCCCCCGACAACAGAAGTCGAACGAAACAAAGAGGTAGTACATCCCAGCGTGGCGGAAGATGAACGGCGCCTCGATGGGATCCGCGGCCACCTCGGGGCGGCGCGCCAGGGAAATGAGGTCCGGCGGGTCCTTCACGAGCTTTCCCGTGTCAGCGTCGATGGCGGCCATTTTGATGCCGTCCCAGAAAGAGCCGAACACGAGGTAGTAGCGGCCTTCATCATCCCACGCAAGGTTGGGGTCAATCGCATTCCAGTCATCCTTCCACGGCAGGGATCCGATCACCTTCCCATGGTCCTCCCAACGGTAGTCCGGGCTCTTGGGATCAAGGGTCGCGTTGGTGGCAAGCCCAATGCAGGACTGGTTGCTCCCGAACGAGGACACCGCGTAGTAAAGAAGGTAGCGTCCTTTGACGAACGAGATATCGGGCGCCCAGGCGGTGCCGTCGAACCTCGGCACGTCCTTGTACGTCCAGTCAGGAGGCGTGCGAAACACTGAGCCGACGACGTCCCACGACACAAGGTCGCGCGATCTCTGGATCGTGATTCCCGGTCCAGTGGTAAACACGTAGTACCAGTCCCCCTGCTTGATGATTGCAGGGTCATGAGCCGGGGTGGGAATTGACGGGACGTCGGATGGAGCTGCGTCGAGCCCCACCGCCATGAGCGCAAGAAGAACCAAGACGACAACGCCTGTTCTCACGGTGTAATGATACGACAAAAAGGGCCCGTCGTGTTGGCGGGCCCTGCCTTATGTCAGGCCAGGAATCTCTTTTCAGAGACTCTGTTCTCTCAGTCGTACACCAGCTGCGCGATGTCGGGGTTGTCGATGTTGGTGGAGTCGTAGAACTTCGCACCAGTGTCGATATTCGCCACAGGCTGGCCCTTCACCGCCTTCACCGCGAGCGTGACCGCCTGGAACCCGATGTTGTAGGGGTCCTGCGTGATTGATCCCAGGAAGTACTTGTTGCGGATGGCCGCTTTCTGCGCCTTGCCAGCGTCAAACCCTACCACCACCAACCCGGGATACTGCGAGGGCAGCGCGCTTCCGTCATTGGAAGCTGCCAGCACCGCCCGTGCCGTCCCTTCGTTGGAGCAGAAGATCCCCAGGATGTGGTCCGTGGAGACCCGGTTGAGGATTGCCGTGGCCGTGTTCGTTGCATCCGTGTCCTTCGGCGAGGCAGGCACCTGCACGTCAATAATGATCGCCTTCCCGCTGGTGGGGCTGTCAGAGGCTATGTAGGCCGGGTTGCCTTGCACCCGAATGTCCGCCGCGGTGTGGCTCGTCTGCGCGGTGATCAGCTTGATCATCTCGTCACGGAACCCTTTCCCGCGGTCCGTCACTGACTGGCTGGTGGCGTCCTGGTTGAAGTCCACGATCGTCACGGGGTTCGCGTCGCTTGCCGCCGCAATCTTGTCCTTGATGGCCGCAAACATGTGGTCCGCCGCAAGCCCAGCAGCCGCGTAGCTATTGGTGGCCGCCGTGGCGTAGATGGCCCCCTTGGGCGCGTTGGGAACTCCTGAGTCAAACCCGATGATCGGGATATGCCTCTGGATGGCCTGGTTCAGCTGATCCATGACCGAGTTCGTATCAAGGGCCGCCAGACAGATGGCCGCGGGGTTCTTCGCCATGTCGTTGACCAGCATCTGCACCTGGGGCTGGATATCCGCTTCCGTCGGGGGTCCTTCGAAGGTGATCTGCACGCCCAACTGCGCCGCAGCAGCTTCCGCACCCTTCTTCACCGTCTGCCAGAACTGGTGCTGGAAACCCTTGGAAATGACGGGAATGTACATCTTCCCGCCCTGCGCCATGGCTCCGCCGCCTTCCTTTGACCCGTTGGCAAAGGCCGGAAGCGCGAGTGCCAGGAGCAATGCGGCTGCTGCCACCAGCAGCACCCCTTTTCGACTGAAGATGCTCATAGACACCTCCTCTTTCTTTGTGCCCCGAACATGCGTCCAGGGCGTCTCACCTCGGTAACGTGCCCGCTCTGCATGGTTTTCTATGAAATCGCACCGTAAACTCTACGGCACGCCTTTCCATTTGTCAAGGCGACTTGAGGAGAAATTGGTAGACCGTTATACTTCCGAGATGGCGAAACGAGCGACCCTGAGAGACGTGGCGCTGAAGGCCGGCGTATCCCACGGCATGGCCGGACGTGTCCTCGGGAACTACGGCTCGTTCAGCAAAGCCACGCAGCGCAAGGTACGCGCGGCCGCCCGGGCCGTGCAGTACTCCCCCAACGTCATCGCCAAAGCATTGAAGACGCAGCGGACGAAAACCGCTGGTGTGCTCGTCTCCGACATCACGGCGTCCTTCTGGACCACAATGGTGCGCGCCATCCAGGACCGCGCCGCGCGCGACGGGTACGGCATCATCCTCTTCAACAGCGACGAGGAGTCCCGCAGCGAAAAGGCCTCCCTTGCGACGCTCATCGAGCGCAGCATGGACGGGCTGATCATCTGCCCGACAATCGGCAACCATTCCTCCCTGAAAAAGCTCTCCCGCGGCGGAACCCCGCTCGTTCTCGTGGATCGCAAGGTGTCGGGGATCGCTTCCCCGTCCATCCGGGTCGACAACCGGGCGGGCGCGAGAGAGGCCGTCTCTTACCTCGCGCGCCTCGGTCATCGCAGGATTGCGATCATCAAGGGCATTGACGGGGTTGAGACCGCCGACGAGCGCTACGCCGGATACGCTGAGGCGCTTGCCGAGCACCGAATCCCCCTCCAACCATCACTCGTGAAGGACGGCCGGTTCATGAAAAACAAGGCTTTCGAAGCTACGCGCGAGCTGCTGCGGATGAAGAGCAGGCCGAGCGCGATCTTCGTGAGCAACGAAGTCATGGCAAGCGGATGCATGCTCGCGCTCAAAGAGGCGGGAGTTCGCATTCCTCAGGACATGTCGCTCGTCACCTTTGATGACCCTGTCTGGACGGAGTACGTCAACCCGCCCATCACCAGCGTGAGCCAGCCGAGCTACACCATGGGAATACTTGCTTTCGACTACCTCTTGAGCCAGATCCTCGACAGGGAGAGGCGCGCGAAGCGCCTGGATGATCTTGTCCTGAAGACCACCCTCATCATACGAGAATCCTGCCGGGAGCTCCGGGGCGCCCCTTCCCGCTGAGCTCCAATGACAAAAAGGGCCCGCCGTGTTGGCGGGCCCTGCCTTATGTCAGGCCAGGAATCTCTTTTCAAAGACTCTGTTCTCTCAGTCGTACACCAGCTGCGCGATGTCGGGGTTGTCGATGTTGGTGGAGTCGTAGAACTTCGCACCAGTGTCGATATTCGCCACAGGCTGGCCCTTCACCGCCTTCACCGCGAGCGTGACCGCCTGGAACCCGATGTTGTAGGGGTCCTGCGTGATTGATCCCAGGAAGTACTTGTTGCGGATGGCCGCTTTCTGCGCCTTGCCAGCGTCAAACCCTACCACCACCAACCCGGGATACTGCGAGGGCAGCGCGCTTCCGTCATTGGAAGCTGCCAGCACCGCCCGTGCCGTCCCTTCGTTGGAGCAGAAGATCCCCAGGATGTGGTCCGTGGAGACCCGGTTGAGGATTGCCGTGGCCGTGTTCGTTGCATCCGTGTCCTTCGGCGAGGCAGGCACCTGCACGTCAATAATGATCGCCTTCCCGCTGGTGGGGCTGTCAGAGGCTATGTAGGCCGGGTTGCCTTGCACCCGAATGTCCGCCGCGGTGTGGCTCGTCTGCGCGGTGATCAGCTTGATCATCTCGTCACGGAACCCTTTCCCGCGGTCCGTCACTGACTGGCTGGTGGCGTCCTGGTTGAAGTCCACGATCGTCACGGGGTTCGCGTCGCTTGCCGCCGCAATCTTGTCCTTGATGGCCGCAAACATGTGGTCCGCCGCAAGCCCAGCAGCCGCGTAGCTATTGGTGGCCGCCGTGGCGTAGATGGCCCCCTTGGGCGCGTTGGGAACTCCTGAGTCAAACCCGATGATCGGGATATGCCTCTGGATGGCCTGGTTCAGCTGATCCATGACCGAGTTCGTATCAAGGGCCGCCAGACAGATGGCCGCGGGGTTCTTCGCCATGTCGTTGACCAGCATCTGCACCTGGGGCTGGATATCCGCTTCCGTCGGGGGTCCTTCGAAGGTGATCTGCACGCCCAACTGTGCCGCAGCAGCTTCCGCACCCTTCTTCACCGTCTGCCAGAACTGGTGCTGGAAACCCTTGGAAATGACGGGAATGTACATCTTCCCGCCCTGCGCCATGGCTCCGCCGCCTTCCTTTGACCCGTTGGCAAAGGCCGGAAGCGCGAGTGCCAGGAGCAATGCGGCTGCTGCCACCAGCAGCACCCCTTTTCGACTGAAGATGCTCATAGACACCTCCTCTTTCTTTGTGCCCCGAACATGCGTCCAGGGTTGTTCTCTACCCCAAGAAGCACGCAGCCGGACGGGCGGGCATTCGATTTCTAGTGACGCTCCGCCTCCTTCTGCTGCGAGAACTCTCCGTGTTTGAATATCTCGGCAAACTCATGGTCAGCGGCCTTCTCCTCCGCGCGAATTCGGGCCTGCTCCGCTTTCTCTTCTGCTTTCATCTTGGAGAACGTTGCTTTCAATTCCCTTCGAGCCTGAGCGATCTGGGTCTCGATTGACGCGCTCTCCTCCATTTTTCCGGCAGCCTTCCGGAGGGAAGCCTCGCGCTTCAAGGCGGCGATCTTTTCCACCATGGACGCCTTGTACGTGTCCGCGGGCGTTTCGATCCGGACTTCCGCCGCCTTCTTGGTCCGGTACATATCCAGGAGCACTGCCCCAATGACGATGACGCCCGTGAAGAACGTCTGCCAGTGAGCCTCGAGGTTCAAGGAGGGAAGGCCCGTGGCCAGCACCGACATGATGAAAACGCCGATGATGGTTCCCCAGATGGTCCCGATTCCTCCCGCAAGCGACGTGCCCCCGATGACCGCGCCGGCAATGGCGTACAGCTCGAATCCCTGTCCCTGGGCGGGAAGGACCGTGGTGTAGATGGCGGCGTAGGAGATCCCTCCAATGCCCGCAGTGCCGCCGGCAATGACGTACACAAGGAGCTGCCACTTCTTGACATCCACGCCCGACAGACGCGCCGCTTCAAGGTTGCTGCCAATGGCGTAGGTGTATCTCCCCAGCTTCGTGTTGGACAGCATGATGTGGCAGATCACGGCGATTGCCGCCAGAAGGAGGGCTCCCGTTGGAATGGCGCCTCCGCCGCTTGCGCCCAGGTAAAGGAAGATGTCCTTGAACCATCCCCCCGGCTGGCCGCGGATGGGGAACGTGGCGCTGGATACGTTGGAAATGATGGAGCCGACGCCCATGGAGATCATCATGGTGCCGAGGGTCACGATAAACGGAGGCATCTTCAGCCGAGACACCATGATGCCGTTGAAAGCGCCGAACGCAAGACCCACGACGATGATCAGGATGAGGGACGGGACCATGGGAAAACCGTGCTTGAGCGCGGTGCCGCCCGTAATGGCCGCCGCCATCATGACCGTCCCGACGGAAAGGTCGATGCCGCCGCTGATAATGACGAAAGTGACGCCCATCGAGATGAATCCGATGTAGTAGGCGGCATCAATGATGTTGACCAGCGTCGGGTAGGAGAAATAATTGATCCCGAAGAATCCGAAGAAAAGGTAGAGAATGACCAGTGCCCCCGGTGCGAGGACCCACTTCAGCCCGCGCTCGCGGAAGCGCTGCATCATGTTGGTTTCCGTGCTCAGATCTCCCATACTCTTCAACTCCTGGCGAGGACTTCCTCGTGTCCCATTGTCGCGTATTGCATGATGGCTTCCTGGCTCGCTTCTTCGATGGAGAGCTCTCCGGTCAGCCGTCCCTCGCACATCACAATGATACGGTCGCTCATACGGAGGATCTCGGGAAGCTCCGAAGAGATCATGATGATCGACTTCCCTTCCCTGATCAGCTCGTTCATCAGCGTGTAGATTTCACTTTTGGCCCCCACGTCTATCCCGCGCGTGGGCTCGTCAAAAATCAGGATGTCGCAGTTGCGGATGAGCCACTTCGCGATGACCACCTTCTGCTGGTTGCCTCCGGACAGGTTCCTCAGAAGCTGTTCCAGTGACGGAGTCTTGATGTTCAGCCTGCGCACGAACTCTTCCGTGACGTTGCGGACCTTGCGCGCGTGAATGAACAGTCCGCGCTGGAAATGGTCATACGTGGCCATGGCCAGGTTGTCCCTGACGCTCAGGTTGACCGCCAGCCCGAAGCGCTTGCGGTCCTCCGAGAGATATCCTATGCCGTCGGCAACGGCGTCTTCCGGGGAGCGGATGGAAACCCGGCGGCCGCGCACCTCGATGGAGCCGCTCTGGATTTCATCCGCGCCGAAGACGGCCCTGGCGGTCTCCGTCCTGCCGGACCCCATCAGGCCGGCGATGCCGAGGATCTCCCCCTGGCGCAGCTCGAAAGAGACGTTCTTCACGAGCCTTCCCGCGTTCAAGCGGTTCACGCGAAGCACGACCGGCGAGTCGACGGGCACGTTGCTCTTGGTCTTGGGCTGCTCGTAGATGACCCGGCCGACCATCATGTTGATGATCTGCTGCTTCGTCACCTCCGAGGTCTTCGCCGTGTCCACGAGCTCCCCGTCACGAAGGACGGTGACCCTGTCCGCAATGCGGTGGATCTCATCAAGGCGATGGGAGATGTGGATCATGCCGACGCCCTTGCTTGCGAGGTCCCGCATGATGGTGAACAACTCTTCGATTTCAGAGTCCGTCAGGGCCGCGGTGGGCTCATCCAGGATCAGGATGCGCAGGCTGTGCGACACCGCCTTGGCAATCTCCACCATCTGCTGCTTGCCGACGGTCAGCCGTCCGAGCGTCTCCCGGGGGTCGATATTCATCTTCAGGCGCTTGAACAGATCCGCCGCGCGCCTGTTCTGCTCCCGCTTGTCCAGAAGCACACCGTTGAGCCGGGTTGATTCACGCCCAATGAAGATGTTCTCCGCCACCGTGAGATGGTCCATCATGTTCAGTTCCTGGTGGATGATCCCGATCCCCATCTCCAGCGCGTGCTTGGGGCTTCGCGGATTGAACTGGTGGCCGAGGTAAATGATCTCACCGCTGTCTTTCGAGTTGATCCCGACGAGGACTTTCATGAGCGTCGACTTGCCGGCGCCGTTTTCTCCGACCAGCGCGTGAATTTCAGCCTCGTTCAGGTCGAAATCCACCTGCCGCAGCGCATGAACCCCGGTAAAGCGCTTGTCGATTTTCCGCATTGCGAGGACTTGACGGCTCACTGAGATAACTCCTGGAGTGTGGTCCGCGGCATACGCTTGAAAGCGCCATGGACCGCGGTGCTTGGGCGCGCGTCGATCCGTTTCGTTCCTGGATGGTACAAGATACCTTCGCAAAGAGTCAAGTTTTAGTTTCAGCAGTATCTTTGGGACGCACGGCTCGAACCGTGCCGCAAATTACGGGAGGCATTTCATGAGATGGGTTCTCATCATCATAGGCTTGCTGGTGCTCGTGGTCGGTGTGATCTGGGCTCTTCAGGGCACCAACCTTCTCCCTTACGGCCAGATGGCAGGCGATAAACATTGGGTAGTCAGAGGCGGCGTGCTGGGCATCATCGGGATCATCCTCATCGTGCTGGGAGCGAGGATCAAAGCGAAAACCGGGTAGGCTCCTAAACGGAAATGAGCGCCACCCCGGCAAGCGCCAGGGCAAGCCCCAGGACCCGCGGCGCGGTCACCCGCTCACGAAGGATTATCCAGGCAAGAATGACCGTTGGCCCGGGATAAAGGGCAGCCACCGCCGCGGAGATGCTGAGCATGCCGATCCTGCTCGCAAGGAGGAACGCGATGTTGGCGCCCATGTCCAGGGCCCCGGACGCCATTACGAAGGGAACCGACGCCCGGGAAAGGCGCACGGGCTTTCGCGTCACGAGCATGAAAATGCCCACCAGGGAAACCGTAGCAACGCGCGCTGCAACGAGGGGCCACAAGCCTGAGCCGTGCGTCGTGCGGGAGATTGAAAAGAAAAACAAGCCGAAACCCAGCCCGGCCAGAACCCCGAGAAGGCCGGCGCGGCGTACGGCCCCTTCCCGTGACGATTTCGACGGTCCCGCCGTCAGAAGCCCGATGGCGCACACGCCGAGAAGGATCCCCACCCACGCCGCAAGACCGGGCCTTTCGCCTGCGGCTACTCCCAGAAGGACCGGAATGGCAGCGCCCGTGACCGCAGCCAGCGGAGACGCCACCGCAACAACGGTGGTTGCAAGCGCGAAATAAAGAGCGGCAATTCCGGCAGCGCCGGACACCCCTGCAAGCGCGCCCCAGGCGAGGTCCAGCGGCTGCTGGAGGGGGAAACCGAAGACAAGAGACGCCACCAGGGCAACCACGAGGCCGACGGCTTGAGAGGACACGAGCACCGCGGGAAGCGGCGCTTTTCTCACGGCCATCCCGCCGCAGAAGTCCGCTGCTCCATACATCAGCGCTGAGAAACCTGCAAGGAGGATCGACATAGGGTTCCTTGAACGGGGATTGAAGCACGCGCGGGCGCCGGTCGTCTACCCGGCACACCCGGCAGACCGCATACCCGGCAACCCGGCAAGCGCTTCTTGACAGCACGCAAAGCCACCGCGATGATTGCTCTGTGAACGGTGACAGTGAGAATACACAGATCAGGAAGGATCCGCGGAAGTTCAAGTATTCGGCGTCCCTGGGAAAGCGGGCCGTGCTCGTCATCCTCTCCAAGAGGGGCTTCGGCACGACGTTCGTGATCGACCGGCCCCGCAGCGTGCTCGGGCGCCAAAGCGACTGCGAGTTCGTCGTCGATGACCCTCTCCTCAGCCGCAAGCACTGCGCCGTGACCGTTCCGGCGGAGGGAGACTACTTCCTGGAAGACCTGAACTCCACGAACTCGACTTTCCTCAACTCGCGCAATCTGACGGAGAAGAGCCGCCTCGCCTACGGAGACCGCATCGTCATCGGGAATACCATCATGCGGTTCTACCTGGAAGAGGAAGCCGACCCGAAATAGATTTCCCCCTCCCCGGGGCCTATATTCTAGGTGCGCATGGACAGCTTGCACATACGACCAACCCTGTGCGCCGCCGTTCTTCTTCTGGCGGCCGGCTGCGCAACTCCCGCCCACCCTCCCGCAAAGGCGCAGGCTGCGCATGAACCGGTCTCGGTCCAGGCGTTCTCCTTCAATCCCTTCTTCTCCGTCACGCTCCCTCCCTCCCGCATTCATTCGCATGAAGAAGCCATCAGGGCGTTGGGCACACCGGCGGAAGTACTGACAAAGCAAGCCCCCGGCGAGCATGATCCCACAATCGTCAATTCCGTCATCACGCTCCGCTACGCCTTCGGTGAGCTGGTGTACCTGCGCGTCTCCGGCAAAGACGTGGAGAACCTCATTCTCATTCAGCTCCATGGAAACCAGGCCGCCCTGAGGTACGGAATCCGCTTCGGTGAGACGACGCGGGATCAGGTCCTCAAGCTCTTCGGAAAGCCGCAGGACACCCAGGATAACTCCGTCTCCTATAATGTACTTTACACGGAGGAGATCACGAACCCGACGACCTTCTACTTCCACGACAACGTCTTGATCGAAATCGACATTTCCTCCCTAATGATGGATTGAATGAAACCAAATCATGCCGCCGGATGGGGCATCCTGTGCGCAGTCCTGATTTCAGGAGCGTTGACGGCCGCCGCCATGCATGACGTCACCCTGGGCAATGACTTCGCCACCCTGCCCCTGGACGGCGGGTATCTCCTCAGCAACAACACGTGGAACCGGGACGCGGCGCACGGGCCGCACCAGCAGGCAATCTTCACGAGCAACGCGGGAGACAAGCCGTCCTTCGGCTGGAGCTGGCGCTGGCCTTCGAGCGACGGGGTTGTCTCCTATCCCGAGGTCATCTACGGAGACTCTCCGTGGGACCAGAAGCCGCGGCACGGGACGGCTGACCTCCCCCTGCGCGTCGACTCCCGCCGCATGACGGTGGACTATGATATCTCCTACCAGGCGAGCGGGATCTGCAACCTCGCCTTCGAGTTCTGGACAGTCTCCTCGCTTCCTGCGTCTCCTTCCGCCATCACGCACGAGGTCATGATCTGGATCGACAACAAGGACATGACCCCCGCGGGGGTGTGGACCGACGATTTCAAGCTCAACGGCACCACGTATGACGTCTT
This sequence comes from uncultured Spirochaetota bacterium, assembly GCA_963845535.1. Classification (GTDB taxonomy): domain Bacteria; phylum Spirochaetota; class Spirochaetia; order SZUA-6; family Fen-1364; genus Fen-1364. The sequence goes on from CAWJSK010000004.1 coordinate 80,964, forward strand.
CCTCCGCGAAGGCCACGGAGACGCTTCCGGGAAGAATCCGCAAAAATGGACGTACGTCGCCTTTCTGGCCAGAAAGCCGGTCCTCAAAGGGCCGCTGGACGTCACGGCTTTTGCCGGGTTCCTTCAGTCGAAAAAAATCCTCGGCAGCAACCTCTTCATAACGAGCCTGGAGCTGGGCAACGAGGTGATGACGGGCACGGGCCGCACCGAGGTGCGCGGGTACAAGGTCACCGTCCGCTGACCGGGGCAGGCAGTGAAGGTCCGCGCCCGCGTCAGCCGCGGTGGTAGATCGGCAGCCGCACGCTCATCACCGTGTTCTCCTCAGATGAGCAGGTGATCACGCCCTCGTGGGACTCCACGATGTGCTGGCAGATTGACAGGCCGAGCCCCGTGTTCTTCTTCCCGGCCTTCGTGCTGAAAAAAGGATCAAAGATCCTGTCGATGATCTCGGGCGGGATCCCGCAGCCGTCATCGATGACGGAGACTTCCACGCAATCGTCAGGCTCGATGCGTTTCACCGCAATCTCCACCCTGCCATGCTCCAGCACGGCTTCGGCGCTGTTGATGAGCAGGTTGACGAACACCTGCTTCAGGCTGTTCTCCTCCCCGTAGACAAGAAGGTCATCCGGCACTTTCGGCATCCGCAGGGTGATCCCTTTCTCTCGGACCTTGTGGTCCACGAGGAGCATCACGTCGGAGATGATCCGCGACACCGGCAGCGGCTCCATGGGAATCTTCCTGACCTTGGAGAAAGAGAGGAGGCTCCCGATGATTTCCCCAATGCGATTCAGCTCGCGCTCGATCTTCGTGAGCCTCTCCGAGTCGGCGTCGGAGGTGTGACGCCTCTTGAGCAGGTCCACGTAGTTCAGGACGACGCTCAAAGGGTTGGAGATCTCGTGGGCCACGCCGGTGGCAAGCTCCGCGATGGATGCGATCTTCTCCGAGCGCAGGAGATAGTCCTGGAAATAACGGTCGCGCGAGATGTCCTCGATCACGAGGATGGTGCCCATGTGCTTGTATTCATCGTCTTTGAACGGAAATATCCGAAGCCGGATGAGCCCCTTTTCTCCGCAGTGCAGCTCCTCCCAGGTGTGTTCCTCCCGGGCGGAGATTTTTTCCTTGACCTCGGAGCGGCGTTCCAGCCCGCAGCGCTCAAGGAGCGTTTCGACGGGCTGGTCCATCAGCACCTCGTCCTTCAAGGCGAGGATCTTCACCGCCGCGAAGTTGACGATGGAAATCCGCTTTTTCAGATCCAGGATGATCACCCCGATGGGAAGGTTCCTGATGATGTTCTCGTTGTACTTCTTCAAGAGGAACAGCTCCCGGTTGTCCTGTTCCAGCTCTTCACGGCTCAGCACGAACGAGTAGGTCATCTTGATGAGCTTCAGCTTGTCGACGTCCTGGATCTCCTCTGTCCCCTGGCGAAGGCCGTTCTTGAGGATGGTGACGCGGTCGGCAAACTGGAATATCTCGTCCATATTGTGGGAGATATAGATGACGCTCCTGCCCCGTGCCTTGAACTCGAAGAGCAAGCGGTAGATCGTCTCCATCTCCCGAGGGGTCAGCTTGCTGGAAATCTCATCGAAGATGAGAAGCTGCGGCTCGATGGAGAGCGCCTTGGCGATCTCCACCATGAGCTGCTCCGCCTCGGTGAGGTCCTCCAGGTGCGCATGCGGGTCGATATCCACGTGAAGGGCCTGGAAAAGCCGCACTGCCGCGCTCTCCATGCTCTTCCTGTCGAGGAAGCCCAGTCGAGAGGTGATGCACTGCCCGGTGAAGATGTTCTCGATGGCGCTGATGCTTGGAATCACGTTCATGTTCTGGTACACGATGGCGATCCTGTTCTGCACGGCTGATTTCGGCGTGAAAGACTGCACCTCCTCTCCCCGAAACCAGATGGTTCCCCGCTCTTTCGTCACGGCGCCGGACAGTAGCTTCACGAGCGTTGACTTGCCGGCCCGGTGCTCACCCAGGAGGCCATGGATCTCCCCCGCGGCAAGATCGAAGTCCACCCCGCGGAGCGCCTGAACGCTGTCGTAGCTCACGTGGATGTCCCTCATGGAAACGAGCAGGGGTCCCCGCTGTTTCACGCTCAACTCAGGCCCAGCTTCCTCATGCGGTTGTAGAGGGTCCGTCGGTTGATGTTCAGCATGTCGGCGGCCTGGGACTTCTTGCCTTTGCTCTTCTCCAGGGCTTCCAGGATCATGGTGCGGTTGAGCTGCTCGAAGGTTGTCTGCAGCTTCTGGCCGAGGCGGGTCCCCTCGAGCTCCATGTACTGGGACGGCAAGTCTTCCAGCGTCACCGTCTCACCCTCGCAGAAGATGGCCGCCCGCTCAATGCAGTTCTTCAGCTCCCGCACGTTCCCCGGCCACGCATGCGCGAGCAGAAGCTCGCGGGTCTGGGGATCCAGGCCGCGGATCTCCTTGGCGTACTGCGCGGAGAAGACCCTGAGGAAATGGTCGATCAAGAGCTCCACGTCTCCTGGCCGCTCGCGCAGCGGCGGGATGTGCAGGGTGATCACGCACAGGCGGTAGTACAGGTCCTCCCGGAAGCTGTCCCGCTGGATGAGCTGGCGAAGGTCCTTGTTGGTGGCGGCAATGACGCGGATGTCGGACGTGATGGTCTGCGTTCCGCCCACGCGCTCGAACTCCTGCTCCTGCAGGACGCGGAGGATCTTCGCCTGGGTGTTCGGGCTCATGTCCCCGATCTCGTCCAGGAAGATCGTTCCCTCGTTGGCCAGCTCGAACTTGCCTTTGCGCTGCGTCAGCGCGTTGGTGAACGCGCCCTTCTCATGGCCGAAGAGCTCGCTTTCCAGAAGCGTCTCGGGAATGGCGGCGCAGTTCACCTTGATGAACGGCTTGGAGGCCCGGGGTCCTGCTTCGTGGACGAGGCCCGCAATGAGCTCCTTGCCCGTGCCGCTTTCCCCCGTAATGAGAACGGGGGCCGTGGTGTTGGCGGCCTTTTCCGCGGACTGGAGGATCTTCTGCATCCGCGGGTCGCTCGTCACGACGCGGCGCGACGGCAGCTGGTCCGCCCCTGCCGCGGCGGAAAACTCGCGGATCTCATTGAGGAGCCGCTTCAGGTTGGGCGGTTTCTCGTAGAAGTTGACAGCTCCGTACTTCATCGACAGCACGGCGTTCTCGATGCTGGGGTGGCCGGTGAGGATGATCACCTTGATGTTCGGGTTCGTGCGGCGAAGCATCTTCAGCAGGTCGATGCCCCCGATGCCGGGCATGCGGATGTCGAGGATGATGAGGTCCACGTGGTTTCGAGCCACCATGGCCGGTGCTTCCCGGGGATCACTGGTGTAGATGGTGCGAAATCCCTCCTCGGTGAGAATTTCCGAGAGGGAAACGCAGAGCTCCTTTTCGTCGTCGACAATCAGGATCTGGTAGTCCATGGCGAGCCTCGCATTAGGCACGGCGGGCCCACGCCGCGCAACCCACAGAGCGCGGCGGAGGCGGCGTCCACTGCCAGTATAGCACGGCCCCGGAAGGAAGGTCCCCCGTGCCGGCTGCCGCTCAGCGCGCTTCCGCGCATCGAGGGGCCGACCCGGGGGCAGTCGTGAAAGAAGCGCCCTATTCGATGGCCTCTCCTCCGGCATCCACGTTGTCCTTCGTGAACATACGGGACCCAAGCACGATCCTCTTGACGACCTTGTCGCCGCCGAAGATCTTCAGCGCCTGCTTGATGGCCACGTCGCCGCCGGTGGGGTACTGGAACGTGGCGGTGAGGATGCCCTGCTTCACGTAGGCGACGCCCTCCTGGGGCAGGGAGTCGATTCCTACGAACACCATGTCCTTCTCGCGCCCGGCTGCCTGCGCCGCGAGGTACGCGCCATGGGCTGACGGATCGTTGTGACCATACACGATGTCGATCTTGTCGAACCGCGCGAGAGCGGACTCCATCTCCCGGCGGGCGTCCGGCTCGAGCCACTTCGCATCCGCGCGGAAGATCACGTTCAGGTCGGAGCCCTTGATGGCTTCCAGGAACCCGTTATGCCTGTCCTGGCCCGGGGTGGAGGTCTGAAGACCCATGATCTCCACGACCCTGGCGTGCTTGCCGCCGTAGTTCTTCACGAGCCATTTCCCGACGGCACGGCCGATCTTCACGTTGTCGGCGCCGATGAACTCGGTGTAGTTCTGGCCGATGATGTCGCGGTCCAGCACGATGACCGGGATGCCTGCCGCCATCGCCTTCGACACCGGCTCGGCCAGAGGCTGGGCCTCCTTCGGGCTGATGATGAGCAGGTTGATCTTTGCGTCGACGAACTCCTCCACCTGGGCGCGCTGCTGCAGCACGTCGTTCTGGGCATCCTTGAAGATCACCTGGATCTCGGGATGCTTGTCCGCCTCAGCCTTGATGTCGGCGTTCATCTGAACGCGCCACGGCTCGCCAAGATTGCACTGGCTCATCCCAATGATGTACTTCGGGGCGGAAAATACGGGGAATACCGCCAGCGAGCACAGGAGAGCCGCGCACAACAGGAACTTCACGGTTGATCTCATGTGGATCATCTCCTTTTCGGAAGTTGGTTTGACAACATGCACGAAACCGGTGTGTTTTTTTCTTCCTCCTTTCCCGAGGGACCCTACTTGGTCCTCCGCTTCTGAGTGAGAACGGCAAGCACAATGATGATCCCGGTGATCATGAGCCGGCCGGCTTCCGGGACAGCATTGATGCTGAGGATTTTCTGCAGATACCCTATGGTGAGTATGCCCAGGAGCGTGAGCCCCATGCTCCCGCGGCCTCCCGCGAGGCTCGTGCCTCCAATGACGACCATGGCGATGGCGGTCAGCTCGTAGCCGGCCCCGGTCTCCGGGTCACCCTGCGTCTCCTGCGCCGCCTGACAGATGCCCGCAACGGCGCACATGAGCCCGGAGAAGGTGTACGCCATGAACTTCGCCATGCGGACGGGGACGCCGGAGAGACGGGCCGCTTCCTCGTTTCCCCCAATGGAGTACAGCTCCCGGCCCCACTTGTGCCGGGCAAGAAACACCCAGGCAATGATGAAGCACACGAAGAAGATCACGCTCACGATGGCGAGATCTCCTCCCAGGATGCGGCTGTCGATCACCTTGAAGACCTGGGGAAGCTCCTTGATGATCACCTTGTCGCCCTGGGTTACATACGTGGAGATTTTCTGCCCGCCGGTAATGTACTTGGCAAACCCGCGGGCAAACGTCATGAGCGCAAGAGTGGCAATGAAAGGCTGCAGCTTCGCATGAGATACCAGGGCGCCGGAGGCGGACCCCAGGAGGGAGCCGAGCCCCAGGCACGCCAGGATGGCGAGCCACCACGGCCAGTCCATGTGCATGGTGAAGAGCGCGAAGGAAACGGAGGAAACGGCAAGCACGCTTCCCACGGAGAGATCGATCCCTCCCGTGATGATGACCAGCGTCATCCCGCAGGCGAGGATCCCATAGACCGAGGCCTGGCGCAGCGTATCCCGATGCGTCCCTTCCTTGAAGAATGCGCCGTCCGCGTTGAAGATGACGCCCAGGAGCAGGACAAGAAGCAGCTCGAGGCATGCCCTGCCGGCGGAGCTCGTCAGGGCGCGCCCGATCACCTGCATTGCCCCGGCCATTCCCGGCTTCCGGCCTGGCGTCCCCCGGACCAGATCCCTTCGCAGAGGTTCCCGTATTTCACCGACCATTTCCGCCCCCGTTTGTCTTCCCCATGGCAGCTTCCAGGACTTTCTCTGCGTCCGCGTCCCGCCGCGCAAGCTCAGCCGTAATGATCCCCCGATGCATGACGATGATCCTGTCGCTCATGGCCAGGAGCTCGGGCATTTCCGAGGTCACCAGGAGGATGGAGATGCCCTGCGCGGTCCACTCGTTCATGAGCTTGTAGATTTCGTGCTTTGCTCCCACGTCGATCCCCCGCGTGGGCTCATCCAGGAGCAGGATCCGGGGGTCCGTCGAAAGCCATTTTCCAATGGCGACCTTCTGCTGGTTGCCCCCCGAAAGCTCCCCGACTTCCATGTCCAGAGACGCGGCGCGAAGCTGGAGCGCGCGCCCCATCTCCGAGGCGACCCGGCTCTCCACGCGGGGAGACCGCCAACCGTGCGGGGCGAGCCTCCTCATGTTTGCAACGCACATGTTGGCCGTCACCGACATGGAGGCAATCAGCCCCGTTGCCTTGCGGTCGTTGGTGAGGAGGGCAATACCGTTGGCGATGGCGTCCTGGGGAGAGCGGATGCGGACGGGCTTCCCCTCCACCGTCACTCGCCCCGCGGTCCGTTTGGGCAGCGCGCCGAATAGGCCGAGGAAAAGCTCGCTCGCTCCCGAGCCCTGGAGACCGCCAATGCCGAGGATCTCCCCGCGCGCCGCTCGAAAGGACACCCGGTCCACCAGCGGGCGCATTGCGCGGCTGGACGGGCGGACGGAGAAGCCATCCACGGCCAGCGCCTCGGAGGACATCTGGGGAGTGTGGCGCGGGAACTGCTCCTCGATCTCCCGGCCGACCATCCATTGAATAAGCTTCTTTTCCGAAAGCTCGGCAGCGGGGGCGGTGCCAATGAGCTTCCCGTCACGGAGCACGGTGATCCGGTCCGCCAGCTTGTGGATCTCCTCCAAGCGGTGCGTGATATAGACGATCCCACGGTTCTCGCTCTTCAGCTGCCGCACCAGGGCGAAAAGGGTCTCGACGTCGTGGGCGTTCAGCGCGCTGGAGGGCTCGTCCATGATGAGGACGCGCGCATTCAGCCGGATTGCCTTGGTGATCTCGATGAGCTGCTGCACGGAAATGGGGAGGTCCTCGACGAGGGAGCTCACGCTGACGGAAAGTCCGGCGTTGGCAAGCACCCGCTGCGCGTCGCGCTTGTGGGCCCTTTCATGGATAAAGCCCTGCGTTGTCACGGGGTGGCCAAGGAACAGGTTGTCGACGACGGTCATGGACGGGATGAGGGACAACTCCTGGTGGATTGCCGCAATTCCATGCCTGTTTGCGTCCAACGGGCTGGAAGGACGAATCTCCTGTCCGTCCATGATGATGCGACCGTGGTAGTCCGTGTAGGCGCCGGCAAGGATCTTCATGAGCGTGCTCTTGCCCGCTCCGTTCTCCCCGGCGAGGATGTGCACTTCACCCGGGAAAACATGGAAATCCACCTGGTCGAGAACCTTCACGGGTCCGAAAAACTTGGTAATTCCGTTCATGAAGACGAGTGGAGGCATCACCGCCAGTATGCACGATGCGTGCCAGGAAATGATCGCAAATGAAGGAAAAACGCCTCAAGAACAAGCGTCGAAACGGTAAGAAACGCAGCCTTTCTTGTGCCAGTTCAAAAGATGAGAATCATCATTCTCAGGGCGGGAAAAAACGGGAAAATGAATTCCCTTCTTACTGAACCAGCGGGGTCATGGCCCCCGCAAGCTCGATTCCTTCGATCGACGCCTTGCCAACCAGGAGCTGGATGTACTGGTGGACGGCCCGGGTCCAGGCGCTGGCGCCAAGGTACTCAGTAACGCGCTCTCGGGCCATTTCATAAGGAAGCTGCCTGCCCCGGATGGCACGGTCCAGCCTGACCACGTGGTACCCGTAGCGCGTGCCCACAGGCTCGAGGCTGAGCTCACCGGGGGACAGCCTGCTGAGGCACGTTTCGAGCTCCGGCGTGGTCTGGCCCCGCGTTATCTGGCCCAGATGGCCGCCTTGATCCCGGGACTCAGGGTCATCCGAGCGCTCCTTGGCCAGACGCTCGAAGAACGAAGGGTCACGGCGCAGCTCATCAAGCGTGGCGGCAGCAGCAGCGCGTGCCCGCTCGCGCTCCTCGGGTTGATCGGGACGGGCCGCGAAGAGGATATGGGAAGCCTCGAACAGATCAGGGGACCGGAAGCGTTGGCGGTTTGCGTCGTAGTAGCGCCGGCAGGCTTCCTCATCCGCGGCCGGAAGCCTGACTCCGCGGTCCAGCAGCGCCGTGATGGTGCGCTCTTCCGCTGCGGCGGCGTCTTCCGAGACGGCAGGGCTCACGCCGAGGGCTGCCGCTTCCTGGAGCAGGAGCTCGCGGACGACAAGAGCAACGGCGGCCTCGCGCATGGCCGCCTCCCGGCTCGACGCGGGATGGTACTGCGCCTCCCGGGAAACCTGATCATCGGAAATCGCTTTTCCATTTACTGTGATCACGAGGGCATCCCCCGACGGACCTTTGCTGGCGCGCGCCTTCGCACCACCTGGTACGCGCGCCCCAGGTACCAGATGGGCGCGCTCCAGATGTGAACAAGCCGGCTGAGAGGCCACACCAGGAAAAACGTGAAACCCAGGAAGAGGTGAACCTGGTAGACCCAGGGAACGTCACGGAGCAGGGAGATCGCGTCAGGCTTGAAGTAGATGATCGACTGGACGTATGCCACGAGCTGGCCGAAAAGCCGGCCATCCAGGTGATGCAGGGTGAGGGGAATCGTGACCAGGCCGAAGGTGAGCTGCACCCACACCAGGAGGAGAGCGAAGATGTCCATGGGGCTGGAGGTCTTTCGGATCCGGGAATCGAAGAGCCTGCGGTGCACCAGCATGGTAAGGCCAATCCAGGCAAGGGACCCGGACAGCCCACCGGCTACCACAGCCAGAAGCTGATGGGCCAGGACGGAGACCCCCAGCACTTGAAGCACAATGTCCGGCGTTGCAAACCCCACCAGATGGCCCGCAAGCACGACCAGGATCCCATAATGAAAGAGTGTGCTCCCCAGGACGAGCTCGCGTTTGCGCAGAAGCTCGCTCGACCCGCTTCGCCATCCGAACTGCCCGCGATTGAAGCGGATGATGCTCCCGGCAATGAAAACGGTAAGCGCGACATAGGGGTAGTACCCGAAGACGAGCAGGGTCAGAAGGTACGGCATCACTGCTCCTTTCGCATTGCCGCGCCCTGGGCGCGGGCGCGCTGCCGGCCGGTGAATGACGCTTCCCGACGGGAGAAATCCACCGGCTCTTCCTGCCACTCCGCATCCAGTGCCTGGCGGCTTGCCGCGTCCTCAGCTTCTTCAACTGCCAGCTCTTCCAGGTCCGCCTGCTTCGGCTCGGCCTGGGCCAGGTGCTCCAGCGCGGAGAGCACGGCCGCGTAGGGGCTGCACCGCTTTTGCAGTCGGCGCGCAAGGGTGGTGATGACTGCCACGGGCTCCGCCAACTCCGCCCGGGCATCCGCCAGCGGAAGCTGGGACAGATACTCCAGGTAGACGGGGAGAAAATCAGGAAGCTCGACGGCGGAAAGCTCCAGCCCGATCTCGCGGTAGCGCTCCAACAGGCTCACCATGGCCTGGCCCCTGTCACGGGACTCCCCGTGCACGTGCTCGAAAAGGTGCAGAGACAGGGAGCGGTACTGGTCGAAGAGCTCGACGTACCGGGCCTGGAGGTCGTAGATGTCCAGGGAAGAAAGATCGGCGAAAAGCCCACCCAGGCCATCCAGGTCCGCCTGTTCCAGGAAACCTTCCTGGCTGAGGATTTCCTTCATCTCGGGAAGCGCAGAGACAAGGTCTGGGGTGGGGTACGTGAGGAGCGCGGAGAGGACGCGAAACGTGTTCATGTCGGGTCCTTCTGGGATCCCGCTTGGGGACCTGCCTGGGATCCCGCCTGCGGCAGGTTGAAAAGCGGCGTACGGATGCGCCGGCCCTCCTTGCCCGGGGCGCCCCCGGTGAGCCCGCCTGCCGCACAGCCGTTTCCAAAGGTAAAGCCGCACCCGCCGCGAAGCTCATAAGCGTCCTCCGCGGTCTCCCGATGCGTGGTGGGAATGACGAAGCGCTCCTCGTAGTTCGCTATCGCCATGATCCGATACATCTCCTCCACCATCGGCCTGGTCATTCCCACCGCGTCCAGCACAGCCGTGTCGATCACCCCTTCGATGTTCTTCCTCTTCATGTATCTGCGCATGGCAAGCAGGCGCTTGAGCGCAAGGACCACAGGCTCCACTTTCCCACCGGTCAGGAGGTTGGCGAGGTATCGCATGGGGATGCGCAAGGATTCCACGTCAGGGATGAGGTCCGCCCGACCCACCAGGCCGTCCTGGAAAGCAGCCTGGATGGGGGAAAGCGGCGGCACGTACCACACCATGGGCAGCGTCCGATACTCGGGATGCAGAGGAAAGGCGACTTTCCAGTCCATGGCCATCTTGTACACCGGCGATCTCCGCGCGGCTTCCATCCAGGCGGGCGGCACGCCGTCAGCAAGAGCCTGCTTCTCCACGGCGGGGTCGTTGGGATTCAGAAATATGGCAAGCTGCGCTTCGTACAGGTCTTCCTGCCGCGCGGCGCTTGCTGCCTCCTTGATCTTGTCAGCGTCATAGAGGACCACGCCGAGGTAGCGGATGCGGCCCACACAGGTTTCCGAGCAAACCGTCGGAAGCCCAGCCTCGATACGGGGGTAGCAGAACGTGCACTTCTCCGACTTTCCCGTCTTCCAGTTGTAATAGATCTTCTTGTACGGGCAGCCGCTCACGCACATGCGCCAGCCCCGGCACTTGTCCTGGTCTATGAGGACAATCCCGTCCTCCTCCCGCTTGTAGATTGCGCCGCTGGGACACGAGGCCACGCAGGATGGGTTGAGGCAATGCTCGCACAGGCGCGGCAGGTACATCATGAACGTGTTTTCGAACTGGCCGTAGATCTCCTTCTGCACTTCCTCGAAGTTGTAGTCCTTGCTGCGCTTGGAGAACTCTCCTCCCAGGATCTCTTCCCAGTTCGGGCCCCACTTCACCTTGTCCATGCGCTCGCCGGTGATGGCGCTCACGGGCCGGGCAATGGGCGTGGTGCGGGATTCCTCCGCGGTCTGGAGGTGCTCATAATCGTAGGTCCAGGGCTCGTAGTAGTCATCAATCTCAGGCAGTTGGGGATTGCCGAAAATCTTGGCAAGGATGCGCCACTTGCCCCCCTGCTTCGGCTTGATGGACCCGTCCGGCTGGCGCTCCCATCCCCCCAGCCAGTGCCTCTGGTTCTCCCAGTCCTTGGGATAGCCGATTCCCGGCTTGGTCTCAACATTCTTGAACCACGCGTACTCCATGCCTTCCCGCGAGGTCCATACGTTCTTGCAGGTGACCGAGCACGTGTGGCATCCAATGCACTTGTCGAGGTTCATGACCATGGCTACCTGGGCTCGTACCTTCATGCGCGCGCTCCTTCCATCCAGTCCACTTTGTTGAGCTTGCGCACGATGACGAACTCATCCCTGTTGGAGCCCACGGTCCCGTAGTAGTTCAACCCGTAGCTGATCTGCGCATAACCGCCAATCATGTGGGTCGGCTTGACGACGATGCGCGTGACCGAGTTGTGTATCCCGCCGCGATTTCCCGTGATCTCGCTCCCGGGTATGTTCACCAGTTTTTCCTGGGCGTGGTACATAAAGGCAGTCCCTTCCTTGATGCGCTGGCTCACCACGGCGCGGGCAACCAGCGCACCGTTCACGTTGAAGACTTCTATCCAGTCGTTGTCCTCGAGGCCGGCTTTCTGGGCATCGATCTCACTGATCCAGACTATCGGACCGCCGCGCGAAAGGGTGAGCATGATGAGGTTGTCCGAATACGTGGAGTGGATTCCCCATTTCTGGTGCGGTGTGAGGAAGTTCAGAACGACGTACGGTCTGCCGTCGTCCAGCCGCCGCTCAACGGGCATCACAGCCTTCGTGTCCACCGGCGGCTTGTAGACGCACAGCGCCTCGCCAAATGCGCGCATCCACAGGTGGTCCTGATACAGCTCCTGGCGGCCGGTCAGGGTGCGCCAGGGGATGAGCTCGTGGACGTTGATGTAGCAGGCGCTGTAGGTGATCTCCTCGTCATCCAGGCCGCTCCAGATGGGAGAGGTGATGGTGCGCCGCGGTTGCGCCACGATGTCGCGATAGCGCACCTTTTCCGCCTCATGCCGCGCGGCAAGTTGCGCGTGTTGGTGGCCCGTGCGTTTGGAAAGCGCGTTCCAGGCTTTCACGGCAACCGCGCCGTTCGTCTCGGGGGCCAGCGTCATGATCGCCTCAGCGGCGTCGATGTCAGTCCACAGGCGCGGCCGTCCCTCTGACGGCCCCGGCTCGTGGCTTTCGCCGTTCAGCTTGCCGAGGTATTCCACCTCCGTCTGCGCGCTCCAGCTGATTCCCTTGCCGCCGGCGCCGATGGTGGACACGAGCGGCCCCAGGGACGTGTACATGGCGCCCACGTTCGGGTAGTCCCGCTCCACCACAGTCATTGTCTGGGTTGTTTTTCCGGGGATGATCTCACATTCTCCCCGCTTCCATTCCTTGACGTCGATGGCCTGTCCAAGCTCGGCGGGGCTGTCGTGCAGGAGGGCGGTGAAGACAAGGTCCTTCTCCCTGCCGAGGACGCCCTGAGCGGCCTCGGAAAACTTGAGGGCGATGGTCCGGAAGATGTCCCAGTCGGGCCTGCTCTCCCATCCAGGGTCCACCGCGGCTGCGAAGGGATGAATGAAGGTGTGCATGTCCGAAGTGTTTATGTCGTTCTTCTCATACCAGGTGGCGGTGGGCAGCACCACATCCGAGTACAGGCAGGTCGTGGACATGCGAAAGTCGAGCGTGACCAGCAGGTCGAGCTTGCCGGACGGCGAGTCCCGCCACACCACCTCTCGTGGTTTTTTTTCTCCGAGCTCCCCGATATCCTGGCCGAGGACGCTGTTCTGGGTCCCCAGGAAATGGCGCAGGAAATACTCGTGCCCCTTTCCGCTTGACCCGATGATATTGGACCGCCAGACGAACATGTTGCGCGGGAAGTTTGCGGGATTGTCCGGGTCCTCGGAGGCGAAACGGATCTCACCGCTTTTGAGACGCTTGGTGACGAAGGGGATCGGTTCCTCCCCCACCGCGGCGGCGTCCTTCGCAATCTGAATGGGATTTCTGTCCAGGTGCGGCGCTGAGGGAAGCCATCCCATGCGCTCGGAGCGCACGTTGAAGTCGATGAGGCTTCCCTCCCAGTCTCCCGGAGGCGCCGTCGGGGAGAGGAGCTCTTTTGCGCTCACCTTCTCATAGCGCCATTGGTCGGTATGCGCGTAGAAAAACGACGTGCCGCCCATGTGCCGCGGCGGCCGGTACCAGTCAGTGGCGAACGCGATGGTTGCCCACCCGACCTGGGGCCTCACCTTCTCCTGACCAACGTAATGGGCCCAGCCTCCGCCCGACTGGCCCACGCAGCCGCAGAAAACCAGCATGTTGATGATCCCGCGGTAGGTCATGTCCATGTTGTACCAGTGGTTGATCCCCGCCCCGAGGATCACCATGGACTTGCCGCGCGTTTTCTCCGCGGTTTCCGCGAACTGCCGGGCCGTGGCAATGACGAGGTCCCGACGAACGCCCGTTATGCGCTCCTGCCAGGCCGGGGTGTAGGGAACATCATCATCGAATGATTTCGCGACGTTGCTGCCGCCCAGGCCACGATCCACCCCGTAGTTTGCAACCATCAGGTCATAGACCGTGGTGACCAGGGCTTCGCCTTCCCGGGTGGAAACCCTGACGGCAGGAACTTTGCGCACAAGGACATCGGGGTGTTCGGTCCCCGCGTAGTAGTCGTGCTTGTATGTCCCGAAGTATGGGAAGCCGACATCGACTGTCTCAGGCCGAGGCACGGCAGGAGCATCCAGGACGGACAGCCTGAGGCGCGCGCGCTCCTCCAGGTTCCACTTCCCCTCCTCGCCCCAACGGAACCCGATGGACCCTTGCGGGACCGCCACTGCGCCCGTGGCCTCATCGAAAGCGCACGGTTTCCACTCCGGATTATTCTTCTCCCCGAGGGAATCCGGGAAATCGCTTGCCCTCAGGAAGCGCTCGGGAACAAGATAATCCCCCTGCTTTACCAGCCGGACCAGAAAGGGGAAATCACTGAACTTCCGGCAGTAATCGCTGAAGTACTCGCTCCTGCGCTGGACGTGGAACTCTTTCAATATCACGTGGCCCAGAGCCATGGCCACCGCGGAATCAGTGCCCGAGCGGGGATGGAGCCAGAGGTCGGCAAACTTGGAAGCCTCGCTGTAGTCCGGGCAGATCACGACGCTCTGCGTCCCCTTGTAGCGCGCCTCCGTGTAGAAATGAGCGTCAGGGGTGCGGGTCTGCGGGACGTTGGAGCCCCAAAGGATGAGGAACATCGCGTTGTACCAGTCCGCGCTCTCCGGCACGTCGGTCTGCTCTCCCCAGGTCTGCGGCGAGCTGGGGGGAAGGTCGCAGTACCAGTCGTAAAAGCTCAAGCTGACTCCGCCAATCAGCTGGAGGTAGCGGCTTCCTGACGCGTGGGAAACCATGGACATCGCGGGGATGGGAGAAAAGCCGCAGATTCTGTCAGGGCCGTATTTATGTGTGGTGTAGACGTTGGCTGCCGCAACCATTTCGGCCGCCTCGTCCCAGGTTGCCCGGACAAAACCGCCCAGGCCGCGCACCGAGGTGTAGGCTTTGCGCTTCTCGGGGTCCTCCACGATGGACGCCCATGCGTCCACCGCGGACTTAGTAGAGCGCGCCTCGCGGTACATCTTCAGGAGACGGCCGCGCACAAGCGGGTACTTCAGCCGGTTGCCGCTGTACAGGTACCACGAATAGCTTGCCCCGCGCGCGCAGCCCCGGGGCTCGTGGTTCGGCATGTCGGGCCGCATCCGCGGGTAGTCGGTCTGCTGCGTTTCCCAGGTGACGATCCCGCCCTTGACGTAGATCTTCCAGCTGCACGAGCCCGTGCAGTTCACGCCGTGGGTGGAGCGCACCACCTTGTCGTGCTGCCATCGGGTGCGGTAGCCCTCCTCCCAGGCGCGGTCCTCCGTGCTGACCACGCCGTGGCCGCCGGCAAAGCGCCCCGCAATCTTCGTGAAGAAAAGAAGTCGATCAGGGAAATGGCTCATCTTCTGTCTCCTTGGGCGCGCAAAGAACGCAGGGAGCTGAGGCTGCGGCCAATGGCGACAAGCATCCCCGCAAGGACCGCAAGCCAGGCAGCCACGGCAATCCAGAGAAAGATCCTCGGTATCCATTCGAGGAAGCTCAGCCCTGTGGCGCGGGCAAGCACGAACGTGCAGGCCGTGTACATTCCCAGCGGGAACACCATGCCCCAGTACTGTGGCTCATAGCGAAGCGGAAAACCCCTCACCGGATGCCGCCAGAGCCCGAGAACTACGAGCAGCGGGATCCACCACGTTGCACTCGACCAGAAGAAGAGCGTGTACCCTTTGAGAAACGGCTCCATTCCCGCGAGGAAGGCCCATTCGTGAGCGCTTGCAAGGAGTCTGGCGCCGCTCAGGGTCGTGATGGCGGCGGCGCCCATGGAGATCCAGGTAAGGGGGGAAAGCTCCCCGGGCGCAAGAGGGAAGAATACCAGGCGGTAAAACAGGAGCGTAATGATAATGATGTACAGCATGCCGCCGGCCAGGCTGAAGCAGACGGACAGGAACAGGAGACCTTCGGCATGTGACGGATAGCCGGCGGTGAGGACCGCGGCAAGGACCGAGACGGATTGCGTGGCAACCACACTGACGAGCCAGCCTCCGTTGATCCCGGACCCCAGCGCGGGTTTCGAGTCGGCTGAAACCACCGCCGCAAAAAACGAATACGTCAGGATGATCCATAAGATCACGCCGAGGACCCACAGCGCAAGAGCAAGCCGATGATTCTCAGTGACCAGCTCCACCTGTGTCCCCAGGACGCATGCGCCTGCCACGGTTGTGAAAAACCCCGGTCCCGTGGCGTGGCCGAAAAGGTCGGCGCGCAAGCGCTGAAAGCTCCCGAACAGCCGAGCGAGGGTGAGAAGCCAGAGAGCCGCGAAAAAAACCTCGTTGAACGCGAGGAGGACACGGGCGATAACGGGGAAGGAAAGGAGAAAGGCCGCCGTCGAGACGATCCCCGTGGCCATCACGAGCGCGAAGGAGCCGGGGTAGAGATCGCGAGCTGTTTGGGAAAACAGCCGAGCCGGTCCGACACCGGCAACAGATGGCGCTGCCGCAGTGTGCATGTTCACGCTCCCGGCGGGAAAAAGCCGCCCGCCGCCTTTATGTACTCTTCGGGATCATTGATGTTGGCAAGCTCCTCGGGATGATCCGGCTCCACAAGGCAGACGTGTACGTCCCGAAGAAGCTTGAGGGTGTAGCGCCCCTTCGCGCTTGCCTCCTGGAGCACCGGCAGGATCCGGGGCTCATAAATCGTGCAGACCGGCTCGGGTTGATCAATCTCCGGATTTCGAAAAGCGGTGGCGAAAGCACAAGGGTCCCGGCGCTCCAGGAGCCGCCGGAGGGTGGCCTCCGAAAGAAAAGGCATGTCCACGGCAACCACAAGCCACGCGGTCAAAGGGTCCTCGCGGAAGGCGGAAAGTATCCCTGCCAGCGGACCTATTCCCTCCTGATGGTCGGCAAGGAGCCGCAGCCCTGCGAAAGCGGCGTCCTCCATCTGGGCGTTTCGGACCGAGACGTACGCCGGCGGAGCCAGACGATCGAGCATCGTGGCAACCCTCCTCACCTGGAGCTCTCCTTTGTATATCAGAAGGGCCTTGTCCCGGCCCATGCGCGTGCTCAATCCGCCGGCAAGAACCAGAGACCGCATTGCCCCGCCTCAATCACGCATGCCGTCTGATATGGAATCTATAAAAGGACACTCCCGCAGTCACCCTTTTCTTTTGCTTTTCCGCCTGCTCCCGTTTTTGATTATGTTGAACCCGAGGCAGGGCAGCAATAGTGACAGAAGAACGCGGTCCAATCAGGGCGCTTTTTCTCGACATCGGGGGGGTGCTCCTCTCCAATGGATGGGGACAGGTGGCGCGTCAGAGGGCCGCTGAAGCGTTCAGTCTCGACTTCGAAGAGATGAACGAACGCCATCACCTCACCTTTGATACGTACGAAGAGGGAAAGCTCAGTCTCGACGAATACCTCAACCGAGTGGTGTTCTACAAGGAACGTCCCTACACCCGGGAAGAGTTCAAGACCTTCATGTACGCTCAGACCTTTGCGTACCCGCACACCATCGGTCTTGTTCGGAAGCTGAAAGCGCGTTATGGGCTGAAAGTGGCGGTGGTGAGCAACGAAGGCCGCGAGCTTACCGAGTATCGCATCCGAACTTTCAAGCTCGGGGAGTTCGTGGATTTCTTCGTCGTTTCCTCCTTCGTGCACATCAGGAAGCCGGATGCGGACATCTTCCGCGTTGCCCTCGACATTGCCCAGGTCCCCGCGCAGCAGGTGGCGTACGTCGAGGACCGGCTCATGTTCGTGGAGGTGGCGGAACGACTGGGCATCCTGGGCGTCTACCACGTGGATTTCAAGGCAACCAGCGCGGCACTCGCGCGCGCTGGGCTCACGCCATGAGCGGCGCACGGGCTTCTCATTTCCGCCTGCCGGCGGGCCTGCGCGTCAAAGGCAGTGCCAGCGAATCGCGGAGTATCTCAATAGCCTACGGCAGCCAGGCGATTCAATTCTTCACGCGCGGGAGCACCCCGTCATGAAACGGACCGCGCGGCGCGTGAGCCCTCTTTCACGGCAGGCCACAGAGGCAGCTCACTGCACCTATGACGTGAAGCTGCGGATCCTGCGTCAGCTCCCGTTCCTCGTTGACCTCGCCGATTCCGATATCGAGAAGCTCAGCGGCTTCTTCCATGACCTGGGGTACGCTCCGGGAAAACCCGTGTACCTTGCCGGCGAGCCTGCTTCCCGGCTTTTCGCGGTTGCTGAGGGAAAAGTGAAGCTCGTTCGCGCGGGCGTTGACGGCCAGAGCCTCCTCGTCGACATGCTCGGCGACGGTGATTTTTTCGGGAGCCTCGAGCATCTCGGGGAGGATCGCTATTCCGACGGCGCCATCGCGCACGTGCAATCCTGTGTTCTGGCAATCAGCGCACAGGACTTCACTTCGCTCCTTGTGCAATTCCCGCCCGTCTCTCTGCGGTTGGTCGGCATCCTGGCCGAGCGACTGCGCCGGGCGCACGAGAAGCTGCAGATGCTGAGCGGGCTTTCCGTGGAAGGCCGGATCGCTATCGTGCTCCTGAGGCTGGCCGGGAGGTTCGGCGAGCAGCAGCGCCTGGGGACTCTCATCCAGCTGCCGCTTTCCCGCGAGGAGCTCGGTGAGATGGCAGGGACCACCACGGAAAGCGCAAGCAGGGCGGTAAGCCGCTTCTCGCGGGACGGCATGATCCGTAGCGGCCGACGATGGGTGGCCGTCGTTGATCCTGATCGTCTTTCATCGATTTCGGAATCTCCTGCGGATATTTGACGCGCATCAAGGTTCTTTTCCTCCCACGGCCCTACCTTTGAACTTGATCGGAGGAAAACATGAAGACGATTCTCAGAAGCAGCGAGCTTTCCTGCCCGTCGTGCGTTGCGAAGATCGAAAAGGCGCTGAAGTCGGTGCCCGGAGTCACGGAGGCGCGCGTGCACTTTGAAACCGCCCGCATCGACGTGGACCATGATGCCGCCACGGCGCCGGTGGACAAGCTGCTGAAAGCAGTCCAATCGGCAGGCTATGATGCCAGGCCCTCGACGCTGTAGTCCGCTCCTGCTGCTTCGAAATCCCGGCAGCAGGCGCCTTTTCCTGATGCTCGCAAGCGGTGCGTTGATTGCCGCATCCCTTGCCGCGGCGCGGTTTCCGGCCGGCGGTCGGCTATCAAGCATCCTCATGGGGGCAGCCGCGGCAACAGCGGGACTCGACATCGCCGCGCGAGCGTGGAGAAGCCTGCGCGCGCGATCCATCGGCATCGAGCTTCTCGTCACAATCGCCGCCGCAGGGGCGATCGTTCTGGGAGAGTACTGGGAAGCCGCGGCGGTGACTTTTCTCTTTCTCTTCGGCGCATACCTTGAAGCGTGGACGCTCCGTCGAACCCGCGGAGTGCTGCGGCAGCTCCTGGATCTTGCTCCCCTGACCGCAACGGTGCTGAGAGATGGGAGGGAGATGAAAGCCCGTCCCGAAGAGGTGCATCCCGGAGAAAGCATCCTTGTCCGTCCGGGTGAGCGGATTTCCGTTGACGGAGAGATCGTTCTTGGATCCTCCGCCGTCAACGAAAGCTCGATCACCGGGGAGCCTGTTCCCGTGGACAAGGCAGAGGGAGACTCTGTCTTCGCCGGAACGCTCAACACGGACGGGCTGCTCACCGTCCGGGCAACCCGGGTCGGCGCGGACACGACTCTTGCCCGCATTGTCCACCGGGTGGAGGAGGCGCAGGAGGCGCGGGCACCGACGCAGAAGTTCATCGACAGGTTTGCCCGTTGGTACACCCCTGCCATCATCGCGGCGAGTGTGGTGCTTTTCATCATTACGCGGCGAATTGAGCTGGCGCTGACCATGCTCGTCATTTCCTGCCCTGGCGCGCTGGTCGTCTCCACGCCCGTCGCGGTTGTTGCCGGGATTGGCAGGGCCGCGCGCGAAGGCATCCTGATCAGGGGCGGGGAATACCTGGAGCGCGCCGGAAAAATCACTGCCTTGGCGCTGGACAAGACGGGCACCGTAACGAAGGCCGAACCCCGGCTTGCCGACATCCTGACCCTGGGGCAGTTGCCGCCCGCGCCGGTGGTGAACGGCGCTCCTGCCGAACAAAGGCTGCTCTTATGGGCGGCCGTTGCCGAATCCGGCTCGGAGCATCCCCTGGCCAGACCTCTGGTTGAGGCGGCTGAGCAGGTGGCGGCGCGCGGCCTCGGAAGACCTCCTGGCAGCGTCTCTGCCGGGATGATTCCACGTCCTGAGCTCTTCGAAGCCCATCCCGGCAATGGGGTTGTGGCGGGATACGAGAGTCATAGGATCGTTGTGGGAAGCACGAGGTTCCTCGAGAGCCTGGGAATACCGGTCCCGGCCGCTGATAAGGATCGCATCGATGCTCTCAGGCGCGCCGGCAGGACCGTGATCCTCCTCGGCCTTGATCAGCGCCTTGGAGGCGCATTCGGCATCACCGACACGGTGCGCGCCGCGGCTCGATCAGCCGTGGATGACCTCCGCAAGATCGGGGTCAGGAGGATCGCACTGCTCACGGGAGATGATCCTGCGAGCGCCGCCGATGTGGCAAAAGCCGTCGGAATCACGGAAGTGCGCGCGGGGATGCTGCCCGAGCAGAAGCTCGAATACATCCGCATGCTGAAGGCCGAGGGCGAGGTGGCCGCCATGGCGGGAGACGGAGTCAATGACGCCCCCGCGCTCGCTGCCGCGGACATCGGCATCGCCATGGCCGCAGCAGGCAGCGGCGTGGCCATCGAGACCGCTGACGTGGCTCTCATGACGGACGACCTGTCGAAAATACCCATGACCATCCTGCTTTCGCGCAGAACGCTGAAAGTGATCCGGCAGAACCTGGCAATCGCGCTGGTCGCCGTCAGCGCACTGATCGCGGGGGTCGCCGTGGGGCGCGTGGACATGGCCGCCGGCATGCTCTTCCACGAGGCTTCCGTCCTCATCGTCATCCTCAATGCAATGCGTCTGCTCGGCGCGCCGGCCAGGAAGCTCCAGGATCAAAGAGATCGATATATTTTTCCGTGAGGGAAGGAGACTGGAATGAAGGTCAGCATTGACCGTGAAGAGTGCACGAGCTGCGCCCTTTGCTGGTCTGATTGTCCCGATGTCTTCGAGGAGGATCCAAAGGACGGCTTGAGCAGGATCGTGGAAAAGCTGCGGATTGCCGGTGACATGGCGCGCGGCGAGGCCCCGGAACCCTTGCGCTCCGCCGCGCAGGCGGCCGCTGACGGGTGTCCTGTCTCGATCATCCATGTCGAGTAGCGCCGCGGCAGCGTGAGCGCCCTGACGGTATTCAGCGGCATCCAGCCCACCGGCAGCCTGACCCTGGGAAACTACCTTGGCGCAATCCGCCCGTGGGTCGATCTGCAGCGGCGGGAAGACTGCGTCTTCTCCATCGTCGACCTTCATGCCCTCACCGTGGCGCGGGAGCCCGCGGCGCTTCACCGACGGTGTCTGGACTTCGCCTGTCTCTGTATTGCTTGCGGTCTGGATCCGCGCGCGTGTATCCTGTTCCTCCAATCGCAGGTGCCGGCCCATGCAGAGCTGGCCTGGCTCCTGGGATGCTTCACGCGCATGGGTGAGCTTCAGCGGATGACCCAGTACAAGGAAAAGGCGCGGGCAAGCGCCACGCTCCTCAACGTCGGCCTCTTTACCTACCCCGTGCTCATGGCAGCCGACATCCTGCTCTATGATGCCGAGCTCGTGCCCGTGGGTGATGACCAGAGACAGCACGTGGAGCTTGCTCGGGAGATTGCGGAGCGCTTCAATCACGCCTTCGGCCCGGTCTTCACGGTGCCGCAAGCGTTGATCGGCAAGGCGGGAGCGCGGATCCGAAGCCTCGCTGACCCCGCGCGAAAGATGTCGAAGACGGATGAGGACCCTCGAGGCTACGTGGCCCTTCTTGACCCGCCGGAGACTGTTCGCGGCAAGGTCCGGGCCGCGGTCACCGGAAGCGGACGAGGGTTCGGAGGGGAGGACACTTCTCCGGGAGTCGAGAACCTGGTTTCCATCATGGCCGCCCTGCGCGGGCTCACCCCTCAGGAGGTAGCCTCCGCGTTCGAAGGTCGCGGATACGCCGAGCTCAAGGAGGAGCTGTCGGAAACGATCAACGCCTTGCTTGCGCCGATCCAGGGCCGGTACGAGGAGCTGCGGGCGGATGAACCGGGGATACGCCTGATCCTCCAGGAAGGCGCGGGAAAGGCCAGCGCCCGAGCATCCTCGACGCTCAGGCGCGTCTATGAAGCGGTCGGGCTCGTGGGCAGGACCTCGCACTCAACCTGACGCGCGCGCCGGATTTTCTGCCCGGGCGCTGAGGATCAGCTTTCGAAGCCGGCAGGCGGCACGCAAAGAAAGATCAGGCGAGCGTAACCGCTCCCACCTCGTACGCCGTTCCGCCGGCGGCTACAGTCTGGCCAATGAAACAGTGGTCTCGGGCCTCGATTGCGGCGGCTTGATACTCTTCCTGGCGGGCGGCGTCCGCACCGCGGAACACGGGGCTCACGATGATGCGGGCGTACGTGTCATGTTGCGGGAAGCCGGTGACCACCCCTTCGGTTCTCACTGATATCTCGTTGTATGGCAGCCGTCGTTTCTGCAGGTAGGCAAGAAGGGTGAGGGAGTAGCAGGCCGTGACCGCGCTGATCAAGAGCGTCTCGGGGCTTGCCCCCGCTCCCTTGCCTCCCATGGAGGCCGGAGCTGAAAAGCGAACCGACTGGCCGTCCACGGAAATGACTCCTTCGCGATCTTTGCCGGTCCCCCGGGCTGTAGCGTCGATGAAGAAGCTGAGATCCGCCATGACATCCTCCCGTCATTCAAAGTAGCGGCATTGGGTTCTTCCGGCAAACGCCGCCTTTGTCAGTCGGGATCTACTTCTGGATGTCTTCGGCAATAATGACAAGGTCGTTAGGATTGCGGATGACCACGCGCCCGCGGCCGGCGTCCAGGATCCCCCGGCGCTCCCATTCGCTCAGGAGCCGGCTCACCGTGAAGAGCGTGGTTCCGGTCATCTCCGCGACTTCCTGGCGGGACAGGGGCAGATCGATGAGAAGGCCCTCTTTCACCTTGCGGCCGGCCTGCGCTGCCAGGCGCATCAGGGCGCGTGCAACTCTCCGCTCCACCCTCTCGGTAGCCAGCTCACGAAACCGATTCTGCATCTCCAGCAAGTGGGCAAACATCAGCTCGGTCATCTTCAGCCCGAGGGCGGGATCCTTGCGCGCAAGCGCGAGGAGAAACTCTCCTTTCCAGTACAGGCCGACGCTGGGCTCCATGGCCTCCGCTGATACTGGATAGGGCGCCTTGCCCCCGAGAACGGCCACGCCTCCGAAAAGCTGCCCGGGAACTATGATTCGCATGGTCACCTGCTGGCCGTCTACGGTCAGCTGGCCCATCTTCACCCGTCCGATTGCGAGGAGATACAGGTATTCGGCGGTATCTTCTTGATGAAAAAAGAACGCCCCTTTTTCCGCGGGGCGTTCCCTATAGCCTGCGCACACCTCGCTGAGAGTTGCCGGGAGGAGCCCCAAGAAGAACTCCGTCTGGAGGACGAGCTTGTTGTAGTCTTTCGCCACCAGCGCCAGTGTAGCCTGAAATCAGGGGGATGATCGACTCTCCGGCACCCGAGCCTCGTCTATGAAAGCTCCTGCGAGATGGAAATGGCCGCGATGGTGCCGTCCGCCGTGGCCGTGGTTATCTGCCGGTAGGGCTTTGCCCGAACGTCGCCAACGGCATAGACGCCGGACAGGTTCGTGCGCATCTTCTCATCGGTGACCAGGTACCCGGCCGGGTCCCGCTGAAGCTCGCCGTGAGACGGCAGGACGTTCGGGATGAACCCCACGAAGACGAACACCCCGTTCGAGCGAAGCCCTTTGACGGAATGATCGCGCAGGTTCTCCACGGTCACCTCCATGTCCATGTCCCCGTGCCTGATGAAGGCGCGCGGCTCGTGCTCGAAGAGAAAGTCGATGCGCGGGTTCTCGAAAGCCTGCTTCTGCGCCTCTTTGTTGGCCTGCAGATTCGCGAACTGGTGCACCAGCGTGAGCTTACGCGCAAAGCGCGCAATGAAAAGCGACTCTTCCACCGCGGAGTTGCCCCCTCCTATGACCACCACGTCCTTTCCCTCGAAGAACTTCGCGTCACAGGTGGCGCAGTAGGAGATGCCGCGGCCCCGGTGCTCTTTCTCCCCGGGAACTCCAAGCGGCCGGGGGGTGGAACCCGTGGCAAGAATGACCGCGCGGGCCCGGATCGTTTCATAGCCGTCAAGGAGCATCGTCTTCCGCTCGAGGTCCAAGCCGGCCACGTCCGCCGCGGCGCGAAAGGTGACGCCGGCCTTCTTTGCCTGCTCGGTCATGAAATGGGAAAGCATGTAACCGTTCAACGCATCAGGAAACCCCGGGTAGTTGGAGACCTGGTGCGTGGTGGCCACGAACCCTCCGGGGAGGGCCGTGTCTACGATCACGGTCTTCAGGTGCGCCTGCGCAAGGTAGATGCCGGCGGTCAAGCCGGCAGGGCCGCCGCCCAGGATGAGCGCGTCCCACTCCGTGGTGATGGGGGTGATCTTCCTGCGAAGCTCTTGGACCCGGCTGGGAGGAAGCATCTGATCCAGCCGATCTGCGATCTCTGAGCGATGGATTCCTCCCGTCAGCAGACCGTCAAGCTGCTTCCCGTTGTCATAGAACAGAAGCGTCGGTGAGCTTGCCACCCCCAGGGCTTCCGCGAGCTTTTTGTTTCCCTGTCGGAAAATCTTCAAGAAGCGCACGTCCTCCCCGTAGATGCCCGGCAAGCCCTTCGTATTTTGCGGCCAGCGCCTCGCACGGAGGACACTCGGTGGAGTAGAAGTCCAGAACGACCTTGCCTCCCGCAATCACTTCGCTGTCATACTGGTCTGCCGCTATCTCATGAATCAGTCCCGCCATCTAGTCTTCCTTTCCAAGGTAAAGCGATATGCCCATTTCCAAAAGCTCCCGCACAGGCCGGCAGTCGGGGGCGTTCAACTTCCGGTCCCGGTTCTTGGCAACCGCGGCGCAACCTCCGCCGCAGGCGAGCTGAAGGGAGCAGTCCCGGCAGGCGGGGATGACGGTCACGTCCCGCTCCTGCCACTCTTCGATCAGCTCATCCCGCCTGTTGACAACCGGATAGAAGGTCCCCAGCTCCTCTCCGTCCTTGCCCACGGTGGCCGTGCAAGAGTAGATGCGGCCCGTGAAGTCGAACGCCCATTCCGTCTTGCACCCAGGACAAGAATCGAACAGCGGTTCGGGCAGCTCTCCGTTCTCCCAGAGGAACTTCGCCAGGGAGAACGCCGGCTTGTGGAGCTCCAGGATCTCGGGATGCGCCCCGACCATCTCGTACAGCTTCTCGTAGAGCTCGACGCGGCCATAGAGCCTGCTCGAATCTGCCTGGCACGTGTGCAGCTCGTAGTTTCGGCCAAGCTGCGTCTTGAAAAGCGGATTGGCCGTCCATCCCTGGTCCCGGGCAAAACGCGCAAGCTCGGGCAGACCCTCGATGTTCTCCCTGTCGAGCACGACGCGAAGATTGACGGGGATGCCGCGCCGCAGGGTCTCCTCGATGCCATGGACGATGGGTTGGAACGTGGGCAGGCCGCCTCGCAACGGCCGCCTGTGGTCATGGACGGCGCCTACTCCGTCCAGGGTGATCTGGATCTCGCGAATGGGGGCAACCTGCAGCGTGTCCAGGTAGTCGGAGAGGGTGTACCCATTGGTTACTACTGCCACTGCCAGGTTTCGCGCGGCTGCTCCCTGAAGAAACTTCCGGATGCTCTTCCGGGCGGCGTCCCCGGGCAAAAGTGGCTCTCCGCCGAAAAGTGTCAGGTACGCCGGACGGCCGGCAAACTCCTTTTCGACGTAAAGGAAAAACGCCTCGATGACGTCATCCCCCAGCGCGCCGGCATGGGGGGCGTATCCTTCCTGGTAGCAGTACGGACAGGCGAAGTTGCAGGAGTACCACGGAACGAAGAAAAGCTGCGTCTGTCCGCGATCCCGGGAATCGAGGAAATCCAGGTATGCCGCGCGATATCTGCGGGTTTCCTCCCCAGGATCAACAAGATAGCCTTTTTGGGCCAGCTCCTGTGGATCAGAGAACGAGCCGGAGGTGATCTCCCGAGCTTTCTCAGGGCTGAGAAGGTCTGCGCTTCGGGAAAGCGGGTTGATGATGAAGGAACGCTCGGAACCCTTGAGCCTTCCCGTGATGTTGTGCTTCGACAGCACCATATCTTTGCCTTTCAAGGCGGGCGCATCGGGGCTCACGCCCCGATGACCCGCGAGCCGGCCTCAGTCGTGGCAGCCGGCAACGACCGTGGAGATCTTGGCGCAGCACTGGGCAACGCCTGCCTTGGCCGCCTTCTTCGGTCTGATGAGAGATTTCATGTCTCGCCTCCTCCTGGTGTTATTGACCGCAGCGGCATCCGCCGCGCGGTTTTGTGCCTGCAATCGTCAGGCTTACGACTTCTATCCCACGCTTTGCGTACGGCTCGCTCTCCTCCCGCACCTCCACGCCGTCGAAGCCAGCGCGCGCAAGCTGGCTGAAATACTCCTCACGCGTGACGGCCCCCGCCCAGCATTCCGCGACGGCCGCGGGGTCCTCCGCGTACTTCGCGGGGACTTCCTGCGTTGCATAAATGTCGCTCACCACGAACCTCCCGCCGGGCGCCAGGATGCGGTATATCTCATTCCACACCGCCTGTTTGTCCGGCGCGTGGTTGATGGTGCAGTTGGAGATGACAAGGTCGACGCTGCCAGACTCAAGGGGAAGATGCTGCAGGTCCGCCTGGATGAAGCTGGCATTGGCAACCCCCAGCCTCTCGGCGCTCGCGCGCGCTTTCTTCAGCATGCCTTCGGATGCATCGATTCCATAGGCATGACCCTGATCACCAACCTCACCGGCCATGCGCAGGACGTCCCGCCCCTGCCCGCTTCCCAGGTCCACGCATACTTCACCCGCTTTTACCTTCCCGTAGCTCACCGCTCCGCCGCAAGACAGGCAGCACGTCTCTTGAGAAAGAGCGCTATAGCGGGCATTCACCGCTTCAATTATCCCCGAGTCCTTCACGGGTCCCTCCTTGAAATGCAATGCTCAGCGTGGCCAGCCCATCGCGGACCGCCCGAAGCTGCTCGCGATTAAAAGCGGCCAGAAGGCGCTTCTCGCATTCGTCCTTTTTCAGCTCGATCTTCCGAAGCAGCTTTTCCCCGGCCGGGGTGAGGGATATCGAGACCGCCCGCCTGTCCGCTTCATCGAAGGTCTCTCCGACCATCCCCTTTGTCCGCAGTGCCGTGATGAGCCGGCTGGCCCGGGAAGGAGACAAGCCGATACGCCCGGCAAGCCCGCCCGCTGAAATGTTCTCCCCGGGAGAAAGAGCGCTCAGGCAGCTCACCTCGCGTGGAGCGAGGCCGCATTCCTCCCCGATCTCCTCCTCGAAACGGCAGCGCAGCTTCAACTCCATGATGTAGTCGATGAAACGCCTGTCGGCTTCCGCCATCGATCGTCGCTCCTTGTTTGCGTCTGTCAATATTTGCTTATAGCAATTAATATCCCTTCTGTCAAGGCTCTCTTGCTTCCGGATGAACGCTCGGTTTTCCGGCGAGCAGGAGCTCAGCGGTACCTGCTACCTGGTGGCATTTTCCATCGGGTTAGGCTTCTGAAGCGTATGGCGGCGGGAGTCCGTGGGCGCTCTCAGAGCTTGCCTATTCCATGGCTTCCCGCGCGGAGAGCAACGTCTCGATCTCCGCAATCTCGTCCTTCGTGAGGTCCCAGTCCGCCGCGCCCACGACCTCCCCGACCTGCTCGGGCCGCCTGCCGCCCACGATCGCGGCCGTCACCTCGGGCCGACGAAGCACCCAGGCAATGGCCAGCTCCGCCATGCTGCGGTCGTGACGGCGCGCAATCGGCTTGAGCTTGTCCACGAGGGCGAGGTTGCGGCTCAGCGCCGGCTCGGTGAAATAGGGATTCCGGGACCGTTGGTCATCCGCAGCAAGATGAGTGACTCGTTCGCGGTTGAACGCTCCGCTCAGGAGCCCCATCTGCATGGGGCTGTACACGATGACGCCAATGCCATTCTGGGCGCAGAACGGAAGGAGCTCCCTCTCGGTCTCCCTGCGAAGCATGCTGTACGGGGGCTGGAGAGAGGTGACGGGGTGAATGGCGTGGATTCGCCGAAGCTGCTCCACGGAGAAGTTGGAGACCCCCGCGTACCGGACCTTGCCTTCCTTCACGGCTTTCCCGATCTCGGCCCATCCCTCTTCGATCTGGGGCTCGGGCCGCGGCCAATGGACCTGGTACAGGTCGATGTAGTCGGTGGCGAGCCGGCGCAGGCTGTCCTCCAGCTCCTTTCGCACGCTGGCCGCCGACAACCTGTCCACGATCTCCTTGCTGCCGGGGTCCCATGCGCGGGCGCACTTGGTGGCGATCATGACCTTCGACCTGCGCCCCGCCAGCGCTTTCCCGACAACCTCCTCCGAATGACCCAGACCGTACACGGCCGCCGTGTCGATCCAATTGATCCCCAGCTCCAGCGCCCTGTGGACCGTCGCAATGGAATCCTCGTCATCCTGGGCCCCCCAGGCGTACTGCCAGCCGGCGCCGCCGATGGCCCACGTGCCCAGCCCAATGACGGTGATCTCAGGCCCTCGGCTTCCCAGCTTTCTCTTTCTCATGACTTTCCCTCCTGTGACCCTACGCGGATGCTCACCCCGGTATCCGCGGCTTCCCGCGTTCGGAGGCTCAGCTCGCACACCGTGAAAGCCTCCTCCGCGCTCATGCGCAGGGGCGCGCCCGTCTCGATGTGGCGTATGAACTCCTGGAAGATCGACACCGGTTCATCCAGCGGGAGCTTCCGCGGCGCCGCGGCGTCCGTGCACAGCGTGACCCCGGCTTCGGAGATCTCCACGACGCCCTTTTCCCCGGCAACGCGCAGCCTGTCCTCACCGTGGGTCGGGGCTGACCGGGGCCGAAAGTAATCGAAACTGATGATCCCGGCCCCGGAGTTGGAGAGACGGAACAGACAGGCGCCGGAGCTTTCAAGCTCCCCGTGTCCCCGGTTGCCCAGGGTGGTGTGGCGCGCGGCAACCTCCACGATCTTCCCGCCGCTGAACCACTGGATCCAGTCTATTGCCTGGATGACCACCCAGGGAATGGTCCCCCCATAGGTGGCGCGGTGGGTGTACATGGCGTGCCGGGCGCCGAGCTTGAACGATTTCTGGGCCGTTATCAGGAGCGGCTCGCCAATGAAGCCGTCCCTCACGGCCCGCCATGCCGAAGAGAACTGGGGACGGTAGCGGGAGTCGAGCATCGGGCAGAGAGCGACCTTCGCCTGGGCATGCGCTCGGCGCAGCCTCTCGAGCTGCTCGAGGGAAACCGCCATGGGCTTTTCGACAAAGACGTGGATTCCGCGCGCCATGCAATCACAGGCCACAGCGGACTGCAGGAAGAAGAAGGGGGCAACCACGGCGACCTGGGGCTTTTCACGGTCCAGCATGCGGCGGTAATCATCGTAGAAGGGGATGAGGGATTCCTCCAGCCTGTCGACGAAAAAATCCCTGGCGTCTTCATCCGCAGATCCGGGGGCAATTCCAACAAAGCTCACCTGGGGCAGCCTGTCCCGGACTTCCAGGGCAAGATCGATGTGGCCGCTCGTGCCAATGATGACCGCCTTCACGAGCCGCCTCCGTGTGCCGCCATCCCTGCCGCAGTAGGCATGTCGAGGAGTGTACCAAGTCTTTGGTGGTCGCTCCATAGAGAAAATGCCTTTCTATGGCATACTGATGAGCCCCGGTCTGCCGACCGGCCGTCGGAATGTTCCACAAGAAAAATCGACTTAAGCTTCACAGGGAAGAGGGCTGGCATGGAAGAGCAATCGTTCGAAGCCCGTGTCGCGGCGCTCGCGGACGCACTGAGGCGCGCCTCACCCCGGGAATCCTCGACGGGCATCGCTCGAACGGGAAAGGGAGATCCGTTGGATCTCCTTGCGGAGGCGATTGAGGACTTCCTCAGGCGTTCGCAGGAGAGCGTCAGGGCGTTCCAGACCGCGCAGGAAGCCCTGCTCAAACCGCAGAGCTCGGGGGAACCAGTTGTGCGGATGCAAGCCCTCATGGAGGCCCTCGAGGAAAACATACCCGACACCATTTACTTTAAGGATACCGAGGGCCGCTTCATTCACGTCAGCAAGGCCCATCTGCGGGCGTTCAAGCTCACCGACAAGAAATCGGCAATCGGCCGGACGGATTTCGATTTGTTCACGGAGGAGCACGCGCGGGCGGCGTTCGAAGACGAGCAGCGGATCATGCGCACCGGCGAGCCCATCATCAACAAAGAGGAAAAAGAGACGTGGCTGAACCATCCCCCCACGTGGGCCCTGACGACGAAAATGCCCCTGCGCGACCCGCAGGGGAACGTCATTGGGACGTTCGGCATCTCCCACGACATCACGGAGCGCAAGCAGGCGGAAGAAGCACTGCGCAAGAGCGAGGAACGCTACCGCCTGCTTTTCAACAGCATCAACGACGCGGCGTTCGTGCACGAGATTACCCCTGACGGGTTGGCCACGCGGATCACCGAAATGAACGACATCGCGTGCCAGTGGCTTGGCTACTCCCGCGACGAGCTTCTCCACATGGGGTTCCGCCAGGTCATCCCGCCGGAGACAGCGCTCATCGCCCAAGAAATGCTCATCCGATTGAAATCGCACAAGCACTCTGTGTGGGAAGGCGCCCTCCTCAGCAAAGCGGGCCTGCGGATCCCCGTGGAAATCAGCAACCACCTTTTCGAAATGGACGGAAAGCCCACCATTCTTTCCACCATCAGGGACATCACCAGCCGCAAGAAGCTCGAAGAGAACCTGGAAAGGGAGAAGGCGCTGCTCCTGACCCTGATCGACAGTGTGCCTGATTACATCTCGATCAAGGACACGCAGAGTCGCGTCCTGGTCACGAACACGGCAAATGCCCGTGTCATGGGCCTGGAAAGCACTACGGAGGCCATCGGGAAGTCCGACCTGGACTTCTACCCCGGTCCCGAGGCGGCGCAGTACATGGCGGACGAGCGGATGATATTGCAGACGGGAGCGGCCCTGTTCAACAAGGAAGAGCTGTCGTCGGACAGGAAAGGCCACGCACGCTGGACGCTGACCACGAAGGTCCCCCTTCGGGACGCGCAGGGGAAGGTGATTGGAGTGGTCTGTGCGGGTCGGGACATCACTGAGCGCAAGCAGACGGAGCAGCGCATCCAGGACCTTGCCCGTTTCCCCGATGAAAATCCGAACCCCGTCATGCGCGTGTCCCTCGACGGGTCCATCCTGTACGCGAATCCTTCAGCTCGGTCTCTCCTGTCATCGTGGGCAGGGCGGCCGGGCGGGCCAATGCCCCCTGAGTCCGTGCGGGAGCTGCGGGGGGCCTGGGCATCCGGTGAAAAACGCGTCGTCGAAGCGCATGAAGGAAAAAACGTCTTCCTCTTGACCATCACGCCCATAGGGATCCGCGGATACATCAATATCTACGGAAGGGACGTCACGGAGGAAAGATCGCTGGCGGAGAAGTTCCTCCAGTCGCAAAAGATGGAAGCCGTCGGCCGTCTTGCCGGCGGAATTGCCCACGACTTCAACAACCTCCTCACCGTCATTGGAGGCTATTGCGACCTTCTGCTGGAAGAGCTGACCGCGGGAAGCAGGGTGAAGGCCCAGGTGGATGAGATCGCCAGGGCGGCAAAGCAGGCGGCAACGCTCACGAGACAGCTTCTGGCGTTCAGCAGGAAACAGTTCCTCGTGCCCCAGGTGGTCAGCGCGAACGAGCTGCTGAAAGCCGTTGAAAACATCCTCGCCCGCCTGGTGGGTGAAGATATCGAGCTGAGGACGTTCCTCCACCCCGAGGCGGGCAACATAACAGTGGACCCCGGACAGATCGAGCAGGTGCTGATGAACCTCGTCGTGAACGCGCGGGACGCAATGCCCGAGGGCGGCAAGCTCACCATCGAAACCTCCCATCGAGTCCTGGATGGCGGCTATGCGGCGGAGCACCCGGGCGTGAAGCCGGGCGAGTACGTGCGGATTGCCGTCAGCGACACCGGTCACGGGATGGACCGGGAGGTCCTTGCCCACATCTTCGAGCCGTTCTTCACCACGAAGGAACAAGGCAAAGGGACCGGGCTCGGGCTTTCCACGGTCTATGGGATCGTCAAGCAAAGCGGCGGCTCCATCACCTGCTACAGCGAGCCGGACAAGGGAACCACCTTCACGATTTACCTTCCGCGCGCCACTCAGGCAAGCGTGCAGGTCAGCCCCGGCGCCGCGCCGACCACCGATGTGCGAGGCACGGAGATGGTCCTCCTCGTGGAGGACGAGGAGTCGGTGCGGCATTTCATGAAGACGGTGCTGGAGAACAACGGCTACACGGTCATCGCGGCCTCCGGTGGCAGGGAAGCCCAGGCGGCCATCGAGTCCCGCAAATGCAACGTCAGCCTCGTGGTGACGGACGTGGTGATGCCCCAGATGAACGGCAAAGAGCTTGCCGAGAAGCTCCGGGTGAGATGCCCGAGGGTGAAAGCCCTGTTCATCTCGGGGTACACGGGAAACGCAATTGAGCACCATG
The DNA here is from genome assembly GCA_963845535.1 of uncultured Spirochaetota bacterium. GTDB lineage: Bacteria > Spirochaetota > Spirochaetia > SZUA-6 > Fen-1364 > Fen-1364. The sequence goes on from CAWJSK010000004.1 coordinate 112,898, forward strand.
GCCTGCTCGAGCCGGGCATCGACTTCATGCAGAAGCCGTTCACCTCACAGGAGTTCCTGGGGAAGGTCCGCGAAATCCTGAACAGGCCGCGCTGAGGGTGGGTCTGTCTCCCCGGTCACCAGGCCGGCGTTCTTCTCAGCTATCTTGAACTGCACCACCAGCCGCCGCAGGTCCTGGGCCATCCCCAGGAGGCGCTCCGTTGACGCGGACATCTGCTCAGCCCCCGAGGCCGTGCTCTGCGTCACCTCATTGATCCCTTCAATGGTCTGCGACATCTGGCGCGCATTCGTGGTCTGTTCCTCCGTGGATGCGGATATGTTCTGGCTCATCTCGGCGACGTTCGAGAGCGACTTCGCCAGCTCCTTGATGGCTCCCACCTGTGTCCCCATCGACTCGGTGACCTTCGCGATCATCGCGTTGACCCTTTGGGAAGCGTCGCGGATCTGCTGCATGGCCTTCTCCGAGCTCTGCGCCGTCTCGACCCCCTTGGTGACGTTCCTGATGCTTTCCTTGATCAGAGAATCGATCTCCCGCGTGGAGGAAGAGCTCCTGTCAGCCAGCTTGCTCACTTCCGCGGCCACGACGGCGAACCCTCGTCCGTGCTCTCCTGCGCGGGCAGCCTCGATGGAAGCGTTGAGCGCGAGGAGGTTCGTCTGGTCAGCGATGTCGGAGATCACCGTGAGGATTCCCGCGATCCTTTCCGAACCCCGGGCAATGGTGTTGATGCCTTCCACGACGGACTGGACCGCCAGCGAGCCGGCGGCGGCGCTTTCTACGGATTCTTTTGCAAGCGCCGATATCTCCTCAAGGCTCGTCGAGACCACCTCCACGGTGCCAAGGGCCTGGTTCATCGAGCTTGCCCCCTGCTCTGCGGCCGCGGCCTGGGATTGCGCGTGCTCGGCCACCTGTTCGACTGATGCGGACAGCTCTTCCATGGATGCGCTTGTCTTCTCGATGTTCGAGGCCTGGCTCTGGGCCCCCTCCGAAAGCTTCAGGGCGCTGCCTGAGATTTGCGAGCTGGAAGCAGCAAGCTCCTCGGCGTCCTGCTGGACAACGGCGACCATCTGGGAAAGCTTCACCGACATCCCGTTCAGGGCTTCGGCGAGCTCCCCGACTTCGTTGCGTCCCCTGATGGGCAATTGACGGGTGAAATCCCCCGACGCCACTGTCTGGGCAAAAGCCACTGCCTTGGACAAGGGCACGGTGATGGAACGGGCGAACAGCAGGTACAGCACGAAGGAAAGGACGAGGGCAGCGGCGGCAACCACGATCAGGATGAGCTGGATGTCGCTGATGGGGGCAAGGTACTCGCTGGTGGGAAGTGTGAGGATGACGATCCAGCTGGTTTCATTCACGGAGGCAAACGCGGCTTCCCGGGGCACCTTCTTGAAGACGTAGTGGGAAACGCCGCTCTTCACCTTTCCAATGTCATTCGCGAGGTCTCCTTCCGTCTCGAGGATGTTCATGTTCATGATGAGATCGGGATCCACGTGCGCAATGATCATCCCCGCGCTGTCCACCACGGCCACGTAGCCGGTCCGCCCGACACGATCTCCGGCAACGATGTTCCCGAGGAAATCGATGCGCAACGTGAGAACAACGGCGCCCACGATATTCGCGCCCACATGGATCGGAACGGCGATAGGAGTCACCGGCTTGCCGGTGAGCTTGCTGAGAACGACGGATCCCATGCTCGTCCGGCCTGCCATGGCTTCCTTAAAATATCCCGTAGAGCCGATGTTCGCTTCCGAAGCGCCTGGGCCCTCGGAAGACAGCAGGTTGCCGCGGCTGTCGGCCAGGCTGATGGATTCATAGGCGCCATCAAGCTGCTTGACGCCCTCCAGCAGGGACAGCGCCTCGGCGGCCGGCGGAGTTTCGGGCCTGGCTTGCCCCTTGCCCGCGCGGCCCGCTCCCGTGCCGGCTGCGGCCGTGGGGCCCTGGTTTCCGCTTGCGGCCGCCGCCGCGACGATCACCGGGTTGTTCGCGAGGCTGAGGGCGAGCTTCAATTCCTCGGAATACATCCCGTCAATGGTCCTGGAGATTTCCTGCGCCCGGCTGACAAGCTGTTGATCGTTCAACGACTCAAGGGCCAGGCTCGCGCGGTTCTCGACGATGATCGCCACGACAATCAGAGGGATTGCAATGATGAGCGTTCCGACGAGGATCAGCTTCCCGCCGATTTTCATGTTCTTGAGCATGCTTCACCTCCAGACCCGGGTTTCAAACCAACTATTGGTGATGAGCGACGGCCTAAGATCAGGACGAGATCTCATCATAACACATTATTAACATAATCGGGAGCCTTCCCTTCGAGCTCCAAATGCAATACTCTGGCGCGCAGCATGAGCGGTTCAACCGGTCGAAACCCCCTCCGAGCGCCCGGCGGCTTCACCGTCCTGTTCCTCTGCATTGCGCTTCTTGTTTCGGTGAGCATTGGCCATTCCGCCGTCCGTGACGTGGTTCGCATCCGGATCCTGGCGCCGCAGACCACCTCGACGCTGCCGTTCCTTCAGATGGCGCAGGAACATGCGCTGGCGGACGTGGACATCCAGGTCGAGCTGTTCGCCAACCATGCACAGGCGCTCGCCCTTCTCCTTCGGGGAGACGCGGACCTGCTCTTGAGCGGCACGAGCCAGGGCTGGGAGAACAGGCTTGACGGCAGCCCCATCGTCATGATCGACACGGGAGTATGGGGGCTCGCGTCCCTTGTGGGCAGGGACCCCTCCATCAAGGGCTTCAAGGACCTCAAAGGCAAACGGCTGGCCCTTCCGTTCCCCGGATCACCCCTGGATTTCCAGACCCGCGCTCTTCTGTCCCACGAGGGGATTGATCCCGACAAGGACCTTTCCATCAGCTATGGACCGTTTCCGCAGAGTGTTGCGCGCCTGATTTCCCGACAGATCGACGCTGCCGCCCTCCCGGAGCCGCTTGCCACCTCAGTGGTGGGGAAAAACGGCCTTCTTCGCCTCAGCGAGTATTCGCGTGCGTGGGCGGCGGTGAACGGCGGAGACGGCCGCTCCCCGCAGGTGAGCCTCTTCGCCACCGAAGCCTTCGTCGCCTCTCATCGATCCCTTCTCCTCAACCTCGTGGAGGCTTGGAGGGAGTCCAGCCGCGGGATTTCCTCCAACCCCGCCGCCGCGGCCCGCGCCTTCGCCACGGCGCTCGACCTGTCACCGGGCGTCCTGGAAGAAGCCGCGCGTCGGACGCTTTTTGACGTGCCCGACCTGGAAGAGAACGAGTCTCGCGTGCTCGACTACTACCGCCAGGTGGCGCCGTTTTTCCCCGCGGACAAACGGACGCTGGATGCGCAATTCTTCTTTGTTCCGTAGGTCCTCGCATCCTCTCGCGGCATCCGCTGGCGTGGGCGGCTTGCTCGCGGCGTGGGCGGCCGCGAGCCTGGCGGCCGGCTCGTACTTCATCCCCGCCCCGTGGACCTCAGCCGCAGATACGGTTCTCCTCCTTGCCGGCCGTTTCACGTGGGTGCAGATCCTCATCACGCTCGGCAGGGTCGGCATCGGCTTTTGCATTGGCTTCACCGCGGGCCTGGCCGTGGGCCTCGCCTCCGGCAGCCGTCCGAGCCTGGGGGCGTTCTTTCGGCCCATCGTGCAGTTCTTCCAGGGCATGCCGCCGCTTCTGTGGGCAATCCCGCTCGTTGCCTTGATGGGAATCGGCCATCTTCCGGCAATCACGGTGATCAGCCTCATTACGTTCCCGCTCGTTGCGGTCACCGTTGGGGAAGGCATGACCACGCTGCCCCGATCCTACCGGGAAATGCTTTCCGTTTTCGCCCCCGGGTTTCTCCCGCGGATGAGAGAGCTGGTCCTGCCGCACCTGCGCCCCTTTCTGGCGGCTTCGGTGAAAGCGGGGCTTGTCCTGGCGGTCAAGGCGTCCGTCACGGCGGAATACTTCGGCGCCAACAACGGCATCGGCTTTCAGATCCAGTCCGCGTACATGGCGCTTCGGATTCGGAGCCTCTTCGCCTGGGCCATCATCCTCATCCTGGTGATCATCGCCTTCCCATACATCCTGCGGCTTGTCGGGCAATTCTGGCTCCTTGCAAACCGGTTCGCCGGCGGACGGCGTCCGATGATACGGCTGAGCCCTCCGGCGGAGAAAGAGCAGCTCAGCGGGAGGCGTTTGCCGGCGCAGTGGATTCGGCTGCGGCGGGTCGCCTTCTCCTGGAGAGATAGCGGCGCGCTGCTTGAAGATGTCAGCCTCGACGTCCAGCCGGGCGAGATCGCGGTGATCAGCGGTGATTCCGGCATCGGCAAAACCACGCTTCTTCTCCTGATAGCCGGGCTGCTGACCCCGGAAAGCGGCTCGGTATCCCGCCCCGCGAGAATAGGGTTCGTGTTCCAGGACGACAGGCTCCTGCCCTGGAGAAGCGTGATTGAGAATACGGCTCTTCCTCTCCGCTACTCTGGGCATCACCGCGACGAGGCGCGCGGGATGGCGCGGACACTCCTGACGGAGGTCGGGCTGGCGGAGGCGGAAGAAAAGAGGCCCGGGGAGCTTTCGGGTGGAATGAAAAAGCGCGCTGCCCTTGCCCGTTGCTTTGCCAGGGCCCCTGATGTAATCCTCATGGATGAGCCTTTCAGCGGGCTTCACGCCGAGGCCAGAAGAAGCCTCTGGGCCCTTTTCCTGCGGCTTCTTTCGCGTCACCCCGTCCCGGCCGTTATCGTGACGCACCACCCGCGCGAGCTGGAAGGGGCTGCAGAGCGCGCTGTCTACAGGCTCACGGGAAAGCCCGCGCGCCTTGCGCGCGCGCGTGACACCCGCGGTCGGAGCGCGCGATTGAGAAAGGAGTGACGAGATGACGGAAAATGACAAGGCACGGTTCGAGCTGATCTACAGCAGGCACGCGGAGGAATACCACGAGCTGGTGGCGGCGGAGGACTGGCAAGGGAACCTTCCCCGAGCCCTGGCGGAGATCACGAGATTTGACGGAAAGACCGTCATAGAGTTGGGGGCCGGCACGGGACGGGTCACGATGATTCTGGCTCCGTGGGCGAAAAAAGTCCTCGCTTTCGACGCCTCCCGGCACATGCTGGACAAAGCGGCATCCAACGCGCAGAGCCGTGGCCTCGCCAACGTCACCCTTGCCGTTGCGGACAGCAGGAGCGTCCCCTTGCCGGATGCGAGCGCGGAGATCGTGATCGAGGGATGGAGCTTCGGACATGCCATTTCTTCCGAACAGGGCCATTGGCGAAACGCGGCTGATGCGCTGATTTCAGAGAGCACTCGACTTCTGAAGCCAGGCGGCACGCTCATCATTCTGGAGACGCTGGGCACGGGATTTCGCATGCCGGCGGCGCCCGGGTCCGTCCTTCCCCTGTTCTACGGATACCTGGAAAAGCAGCTTGGGTTTGCGACCCGGTGGGTCCGCACCGATTATCGTTTCCCTTCCCTCGCTGAGGCCAGACGGCTCGTGGAGCTCTTCTTCGGCCAGATGGTGGACTATGATCTTGTGGCAGGACGGCAGGTGATCGTTCCCGAGTGCACGGGGATATGGTGGAAAGCACGTTGACGGCGCCCGCCCCGTGAGAGAGAATGTGCGCAGAACGTGTCCTTGAGAGAATGTCCCCTTGAAAATGAAAGGATGGAAAAATGAGCAGGTCGATCGAACAGGAAAACTCGTTCCTTCAGGTTCTTCTGAAGCTGATCCCCAGCGAGGTGATTGCCGTTTTCATCTTCATCCAGGGAGTAATGCCTGCCGAGCTCCTGCCGCACCTCGTGGTGGCCGTGCTGCTTGTTGCCATCACGCCCGTATACCTGAACCGGGCTTCCGGCGTGACCTCCCGGGCCCAGCTCATCGTTTCGACTCTTTCCCTGGTTGTCTGGATCTATGCCATAGGCACCGGCCCGCTGCGCTTCATCAGGCCGCCCTACTATGAACCATGGCATGGCGCGGTTGCCCTGGCCGTATGGACCCTGGTCCCGCCCATCTTCCTCACCCCGGGCGAGGCGCCGAACGCGCTGCGGAAGAGAGCGCCCGCGCCACGCGCTCGAGCGCGTCGCTGAGGATTGCGCGCGGGCAGGCAACGTTCAGGCGCTGGAAGCCCTGCCCTCCCCGGCCGAACTTGCGCCCTTCGTCCAGCCACACCCCTCCCGTGCGCCGCAGCCTGTCCAGAAGCTCGTCATCGGTGAGCCCCAGGCCTCTCAGGTCCATGAGCGGCAGGTACGTTCCTTCCAAGGGAAGGACGCGTACGGTTGGAAGCCGCTCTTCGAGGAAAGAAACGGTAAACCGATAGTTCGCCTCCACATATGCAAGAAGCTCGTCGAGCCAGCTCTCCCCTTCGCGCCATGCCGCCTCCGAGGCGGTGGCAGCGAAGGCGTTCGCCAGACCGGCAAAAACGGCGTGCTGCGTTGCATCCAGGCGCTTTCGAAGCTCAAGGCTCTCCGCGATGGCAATGGACCCGCCGAGTCCCGCGATGTTGAAAGTCTTGGTTGCAGCCACGAGCGTCACCGTGGCTTGCGAGACTTCCCGGGAAAGGGAGGCAATGGGGACGTGCTTGAAACCGGGCATGATGAGATCGAAATGAATCTCGTCGGAGACGATGATGATGCCCTTCCTGACACAGATCCCCGCCAGCCGCTCCAGCTCCTGGCGCCTCCAGACCCTGCCGACCGGGTTGTGAGGGCTGCAGAGGATCAGCATGCGCGTGCCCGCGTCGATGACCTTTTCCAGCCCCTCGAAATCGATCTCCCACCGAGTGCCCGAGAGGACGAGCGGGTTCTCCACCACGCGCCTGCCGTTGCCCGTGATGCGCATGGCAAAAGGGTGGTAGACAGGGGGCTGAATGATGATCCCGTCACCGGGCGACGTGAAAGCAAGGATGGCCGCGGAAAGGCAGGGGATGACGCCAGGGGAAGCAAGCATCCAGTCGCGTTCCACGTTCCATGTGTGTCGCTTCCTCATCCACTGCCGGGCGGCCTGAAAGTACGACTCAGGCTCCACGGTATACCCGTAGATGCCATGCTCGAGCCGGCGGGCCATGGGCTCCCGGATTTCCGGAGGGGCCTCGAAATCCATGTCCGCGACCCACAGCGGGAGGAGCCCGTCCATGCCGGTCAGCCTCACGCTCGAGTCCCACTTGAGAGAGGCTGTTCCGCGCCTCTCGATGATGCGGTCGAAATTGTAACGCGCGCTCATATCACGACAGGGATTTGACCTCGAGGCTTCGAACCATGTACAGCTCGATGTAGTCCTTCAAGATCTCACGCTTCTTGATCTTCTCCAGGCTCTTGCTCGTGGAAAGCTGCTCAGCGAGCGCATGGATCCTTTTGATGTCGGGAGGCTGGATGAGGAAGGAGCGTCGGATGGGGCGGAGGAAGTCCCGCACCAATGCGTTCACGTCTTCCACGAGGTTCTTCTTTGCGCGGGTGTCGTAGAGGGGATTCCACTTCTCGGCAAGCTCCTCGAGGGTCACGTCAATTGTCTTCCCGGAGGGCACATAGTGCGAGATCAGGGCCTGGATGCTCCTCTTGTACTGGATCAGGTTTGTCTTTTGGCCCTTTTCCTTTCCTCCGCCGGCCGCTTTCTCTTCGACGGCAGGTACGGGCTCCCCCAGCACGACCCGCGCGTTGGCGGCGGGCGGCGGCGCCTGCCCTTCCGCCGGCCCCGCTTTCCTGCGCCGGCCGAGCCGGCGGAAGAACCGCACAAGACCGCTGAGGAGCGGCATTGTCTGCCAGAACGGCAGGAAGAGGCGCACGTCCTTCAGAAGCTGAGTGCGGGACAGCCCCAGCAGCTCGTCGAACGGGCGCAGGATGCTTTCAACGGAAAAGCACCTCGCCACCTCGGTCCGCGCGGCAGCCGGTGTTCCGGGCAGGTCCGCGGCCAGGTAGAGGGCAGAGCCGTTTGCCAGGGCGGAGAGAAGGGGAAGGCTTTCCTTGACGCGGACCTCCACGTCCCGGCGGAACGCGGCGTCGTTTCGGGCCGCGGACGGATACGTGTCAGCCTTCAGCGCCAAAGCCCAGTCATCAAGGTAGCGTGTTCGAAGCTCTTCCGAGCCCTCCGTGAGTTTCTTCAGGAAGACGGTCACCAGGAAATCGCGCTGGATGAAATAATCCTTGTTCTGCGCGACCGCATGCACCCGGACCAGGAAGGGGAGGTCTTCATCCCCCGAGCGCTGCGTCTTTTCTTTCAGGAAGCCATGGATGAAGTCTCGGGAATGCTTCGAGATGTACGTTGTGCCTTTCTCATCCTTCATCTCGTAGAGGTCCTGGTAGCCGAAGACATAGGGGGGTCTCCTCACGGCCCCGTCCAGTTTCTTCAAGTCCGCCGCCCGCTCCTGGTCCCTCTGCGATGCGCCTTTCATATGGAAGACGGTGTAGGCGATGATGAGCGCGGACTGACACAAGCGGTGCTCCGCGTCGGTTTTGCTCTCCTTCGTGCGGAGATCTTGAAGAAGGAGGTTCGTGAGGTGGTTCCAGAAACGGAACTGGAAATCGCTCGGGGAAAGGATCAAAGAAGCCGCCTTCCGAGGCCTGCTGGTGGCATCCTCGAGCGCCTGGCGAAGCACGAGCTCGTTCCCCCGAAGCACGGACCCGAGTTTGCTCTCCGCGTAGGAGGAGTTTTTCGGGTCCTGCAGGTGATGCGCGATCTTTGCCGCCGCTGCCTCGATCAAGACTGTGCCGACAATGTCACGCGGCACGATCAAGGACCGTACGCCGTCGGGAAACTCGACCTTGACGATCCCCTTGCGAGGGGTCTCATCCTCGTCCAGGAGAGCCGCGAAATCCCCTTTTACGTCGACAGTGACAAGCTCATCCTCAGGCACTTTCATGGGGAGGGTGTCGAGGCTCGGGAAAGGCAGCTCGGGCTCCACGGCGAGCCGCTTGTACTCTTCCTGAAGGGCAACCTCGGAGAAGTCCGGGAACGACACGGCGCGGATCTTCCCCTCGGATGCGGAAAGGCGAAGCGCGCCCTTCTTTGCAAGACCGCTCAGCGTCGTTCCCATCTCCGTCGGGGTCATCTGCCCCTTGGGCAGCGATGCAATGAATTGGCGCAGGTCTACGGTGGAAGTCTTGGTCCGCAAGGCGAAGTTGCGCAGCAGGGAGAGAAGATCCTCAGGCGACATATGAGCTGGCATCTAGTGTAGTGCAACGGAATGGACATGGCAAGATGAAGGACGCGCACGGATCACGCACGGAGGAAAAGCTTGAAATGCCGGCGACTGCCGACTAAGATCGATTGTGAGTCGATCAACGGTGAATGCTCTTCCCGCGCGCACGCTCCTCACGGCTTTCATTCTCTGCCTGGCTCCCGCCCTTGTTTTCGCGCAGGCGGAAAACGCGGCCCCGGCGCTATCCTGCGTGATCTTCACCATCCAGGACATGTCAGCGCGCGGTGACACCAGGGAATACGAGCAGACGATCACTGACAGCTTGTCCGCGTGGTTCCAGGTGGCGGGCTTCAGCCTCGTTGCTCCCGCCGGCACGGCGCAGGGCCCGCTGAGTGAATCTCAGGCGCTCTCGGAGGCGGCGGCGCTCGACGCCCGCTTCGCCGTAACTGGATACTACGAAATCCAGGGAGACCAGATCTACGTTGCAATCCAGGTCTGGGACGTTCCGGGCGGCCGTCTCATCACCGGGATCCAGCAGCGGGCGCATTTCAACCTCGCTTTCTACAGCGCGCTTCATGACTGGATTGCCGATATGCTTCCCGCCATCACGACCCCGGGGAGCGGCCAGCCGGCCCTGGCCGAACGGCCTCAAGCGCCATCGCAGCCGCAGCAGCAACCTCTGACTGCGCCACAGGTTCCTGAGCCGGCGAAAGTTTCTGTCATTACCTTCCTCTCGGGGGACGAAGGGATGGAGCTTTCGCTGCCGGGGGACGTCAAGATAGGAACCGTCACGAACGGGAAACTGACCTGGAGCCAGGCAGGACTGCCGGAAGGGGCCGCCTTTCGCGTGCTGAAAGAAAAGCCCGGGTACCATGCCGAATGGCAGACGGTGAGCGCGGCGGCTGAGGTCCACCTCTCCTCCCTGGCCAGGATGCACTCCAACGGCATGGAGGCTGACTGGACCTTCGGCCAGCTCGTGGGTTTGGGGGGAACGTACCGCCGCTACGTCTCGCCCGACTCTCTGTTTCTTTTCGCGGGCGGCTATTTCTTCACCCAGCCCCCGTTGTCCTCCACCGGGTATTTCGTCTATCACGCTGATGCGTCCCTTGGTTTTGGCGGCTATGTGTTTTTCCCTCCCAGCGCATACGTGCGACTGGGCCTTTCCACCGGCGTGGGCGCGGACTTCTCTCTCACCGGCGTTGGAAACTACACCGACGTCTACTGGAACCTGCTCAACTGGTGGCTGGAGACGCGGGCAGTCGGACCGATCATTTTTCTTCGGCAGGAATGGAAGTTCACGACGGGAATCGGGAACAACCTGCTGGGGATGGGCTGGATGAATATCCAGAACATCCCGCCATTCACGCTGGGAGTGCGTTTCGAATGGTAAAGACGGCGGCCCGGCTGGGCATCCTGGTGGCCGTCCTGATCTTTTGCGCGGTCTTCGCTGCGCCATCCCTAGGCGCTCAGGATCACGCTCTTTCCGCTCCGCGAAGGCTGCTCCTTCACGTCGAGCAGGCGGATGGGACGGGATATTCGCAGAACGAGCTTCTCATGATCTCGCGCTCTATCATGCTGTCCCTGCAAAACCAGGTTGGCGGCGTCATCGTCATCGAGTCTCCTGACGAACAGCTCCCTGCCTCGGGAAGTCGGATCAACGAGCTGGCACAGGCGGCAAAGGCCGACTGCTGGCTGTGGATCGGGCTCTCAAACACCGCGTCCATTCGGGCGCGGTCTTTCGACATTCTCACAAGCGAGCAGACCTTTGACCAGACCCTGGGGAGGGACGCGCGGATCTCCATCCTCGACCTGGCCTATGAAAAATGGCGGGATCTCGCATCCCTGGTTTCGCAGAAGTACGGACCGGAGGCGGGAACGAACCACACAGCGAGCCCCGCCCCGCAATCGGAGCCCCCGCGGAGTGACGCTGTTGTGCTCACCATCCATGCTCTTCCCGGCACCGTCATTACCGACGGCAACGGCGCCTCGGCGACAACGGGGCCGGACGGGACGGCGCAGATGAGCCTCCCTGCGCCGGCAGAGTATTCGCTTCGCGCCACGCTCACCGACTACAACGTCGTGAGAGAGGATCTCTTCCTCTCCTCCGGCCGGACGGTCGACATGGCCCAGACCCCTGCCTCTCGCTGGGCAATTGACTTTTCGATGCAGGACGTCGAGCATCCCGGCCTCGATCTGAGCCGGTTCATCGTTCCCAACCTGCTTTTCGTAAAGATCGGGCTCACCACCCGCCTGATCGGCCTTGCCTTGACCAACGACGCTGTCTTTTCGAATGATCCATTGACGAGCTTCGCGCTTCAGAGCGGCATCTATTTCAGGCCTGAGGACGTGCTTTTCCGTTTCTATGGAACGGTCGGGGCTTTCCTCAGCCTGCGTACTCCGCTGGGAGCGTTGTATCTTGATCCCCTTGCACCGGGCGGGGTCCAGATATCGCTGGGGGCGGAGATCGGCGCAACGGAGCACGGAGGTTTCTTTTTCGAATGGGAGCCCGCATTCTACTTCTCCCCGGAGCCTGACTTCCAGAGCTCGTTCGGCAACAATGGAACGGTCGGCTGGTTTTTTCCTTCCTGGGGCGCGTTCAACATTCTCACGGTGAGGATGGGCTACCGCTGGCTGATCTGAGACGGAGAGGTCCCCCCGGCCGCCTTCACGCGGGCGGGCGCTACTGCATTTGCGGCAGCGCTTGCAGGTTCTTCAGGAAGCTTTTCAGGAGCGTGTCCTTGTCCGCCGCTTTCAGCCGTTCATCCAGCACGCTCCTGCGCTGTTCGGGGGTGGTCTGTTTCGCCAGATCGATGACCACGTCGATGGCCTGCTCCAGTGCTGCCTGGCGGCCTTCGCTCCTGCCCTCCGTCATGCTGTCGGAAATGAATCGGTCGTCGTATCGGTGGACGCGGTTGAGGATTCCCTTGAAGACTCCGTCAAGCGAGCCCAGGAAGGTGTCACGCAGCCCGATGGTCTTGAGCCGTCCCCTTTGCTCGCCCTGGCTCTTGATGATGGCGTCTTCCTGCGATGAATAGCTGTTGTACGCTGCAACGAGGTCGTCGAGCCGGCCGAGCTGGCTTGGTGGCTGCTGCGCAGATGCCGACTGCTGCGGAGCGGCGGGCTGGCGCGCAGCGGCGTCCGCAGCCGCCTTGTCGGCCGCGGCTTTCAGCCTCTGGTTCTCGGCGTCCAGGGCGTCGATTTTGCGGGAAAGCCGCGCCGAAACGTCGCCGGATGTCTGCTGCGCCGTGGCAAGGTCAGCCACCTGCTTCTGCAGCGCGGCGATCTGGGCGTTCCGCTGCTTCTCCCGGGCGGCCACGCGGGTATCCGCCGTGTCGCCGAGCGTCGATGATGCGTTCGTGATTCCCTTCGCTGCCAGGTTCGCCTGCGGGCTCTGGGGATAGCGCTGCAGGACCGTGAGGTAGGCGGATATGGCGTCCGCCGGCTTGCCGTGCCCGAGCGCAGCATCCGCCTGGGCCAGCAAAGGCGCCGCCATCTTTGCCTGGTTGGCGAGGTCCTGATTCTTGCCCTGCTCGGAGCCCGCGGTGAGGACGTTGGAGAGCGTCTTGTCGAGACGGGCGGAAGTTTCCGGGAGATAGCCCAGCGCGTCCCGGTAGGCGGCCAGCATTTCGGGATAGCGTCCCGCGTCGAAGGCAGTCTCCGCCCGGGTAAGGCCGGCGCGCAGCGCTTGCTGGCGCGCATTTTCGTCCGCCCGCGTTCTTGCCGTGAAGTAGTCGTAGCTTCGCTGGATCTCCGGCATCACCGCCAGCGCCTTTGCGTAAAGCCTCTCCGCCTCGGCGACGTTCCCCGCCTGCGCCTGCGCGTCCGCCTGAGCGACTGCCGTCCGCACCTCGGAAATCTGGCCGGAAGCCGCGATCAGCGAGGAGGTGTCAGCGCTCGCCGGGGAAAGTTGTCCCTGCACGTAGCTCGTGAGGGAATCCACGAGAAAAAGGTCCACATCCCTGCGCTGCTGCATGGAGGGGAAGGCCGCCACGCTGGCGCTGTTCACGTAGTCACGGATGGCTTGCAGACCGGTGATCGCTTTCGAAAAGTCCTTTGCCGAAATATCGGCTTTCACGACGGAGTACAACCCGACGAGCTGGCCCGCGACAAGGTCCTCCTGCTGCTTCCGGGACTGGAGGGCCGCGAGAGCCTGCTGCGAGCTTGCCTGTGCGGATGCCGCTTCTTTTGTCTTTTGTTCAAGCTGCGCCTGGAGGTCGGCTTCCCGCTTCTTTGAGTCCTCCAGAACCTGCTGGCGCTCCGCGTTGGCCGTAGCGAGGTTCGCATTGAACTCGGCCTGGAGGCTTCTCAGGTTCTCATCCGATTTCTGCGTGTCCGTTTCTGCCTGGGCGCGGAAAGCGGCGAGCTGCCTCTGGGAATCCGCGTTCTTCTGCGCCTCCATGGCGGAAAGGCGGTTTGCGATGTCCTGCTCGGAAAGCCCCTGTTTCTGCAGGCGCACTTTCTCAGCGGCAAGCTCCGCGGCCATGGACGCTTTGAGCTGGTCCTCCCGTTGGCGGACTTTCGCATCCATGTTGGCCTGCAGGTCCTGGCGCTGCTTGTCGATTTCCTGAAGCCTGCCCTGGATCTGGTCTATCTGCTGGTTTTTCTCCAGGAGCCTCGCCTCGGACTCCTTCTTGAAAGTCTCGATGAGCTTGCCTTCCGCCGTGATGACGCCGGTCTGGCTCCGTGCCAGCTGGGTTTCCCCCCGCTGGAAGAAGAAGTACAACCCGGTGAGTCCTCCCACCAGCGTAATGAGCGCCGCCAGGTTCACGAGCACCGGGAACAGGACCCCTTTCTTGGCCGCCCGGACGGCGAACGCTTCCGGGTTCACCGCAATCCTGTTCTTGGTCGCGACCTTCTCGATCTCCTGGAGGATGTCCTTCTGGTCTTCCCGGGAAATCCCGGAGTCGGCATCAAAAGCGAACTCGTCGCGCCCGTCCGCGGTGAGACCGAGTGAGGTCCTGATTGTGCGCGCCTTCTTGAGAAGGCCGAGCATGGCGGCTTTCATTTCGATGTCATCTCGATCACCCCGTCCCACCCCGGGGGCGGCGGGTTCTTGAGATAATTCTGCGAGCGCCGGACAAGCTCCGGTGCGGGGTCGTCAGCAGGGACAATACGCTGAACGTCCCGAAACAGCGAAAGAGCGCGTGAGAAGTTTCTCTTGTAGTACTCATCCATCCCTGCATTATGGAGGTCCCAAGCCTCTTTCTCCGCTGCGGTCGGGGCCTTCTTTGTTGTGTATATCTTGACTCCCCTGACCCTGCCCTTGACCGCAACCGTGTCGAGAAGACGCCAGGGCAGCTCGTTCTTCACCTTGGAATGAAGGCTTTCCGCGTAGATAAGCGGCTGATGATAGTACTTCGTAAGCCCCTCGAGCCGGGAGGCAAGGTTCACCGTGTCCCCGATCACCGTGTAGTCCATCTTCTTCTCAGTCCCCATGTTTCCCACGGTTACGTTCCCATAATTGATCCCAACCCCGATATGAAAAGGCGGCTTGCCGTCCTTCTCCTGATGCTCATTCCACCCGTCAAGGGCCTCGATCATGTCGATACCGGCCAGCACCGATTGGAGACCGTCGTTTTCGTGGCGAAGCGGAGCGCCGAAAATCGCCATGATGGCGTCCCCGATGTATTTATCCACCATCCCTTGGCGCGCCATGATGATGTCCACCATCACGGAGAAGTAGCTGTTGAGAACGCTTACAAGGTCATCGGGGTTCATCTTCTCGGAGATCGACGTGAAGCTCCTGATGTCGGAGAACATCACGGAGACCACCCGGTTGTCCCCGATGAGCATCTTGTCGGGGTTCTTGGATAACTCGATTATGACGTCGTTGGGAACATACTTGCGGAAGATGTTCTTTATCTTCTGCTCTTCTTTCTGGGCAACCACTGCCTTGAAGGCGAACTGCTTTATCTGGCGGTAGGCTTTCTCCAGCTCCCCCACCATGAGGTTGAAGGTCTGGGCGAGCTGGCCTATCTCGTCATGGTACTCCACGACGACGCGCTGGGACAGGTCATTGGTGGAAATGATGGACATCATGGTGGAAGCCACGCGGGTCAGCGGCCGGGTGAGGTAGCCGGCAAAGAGAAGCACCAGGAGGGCCCCCGCGCCGATGGCCCCCAGGAGAATGACACCGGTGCGAATGGTGATCTCGTTCACCAGGCTGTAGAACGCAGCGCGGTCCTCCGTGGTCAGGATGTACCATTGAAAAGGATCGAACCAGAATCCCTTGGCGACCCTTTGTTTTCCCCCAATGCTGATTGCGGGGATCAAGTCGGTCGTCCTGGCCTGGGCGAGCCGGGCAAGGGAAGCTTTCTCCGCATCAAAGAGGTTGACCGTGTCCGTGCTCATGGCCACCGCGCCATCCGGTCCGACGGCGACAATCAGCTCCGTGGAGCTCCCAATGATGCTGCGCGCGTAGCCCTCCACGGCGGCCTTTGTGGCGGAGACCATGTCCGGCTGCCCGGTGAGGTTGTTCTGCACGAGGAGCGACCACTGGCTTTCCGCCTGCTTGCGAAGCTCATCCGCCTTGAACCCGAGGAAGTCCTTGGCGATGCGCGTAATGCCGTTGCGCGTGGAGAAAAACGAGGAGCCGCCCGTCAGGCCCAATGTCGCCACGATGAGAGGAAGGACGATGAGGAATATCTTCCAGCGAATGCTCATGTGATAGTACCTAGAGTTTCGGCGCGGCCGCTCGTTGACCTTATCACGGGCCGCGGATACCCTCAATCCGTGAAAACCCTGCCGGCTGGGGAAACTCGGCTGACGGAGTTGAGGCGGCCCGTGCCCGGACCGCATGGAGGCCGAGATGCAGAGGCTGATCGTCCTGATCGTTCTTGCCGTGGGCGCCTCGGTGGACGCCGCGGCGGTGGATCGGGTCCGGATCGAAGCGCCCGTTGTCAACCCGCGGACCCCTGAGGCGATAGCCCAGGCGGCAGATCTCCTGGACGCCATGTCGGGGGTGGTCAACAGGCTGTACGCTCAACGCATCGAATGCGCGCGGGCGGAGGCTGGCGGGAGCTTCGACTACTCACTGTCACTGATTGCAAGCCTTGGCGGCAACAACCCGAGCATCGTGATTCGAATCAAGCGCCTTTCCGACGGCGCAGAATCAGCCGCATACCCATGGATCGGGCAGCCCACCCCCGAGCTGCCGTCACTGTTCGCCCACGCCGTCTTCATGCTCTGGGGATCGCTCAACGGCGCTACGCAGCAGGCCTCGTCCCAGCCTCCGCAGGCCGTCGACGAGCTGCCGGCCGCTCTCATCTCCCAGTACGCTTACCCTTGGTCGCTGGCCGCGCTGCCCAACGGCACAATCGTCGCCGCATTGAACACCAGCTGCGTTGAGCTTGATCCGGCCTTCCGCGTGGTCTTCGAGCCGGGTAAGAGCCTCGGAGAGGGCGGCCTCATGAACTACGCCCTCGGAGTCTCCGTCACCCCGGGGGGCACCATCCTTCTGAAGCCGGGGCAGGGAACCAGCTTGTACCGGATCGAAGCGGATTCGGCCGCGCCCCGAAAGATGCAGACGGGGATCGAGCTTGCCGCCGCTCCGTTTGCCGCGCTTCCTGACGGCGGCGTGCTTGTCGTGGACTCCGCGGCGCGCAAAGCCGTGAAGATCATGGGGAAGGAGCGCGCGGACTTCCCTCTTTTCGCAAGCTCGACCGAGTACATCGGCTTCGTCGGAGTGAGCCCTGATTCCACGGTCTGGGTCTATGACTACATTCTCAGGGCTTTCCGAATCTACACCACTGAGGGGAGGCTCGTGGACTACGTTCTGCCCCTCGTTTCTCTGGCAAAGCCGCTTGCCCCCATGTCAATGGCGATTGGCCCTGACGGAAGCTTCATCGTGCTTTCCAATGGGCAGCTTCTGAAGTTCGCCCGTGACGGCAGCCTGATATGGAAGCTGGACTCCCTTTCCGGACTGGAGGTGGAGAAGCTGCCGGCAAGCGGTTCGGTGGCCGCAGACTGGAACCGCGGTCTGATCTACCTGGCAGACACCACCGGGCGGCGAATCATCAGGCTCCTGGACACAAGCTATTGCGCGCAGAAAGGCATCCACAACCCGACTGAGGAGAAGCTCCTGGCGCTCAGACAGGGCCCGGCGGCGGATGATCCGTCGCAGCTATCCCAGGCCGCGGGCCTGTATGAAGCCGCCGGCTCCTCCCTCATGGCGCGCGCGGCCTGGCAGAAAGTCCTGGACGCAGACCCGGACAACCCCGGGGCCAAAGCCCGGCTTCGCGCGCTGGAGGCGAATGAGCTGAAACGGACGGCTGCTGAGCTGGACGGGAAGACTCGTGAGACGCTGCGCGACCTGGGGCCGGAGTCCGCGCGGCTCACCTACACGCAGGCGGTCCAGGCGTACGAGCAGATCCTCAGCAGAAACAGGGATGACCAGGAGACTCGCGCGGCAATGGAGGCTCTGAAGAAGGTCTTCGAGTCGGGTGCGCCCGCCCCCGAGCCGCCGGCTCCGCTGGCCATCCAGGACCAGAAGATCCCGAGCCTCTTCCCGGCGCTCATGCAGTACTACCTTGCCCACCCGGCCGTCACGGTGACGGTCTCTAACGCCTCTTCGGCTGCCGTGCAGAACGTACGCGTGAGCGCGTTCATCCCCAGGTTCATGGATTTCCCCTCGGAGGCAAAACCCCTTGCGGAGCTGGCCCCGGGCGCTCAAGCCTCCTTCGATATCATGCTGAAGTTCCAGCCGTCAATCCTCGACCAGCAGGAAGACACGGTGGTCCAGATGAAAGTGAACGCGGCCTGCGCGGTAAACGGCGCGGACCAGACCGTCAGCACGATCATGAGCGTGACGGTCAACCGCAACACTGCGCTGAGGTGGGACGACACGCGCAAAATCGCCGCCTACATTACTCCGAACGAGGATACGGTGAGCGGGTTTGCGCGCCGCGTCCTGGACATTGGGGACTCCGCCCGCGGGCTCCAGATATCGCGGAGAATCTTCCAGGCCATGCACATATGCGACGCCCTTGGAGCGTATGGCATCAGTTACGTCCCGAACCCTGAGACCCCAATCTCCAAAGTCCTGGGAAACTCCCAGGTGATCGACACCGTGCATTTCCCCCGTGTAACGCTTGCCAACAGGGGAGGTGACTGCAGCGACACCACCGCGCTTCTTGCCTCCCTCCTCGAGTCGGTGGGAATACGCACGGCGGTGCTCACGACACCCGGACACATCTTCCTCGCCTTCGACACCGGCGAGCCGGCGGAGAACGCTCCGCTCTTCTCGACGCAGTCACTCGATGTGATCGCGCATGGGACGGTGTGGATTCCTGTGGAGACCACCGTGCTGAAGCAAGGGTTCATGGCGGCGTGGAGCGCGGCTTCCGAGCTTGTCAGGAAGTACCGAGAGAACGGTCCGTTCGAGTTCCTGCCCCTTGCTGAGATGCGAAACGCATGGCCTGCGCTTCCTCTTCCCCCCAGCGCGCTCACCATCGTGGACCCGTCCCCGCAAGCGGTTTCAAAGGTGTACTCCGCGTCCTTGAGCGGATTCACATCGGCCATCTACTCCTCCCGCGTCTCGCAGCTCAGCTCGCGGCTTGCCAGCCTCAGTGGCAGACAGGCGAACCTCCTGCGCATCCGCATCGGCATCCTTCACGGCATGTTCGGCGACATGAACGACGCTGAGGCTTCCTTCCAAGCGGTCATTGCAAGCGAACCATCGCTCGTATCGCCCTACGTGGATATCGCGAACATCCGCATCCTCGCCGGGGACAACGACGGCGCTCTCGCCATGGTCAACAAGGGCCTGGCCATCAACCAGGCCTCGGCCCTCCTCAACCTGCTTGCCGCGCAGATCTACTCCACCAGGGGGGACGGGGTCCACGCGGCCGCGCACATGGCCCGGGTCAAGAGCGCGGCCCCTGAGCTTGCGGCCCGCTACGCGGACGTGGTCGGGGGAGCGCGAACGGATGGGAAAAGGGCGGCTGGACAGGGCGAGGGTCCTGCCGTGATCTGGGGAAACGAAAAGTAGCCTCCCCCGGCGAGCGTCGTTACCTTCCGGACATGGCGGAGCAAGACGCGCGCAATCCAGGACCCTGGGTCCTTTTCTCGACGATCTTCGCATCCAGCATGGCGTTCATTGACGGCACGGCTCTCAACGTGGCCATGCCGGCAATCCAGAACGGACTTCACGCAAGCGGCGTGCAGCTTCTTTGGATGGTCAACGCGTACCTCCTGATGCTGGCCGCGCTCATCCCCGTCGGCGGGTCGTTGGGAGACCTGTTCGGACGCAAGAAGGTCTTCTCCATTGGCATCGGCCTGTTCATGCTGGCCTCTCTCATCTGCGGTCTTTCCCCGAACGCGGATTTCCTGGTCTGGGCCCGGGCCGCGCAAGGAATCGGGAGCGCCCTGATGATTCCCGGAAGCCTCGCCATCATCAGCTCCTTCTTCGGCCCGACGGAGAAGGGCCGGGCCATCGGGACATGGTCCGCCGCCACAACCATTGTGACGGTGATCGGGCCCATCCTTGGCGGCGTCCTCTCGGGCGCCGGGCTCTGGAGGGTCGTGTTCTTGATCAACATCCCGTTGGGGATCGCCGCGCTCATCCCGCTTTTCCTGAAGGTGCCGGAGAGTCGAAACGAGAAAGCGCAAGGCAGGATTGATTTTCCGGGGGCGGGGCTTCTCATCATCGCGCTTGCCGGCCTCACCTTCGGGTTCGTCTCGGCTCCGGACCACGGGTTTGGTGATCCGCGCATCATAGCGGCGCTTTCGCTGGGGATTGTCGCGCTTGCGGGCTTCCTCTTCGTCGAGGCCAGGAACAGCCACCCAATGATCCCGCTTTCCCTTTTTTCCTCGAGGACATTCAGCGGGACCAACCTGCTCACCCTGGCCCTCTACGGCGCCCTGAGCGTCGGGATGTTCTTCCTGTCGCTGAACCTCGTGCAGGCGCAAGGCTACACCATGGCGCTGGCGGGCTTTGCCTTCACCCCGTTCGCGCTCGTCCTGACCGCGTTGTCCAGATGGGCCGGCGGTCTTGTGGACAGGTCAGGCCCGCGCCTTCCCCTCGTCGTTGGCCCGGCAATCGCCGGGCTCGCCTTCTTCTCCATGGCATGGGCAGGCGTGACCCCGGGGCCGTCACGCTACTGGGTGAGCTTCTTTCCCGGCGTGCTGCTGCTGGGCATCGGGATGGGGATCACGGTGGCCCCTCTCACAACGGCAGTCATGAGCTCGGTGGCGTCACACCTTTCGGGGACTGCCTCGGGCATCAACAACGCCGTCTCTCGGACTGCGGGGGTCCTTGCCATTGCCGTGGTAGGAGCGTTGTCACTCGTCCTGTTTGCCCACAGCCTGGACGCCCGGGCATCCCAGGCGGGCCTATCAACGCCGGTCCGCCAGGCGCTCGCGGTTGAGGCGAGCCGGCTGGGCGCGGCGGCTGTCCCGCAAGCCGCGGCGCCGCAGGATGCGGCCGCCGTCCAGTCCGCCATAAGGCTTGCGTTCGTGGACACGTTTAAAATCGTGATGCTCGTCTGTGCCGTTCTCGCGTGGGCCGGCGCCGCCCTTGCCGGACTCTTCGTGGAGAAAAACTTCAGGGCGGCGAAGTAGACCCGTTGCGCCGCGCAGGGCACGGCCGGCACCGCGTCGGGGCACGGCGCCGAGCAACTTGGCCCCGAGCGCAGGGCGCTCAGGCAGCTATGATGCCGGTCACCGCCTTGTTCGAGAGCAGACGCTCCTTGTTTTCGGCAAGGACCAGCGCGTAGCGAGCCAGCCGCGCGCCCATGTATCGCGCCGCAGCAAGCACAGGCTCTTCCACCGGCGTGGCCTCCCGCGCAGCGGCGGTATAAATCACTCCGTATGGGCTGCCGCCGGCAGCATAGATGGTGGAGTCCGTATAACCGGTCGGCACGACAATCGTGCCCCAATGGCTCATCACCGCGTAGATCGAGTTGATCGTGTTGACCTGGCCGCCGTGCGTGTTCATGGCGCCCGCAAAAGCCGTGACGGGCTTGTGGGCCAGCTTCCCCTGGCCCCAGAGCGGACCTGATGAATCAAGGAACTGCTTCATCTGCGCCGCCATGACGCCGTAGCGGGTGGGGCTGCCGAAGACGTACCCGTTGGCCCACTCCAGGTCAGCCAGCGTCGCCTCGGGGACGTTCCGCGTGGCTTCCAAGTGCGCCTTCCATGCGGGGTTGGTCGCAACGACCTCGGGAGAGGCAAGCTCGGCCACCCTGCGAAGCCTTACCTCCGCTCCTTCGGCTTTCGCTCCCTGTTCGAATGCCTGCGCCACCTGGTATGCATGTCCCATGGCGCTGTAGTAGAAAATCGCAATTTTCGCCTTTTCACTCATGATGGTCCTCCTCCGGGGCTTCCCGCCCCTTGTGTGTTTCCGTCCCCGACTGCGCGCGAAGTGAGTTTTCGCAAGAGCCGGGAAAGCGTTTCAAGCTCCTCATCCGAGAGAGCCGCAAACAGCCCGGTGATGGCGCGCTCCTGCCCTGGCACGAGCGCCTCCCGCAGCCGTTGGCCCGCCGCGGTCAACTGAAGACTGTTGCACCTGCCGCTCGGCGGCCTCGCCACAAGTCGTCTTTTCTCCAGCTTCTGCAGCAGCTGGGTCACGTTTCCCTGCGTGACAACGAGGCGGTCGGCGAGCTCCTTCTGGCTCAGGCCTTCCCTCGAGCCGATCTGGGCAATGATGTCAAACTGCGCAAGGCTGAGGTGCGGCGCGCGCAGGCGATTCCCGAGGGCTGCGTGCTGCGCGTTCACAAACCGCGCGAGCCTGAGCCATGCGGCAACCGCGCGGCGGGTCCTTTCCCGCGAGCATCCTGCGCGTGACTCAGACGGCTCGACCGCAGCTCCCCTTTCACCCTGGCTGTCCACGCGTCTTAATTTAGTTCTAAAGTATACGGGGAGGCAAATTCTCGAAGAGGCGTGGGTCAGGGGCAAGGGCCGCATCGGGGGCAGGA
This sequence comes from uncultured Spirochaetota bacterium, assembly GCA_963845535.1. Taxonomy (GTDB): domain Bacteria; phylum Spirochaetota; class Spirochaetia; order SZUA-6; family Fen-1364; genus Fen-1364. Next base: position 134,877 of record CAWJSK010000004.1, read on the forward strand.
GACGCGTCAGGCGCAAGGGCCGCGTCAGGCGCAGGAGCCGGATAGCGCCAGTCGGCGGCTGAGTTGGCGGGATTTCAGGCGGAGCCGTTCCCGTTGCTCAAGAAGCTCATCTGCTGTTCGCTGAGGCGGACTTCGAGTGACCCGAGATTCTCCCTGATCTGTTCGACGGTGCCGCCCGCCATCACGGGGATGACCGCGGGTTGGGACTGCATCAGCCACGCAAGGACGAGCTGGTTGGCCGTGACGGCGAGCTCCCGCGCCAGACGCTTGAGCCGACCCAGCCTGTCCTCCGTGTCGCGCCACGCGTAGTGTTGCGGAATGCTTCTGTCAGCCCGCGTGTACGCGCCGCCCAGCAGCGGGGAGTAGGCCAGCAGCGCCACGCCGCTGGACGCGCAGTAGTCCAGCAGGTCGGCGTTGGCAGCGAGCTGCGGATCAAAGGAAGCCCCCGGCCTGGGCTGAAGGTAGGTGTAGCGCTGCTGGATGCAGCAATAGTCCGCCCATGACACTGGCGCGGGAGACCGTGCGCGCCTCTGCAAGGCGCCACGCAAGGAAATTGCTCGCTCCGATCATGCGCACCTTGCCTGCGCGCAGCAAGGCGGTCGAAAGCCTCAAGGGTCTCTTCAAGAGGAGTGGCGCGGTCATCAACGTGCGCGTAGAAAAGATCGATCGTCTCGATTCCCATGCGCCGCAGGCTCTTTTCGCACTCTGCCTGGATGATGGATGACTTCAAGCCGCGATCAACCGAGGGATACGGGAACCCCACCTTGGTTGCGAGGAAAAGGCCGGAGCGGTTTTTCCGCGTGCGCATCCAGTCCCCAAGGAGCGCTTCGCTCTCACCGCCTTTTCCCCCGGGGACCCAGTGGGCGTAGATGTTCGCCGTGTCGATGAACGTCCCACCGTGATCGAGGTAGAGGTCAAGAATGGCATGGGAGGTCTCGAGGTCGGTTTTGGTTCCCAGAAACATGGCGCCAAGGCAGATCTGGCTGACCTGCGCGCCTGATGGACCCAGCGGAACCTTTCTCATTTCGCTTCGCATGCACAGAAGATAATGAAAGTCCCGACGGGAGAAGCAAACTCCCCGCTGCCGGAGCTGCGGCGGGGAGCGCGGTACGCCGGCTTACGCCCTGTTCTTCTTCGACATGACGTCGATGTAGACGGCTGCAACGATGACGAGCCCGCGGATGATGTACTGCCAGAAGACGTCCATGTTCATGACGCTCATCCCGTTGAGGAGGCTTGCAATGATGAGAGAGCCGACAATGGCGCCGAAGATCGTTCCTTCACCGCCCATGAGGCTCGTTCCGCCAATGACGCAGGCCGCGATGGCGTCCAGCTCGTAGTTGGTGCCTCCGCCGATTGTCCCCGCGGCAACGTAGCCGGTGAGAACAATGCCCGAGACTCCCGCGAGAAGTCCCATGAGGATGAACACGGTGAATATCTCCCGGTTGATATTGATGCCGGAGAGTCGCGTGGCTTCCTTGTTGCCGCCCAGCGCGTACGCGTAGCGGCCGAACTTTGTGTTGTTGGCGAGGTAGGTGAAGATCACTGCCACGATTGCCATGAGGAGAACCGGGTTCGGGATGCCGCGATATTGGTTCATGATGAAGACAAAGAAGATAACAATGCAGGAGATGACGAGAGCTTTCAGGGCGTCCTGGTACAGGGGTACGAGCTTGAAGCCAAACTCTTTCCTCTGCTGCCGGCCGCGAAAGATCATGAACACAATGATCACCACCACGATGGCGCCAAGAATCCACCCCACCATCATTGGCACATACCCCTGGGCGATCAGCCGGAAGTCATCCTCGTAAATCGTCAGCGTCTTCCCCTGGGTCACCGCAAGGACGCCACCGCGGAAAATCAGCATGCCTCCGAGGGTCACAATGAAGGCGGGGACCTTGAGGTACGCAATGATTGTACCTTGCCAAATCCCGATGATCAGGCCCACGAGGAGCGCCGAAACAATGGCGATGATGGTATTGAGCACCCCCAGCGGTCCGACAGCCATGCTTGGAAAAATGTCGTGCAAAATGGGGGGCATGATGTTCACTTGCAGGTATGCGGTGGCAGCGCTGACGAGGCCCGTGGCGGAGCCAACGGAAAGGTCGATGTTGCCCGTGGTTATGACGAGCACCATGCCGATGGCGAGGAAGGACACGATGGTCATCTGACGGAAAAGGTTGGAAAGGTTGCGCGGCTCGAAGAATATCCAGTTGGTGAGGCTGCCGAAAAGGAGCCAGATCAGCGCAAGGGCGATGATCATGGTATAGGTGCGGATGTTCGCGCGGACGCTTCGCGAAACAGCCGCCACCGAAAGTGTCTTTGTTGCCGGCATTACCTTACCTCACTTGTCGCGGCACGCGCCTGGATTCCCGTCGCCATTGCCATCAGTTTTTCCTGCGTCGCCTCGGTTGCCGCGACAATGCCGGCGCATTCTCCCTCATGCATGACGAGGACGCGGTCACTCATGCCGAGGATCTCTGGCAGCTCGGAGGAAACGAGGATGATCGCCACCCCTTCCTCTGCAAGCTTGTTCATGAGCTTATAGATCTCGTATTTCGCTCCGACGTCGATCCCTCGTGTGGGCTCGTCCAGGATGAGGACCTTCGGCTCCGACATCAGCCATTTCGCGATCACGACTTTCTGCTGGTTGCCGCCGCTCAGGCTGTTGACGAGCGCCTGGAGCGTCGGTGTCTTGATTGCAAGGTAGCTCGCCATGGATTGGCACGCCTTGAGCTCGGCGTTCCTGTTGATGGCGAGAAAGTTGGAGAAGCGCTCCAGGTTCGGAAGGGACATGTTCTTGATGATGGACTGGTCGATGACGAGCCCCATACGTTTGCGGTCCTCGGGGACAAGGCTGATCCCGTTGTTCATGGCGGCGCGGGCTGAGTCGATGTCTACGGGAACGCCGTTGAAGAGCACCTCTCCGGTGCGGTTCTGGCCGTATTCGCCGAAAATCGTCGTGACCAGCTCGCTGCGGCCTGACCCCATGAGGCCGGCAATACCGAGGATCTCCCCTTTGCGCAGGGAGAAGGAAACCCCCTTTACGGCCTTCTTCCCCGTCTGATACGGACTGTCCACGGAGAGGTTTCGGACCTCGAGGATGACCTCCCCCGGAGATCGCGTGCCGGTGGGAAACCGTTCCTTCATCTCGCGGCCAACCATCATCGAGATGACTTTTTCGTAATTTGCGTCTTTTGTGGGCATCGTTCCCACGATTCCGCCGTCCCGAAGGACGGTGATGTTGTCAGTGATGCGGAAGAACTCCTCCACCTTGTGCGAGATGTAGAGGCATGTGACGCCTCTTTCCTTGAGGTTGAGCAGGATGCCCATGAGGATCTCCACCTCGGCTTCCGTGAGGGCGGAGGTTGGCTCGTCGAGGATCAGCACCTGCGCGTTCTCCGAAAGAGCCTTCGCGATTTCCACGATCTGCTGCTGGCCCACGCCGAGATTGGACACGACGGCGCTCGGGTTGATGCGGAGGTGGTATTCGTCCAGAACCTTCTGCGTCTTGTGGTAGAGCTTGTTCCAATTGATGAGGCCGCTCGCCCCCGGCTCGCGGCCGAGGTGTATGTTCTCCCCCACGGTCATGCGGGGAATCAGAGCGAGCTCCTGGTACACGATGGCAATGCCTTTTGCGATGGCCTGGCGTATTGAATCCCGCTCGAAGCGCAGCTCCTCGCCGTTGTACACGATGCGCCCCTCGTAGGAGTCGAAGGGGTAGACGCCGGCAAGGATCTTCATCAGCGTGGATTTCCCCGCGCCGTTTTCACCGCAGATCCCGTGGATGGTGCCACGCTTCACCGAAAAGGAGACGTCGCTCAGGGCAACCACGCCGGGGAACTCTTTGGTGACATGCTGAATGTCAAGGATGAGGTCGTTCGTCTCGTTCATGTTGGCCGTATCCCTCGATCAGGCAAAAGATGCACAAGGCGAGCGCGGCGGCAGCCGCCGCGCTCTGTTTCAGTTACGGTCTCGGAGGCCTCAGAGAGTCAGGAACGTCGCGGTACACATCGTCATAGCTCTGGAAGCCGCTCTTGACGATCTGGTCGTACACGTTGGTCTTGTCCACCTGGACGACCGGGAGGAACTTGCAAGGCACCTGCCCTTTCTGGTTCTTGTCCAGCGTAAGGTCGGACAGGTTGTACATCTTCAGCCCGTCGATGGCCTGGCCCTTCGCCAGTTTGATTGCCATATCGATGGCCATAGGCGTCAGGAGGCGGACGTCTTTGTACACGGTGACGGTCTGCTCGCCCCTCACGATCGAGTTGCAGCCAGCGGCGGTGGCATCCTGCCCGGAGATGGGCACCTTGCCGGCCAGCCCCTGGGCCTTCATTGCCTGAAGGGCGCCCAGAGCGGTCCCGTCGTTGGAGGCAACCACGGCGTCGATGTTATTGTGCTGCGCCGTGAGGACGTTCTCCATGATCTTGGTTGCAGTGGGAGGTGACCAGTTCTCCACCCACTGGTCGGCGACGATCTTGATCTTCCCGCTGTCGATGTACGGCTTCAGGACTTCCATCTGTCCGTTGCGCACGAGGACCGCGTTGTTGTCGGTGGGGCTTCCACCGAGGAGCATGAAGTTTCCATGATCGACGACCTTGACGACCCCGCGGGCTTCGGCTCGGCCCACCTCGGTGTTGTCGAAGGAGATGTACGCGGAGATGTTCGGTGACTTGATGAGCCGGTCATAGGCAATGGTCTTCACTCCCGCTTTGGCTGCTTCGTCAACGGCCGTTGCCGCCGCCGCGCCATCTTCAGCGATGATGATGATGACGTTGACCCCCTGCAGCGCCATGTTTTCGATCTGGTCGTTTTGCAGCTTCGCGTCGTGGTTGGCGACCTGCGAAACGACCTGCACGCCCTGAGCCGCGGCGAGCTTGGTCATGAGAGCCTGCTCGACCGGCCAGCGCTCAGTCTCGAAGTCCGAGAAGGAGAGACCGATTTTGATGGCCCCGCTTTTGGCTGGGGCTTTCTGCTGCTCGCCCGTTCCATTAGCAAAGATCATGCCGCCAAGCAGCATAACGGAGAGCAGTACAAGACACGCTTTCCTCATATGGAAAACCTCCTTGGATTGAGATGCGTAGGAGAACAAGCAATTTGCATGCCAAGAGCGTTGCGGAAGACGTCTGCCGTAACTCCTTTGCTGACAACCATCTGCGCGCACGCTTTGCCCGTGATATCCGGGCGCGGATTCCACGTGAGTAAACTTTTACCCATTTCCTTTTTCTCACGCCCTACACATTTCCCTGCCCGTTTGTCTTCAAGGCCATCGGACTTTTAACCGCTTGCAGCGCAGTGTATCATGACGGCATGGGTTTCACGGTTCTTATTGTGGACGATGAACGGGAGGTCTGCCTTTCCCTGGCGGAGGTCCTTCGATCGAAGGGCTACAGCACGCTCTCCGAGGAAGATCCCCGCGACGTGCTCGACCTCCTCAATCGAAAGAACGTTGACCTCATCCTCATGGACGTTCGGATGCCGGAGCTTGGAGGCATCGACCTCCTCAAGATAATCCGCAAGACCCATCCTCTCCTTCCCGTCATCATGATCTCGGGGTTTGCCTCCGTGGAAAGCGCCGTGCGGGCAATGAAGTACGGTGCTTTGAACTTCTTCGCAAAGCCGGTGCAGCTTTCAGAGCTGCTCCAGGAAATCCGCCACCTCGAACGCTCCGTCGGCATGAAGAAGGCCTCACCGGAGGCGGAGACAATTGCCACGCGCAACCCGAAAATGCGCGAAGTCCTCAGCCTTGTGGAGAAGGCCGCACCCACAGAGGCGTCGGTCATCATCCTCGGGGAGAGCGGCACGGGAAAGGAGCTCGTCGCGGACCTGCTCCATCATGCAAGCAAGCGGAGGCACAACGCCTATATCAAGGTCAATTGCGCGGCCATTCCCGACAACCTGCTGGAAAGCGAGATGTTCGGCCATGAGAAAGGGGCATTCACGGACGCGCAGAGCCAGCAGAAAGGGAAGATCGAGCTTGCGGACGGCGGCACCATCTTTTTCGATGAGATCGGAGACATGAGCCTGCAGACGCAAGCCAAGATGCTCCGCGTGCTGCAGGAAAAACATTTCACACGGCTCGGCGGATCGGTGCCCATCCGGGCGGACTTCCGGGTGATTGCCGCCACGAACAAGAACATCGAAGGAATGATCGCCCAGGGCGCCTTCCGGGAGGACCTCTACTATCGGCTCTCGGTCATCACGCTGAAGCTCGCTCCCCTCCGCGAGCGCGGGGAGGACATCATCCCGCTGGCCATGCATTTCGTGGGAGAGTTCAACCAGGTCTACGGGAAGAACGTGAGAGGGATCTCGGAGAGCGTGACGGAGACGCTTGCGGAGCATAGCTGGCCAGGCAACGTCCGCGAGCTGTCGAACATCATCGAGCGCGCCGTGATATTCTGCGAGACCGACCTGATCGAGGCGCGGGATCTGCCCGAGCAGTACCGGATCGTGGACCGCAAAGGCTTCGACGCCATCCGGGAGTTCTCCGCGGAGAAATCCCGCGCCGTCATCCGCGAGGCGCTGCGTCAAACCAACGGCATCAAGGGAGAGGCGGCCCGATTGCTGCAGATCACCCGAAAGACGCTGTACAACAGAATGAAGCGGCTGAACCTGGAATGAGCGCGGAACCTGCACTGTTCCGGGAAGAGGAAGCTTTGACCAACGGGGCGCCGCGCCGGCGCCTCCTCATGATGCGGGGCATCCACGTGCAGTACGGCGGCGTGCCGGCCTTGAAAGGCGTGGACTTCGACCTCTACGAGGGTGAAATCCACGCGCTCGTGGGGGAGCACAGGGCCGGCAAATCCTCCCTGGTCAAGCTCATGAGCGGCGCTGTCCAGAAGAACCAGGGAGAGATCATCTACAAAGGCGCGGAAGTGAAGTCCTTCACCCCGGAAAGCGCCATCCGGGCCGGCATCGGCATGGTGTATCAGAACCTCACCGTGCTGCCGAGCCTCAACGCCATCGAGAACATCTTTGCCGGCCGCATGATCCAGGGCCGGTTCACGGGCCTTGATCGGCGCCGCATGTTCCTTCTGGGCAGGGAGCTTTTCCAGAGAATGAACATCGAGCTGGACCTCGATCTGCCGCTCTACCGGCTCTCCCAGGCGCAACAGCTCATGGTGGAGTTCGCCCGGATGCTCTTCCTGGATCCGCAGCTCATGATCCTGGATGAGCTTTCCGGCAAGCTCACCCCCGAAGAGATGGGGACGATCTACGACATCATCTTCGACTTCCGCAGGCGGGGGAAGAGCATCATCTACATCACGCACAACATGGAGGAGACGCTCAAGGTCGCAGACCGCGTGACCATCCTCAAGGACGGCTACCGAAGGGGAACGGAGCGCGTAGCGGACCTGGACCGCTTCCGCCTCTACGAGCTCACCTATTCCTTCGCGCTCGGCAAGAAGGGGATCCAGGCCAACAACATGCAGTTCTACCTGCTGAAGCGCTACAGCGAGATCTTCGTGCGTCATCTCCCCATCGGCATCGTCATCCTCGACGCGGATGACGTCGTCCAGCTCGCCAACTTCGCGGGGATCGAGATCATGCAGCTGGGGCCCGAGCAGCTTGCATCGCATTCCCTCGAGTCGCTGCTCGCTGAAACGCATTTCCCCAACGCCGAGGAGATCTCCCGGAAAGTCAGAGCGCGGGAAGAATACGTCTGGGAGGAGGTCCGCGTCGCCAATGACAAGCAGGTCCGCGTGGACGTCTTTCCGCTTCGGGACGACGAGAGTGACTTCATTGGCACCGCGCTCCTGGTCCATGACATATCGATCGACCGGTACATGAAGGATTACATCATCAGGGCGGAGAAGATGGCCACCGTGGCGGAGGTGGCAGCGGGGGTTGCCCATGAGATCAACAACCCGCTCTTCATCATCCGCAACTACGTCGAGCTTCTCAAAGACAAGGAGCTCGACCCCGACGGGAAAGAAAAGCTGCGGAAGATCGAAAAGGAGCTGGGGCGGATAGTGGACATCACGGGAAGCCTCCTCTCATTCTCCCAGGTCAAGGAGCTTCCGGAGAGCTGCACCGACCTGGTGGAGGTGATCGAAGAGGCCATCCTCCTCCTGCAGCACAACCTTTCCAAGAAGAACGTCCACCTGGACAAGGAGCTGTGCGCCGGGCGCGTGGAGATAGTCGGAGATGAGAACCGGCTCAAGCAGCTTTTCCTGAACCTGCTCATCAACAGCATCGACGCGGTGCTGGACGGCGGCACGGTCCGAGTCAGGCTCCTTGCCAACACGGAAGACCGGTTCGCCGAGGTGACGGTAGCGGACAACGGCTACGGCATCCCCGCGGACATCCAGGGCAAAATCTTCAACCCTTTCTTCAGCACGAAGATGAACAAGAAAAACGCCGGCTTGGGCCTCTCCATCTGCCAGCACATCGCCGAGGCGCATGACGGGATCATCACCTTTACGAGCGCCCCCGGCGAGCTCACTGAGTTCAAGGTGAAGCTGCCAATGCGGCAGGAGTCGGCCAACCGTGCCCGCTCCAAGTGTCAGGTGTAGCGTATCCGCGGGTTCAGCAGCGCGTAGAGGATATCCGCCACGAGGTTGGAGAGGCTGAAGATGACCACAAGGAGCAGCGTGATTGCCTGCAGGAGCGGAAGGTCCCTGCGCTGGATTGCAAACAGGAGCAGCCTTCCAAGCCCGGGATAGCTGAACAAGGACTCCGTCACGATCAATCCCCCAATGAGCCACCCGATCCCGACTGCAATCACGGTCACCGTGGGGAGAAGGGAGTTACGGAGCACGTGCGAGAAAAGAACCCGCAGCGGGTGCAGCCCTTTCAGGTACGCGCTGCGCACGTAATCCGTTCCCAGGACCTCCGCCGTGCTGGAGCGGGTCATCCGCGTTATGTACGCGAGGCTCACCAGGGAAACGGTGATGCCGGGCAGGATAAGGCGGGGAAGCGCGGCAAGGAGGCCCTGGCCAGGCCGGATATCGGAGCTTGCCGGCAGCCAGTTCAGGCCGAGAGCGAAGATCGCAATCAGGATGAGCCCCGTCACGAACTCCGGCAGCCCGATGAACGCCAGGGAAGTGATGGAGACAACCTGGTCGAAGACCTTTCCCGGCCGAAGCGCGGAGAAAAGGCCCAGAATGATGCCCAGCGGCACGTACATGAGGAAGGCTACGAGGGCCAGCATGGCGGAGTTGCGCAGGCGCGCGGCAACAAGCGGAAAGACCGGCTCTCCGGTTGAAAGAGACAAGCCCCAGTCACCCTGCACGTAGTGCACGAGCCAGCTCCCGTACTGAAGGATCAGGGGGCGATCCAGGCCGAGCTTCGCCCTGAGATTGACGAGCGCCTGGGGCGTTGCAAATCGTCCCAGGATGGCCCGAGCGGCGTCTCCGGGCAGGATCTGCGTCACGATAAAGATCAGCGCCGAGGAAATGAGGAGCGTGAGCAGCACCAGGCCGAGCCTCCGCCCAAGGAAACGGATCATCCCTCCTCTCCTCCCTTCTGCATCCGCGCAATCGTGTCCGCTTGAAGCCGCTTGAGCTCCTCCAGCGGCATGTGGCAGGAGATCCGGTGGGCGTTCCTTCCCTCGCGCCACGGAGGGGTTTCGGTCTCGCAGATTTTCCCGATCTTTCGAGGACACCGGGTGTGGAACCTGCATCCCGTGGGCATTTTCGCCGCGCTGGGAACGCTCCCTTCCAGCCGCATGGGGCGCTGGCGCACCTCGGGGTCTGCAATCGGAATGGATGAAAGCAGAGCCTCGGTATAGGGATGGAACGGCGCGGCAAACACGTCTTCAGCGTCACCCCACTCCATCAGCGCCCCGAGATACATGACCGCGATCCAGTGAGAGAGATGCTGGACCGCGGCAAGGTCATGCGAGATGAAAAGGTAGGAGACGTTGTTCTTTTCCTGCAGCTCGGTGAGCAGGTTCACAAGAGAAGCTTGCACGGACACGTCCAGGGAGGAAAGCGGCTCATCAAGAAGGATGATCTGAGGTCCCGCGGCAAACGCCCGGGCAATGGCCACGCGCTGCTTCTCCCCTCCGCTCAGCTCCTCGGGCAGGCGGCGGGAGAACTCCCGGGGAAGGTTGACGGCCTCGAGGAGCACGGCCGCGCTCTTCTGCGCTTCCTTGCGCGAAAGCCCGGCGAGGAGCCGCAGCGGCCTGGCAATGGTGCGCCCGACGGTGTGCCGGGGGTTCAAAGAAGCTTCCGGGTTCTGAAAGACCATCCGCAGGCGTTTCAGGACGTTTCGCGGACGACGCTGCACGGCCGCCTCCAGCGTCTGTCCGTTCAGAAGGAGCTCCCCGGAAGTCTTTGGCGCCAGTCCCGCTATCACGCGCAGAAGCGTGGTCTTTCCGCAACCGCTCTCTCCCACCACCCCCAGCGTGTTCCCCTTGCGGACCCAGAGAGTGACTCCGTCCACGGCCCGAACGTTCCTGCTCCCTGCGCTTCCGGCTCGGAAAAGCCGCTCCGTTGGCGGAAAGCTCTTCCGTACATCGGTCACGCGAAGCACCTCGGGCCGCGCTTCCCGGTGGGGAGGGACGGGACGTGTAGCGCGCGCATATTCCGCAGCGGTTGGCAATTCTTCCCACCGGAAGCACGCGCTGAAGTGACCGGGCCGCACCTCGCGAAGCGGCGGCGTTGATTTCCTGCACTCGTCACGAACAAACGCGCAACGGGAAGCGAAGATGCATCCTTCGGGGAGCGCATCCAGCCGGGGGATGGAGCCTGGGATGCTCGCAAGAAGCCTCTTTCCACCTTCGGGGTCGAACCTCGGCACGCACCCCAGGAGCCCGAGCGTATAAGGGTGCAGGGGCGTGCGGTACAGGTCTCTCACTGCCGCCTGCTCGCAAAACTGCCCTGCGTACATCACCCCGACCCGGTCGCACAGCTTGGAGACCACGGCAAGGTCGTGCGTGATGTAGAGCACCGCGGAATCGAACTCCCGCGCCAGCTGCGACACCAGGTCCAGCACCACGGCCTGCGTCGTCACGTCCAGCGCCGTTGTAGGCTCATCCAGGATGAGCAGCTCGGGCCGCGTGATGAGAGCCATCGCTATCACGCATCGCTGGAGCATGCCTCCCGAGAGCTGATGCGGATAACGCTGCATGATGGACGCGGGATCCGGCATTGCCACGCGGGCAAGCATTTCCCGGCACTTCTCCCGCGCCTGAGTCCGCGACAACCGCAGGTGCTTGCGCGCAACTTCAGAAAGCTGCTCGCCGATTCGAATGGACGGATTGAGGGCGGCGGAAGGATTCTGGTAGACCATGCCGATGCGGCTGCCCCAGATCCTTCGCATCTGAAAGCGGCGCTGCCCGGTGAGCTCGACGTCCCGAAGCCGGGAGGTGCCCCCCAGGACCTTGCCGTTTGCGCTGAGATAGTTGATGGCGCCCATGGCGAGGCTCGTCTTCCCGGACCCCGACTCGCCGACAACACCGAAGCATTCCCTTTCCCTGACCTCCACGGTGGCGCGCCTCACGGCAGGGAGGAGCCCCGATTCGGTCTGGTAGCCTATGGAGAGATCCGATGTCTGGAAGACCACCGCCTGATCCGCCATCTACCGCGACCTCTCCCCTGGTTGGAGAACCTGACGCAGCCCGTCCGTCATGAGGTTGGTGGCTATGACGAGAATCGAGATTGCCGCGGCCGGGAAGAGCAGGATCCACGGAGCCGTGGCAAAGTAGCTTCGCGCCTCATTGATCTGGAGCCCCCAGTCAGGGGAGGGAGGCTGGACTCCCAGCCCGAGGAAGCCAAGGGAAGCCACCAGGAAAATCGAATAGGAGAACCTCACGGAGATCTCTACGAGTATCGGGCCCAGCGCGTTGGGGAGGATCTCCCGAAAAAGGATGGCGAGGTCCCGCTCACCGCGGATTCGCGCGGCCTCCACGAACTCCTTGGTGCGAAGGTCCAGCACCATGCTGCGCGCCAGCCGCGCGAGCATGGGAACGTACAGGACGGAGATGACCAGGAGAAGATTGAGCGCGGAAGGACCCACGGTGGCGAGCAGGAGAAGAGCGAAGAGAAGCGGCGGAAAAGAAAGAAGCACGTCCAGGACGCGCATCAACGCCTCGTCCCACAGACGCCCGTAGAAACCGGAGAAAAGCCCCATGGAGACTCCGATCACCGCGGCCAGCAGCGTCCCTGTGCCGCTCAAGAGAAATATCCCTCTGCTGCCCACGAGGATGCGGCTCAGGATGTCCCGGCCGTACTGATCGGTCCCCAGGAGATGAGCGACGCTGGGCGGCTTGAGACGGTCCGCCACGTGCTGGATCTCGAACCCGTACGGAGCCACCAGCGGGCCGAAAAGCGCCATGAGGAGAAAGAAGAGAAACACGAGCGTTCCGCCCAGCGCCGCAGGGTTGCGCCTCAAGCGACCCAGCGCGCGAGAGAGACCGCGGGGGAATGCGATGGTCCCTGGGCCGCTCATTGCGCGCTGGGAATGGGCAGGCGCCTACTTGGAGAAGTATGCGTTGGTGAACCGCGTCCGCGGCCAGTCGGAAGTCAGGATGACTCCCTGGAGATCCGCGCTGAGACCGGCCACCGCCTTCTCGAAGTACGGAACGATGATGGGCCCGCGGTCGATGAGGATCTGCTGCGCCTGCTTGTACAGCGCGACGCGTTTTGCCTTGTCCATCTCCCTGTCGACCTTGCGCGTGATCTCGTCGAACTGCGCGTCCGACCAGTGGCTTTCATTCCACTGAGCGTCGCTTGTGTAGGCGAGCTTGAAGTAGGTGACCGGTGTGGCCCGGGAGCCCCAGTCCGTGATCCCGAAATCGGCCACCAGCCAGCTCTGATCCCCGTTGCCGTAGTACACATCCGATGGGACGATCTGGATGTCCACCTGGACGCCGATCTTCGCCATCTGCTCCTTCCACACGGTCGCAATGGGGACGACGTCGAGCTGGTTCTGCGTGGCGAGCGTGATCTTCAAGCCGTTGGGGTAGCCGGCTTCCGCAAGGAGCTTCTTCGCCCTGGCAATGTCAGGCTTCGGCGCCTTGTCCAGGTAGTAGTCGGCAAACGCCGGGCCAACGGGAGTGAAGCCGTTGCCGATAGAGGCGAGGCCGGGCCGGACCTGATCCACGATCCCCTGGTGATCCGTGCCGAGCTTCAGCGCAAGACGGACCCTCGGATCAGAGGCGACGTGGCCCTTATCCGAGCGCATGTGCAGCACCCAGTGCATGTTCGACGTGTTCGTGATGACCTTTGTCTGCGGGTCTTTCTTGACGGCGTCCGCAAGCTGCGCGCTGAGGCCGGCAACGTAGTTGAGCTGCCCGCCGCGAAGAGCTTCCACCTGCCCGCCCTGATCGGGAGAAAAAATGATGTCGATCTCATCCAGGTACGGAAGCGGCTGGCCGCTTGCGTCCTTCTGGCTGAAGTACGGGTTCTTCTTCAGCACGATGCGGTCTTCGGGCGCATAGGAGTCGATCATGAAGGCGCCGCTTCCGATCCTCTCCTTGCCCGGATCCTTGCTGGATGCCGGGATGATGCACGCGTGGTATTCGCCTACGTCGCTTGCAAACTCGGGATTCGTGTCCGAAAGCGTGAACTGGACGCGCGTGGCATCCAGCGCCTTGATATCCTGGATTTCCTTGAACAGGCTGGCTGCCGGGCTTCCCACCTTCGGGTCACGAAGCCTGTTGAAGCTGGCTACCACGTCATCCACCGTGACAGGCTGGCCATTGTTGAACTTCGCGTCCGAACGGATGGTGAACACCCAGACTTTGCCGTCCGCGGATTGCCATTTCGTGGCCAGGTCAGGAACGGCGCGGTTGGCAGCGTCGATGTAGGTGAGATGCTGGTAGACCTGCTCCAGCAGCGTGATGTCAGCAATGGAGGTGGCAAAGTGAGGGTCGAGGTTGCTGACAGGCTGGCTGCCGATCTTCAACACGCCGCCAGGGGTCGGAGCCGCCTGCGCCAGGACGGCGGCTGCCACGAACACCGCAATGGCGAGGAGCCTCATGGAAAACCTGTAGGTCATCGGGAGCACCTCCTTAGATGCACCACAGTACTAGGGAAAAGCGTCTGAGCGCAAGTGCAAAACCGCGCAAAGCCGCTCTCGTGCAAAACCGCTCTTGGGACCGATGGGCCGTTTGGTTCCCGCCGGCCGGTTTTCATGGTGTCGGTTTTCATGGTTGCGCCCGACGCCATCCGGGGGTTACCATGGAAGCTCCCATGTCAGATTCTTCTCAACCACCCGGGCGCGTGATCGAGGGCAACTGCGGCATCTGTCCTTCCGGTTGCTCCGTCAAGATCACGCTCCAGGGGGACCGCATCACGCGAGTCGTCCCTGATCCCCGACGCCCCAACGGCATGTGCTGTCGGCGCGTCAGCCGGGCGGCGGAGATCCTGTATTCCCCGGACCGCCTCACATTTCCGCTTGCACGAGAGGGAAAGCGAGGGGAGAACCGGTTCCGCAGGGTGAGTTGGGACGAAGCCCTGGACATCACTGCCACCCGGCTCCGCGAGATAAAGTCGCGCTTCGGCCCTGAGGCGCTTTGCCTGTACACGGGCCGCGGTACTTTCGAACGGTCCTTGTGGGAAATGCTGGCACCTGCCGGCGTGCGGGAGACGTGCGCCTGGAGTCTTCTGTTTCCGTTCGGGTCCCCCAACACCACAGGAGCCGGATCCAACTGCTACGTGAGCCAGGCGGTGATCGCTCCCGCCACCACGTATGGGCTCTGGTGGGCCGACACGACCCCGGACCTGGAAAGGTCGAACCTCATCGTGGTCTGGGGAACGAACCCCGCAAACGCCTCGCCGCCCGAAGTGATGGAACGCATCCTGAAGGCGCGCAAACGCGGAACGAAAGTGGTCGTGATCGACCATCGTCGGACTGAAACCGCTGCGCGGACCGACGCTCAGTGGATCCCTATTCGGCCCGGAACGGATGGCGCGCTTGCCCTGGCAATGCTCAACGTCATCGTGACGGAAAAGCTGTACGACGAGCGGTTTGTGGCGGACTGGACAACGGGCTTCGAGGACCTGCAGGCCTATCTGCGGCAGTATTCGCCGCGGAACGCGTCAGAGATCACCGGGGTGCCGCCCGAGGTGACGGCCACCCTCGCGCGGGAGCTTGCCCAGGCCGGGGGGGCAGCGTTTCTCGGCTACTCCGGCCTGGAATATACGACCAGCGCGGTACAGAACATCCGCGCCATCCTGATCCTCTGGGCGCTCACGGGAAACATCGACGTGCCCGGTGGCATCCTCTTCAAGGAGCCGGGGGACGGGTTCACGGTGAGCGCGCGTCATCGTCTGGACCCGCGCCGGTCCCGCGCCGGTGGGCGCCAGCACCTACCCCTTGTACCATCATTTCCGAAGAGAGGCGCAAGCCATGGAGCTTCCCATGGCCATCCTCGAAAGCCGGCCTTACCCCGTACGGGGCATGCTCGTCTTCGGCGCCTCCATCATCACGGGCTACCCGGACCCGAACCTGTGGAGACGCAGTTTCTCGGCGCTCGATTTCCTCCTTGTCGCGGACCGCTACCCCACGGAGGACTCGCGCTACGCGGACATCATCCTCCCGGCGGCAACCTCCTTCGAATACGACTCTTACCTCGTCTCGGGGAACACGGTGCAGTTGCGGCGAAAAGTCGTAGAGCCGGTGGGGGGGTCCCGAAGCGATTGGGACATTGTGGTGGGAATTGCGGATAAGCTGGGCTACGGCCATCTCTTCCCTGGCTCGTCGCAGGAAATGTTGAGCTGGGCATTCGAGGACACCGGAGTCGATCTGAAAGAGCTTGAAGCAAACCCCGACGGCGTGCCCATTCCGGCCAAGCCCACGCGGTATCGCAAGTGGGAGACCGGGCTGCTGAGGAATGACGGGAAGCCCGGGTTTCCAACTCCTTCAGCAAAGCTGGAGATTGCCTCCACCCTCCTGAAAAGCTACGGCTACGAGCCCCTGCCCATGTTCGTGCCGCCCGTGGAGGGACCGGCGGAGAGTCCCGAGGTTGCCCGCCGGTTTCCCCTTGTTTTCAATTCCGGATCACGGGCAAAGAGCTTCATCTGCTCACAGCACAGGAACATCCCGGCCCTTGCGCGCCAACGGCCGGCGCCGCTCGTCTGGATCCACCCTCGGGACGCGGCCGCACGCGGCATCAAAAGCGGTGACTCGGTGGATGTCGTGAGCCCGCGCGGCCGCGTACGCTTCGAGGCTTTTGTAACTGATAACATCAAGGAGGGATCCGTGGAGGCGGACGCGCACGGGGGCAGTCCCACCTCGCGCGGCCTGTGGCGGAGCTGCAACGTGAACGAACTCACCGACGCGGACAATCGCGACCCTATTTCCGGGTTTCCCGTCTACAAAGCCCTGCTCTGTGACGTCGTCAAGGCGTAGCGCGCCTTACGCGGTGCGGCCTTGCGTGCTTTGGGCGGCGTGCGGCTCAGACCCCCAGGATCTGATCGACTTCCTTCTTCAACGGATCCGGCAGCGGCGAGCCGCGGTGGCTGGACATGATTTCGACCGTCTTCTCCCGAAGCCGGGCGCGAAGTCCCTTGGAGCCTGACGCCTGCCAGCCGTCGAAGCGCTGACGGTCAAAAAGCTGCGGCTGCCACATCTCGCGGAAGTGCCGCACGGTATGGTCCTCACCAAGGAAGTTCCCTCCCGGCCCCACCGCGTGGATGACATCCAGGGCGAGCTCCTCCGCGCCCAGGTCGAAACCGTCGATGAAGTGACGCATCATGCCGATCATGTCGGCGGTGAACACCATCATCTCAGGTGACGTGATGAGCCCCGCCTCCAGATAGCCCACATCATGGATGAGGTTCGTTCGGCTGAGAAGCGCGGTTTGGACCGAAAAGACGGCGTCCGCGGCCGCCTGCTCGTCGAACAGGATGCTGTCGGAATGGCCGGCATATCCCCAGGTAGGGAGGCCATAGTACCTCCCCATGCACG
Source organism: uncultured Spirochaetota bacterium (assembly GCA_963845535.1). Lineage (GTDB taxonomy): Bacteria > Spirochaetota > Spirochaetia > SZUA-6 > Fen-1364 > Fen-1364. The sequence goes on from CAWJSK010000004.1 coordinate 151,737, forward strand.
CCACCGCCGCGCGCGCCAGCTGGAACTCCGGGGCGCCGTACACGCTGATGGAGGTCTTCATGTCCAGGTGGTGGAGACCGCTCCCATAGAGGAAAGGGGCGCCGGGCCGTCTCCTCTGGTGGATGACAATGCTGCTCAGCACCTCGGCGTTCCCGAGGGCCAGGCCGCCGGCAAGCGTCACCGGCGCGGTGCTGCCCATCATGGGCGCCGGGGAGTGGACAACCGGGAGCCCTTCCTCCGCCATGTAGAGGAGCTTCTCCGTTGCCGTGTCGCTCTGGGAAAGCGGCGTCGTTGGCTCCGAGTACAAGAGCAGCGTGGGATTGAGCCGAAGCTCTTCCTTTCCGCCCGCCACCAGAGCGGCGGCGGCCACGATTGCGCGACAATCCGCGGCGTCATTGCAGACGAACACGACCGGTTTCCTGCTCCCCCCGATCAGGGATGCATATTGCCTGCGATACGCGTTGCCGCGGTAATCACGCGGGATCCCCATGGACATGAGGAAGGAGACCTCGGGAAGCGCATCCGCAAGGCGCACGCACGCCTCGAGGTCTGCCAGCGTGAAAGGCCGCCGCGTCCCGTCCTTGGGGTCAAGGTAGTTGGGGCAGTCCGAGCCGGGACCAAAGTTGGATTCTCCGGGGCACAACCGCACGCCTGCATTCGAAGTCCCCCGCTCGCAGAGCGTGATGGTCGAGGGAGCCTGGGAAAGCGCCCACTCGATGACCCCGGGCGGGATGCGCACAAGGTTGCCGTCCGTCACGTGACATCCCGCCTCCCGCAGAAGGGAGAGGGCGTCATTGTTGTACACTCGTATCCCTGTTCGTCGGAGGATCTCGAGGGAGGCCTGGTGGACCGTCTCGCACTGTTCCCGGTCCATGAGCTCCAGGCGTGGAACCGCGCGCGCTGAATTGTTGTTCATTGATATCACTCTATAGACGGAGCCGCCGGCCCTGTCAAGGAAACCGGCCAGGAAACGGCAGGGCCTTGCGGCTTGGCCAGTTCGTTGCTGGCCAAGCCGCCCACCGCGAAATCTAGGCCGTGGCTTCAGCCTTGTCGGCGCGAACCTTGCCGCCCGCTTTCACGGCGTCCAGGCGGCAGCGCGCGTTGTGCTTGAAAAGCTCATGCAGGAGCCCGGAAAGCTCCGGATCCGACATGCGTTCTTTCTCCACGAAATACCGCCCGATGGGTCGCTGGCGCGCGCGCTGGATCCGGAGCACCCGGCGAACGTCCTCAACGGTGATGAGCCGAAGCCGGGATGCAGCCGCCCCGGTCTGCTCGTGGCGCACCCGAGCCACAAGGACGCGGGTCATGTCGCCCGCGGAGATGAGCTGGAGCTGCCGCGCAATCTCCCCGAACTTCGGCCGGCCGCTTCGCTGCCACACGAGCGCGCCGATGAGCGACTGCCAGGAGATGGACCCGGAATAGTAGAGAAACTCCGCCAGCCGAAGGCGCCGGCGGGGAAGGGGGCCGTGATAGAAGATCTCCTTGCCCCGGTCCGCGTGAACGCCGGCTCTGTGGGCGCCGGTGTCATGAGGACGCGGATCCGCCTGGTGCGCGCGGGCGCCGGCCGTGTAGGAGCGGCCTTCCGGGGGGCGGGGCCGGGCGCTGTGGGGGCGCGCACCGGCATGCGTGAAACCCGAGGGACCCTGGTACGCGCCCTGTCTGCGCGCCTCCTGGGGCGGTCTGCGCGAAAGGAGGAAGGCCATGAGCAGCTCGTACGCGCGGGAGGCCTGGATGAACTGCGCCCCATCGGTCGATCCGTTCGCGCTGTCCGGATGTGTGCGCAGGGCAAGCCTGCGGAAAGCGGCCCGCACGGTGGCCACCGTCAACTGGCGCAACAGGGCCTGACCGGCTCGTCGGGCCTGCGGTCCGAGAAGGACCGCGCATGCATCGAGCAGTTTCGCTTCCATCTCTACTGTAATGTATCGGTACACCGCGACAGAAGGAAAATCAATTGATGGCGTTTCCTTTTTCGAAACGCTACACTGCCGATCGTGACGGTCTTCGGCGTTCTCCTGACAATCCTGGGTCTTGCTCTCTTTGAAACCATCTCGAGTGTGGACAACGCCATCATCAACGCCACCGTGCTTTCCGGCATGGCGCAACGCGCCCGCCGCTGGTTCCTGCTATGGGGCGTGATGTTTGCCGTATTCGTCGTCCGAGGTCTCCTTCCCTGGATCATAGTCTGGTTTGCGCTGCCCGGGATAGGACCCTGGGGTGCGCTCACCGCCGCTTTCTCAAGTGATCCCCGCGTGGTGGAAGCAGTCGAAGCGTCGGCGCCCCCTTTGCTCCTGGGCGGCGGCGTCTTCCTGGTCCTTCTCTTTCTCCACTGGCTTTTTCTGGAGCCCAAGCGCTACGGCGTGCCGGGGGAGAGGTTCTTCTTCGAGAAAGGCTTCTGGTTCTACGCGGTTGCGTCCATCCTCCTTGCCGCAACGGTCTGGTTTGCCCTGCCCCGCGGCGACATGCTGGCTTTTGCCGCGGTGTTCGGCTCGACGCTTTTCTTCATAACGCACGGATTCAAGGAGAACGCAGAGCGCAAAGAGCGGCAGCTTGCCGGAAGCCCGATCTCCGACATCGCCAAGGTCCTGTACTCTGGAGATCATCGATATGACGTTCTCCATCGACGGCGTGCTCGGAGCGTTCGCCTTCACTCTGTCGGTGCCGCTCATCGTTGCGGGAAACGGGCTGGGGGCGGTGATCGTGCGGCAGCTCACGGCAGGGAACGTGGAACGGATCAAGAGATACCGCTACCTGAAGAATGGCGCCATGTACTCGATCCTGTTCCTGGGGGCCTTCATGGTCTCTGACGGGTTTGGCGCGCGCATTCCGCAGTGGATCTCCCCGCTCGTGACGTTCGCCGTAGTTGGATTCTTCTTTGCACGGTCCCTGCGGACCGGGAAGTCATCCCGAAGCCTGAGGCAGCCGTGAGCCCTCGTATTCGAGCTTGAGAACGAGGTGGTCGAGCTTGTCCAGCTTCACGGTCTTCGCCTTGGTGCGGATGCTTTCCAGGGTGGGCAGGACCGTCTCCGTATACCTTCGTACGGCTTCTCGGGCCTTCTCCACAACGCGTTCCCCGTTGGCCTCGTTCACGTAGTTGATGATCAGCTTCTTGCTCGTCGTGGTGAGCTCGGACTTGTTCAAGTACTCGATGACGGCGAACACGGCAAGGAGAAAGCTCATTTCGCTCATGGGAGTCCGCCTTTCCGTCCCGGGTCCCTCATCCTAAGCTCGCTCACCACGGGCTGTCAACAAACGCGCCGGGGCTTCACGCCGAACGCCGCGCCGGGCGGTAAGGGTTTTTCTTGCTTGACTTGGCAGACCGGATCGAGTATGCTGGTCAACGTATTCCGGTCGCTCGTGGGTGAGGTTTCGTTGAAACAGGACTGACATGCGGAGGAATACCGCGTTCTTGAGGACAGGCGCGCGCAGGAATGACAGGGCACAGGCCGGACCGCAACGTGCGCCGCGTGTGCCGCCCAGGGGTGGATCCGGAAGAAGCTCGAGTGATCGAATTACTTCCTCATAGAGAATTCATTGAACACCGAATCAATCCTTTCTCCCCCGTTTCAAAGACCCGTGAAAGTCATGCAGCGCGTCCCGTATCACCAGGACTAGTAGGAGCGTATTGAGCTTGTCGTTGGCAGGCTCCGGGGCATTGGAACGGCGGGAGAGAAAGCCCGCCGCAGGAAAAGGGGGTTCGACATGGCAAAAAAGATCTATGTCGGCAACATGAACTATAACACCAGCGAAGATACGCTGCGGCAGCTCTTCGCCCAGTACGGTGAGGTCGTGTCTGTCAACGTGATCACGGACAGGTACACGGGGCGCGCCAAGGGCTTCGGCTTCGTGGAGATGGCGTCAGAGGATGCCGCTCGGTCCGCCATGACGGCGTTGAACGGCAAGGAAGTGGATGGCCGCCAGCTGAAGGTCAACGAGGCCAACGACAAGCCCCGTGACAACAACAGGAGCGGTGGCGGAGGAGGCGGAGGAAGCCGCAGCCGCTACTACTAGGCGATCTCGGAGATACCGCCGGGAATACCCTCGGCGGGATCTCCTTCGTTGCTCGGCCTCTTGCAGAGAATCATTCCTCTGTGCCCTGCCTCCCGCGCGGTACGGCACGGAGAAGGGAGGACCACGTGGGAAGATCGCCATACCAGAGTGAAAAACGCCGTAAAGAGCTTGCCCGCCTGAAGAAGCAGGAAGAAAAAAGGCAGCGTCGCTTCAACAAAAAGAACGAAGGTGAGAAAGGCCCCGAAGACCAGGAAGGAACCGTTCCCGAGGGGTCGAACCCCGCTGAGCCGACCTCTGAGCAGGCCGCGCCTGCACCTCAGGACAACCCGCAGACGCAGCCGCCCCCCGGCGGTGAAGAGTCTGGGCAGACTTCCTGAGCGCGTGGAGGCGGCAGCGCGGCTGCGCCTCCGTTTTTCTCCCTCACGCCTGTGAGGAGCGCTTCTCAATCCTTGCCCATGTGTCTTTCAAGGAAACGGTCCGATTGAAAATGAGCTTTTCTCCGCTCGTGTCCGGATCCACGCAGAAATAGCCAAGCCTTTCGAATTGGAACCTGTCTCCCGGCCGCGCGCCGCCCAACCCTGGTTCCACGCGGATCCCGGGGACATCTTCAAGGGACGCCGGGTTGATCGTTTCCTTCCAATCCATGCCGGCCGGCACCGCCTGCGGAAACTCGGCAAGGAAAAGATGGTCGTAGAGCCTGGCCTCCGCGGTCAGCGCGTGCGCCGCTGAAACCCAATGAATGGTGGCTTTCACCCTTCGATTGTCAGGCGCGTTGCCGCCCCGCGTCGAAGGGTCATAGGTGCACCTGACCTCCTCCACGGCTCCCGTGGTCGGGTTCTTCTTCACTCCGGTGCACGTCACGATGTATCCGTAGCGCAGCCGAACCTGCTGTCCGGGGGAAAGCCGGTAGTATTTGGGGGGCGGCACTTCCCGAAAGTCATCCTGCTCTATGAACAACTCGCCGGAGAACGGCACGGTGCGCGTCCCGGCCGCGGGATCCTCGGGGTTGTTCACCGCTTCAAGCTGCTCGATCTTTCCTTCCGGCCAGTTCTCGATCACGAGCTTCAAGGGCCTGAGCACGGCCATGGCGCGCGTGCACCTCCTGTTCAGGTCTTCGCGAAGGCAGTGCTCCAGCAGCGCGATGTCCACCGTGCTGTCCGCCTTGGAGACGCCGATGCGCGAGGCGAAGTCCCGAAGCGCCTCCGGGGTATAGCCCCGTCTTCGCAGGCCGACAATGGTGGGCATGCGCGGATCATCCCAGCCGCTGACGCGCTCTTCCTTCACGAGCTCGAGCAACCATCGTTTGCTGAGCACCGTGTGCGTGAGGTTCAGCCGGGCGAACTCGATCTCCCGGCTGTGGAACACGCCAAGCTGCTCCAGGAACCAGTCATACAGGGGCCTGTGGATTTCGTACTCGAGGCTGCACAGGGAATGCGTCACGCCCTCGATGGAGTCAGAGAGGGGATGCTGGAAGTCGTACATGGGGTAGATACACCACGCGTCCCCCGTCCTGTGGTGCGAGGCATGGCGGATGCGGTACATGACCGGGTCGCGCATGTGCAGGTTGGGATGAGCCATGTCGATCTTGGCCCGCAGCGTCCGCGCGCCGTCCGGGAACTCACCGGCCTTCATGCGGCGGAAGAGATCAAGGCTTTCCTGCGGCGCGCGAACTCGAAACGGGCTGTCACGGCCGGGAGGTGTGACAGTGATCGGCCCCTTGTCCCCGACGTCCGTGCCCCGATATTCACGGATGGCTTTCTCGTCCAGGTCATCCACGTACGCCTTGCCGGCCTGGATGAGCTGCTCGGCCCACTGGTAGAGCTGCTCGAAATAATCGGAGGCGTAGAACTCCCGGTCCTCCCAATCGAATCCCATCCAATTCACGTCCCGCTTGATTGCGTCGACGTACTCCTGCTCTTCCTTGGTGGGGTTGGTGTCATCGAAGCGCAGGTTGCACTTACCGCCGAACTGCTCGGCAATGCCGAAGGAGATGCACATGGCCTTGGCATGGCCGATGTGGAGGTAGCCGTTGGGCTCCGGTGGGAACCTCGTCTGCACGCTGGTGAATCGCCCGCTCTTCAGGTCTTCCTCGACGAAGTCCCGAATGAAGTCCGAGGGCGACGGTCCTGGCGCAGAGCCTCGGGCGGAGGCAGGAACGGGGGCTGACGGGTCTGGCATGGAGTGCTCCTTCCGCCGCGCTTCAGGGGCGCGGTTTCAATACTGATAGCGGCGCTGCCGGAAGGTGTCAAGTGCCGGCGGCCTCTGCGGCGCGCTGGCGAGGGGCGGTCCCCGGGGCCCGGCGAACGCGCGTCAGCCTCAGGCAGCGGGAAGCGCTGCCTCCACGGATCGTGTTTGCCGCCATGGGTGCGGCTCCTCGTCGGCCCGGCGCTTGCCCGGCGACGGGACCCGACGGTACATGAGGAGGAAAAGGCCGTAGACAATGGCCGTCTGGAGCGCTCCTATCACGGCGATCTGAAGCGGGTCCCTGAGCACGGACATTGCCACAATGCTCACCCCCGCGCCCGCTCCTGAGCCCAGAGCGTCCGCCATTGCGTAGCGCCGGTCGAAGCTTGCCCGGCTGGCCCGGTACCTCTTCTCTTTGATCTTCTGCAGGAGAAACACGACGGATGTCGAGAACACCCCGATGATGGCCATCGAGACGAGGTAATAGACGGCAAGATCGAAAGCCGCCACGAGCGCGGCGGCGCACCCGGCAACCAGCTCGAACACCATGACCCAGGGAAGAACGGCGTACATCCGCTTGAACAGGCGCTGGTTGCCCAGAACGGCGCCGATCAAAACGGGGAATCCCGACGACATGAAGGAGCCGACGGCTATGACACGCGGGTCCAGGCGCGAAAGGATGACGCTGATGTACAAGGGGTTGAGAAACCCGTAGAAGAAGCTGCTGATGAAACCGCTCAGGACAAAGACATCGAGGACTGTCTTGTTTTTTCTCATGCTTCCACCTCCCGTGGCGCGCATCGAAACCGCGCGGGAGATGGACCAGGGGCATCCCCCGTGCGCTAGGTCAACCTACCCCCAGGGTCGTCGGCGTGTTGCATCATGTCCTCCAGAGCGCACAGAGTCAGGGTGACAAAAAAAAGGCTTTCATCACCTCATGAACAAAAGGATAGCTCAGGAAATTGGCTCCGTCAAATGGGGGCCGGCGCCTGCTCCAGAAGAGCGGTCAGCTCATGCCACTGTGAGATTGCCGCATACTCCGTGACGCTGGAGGGAACCGGCGCATGGGCGTTGTAGGCAACCGGAAAGAGACCTGCCCGCTGGGCGCCAATGATGTCGTAGCCGACGTTATCGCCGGCAAACCAGCTTTTCTCCGCGGAGACACCCATCCTCCGAAGCGCCGCCTCGAAGATCAGGGCGTCGGGCTTCCTGATCCCGTAATCGGCGCTGGAGACGACAAACTCGAAATACCGGCGGATGTCCTGGCGTTCAAGCTCTCTTTCGATCGTCGCGGCGCCAAATGAAGAATTGGAAATAACGCAGCTCCTGATGCCGCGCGCTCGGAGATGGTCCAGCATTTCAACGACACCAGGACGCAACGCAACCGTCAGGGAAGCGTCCCAGAACTCCCACTCCAGCTCGGCAGGCGGCAGACGGAACTGCAGGCCAAAGGAGTCGGAGAAGATCCGAAACAGGGCGCCCTGCGTGAACTCCAGGGCTGACTCCTCCTCACGCGGTATGGTTGCGGTCACGAGCCTGCGCCCAAGGTCCTGGAGCTCCTCCAGCGTTGCACCGCGCGGGTTCTCCGCCGACGCCAGGAGCGCGGTGTTGCCCAGCGCGGGGTCGAACGATACGGAGTCGATGAGTGTCCCCCAGAGGTCGAAAAGAATCGCCTCAGGCCTGCGCATTCGCGGATGCCTCCTTGATTCTGCGGACCAAATATACGCCTTGCAGGCATCGATGGGTATCACATATGATGCAGGCCGTTATGGCAGAACCAAAAAGCTACCTCATCGACATGGACGGGGTCCTGGTGCGGGGCGCTTCACCAATCCCCGGCGCGGATGAGTTCCTCAGGCGGCTTTCCGCGCGCGGCGCGCGGCATCTCGTTCTCACGAACAACCCCAAGTACACGCAGGAGGACCTGGCGTATCGGCTGAACAGCATAGGGCTTGGCCTTGCGCCGAAGTGCATTTTCACCTCCGCCATGGCGACGGTGAGCTTCCTCAAATCGCAGAAGAGCAGCGGCAAGGTTTTCGTGATCGGAGAGAGCGGGCTCACGGGACCCCTCCACGAAGCCGGGTTCATCATCACGGACGTCGAACCGTGGTATGTCATTCTCGGTGAGACCAACTCGTACAGCTTCCAGCTCATCACCACTGCCATCCGCCTCATTGAGAAAGGCGCCCGCTTCATAGCCACCAACCCGGACCCTTCCGGGCCGGGAGACGGTGGCCTGGTTCCCGCCTGCGGCGCCATGGCCGCGCTCATCGAAAAAGCCACGGGAGTCAGCCCGTTCTTCGTGGGCAAGCCCAACCCGCTCATGATGCGTACCGCGCTCAACTACCTGGGGGTCCATTCCGAGAACACCGTAATGGTGGGGGACAGGATGGACACCGACATGGTGGCTGGGGTCGAAAGCGGAATGGAAACCGTGCTCGTGCTGAGCGGCGTCACGCGGCGGGAGGACGTGGAGCGCTATCCCTACCAGCCGACGCGTATCGTCGGGTCGGTTGCGGACATCGTTCCATAAAAAAGCCCCGGATTGCCCGGGGCTGCCCTTCACTTCGTCGTTCTGTGGAAAACCCCGTCCCATCCCCGTGGCGGAGGATCCTGCCTGAAATCCTTGATGCGCTGAAGGAAAACCTTGCTCGTTTCGTCCTTCAGCCCCTTGGCAAGCGCTGCAAAGCCCTTCTCCGCGGCTTCCCACTTCTGCTTGCGGTACAGCTCGAGGGATGACTCGAAAACGTCTTTCAGGTTCACGAGCTTCTCCGCCGCGGTCTTGGAATCCTGGAGCACCTCGTAGATGCGGACCGGCTGCGTTTTGCCTTTGACCGTCATCAGATCGATCTCACGACAGAGGATGGCGTCCTTCACCTTATCGTAGACCGCTTCCGTAATCAGCGTCTTGGTCCCATATTCCTTGTTCGTGCCTTCCAGGCGTGCGGCCAGGTTCACCGTGTCCCCAATGCTCGTGAAGTCCATCCTGTCCTTGGCGCCCATGCTTCCAAAGACCACCTGGCCTGTGTTGATGCCGATCCCAATAGACACGTTCTCCCGGCCCTGTGCCTTGGCCAGCTCTTTCTCCTTGGCCATGGCCTTGCGGATATCCAGGCTTGCTTTGCAGGCGTTGACGTCCTTCTTCGCGCCTTCGAACATCGCCATGATCTCATCCCCGACGAACTTGTCGATCTCCCCGCCGTTGGCGTGGATGATCGAAGTCTGCAGGTCGAGGTAATGGTTGAGCATCTGAACCACCTTGTCCGGGGTCATGGACTCCGAGATGCTCGTGAATCCACGGATGTCGGTGAACAGGAAGGTGAGCGTCTTCCGCTCCGTGGTCGGCTTCTCCCGTTCAGAGTGTTTCAGCGTGGAGGCGGAAATGTAGGGAATGACTCCGCGGATGACGGTGGTCATGTTGTTGACTTCATTGGAAAGGAGCTTGATCTCGTCCCGCGTCGTCACGCGGTCCTTGTACTGGAGAAGCTCGGCGGAAACCTTCTCCTTTCCCTTGATCATGCGGGAGAGCATGTCCGCAATGGAGTACACGCTCATCCTGAGAAAAAGGATGGGGAAAACGATGTTCCGCCCGAATAGGAAGATGAGAAAGACCGATGCGTACATGAAAAGCGCGGCGACTACGAAGACTTTCACCTGGGTGCGGAAGTACGGCTCGTAGATCACATCCCGCGCGTAATCCACGGTGACGTAGCCGATGAACACGTTGCTCAGCAGGACGGGGGCCAGGAACTCGTAGACCTTCTTCTCATCGTTGTAGCGGGAGGTCACCTCGGTGAGGGGAGAATCAAGGGTCGTCCTCTGGCCGACCCGGCTGGGGTCCGTGCCGGACCATAGCACGAAGTCCCCCGCCTTGACGTCCCTGCGAAAGAAGGAAAGCGTATTGAACCGGAAAGAAGACCCCGAGCCCGTGGCTGCGCTGTTCTTCTTGGCGGCGGCGTCGAAGTAATCATCCAGCGCGATCCGGTCAGTAGGGTTCGCCTTGACTTCGGTGGCCGCGCTCTCCGTCACGCTCTCAGCGTTCGCAAAGACGGCGTCCTGGATGGTGACTTTGAAGTTGCTGAGGAGCACGATGGAAAGCACCACGATGACCACGAGGATCAACGGGACAAACGTAAGGATCAGCCGCCTCTGGATTCCCTGACGCGGGACGATGGACAGCACTCCCTGCTGCCCGTTGCCGCCCTCCCCGCCCCTTCTGAAAGTAAGATACTCCTGGTAGAACGGATCACGCCTGCTGATGCTCATGATGAGCGAGACGATCGAATAGGCGTTGAAGGCGAGAGAAACGGCAAGCACGCCGTAGGTGACGGGATGGAGCGCCTCGAAGTAGCGGGCGTTGGCGGCGAAGGCAATGATATGGACCACGATCATTGCTATCACGAGCGCGCTTGACACGAAGTTCAGCAGAACGGAAATCGGCGACGCGGTATCAGCGATCAAGGGAACGCGGTCCCGGAGGAAGAACGCCGCGATCTTCCACAGACAAATCACGGGGACAAGCCAGGTAATGACGGTAACCGCCATCCAGGCGCCCGGCTGGCTCGGCGGAGATCCGTAGAGCGATCCCGCGAACTGGATGGGATTGAAGCCGCTCAAGGTCTGGTTAATGTAGGGGAGCACATACCAGACGATCAGGATGACGGCAAAACCCATTTCCATGGCATGGTAGGCCAGCCTGGACTTGTCCTTCATTTTCTCTCTCTCCTTGGGCGGGGCCGCTCCGCCGGTGCGCTCACCCCGAGGGCCGCAGCGTCAGAACTGTTCGAGCAGCTTCTGTTTTGAGCGAGCCTTGTCGAGATAATCTGATGCCTGCTCGTAGTCCACCTGGATGGCGACAACGGTCTGCAGGAGATCGATTGCCGTCTTGAAATCTTCGTTGCGGTAGGCGTCGACGCCCTTGTCGTACAGGTCCTTCAGGCTGGAGAGTATCTTTTCATTGCGGCTGTCCAGCTGCTGCATATTCGAAGAATCCTTGGCAACCTTGGCCAGGGAGTCCACCTTGCGGTGCGCCGCCACCAGCTCACCCGCGGCAATCAGGTTGTCGATATCCTGCAGGGATGCATCGAAGGACACCGGGGTGGCGGTGGGCTGCTCGGTCTTATTCGCCAGTTTCCCGCGCAACACCCGCGCCTCATCGGTCTCCATCACCGCAAGGGCGGCCTCGTTCTTGACCTCGGCGGTTGTGTAGTCCTTCTTTTTATAGAGGCTCACAGCCCACGTGTAGTTCAGAGTGTACGCCACCTGGCGCACATCCGCGTCGAAACTGTTGTCCACGCGCCTGTTCAGATCGTTGAGGGCGTTCACCTGGCCGCGCGCGTCGACAAAGTTGCCCGCGACAATGGCTTTCTGCGCGACATCAATACGGCGGGCGACAAGCTTGGCAAGCTCCCCGCGGGCAGCGGAATGCTGGCCTTGCGCGTTGGAGCTCTTGGGATCAACATCCAGGGCCCTGCTCGTTTGCTGGTAGGCCACCGTGTACTGCTTCTCTTTCATGGAGTCCGGGCTCTTGGCATTGATCTTGTCCGTGGCGGCCTTTGCCTTGGCAAGGTACGAATTGACCAGGGCGGAACGAACCGAAGCGGTGTCATTAAGCATCTTCTGCGCTTCCGCGTTTCCCGGGTCGATCTTTATTGCCGTCTGGAGAGCGACAAAGATGGCGTAGTTGTCATCATCAGTGCGTCTGGGGTTCTTGAGCGCTTTGGAGGCCGTCCGCAGGTTTGCCCGAAGCTGGGCGCTCTTGTAGTCATCCACCAGCGCCAGGTATTGCTGGGCGCGCGCGTTGGTGGAGTCGTACTTGAGGGCCACGACGAAGTAGTTTCTTATGTCGGCAATTCTCTCGAACTCCGCCTGGTGCACGAGGTGGATGTCATACTCTTCCACTCCGGCTTCGGTCAGCGCCCTGGATTTGCTTTGATCATCCAGTTTTTTGATCAGGAAAGAATCGGAATCATTGACGGACGTGCATGCCAAAAGCCCTCCCGCTACAAGGCATGCCAGGAAAACGAGCCTCTTCATGGGAACCTCAATTGCTTAGAGTATAGTCCCATTCCGGTCACGGGACAAGACATGGAGAGTAACAATTGAATCATCACCAGGCCGGCGCTATCCTGGCGGAGTCCAGCGTGTTGGAGAGAAGCATGGTGATGGTCATGGGGCCGACGCCACCGGGCACCGGCGTAATGGCCTCCGCTCTTTTGCTCACCTCATCGAACTTCACGTCACCGACCATGCGCTGGCCCTTCGGATGGGACGGGTCAGGGATCCTGTTGATACCGACGTCGATCACCACCGCCCCTTCACGCACCATTTCGGCCGTGACGAACTCAGGCCGTCCAATGGCCGCAATCAGGATATCCGCCTGACGAGTGAAGGAGGGAAGGTCACGGGTGCGGGAATGACAGACGGTGACGGTGGCGTCGGCAGCCTCTCCCTTCTGCATGAGCATGTTGGCAATCGGCTTTCCGACGATGTTGCTGCGGCCCAGGACAACCACATGACTGCCGGCGACCTTTACCCCTGAGTACTCGAGCAGCTTCTGGATCCCCAGGGGAGTGCAGGGGCGAAACCCCTTTTCTCCTGACATGATCCGGCCAAGGCTCACGGGATGGAAGCCGTCCACATCCTTGCTGGGGACAATGGCATTGATCACTTTCTGCTCGTCGATCTGGGCCGGCAGGGGAAGCTGCACGAGGATGCCGTGGATCCTGGGGTCCTGGTTCAGCTTCTCGACAAGGCCAAGCAGCTCCGCCTCGGAGGCGCTCTCCGCCAGCGTGTGCTGCTCGGAGTAGATGCCGATCTCATGCGCCGCCTTGTTCTTGTTCCTCACGTAGCTGCGCGAGGCGGGGTTGTCCCCCACAAGCACCACGGCAAGCCCGGGCGTGACCCCGCGCTCCCGCTTGAGCGCTTGTATTCCCTCCGCGATCTCCGTGCGAATCCTTCCCGCGATTTCCGTTCCATTGATGATCCGCGCAGCCATATCCCCTCCCTATCCCATTCCCTCGAACCTGCCTCCCCGCTCCGCGGTGATGTAGGCCATGCAGAACTGGTCCCTGCCGGCAAGGGCTTCCGCGGCCAGGATATTCGCCATCATGCGCGGGTCCAGGGGATCAACGATGGCGCTGTCCATGCCCTTGGCGACCGCCATTGCCACGAAAACCTGGTTGAGGAGCTTGCGGCGGGGAAGGCCGTAGGAGACGTTGGAAAGGCCGCATGTCTTGTGGACCTGAGGGTGCTTTTCGGTGATCCGTTCCACCACTCCCAGGGCGCCCATGCCATAGTCGGGACTGGTGCTGACGGGCCGGATGAGCGGGTCGACGAATATATGGTCCGGCGGGATGCCGTCATCCTCCAGCCTCTTGATGAGGCCGTCGGCAACCTCCCACACCCTGCCCATGTCGTCTGTCATCCCGCCGTCGTCAAGGCTCAGCGCAACCACGCGGGCGCCGTACTTCTTGAGCAACGGGATCAGGGCCTTGTACCTTTCGGATTCTGCTGAGATAGAATTGAGGAACGGGTCCTTGCCCGCCATGGCGAGCCCCGCCTCCACCGCGGCCGGCCGCGGGGAGTCGATAGACAGCGGGACTTCACTCACCTCTCGGATGACCGAGACCAGCCACTGGACTCTCTCCACCTCGTCAGTGGGGAATGCGCCCGCGTTCACGTCCACCCAGGCAGCCCCGGCCTCCGCCTGCTTCCGCGCGAGGTCCTGGATGTATGCGCTGTCTTTCTTCTCGATGGCCGCCCGGATCTGCTTGCGCGTCGAGTTGATCAGTTCTCCGATAATGAGCATGCCGCGCCGTCCCTTCTTTGCGCCGACCCCTGTTGAGGAATGGGCGAACTATAGGGCGCGGCCTGCGCGAAGTCAAGGTTTGCTCGATCCGGGTTTGCTCCGGGTTTGCTCGAACCGGCGCGCTCAATCTTGCGCGTCGAAGGAGTAGGCGACCTGCTGGAAGTGCGAGCGCATCTCTTTCACTTCGTCTCCCACGAACTTCTTTTCCAGAAGACAGCGCTTGAAAAGCTCCGCAATCCGGTCCATCTCCGCTTCCTTCATGCCGATGCGGGTCATCTCCTGGACCCCGATCCTGATCCCGGCAGGGCTGGTGGCATGGGCCAGCGGCTCGAAAGGAAGAAGGTTCATGTTGACGATGATGCGGTTGTCTTTGAGGTCCCGCGCGGCCGTGTCACCGCCCCCCAGGTCCGACATGTCGACTGCCACCTGATGGGTCTCCGTGAACCCGAACTGCTCACCCTGGACCTTGAAGCCCAGATCGAAAAGCTTGCGGGCGAGGTGCTTCGCGTTCGCCACGACCTGGCGCGCATAGTCGGCTCCGAACTCGAGCATCTCGTAGGTCGCGGCGGCAAGGGCGACGAGGGTCTCCAGGTGATGGTTGGAGGAAGAACCGGGGAACGCGCCCTTGTCGATCTTCCGCCATTCCTCGTCATCTACATTGGAAAGGATCACGCCGCGCTGTGAGCCGAAGAACGTCTTGTGGGTGCTCGCGGTGACGATGGTGGCCCCTTCTCCCAGAGGGTCCTGGAACTGGTGGCCCGCAATGAGCCCCAGGACGTGCGCCGCGTCATAGATGAGCTGTATCCCCTTCTTTCGGCAATACGGGGCAAGCTCTTTCAGGGGCTCGGGAAAAAGGAAAAGGCTCTTTCCCATGATGAGCACCCGCGGCTCGATGGCCGTCATGATGTCCAGGGTGTGGTCAATGTCGATATGATAGCCATCCGGGGTGAGTGGAAAGTTCACGATGTTCCTCGTGTATTTGCCCACGGAGCCGGCGCGGTGATGGCTGATGTGCCCGCCGCCAGGGGTCGAGTTGACGAGAGCGATATCCCCCCAACGGATGTAGCGGCTGAAGACCGCGTCATTGGCTATGGTTCCGCTGATGGGGCGCACGTCGGTGTGCTTGCAGTGGAAAAGGCTCTTCATATGCTGCTTGAGAAGGCTCTCGATCTCATCGATGATCTCCGTGCCCTGGTAGTAGCGCTCCCCGGGGTGGCCTTCGGCGTACCGATGCGCGAAGTCCGAGCCCATGATCTCCCGGACCCGCCGGCTGGTCACGTTTTCGCTGGCAATCAGGTTGATGCAGCCGTCACGCCACGAGTTCTGATCCTTCACCAGGCTCTCGATATGAGCCACGTTTCTCTCGTACATCGTCAGTCCTTTCCGATTGTATGAAGCCGTGCGGCTTGAACCCGCTCACCCGACCCTAATGTTTGAAGCACCTCTGGCCCGTGTAGACCATTGCCACGCCGCTTTCGTTGCACGCTTCGATTGACTCGAAATCCCGCTCGGAGCCTCCCGGCTGGATGATGGCGGTCACTCCTTCCCGGATGCCGACCTCCACGCCGTCGCGGAACGGGAAGAACCCGTCGGACACCATGCTGGAGCCGGCAATCCCTCCCTTTTGCCGGGCCGTCTCACGGTCGATCTCGGCCTTGGCCTCGGGTTTCTCCAGCGTGGCATACGGGGTCTGGAAGGCTTCCCACGCCAGACGGTCCGCAAGCTTGCGGTATGCTTTGTCCCGCGCAATCTCGGCAACGCCGACCCTGTCCTGCTCGCCGGTGCCGATGCCGACGGTTGCCCCGTCTTTGACGTAGATCACCGAGTTGCTCGTGATTCCCGTTTCCACGAGCCATCCGAAAAGCAGGTCCTCAGACTCCGCCGCGCTCGGCGCCCTCTGAACGCGGTATTCCCTTCCCTTGTACACGGTCTGCGCGGGCAGGAAGTCACGCGCATGCAGGGTCCGGGGAACGAACGCGGTTTGCGCAATGATCCCCCCGTCGATCAGGCTCTTCAGGTCCACGTACTGCGCGCCGACAAAGCTCTCCAGCCTCGTCATGTTGGCAATGCGCATGACGCGAAGGTTCTTCCAACGGGCAAAGACGTCCATGACCCCGGGAGCGAACTCCGGCGCCACCACGACCTCGGCATAGGAGGCGGCGATCAGCTCCGCCGTCTCCTTGTCCACTTCGCGGTTCATGGCTATTGCCCCCCCGAAAGCGGCAATCCGGTCCGCCATGTGGGCCCGGTGGTATGCCTCGGAAAGGACGGGGGCGCGGGCAACGCCGCAGGGATTGTTGTGCTTGACGATTACGGCGCACGGCGATGCAGAAAGATAGCGCAGGATGTTGAGCGCGTTGTCCGCGTCCGTGATGTTGATCTTGCCGGGATGCTTCCCTGACTGCAGAAGCTCGACATCCGAGGCAAGGTGGCGCCCGGCCTGGATGGTGACAGCCTCCCCCAGGGAAAGGTTCCCATTCACGAGCCTGTAGAGGGCCGCCTCCTGCCCCGGGTTCTCCCCGTAGCGCAGCCCCTTCTCCTCACCGCCTATGACCCAGGTGGCCTTTTGATAGAACAGAGTCTGCCGGCCCGCCTCCCCGACGAAGCTGATCTCCAGGTGCTCGGGGAAGTGGTCGTCCATCATGCGCCGATATGCGCCCTTCAGGTCAGGGGTGGGCATCCGATTCAGCTTCCCGTTCTCACGTCGTAGTCCGCGGCCACCCGCTCAAGATCCAGTCCGGCGAGATAGGAACAGATTGCCGCGTCATAGGCGGCCGTGACGGCGAACGCTTTCTGAGCCAGGCGCCATCGGGTGGCGAGGGAAAGCGTCCCGCGTCCCGCGGAAAGCTCCTCGAGAACGGGCTCGTAGTCGGCCGGGTCGGTGAGCGCCGCGACGCGGTGAAAGTTCTTTGCCGCGGCTCGGACCATGCACGGCCCGCCAATGTCGATATTCGACCGCGCGGCCTCGGGGGTCGCGTCAGGTTTTGAGACGACGCTGGCAAA
Organism: uncultured Spirochaetota bacterium; assembly: GCA_963845535.1. GTDB lineage: Bacteria > Spirochaetota > Spirochaetia > SZUA-6 > Fen-1364 > Fen-1364. The sequence continues at coordinate 168,742 of CAWJSK010000004.1, forward strand.
CGGGTACAGGTTCACGACCACAAGGTCGATGGGAACGGCCCCGGCGCGAGCCATGTCCGCGCGATGTGCGTCATTGTAGGTTTCCGAGAGGAGGCCCAGATACACCTTGAAGTCCAGCGTCTTCACGAGGCCGCCCTGCATCTCGGGCTGCCCCGTGTAATCCGAGACCTGCTGCAGCCTGTCCCTGGCTGCCGGGCCAAGCATGTCCCGAAGGGCGCTGTGCGTTCCGCCGGTGGAGAGAATCCTCAGATCAGGGGAGGCGGAGAGAAGCCCTTTCACCAGGAGATCGAGGCCCGATTTGTCCCAGACGCTGACCAGGGCGGTTTTCACCCGCACGCGGTCATCGATCATCTGGACTCTGTTGAGGGCCATCAAACCTCCGCGGCCATGCTATTGATTTTGACCCAGAGGATCAAGTCCGGCGGGACGCTTTGTCAAGGCGGGACGCTTTCGTGACGCGTTCGACGCGCTCGGCAGCGCGTTCGGCGCGTTCGGCCCTTTCGCGTTGCATGTTTCACGCCGCCCTGATAGAATCCGCACCCGATGCAAGGCCTGCCGCGCCGGTATCTCCTCATGTCGCTTGTATACGCAGGCGCCGCGCTCCTCATGATCTGTCTGGCCGTCTTCGCGGGCAGTCTTTCCCGAACAGTGGGCGGAGCGCGCATCTCGGGACGCTTCTCTCCTTTCCCGCTTTTCAACCGAAGCAACCTGGATGAGCTGACTCTTTCCTGGAACGGGTTGAACCTGCGCTTTCCCCGCGCTTCCCTTCCGGCCGACGGGACAGGGGACATAGTGCTTGCGGGAAACGAACGTCTCCACGTCGCATCATCGAACGAGGCGGGCCCCACGCTGACTATTTCGCCGGCGGCAAGCGGCGCGGAGGCGCCAGGGACGCTCAGCATCCCGTTCAAGGTTTCCGGAGTGCTTCAGAGCGGCACGGATCCCCGCACCCTCTCCTGGAGGCAGGGCGCCGGTGCATTCAAGCTCGCCCTTCCGCCGAGCTCGTCCATTGACTATGGCTCGCAGGCAATCGACATCCAGCTCGGAGCGGCAGCTTCGGACTCCGTGATGAGGCTTGTCACGCTGTCCCCCGCGGCGGCTTCGCAGGCTTTCAGCGCGGAGGCCCCGGCGCCCGCCCCGCGGCTCCCTGAGGAGAAGTCACTTCTCACTCCGGACCAATTTGCCGCGGCCCTCGGGCACTTCACTGATTCCGCCTATGCGGGATGGAGCGCCTCACGGTATTCAGCGGCAGACGGAACCTGGAAGATGTCTGACGGAAAGCAGGGATTCGCGGAGGAGATCGGAACGGGCCTCCTGGCGGAATCGCTGGCCCGAGGAACTTTTTCAGCCGCCATCCAGGCATGGACGGCGGCGGTGGCCAACCTGCCCAGCCAGTCTCAAGCGTCTTTGTCGTATTCGACGTGCGTGTTCACCGGTCAGGTCAAGGACTTTGCCAGGCGGCTCCAGGACAAGGACGCCGGGCAGACGGATCGCCTGAAAAGCCTTGCATCCCAGAGGGACCCCTCTCTTGCCTCACAGCCGGGGATCCTCCTCTACGCCCTGGACAGGGGCGGCCCTGCGCTTGCGAAGGCAATCCTTTCGTCATTGCGCGCCCTGGATCCGGCGCAGTTGCCGTTGCCCGGGCTCCTCACCGTGCTGGAATCTCAAGAGGATTACGCGCAGCTTGTCGGTGATGACGCCACCGTCCCGTCCGCTGCTCGTGAGGTGATCGAGAAGCGAATCCTGCCGTCTCTCACGGCCACAACGGACGGCGCGGTTTTCCTTGCCTCGCAAGGGACGCGCGTGGACGTGGTGCAATCGATCCGCTGCGGCTCGCTCTTGATCCGCGCGGGGTCGCTTCTGCAGGCGTCGAACCTCACGGCACTGGGCAGAGCCTTGGTTGTCTCCTCCCTGTCCCTTGCCTCTGACGCCGGCATCCTGCCGGCCTCGCTCACGTTGTCCGCAGGGCGCGTGGTGTCGCAGACGGGGTCCGTTGGGCCTGAATCGGTATACGCCATGCTGCCCCTGGGACGGCGCCTCCCGCATGAAGTGCCGCTGTATCGGCTCATGGGGGCGGGATGCTGGGTCTGGACAGCTTCCGATCTGGCTTCTGCAGACGAGGTCAGCGGCGAGATTCGGCTCGCATTTGCCTATCCGGCAGGGGTTGCGCAGCACCTCGTGTTTCGCGGACTTCGACCGTTCCAGCAGATCAGGATGCACGGCATCCCGTGGCATTCTGACCCCTCGTACGCGAAGTACTCGGACGGATGGGACTATGACCCTCAGACGCAGACGCTTTTCATGAAGCTCACCGGGAAGCAGGACAAGGAAGAGGTCGATTTCACATTTTAGGTTTGCGCAGCTCGCATTGGGGCTGCCGCCGGAAGACCCGAGCGCTCCAGCTGCTCGTACATCGAGCAGATAGTCCGTTCAAGCTCGGCTTTGAGGCGCTTCTTCTCCGCTGAAAACGGCTTCAGCGCGTCAAAGCGTATGGGTGCGCCGACCAGAATGGCGCCAATCCTCCGGTTGATTGCGACCGGAAGGAACTGCACGGCCTTGCGCGTTCTCTGATAGTAGAGTCTTGCAACGTGAATGAACCCGGTGCAGAACTCGCACATCGTGTCGTTGACCCTCCGCGTGGAGTCCTCCGCGAAGACAAGCAGGCTCTTGCCCTGCTCCAGGAGGGACAGGCTCTGCATGACCGTTTCCGTGATCTTCTTGCTCTTCTGGTAGACCGGGACTGCTCCGATATCCCTCATGATCGCCACGCAGATCCTGCCAACCACCCTGCCAAGCCACCGGCTGAGCGGAGGGCGCAGATGAAGCTCCTGCTCCAGGAACTCCCGCTGGATGCGCGGAGCCACCATCCCCACGTCCGTGACCTCGTGGGCGACCCAGGGAAATATCCGCAGCGGCAGGGATGTTATCAGCGACACAGGCCCGAAAGAGCCCACGTGGTTGGCCACCATGATGACGGGATCCTCGAAGCGCAGGTTTATTCTTCCGCGAATCCGCGCCCTGAAGAAGAGGAACCGTACGGCCTTGTAGAAATGGCGGGCAACCATTTGCTTTCAACCATATTACATAGACAGTCTATGTATATACTATATTTTTTAAAGTGGTAAGTCAAGAAACCTGGCATCTCGCAGCCGCGTGGACGCCGACAGGGAGACGCTCATGAAGGCCGGGCTGTGGGCTCAGCCTCCCTTCCGACAACCGTTCGAAGGAGGAGCGGGCTGGTCAGGAAGGCGAGCAGCGCAAGGGAAAGGAGAAGGATCTCCAGGAGTCCCGCAACCCCCCAGAAGCTGCGCAGGACCGCGGCCCCGCCGACGATTCCCACGGCGAGCACGGACCCTGCCTTGAGCACGCGCTGGCGGACGCGGATGAAAAGCACGGAGGCAACCCCGAGAGTCGCGCAAAAATAGGCCATGGCAGTGTCCCATCGGCTGAAGCGCACCTCGAAGCTGCGGAGCACGTTGACGACGAACCCGTGGGAATGGCTGACGGTCATCAGCCAGATTGCGAGCACGGGGAGGGGGAGCAGCATCAGGGAAGCGAGGATCCAATCACGTCGTGCGGTCCTCACCGTGGTGGATGCCACGAGCCAGATGCTGAAGACGCAGAGCGCTCCCAGGAGCGCCAACTCCCACACCGGGGCTGGTTCGCCCGTTCCCCGCGCAACGTAGGTCACCGTGCGCACCACGGGGTCCCACGACATTGCGGTGAGGATCAGGAACGGAAAGACGGCGTAGCCTATCCAAGAATAGGACCAGGTCGGGGTGCCTCTGCGGCTGCCCAGAAGGGCGATGAGGAGAATAGCCGCGAAAGCGGTGCCGACCATGACGGGCTGGCGCCACACGTGCGTGGCAAAAAGCGCGGCCACGATCATGTGGGGCTGGCAGCTGATCAACGCTTCCATCCAGCTTCCCCGACTGTACGCTTCATAGGTCAGGCGCGCAATGGACCGAGCGCCGCCGAAAGAAACGAGCGCTTCCCGCGTTGCCTCCAGCTCCGAGACGCCTCTTTCCTGCAGCTCCGCCACCTTCTCCTGCAGATGGGAATGCAGCTCGCTGATGATCCTGGATTCGATCTCTCGATCAAGGTGAAGATGCGAACGGACCTCTTCCAGGTAGGTGGCCACCTCTGCCTGCATGGCCGGTCCTCCCTCTCAGCCCTCCGCGGGCTTCATGACAAGCGCCATGGCGCTCGCGAAGCTCCGCCACATGGCGATCTTCTCCTGGAGGAGCTCGCGGCCTTTGTCCGTCATCGAGTAGTAGCGCCGCTCCTGGCCGTTGGGCAGCTTCTTCCATTCTCCCTGGACAAGACCGTCGTTTTCCAGCTTGCGAAGCGCCGGGTACACTGTCCCTTCCTTGAAACGGAAGTACCCCCCGCTTCGGACTTCGATCTCTTTGATGAGGCGATACCCGTACGCCTGCCCCATCTCGTTGATCAGGAAAAGAAGCAGCGAGTCGGTGTTCCCGCGAAGAAGATCCGAATCATAGCTCCGCTTGGCATCAGCCATCTTTCTACCCTCACTTCCCTTGACCTTGAGGAAAGGGTAGTGAGGGCCTTTCCCTGCTGTCAAGAGAGGTCCCATGAAGCCGGCTTGATCCCCTGGTGTATACTCTGTGCATGGCAAAAAAGGCGGCACAGAAGGCGTCGAAGAAGGCCGTTGACCAACGCCGGGCAAAGCTGGAAAAGGAGCTGCGGGAAGCCATCAAGGAGGTCGATGAGGAGGGCCTCCTCTTCCTTCTCCAGCAGGCCGGAGTCCTCATTCATAATGCCCGCGTGGAGCGCATCAACGAGGTGGCGCGTGAGATCCGGGGCTCACGCGCGGCAAAGGCCCCATCGGCGCCCGCGGGCGTGGAGATCGAGGAGTCGGAGGGCGGCAAGGTCTTTTTTCTGACAATCGGACAGAACCGCAAAGTCTTGAACCTCGACGAGATGAAGAGGCTCGTTCGGATCTGCTATGCGGCGGAGACCAAAAGCGACGCGCTGCGCCAGCTTTACACCGTTCTTTCCCGTGAGCGAAGTGACATTCTGTCTGACGCGCACATCGGCGGCCCGCAAAGCCCGCTTCTGGACGGCCTTTTCCAGGCCGTGCGGGCAAAGTTCAAGCTGGAGGAGAGATAGCGCGTACTCACGCGTACTCAGCTCAGCGGCTCTTGCGCACGGCCGGGAATCCATTTATTGTTGGCCATGGGACTGGCTGTCATCGACGGGAAGTATTACCTCTCCTATGAACAGATACATTCGACAATCCGCAAGCTGGCAGAACGCATCCGCACTGACGGCTTCGAGCCTGACGTCATTGTGGCAATCGGGACGGGCGGATACATCCCGGCCCGGATCCTCAAGACCTTTCTCAAGAAACCCATCCTGACGGTCGGGATCTCGTATTACGGACCCGACAACAAGCCCGCCAAAACGCCCCGCACAATCCAGTGGATTGATGAGGTGGAGAAAAAGCTCGCCGGCAGGAAGGTGCTCCTTGTTGATGAAGTGGATGACTCCAGAGTCACCCTCGAGTACTGCCTGCGCGAGCTGCTGCGCCACGGGGCGCGTGAGATTGCAATCGCCGTTCTTCACAACAAGAACAAGGAAAAAAAGGGGAAAATCCCCCGCGAGATAAAGCGATACTTTGCCGGAGAGGAGCTGGAGGACCGCTGGATCTGCTATCCCTGGGATGCTGAGGATATCGAGGAGCACCAGAAGAAAACGAGAGAGCCCGCCGGGTCACGCGGGCAGGACCAGGGCGCGCGCTCCACCGCTACGGTCTGACCCTCTTTCGGTCACGCGGGAAAAGCGTGGCCTCCTTCACGTTCGAAAGCCCCAGGACCTTCTGCGTCAGCCGTTCCAGGCCAATGGCGAAACCCCCATGGGGCGGGCAGCCAAAGCGGAAAATGGACAGATAGTCCGAAAGGCCGGCAGGGTCCAGGCCAAAGGTTTTCGCGTTCTCTACCAGCATATCGTACTGGTTGATGCGCATCCCTCCGGAGGTCACTTCGAGACCCCGAAACAGAAGGTCGAACGCCTTCGTCTTGTTGTTCTCTGCGGGGTACGTATAGAAGGGCCGGGACTTGCGCGGGTAGGCGTACACGAAGCACGCCTCCACCCCGCTTGTCTTTCCCGCCCAGTCGCACAGGGAGCGCTCCGCCTCTGGCGTGATCTCATAGATCTTCTTCCCGGTTTCACGCGAGACAATTTCCTTGGCTTCATCATGCGACACGCGCGGTATCTTCGCGCATGACTGCGGGTCGGGCACCGACGCCTTCCAGGCGTCGAGGTCCCGCGGGCAGGTTGCCAGGATTTCCGCGAAGATCGAGGAAAGGATCCTTGTCTCCAGGTCCATCAGGTCCTGTTCGCTGTCGATGAACGCCATCTCGACGTCCAGGGACACGAACTCGTTGATGTGTCTCGGGGTATCATGCTTTTCCGCCCGGTACGCCGGCCCTATCTCGAACACGCGCTCCAGGCCGGACGCGACCATGGCCTGCTTGTACAGCTGGGGGCTCTGGGTGAGATAGACGCGCGTGTCGAAGTACTCCACGGCAAAAAGCCCCGTCCCCCCTTCCGTCCCGGTGCCAATGAGCTTGGATGTCTTGATCTCCGTGAACCCCTCTTTCCTCATGTGCTCTGAAAAACCTTTGAGGATTGCCGACTGCACGCGGAAGATCGAGAGGATGGCGGGGTTGCGGACGGAGATCATGCGGTTGTCCAGGATGGCTTCCAGGGAGGTCTTGCCGGGCTCCTGGTTCACGGGGAAGGGCAGGTCGGAGGCCGCAGCGGAAAGGATTTCCAGCTTCTGCACGCGCACTTCCACGCCGCCGGGGGCCTTCACGTTGGCGGAGGCTGTTCCCTCTACCGTGACTACGGATTCAAGGGTCACATCCGGCTTGGCGTCAAAGACGAGCTGGACGCTGCCGCTCCTGTCCCGCAGGACCAGGAAGGACACCTTGCCAAGGTCCCTGATCCTGTGGACCCAGCCGCTGAGCGTGACCTGGGTCCCAACCTTCCCGGAAAGCTCAGAGACAAGAGTCCGCATTTCCCTGCTCCATTCTTGCAAGCATCTCATCCTCGGTCTCTGAGAAAGCCGAACACACCACCAGCTTGGTCCATGCGGACTCCGTTGTGAGCGGGCCCATGGGAATGGCCCCTTCCCGCCACAGCTCGTGCGATGAGGCGTACCGGGAGAAGTCCACCATGCCTTCCTGCTGGGAGGTGCAGAAGAAATGCACGCCTTTTTCCCGGGCCGCAAGAAAGACCTTGCGAAGCGAGTAGGGGGAGTCGCGAAGGTTCGCCGTGCCCGTGTCATAGAGCTCGATGACGAAGTTCTTCACCCCACGGTCCATGAGCTCGATGAGGTGGTCTCCGCGCATGCCCGGATACACGCGGATGATGAGCGTTGAATTGATAGCCGCCTCCAGCCGGGCCTGAAGTTTCTCCCTGTCCCCGGCCAGGGGAAGCTCCTCGAACAAAGCACCCGAGGTGTGGCAGAGCTTCTTCATGTTCCAGTTGCGAAACCCGTCTGCCGTCATGCGCTCGAACTTCAGGTTCACCGGGGAGAACACCTTGGCGCCGAAAACAACGTAGACTCCCGGGGTCCCTTCCGCCGCGGTCTGGATGGCCTTGCGAAGGGTGGGAATTGCATCACTTCCTTCCCGGGAAGGAGTCGACAGGGAAGCTGCCAGGACGATAGGAACAGGCGGTTTGGGGAAGAGCCAGAAGACCAGAGAGGCGGTGTAGGCGAGGGTATCAGTGCCGTGCGTGACGACTATGCCGGAAGCCCTGCCGCTTCGCAGATGCTCATCCAGGTCGCAGGCGAGCCGGGCCCAGTCCGCCGGAGTGATCTCCTCACTCAGGATCCTGCCGACCTCGCCTTCTTCGAAGGCCACCTTCTTTCCAAAATGTCCCCCCGCCTCCACGAGGCGGAGAATTTCCGACGGGTCTCCGGCAACGACCTCCCCGTTCTCGGACTCCGTGCCCACGATGGCGCCGCCCAGGGAAAGGATCTGGACCACGGACATGGCCAGCTTCTTCTTCACCAGGCCCTGCACGAGGCCCGGGTCAGCCCGGCCGGATGTTTCCTTCATGATCTCACCGATCAGGAAAGTAATGAGCCTGCTGTCCCCCGCGCGGATGGAAGCGACAATCACCTCATGGCTCTTCATCACGGCGTCCACGTGGACGGCCAGCTCCGCGGGGTCAGTGATCTGTTCCCAGCCCTTTTCCCTGATGATCGCAAGGGGATCCTTGTCCTCGTCGAAGACCTTCTCCAACACTGCCTTGGCGATCTTCCCATGGATGCGCTTTGCCCCCAGGAGACCAAGCAGCTCGGCAAGACGTTTTGCTGAGAGCGGGCTTGCCGCCAGGCTTGCCCCCGTCCTGTTGAGGTGCTTTTTTACATCCGAGGCCAGCCAGAGCGCGGCGCTTTGCGGATCAGCGCCCAGGCGCACGGTCTCCTCGAAGTAGTCCGCGGTTGTCTTCTCATCGCAGAGGAAGTCAGCCTGCTCCTCGGTCAGGGAGAATTGCTCCAGGAAGCGCGCGCGGCGGGCCTGGGGCAGCTCGAGCAGGGCTTGCTCTACCCGGGACAGAAAGGCTTTGTCAGGAGCAAAGGGAGGAAGGTCGGGCTCAGGGAAGTAGCGATAGTCGGAAGAGCTTTCCTTGGTCCGCATGCCCTCCGTGACGTCCCTGTTCTCGTTCCACAGGCGCGTCTCCTGCGTCACCGAGCCTCCGCGTTCCAGGATACTCGGTCTGGCGCCCTATTTCGTACGTGATGGCCTTGCGGACGAACTTGAAGGAGTTGAGATTCTTCACCTCCACCTTGCTCCCCAGCCCCTTGCCCTCGAGGTTCACGGAAACGTTGGCGTCACACCGCAGGGAGCCTTCCTCCATGTTGCCGTCGCAAACCCCGAGGTAGCGCACCATGCGGCGAAGCTGCTGGAGGAAGACCTCCGCCTCCTCACCGACTTCCAGATCCGGTTGGGTGACTATTTCCAGGAGCGGTGTGCCGGTCCGGTTGAAATCCAGAAGAGTAATGTCCCCTGCATGGATCATCTTGCCCGCGTCTTCCTCCAGGTGCACCTCGCGGATGCGAACGCGCTTCTTGCGCTTTCGAAGCTCGATCTCGAGCCATCCGTCCGTGCCCAGCGGGGATTTGAACTGCGAGATCTGGTAGTTCTTGGGAAGGTCGGGATAGAAATAGTTCTTTCGCTCGAACAGGCATGAGTGCGCCAGAGTGCAATTCAGCGCTCGGGCCACCAGGTAACCCATCTGCATGGCTTCCCCGTTCAGCGTCGGAAGCACCCCCGGGTATCCCATGCAGACAGGACACACGTTCGTGTTCGGCTCATCTCCGAATGCCGCCCGGCATCCGCAGAAGACCTTGGTGCGGGTCAAAAGCTGCGTGTGGACTTCAAGCCCGAGGAATGACGCGTACACGGCTCAGCCCCAACCCTTCGGATACCCCGGCGCGTCAGGGGAGGGGAATACCTTTTCCACCTGCCGGCAGGCATCAAGCAGCAAACCCTCGGAAAACGCCGGGGCCAGGAACTGCATCCCGATGGGCAGCCCGTTTTCCACGGCCGCGGGAAACGACATTGCGGGGAGCCCCGCGAGGTTGGCGGAGCATGTGAAAATGTCAGCGAGCTTCTGGGAGAAAGGATCCGAATCCGCCCCGCCGCGCTCGAAAGGAGGCACGGGATACACGGGCATCAGGACAAGGTCGACGCCGGCAAAAGCCTTGTCGAAATCCATCCTGATGGCGGTGCGGATCTTCTGGGCCCTGAGGTAATACTCGTCCTGGAAGCCGGACCTGAGCACGTACGTGCCAAGGAGTATGCGGAGCTTCACCTCGTCTCCGAAGCCTTCCGTGCGGGAACGGAGCATCATTTCTTCCGGGTTGTCAGCCTGCGCCGCGCGGTGTCCGTAGCGCACGCCGTCAAAACGGGCCAGGTTGGCGCTGGCCTCCGCGGTGGCTATCACATAATAGGAGGAAACGACGTGGTCAAACGTGGAAAAAGACACCTCATGAAGGCTGTGCCCCAGCTCGGTGAGCAGGTGGCGGCTGCGCTCCAGCGTCTTCTTCACGTCCGGGTGCATGGGAACGTCCGCGCATTCCCGCGGGACGCCGATGCGCAGCTTTCCATTCTTGCGGGCAGGAGGCTGCCAGGGAAGCGAGGAGTGGTCCATGGGATCCTGCCCGCGCATCACGGCGAATGCCTGCTCGGCGAAATCCACCGTCTTGGCAACCACGCCGATCACCTCGAGGGACGAGGCGTAGGCCACCAATCCGAAGCGCGAGACAGCGCCCCAGGTCGGCTTGAGGCCGTAAACGCCGCAAAACGAGGCGGGCTGCCTGACCGATCCGCCTGTGTCGCTCCCCAGTGCAAAAGGCACGATGCCGGCGGCAACCGCCGCGGCCGAGCCTCCGGAGGACCCTCCGGGTACACGCCGTGTATCCCACGGATTGCGCGTCGAAAGGAGAGCCGAGTTCTCCGTGGAGGAGCCCATGCCGAACTCGTCCAGGTTGGTTTTTCCGGCCACAACCGCGCCGGCCTTCTTGAGCCTTTCCACTACGGTGGCTGAATAGGGGGAGACAAAGTCCGAAAGCATCCGCGACCCGCAGGTCAGGCGGAAGGAACGAACGGCGATATTGTCCTTGACGCCGAAGGGGATTCCCGCCAGCGGCCCGTCCTCGCTTGCCCCTTCGCGCCCCAGCTCAGGGTCCAGCTGAAGGAAACAGCCCAGCGCTTCGTTGCGCTCCTCGGCGAACTGCTTCCACGTGTCCCGCAGTCTTTCAGCTGTTGAAACGCCATGCCAGTCCAATTGCCCCTCCCCGGGGGATACGCGTTGATTCAGAGTACGTTCGGAACGACGATGAAACGCTCTTCCCGCTGGGGAGCGTTCTTCAAGAGCATATCGGAGACGTCAACCATGCGCTCCGCGTCATCCCGCGTCCTGTTTTCCCGCAGGAGCGCATGGGTTGTCGGCGCCAGGCCCTCCACGTCGATTTCTTTCATGTGGGAAAAATGCTGGAGCATCTGCTCCACCGCTTTCCCGAGCTTTTCCATCTCCGCGTGCGTGAGAGAGAGTCGCGCCATGCGCGCGGTGGCGGAAAGCTCCTGCAAATCCATGCCGGTAGTTAACCCGGGGCCACCGTACATGTCAAGGACGCGGAAAAATGGAGAAATCGCGCAAAAAACGCCGTCCAAAAACTTGACGCCCCCGCCCACTTCGCCGTACATTTTCTTTTAAGCGCACCCCCGCTTCCTCACTACGGAAAACTCCTTGTGACGTCAACGCTGGGAGCGTCTGGCACACGCTTTTTCCATGCCGCGCAGAAAATTACGTTTGACGATGGAAGAGGGCATGGTACAATACGACTCTGAGAGCGAGGAATGTGAGTGGTAAAAAGGGACTTCCCGAAGATACACTTCTACGATCAGGATCTCGTCGCCCTGTATGACGAGACATGGATCCTGGTCAAGGACTTCTGGAAGAAAGGGACGACGCATAACGGCTTCCACAGCAGGTTCTTCAGCCACCCGGACAGCACGCGGATAAACCAGTTCGACGCGTGCTTCGCTTCGTTTTTTCTCGTGTATTCCAACAGGATATTCCCGGTGCTCTCCGTCCTGGACAACTTCTATGCCAAGCAGGAGGAGTCGGGCGCCATTCACGGGGAGTACCGCGAAGCGGACGGCAAGCCGGTGCACCCCAAGGACAACCCCCGGGGCGTGCTTCCGCCGCTTTTTGCCTGGGCCGAATACAACATCTACCACAAGCTTGGAGTCAAGAAACGCATCCGGGAAGTGCTGCCCGTATTGGAAAAGTACTATCGGTGGATCGAAACAACGTTCAAGAAAGAGAACGGATTGTACTCGGTCCCGCTTTCCGCAACCATGATGGACAATTCCCCGCGGGAAGCCATGGCGTACCCCATCGACTTCAACTCGCAGATGGCGCTCGCGGCCCTGTACATGTCGGAGCTGGCCGACATCGTCAATGACAAGGAAACCAACTACGCCTACAAGAAAGCGTACTTTTCGCTGAAGACCAAGATCAGCGCGCTCATGTGGGATGAGAAGGACGGCTTCTACTACGACCTGGACGAATCGGAGAAGCGCCTCAAGGTGAAGACCATCGCTTCATTCTGGCCCCTTCTTGCGGAGATCCCCAATGAGGCCCGAGGGGAAAGGCTCATCGACCACCTCGTAGACCCCCACGAGTTCGGCATCGAAAACCCGTTCCCCACGCTTGCCGTGTGCGACAAGAGGTTCGACCCCATGGGCATGGGGTTCCGGGGTTCCGTCTATCCGCCCTTCAACTACATGGTGATCAAGGGACTGGAGAAATACAAGCGTCACGATCTTGCCCGTGAGTTCGCCATCCGCCATCTCTACCACGTGCTGGACGGCCTCTACACGGGCAACGGCAAGAGGGGATCGCTGTACGAAGCCTACGCGCCGCACACCGAGGGGCCTGCCCGATGGCCCGGCAAGAAGGGCTTCCCGCGCACCATGTACGTGCCGTACACGGCGCTCACGACGGTCTCCTTGATGCTGGAGAACATCATTGGGCTGAACATCTCCCTTCCTCGAAAAACCGTGGACTGGACCATTCCCACCTTGGAGCTGATGGGGATCGAGGATCTTGCCCTGAAGAGGAATTTGATCTCCATCCTCAGCGCAAAAAGCAGCAGGGGCTGGGAAGTGCACCTGGAGAGCGAGAAACTGTACTACCTCACCATCGATCTGTTCGGAGCGCGCAGCAAGACGCTTCCCATCCCATCAGGGAAGTGTTCCATCCTCGTGGACAAGCTCTAGGATCAGGCCCGGAGGGCTACATTGCGCCGCGGCCCTTGAACGAACGGACGAGCGTCTGCTTGTCCGCGAACTCCAGGTCCCCCCCCACGGGCAGCCCAAATGCTAGTCGGGATATTCTTACCCCTGTCTCCCTGAGCTCCTTGAGGAGGTACAAGGCGGTGGTTTCCCCTTCCACCGTGGGGTTCGTGGCAAGGATGACCTCCTGGATGCCGCCTTTGCGGACGCGCTCCAGGAGAGCGCCAATTCGAAGGTTCGACGGCCCGACGCCTTCGATCGGGGAGATGGCCCCCATCAAGACGTGGTAGAGCCCTCCGTGCTCGTGAATTGACTCCAGGGTGAGCACGTCCCGGGGCTCTTCGACCACACAAATGACCGTGCGGTCCCGGGAAGGATCGGTACAGATCGAGCAGGGATCAATATCCGTGTAGGTGCCGCAGATGCTGCAGGAACGGATGGTCTGGCGCAGGCCGGCAAGGTCATCGGCGAGCGACCTGACAAGGGAATCATCCGCGCGCAACAGGTAGTAGGCTATTCGGGACGCGCTTTTCCTGCCCAGTCCGGGAAGCCGCGCCAGGTTCCCGATCAGCCTTTCGAGGGCGTTCATCTCTGATTTCTCACGGGCCGGCCAAAGGGCACTTGCGCTTCTACAGCCCGAGGAAGCCCGGGGGAAGACCCAGCATGCCCGTCGCCTGGGAGACCTCTTCCCTGATCTTCTCCTTCAGCCTGTCCAGAGCGTCTGTGACCGCGGCGAGCACGAGGTCCTGCAGCATCTGGATATCGCGCGGATCAACCGCCTCGGGAGCAATGGTGACTTTCTCCACCTGCATCTGACCGTTCACTTCCACGGTCACAAGGCCTCCCCCGGCGGAACCGGTTGCCCGCACGGTCTTCAGCTTGGCCTGAATCTCCCCCATTTTCGACTGCAGCCCTTGCAGCTGCTTGAAGATCTCAAACGGATTGGTCGCCATGACCCTCGCCTTTCACCACTTCGCCGCGGAACACCTTCCGAAGCAGCTCGACTCTCTGATCCACCACGGCCGGCTCCTGTTTCGCTTCCTGAAAAGCCAGCTTGATTCGAACGGAACGGGAAAAAAGCTCTGAAAACCTGGCCGCAAGAAGCTCCTTGTCCTTCAGGACCACCTCTCCCTGAAAATGGTCCTTTGCGGAGAAAGCCAGCACCACATCATCTCCTTCCAGGCTGACCGAGGCTACCCTCTCCAATGCGGAGGCGAGCGCGGGCTTCTCCCTGCGAATGGACTCCGCCACTTTCGCCGCCGAGCCCTGCGTGTCGACGGCTTTCCCGCCGGCAGAAGCTTGCTGCGCCGGGGAGGGAATTGCCTCAATGCGGGTCCCCGGCTGGGAAAGCAGCTCGCCGCGCATTTCCGCCAGCGCTTCCCGCACCTCCGAGGGGCTGATCAGGGAGTCCAGCCGGGACAGGCGGGAAAGGGTCAGCTCCAGCTCGAAGCGCTGGTTCAAGGAGAAACGGATGTTGCGATACAGGGAGAGAAGAAGCTCGATGGCGCGCTCGATCTGGGCTGCGCTCAAGGAGTCGAGCACGGAAGCGTCGAAGTCTTGCGGCGAATACCCCAGGAGCGTGTCCTTGGTGACGCCGCTTTTCAGGAAAAGGAGGTTTCGGAAGTACTCGGCAAGGTCTGCGACGAACTGCTCGATCGACACCCCCGTGGCCAGGAGCGCGTCCGTGCCCTCGAGCACCTTGCCCATCTCCCCGGCCCGAAGCAGGCGCACGTAGTCGTTCAGCTCCTCGATCCCCAGGACCCCGAGCTTCTCCCTGATGCGCTCCAAAGTGATGGACCCGTCCGAAAATGAGACAACCTGGTCAAGCAGCGTGTAGGCATCCCGAAGGGAACCGGTTGCTTCCTTTGCAATCCACGTGAGAGCCCTTTCTTCCGCCTGGACCGACAGCTCCCGCGCCGCCTCGACGAGCTTCCCCTTGATCTCAGCGGTGGAGATGAGCCTGAAGTTGTACTGCTGGCACCGGGAACGGATGGTCGCCGGCACCTTGTGCACCTCGGTGGTGGCAAAGATGAACACGATGTAGGGGGGCGGCTCCTCGATGGTCTTCAAGAGCGCATTGAAGGCGCTGTTGGAGAGCATGTGCACCTCGTCGATGATGTAGACCTTGAACCTGCCGGCGTTGGGGGCAAAAAGGACCTCGTCGCGGATTTCGCGTACGTCGTTCACGCTCGTATTGGAAGCGCCGTCGATCTCGATCACGTCCAGGGAAGCCCCGCGAGCAATCTCCTGGCAGCTTGCGCACGTCCCGCACGGGGTGTCGGTAGGTCCCTTCTCGCAGTTCAAGGCCCTGGCAAGGATGCGCGCAACGGAAGTCTTGCCAACTCCCCGGGGTCCCGCGAAAAGGTAGGCATGCGCGATGCGGCTCTGGCGGAGGGAGCTTGTCAGAGTGGCGGAGACGAACTCCTGACCGACAAGCTCGGTAAAGCTCTGGGGGCGTTTTCGGGTTGCAGTGACTTCATATGCCATGTGCGAGGCCTCCGCGCCGCTCTATGAGAAATCCGGCGGGCCGTAGCAATAAGCCAACCGGCGGTGAAAAAGCAACCCCCTCGGCTCCACCCAAGCCGAATACGGCACATGAACACGCTGCTTACCGCTGCTCCCTTCCGGGCCTGGCGGGGTTGGGCAGCAGCTCATAGCGTATGACCTGGATATCAACGCCGAGAGGGTTGTACGGAGAGAGTGGGATTCGAACCCACGGTACCCTTACGAGTACACACGCCTTCCAAGCGTGCACCTTCGGCCACTCGGTCATCTCTCCAAGGCACAGGATGTGCCGAGGGCGGCGTCGCCACGGATGGCGAAGACGCCGCCCAAGACCCAGGACGGGTCGAGGTCGGCGCGTGCACGGATGCACAAGCGACGACCAAGATACAGGATGCACAAGCTCACAAACAACCTCGCGGAGAGAGTGGGATTCGAACCCACGGAGCCGCAAGCGGCTCAACGGTTTTCGAGACCGCCCGATTCGACCGCTCTCGCATCTCTCCAAGACCCAGGATGGGTCGAGGTCGGCGAAGTACATGGACGTACCAGAGCCGACCCTGCGCCACGGATGGTACGAGGCCGTCCCGTGCATGGAGGCACAAGCGACGACCCTGCGCCACGGATGCCCAAACACAAGGTCGCCTCCGGCTCACGCGGGAGGCGACCAGTCTCTTCGTGCCCAAGAGGATTCGAACCTCCGACCTTTAGATCCGCAGTCTAATGCTCTATCCAGGCTGAGCTATGGGCACCCGGCGGTCAGCGGTGTACTTCTTCTGCCCGACCTCCTGCGCCGCGCCAGTACACGGATGCGCGGTCGACTTTCGTTCCTGTACGGAGAGGGGGGGATTCGAACCCCCGGTACTCTTACGGGTACAACGCCTTAGCAGGGCGCCCGATTCGGCCACTCTCGCACCTCTCCCTTTCCAGCATCCCCCAGGACCTGATGAGCCCCGCCTCACACGAAAAGGGCCAGCGTGGTCCTCGTGCAAGCTGCGGAGAGGAGCAAGGGATGCGTGATCGGAGAGGGAGGGATTCGAACCCCCGGAACCGCAAGCGGCTCAACGGTTTTCAAGACCGCCTCCTTCGACCACTCGGACACCTCTCCCAAGCGCACGGAAGCGGGCAGCATGCGGACATCTTGAGTCCCGCCGCCACTTTCACGCTCTACCGGCAGTGCCACTATACTCATGGCCCGGAGCTTTGTCAACAAAACCGGGATAGGCAGGGAGACAGGGAGGTCTCAGAGGATGATTTCAAGCAGCCGTTCCAGGTCGTCCGAGGAGTAATAGGCGATCTCGATTCGCCCTTTGCCGCTGCTGCCTTTCAGCTCGACCTTGGTCCCGAGCTTCTCGATAAGCTTCTGCTCGATCTCTCTCACCTCGGGGTCCTTGCGCGCCGCGGCAGCCTGGCTGGCCTTCCGTGGTTTTTGCCCCTGCCGCTTGCCGGCGGAAAACGCAGCGGCAAGCTCCTCCGCTTCCCGCACGGAAATTCCCTTGTCCATGATTCGGTTGAGGAGCAGCTGCTGGTCGGCCGGATTGACCAACGAGAGAACTGCCCGCGCGTGGCCGGGGCTGAGGGCCCCCTTCTCCACCGCTGCTTGAGCCTCCGCCGGAAGCTTGAGGAGGCGCAGCGTGTTGGCGACAGTCGACCTGTCCTTGCCGACCCTGCTCGCCATCTGCTCCTGGTTGAGGCCTGCGAGCTCCATCAGCTTCTTGTACGCAAGCGCTTCTTCAATAGGGTTGAGGTCCTCCCGCTGGATGTTTTCGATGAGCGCGATCTCGAGCTTTTCATCCGGGCTGAACTGCCGGATGAGGACCGGCACCTTTTCCAGACCCGCCAGCCGGGCTGCCCGGACCCGGCGTTCCCCAGCCACGATGACGTACGTGCCATCCTGCGAGGGCTCTGCCAGCACGGGTTGCAGCACGCCTTTCTGGCGGATGGAGTCCGCGAGCTCCCGCAGCGCTGCCTCATCGAACTCGCGTCGCGGTTGCTGCGGATTGGGCTTCAGAGCAGACACGGAAACCTCGGTGACGGAGGCCAGCGAGGCTTGGTCCATCTCCGCCTCTTCGCCAAGCAGGGCGCCTATGCCCTTGCCCAGCACCTTCTTAGACATTCAGAAGGACCTCCTCCGCGAGCTTCTGGTAGCTGCGAGCGCCTATGCATTCGGGGTCATACTGGCTGATGGGCTTGGCGAACGATGGGGCCTCACTGAGGCGGACGTTTCGGGGGATGATGGTCCGAAATACCTTGTCTTTGAAGTAGCCCGTGACTTCCTGGACTATCTCATGGGCGAGCTTCGTCCTCACGTCATACATCGTGAAGAGAATGCCCCCGATCTTCAGCTCGGGGTTCAAGTTCTTCTGGACCCTGTTGACGGTCTGCAGGAGCAGGCTCAGCCCCTCGAGGGCGAAGTATTCGCACTGCAGCGGGATGATCACGAAGTCCGCGGCAACGAGCCCGTTGAGCGTGAGAATCCCCAGCGAGGGCGGGCAGTCGATGAAGATATAGTCGAACCTCGGAGAAAGGGTCTGCAAGGACCGCTTGAGGAAATACTCCCTCTCCTTCTCATCGATGAGCTCCACGGTGGCCCCGGTAAGGTTGATGCTGGAGGGGATGATGGAAAGGTTTGGCACAGAGCAGGCCTGGATGGCGGAGGAAGCTTCCACGCTTCCCGTGATGACCTCATAGATTCCGGGAAGATCCTTCTTTGCGCCGACGCTGCTCGACGTATTGCTCTGCGGGTCGAAATCGACAAGGAGAACCTTCTTGCCCGCTTCAGCAAGGTACGCTCCAAGGTTGACGGCAGTCGTGGTCTTTCCCACTCCCCCTTTCTGGTTTGCAAAGACAATGATTTTGGCCATCTGCTCAGGAATACCCCTTTTCGTCCCTGCTGACAATATAACGCAGCCTGTTTTTCCTATACGGACGTTACCATATTTTGCCATCCATCGAAAAAAAACCGTCAGGGCTTGCGTAGCCCGTTCTCATGCGTTATACCAGTGGCCGGTCATCGACCGCACCGACATCCTTGGGAGGGGAAATCGTGTTTGTCTCAATCAAAAAGCGCAATGGCACAATAGTCCCTTTCAAGCCAGAGAAAATCACGGCGGCAATCAATCGGGCTGGAGAGGCCACCGGTGAGTTCGCAGAGGAGGCCGCGCAGAGGCTGACGCTGCGGATCCTCAATCTGGCGCAGCAGGCTCTCCCCGGAGAGATTCCCTCCGTGGAGCAGATCCAGGACATCGTGGAGGAAGTGCTGCTTTCCTCGCAGTACAAGCGCACGGCCAAGGCGTACATCATCTACCGCGAGCAGCACGCGCGCATCAGGGAGATCGTCTCCCGCGCGGACGTGGACCTCATGGACCGCTATATCGAGCGGGAGGACTGGCAGGTCAACGAGAACTCCAACATGGCCTACTCGCTGCAGGGACTGAACAACTATGTTTCCTCGGAAGTCAGCAAAATCTACTGGCTGAACAAGATCTACCCTCCCGCCATCCGGCTCGCGCACACCGACGGGGATTTCCACGTCCACGATTTGGGAATTCTCTCGGTCTATTGCGTCGGGTGGGACCTGGAAGACCTGCTCGTCCAAGGGTTTCTTGGCGCCCCGGGAAAAGTGGAGAGCCGCCCGGCCCGGCATCTGCGAAGCGCTTTGGGCCAGATCGTGAACTTCTTCTATACGCTCCAGGGGGAAGCGGCCGGAGCACAGGCGTTCTCGCACTTCGACACTCTCCTCGCGCCTTTCATCCGGTTTGACTCGCTACGCTATGAAGACGTGAAGCAGGCGCTGCAAGAGTTCGTCTTCAACATCAACGTGCCCACCCGCGTCGGCTTCCAGACGCCGTTCACCAACATCACCATGGACCTCAGGGTGCCCGCGCTGCTGCGGGACAAGCCGGTGATCTTCGGGGGAAGCTACCGGGAAGAGACCTACGGTGAGTTCCAGCCGGAAATGGAGATCCTCAACCAGGCGTTCCTCGAGGTCCTGTCGGAAGGGGATGCCAAAGGTCGCGTGTTCACGTTCCCCATTCCGACCTACAACATCACGCGGGACTTCCCCTGGGACGACCCGGCGTTGGAAGTGCTGTGGCGCGTGACGGCGCGCTACGGGATCCCCTACTTCTCCAACTTCGTGAACTCCGACATGTCTCCCGATGACACGCGGTCCATGTGCTGCCGCCTGCGCCTGGACCTGCGGGGCCTGGAGAAGCGTGGAGGAGGGCTCTTCGGCGCCAACCCGTTGACCGGCTCCATCGGCGTTGTGACCATCAACATGCCCCGGCTCGGATACCTGGCGGCGGACGAAGCTGAGTTCCTCGACCGCCTCGCTGACCTGATGGACCTGGCGCGCGAGTCTCTGGAGATTAAGAGGAAAGTGCTGGAGAGGTTCACCGAGAACAATCTCTACCCCTACACGAAGCACTACCTGCATGGCATCCGTGAGCGATTCGGCCAGTATTGGAAGAACCATTTCTCCACAATCGGCCTCGTCGGCCTGAACGAAGCCTGCGCGAACCTGATGGGAACCAACATCGGGACGGAGAAAGGCCAGCTGTTCGCGCTGCGGGTCCTCGACTTCATGCGCGACAGGCTGCTCACCTACCAGGAGCTGACCGGGAACAACTACAACCTCGAGGCGACCCCGGCCGAAGGAACTTCGTACCGGCTGGCCCGTATCGACGCGGAGAAGTACCCCGGCATCCTCTCGGGCAACGGGCATCGCGCGGATGAAGGTGAGCGCACGGACGGGGGGGAAGAGACGGGCAGGCGACTCCCCTTTTACACGAACTCCTCCCAGCTTCCCGTACAGTACTCAGACGACATCTTCGAGGTCCTCGATCTGCAGGACGACCTTCAGACCAAGTACACCGGGGGAACCGTCGTCCACCTCTTCGTTGGTGAGGAGATAACGAATCCTGACAACGTCAGGAAGCTCGTGAAGCTCATCTGCGAAAGGTACCATCTCCCCTACTTCACCGTGACTCCAACCTTCAGCATCTGCCCCGTCCACGGCTACCTCTCGGGCCGGCAGGAGCGCTGCCCGCACTGCGGCGCATCGGCGGAGGTCTATTCCCGCGTGGTGGGATATCTTCGACCCGTCAACCAATGGAACGAGGGCAAGGCCGAGGAGTTTCGGGAGCGCAAGACCTTCAAGCTGGGATAGCGGAAGACTTCAACGCCGGCCAAACAGGGGCGGCGCAGGCCACGCCGTGGCGAGCCAACGGCAGCTCGGTGCATGCGGCCTCACGTGACGCGCTTCGAGGGAGCCCCATGACCATTGGCGGACTACTGAAAATCACCCTGACGGATTTCCCCGGCCGCCTCGCCGCGGTTCTCTTCACCCGCGGGTGCAACTTCCGATGCCCATACTGCCACAACCCCGAGCTGGTCGACCCGCTTCGCTATGTCGAGCCAGTTCCTGACGGGGAGGTTTTCGCTTTCCTTGAGAGCAGGGTCGGGCGGCTGGATGGCGTCGTAGTAACCGGCGGCGAGCCAACCCTGCATCCCGACCTGCCCGACTTCCTTCAAAGGATCAGGCGGCTCGGGTTTTTCATGAAGCTTGATACCAACGGCAGCAACCCGGATATGATCGAAGAGCTCATCGAAACGAAGATGCTCGACTACATCGCCATCGACGTCAAATCTGCCCCTGATTCCTATGCGCGCGTGTCGGGAGCTCACGCTGACATAGACGCTGTCCGCAGATGCATCGAGCTGGCCATATCGTCGGGCCTACCGCATGAGCTGCGCATGACCTTTGTCGAGCCGCTGATTTCCTTGGACGACATGGCAGGCGTCGCCGTGCTTGCCCGTGGCTGCAAGCGTTTCCTCGTACAACCTTTTCAACCCTCAAAGGCGCTTGATCCTGGTTTTCTGCGTCTTCAAAGGCCTTCCGTAGAGAAGCTTGAGCAGGCACGCCTGATGCTCCAATCGCTGGGCCTGCCCGCGGCTCTCAGGTAGCCTTATATCCGCTGACAGCGTACGCCGCACCAGCTACACGGTTCGCTCTGGCTCCGATAGCTGCGCCAGCTACGTCGTTCCCTCAAGCCGCAAGAGCCACGAGAGCTGCGCAGGCGGGCGAGCTACCCCAGGACGACCTGCTCGGCAGTCACTATGACGTTATGCAGCTCCGCTGGGGTGGTCGCGGTCTCCAGCCTGTCCTCCAGGTAATCGCTTTCGAAAATGCCGGCGATGTGAGACAGCAGGATCTGGTGGATGCGGGGGGTATCGGCGGGAGTCAACAGCAGGAACAACAGGTTGATGTCTTCGCCGGGCACAGGCGCGGGAATGGGAGCCTTGAGCCTGGCTACGATCACCATGGGGTCGGCCAGCCGCTTCAGACGCGCGTGAGGGATTGCCAGCCGTCTTCCGACGTAGCTGCTCCCCAGCCTTTCCCTTTCAGCCACCGAAAGCATGATGGCCTCTTTCGAGACAGGAAGCTCCGCCACCTTGATGCGCTCGAGCGCGTTTCGAGAGGCTGAGACGATGCTGCTTCCTTCAACGTCGAGGAGGGTTCGCGCCGGAGTGAGGAGGTCAGCGAGTCGGATGGGAGGCTCGATCGGGTATTCTTCCTCAATCGTGCCGATGACTTCCTCCACGGCATCCTCGAGAGTAATGATGCCGCTCCACGCGGCGTCGGCGGCGAACACGAGGGCCATGTGGCAGGCCTTGCGCTGCATTTCGGAAAGGCGCTGCTCCAGCGAGTCTTCCTCCTTGAAAAACAGGCAAGGCCGAACAAAGCTCTTGAGGTCGTCAATTGCCCGGCCGGAACGCTCAGCCAGAAACAAGTCCTTGATATGGATATACCCAAGCGGCCTTTCGGGATTCTCTCCGACCAGCGGATACCGGGAGTAACGATTCTCGGCAATGATCCTGTCAACCTCGTCGCGGCTCTGGCTCAGGCTGAGGCTTCTCACGAGCCTCCTGGCGCGCATGGCGTTTCGAACGGTGAGCGTTCCCATGTCGAGGACGTTTTCCAGATGCAGCAGCCTTCGGAACGACAACGTTCCGCTCGTCTGGGACTGGTCGAGGATGATTCGGATCTCATCCTCGCTGTGGGTTCCCTGGCCGGTGGAGGGTGGAAGCCTGAACAGGCGAAGCACACCGTTGACCGTTGAGTTGAGCGCCCAGATAGGGACAATGAATACGTACCGAAAAACAAGCATGGGGTAAGCGGTGAAGAGCGCCGCACCCTCGGTCTTCCTGATAGCCACGGATTTCGGGACGAGCTCGCCGATCACGATATGGAGAAAAGACACTATGAAGTATGCGATTGCAATGGCCAGCGTATGCGCGCTTATTCGGGCGCCAAAGGGAGAGATCCCAGCCAGGCGAAACAGCGGTTCGAGCAGGCTGGCAAACCCGGGCTCACCGACGAACCCCAGACCAATACTGGCAAGCGTGATCCCAACCTGGCACACGGACAGGTACTCATCCAGGTGAGACTGGATCCGCTCGACGAGCTTCGCGCGCCTGTTGCCTTTTTCCGCAAGCGCCTCCATCTGCGTGGGTCGCGCCTTGACTACGGCAAACTCCGCAAAGACGAAAAAAGCATTCAAAAAGAGGAGCAAGATTACCAGGATGAGATACACAAAGACGAGCATAAGGAACCTTGGGGGCATTCTCCGCCAGTAGTCAATTGGCTATTGGCAACCTTTTCGAAGGGCGGGCAATACGGTGTTCACCGAAGGAGTCCCATTCAACGTTTCACGTGGAACACTGTACGGCAAACGTTTCACGTGAAACGTTGAGCCATCAAGCGGCGCTCATGGACCCCGGCGCGCCGCTGCTCTGGTGAGGAAGCGCCTCAACTTTCAGCCGGAGCGTCCCCACCGTCCTCTTCTTCTTTGACCACCCGCGCCACGCCGACCACCACGTCAGGTCTCGTGATATTGACGATCCGAACTCCCATTGCCGTCTTCCCGAGCGTTGCGACTTCCGAGAGTTTGAGCTTGAGAGTGTTGCCCTGGGAGGTGATGCACACAAGGTCGTCCTTGTCGCTCACGGAGAGGACCCCTACCACCTCTCCAGTCTTCTCAGTGGCTTTGTAGCAGATCTGTCCCCGCGTTCCACGACCGTGGGGAGAGAAGTTGTCATATGCCGTGCGTTTGCCAAAGCCGAACTCGCTCAGCAGGAGCATCTGCTCTCCCTGGGTTACCATGGCGACGCCGGCAAGCTCGTCCTTCTGTGAAAGCCTGATCCCCTGGACGCCGTGGGACGCCCTGCCCATTGCCCGTACGGCCTCTTCGTTGAACCTGAGAGCCATGCCCTTTCGCGTCACAAGAACAACCTCATCAGCGCCCGAGGTAAGAAGCGCAGTAACCAGGCCATCTCCCTGATCCAGCTTGATGGCCACGATGCCTCTGGTCTTTGCGTTGGCGAACTCCGAGATCTTCACCTTCTTCACAACGCCTTGCCGAGTGGCCATGAGAACGAACTTCTCGTCACTGAAGTTCCCGAGGTTGACCACCGCAGTGATCTCTTCCTCGCTGCCCAAGGAAAGAAGCACTTTTATGCTCTGCCCTTTGGCCTGCCTGCTGCTCTCAGGGATCTCATGCACCTTGACCCAGTAAGCCTTGCCCTGGTTGGTGATGAAAAGGACGTAAACATGAGTGGATGCGATGAAGAACTGCTCGATAAAATCATCCTCCTTCAACAGGGCCGAGGAGGAACCTTTCCCGCCCCTTCCCTGCCTCCGGTATGCAGTCACCGGTATACGTTTTATATACCCGCGATTCGAGATGAGGATTGCCATGTCCTCTTCTGTAATCAGGTCCTCGACGTTGATCTCCTCCGCTTCCTCCTCAATGATCTCTGTGCGCCGATCATCCCCGAAACTCCTGGATATGCCTTCCGTCTCTTCCTTCACAACGCCGTAGATTTTCTCCTCACTTGCAAGGAGGGCCTTGAGGGTTTCGATAAGGGCAAGGACCTCGGTGAGCTCGTCGATGACCTTTTGCACTTCAAGGCTGGTGAGACGTTGCAGACGCATATCGAGGATGGCTTGCGACTGGCGCTCGCTCAGGGAAAACCGTTCCATCAGGCTGGTGCGGGCGGTGGCCGTGTCCGGGGACTTCTTGATGATCGCAATCACTTCATCAATGTTTTCCAGGGCGATCTTCAATCCCTGGAGGATGTGAGCGCGTTCTTCGGCTTTGGTCAGGTCAAACTGCGTCCTCCGGGTGACCACTTCTTTTCGATGCGCGATGAAGTGCTGGAGTATCTCCTTCAAGGTAAGGGTCTTGGGAAGCCCTTTTACCAGGGCGAGGTTGATCACCCCAAAAGCCGCCTGCATCTGAGTGTGCGCGAACAGCTGGTTCAGGATCACCTTGGGCGATACGCCCTTTCGAAGGTCGATGACCACCCTCATCCCATGTCTGTCGGATTCATCGTTCAGGTCGACGATGCCGTCGATCTTTTTTTCCTTCACAAGGTCAGCTATCCGAATGATCAGATTGGCCTTGTTCACCTGGTAGGGGATCTCCGTGACGATGATGGAATCCTTGCCCGAGCTGGAGCTCTCCACGGCGACCTTGGCCCGGACAACGATCTTGCCCCTGCCCGTTGTGTAGGCGTCCCTGATGCCCTTGCGGCCGAGGATGATCCCCCCCGTCGGGAAATCAGGGCCGCGCACGATCTTCATGAGGTCCTCGTGACTCGTCTCGGGGGCATCAATGAGCTTTACAATTGCAGCGCAGATCTCGCGAAGGTTGTGGGGGGGCATGTTGGTGGCCATGCCCACGGCGATGCCGCTTGAGCCGTTGGCGGCGAGGAACGGGAACGCACCGGGAAGAACAAGCGGTTCCGTCTGGGAGCCATCATAGTTGGGACCGAAGTCGACGGTGTCCTTGTCGATATCTCGGAGCATCTCCTCCGCGACCGGATGCAGGCGGGCCTCGGTGTACCTGACGGCCGCAGGGGGATCTCCATCGACTGAGCCGAAGTTGCCCTGCCCGTCCACCACCGGGTAACGCATGTTGAAGTCCTGGGACAGGCGCACAAGGGAGTCGTAGATGGCCATGTCGCCATGGGGATGATATTTCCCCAGGACATCACCTGTTATGCGGGCGCACTTCTTGTAGGGCCTGTCCGAGCGAAGCCCCATTTCATTCATTCCGAAGAGGATCCTTCGGTGTACGGGCTTCAGGCCGTCACGCACGTCGGGAAGCGCGCGGGCGACGATGACGGACATCGCGTAGTTGAGATACGAGGTCCTGACCTCTTCCTCGATAGGAAGGGGGATGGTCCGGGATTTCACATCTGACATGGCTTGCTGCCCTTATACGTCGAGATTTGTGACCGACAGCGCGTTGTCCTCGATGAACTTCCGCCGCGGCTCAACATTTTCACCCATGAGCGTGGTGAAGATCTCTTCCGCCTCCACGCCGTCTTCAAGCTTCACGTGGATGATGCTCCGAAGATCCGGATTCATCGTGGTCTCCCAGAGCTGCTCCGGGTTCATTTCTCCAAGACCCTTGTACCGCTGGATTCCCACCTGGTCTTCGCTCTTGCTGTTCGCTTTGAGGATCTCTTCTTTCTGAGCGTCATCATATGCGTACAGGATCTTCTTTCCCATTTCGATCTTGTACAGGGGCGGCATGGCGATATAGACGTGGCCGCGCTCCAGAAGCTCGCGCATGTAGCGGAAGAAAAAGGTAAGGAGGAGCGTGCGGATATGGGAGCCGTCAACGTCCGCATCCGCCATGATGATGATCTTTCCGTAGCGAAGCTTGGAGACGTCGAACTGCTCTCCCACGCCGGTCCCCAGCGCAGAGATGATGGGGAACAGTTTGTCATTGGTGAGCACCTTGTCGATGCGCGTCTTCTCCACGTTCAGCATCTTGCCCCACAGGGGAAGGATGGCCTGAAACGTCCTGTCCCTTCCCTGCTTTGCGCTTCCTCCCGCCGAGTCCCCTTCCACGATATACAGCTCGCACTTATCCGGGTCCTCTTCCGAACAGTCAGCAAGCTTCCCCGGAAGACCTGAGTTCTCCAGGAGCCCCTTCTTGCGCGTAAGCTCGCGGGCCTTGCGGGCAGCCTCCCGCGCTTTGGCCGCCATGATCGACTTGTCCAGGATCTTCTTGACGACGTCGGGGTTCTCATCAAAGAAAAGCGTCAGCCTGTCGTAGGTCAGGCTCTCGACAATTCCCTTGACCTCCGAGTTGCCAAGGCGCGCCTTGGTCTGGCCCTCGAACTGGGGCTCAGGAACTTTTATGGAGATGACGGCTGTGAGTCCTTCCCGCACATCCTCTCCGCTCAGGTTCTCTTCCAGTTTCTTGGAAAGGTTGAGCTTTTTGAGATAGTCGTTCAGGCACCGTGTAAGCGCGCTCTTGAATCCAATGAGATGGGTCCCGCCTTCACGCGTGTTGATGTTGTTGGCAAAAGTGAAGATCGTTTCGTTGTAGCCGTCATTGTACTGAAGTCCAACCTCGATGCGGGTGTGGTCCCGCTCGCTGTCGAAGTACACCGGCTCGACATGGATCAGCTCTTTGTTCTTGTTCAAGAACTCGATGAAGGACTTTACGCCCCCGTCGAAATGGAAGATGTGGCTTTTGCCGGGCGCGCTGCGCTCATCCCCAACCGATATGTGGATCCCTTTGGTGAGGAAGGCCAGCTCCCGAAGGCGGTTGGACAGCACGTCGAAGCTGAACTCGATGTCCTCGAATATCTGCTTGTCGGGCTTGAAGCGGGTGACGGTCCCATGGCGAGTCGTGTCCTGCGTCACCTTCACGGGGGCTTCCGGCGCGCCCCTCACGTAGCGCTGGAAATGCACTTTTCCTTCCCGGTGCACTTCCACCTCGCACCACTCTGAAAGCGCGTTGACCACGGAAGCGCCGACGCCATGCAAACCGCCGGAAACCTTGTAGGTGTTCTTATCGAACTTGCCGCCGGCGTTCAGCTTGGTCATGACGACTTCCAGGGCGCTGATCTTTTCCGTGGGGTGAATGTCGACGGGGATCCCACGGCCGTCATCCTCAACGGTGACGACGTTTCCCTTTGACAGGAGCACGGAAATCGTGGTACAGGCCCCGACCAGGGCTTCATCGATGGAGTTGTCAACGATCTCGAAGACGAGTTGGTGCAGACCGTCCAAACCCGTCGAGCCAATATACATGCTCGGACGTTTTCGGACATGCTCCAGACCCTTCAGGACCTGTATGTTGTGTGCGCTGTAAGTGTCATGCATGGGAAGCGGGGTTGCGATTACCCTTGACGATACAGGTATTCCAGGAAAAAATCAACACGAGCGGGTGAGGAAAAGTCGGCTCGTGGCCGTCAAAAACTCTTGCCGGATTTCTGGGGATGGGATACACTGCGACCCGAAAGGCCGTGTGAATAATCTGTGGATAGTGTATGAAATATTTTACAGGCATTTGGGAATCCCCTTCTGACGTGCGCATGAGTACTAAAAGTCCTATATTTCAGAAAGAATCATTTGCATTTACTTATGCTCAATATAATTATGTTCCATCCTGTCCGGTACGCCATCCCGGACGCGCAATCCATGAGCGCTTTTCTCCATTCTCCCATGCTTCAACGGCCCCCCGGATTGTGCACAACCTGTGCATAAATTGGCAATAAGAAGGGGACAATCTTATGGAGTCTGGCAAGAGGGGCTATGAGGCCTTCTGGAAAGAGGCCGTGCGCGACATTTCAGAAGACCTTTCCGAGCAGGAGTTCTCCACATGGTTCCGCGGAATAGAGTTCGGCGGAGGCGGGGATTCTCAAGTGCTCATTTCCGTTCCATCCTCCTTCATCAAAGACCAAATAACGCAGCGATATCTCACGCGGCTTGAGGAAAAGCTCGAGGAACTTTCCGGCCAGAAGCTTTCTATCAAGCTGTCCGTGCAGAAAAGGGCCTCGGCACGGGGCTCTCATGAGGAGTCGGGGCGCGGGCAGAAGGCGGAAGAAGTCTCAACCCGCAAGCGACAACACCCCAACCTGAACAAAGAGTACACGTTCGAGCGCTTCATCATCGGAGAATCCAACTCCTTTGCCGCCAATGCCTCCCTGGCCATATCGAAGAACCCCGGAACCGGCTACAACCCGTGCCTGATCTACGGAGGGGTCGGCCTTGGCAAGACCCACCTGGTCCAGGCCATCGGGAACTCGGTTTACCGGGAGTTTCCCGACCTCAAGGTGGCATATGTGACGGTTGAGACGTTCGCCAATGAGTTCATTCTTTCCATTCAAAAGAAGACCGGCCACCAGTTCAAAAACAAGTACCGTTCGGTGGACGTGCTCCTGATCGACGACGTGCATTTCCTCGAAGGCAAAGAAGGAACGCAGGAAGAGCTCTTCCACACTTTCAACGCCCTCTACGACGCCAACAAGCAGATGGTCTTCACCTCTGACCGCCCCGTCTCTGAGATACGCAGCCTCTCTGACCGGCTGCGCAGCAGGTTTGAGAGGGGCCTCAATGTCGACCTTCAACCCCCCAATTACGAGACGCGCATGGCAATCCTCAATCGCAAGATCGAGGAAAAGAAAGTGGATATCCCGGATGAGGTCGTGGAGCTGATCTGCCGGAACGTCAACACAAACGTTCGGGACCTGGAGAAAGCGCTCACGAAGCTCATAGCGTATGCGGAGCTGGTCAACAAGGACATCACGCTGGATATCTCCCGCCAGCAGCTCAAGGATTTCTTCGCGCAGCCGAGCCAGAAAAACATTACCATCGAGCTGATCCAGAAGATCGTGGGAGACTACTTCGGGCTGTCATACAAGGACCTGCGGGGCAAGAGGAGGACAAAGGCCGTGGCCTTCCCCCGCCAGGTGGCCATGTATCTCTCCCGGGAGCTCACTGAGTACTCCACCACTGAGGTGGGCGCCGAGTTTGGAGGACGGGACCATACCACGGTCATGCACGCCTGCCAGAAGATTGAGGACAGGATGAAGCTGGACCCGAACCTCGAGCCAACAGTCCAGGCGCTCGTCAAGAAGATCAAGGAAAACAATGCATAGACAGGGAGGTCGAGGGCGAGCGAGCGCAGGGATGCGCGGAAGCGAGCCCCCTAGCCAGGGACGCGTAGCACGGCCTTTCAGCCGTGCGGAGGGCGGCAGCCTTTGGCGAAGCCAACGGCGGGAGCCGCGAAGCTGCGCCGAGCCCATGGATGGGCGGAAGGCGCAGCATAGTCGGGGAGCCAGTCCCTCGGCGGTTGTGCATGCCTTGTGGGAAACACAAGCGATATGAGGCTCGAGGTTGTGTGCTACTCTGTTGACAAGAGAACCAACATTGTGGGAAATGCCGACTACTGGTTAGGAAAGAAGGAACATGTGAACACTCTGTGGAAAAAGCCGGGAGGTTGTCCCACCGCTTATCTCCTTGAAGACCATGCAAATAAGACCCTTATCCACATATTCACTGTGCCTACCGGTACTACCGGCTTTCTTTATCTTATTAAAGACTAGAAGAAGGAGGAGATGATGAAGTTCACCTGCTCGAGAGACGATATCCTCAAAGAGATTTCCGTAGCCCAGGAAGTCATTTCCTCGAAGAACTCCCTTTCGGTGCTTTCCAACGTGCTGCTTACGGTCACCAAGGGCGAGCTCAGCCTGCAGGCAACGGACTTGAAGGTCGGCTTTCAGACCTCGCTCCCCGTTGAGACTGTCCAGGAAGGCACCACCACGGCTTTCTGCGACAAGCTCCAGGGCATCCTCCGTTCGCTGCCGGAAGGCGAAGTGGAGCTGGAACAGGTGGATGCCACCATGCTGAGAATCAAGCCGACCTCGCGAAAGATCGACTTCCAGCTTCGGTGCATTCCTTCGGACAAGTATCCTGAGCTGGCGCGCGTGGCGGACAACCAGTACTTCGAGTTCCCGCAAAAGGACTTCATCGACATGGTCGCAAAGACCGTCTTTGCCGTCTCTGATGACGAGACCCGGTATTTCATGAACGGGATCTTCCTGGAAAAGCGGGACGAAAACCTCGTCATGGTGGCCACCGACGGCCGACGGCTTGCATTCATCTCTCGAAAAATCCCGGTTCGCATGGAAAACATGAAAGGGATCATCCTGCCGCCGAAGATCCTCACCATCGTGCGAAAGCTCTCCTCGGGAGAGGGGTCCCTTTCCCTTGCGCTCACGGACAAGAATGTGTTCGTGCGCATCGGGGCCACCAACCTGTCCTCGAACCTCATTGACGGTCAGTTCCCCGATTATCGCCGGGTCATACCGGACGCCCAGAAGTACCGCGCCGTTGTGGATCGCCGGCCGCTGGAGGACGCCCTTCGCCGCGTCTCGCTCCTCGTAGAGCAGAAGTCCCGCAAAGTCGTCTTCTCCCTTGCCAGCGGGACACTCACTATCCTGTCCAAGGAAAGCGAGCTCGGGATAGCCTCCGAAGAGTTGTCCTGCGATTACGAAGGCCCCGAGATGCAACTGGCGGTCAACTGCCTCTACATGATGGAGCCTCTGCGCGAGCTTGCCTGTGACAAGGTGACCCTGGAGTTCAGCGACGTGAACAAGGCTATTACGCTGAAGCCCCTTCCGGAGGACGGCTACCTGAACATCATCATGCCCATGCAGTTGGACTAGCCCGTCGGGGTCTGTCCAAGACGTGCCGTCGCCCTACGGGTTCACCCATGGGATTTGAGAGGTTGAGGTTCTTCAACTTCAGGAACCTGAGGGACGCAGAGGTCGAGCTGGGCGCCCCGGAAATCCATCTTGTCGGGGGCAACGGTCAGGGAAAGACGAACCTCATCGAAGCGGTGCATCTGCTCTGCCTGGGTTCTTCCTTTCGAGAGAAACGGGAAGCAGCGTTCCTTCGAAACCCCGATGAGCAAATGGGTCTTCATGGCCGCTACCGCTCCGCCGAAACTGGGGAGATGACTTTCTCCCTCCTTTCGTCTCCCGAGAAAAAGAAAGAGCTTCGGATAAACGAAAAGCAGATTCTCGATCGGCGCGACCTTCTTTCCGCGGTGCTTTGCGTGTCGTTTGTCCAGCAGGATATGGGGTTCATTTCCGGCCCTCCGGAAGAGCGCCGGAGATTCTTCGACCAGACCCTTTCGTTCTACGACTTCTCTTTCCTCGACTCGCTGCGCGGCTACCGCCAGGTGCTTTCCGCGCGCAACTTCTGCCTGAAAAGCCGCCAGAGCGAGCTTCTGGATCCTTATGACGAGCAGTTGGCCTCCTTTGGCCTCGAGCTTCAGCGCGCGCGTGAGACTCTTGTGCGCTCGTTCAACGAGGTCTTCTGCCCGCTCTTTCAGGAAATCACTGCAGAGGATCCCGGCGTGGAGATCCGCTATGTTCCCTCGTGGCAGCATCTGAGGACCAAAGAAGAGGTGGTTGCACATCTTGGGGCATCCCGTGGCAGGGACCTTGCACTCGGGGCCACCTCGAGCGGTCCTCACCGGGACGTCTTCTCGTTCGTCCTTGCCGGCCGCGACTATTCCCATTTCGGCTCCACGGGGCAGCTTCGGTTGTGCGCCCTGGCGCTAAGAACCGCGCAGGCGCGATTCCTGACGTTGCAGAGCGGCCGTCGGCCCGTGCTCCTTCTGGATGACGTGCTTCTTGAGCTCGACCGGGGAAAAAAGAACGCGTTTGTGGCCCGTTTCCCTGCTTACGATCAGGCTTTCTTTACGTTTCTCCCCGAAGAGGCGCACGCTTCGTATGCAACCTCCGACACCCTGGTCCTGAACGTTCAAGACGGGGAGTTCCACAGGTGAGAAAAGTCGGCGACATTCTCAAGGACTACCTGCGCGAAAGGGGATGGCTCACGAGCAATCCCTACGCTCCTCTGTTCGCGGGGTGGAACGAGGTGGCGGGGAGCAGCATCGCGGCCCACACGCGCCTGGTCGACGTGCATGCGGGCGTCATGATCGTGGAGGCGGATCACCCCGGGTGGCTGCAGATGGCGCGAATGCGAAAGGAGGCGCTCCTTTCGGCGGCGCGCGCCGTCGCCCCGGAGGCCCGGATCACGGATATCAGGTTCCTCCTTGGCGTCCGAGAGGGGTAGGAGAGCCGCCAGACAGCGCCCGACACGCTCCTCCGTGGGCCAGATCGGTCCTGGTCGGTCCCCGGTATGTCCTGTGTGTCCTTGCCGCCATTGACACAAAGGAGCGTGCATCCTATATTCATCGGGATATACCCATGAGAAAACCCCTGGTCGTCAGGTTAATCAAGGAGCATTCGTCGTATGAAACGGACCTACCAGCCCAGCAAGACCAAGAGAACGAGAAAGTTCGGTTTTCGGGCGCGCATGGCCACAAAGGGCGGGCGGCTCGTGCTGAAGCGCCGGCGTGCAAAGGGACGCATCAAGCTTTCCGCTTCAGATGAGAAGAAGCCTTACTAGGGGAGAACGACTCCGCGCCGGCTCGGACATCACGAGGCTTTTCAGAACAGGACAAAGGGTGGATGTCGGCGGCCTGAAGCTCCTCCATGACGGCAACGGCACGTCGACCAATCGGATGGCTGTCGTAGTTGCCCGCGGGTGCGGCGGCGCGGTGAGGAGAAACAGGGAGAAGAGAATCACGCGGGAAGCGTACCGCTTGCTGAAGGAACGCGTTCCCCCAGGGCATGACCTCCTGTTTTTCGTCGGCAGGTTCGGTTGTTCCTTCGCCCAAAGGCGCTCGCACATGATGAAGCTGCTGCTCCGGGCAGGATTCCATGACCATGCGGTTTAGAAGAATCGGGACGTGGGTCGCTTCTGCGCTCATTACCGGCTACCAACACCTCATCTCTCCCCTTTTCCCTTCAAGCTGCCGCTATGTGCCCTCCTGCTCCCAGTACACGAAAGAAGCCATCCTGAAATACGGTGTGATCAAAGGGTCGTACCTGGGAGCCCGACGGATACTTCGTTGCCATCCGTTTCACGACGGAGGATATGACCCTGTTCCCTGAACAAAAGGAAATACGCAAGCATGGATAAGAGAACTCTCCTGGCTGTCGTGCTCTCCGTGGTGATCATCGTTGGGGGCATGATTCTTCAGTCCGTCCTGGCTCCCCCCAAGCCGGCAGCGAAGCAAACCGCGCAGAAACCCGCGGCTACCCTGCAGGCGTCACCGCAGCAGGGCCAGCAGCCCCAGCCCGCGGCAGTCACCGCGCAGCCGGCGCAGCAGGCGGCTCCGGCAGTTGCCAGCACGCAGACGGCTCTCAGGGCTCCCGCGGCCCCGGGGGCTCAAACCGCTATTGCCATGGGCAAGGTCGTGGAGACCGCGGAGTCCGCTCCGCCCGCTTCCCAGCCGGCGACTATCCAGAGGGACACGGACCTTTACAGCCTGACCTTTGAGACCGCCGGGGCCACTTTGTCTTCGGTAAGATTGCGCAAGTACAAAAACCTCGACGGGTCTCCCGTGGACATGCTTCTCCTGCCAAAAACCATGACTCCGGGGGAATTGCCTTTTGCCCTGGCGTTCGGGGATTACAAGTCCGAAGAGCTCACTGTTCCGTTTACCCTGCGTGAGACGACGGATTCAGGCAAATCCACGTTCGATTTCAGCCGCACTTTCTATTCTCCCAAGGGCATACCGTTCACACTTCACAAGACTTACTCTTTTTACAAGGACGAATACCTGTTCCAACTGCAGATCACAATCGAGAACAGCGTGAACGATTTCCCAGCCCTGGATTTCGGCGGGTTTGCCTACACGCTGAACTTCGGTCCCCAGATCGGACCGCACTACGCAAAGCTGGACGGCCGAAACGATTTCCGCAAGTACGCATACTGGGCTGACAGCAAGCGCTCAGACCCGGGAGTCGGCATGGGAGCCCTCAAAGAGGTGGACAAGACCGTCACCTGGGCCGGCATCGAGGGGAAATACTTCACCGGGCATTGCTGTGCCTGACGGCTCGGTCAGCCATCTTGTGTTCGACTCCCGCAGGCTCGTGGAAGGCTACGACCGCTCCGTCATCAGCTTCGAGCGGCCAACGCTGAAGAGCGCGAAGGCCACCGACACCTACCGGTTCTACATGGGGCCCATGAAGAAGGAGGTGCTTGCCCGATACAACGACGCGGACAAGAACCGCTTCGAAATCGCAGGCCTTCACGCGGATGAGATGGTGACCTCATCCATCCTGATCGGGTGGCTTGCGCAGCTCCTGAAGTACCTCCTGGACTTCTTCTACCTCATCATCCCCAACTACGGGGTCGCAATCATACTGCTCACCATCCTCATCAAAGTCGTCTTCCTTCCCTTGACGTTCAAGAGCTCGGAGTCGACTGCCAAGATGGCCGCGCTCAATCCCAGGATCCAGGAGATCAGGACCCGGCTCAAGGCCAAGCCTGACAAGATGAACCAGGAAATCGCGGAGCTTTACCGAAGGGAAAAGATCAACCCCCTGTCCGGGTGTCTGCCTCTGCTCCTGCAGATCCCGGTTTTCTTCGCGCTCTATAACCTTCTGAACAGCTACTTCGAGCTTCGCGGCGCCATGTTCATTCCCGGCTGGATCCCCGACCTTTCCGCTCCCGAAGCCGTGCTGAACTTCCCGTTCGCCATCCCCCTTCTGGGATGGACGGCGCTGCGCGCCCTGCCTCTTCTCATGGTGGCAAGCCAGCTCCTCCAGGGCAAGTTCACGCAGCCGGCGGACCAGTCGCAGGCGGGCAACCAGATGAAGCTCATGACGTACGCGCTTCCAATCGTTTTCCTCTTCATCCTCTACGACATGCCGTCAGGGCTCGTGCTGTACTGGACGGTGCAGAACGTCCTGTCCATCTTCCAGCAGCTTTACATCAACTCGCTGAAACGCAAGCGGGACGAGCTGGCTGCGGCCTCGACTCCTGTCGTTTTCAAATCCGGCTCCAAGCCAGGCATGAAGGTGAAGAGGTGAGAGAGCGAAGGAGACTGCCATGGTAGTGAAGGAGTTCGAAGGCAAGAACGAAAAAGAGGCCATCGACAGGGCCATTGAAGAGCTGGGCCTCGACAGGAACGAGATCGATTTCGAGATCGTGGAGGCAAAGCGCCCCGGCATCCTTTTCCGCGGGGGCAAGGTGAAGATCCGCGTTCACATGACCGAGGAAACCGACGGACCTGAGGAGGAAGAGGCGGCTCATGAAGGCCCCTCCATCCCGCAGGGTGAGTTCGAGCAAAAGATCATCGAGTACACGCGCGGGCTTCTTTCCCGCATGGGCTTCCCCGCTGAGATCACGGTGAACTTCCGCGAGCACAAGCGGCTCGGCCTGGACATCGAGAGCGACGGTTCGGGGATCCTCATCGGGAAGCAGGGCAAGACGCTGGAGGCCCTCCAGTTCATTGTCAACCTGGCCGGGGGGCGCATGGGCGGGGACTCCACCCGCATTGTCCTGGATACGCAGGACTACCGCAGCCGCCGGGAGCGCAGCCTCATCCGGATGGCCAACCAGGTTGCCGAGCAGGTGCGGAGAGGCCGCGACTCGCAGTTGCTGGAGCCGCTGAATCCCTTCGAGCGGCGGCTGATCCATACGTCGCTTGCCCGCTACGGGGACATCGAGACCATCAGCGAAGGGGACGGGCTGTACAAGAGGATCCGCGTGATCTGGCGCGGGGATGTAAGCCGGGAGTAGATCACCATGCCGATTTACGAATACGAATGCAGGGAGTGCAGGACCTCGTTCGAGCTCCTCATGCGCTCGGACACCACGATGGCCTGCCCTTCCTGTGAAAGCACGAAGATCGTGAGAAAGCTCAGCTTGTTCGCCGCCCACGTGGGGCATACCGCGCACGAGCACGGAGATGCTGCCCTTCCCTCCTGCGCCACGGGCGAGTGCGGGTGTGATCAGGGCAGGTGCGGCTCCGGCCTCTGCGGGATGCAGTAGGCCGCGGGGGTCGTTGGCCTCCTCCATATCTAGACCCGCTTGATCGGTACGCATCGGAGTACCTCCGCATTTCTGGGCCGGCCACCTCGTCATCACCGTCATTCTGCTCGTGATCGGTACTCTCCTGCTCCAAAAGAGCCGAAAAGGTGGTTAAGGGGAAGAATGGACAAGACCGGGACGGCGGTCTGGGACAGGATAGAAATCTCTGTGAGGCAATGCGTAGCGTGGCGGTTCCCGGCGCGGAGCATCTGGGTGGAGCGGGTCGACAACGAGTGGCACGTGCTCTCCCTCTCCCCGCAGGGATGGCGAGGAGGCATACGGCGGGAGCCGGTTGCCAGGTCGCAGAAGCCTGAGTCCTCCCTCTGGAGGCATTACCTTCACAAAGAGATCGGACCCGTGCAACCCATTCCGATCCTGCCGGACAAGCCAATAGTCGTGCGTCCCGACAGGGCTCTGACGCTCCTTCCCGGGCAGGCAGCGCTGTTCTTCCTCCAGATTCCCGTATGGTTTCGCCTGTGCACCACGGTGCCGCGGCGGCTCAAGATTTTCGAAGAGGCGATCGTGGTCCTCACCAAGACATGGTTCGGAGACCCGATCACCGGTGAGCTGTGTTACGGCCTTGCGACCCGGCTTCACCAGGGGATCGATTCCGTGGACCCTTCCGCCTACCTTGCCGTGTGCCCGCTTTCCATCACGAACGACTCCGACACCGACCTCGCTTTCGAAAAGATCTGTCTCCACGTGGAGAACCTGAGCGTCTTCCGCAGCCCGCGGAGGCTGTGGACCAACCGGCTGAACGTGGTGTTTCGCGGCCCTGATCAGGGCACGCAGATCGAGATCAATCGGGACGCGCCCGGCTTCGAAAAAGGGCTGGCCCTGTTCGCGGAGGCGCGCCAGCCGGCGGCGGGCTGGAACATCAGAAAGACGTTCGGGATCCTGAAGTCTTTTGCCGACTTTTGAGGAGCGAAGAGCATGTTCATCATCCACCAGATCGGCGCGTGGCTCTCCTCCCTCTCCCCCGACATCCTTTCCAAGGGGCTGCGCATCGCGGTGACCCTCGTGCTGGGGCTCCTGCTCATACGCATCCTGGCCGTAGTGACCCAGCGCTACATCATGCGCAAGTCCACCGCGCAGCGCCAGATGATTGCCCGCAAGGTCATCAGCTACACGGGATTCGTGCTCGTTGTGCTCGCGGTGCTGGGCGAGCTTGGTGTGAAGCTGACCGCGCTCCTGGGGGCCGCGGGGATTGTCGGAATTGCGGTGGGATTTGCCTCTCAGACGAGCGTATCCAACATCATCAGCGGTCTTTTCCTCATTTCGGAAAAGCCCTTTACCGTGGGGGACGTGATCCGCATAGGCACCACCACGGGGATCATCCAGTCCGTCGACCTTCTTTCGATCAAGATCCGCACGTTCGATAACCTGTTCGTGCGCATCCCTAATGAGAAGATCCTCAGCTCGGAAGTCACCAATATCACGCGTTTTCCCATCCGCCGGATGGACATCCTCTTCCAGGTAGCGTACGGACAGGACCTCGACCGCGTCCACGAGGCGCTGTCCGAGATTGCGCGGGCAAACCCCTGGAGCCTCGACGAGCCTCAGCCGGTCATCATTTTCAACGACTTCAAGGAATCCGGGGTCGAGGTGCTGTTCGGACTGTGGTTCAGCCAGTCGGATTTCCTCGACCTGAAGAACTCGATCATGAAGGGAATCACGGCCCAGTTCGCCGCCCAGGAGATCCGTTTTGCCTCCCCCAACCGGGTCATCAGGGTCGTGGAAGGAAGCCTCAGCGCCTGATGATCTGTTCCCTGCGCGGTCCCACCGAAATCCACCGGATGGGCGTTCGGATCTTCTCCTCCACGAACAGGACGTAGTCCCGCGCGTTTGCCGGAAGCTCATCGAAGGAGCGCATGGCGCCGATGTCCGTCTTCCAGCCGGGGAAGACCTCGTACACGGCTTCGGCGCCGTCCAGGAGCCGGGAGACCGGAAACTTCGTCGTGGTCTCACCTGCAATCCGGTAGCCCGTGCAGACGGGGATTGCATCCCGATACCCCAACACGTCGAGATTCGTGATGGCGGCCTCTGTTGCCCCTTGCACCCTGCATCCATAGGAGGTCGCTACGCAGTCGAACCAGCCGACCCTCCGCGGGCGGCCCGTGGTGGCGCCGTACTCCCCGGCGTCCCCGCCTCGCTTGCGCAGCGCTTCTCCCTCCTCCCCATGCAGCTCGGTGACGAAAGGTCCCGCGCCCACGCAACTGGAGTATGCCTTTGTCACGGCAACCACACGGGAGATCGACCAGGGCGGGACGCCCGCTCCCACGGCTGCAAACCCGGCGAGCGGCGAGGAGGAAGTGGGATAGGGATAGATCCCGTGGTCAGGGTCGCGCAGCGTGCCCAACTGGCCTTCCACAAGCACCGTTTTCCCCGCCTCCACGGCGTCCAGGAGCAGCATGGTTGTGTCGGTGACAAAAGGCGCAAGCCTGTCGCGAAGCTGGATGAGCTGGGCAACGGTTTCGTCCACGGACAGGGGGGGCTTTCCGTAGAGCTTCTCAAGAAGAACGTTGCGGGAGACCAGGGCTTTGGCGAGCCTGGCCTTGACGATAGCCGTATCGAAAAGCTCGTTGACCTGAAGGCCGATCTTCAGGCACTTGTCCGCGTAGAACGGGGCGATCCCCGACTTCGTTGAGCCGAAGCTCTCCTTGCCCAGGCGCTCCTCCTCCAGCGTGTCGAAGAGGATGTGGTGCGGGAGCAGGACCTGCGCGCGCTCGGAGACGCGCACGTCCGGCCGCGGGACGCCGCGGCTTTGCAGCGCGTCGAACTCCGCCAGGAGCGCGGGGATATTGACCGCAACGCCCGGTCCCAGGACGTTGATCACGTTCGGGTAGAAGACCCCTGAGGGAAGCAGGTGGAGGGCGAACTTGCCGAACTCGTTGATGATCGTATGGCCAGCGTTGTTCCCGCCCTGGTAGCGCACGACGAAGCTTGCTTCGCGCGCAAGGTAGTCAGTGATCTTGCCTTTTCCTTCGTCACCCCAGTTCGCGCCGACAACGGCTGTTACGGGCATTCCTGCCTCCTTGTGTGCTGGCGAGCCATGGTACACGATAGCGCGGCGCAGGGAAAGCGCACTGCGTCCGGCGGCTGATCGGCGGCTACTGGGCGGTGGATGCGCCGGCGGGTCCGGCCGCCTGGCCCTGGGGGGCGGGAACTTGCGCCGGCGCAAGGGCTGGTGTCGCGGCGGGCTGGGCCGGCTGCATGGGCTGGGCCGGTTGCCCGGGCTGAGCCGCCTGAGCTGGTTGGGCCGGCTGGTCTTGCTGGGTCTGCTGCGCGGATTGGGTCGGCTGGGACGGCGGCGAATGCAGCGCATCCAGCGCGGCCTGAAGCTGAGGAAGGAAAATCGATCCCGGGTAGTCCTTGGCCCCCGAGGTGAGGAAAGCCTCCTGCTGCTTCGGGCTGCTGGACGCGGCGGCAAGCTGGAGGAGCAGAGCTGCCTGCACGTCGTCAGGGCGGGCGGAGACTCCCTCATTTCGCAAATAGACCTCTTTCAAGCCGCCTTTCTGCGTGGGGTCATTGAAGCTGACGTGGATGAACGGCAGCCCGGCAGAGTCGGAATGGATGCCGAGCACGGTCATCCGCGGGATGCTCACCGGGCTGGCCGCCGTGTTGCGCGGCACGCTGTAAATGACTGCATCCGAGGTGGTGACCGCGAGGATGGCGTTCGACACGACGTAGTCTGCCCGGACCCAACCTTCGGTCCCCGTATCCTGACGCACTTTCAGGAGGTCTCTGTCTTTTCCATTCAACGCGACATGGCGCGCCTGGCCCAGGAGAACGAGCTTCTCCCCTATCTGGACGCTCCCTTTCCGCGTGAGGGAGGTCCCCGAGATTTCCCAGAGGCTGACATCAGGGACAAGGCAGAAGCCGCTTTTCGAGTCGGCGACCGCTGCGGCAGGCATCTGGGGAGTCTGGCTTTTCTGACAGGAAAGAAGGAGAAGAGCTGAGGCGATTGCCGAGGCCAAGAGCAAGGCGCGTCCCATGGTCCACCTCCGATGCGCCGAGAGCCTGGGTGGACGCTACCCTTTGCGTCGGCTCGTGTCAAGGAAGCAGCAGTTCTCAGTAGTTCTCAGTCAAGCAAGGGCCTAGTTTGCCCCGGGCTGATTTTCATACGTGAACGTAGGGTCCGTGATGGTAAAAAAGGCTTTCGTATCCGGCGTTACGGAAACCTTATGGTTGGCGTCCACCATGACAGCTCCAAGGCCAAGCTTGCTGCCGAGCTCGATGCCTTCTTTTTTCCCCATGCAGAAGAGAGCAAGGCCATAACCGTCAGCATCCATCGAAGAGCTTGTAATGACGGTTACGGATTCCAGGCCGTTGTCCACAGGATAGCCGGTCCTGGTGTCCATCAGATGGTGGTATCGCTTTCCGTTCTTCATGAAGAAATGCTCATAGACGCCGGAAGTGACGACTGACTTGTCCACCACGTCTGCAATTCCAAGGTAGACTCCGCGCTCTGCGTCAGGGTTCTGCACCCCGATCCGCCAAGACCCGCTGGTCTGCCCGTGTCCCATGGCGAAAATGTCCCCTCCAAGGTCTATGATTGCTGACGTGACTCCCCGCGCGTGGAGGATGCGCACGGCTTCATCGGCCGCGTACCCTTTCACGAGCGCGCCAAGGTCAAGCTGCATTCCCGGCCGCCTCAGGAAGATGGTCTTGGCGTTGCTGTCCAAAACCACATCCCGCCAGTTCACCAGGCGGAGGGCCGACGCTATGTCCGCGGCTTTCGGGATCTCGGGGTGCTCGTTATTGATCTTCCAAACCGTGATGAGCGGTCCCACCGTTGGATCAAAGAGCCCGTTCGACAGCCGCGCAAGCTGAAGGGCCTTCTGGGTGACCTGAAGCACGTCATCCGTGACGGGGACGGGCTGCTTGCCCGCCGCGGCGTCAATGGCGTCGAGCTCCGAGCCTGGCACGCCCACGCTCATCCGCGCGTGGATCTCCGCGAAACGCGAAAAACATGCGTCGAGGTTCGGCTGTGACGCATGGTCGTACAGCGTGATGGTGCAGGTGGTCCAGAGGATTTCCTCGGTTCGAGAGAGCGGACCGCGTTGTTGGCACCCGGCCAAGGAAAGACACACGGCGGCGGTCATCAGGCCGGCTCGAGCGATGGCTGCCATGCGCGGGAAGCGTCTGTTCACGATAAAAGCCTTTCTGCGCCGTCTCGAAAAGCAACTGCAGTGGACCGGTAATCAAAACCGACGATGACGCTCAGTCCTCCGTAGAGAGTCTCATGGAGGAATGCTGTGAGAAGCTTCAGGTACGCTCTTCCGTTGATCCGGGACTGTGCGTCACGCAAGAGAAGGTCCGGAAGCCTCAGGGCATCCGCGACTCCGCCTATCTGCCTCATGAGCACCTGGTACAGGGCTTGCAGCGTCTTGAGGTACCGGGCCCGGTAGCTTTCGTCTCCTTCGACGAGCGTCCGGATCTGGCGGAAGCGGTCCCTCACGAGCCTGCCCTTCGGGTTTCGCCGCCGCGGGATCAGCCCTTTGATCAACGCCATCAGCGTCCGTGACTGGTACAGCTTATACAGGGAAAAGTAGAAGAGAAGCAAGGCTCCGTGGCTGCGCATCAGCGTGCTCTTGGAGGCGGCCTTGTTGGCGGTGACGAGGAATCGACCCACCTCCCTGTCCACCGCCCTGTCCTGCTGCGTCGGCCCAAGGCCCCCCATTGTCCTGCGGGTTACATCGATCTGTCGGATCCTGTCATCCAGCAGCCCCTCGAGGCGCACAATCTCGCGTCGGAGCCCGCTTCCCTTGATCCGTTCCAGGAAACCCATGAGGATCCCTCGCTCGGCAGGGGAGAACGTGGCAGTGGCGGCGGCGGGGCTGATCGAGCCCACCCCGGCCTCCGAGCTTCCAGGATTGGCGCCTGCCCTGGCGCTGGTTGCCGCGCTCGGGCTCGAAGAGTCCACCGCGGCCTCGACGACCTCCCTGAGATATGAGCCGAACCGTTCCAGGTAGTCTGTCGGCTTTCCGATGACGGGGTGCCGCTGGGCGTAGAGGGTGAGCATTTCACGCACCCCACGCGGGACGTTCAGCCCTTGGGAGGCGTGAGAGAGAAGCCTGCCATGGACGTGCTCCAGGCTGTCCTTCATGCAGGCGAGGACGTGGAGCACGGGGTTGGGCTCCCCTTGCAGAAGGTCGAGCGCGGGGTCCTCGGGAATGAAGGCGAAATCCGAAAGGAGCTTCCTTTCCCGGGCGGAGAGCCGTTGGGAGGGTTGCACGAACCGGTTGTAGTTGCCGGCGACGTCCGTGGGGTTGAAGCCGTCCCGCACCACGGATGAGTATCGGTTGTGCCAGACATTGATGACGGTGCCAGGGTACAGCCTCTGGACCTCTTTCGCGTACGCTCCGGCGGAAGCGTGAGCCGTGGGCTCGGGGTTTGTCACCAGGACCAGTTTTTTCATGAACGGCAGATATGCCAGGTTGTCCTCGTAGCTCATCCCGGCGGGCATGTCGAAAATGAGCAGCTCGTACAATCCGTCCACTTCCATGAGGTGGAGTCGATAGATCTTCTCCAGCATCCCCGCTGCCTCCCCACGGGCGAGCTTCTGGAACGGGAACAGGATATCGAGGCACTTGAAAACAGGCATCTGGTATTCGGCAATCCCTGCCCTGCCCCGCGTGGTGAGCCTCGATCCTCCGGTCACGACTTGCTCGGAATCCTGAAGGTCCAGGAGGGCCGCGACGTCGGAAAGGGGGTCCAGGTCCACCAGGCCCACGCGCATGCCTTTGCGGGCGTAATAGATGGCGAGGTTGCATGCCGTTATGGTTTTCCCGACGCCGCCCTTCCCGGAGCTCACGGCAATCGACTTGCCCATGACTCGCCGGAGAGCATCACCGTCAGCCTCCGTCATGATCGAATGGACGAGGTCTTGAAAGGCCCGTGAGCCGTTCTCAGCCCGGTCGATGGTCATGCGTTCCACGGGATGCATGATAGTGTATGTTTGGCGATAGGGAAAGGCGACCGTGGAAAGGGGATCCGATCCATGAACGATGCCTGCATAGCTCTTCTCAGCGATTTTGGCTCACGCGATGTATACGCCGGAGTGATGAAGGGGGTCATCTCCCGGGAGGCTCCCCGCGCGCGGCTCATCGACCTCACTCACGACGTTCCCCCGGGAGACATACGCCGGGCTGCGTTTCACCTCTGGCAGGCGTTCCCCTCCATGCCGCGGGGGACGATTTTTCTTGCCGTGGTTGACCCAGGGGTCGGGACCGTCCGCAGGCCCATCGTCATCCGCGGCAACGGCTTTTTCTGCGTAGGCCCGGATAACGGCATTTTCACGTACATGCTGGAAGGAAGGGGTGCGACAAGCGCCGTTCAGATCGCGAGCCCCGAGGCGAAAAGCCGCACGTTCCATGGCCGTGACCTCTTCGCTCCCGCGGCAGCCCTTCTTGCCGCAGGAACCGATCCTGACGAGCTGGGGCCGTCAGTCTCCGACCTCGTGAGCATACCCTGGCCTCGCCTTTCGAGCCAGGAAGCCGAAGGCCTGATCCACGGTGAAATGTTGTTTGCGGACAGGTTCGGAAACATGGTGACGAGCATCGGGGTCCTGGTTTCCGTAAATGCCGCTCTGCGATGGCAGCCGTGGGTCCCCGGCCGCGCGCCGCTGGACGTTCCGACCGCCCGGCTGCGAGTGGTGCTGGGCAACGGCATGGAGCTCCCCTTGGCGCACACTTTTGCCGAGGTCCTTGCGGGGGCTCCCCTTGCTTATGTTGGAAGCGACGGACTGCTGGAAATAGGGATCAACAGGGGTAATGCCTCGGAGTCTCTCAAGCTCGCCCCCGGCATGGAAGTCAGCCTCGACTGGCGATGAGGTGATGTCTCGAGCCAATATTGCTTTTGATCGAAATCGTCTGATAGCTCTTTGACTGGCCACCGTTCGTTTCAGTAAGTTTACCTAACAGATCGGAATGGTAATGAATCACCACACACGTGTTTATGACAGCGTCGTCGACATGCTTCCTGATGCGGAAAACCCATCCCCTATGGTGCGGCTGAATCGCCTTGCGTCCGTCGACGGGTTTCCGTTGTATGCCAAGCTCGAATGGATGAACCCTTTTGGCTCGGTAAAGGACAGGGCCGCATTCGAGATGCTGAGCGACCTCGAGAAGCGAGGGGCTCTCGGGCCTGGCAAGGGGATTGTGGAGCCGACGTCGGGAAACACCGGCATCAGTCTCGCGGCCCTTGGAGCAGCGCTGGGCCACCCCGTGCGAGCGGTGGTTCCGCAGAGGATCCCCGATGAGAAAAAGGCGATCCTCAGGATCCTTGGCGCAGAAGTGGACGTGGTGGCCGACGCGTTGTGCCCCATGCCCGGGCAAGATGGAGGCGGCACGATCAATCTGGCAAAGACGCATGCAAAGGCGCAGCCGGACCGGTACGTCATGCCCAATCAATACGAAAACGAGCAGAATGCAGCGGCGCACTATCGCACTACCGGGCCTGAGATCTGGCGCCAGACGGAGGGGAAAATCACCCACCTCTTCGTCTCTCTCGGAACCTGCGGGACGGTGACGGGGACGAGCCGCTTCCTCAAGG
Organism: uncultured Spirochaetota bacterium; assembly: GCA_963845535.1. Classification (GTDB taxonomy): domain Bacteria; phylum Spirochaetota; class Spirochaetia; order SZUA-6; family Fen-1364; genus Fen-1364. The sequence goes on from CAWJSK010000004.1 coordinate 213,415, forward strand.
AGAAGAACCCGGCCGTGAAAGTCATTGCGGTGCAGCCCTCCGAGGGGCACGACATCCCGGGGCTGCGCAATACGGCGGAGCTGGACGTGAGCGCGCTCTTCGATCCTTCCTTGATCGATGAAATCGTCGAGATACCGTACCAGTTGGCCTACGCGCGGGTGCTCGACCTGTGCCGCCAGGAGGGCTTGCTGGCAGGTCCCAGCTCCGGCCTCATCCTCGAAGGCGCGCTTCGCGCCCGCGGCCAGGGCGAGCGCGGCCTTGCGGTCATGATTTTTCCCGACGGACTTTTCAAGTATGTGGACCACGTTGCGAAGCACGTCCCGGGCATTGCCGGCGTCGCGGAGCTGGCGGAGGTCGAGATCGTGCGTCCAGCCTTTCGAGGCTGAAGGAAAGGAGAGTTTCATGCCATACGCTCATCCCGAGGTTCTCGTAGAGACCGACTGGGTGAAGGACACTATCAGCACGCCGGGGATCAGGCTTGTAGAAGTGGACGTGGACTTGCAGGCATATGAGGCGGGTCATATCCCTGGCGCGGTCGGCTTCAACTGGCAGAAGGACCTGCAGGACCAGCTCAACCGGGACATCATCAGCCGTCAGGCTTTCGAAAAGCTCCTGGGCGGGGCCGGGATTTCCCCGAAAGACACCGTGGTGCTCTACGGTGACAACAACAACTGGTTTGCCGCGTACGGCTTCTGGCTTTTCAAGACTTACGGCCATGAGAATGTGAAGCTCATGAACGGCGGACGCCAGAAGTGGCTGAACGAACAGGACAAGCCGTTCACGACGGACAAGCCCTCATACCCGCCGGTGACGTACACCGCCAAGGGCCCGAACGAGGCGCTTCGGGCGCGCCTCGCGGAAGTCATGAAGATGAGCGGAAAGCCCAACCCGAACCTCGTGGACGTACGGAGCCCTGACGAGTACACGGGAAAGATCATTGCGCCTCCCGGCATGAGTGAGACCGCTCAGAGGGCCGGGCATATCCCGGGAGCCGCCAGCGTTCCCTGGAGCAGCGCCGTGGACAAGGACGGCAGGTTCAAGCCCGCGGAGGCGCTCTCGGAGATCTACCTGACAAAGGCCCGGATCGATCCGAAAAGGCCGGTGGTCTCCTATTGCCGCATCGGGGAGCGCTCGAGCCACACGTGGTTCGTGCTCAAGTACCTTCTGGGGATCGACACGGTGAAAAACTACGACGGTAGCTGGACTGAATACGGGAACGTGATAGGCGCGCCAATAGAGAGGTAGGGCCGCCAGGGAAGAAGGCCCTCACAAAAAAGCCCCGGCGTGTGTCGGGGCTTTTTGAGCGTAGTGCCGTGGACCGCCACTTTCCGTGGCGATCCCGCTCTACTTCGTCTTTGCCATCTTGGCAAGGAGGTCCACGGTGCGGCATGAGTAGCCCCACTCGTTGTCGTACCAGGAGACCACCTTGAAGAAGCGCTTCTCACCCTTGAGGTTGTTCTGCATGGTGGCAAGGCTGTCATAGATCGAGGAGCGGTCGTCATGCACGAAGTCCGTGGACACCACTTCCTCATTGCAGTAGCCGAGGATGCCTTTGAGGTAGGTCTCGGAGGCCTTCTTCAACAGGCCGTCGATCTCCTCGATGGATGAGTCCCGCGTGGAGCGGAACGTCAGGTCAACCACGGAAACGTCCGGGGTGGGGATGCGGAAGGACATGCCGGTGAGCTTGCCTTTGACGGCAGGAAGCACTTCACCGACCGCTTTGGCAGCGCCGGTGGTGGAGGGGATGATGTTGATTGCCGCGGCGCGTCCGCCGCGCCAGTCCTTCTTGGAAGGCCCGTCCACGATCTTCTGCGTTGCCGTGTAGGAGTGGATGGTGGTCATGAGCCCCGTCTCTATCCCGACGCCTTCCTTGAGGATGACGTGGACGAGCGGCGCAAGGCAGTTGGTGGTGCACGATGCGTTGGACACCACGTCATGCTTCTTGGGGTCATATTCGTTGTCATTCACGCCGATGAGGAGCGTCTTCACGTCGCCCTTCGCAGGCGCGGAGATGATGACCTTTTTCGCTCCCGCAACGAGGTGCCCCCTGGCCTTCTCACCGTCGGTGAACAGGCCGGTGGACTCGATCACGTACTCCACGCCGAGGTCCTTCCAGGGAAGCTGGGCAGGCTCCTTCGTGGCCATGATGCACTTGATCTTCTGGCCGTTCACGACCAGGACGTCGTCCTCGGAAGCCCCCGGTGACTTTTCCGTTGCAAGCGTTGCCGAAAGCCCGCCGTGGATGGAGTCATACTTCAGCTGGTAGGCGAAGTACTTCGCGTCCGTGGTGATGTCCACCACCGCGACCACGTCCAGGTCCTTGCCCAGCAGGCCCTTGTCGACCAGCGCCATGAACGCGAGCCGTCCTATCCTGCCGAACCCGTTGATTCCCACTTTTACCGCAGCCATCTCAAGTCTCTCCTTCCGGAAGCTATTTGTGTTGGACGCGGGGCTCTCAGGAGTCTTCCAGGAGCTTGTAGACCGCGTCGGTTGAGTCCGCGTGGATGATCGCCCGGCGTTTTTCCTTGTTGCGGATGATCAGCGTGAGCTTGGCGAGGATCCGCAGGTAGTTCTCATGCTCTTCGGGACCGGCGATCAGGAAAGCGAGGTGCACGGGCTTCTCATCAAGGGACTGCCATTCCACCCCGTCACGGAATACCCCGATGGTGATGAAGAAGTCCTTCACCCACCTGCTCTTGATGTGCGGGATGGCGACGTTCTGCCCGATACCCGTGGTGACGATGTATTCCCTGTCCAGGACGGCGTTCTGGAACTGCTCGAAGTCGATAACATGCCGGGGGTCGTCTGACAGCTCGATGAGCTTGGCAAGCGCATCCTGCTTGTCCCGGGCCGCAAGGAAGGCGATCCGTTCCCGCGCAATGTAGTCTTTTAAATTTATCATCTCGATTCGCAGTGTAGCAGTTTGGAATGTTTGGGGCAATAAGGCTAGATCAAATCCCCCCATTCCACGCCTTCGCCGGGCGGGATGGCCCTGCGGGCCACGGCTCCAACCACGAGGTTCAGGAACTCGGGCCCTAACCCCGGTCGAAGCGTCTTCTCCGTCCTGAGCACCGCCACGTCCCCAGCGCTGATGCGCGCGCCGCGCGGGATCTGCTTGACCGCGTGGATGGACCGGTTGGTCCGCGTGTAATTGGCTCTCTCGGAAGCCGCAAGCTCTTTCACCCCCGTGCCCATGACGGCGCGCACGCGGTCCTCTCCGAAGTCCCTTTCCAGCGCGGCGCGCGCGGCCGCGGGGCCTGCCTGCTCCGCCTCCCGCACGCGCTTTACCATCTTTTGGTACTGGTCCGGCTCCAGCGCAATGGGATCATCCAGCCCCGCCCCCGCGCGTGAGAGCGTGAAGTGCTTCTCCAGTGCGCACGCGCCGCGTGCCGCGGCCAGCACGGGAACCAGGACCGGGTCAAGCGAATGGTCTGAAACGCCGACCTCCACCCCGAAAATCGCCCGCAGTCCAGCAAGGACGAGGAGGTTGTAGTCCGCTTCCGGAGCGGGATAGGCGGTGACGCAGTGCATGAGGATGATGTTCTGCCTGCCCGTTATGGCGAGCGCCCGCTCGATATCTCCCAGGGTGGACACACCGGTGGAAAGGAACAGGGGCAGTCCGTATCCGGCGACCTCTTCAAGGAGCGCAAAATGGTTGAGCTCAGGGGATGCAATCTTGAGCGCCTTGGCCCCTATGGACTTGAGCTCCCGCGCGCTTCGCAGGCCGAATGGCGAGCAGAGAAACAGGACGCCCCGTGATTCGGTGTAGCTTTTGAGGTCCTCGTAGAACCCCACCGCTTTTTCCAGGGACCGAAACTGCTCGTACAGGGCCACCTTTCCCGTGGGAAGGTCCACAATGCCCGACAAGGGATGGAGGATCTCATCCGCATGAACGAGCTGGAACTTGATGCAGTCCGCCCCGCTTTCCGCCGCCGCGTCCACAAGCTCGCGCGCTCGCGCCCTGTCCCCCTGGTGGGAGGTGCCCAGCTCAGCGATGAGCAGGCAGGGGGCCCCGGCACCGACTGATCTGCCCGGCGAGCGTCATCATCTCATCTCCCCCGATCCGCGTCCTTGTAGACCCGGCTGCCCACGGTGCCTCGCTGGCCTTGATACTTGCCCGCGTAGGGGGTGCGGGTGGCCTTGTCCATGAAGGCGAAGACGATCTGGCAGATGCGGCGGCCGCTTGCAAGCCGGATGGGGAGCCGGTTGGCGTTGAACAGCTCGAGGGTGATGTTGCCTTCGAAGCCCGGGTCCACCCAGCCGGCGTTCTGGATGAAAAGCCCGATACGGCCGATGGAGCTCCTCCCCTCCACGAAGGCAGTGATGTTCGACGGAAGCTTTATGAACTCTACCGTGGTAGCCAGAAGGAAGGAATGGGGGGCAATGACGATCTCCTCTTTCTCCAGGGCGACATAGGGAAGCTCGCTGTCCATGCCCAGGACATCAAGGGAGTTCTCATCGATCTTCAGGAAGTGGCGCCCCAGGCGCAGGTCAATGGAGGCGGGTTGGATCTGGTATGGCTCCAGCGGCTCAACGACGATGCTCTTCTCTGCCATCATGGCGCGAAGGGTGTCATCAGAGACTATCAACGGTGCCTCCCATGAGCGAGGTTCTCCTTCACCAGGAGCCCCTTCATTGCCGCGAGCTTGTCCGAGAGCGACACCCTGTACACGTGAGGGTTGATGAGCCTCTTGAAGGTGTCATCCAGCAGGTCCATCTCCTGGCAAGCCTTCGAACGGATGGCGGAAATGGAAGGAAGCTCTCCCACGATCTTTCCCGCCTTCATTTTCTCCTTGAGAAGAGGAGTGGCCGCGGCATATTCGCTGAGAACGAACTTTCGATAGTCGCCCGACGGGTGGTTGAACGCGTAATGCTTGCCGGGGGTGATTTCCTCTTCAGCAAGGCAGATCAGGTCCGCCAGGGGGCTTTTTCCCCCATTGGTGAATCTCCAGACCTGCTTGACCCCGGGGTTGGTCGTTTTTTCGGGGTTGTTCGATACCTTGATGGTCGGGACGAAGCGGCCCGCCTTTTCCCGGGCGGAAATTTTGTACACCCCGGTCAAGGCTGGATCACCGCGCGCGGTGACGAGGTTCGTGCCGACCCCCCATATGTCGATGGGCGCTCCTTGCGTGATGAGCTGGTGGATGATGTTCTCATCAAGCTCGTTGGAGGCCACGATCTTGGCGTCCGTGAGCCCCTCATCATCGAGGCGTTTGCGCACCTTCTTGCTGAGGTACTCCAGGTCCCCGCTGTCCAGCCGCACTCCGAAGTTCCCATGTCCGGCCGCCTTGAGCTTTCGGCCCACGGCAACGGCGTTGTCGATCCCGCTGCCGAGGGTGTCATACGTGTCGATGAGGAGGAGCGCGCCGTCAGGGTAGGTTTCCGCGTACTTCTCGAACGCCTCACGTTCGGTCTGAAAGGCCATGACCCACGAGTGCGCCATGGTCCCGCGGACGGGGATGCCGAACCGTTTGCCCGCCAGCGTATTGGAGGTTGCGTGCGCTCCCCCGATGAACGCGGCGCGTGACGCGGACAGCGCGCCGTCTATCCCTTGCGCGCGACGCAGCCCGAACTCGATCACCGTGCCGCCGTTGGCGGCCTGGCGCACGCGGGCCGACTTGGTGGCAATCAGGGTCTGGAAGTTGATGATGGCAAGCAGGGCGCTCTCGATGAGCTGGGTTTCCATGAGTGAGCCGTGCACCCTGACCATGGGCTCTCCGGGGAAGGCGAGAGTCCCTTCCTCCATCGCCCAGATATCTCCCGTAAAACGGAACGCCGCCAGGTAGTCCAGGAACTCTTTTCGGAACGTCCCGAGGCTTTCCAGGTACGCAAGGTCCTCCCTGCTGAAAGAGAGCGAGGTGACGTATTTCAGCAGGTCCTCCAGCCCGGCGAAAACGGCGAACCCGCCGCCGAAAGGCTGGCGGCGGAAGAACATGTCGAACACGACGTTGGGGTTCTCTTTCTGCAGCAGATACCCCTGCATCATCGACAGCTCGTAGAAGTCCGTGAGGAGAGTTAAGCTGGTGGAACCGTTCTGTTCAGTCATGGAGGGATTTGGAGGATGGGGGATTCGAACCCCCGACCTACAGATTGCGAACCTGCCGCTCTACCAACTGAGCTAATCCCCCGAGGGAGAGGCGCTTCCCCCAGGGGAGCTGCTCGCTCCGTCGTCGGCGCAACTCTATATCTGTGACTCAGGCGAGGTCAATACCAGAAATTGCTATACCCGCGTCGTCTCTCAGAGAGTATAATAAGATTGGAAAGTGGGGTGTGCTGTGACCGAGCAGGAAGCCCGAAAAGTGTTTTCGCATGTTGTTTCCCTCTACAAGGTCTTCGGAGGAGACCTTCTCCAGATGTGCGCTGAAAAAGGCCTGCCGGAAGAGATGGTCAAGAAACTCATTGCAGAGCAGAAGGCCTGGGACTGGGGGCTCGCGAAATTCGACTGGGACGGTTCCCCCAAAAAAGGCGCCGGCTAGTTCACCGGCGCCTCGTATCGCCTCAGGCAATCAGCTTTTCTTGCGCATGCTCCCTGCGGGGAGCAAGGCCTACGGCAAGCGCCTCATCTATCCTGTCCACCAGCACGAACTGCATTCTCGTGCGCACGTCCTCCGGCAGGTCTTCGAGGTCCCGTTCGTTGCGTTTCGGCAGGATCACCGTGGTGAGGCCCGCCCGGTGCGCGGCAAGCACCTTCATCTTGACCCCGCCGATGGGCAGGACGCGCCCGCGCAGCGTCACCTCGCCCGTCATCCCGATATCCCCCCGCACCGGCTTGCCGGTGAAAAGGCTGGCAATTGCCATCACCATGGCAACGCCTGCCGAGGGACCGTCCTTGGGGGTGGCTCCCGCGGGAACGTGGACGTGCACGTCCAACTGGGCAAAAGAATCCGCGTCGACGCCGAGCTCCGCGGCTTTCGAACGAACGTAGCTGTGGGCAATTCGGGCGCTTTCCCGCATCACGTCGCCAAGCTGCCCCGTCAGGGTGAAGTCCCCTTTACCCTTCATCCGCGTTGCCTCGATGAAAAGGATGTCTCCGCCAACCGGCGTAACCGCCAGCCCCGTTGCTATGCCGGGGATCTCGATGGTCTCCGACGTCTCGGAATCGAACTTTTCCTTTTTCAAGTACTCGCGAACCACCTCTGGGGTGATTTCCACCGCGGCTGAATCCCCAGAGGCGATCTTTGTCACGCTCTTCCTGCAAATGGCGCCGATCTGGCGCTCCAGCGTCCGCACCCCAGCCTCCCGCGTGTAGTCCTGCACGATCTTGCGCAGCGCTTCCTCGCTGAAGACCACTTCGCCGTCGCGCAGTCCGTTGGCGGCAACCTGCCGCTTCACAAGATGCTCCTGGGCGATCTTCACCTTCTCATGCTCGGTGTAGCCGTCCAGCGGGATGATTTCCATGCGGTCCCGCAGAGGCGCCGGGATGGGCTCAAGCTGGTTGGCCGTCGTGACGAACATCACGTCGCTCAGGTCGAAATCAACGTTGAGGTAGTGGTCACGGAAGGTCCCGTTCTGCGCGGGATCAAGCACTTCCAGCAGCGCGCTGGAGGGGTCGCCTCGCCAGTCGCTTCCCACCTTGTCGATCTCATCCAGCATGAACACAGGGTTGCGGGTGCCCGCCCTCTTGATGGCCTGCATGATCCTGCCGGGCATGGAGCCGATGTAGGTCCGCCTGTGCCCGCGGACCTCCGCCTCGTCTCGCATTCCTCCCAGGCTCATGCGGGTGAACTTCCGCCCAAGGGCACGGGCGATGCTCTGCCCCAGGGATGTTTTTCCCACGCCCGGGGGCCCGACGAAGCACAGGATGGCGCCCATGGCGCGCCCGGTCCTGTCGTCCCCTCCCTTGTCCTTCATGATCCCGCGCTCCTTGAAAAGCTTGCGGACCGCCAGGAACTCGATGATGCGGTCCTTGACTTCCTGGAGATCGTAGTGGTCCTCATCCAGCACTTTCCGCGCGTTGGCAATATCCAACTGATCCTCGCTTGCCGTGGTCCAGGGGATCTCCACCATCCAGTCCAGGTACGTCTTGATCATGGAGTACTCGGCCGCCTGCTGGGGCATGCTGGAGAGCCTCTTCAGCTCTCGCTGGGCTTCCTTCTTCGCCTCCTCGGGCATTCCGGACTTCTCGATCTTCTGCGTGTATTCGGAAACGATGGACTGGTTCTCATCCAGATCCCCCAGCTCCTTCTGAATGGCTTTCAACTGCTGGCGCAGGATGTACTCTCTCTGCTCCTTCTCCATCTCCTCCTTCGCCTCCGTGCGGATCTTCTGGCCGAGGCTCAGCACCTCTTTCTGGTGGGCGAGGTGGGCGATGATTGCGCGCAGCTTGTCCTTCACCGAGTCCATTTCCAGTATGCTTTGCGCTTCCGGAGCTTCCATCTGCGCGTTTCCGGCAACGAGGTAGACGAGGTAGCGCGGATCAGAAACGGAATTGAGCACGTTTGCCGCTTCACGGGGGATGGTGGGGGAAAGGTCGATCACCTCCTGCGCAATGGTCCTGAGGCCTTGCACCAATCCCTCCTGCTCCAGGTCCGATACTCCCTGCTCAGGCGCTGATTCGACACGGGCCTTCATATACGGCTCGGGTGCAAGCCAGTGGGTCACCCGGATGCGCTCCAGGCCTTGCACCACCACTTGCATGGTGCCGTCCTGCGCGCGCACGACGCGCAGGATCTTGCCCGCGGTCCCGATGGAATGCACCTGCCCGGGAGCGGGCTCCTCGATGGAGGGGTCTTTCGACGCCACCATCCCGATCATGCTGTTGCCTTGCAAGGCATCCTCGATGAGCTTGACGGAACGGGGGATGCCCACGGCCAGCGGTATCATCACGTACGGAAAGGGCACTGTATTGCGGAGGGGCAGGATGGGAAGCTCCTTCGGCAAGCTTTCAGGTTTTTCTGAGTTTTTCTGTCGAAACGGGTTTGTCATGGGAAAAAGATACTAACACGCCCCCCCAACGCAAAACTGGCCGAAAAGGGAGTGGCCCCAAGGCGCCGGTCCGGCGCTACTGCAAGAACACGGCGTCTTTGAACGGCGCGAGGTATTTTGCGGACATCACGGTGAGGGGCTTTGCCGCGAGGGCGATTTTCTCGGACAAGAGCGCGAGCACGTCCGAGAGCTTTTCGTGAGCAGCGTCACGATGGCGGGAGGCAAGCCGGTAGAAGGTCACGCCTTGCTCGATGTAGTCCTCCCTGCTTCGCCGCAGGGCCATGCGGAGGCCGGCGTTGAGAAGCGCAAGAGGCGCCTCCGGCGGGCTTTTCGGGGGTGAGAAGATCCCGAGGGTGAACAGGCAGATGTCGGCAATCCTTTTGTATGCGGGGAACCTCTGCGACTCCTCCAGCGCATTTCCGTAGCGCACGAGGCTGTCGATGTCGAAATCGCTGAAGCGCACCCGCCGCCACACCCCGCTTCGCACGCGCACCGTGGTGGAGAAGCTGTTGACGCGCACGAAGGACACGAGGAGGGCCGCCAGGTAGTCCCGCACTTCCGTGTTGGCAAGCAGCTCCACCACCTGCGGCGAGTCGAAGAGGATCATCGAGAGGCGGCTCGTCTTCTCCAGCGTCCAGGGCTGGCGCTCCAGGTCCAGCCTGACGCGCGCCAGAAGGACGCTGAAAAAGAGCGCCGGAGATACGCGGAGGAGATTGAACTGGGGTTCATCGAGAAGCTTGTGCAGCACCTTCTCATCCGCGAGCATCCCCTGGAGGATCTCCTCGTCCTCCCTCAGGACGCGGATCATCCTCTGGTGGTCCGTGGCATCAGGCATTAACGTGGTTATGAGGAACACGAGGTCGTCATCGGAAAAGCTCAGTCGGGATTTTTTCAACGCCAGCCCCCCTGCGTCTAGAAATATATACATTTTTCTATGCTGTTTTCAGCTACACCTCAATGCTCGCGCGCTCCCGCGCGAGGGAAACGACCATTCTGGTCTTTCCCCGGATCTGGTCCATGAGGTTGCAGTACAGTTTCTCCAGCTTCTCATCTCCGCGCTCGGGATCATGGTGGAAGAAGACGAGGTGCTTCACTTTTGCCCTGTTTGCTGACCTGATTGCCCATTCGAAAGAGCTGTGCCCCCAGCCCTTCTTGTCCTTGAGGTACTCCGCGTTCGTGTATTGCGTGTCATGGACCAGGAGGTCCGCCCCCGCAAAGAAGGCCTCGATCTTGTCGTTCTCTTCCTTTGCCGCGAGCGCTCCCTCCCGGACGGCATTCTCGTCATAACTGGGGTCATCCTTGCTCACGTCGAAGATGTTGCTGAACGGCTCATGGTCGTATGCGGTGCAGAAGATCTTGCCCTGGTATTCGAACTTGTAGCCGAGCACCGTGATGGGGTGATTGAGGTACTTTGTGGTGAGCTTGATTCCGTCCCCGAGGTCTATCTCCTGTTCCTTGAGGCGTTCATAGTGGATGTTCGCCTCAAGCTGCCCCATGTTCACGGGGAAGTACTTGTACTGGAGCTGGCCGCCCACCACCGAGTCCAGGCTGTCCTCCTCGAAGCTCACGGGGCCGTACACGTCCAGTTTCGTGTTCTTGATGTAGATGGGCGTGAAGAACGGAAAGCCCATGATGTGGTCCCAGTGCGTGTGGGTCAGGAAGATCTTCGTGGTGATGGGGCCCTTTTTCAGGTCTTTGGCGAGGATGGCGCCTGCCAGCTCCCGGATCCCCGAGCCCGCATCTATGATGATGAGCTTGTCCTCCGCGCCGAACCTCAGCTCGAGGCAGGCCGTATTCCCTCCGTACTTCACCGTGGAGGGGCCCGGAGTCGGTATGGATCCTCTCACGCCCCAGAAGGTCACCCGGATGGCCATGGTCCGTCCTTACTGGCGGGTGACTTGCAGGAATATCTTCGCCTTTTCGATCTCACCGTTCACCTTGCTCTCCACCTCGTCGAAATCATCACGCGTGATTTTCAACTCGTCATAGACGGCGGGGGAGAGCGGCTCGGGATACCGGTCTCCCGAGAAGCCGATCTGGTAGGAATTGGCGAAGTAGTTGGCCGCGGCAACCGTCAGCAGCACGTCGCGGTTCTCTCCGGGATAGGAGTCGACGAAATGGTGAAAGAACACCACGTCCTCCATCGCGGAGCCGAGGTTCCAGTTGTTGACGATGAGCCGCCCGACCTCGCAGTGGTTCACCTCCATGGTCCGCTCCTCCGTGATGTACAAGGGGAGATGCTCCTTGTCGGTGAGGGACAGCGCCTGCACGTATTCCGTGGAAAGCTTGTTGTTCAACGGGATCTTGCCAATGTCATGCAGGAGGCCGGACACGAAGTACTCCTCCAGCTGCTTCGGGTCTTTGCGCCGCTTCGTGGCAATCAGTTTCGCCGCCACCCCGACGCACAGCGAGTGCCGCCAGAAGCCGTCATTGTTGAGGGCCAGGAAGTTGGTCTTGCTGGAAAGCCCGCCGAGCACGGCGGTGGACAGGGCGAGGTTCTTCACCGTGTTCACCCCGAGCATGATGATGGCTCGGACAAGAGAGGTGATCTGGTTGTTCAGCCCGTAGTAGGCCGAGTTGATCAGCTTCATCACCCTCCCCATGAGGACGGGATCCAGGCTGATCACCTGGTTGAGATCTGCCGGGGTGGCCTTGGGGTTCTTGGAGATTTCCTGGATCTTCGACCACGCAATGGGAAGGCTCGGCATTTTGGAGATGTAGGTCTTGATGACGGCGATCGTCTTGGCCTTGTCGTTCATAATCTATCCTGCTCTCCTCATACGGGCCATGAGGGACTCGACGCGCTCCCTCATCGCGTCAGCGACCGCCTTGTCGGGGTGCCACGCCGCGAGGTCCTTGAGATAGGAGAACGTATCTACGACCAGGGGTCGGGTGAGCGGCTCCCCCCTCCCCGGAGCCGCCGGGTGGAAGCGTTCCGTTATTGACTGCCGCAGGCCCTTCCTTCCTGCCAGCTTCGACTTCAGTGATTCCATGGCAAGACGTTCGTCACTCTCCTGGAACCGCTGCTTCTCTTGCTCCGGGAGATAATCGGACAGTTTCTCCAGATAGTCAAGGAGATCGGCGGGACCTGAAGGGCTTGCGAGGCTCTGCTCGCCCCCCGGAGCATCATCCAGCTTTTCTTTGACGCCGTTCAGGTACTGGCGGAGCTCGTTTCGAACGTCATCACTCGTGCGGGCGTCCGAGGACGGTTCCCCGGCGGAGGCGGCCGCCGCAGGCGGCTCCTCCTGGGGCTCCGGCGTGGGGGACGGCTCCTCCGCAGGTTCGAGGATTTCCACCTCTTCGGGCAATTCCAAGTCCTCGGGGGCTTCTTCCAGAATGGCGTCTTCCAGGGCCGGCTCGGGAGGCGGCACAGGCTCAGGAAGTTCTCCGCCTTCTGCCGACTGCGGAGGTTCTGAAACGCGCGGAGGCTCCGGGGCTGCTGCGCTTGCGGGGCTTGCGGCTTCCGTGCGGCCCTTCGTTTCCGTGCAGCATCAGGAGGCCGGGTCGGCGCGTCTTGCTGCGCCGGCTGCTCGATGTCATCGATGTCATCGATGTCATCAATGCCATCAAGGTCGTCGAAGCCGGACTGCGCGAACCGTGGCAGACCTTCGCCGGACGGCTGCTGGGGCGGATAATTGATGCCTGAGGGCTGGTACGGGTCGGGGCTTGGCTGCGGCTGCGCCTGGGGCTGTGGATAGTTGATGACCACGGGCTGCGTCGGCGGCGGGGGCCGCCGGGCGGATTGCGGGGGCGGATTCATGACGATGGGTACGACCTGGGGAGGCCGCTTCTGGTCCTCGATCTTGCGCGAAAGGTCGGAGATCTCCCCGAAGAGCTTGTTCACCATCCGTTGCTGGGTTTCCACGGACTCCTTCAGTGACTTCGCCAGGACATTCTCCCCCTGCGGCGAAAGCGCCGGTTGGCCCGCCCCTGACGGAGACTGCTGCCCCGGCGCGGCGGGGGTCGGACCACCGGAAGACCCTGAGGCTCCCTGGGCTCCTCCCGCTCCAGCTCCTGCTCCCCCACCTCCGCGGGGAGAAGGCTGCGGTTGGGGCTGGAAGGTTTCCAGCGCGGGGTTTTCCGCGTACAGCTCCTGGTCCTTCAGGAGGTTCACGAGGTTCGGCGGACGCTCGTCCTCGATGGATATCATCTCCTCCTGGACGGGTTCCTCCGCCTCCTCCAGCCGCAATTCTTCGTCCTCTTCCCGGACGGTGAACACCGGTTCAATTCCGCCCACGCTGATGATGGGGACGGATTCCTCCTCCAGCGGCTCGAGGCCTTCGACCATGAGAGAGTCATCCTCGACTTTTGCCTGTTCTTCTTTCCCTCTGTCTACGGTGAGCTCGCGCAGCTTGCGGATGGTCTTCTCCCGCTCGCTTCGGAAATCCTTTTCATGTTCCGCGACCGTCTGCTCGTACTCCTCCATGGCCTGGGAGAGCGCGTCCATGTCACCGGGATCACTTGATTGCTCGAGGCGGTTGATGAGGCCTTCCATCGTCTCAACGGCTTTCTGCGGCTCGCCGAGCTCGCGGTACAGCTTGGCAAGCCTGTAGCTCGCGTCCTTGGCCTGGGGGTTGGCCTTCAGCACCTCGCGCAAAGTCTGGGCGGCCTGTTTTTTCTGCCCTTGAGCGGCATAGATGTCCGCAAGGAGGACGCGTGCCCGCTGGTCCCCGGGGAACGCCTCCAGGTAGCGAAGCACCTCCTGGCGCGCAAGGTCCGGTTTGCCTGCGTCAGAGAGAAGGAGGGCCCTGTCCAGCCGGAAGCCCTGGTCACCCGGCGCGCTCGCCTCGAGCTTTGTGTAGTATTCCAGGGCTTTGGCGGGTTGGCCCATCTTGCCGTGAGCCCATGCCAGCCCCCGAAGCGCCTCCGCGTTCTTCGGCTGGACGGCAAGCACGGCCTTGTCATGCTCCACGGCCTCGGGAAAATTGTCCATCTTGCGCAGGATGCTGGCCAGACGCAGGTGGGAATCCAGGTCGCCGGGGTTCTGCGCAAGCAGGCGCTTCAGCTCTTCCATCGCCTCGGTGAACCGTCCCTCCTCCTCGTGCAGGGATGCAAGGTTCCCGATTGCCTGGGTGTAACGCGGGTTCGCTTTGACGGATCCATGGTAGGCCTGCACGGCCTCATCCCCGCGGCCAAGGGCCGCCAGCACGACGCCGAGGTTGTTCAGCGTCTGGGCGTCGTTGGGCGTGGTTCGCAATACCTCGCGGAGGGTCTTTTCCGCGCCGCGCTCATCCCCCAGCCGGTGCTGCATTACACCGAGGTTGTTGAGCGCCTCCGGCCATCCGCGCCGGGCGTGGGCGGCCGCCTCGTATTCCTCCCTGGCGTCGGGGAGCCGTCCCAGGCGCTCGTACACGACTCCAAGGTTGTAGTGCAGGCGCGGCTGGTTGTTGTCCACCTGCAAACCCTTCAAATACGTATGCACCGCCTCGGCGTTTCGTCCCTGCTCCTCGAGAACAGTCCCGAGGTTGATGTATGAAGGCACGAAGGAAGGGTCGACGGCGATCGCCTTCTCGAAGTTCTCCTCCGCGAGCGCCTTGTTGCCGAGGGATTTGTAGACGTTGCCGAGGTTGTAATACACGTCCCCGCGCTGGGGGGAAAGGGTGATGGCTTTTTCCAGGTAGGGGATGGCTTCGCCGTATTGCTCGATCTTTCTCAGGATGACACCGAGGTTGTTGTGCGCCTCGGTGTAGTCGGGCCGGGAATCAATGGCTTTCTGGAACAGCTCGATGGCTTTGCGGTAGCGGCCCGTCTTGTCATACACGGTGCCCAGCAGGTTGAAGGCGACCGCCGAATCAGGCTCGCTTGCAAGGATGCGCAGCGCGAGCTTCTCCACGAGCGGGTATTCTCCCATCTTGAAGGCGTTACGGGCCCGCACGAGTATCTCGGGGGTCGTCATCGATTTCACTTGTATATCCTCGAGGGACGGGCGCTCACTTCCGGAGAGAAGTCGCTCTTCTGCGGAGGCTCGGAGTCATCATACGCCACAACGCTGAAGTAGTACAGGTTGCCGTTGGTGAGCCCGTCTATCTCGATGCTCGTCTTTGCCCCTGCGTCCACCGGCGAGTCCCCTTGCGCCGCGCCGGTTCCCAGGTAGTTGTGCGGGGACGTCCCGTAGTAGAGCATGTAGCCCTTGACGTCCAGCTCGCTCACGGGGCGCCAGCTCAAGGTCACCTTGCCATTGCCCGGGTGTGGCAAGAAGGCCTGCCGGCGGCGCCGGCGGTTCGTTGGGCTCATAGACCACGCGGAGGCTGGAGACCCTCGGGGTAAGGTTGCGCGTCCCGTCCGGGTAGAGAACCACCATGAGCTGGAGGTAGCGGCCTTTGAGAGTTTCTTTGAAGTCCCCTGGAGGCGTGAAGGGCACCCAGTCAGTGTCGGTCTTGAGCAGGCGCGGGTTTCGCCATACGTCCGAGACCTGGTAGTAGAACTCAACGCCCGAGTCCCCGGGGGTCGTGTATGTCGCCTCGATGCGGGAAATCCGCGTGGCCGTGAATCCAAGGTCAATGATGCTCGACGTGGCTGTTCCGGTCTTGCCAGCAAAGCGCTGGATCATCGGGTCATCCACGACCCGCCGTGAGACGCGAAGCTCATCGAGGAATCCCGTGAACCCCGCTCCCAGCACAAGCGGTCCGGCCTCCTGCAGCCCCAGCCGCGGCACGGCTATCGAGCCGCTCTCACGGCCGTTGTCCGTGACGTGCGCAATTGCCTCCGGCACGCCGTCGATCAGGTACTCCAGGAGACCGCTCCTGGCGTTGAAGCGAAGGAGGTGATGGTGCCAGGCGCGGGGGATCAGCTTGCGGGTGCCGGAAAGCGTGACCGGGAGCCATGAGCCGTTGGGAAGCGCAAAAAAATCCTGGAAATCCCAGACGAGCTTCCTCTCTTTGATGTAACAGCGCATGCTCTGCGCGGCGAGCTGACTGCTTCCCGGCTCTCCCGCCCTTGCCGCCCCCGTCCAGGAAAGCACTGTCTCCCCGTCTGAGAGGGTCGCGGGATAGAGCCAGAACTCGATGGACACATCGCCCCAGACCGCTCCCGGCGCGAACAAGGCGCCCGGCGGCGCTTCCAGGCTGACCCCGGAGCGTTCGCCGTTGAACAGCGCGCTGCCGCCGCCAAGGGCAAAGACCTTGTTTTCGATCCTGGGCGCGGAGTCGATGAACCTGTATGCTCCCTCGGGCTCAGGTGGTGACTCATTGTCGAAATGCAGGAGCAGCTCCGTGGAACCGTCAGGGGCGTACTCCCCATAGGAAAGGGCGAGGTCCTTGAAACCCCATTTGCCGTCCACGCGCGTCACGCCGTCAAGGGACTGCATGTCGCCCCAGAGATGCTCCTTCCCGAGCTCGATGGATTTCTCAAGGCATTTCGCCGAAGCGGCGGCAAGCAGGAAGCATACCAGGAGCGCTCCGGAGCGTATTCCATTCCGGATCATCGATTTGTACATTGGTAATATAATCGGAACACAGGGGTGATTCTATTGAAGCCTTTCGATCCGCGGGAGCGGGACTTCCCCGACAAGCCTGGCGTGTACATCATGAAAGACGCCGGCGGTGAAACGATCTACGTGGGCAAGGCGCGCAGCCTGAGAAACCGCGTGCGCTCGTACTTCGCGGGGGAAAAGGACATCAAGACGAGGTTTCTCCTGGCCGCCATGGCGGACATCGAGGTCATCATCACCAACACGGAGTATGAAGCCCTCCTGCTGGAGAACAACCTCATCAAGCAGCGAAAGCCCCGGTACAACATCGACCTGAAGGACGGCAAGACCTACCCCGTGATCAGGCTTACCGCGGAGGACTTCCCGCGCGTGTATCGCACTCGCCACATGGTCTTCGATGGCTCGGAGTACTTCGGGCCGTTTCCCAAGCCCCAGCAGATCGACCTGTACCTCAAGCTTATTGAGCGCCATTTTCCCCTGTGCAAGTACCGGGGCTCACGGAAAGCTCAAGGATATCCCTGCCTCAACTACCACATGGGAAGGTGCGCCGGAGCCTGCTGCGGCAAAATCACCCGTGAGGAGTACCTCACGATTGTCGACGGTGTCCGCAAGCTCCTCTCGGGGAGGGTGGAAGAGCTCATGCGGGAGCTGCGGGACAAGATGAAGGCCGCTTCGGACGCCCAGGAGTACGAGCGCGCCGCAAAGTTGCGGGACCAGGTCCTCGCAATCGAGGAGCTCTCGGGGGACCAGCGCGTGCAGGAGTTCACCGAGGAAGACAGGGATTACATCGCCATGGCCCCCAGCGGGGAAGCCTTGGTGGTGGTTGTCCTGCAAGTGCGGGAAGGGAAGCTCCTCGGCAAGGAGGTGTTTCGGGTGGAGGACTACTCTCCTGATGAGGAGGCCATGTCGCATTTCATCGCCCGCTACTATTCCGAGCGCAAGTCCATACCTGATGCGCTGTACATGTCGAGCTCCGTGGACGCGGAAAATCTCTCCGCCTACCTGCGCGAGCTCGCCGGCCGGCAGATCGCGGTGAAGGTTCCCCAGCGCGGCAAGCACACGCAGCTCCTGGCAATGGCGGTGGAGAACGCCCGTGAGGAGGCGGCAAAAGCGGCCCGCGGCGCTGAGATGACTGCTGCGCTGGAAGGGCTGAAGATGGACCTGGACTTGCCGGTGCTTCCCCGTCGCATTGAAGGTTTCGACATTGCCCATCTGGAGGGAACGGATACCGTGGCTTCCCTCATCCGTTTCACCGACGGCAGGCCCGACCGCAAGTTGTACAGGGCTTTCAACATCCGGTCCCTGAACGGGAAAATCGACGACTTCGAATCCATCAGGGAGGCGGTGGCGCGCCGCTACACCCGGGTGCTGAACGAGGAGCTGGAAAGGCCGGACCTCATCGTGATTGACGGCGGAAAGGGACAGCTCGGCGCGGCGCGGGGAGTCCTTGCAACTATCGGGATGGGGGAGGTCCCCGTCATCGGGCTTGCCAAGAAGAAGGAGGAAATATTCCTCCCGGGCCGCGAGGATTCCCTCCTCCTGGACGAAGCTTCCCCATCGCTTCGAATCCTCGAGGCGGTGCGGGACGAATGCCACAGGTTTGCGACGAAGTTGAACAAGAAGAAACGGGCCAAACACGTTACCATGACGTATCTCGAGGCCATACCGGGGATTGGCCAGACGCGCAGCAGGCGGCTCATGCAGGTGTTCGGTTCCCTGGAAGCCATCCTTGCCTGTTCGGTGGAGGAGCTGCAGAAGAAAGCTCGCCTCCCTAGAGAGAGTGCCGCCACGCTCCTTGCCCGGCTCGCTGAACGATATAATACACAAGGAGGTGCAGAAGGAGCGCGTGAAGGTCGCTCCTGATGGAGCGCATGCGCTCGTCAAAGGAAGCAAGAAGCAGGCGGATGTTTTCGAGGTCCACGGCGGAGAACTTCCGCGCTCCCTCCAGGTAGGTCCGTTGGTTTCTCTTGCTCATGATCCGAAGCCGCGTGAACGCCTCCGAGACCTCGAAGTTCTGCGCCGAAAGCCGCTGGAGGGAGGCAAGTTTGCGAAACTGCATGAGGAGCCCGCTTATGATCTGCGTGGCCTCGGCTTCCCGGGAAAGAAGGATCTTGTCCAGCACCTCTTCCGCGCCGGCAAGCTCTCTTTCGCAGAGCCGATCAAAAAGCGTGAAGACGTTCTCCTCTTTCGAGTGGTAGATGTAGTGCTCGACGTCCTCCAGGCGGATGGCAGCCCCCGAGCCGAAGAACAGCGCGAGCCTCTCGCACTCCGCGCGCAGGTCACGCGTGTTGTTCTCCACCATGTCCAGGATGTAGTCCACCGCCTCGGAGTCGATCTGGACTTTTCTTTGCCGGAAATAGCTTACGATCCAGCCCTGCTTCTGGTTGTCGAACATTTCCCAGAAGATTTTCTGCCGTTCCTTGGGCACGGCCGCCACGATCTTGCGGTCCACCTCGGAGGCAAATCCGCCGGTGGTCAGGACAAGCGTGGCGTCAGCGGCCGGCGCCGAGAGGTATTCGACAATCAGGCTGACATCCTCCGCGCGCTTCACCTGCTCCATTCCCGAGAATATGACCAGCCTGTGACGGGAGAAGAGCGTCTTGTTCCTCAGGCACAAGAGCACGTCCGCGGCGCGCGACTCGCCTCCGTAGAAGCGCGTCGTCTCGGCAGGCTCGCCGCCTTTGGCAGCCAGGCCTTCCTTCAGCTTCTCAATGAAGGCGGATTTTTCCCCCTCCTCGGGTCCGAGGAGAAGGTGGATGTCACCACGGGGAGCCGGACTCACGCGTAGCTTCTCATCACGCGTAGCTTCTCATGAGGAAGGTGAGCTTTCCCAGGATGCGGACATTTTGCGTGTAGATGGGAGGGTACTTGAGGTTTTCCGCTTTCAGGCGGACGCGGTTTTTCTCCATAAAGAAGCGCTTCAGGGTCACGGCGTCGTCCACCATGGCCACGACGATGTCTCCGTTGTCCGCCGAGCTCTGATGGGCAACCACCACGGTGTCACCGTCGAAGATCCCCGCGTCTTTCATGCTGTCACCCTTGACCCGCAGCGCAAAGTGGGCTGATGCGCCGAGGGCATTCGCGGGCACCTGTACGAAGCCCTGCAGGTTCTCTTCCGCAAAGAGCGGTTTCCCGGCGGCAACGCTTCCCAGGAGGGGCACGGAAGCCATCTCCTCCTTGTCCGCCTCCGCGTCGCGGATGATCTCGATGGCCCGGGACCTGTTCCCATGACAACGCAGGTAGCCCTTCTTCTCGAGGGCTTTCACGTGATCATAGCTTCCCTTCACGGAGAAGCGGAAATTAGTCGCAATTTCGCGGATGGTGGGAGGGTAACGGTTCTTGTGGATGAACTCCCGGATGAAGTCAAAGACCTCCCGCTGGCGCAGCGTGAGCCCTTTCATGACGGCTATTTCTCCACCGACATTTTCAACTTCTTCATCTTGCTGTGGAGGTTGCTTGCGTAGACGCCGAGGGACTCCGCCGCCCGGGAAATGTTGCCGCCTGCTTCCCGCAAGCGCGCGGCTATCAGGTCCCGCTCGAAGCTCTCCCGCGCCTGTGCGAGGGTCATATCCGCATAGGCGGTGAGGGCGTCATTCGCCTGTCCCTGAGGGGTCCCCCCGAGGAACGACTTCACCGAATCAGCGGAGATAACTTCCTCCTCCGACATGATATTAGTCCTCTCCACGAAGTTTTTCAATTCCCTGATATTCCCGGGCCAGTGGTAAGAACGCAGGATGCGCATCCCTTCCGCGGAGACCGTCTTGGCCTCCTTGGCGGACGGCCGCTTGAACTTCTCCATGAAGTAGGCAACCAGCTCGGGCATGTCGTCCATGCGCTCCCGCAGCGGCGGGAGGAGGATGGGGACCACGTTGATGCGGAAAAAGAGGTCCTCCCGGAACTTCCCTTTCCTGATCTGCTCCTGGATGTCCTTGTTGGTGGCCGAGATCACGCGCACGTCCACGGAAATGGATTCTTCCGCTCCCACCCGCTCAAAGCGCATCTCCTGGAGCACCCGCAGCACCTTGGCCTGGGTGACCAGGGACATGTCGGCAATCTCGTCAAGGAAGAGTGTCCCGTGGTTGGCCACCTCGAGCTTTCCCCTGCGGCGCGTCAGCGCGCTGGTGAATGCCCCCTTTTCGTGGCCGAACAGCTCGCTCTCGATCAAGCTCTCGGGGATGGCGGCGCAGTTGAGCTCCACGAACGGACCCGAGCTGCGTCCGCTTCGAACATGGACCTCACGGGCCACAAGCTCCTTGCCCGTGCCGTTTTCCCCCAGGATGAGGATGCGCGAATCGCTTCCGGCCGCCTGTTCGATGAGCCCGCGGACTGCCGTCATGCCCGGGCCGGAGCCGATCATGCGGTCATCGATGAAGATGCTCTTCTTGAGAGACCGGTTCTCCTTGCGCAGGTCCTCCATTGCCAGCGCGTTTCTGACCACAGTCATGGTCCGGTCCAGGGAAAGGGGCTTTTCCAGGAAGTCGAAGGCCCCCATCTTCGTGGCCTGGACGGCGAGGGAGATGTTGGCGTGGCCCGAGATCATGATCACTTCGACATCGGGGTACTGTTCCCGTATTTTCTTGAGCACGTCCATGCCCCCCATGTTGGGAAGCCACACGTCGAGGAACACGACGTCCACCTGGCTCGCGGCAAGGTCGGCAAGGCCCTGGATTCCGTCCTCCGCGTCCAGCACCGTGTAGCTTTCATCCTCGAGGATGTCACGCAGGACCGTGCGGATGCCGGGCTCGTCGTCGATGATGAGGATTGTGCTCACGCGGAGGCTCCTGCCGAGGCGGGGATGTCGATGAAGATCGTGGTGCCGCTGGAGCCGTCGCTTTCCGCCCACACGTTGCCCTTGTGGTCGAAAACGATGCGCTGCACGATGGCAAGCCCCAGGCCCGTTCCATCCTTCTTTGTCGTGAAATAGGGGTCGAAGACCCGTTCCCTGTCCTGTTCGGGGATGCCCGTGCCCGTGTCACTCACCGCGATTCGGCAATAGGAGATGTGGGCCTTCTTGACGATGTCCGCCCGCACCCCCACGAGCCCCCCTTCGGGCATGGCCTGAATTGCGTTCGTGAAGAGGTTGGCGAAGACGCGCTTCATTTGATTTCTGTCCACGTTCAGCACCAGTGAGTCCGGAACGCTGGCAATGTCGATCTTCACGGAAGACGACAGGCTTGCGTAGACCGAGGTGACCTCCTGGAGGATCTCCTTCATGTTCACCGGCACGGGCTGCGGCACGGGCAGCTTGGCGAAATCCCCGAACTCCCGCAAGAGCCTCTCCAGGTTCTCCACTTCCTTGATGATGGCCGACACGGAGGAGCCAAGGACCCTCCCGAACTCTTCACCGCCCGCTGCCGCGGTGACGTCCGCGTGCTTCTTCAATATCCTCTGCGCGGACAGCTTGATGGGCGTGAGAGGGTTCCTGATTTCGTGGGCCAGGCGCTGGGCAATCTCCTGCCAGGCCGTGATGCGCTCCGCCTGGAGGAGCTTCCTGCGTGAGCGGTCCAGCTCGGATACCATTCCGTTGAACGACTCCACCAGGCCGGAGAGCTCGTCCCGAGGGCGCGTGAGGATGCGGAAGCTGAAATCCCCTTCCGCCACGCGTCGGGTCGCGTCCTCAAGGTGCACGATGGGGCTGATGATTCTCTCGGTCAGAAGGAGGCTCACGAGGATGGTGATGAAGAAGATGGGCAGGGAGAACAGGAAGAAGAACCCCACGAGCACGATCTGGAAGAGCTCGCGGAAGCGGTCCAGCGCGGTGAACAGCGTGAGGCTCTCCGTGAGCCGCCGCGCGTTGGCGCGAAGGGTGCCGGGCAAAAGTGAGCTTGCCACGGCGGTGACCCGCTGTCCGTCCATGCTGAAGACCTTCACGTCCCTCAGGATGCTCACGTCGCTCCTGTCCTCCCTGGGTTGGATGCCGCCAGAGCCTTTCACGGTGGAGAAGTCAGAAATGCGCGTGCGCGGGTCTCCCCGAAAAGCAATCTCGCGGCCGTCCGGCCAGAAAAGCTGCAGCGAGCTTATCCCTGAGTTGATTGCCTGGATGGACTGCCAGGCGGCGTCAGGGTCACGCGCGAACTGGCGCAGGAGGGATGGCGCGAGCGACCCCTCGGCAAAGGAACGCAGGTTCTCCACGCGCTCATCCTGGTAGTCGATGGCCATCCGCGAGGCCCCTCGGAGCGCCTCGCCAATGGAGGAGCTGAACCATGTGCCCATGGCGGAGTTGATGAACGTGATTGCCAGGAGGGACTGCGGAACCGCGGAGAGCACGGTGATGAGGATGAAAAACAGCGTGAGCCGCAGCTTGAGGCCCGCGCCCGCCTGGCGCATGGCGCGCTGGCGCAGGAGCCGTACGATCTGGAAGACGGTGACCCCCAGGAGGACCAGGGACAGGGCAAAAGCCACCACGAGCGCGATGGTGGTGGGCGCCGTTTCCGTGCCTGCAATGGTGACGACGAAGGTTCGGGAGAACGCAATGATGACGCCGATCAGGATCACGAAGAGGAGGATGAGGATGATGAGGCCGCGCGAGGTGTTTTCCGGGGCGCCCAGCGGCCGTCTCATTGGGCGTTCCGCTTCTCCCACGGCGTGGTATAGGAAGCCGCCGCTCCGGCAAGGGTGACGATGGTGAGCGGGGGCATCAGCCGCACCGGCTCCAGCCGCGCGCGGGCGCTCACGTACTGCCGATCACCTTCCCGGGGGGCAAGCCGGGAGACCGGGAAGTCAGCCAGCGAGAGGAAACCCAGGAGCAGGTCGGGAGCGCTGGTGTAAGCCGTCCGCGAGCCGTCATCCGACTCCACCACGAACTTCCTGTCCAGAAAGTCCCAGAACGCGCTTCGGGCAACGCTCGTCTCCGTGAGCAGCTTGTCCCCCAGAAACGGAAAAAGCCCGCCGCGTCGCTGGTAGACCCTGAGGGTGAAGACGATGCGAGCTTCCATGCCGTTCTGGAGTGAGGAGACCAGCTCCTGCTCCTTGTTCCAGCGGAACCAGAGGCTCGCGTGAATGCCGTCAGGGCGGACGCTCACGCCCAGGTCCAGGGACTGCGCCCAGGACGGAGCTGCGCCGAGCGCTGCCAGGAGAACCAGGAGCACGGGAAAGATGGATAGGAAGGCCGGGGCCGGCTCATTCCTCCTCGAAACGGTTCTCGAAGAGCTTCTCGATGGCATCAAGGGCTTGCGTTTCATCGGGTCCGTCAGCAATGATTTTCAGGGGAGTGTTGTAGGTGGCCCCCAGGGTGATCACGCCCATGATCGACTTGCCGTTGACGCGCTCGCTGTCCTTCTCGATGTAGATCCGCGACTCGAACTCGCTGGCCGTCTTGACCAGCAAGGCCGCCGGGCGGGCATGCATGCCCGCCCGGTTGCGGATGGTGACGATGCGCTCGATCATGTCCCCTCATTTCTCATTCAGGAATTTAACGCGCGTGCTCTCCGTCTCCAGCCAGTTCATCACGTTCTTGTTGAACTCCCGGGCGGAGTAGTAGCCCATTTTTTTCAGCCGTTCGTTGCGGGCCGCGGTCTCGATGATCACGGGGATGTTGCGGCCCGGCTTGATGGGGATGACCACCAGAGGGACATGCACGCCGAGGATGTCGATGGTATTCTCCTCCGAGCCGATCCTGTCGTAGTTCTTCTTGGCGTCCCAGTACTCCAACTGCACCACGAGCTGGATCTGCTTCCTGTCCCGGATTGCCCCTACGCCGAAAAGATGGGTGATGTTGATGATCCCGAGGCCCCGGATCTCCATGTGGTGGCTCACCACCTGGGCGCCGCTTCCCATCAGGATGTTGCCGCTCACGCGGCGGATCTCCACGGAGTCATCCGCCACCAGTCGGTGGCCGCGCTCGATGAGCGACAGCGCGGACTCGCTCTTGCCCACGCCGCTGTCCCCCTCGAGGAGCACCCCGATTCCGAACACCTCCACCAGGACGCCGTGGACGGTCTGCTTGGGCGCGAAAATGGTGGACAGCACCCGCAGGATCCGCATGGTGAACTCCGAGGAGGAAAGGTCCGTCTGGAGGATGGGGCAGCCGGCTTTTTCCGCGATGTCGTAGAAATCCGCCGTGGGCTCCAGGGAATGCGTGAACACGCAGCAGGGGATGGGGAACTCGAAGAGCTTCTCCATTTCCCCGCGCCGCTTCTCCTTGGCAAGCTTCTGGAGAAAGGCGTTTTCCCCCCTGCCGAAGATCTGGATGCGCTGGTGGGCGAAGTTCTCATAGAAACCGCCCAGCTCGAGCCCCGGCCTGTTGATCTCCGTGACGGAGATCTCCCGGATGAGACCCGGCCTGCCGCCGATACATTTCAGGTTGAGGGCGTCGTTCTCCCGCAGGTCAAGCTGGAGGAGATCGAGCACCCGGAACTTCTCGATCTGTGACGCCATGTCGGCCTATCCTTCTTCCTTCGCCGGTTCCTGCTTCTTATGGTGCTCCTGGATCTTCGACTTCTCCTTCTCCACCTTGGCCTCCAGCCTGTCGAACAGGGCGTCGATGCCGGCGTTGAGGTTGAAGTTCTCCACTCCCATGTGGACGGTGCTTCCCCAGCGGAAATTGACGGTTGCGTCTACCTTGAAGAGGTTCTTCTCTTTCGTGAGGTTCAGCAGAAAGTCGACGATGAGGTCTTTTGCGAAGTCCAGACGCGGCATTTTCATATCGATGTACTGCCTGATTGCCTCGGTGACTTCCAGATGTATCCCTTTGATCTCGGCATTCATGTACGCCTCCTCTGGTAGGAAGAGTCTATGGCCAGCTCGCCGCGGTACTTGGCGACTGTCCTTCGGGCTATTGATACGCCCTGAACGGCCAGCATCTCCACGATTTTCTGGTCCGAAAGGGCCCCCCCTCCTTCCTTTCCAATGATTTCGCGAATGATTTCCTTGACGCCCTCCTTCGAGAAACGCGAGCCGCTTGTCCCCGTACCCGCCACCGAGTTGGAGAAGAAATGCTTCAGCGCGAAAATGCCCCACTCTGTCTGTACGTACTTCGCCGAGGTGATCCTGGATACGGTGGCCTCGTGGACGCCGATCTCCCCGGCAACGTCCTTCAACGTCAAAGGCTTCAGGTACTTGGGGCCTTTGAGAAAGAACTCCCGCTGGAACTCCACGATGGCGCGGCACACCTTCAGCAGCGTTTCGTTCCTCTGCCCGATTGTGCGGATGAACCACCGGGCGTCCTGGAGGTTCTGCGTGACAAACTGCCGGGTCTTCGGGTCTTTCGCCTTCTCCTTTTGAGCGGACATCTGCTCGAACAGCGGGTTGATGCCGAGGACGGGAATGACCTCATCGTTCAATATAATCACGAACTCACCGTCCTGGAGGGTGATCTGGACGTCCGGAAGGACGTAGCGCACCACGTCGCGGGTGAAGCTCCTTCCCGGAAGCGGATCCAGGGTGCGGACGAACGCAACGATCTCCCTCAGCCGTGCCTCGGAGATCCGCATTCCTTTTTCGATGTCCCGCAGTTTTTGCTTTTCGAGCTCCGCAAACCACTTTTCCACGAGCTCCGCCGCCCTCGGGTGAGGCGACGGATGGCGCCTGATCTGGACCAGGAGGCTTTCCTGGACGTCCCTTACGCACACCCCGAGGGGGTCCAGGCCTTGAATGAGGTCGAGGACCTTCGGGAAAGCTTCCTTCTCTTTGTCTTCCTTCAGCAATATCTCGGGCGGCTCGCGGTGGAAGCCGTTCTCATCAAGGTTGCGGATCAGAAGCTCCCCGACGGTCAGCCACAGCTCAGGAATGGGCTGCAGCGCGAGCTGCCCCAGAAGATGGTCCTGGAGGCTTTCGGGAAGCGAAAGAGCACCCTCGATGAACTGCCGCCGCGCGTCACTGGCGGCTTCCGCATCCGCGCGGGAGTAGCCGGTGTCCGAGGAATGATCGAAGAAGTCCCCGTCTCCCTCACTCTTTTCACGGGCGGGCAGCGCGTCCAGGGAGACCGTGGAGCGGTCCTCTACGACCTGGAGAGCCGGATTTTTCTCCAGCTCTTCCTCGATGGTTGTCCGAAGCTCCTGCAGGGGGAGGGCCATGAGCCGCACCGCCTGGTAGAGCTGAGGCGTCATTTTAAGCTTCTGGACCTGCTTGAGGACTGGCCGCTGGGACTGCACGAAACCTCCGCCCCGATTGTGCGGCAGGGCGGATCATTTTGTCAATGTTGATCTAT
>CAWJSK010000005.1:0-39658 GCA_963845535.1 uncultured Spirochaetota bacterium
TCATTCTTTCCATTATGGGCGACCTTTTCCAGGTTACTTATATGGGCATAACAAACGTATTTGTTGAGAATAGCTCTACGGTTTCGGCCGGAACTGAAATCGGAAGAAGCGGATCAGCAGACAGTGCATTTTGGGTGAATGTCAAGCTTTATAGCCCAAACGCGGAAATACTAACGCCGGACGTCATCTACTTTGAGAGCAAATTGTGACAAAAAGACGTGACGGCACTCACAGTCCAAATCTCAGAGATGCAGAGGATCGAGCACAAGTAAGGGTGATCAGAACCCCGTGCAGGAAACGGCTTCGGGCTTGAGTTCTCCTAGGGGGCGCCCCTGACGGGGCTCCTGGGAGGACCGCGCGTCTTCCGATCATTCATGAATTATCGAAAGTCGCGCTGAACTCAAGCCCTCCGCTCGACCGGCGGGGCAAGGGATGGTGTGAGACGGCTCGGGCATCCTTGCCCTCATTCGAGCCTCTTCTCTCCGTGATTCCGAAAACAGTGTCGCTAACGGGTATCCATTGGGCTATCGTCGGGGGAGAGAGTCTGGATGACCAGGTGCGAGACCGATGGATCCAAAATTGGTTACAAGCCTTCGAACGATCTGCCGAAGGCACGGGACGGCTTCCTTCTTCAAGCAATGGAACGGCTCCAATGAGAGGGCGAATGAAAGAATTCTCGTCGGCAGAACCTGGGATGAAATGCCTGTAGCAATTGAACCTCATTAGGCCCCGGAAGCCCTGCAAGATAACTGGCAGAAGGTCGAACTGGGTCGCTACCCGTGTTCAGCTCCTATTGATCCCCCAGGCGCGCTTAGTCCTCGATATCCCAGAAGAAATCCTTGTTGGTGAGCTCCTTCTCTTCGTCCGGCTTCGCCGGTCGAGTGATCCCTGGCGGCAGATTCTCCGTGTGCGCGTACGAGTATTCCACCTGCGCTTCGAGATCCCGAGTCTCTTCCTCCCAGTACTCGGGCGTTCCGAAATGCGGAAACACCGTGGGAAACACTCGATCCTCCCACCTCTCAGCGATCCATGCGGCATAGCGGATGTAGCGCAGCGCACGCAAAGGCTCTATGAGGCGGAGCCAGGAATCCTCGAACTCCCTGAACTGCCGGTAGGCCTCCAGGAAAATCATCCTTTGCCTCAATCCCTCAGCGTCGCGCGCGGGCACGAGCATCCAGACGTCCTGGACCGCGGGGCCCGTCAGGAAATCGTCGAAATCAAGGAAGAACCATCCCTCGCTCCCTTGCAGGATATTCCCGAGGTGGCAGTCCCCATGGATTCGGTGGACGGGAACGTTCTTTCTCAGCGTCTCGTAGAGCTCGACAATGGCGTTGACGGCGGTCCGATACCTCTCGGCAAGATGAGGGGGGAGAAAGCCGCGGCCTTCCAGGAGGGCCAACGGGTCGAGCCCGTAGGATTTGCCGGTCAGCGCGGGTCTATGAAGCGCTTCTCTTTCAGACCCCTTGTTGTGGATTCTCGCAAGGAGCCTTCCCATCATCCCTAGCACTTCGTCAGAAAGCTCATCCGGCGCTCTCCCGCCCGTCCGCGGCCAGACCGCATAGTACATCCCCTCTATTTCGCGGATTGACTCACCCCCGGCGAGGATCAACGGCGCGCACACGGGGATTTCCTCACTGCGAAGCTCGAACAAGAGCTGATGCTCTTCACGGATCTGGTCCCTGGTCCATCTGCCTGGCCGGTAGAACTTCGCCACGACGTGGGAGCCGTCCTCCTGGGCAAGCTCGTAGACCCTGTTCTCGTAACTGTTGAGCGCCATACAGTAACCTGTGGGTCTCAGGCCGCCTTGTTCGGCGGCCTCCATGATCAGGTCGGGGCTCAGGTTGTAGAAGCTGGTATTTGCTGTGCTGTGCATCGCTTCAACGAAGATAGTACCAATCAGGGACCTGATGGAAGCGGCGGCCCAAACGCATGCTCGGCGCAAAACGGCGAAGCGGCCCACGCGGCCCGCCCCGCGCGTTGACAGCCGCCCCCGCGCGGCCCGCCCGGTGCGTTGACACCCGGCCCGTGCGTTGTTTGACTCTTTGGCGCGCGGGAGATTACGTTTTCGTGGTGCAAGGAGGAATCACCGTGGCTCAATTGAACGCCTATCTTCATTTTCAGGATAACTGCCGCCAGGCCATGACATTCTACAAGGATTGCCTGGGAGGGGAGCTCACGCTTATGACCGTTGGAGAATCCCCAATGGCGTCACAGGTCCCGCCGGAGGCCAAGAACCACATCATGCATTCGGCGCTGAAGAATGGAAACATGGTCCTCATGGCTTCCGACAACATGGGAACGGGGAGCATCACAAAGGGAAACCAGTTCTCAATGACGATCGAATGCGGTAACAAGAAAGAAGCTGATTCCTTTTACGCCAAGCTCTCCGCTGGCGGGAAGGCCACCCACCCCATGAAGGACGAGTTCTTCGGGTATTATGGGGATCTGACGGACAAGTTCGGCGTCAACTGGATGATCAGCCATATGAACCCGCAACCGTAGAGATCACCCCGGCCCGTCAAGGAGATCGCGGACTTTTCGAAGGAGGTTCGAGCCGTCGAAAGGCTTCTCGATGAGCTCGACTCCTTCCTCCAGGACCCCTTGATGAACGATGACGCTTTCCGCGTATCCTGAGAGAAAAAGGACGCGCGTGCGGGGGAACTTCGTGCGCACCGAGTGCGCCAGTTCCTTGCCGTTCATGCCGGGCATGACGACGTCCGTCACGAGGAGGTCCGGCGTCAGTAAGGATTCAGAAAGCTTCCTCAGTGCCTCCGCTCCTCCCGCAGCAGACACGACGGTGTAGCCTCCGGACTCCAGAATGGACAGGGTAATCCGCCTGACCGCTTCGTCGTCCTCAACGAGGAGTATGGTCTCCGCGCCTCGGCGCGTCACCGGGGAACGTCGTTCCTCTTGCGTCTCTTCCGCAATCTCCCGAATGACGCGAGGAAAGTACATTTTGAACGTCGTGCCCTTGCCAGGCTCGCTTGCGCAGGAAATGAAGCCTTCACTCTGTTTGACAATGCCGTAGACGGTGGCAAGGCCCAACCCTGTTCCTTTGCCCTTTTCCTTGGTGGTGAAGAAAGGTTCAAAAACGCGACCCAGGATATCCTGATCCATCCCGGCTCCGTTGTCGATCACCGAAAGAAGCACATACTCACCGGGCGGCACCTCAGGATGTTTGCCGCGCAGACTCTTCGAAAGGGAAAGATTCGAGGTCTCGATGGACAGGACGCCCCCTTGGGGCATTGCGTCGCGTGAGTTTACCGCAAGGTTCATGAGCACCTGCTCGATCTTTCCCGGATCCGCTCGAATGCCCCAGAGCCCCGGGGGTCTGAGCTCCCTCACCCGGATGTCTTCCCCGAGGAGGCGCTTGATCATGTCAATCATCCCCTCGACAAGCGCGCCAAGGTCCACAACGCGCGGCTGGAGAATCTGTTTGCGGCTGAACGCAAGGAGCTGCGCGGTGAGCGTGGCTGCCCTTTGCGCGGCCCGTTTGATTTCCGTGAGATTGGCGTGCAGCGGCTCGTTGCTCGGTGCGATCTCCGGTCCCATCTCGCAGTACCCGTTGATCACCGTGAGCAAATTGTTGAAGTCGTGGGCAATTCCGCCCGCCAGTCTCCCCACCGCCTCCATTTTTTGGGCTTCCTGAAGCTGCTCGCGGAGTTTTCTCTGGTCCTCCAACGCTTTGTTCCTTTCGGTGAGGTCCCTGACGAATGCGTGGATGACTCCAGAGCCCTCCCTGCTCACTACTTTTGCGCTCACTTCCACCGGGACCCCCGAGCCGTCTTTTCGGATTTCGACCGCTTCGAAAAGGCTGGAGCCGTAGTGGACCAGGTTCTCGAGGTTGCGGGGGATTTTCTTGCGGGTCGCCTCATCATCCACCGCCGCAAGGTTCGTGCCGACCAGCTCAGCGCGGCTTCTGCCCAGCATTTTGCAGGCGTTTTCGTTGACGTCCAGAATCATTCCGTTGAAATCGTGGATGAGAAGGGCGTCGGTGATGTTCTCCACGATGGTCTGATACCTTCGTTCACTGGCGCTTAGCGCCGCCTCAGCCTCTTTCTGCCGGGTGACGTCCCGACTGATGCCAACCAATCCTTGCGCGACCCCGTGTGCGTCAAGGACAGGCACCTTGGTCGTTGTGATAATCCTGGAGACTCCTGAGACAAGCTTCGGCCCTTCTTTTTCAATGACTTTGCGCCCCGTGGCAATGATCGCGCGCTCATCCGCCTGGAAACGGTCTGCCATTTCCTTCGGGTAAAAATCGTGATCGGTCTTTCCGATGAGATTTTCCGGCGTGCCCGCCTGCATGACGTCAGCTACGACTTTGTTGGCGCGGATGAAGCGGCAGTTTGCGTCCTTGAGAAACACTCCGTCGGGCAGGTTGTCGATCAGGGTCAGGAGCTGCGCGCGCTCCCGCTCGATCCTTTGTTCAAGCTGGGCCTTCTCGGTGATGTCCTGGAACGTAGCCAGGGCGCCACTGAAAGCCCCGTTCGGATCACGCCGCGGAGCAGCGGTAACCTGGATGCGTCTGATCTCCCCGTCCATCCGCCTGATGTCTATCTCGTAGGAGCTCGTGACGCCCTGTGCGCGCTTGTCAGACTCCTTTTGGACCTCTTGGCGCTCCGTGTCACCCAGAAACTCCATGAGATTTCGTCCGACAAGCCCGCCTTTCGGCGCCCCGAAGACCTTTTCCGCGGCGGGGTTTGCGAAGAGCATCAACTCCCTCGGATCGACAATGACGACACCCGTGGCCAGGTTTTCGATAAGCAGGCGATATTGTTCCTCATGGCGCTGAAGAGCGGCCTCCGCTTCTTTGCGCCCTGTGGCTTCCTTCTCCTCCGTGCGTAACTGATTCCTCAGGATCACGTAGAGCATCAGGGCGGTGACTGCTACGAATACCCATCCTTTGTAGACTTCTGCCTGAATGAGCACCCTTGGATTGGCGATGAGGATGCCCAAGGCCCGATCCGACAGGAGTATCCAGAGGCCCGCAGCAACCGCGTAGACGACGCTTACCCGCAAGGCCACGTGAGCCAGTTTGCCACGCATCTGTTGAAATATACTCACGCCCGCAGCGGGACTCGACAGCTTGGAAGCAGACCTCGAAGGCGTTCAAACGGGACTGATTTGCTTTTTGCTTCTTCCCGGGAATGCCAGCTTACGGAGATGCGTCCGCGCGGGTCAGAAACTCACGGATGGCGTCGAGGAATGCCTTGCCGTAGGCGGCCAGCTTTGCCTCACCCACGCCTGGACAGCGTAGGAGGCCTGTAGAGTCCGTGGGCCGGGCGCGCGCCATGGCCCGCAAAGTCTTGTCGCTGAAAACGATGTAGGCGGGCAATCCCTTTGCATCAGCGATGTACTTTCGTACCTGCCGCAGGCTCTGGAAAAGCCCATCCTGCGCGGCACCGTCCAGCGGAGCTGCTTCAGGCGCCGGCTCACATTCCGCCTGGGACGCACCGGCGCCGCGCGTCCCCAGGAACGTCTGCTTGCCCTGGAGGAGGAGACGTCCCTTGCTGGAAAGGCTGTATCCCGCGGTCCGGCCATCACCGCGGACAAGGCAGCCCGCGGCATCCAGGTCTCTTGCCAGGCCGAGCCACCAGTCCCGCTCATGATCCCTGCCGACGCCGAAAGTCGGCAGGGCGTCGTGCCCGCGCTCCAGGACCTTGTCAGTTCGATTGCCCGTCACGATGTCAACGAGGTGGTGGGCGCCGAATCGCTCTCCCGTGCGCACGGCAGCGGAGAGGAGCTTGCGCGCGGGTTCCGTCAGGTCTTCGATGGCCACCTCACCCGCGCATACGTCACAGCGGCCGCAGGTCCCGGGGTGGAGCTCGCTGAAATGCGCCAGGAGCTGCGCCCTGCGGCAGACCGAGGACTCAGCGTAGCGAAGAATCTCACGCAGCCGCCCCTCCGCTCGTTCAGCTTCCTGGGGATTTTCCATCCGCTCGATGTGCCAGCGGATGGAAGCGATGTCACCCGGCCCATACAGGAGGAGCGCCTCCGCGTCCTCACCATCACGGGCCGCTCTGCCGGTTTCCTGGTAGTAGCCCTCGATGCTGCGGGGCAGGTCCGCGTGCACCACCCAGCGGACGTTCGGTTTGTCTATTCCCATCCCGAAAGCGATGGTGGCCACCACCACCTTGACCTCGTCTCTGAGAAACTGCTCCTGCCGGGACTTGCGTTGTTCATCCTCCAGGCCGGCGTGGTACGGCACTGCGTCGACTCCGCGCGCGGACAGGAACTCCGCGGTGCGCTCAACGGATTTGCGCGTGCCGCGATACACGATGCCAGGCTCACCGTCCCGTTTCCTTACGAACTGGAGTATTTGCGCGTCGCCATTGCCCTCTCTTGCGCGAACCCTGTAGAAGATCTCGGGCCGGTCGAAGGTTGCCCGCACCACGAAGGGCGTCTTCAGCGCGAGAAGCCGTATCACGTCCTCCTGCACCTGCGGCGTGGCCGTTGCAGTGAATGCCGCTATGGGGACTTTCGGGAACTCCTCCCTGAGAAGGCCCAGGGACCGGTAGTCAGGGCGGAACTCGTGCCCCCATTCCGAGATGCAGTGCGCCTCATCCACGGCAATCAGCGCAAGGCCGAACCTTGCAAGAGAGGAACGGAAGGCGGGGATGGAAAGCCTCTCAGGTGACGCGTAGAGAAGGCGGATGGATCCGGAGCCAAGGGCTTGCCACGTCTCCCTGGCTTCATCCGTGGAGAGGGTGCTGTTGAGAAACGCGGCGGGAATGCCGTCCTCCCGCGCGCCGTCCACCTGGTCTTTCATGAGAGAGATCAGGGGACTGACCACGAGGGTAAGCCCCCGCAGCATGACCGCAGGGAGCTGGTAGCAGAGGGATTTTCCGCCGCCGGTGGGCAGGGAGGCAAAAACGTCATGCCCGCACAGGATGGCCTCCACGATCTCCTTCTGGTGGGGCCGAAACGCTTCAAATCCGAAGTGCTGTTTCAAGGCGCGCGTCAGCTCAGGCGCGCCTGCCTCTGCCGGTTTCTCCACGCCGCTCAATCTCCGGCGCGGCCAGCCAGCTCTTCCCATCTGGTCAGCCGCTCCTCTATTGTGTGCAGGACTTCCTGATATCG
This sequence comes from uncultured Spirochaetota bacterium, assembly GCA_963845535.1. Classification (GTDB taxonomy): domain Bacteria; phylum Spirochaetota; class Spirochaetia; order SZUA-6; family Fen-1364; genus Fen-1364. The sequence goes on from CAWJSK010000005.1 coordinate 7,084, forward strand.
CCTGGCGTTCTTTGCGCGCGCTTCGGGATCAGCCGATCCTCCCAATTGCTCCTGGAAAGACTCCTCCAGCGCTTTCTGCTCATTTTCCAATGACTCGATCTCCGCCAGGATGCCCTCGTACTCCTTGCGCTCCTTGAAGGAAAGGCGCGCCTTCTCCGCTCGGTTTTGCGCCCGGGCCGGGCGGCGCCGCTCTGCCAGCGGTTCCGCGGGCTCTTCGTCCTCTGCCTCTTGGACCGCCTCCCGGTATTCCTCATAGGTGCCGATGAACCCGCGCGCGCCGCCTTCTCCGTCGAACACCAGGAGAGAATCCGTCAGCCTGTCCAGCAGCGCCCTGTCATGGGAGACCAGGAGGATGCATCCTTCGAAGTCCTCCAGGTAGTCCTCCAGGAGGCGGATGGTGTCCAGGTCCAGGTCATTCGTCGGCTCATCAAGGAGCAGGAAGTTGGGCGCCGTGGCAAGCAGGCGCACCAGCGTGAGCCTGCGAAGCTCTCCGCCGGAAAGCCGGTCCAGCGTGACACCCTGCATGCTTCGAGGAAAGAGAAAGCGCTCCAGGAACTGCTCCGCGGAAAGGGATTCCCCGCGTTCCTGCGGGACCCGCTCCGCAAGCTCCCGCATGAAGTCCAGCACGGTGATGTCCCGGCGTCCCTCACCGCCAGCCTGGGGAAGGTGCGCGAAGACCGTGGTTTCTCCCTTGATGACGCTGCCGCTGTCCGGTCCCACCTCAGCAGCCGCCAGCTTGAGAAACGTGGTCTTTCCTGAGCCGTTGGGCCCAATGACCCCGATCCTTTCCCCGCGCCTGAAGCTATGCGTAAAGGGGAGGAGAACCGACCTGCCGTCATAACTTTTGGTCACGGCCTGCATCTCCAGGACTTTCTTCCCCAGCCGTCTGTGCGAGGAGGTGAACTCCCGCATGGTCATCTCCGCCTGCACGTGGGAATCAAGCAGGTCCTGGATGCGCTGCTTGCGGCCTTTGTCCTTTCCCGTGCGGGCCCGCGGTCCGCGCTTCAGCCACTCCGCCTCCCGCCTCAGGATGGTTGCCCGGCGCTGTTCGTCCTTCTGGCGCACCTCCTCGCGTTCCGCCCTGCGCTCTAGATACACGGAGTAGTTGCCCGAGTACTTGCGCACCGTCCGGTCATCGATCTCCATGATGGAGGTGCACACCCCGTCCAGGAAGTAGCGGTCATGCGTGACAAGGATGAAGCCGAAGGACACCACGCGCAGCCGCGCCTCCAGCCATTCGATGGTGTCCAGGTCCAGGTGATTGGTGGGTTCATCAAGGAGCAGGAAATTGGCGCGCCGCGCAAGGCATCTGGCGATGGAGGCCTTGCGGACCATGCCTCCGGAGAGAGTCTCCAAGGGCGCAGCGGGGTCATCCAATCCGAGCTCGCGGCACAGGGAGCGGTAGGAATCCGCCACCGCTGCGCGCTCTTCGGCGCTGAGCGTTGCCTGGTCCGCGCTCTCCGTGAAGCAGTACGCTTCCAGCGTGGTCCCCGCGTGGAACAGGGGCCGCTGCGGCAGGATGCTCATGGTGAGGGTGCGGTTACGAGACACGCTGCCGGCGTCCGCGGGGAGCTCGCCGGTCAGGATCCTCAGGAAGGTGGATTTCCCCGCGCCATTCCTTCCGATGAACCCTATCTTGTCGCCGGCATCAATCCCCAGGGTCACCTGCTCGAACAGGGGCGCGTCCACCAGGGTCTTGCTTACGCCGTCCAGAGACAGGATGTTCACGGGCGGCACTATAGCCGTCCTGCCCGCGAATGACAACGCGCCTTTTGGCGGCGCCGGGCGGCGCCAGGCCGCGTCAGGCCGCGCCGCCCGAACCCGCTGCCGGGTTCAGGCGGCACCCTTCAGCGCGGCGCGGCGCATGGGGACGATCATCTGGGCCCTGAGCATCGAACGGAACTTTCCCTTGATCCCGGGAAGACCCGTGATGAACCACGCCAGGCCCACCAGGATCCGCCATCCGACCCTGCGCTGGGGGAAGTCGTAGAAGCCCAGCCGCTTGTACGCCTTGTGGTCCGCGCGGAAGACCACCTTGAGGCTTGACCAGATGTCGTCACGGAAGATCTTCATGCCCGCTACGCCCAGGAACGTTCGCGGCCTGATGTACGCCGCTTCCGAGAACCTGACCATGCGCTCGGCAAGCTGGTCCAGCGCTGCGTCCATGACACGCGGTTCCGCCGTCTCATCCGACAGGAAAGCCACGAGGTTGGACTGCTGCAGCTCTGTCCACGCCTCGTAGGTCTGGCGGAGCTCAGGCAGCAGGCTGAGCGGTCCTGACACGACGAACGCGAATTGCTTGCCTACCAGGGAAGGCGTGTGCGTGTTGAAGAAGCTTCTGTCGAAGAACTCCCGCCACTTCCACGAGAGCTGCCGCGCCACCAGGGCTCCGGCAAAAACGATGATGTCAGCCGGCACCAGGACGGAGTTGTAGAAGTCGATGAAGCCGTCCTTCCCGGTGTACGCGCACTGATACGCCGCGCCGCAGCGCAAGCATCCCTGGCAGCCGCCCTTGATGTCGAGGTCCTGAAGGTTCACCACACGTACGTCACTTCCCCAGGCAGAGACGAGTCGAGCCGTCATCGCCCGAAGGCTTTCCTGGCTGGGCTGCGCTTCGGGCCGAGCGTCCGTGAGGATCACGATCTTGCGGCCGTGCGTGGCTGCGGCCGCGGCAGGGGAGGCGGACAGATACGGCTTGGAGCGCTCGGCGGGCAGCGCCGCCGAGAGCCTCGGGAACTCCAGTCCGCGCTCAATGGATGCAAAGAAGTCCTCCGCAAAAAGGCGCAAACGGCGCCGCTCCTCGGGCTTCATCAGGTCATGCATGTTCGCGGAATGGATCCCGACGAACCTCATCCCGAGGTCCTCAACCACGGATCGCATGTAGGTGTGCGCGTTGGAATCGTAGTAGTTGATGGAGGTGGAAAGCGTCACGGCATGCTTGCCGTTGAAGGCGGACTGCGCGCCGCGCTCCGTGATGAGCTCGATGAATCGCTTGTACTGCGAGCAAACGAGCAGGATGTATAGCGGGAACGCCCAGATCACCCCATCCGCGGAGCGCACCTCCTGGATGACGGCGTCGAACGCCGCAGGGTCGCGCTCCAGCTTCCTGGACTGCTGCGCCACGGGCAGCACGACGAACTGATGTTGCGGGAAAGCCTTTTCCAGAAAGAGGACGTACTGGCGAGTCACGCTCACATCCCCTTTGGGGCTGCCATTCAGGACCACGATCTTCATGATTCTCCTCCTGTTAAGTGCTACGGCAAAAAGGGGTCCCGACAAGTCGAATCTCCAAGGCAACGATGAAGGCCGCGCTGCCCTTGCGCACTGCGCGACGCAAAGCGGCCTTTGTCTGGAGTAGCTGGCGCTCAACCCTACAAAAAACGCAAAAAGTGTAAAGTTTCTTTGCACTTTCCTCGTTTTTTCAATGTCTGGCTGCGTCCAGCCTTGTACCACTGGCTGGCCTTGTCACCAGCATCTGCAAAGCGGCCCTTGACTTTACACAGTTACTTTAACACCGTTAACTTATCTTGTCAACACGTTGGCAAGAGGTTTTTTGCGATTATTCCCGTCCGCTCAATGCTTCGGCCCGCCCCCTGCGTAGTAGTGCATGAATAGATCCTTCAGTGACTCCCTGGTCATGCCTTCGGCGGGGGGAAGCATGCCAGAAATCATGAGTGAGCAGAACCCGTGCAGCATCATCCACCCCATCATGGCTTCGTGTCGGGGATCAGGCCTGGCGGGAGCCCCCTGCGCGGGTGCCCCAGGTGCGGCGGCGCCCGCCGCGGGCGTCCCAGGCGCGGAAGCGGCAGGTGCGGCGGCGCCTCCCGCGGGTGCCCCCAGCGCAGACGCGACGTCCGTGACCGCCTTCTCCAGCGCGCCTCTGGCCGCGAGGTAGGTGAAGTACAGAACGGGATGATCCTCAGCTTTCAGGTGATCCGCAAAAGGGGACTCGAACAGCAGCCGGTACAGGTTAGGGTTCTCCAGCGCAAAGCCCAGGTAGTGCATGCCCAGCTCCCCGAGATACTCGTGCGGAGAAAGGCGGGAGTCGATTGCGCGGATTCTGTCATTCAGCTTCTCCGCAACCCTGATCCTCAGCTTCCAGAGCATGGCTTCCTTGCTCTCGAAGTAATGATAGATCGCCGTTGCGCTCACTCCGACGGTGTTTGCCAGACGTCGCATGTTGATCCCCTGGTAGCCTTCAGTGACGACGATCCTTTCCGCTTCCGCGAGGATCCTCGCTGGCAGGTCGATATTGGCGGCTCTTGTCATCGCCCATAATATTAACAGCGTTACTTTAACATCGTCAATATGGCTGCGCTTCGGAAAAACGCCCCGGTTCTTGAGTGCGCCGGGGCATCGTATTCTCAGAGGATCTGCGCAGCCTCGTCGAAGTCAAGGCGGGGCAGGCGAGGGAAGAGCTTTTCCTTTACGCCGTAGCCCAAGGCGCAGACGAAGTTCAGGCGCCAGGAGCTGTCAGGGAAAAACTCGGCGTTGATCTGGTCATCGTTCCCCAGCATGGGTCCGCAGTCCAGGCCCAGGGAGCGCGCGGCAAGCATGAGGTACGCGCCCTGGAGGGTGCCGCTTTGCATGGCTGTTTTCTGGGCGTACGCCGGATTGCCCGTGAACCACGGCTTGTAGTCGCGGTGGGGCATGAGCTTGTCCAGCTTCTCAAAGAACTGAAGGTCGTATGCAATAAGAACGACAACGGGCGCAGTCCTTGTCTTTTCCCGATTCATCTCCGGCATGAGCGGCACGAGCCGCGCCTTGGCCTCATCACTGGTCACAAAGACGAAGCGTGCCGGCGAAGTGTTCGCGCTCGTGGGACCAAATTTCACCAGATCGTAGAGCTTGCGGATCTGAGACTCTTCGATAGGACGCGGCTGCCAGAACGAAAAGCTGCGAGCCTCTCTGAACAGCAGGTCAAGGGCCGCGTCATCGAGCTGGGAAACCGGGGAAATGGTCTCATTGTCAGCGGCAATCATGAGTTACTCCTTGGAATAAAATGTTCATGCCTCAAGGATGATCACTGTTTGCCGAATGGAGAATAATAGATTACGCTTTATTTGTGTTTTATCGTTCAGGAGTCCTGAACGATCTGTGAAGGAAGATATGGACATACTGTCAGACCTTCTGGAGACCCTTCGCCTGCGCGGCGGCCGGGGCTACAACGCGGTCCTGCACGGGCCCTGGGGAATCGAGTTTCCAGCCCGTGAGGAAGCGTCCCCGTTCTATGTCGTATCCAGGGGCGCCTGCCATCTTGAGCTGCCGGGCGCAGGCGTACAGCTCAATCTGAATGCGGGGGACATGGTGATGCTTCCGCTCGGGGATACGCACGTTTTGCGCGACATCCCTGAAAGCGCCGTCGTCCCGTTTTCCAGTCTTGCTTTGGAGTCGGGCCAGGGAGCAGAGGGAAAGACGCTGCTCCTCGGGAAAAACGGCCCAGAGACCACGCTCCTTGCCGGTGAGCTCATCTTCGACAGCCCGTTTGCGCCGCCGCTCCTTTCGGCCATGGACAGGGTGGTTCATGTCAGGGCTGAAAACGATGATAACGTGGGCACTTTTTCGCTCGTCCTCAAGATGCTTTGCCGCGAAGGAAGGTCTTCTGAGCCTGGCTCACGCGCCGCCTGCTCCGGGCTGCTGAAGCTCATGTTCATCCAGGTCCTGAGATACAACATGGAGGAACATCAAAGGGAAGGAGGATCCTGCCAACGCCACCCCCTTGCCCTGATGTTCGACAAGGATCTGCACGCCGTCACGGAGGCACTTCATCGTAATCCTGAGCGCCCATGGACCGTGGCCGACATGGCGGCCACGGCGGGCATGTCGCGCACAAAATTCTCTCTGCGCTTTGCCGAGGTTGCGGGCGTGGCTCCCTTGGCGTACCTCACGAGCCACCGAATGATGGTAGCCGGGGACCTCCTGGAACGCACTGAGGCGACACTAGAAGAGATTGCAACGCGCACAGGCTACGGGTCTGAAGCTGCTTTCAGCACCGCCTTCAAGCGTGAGATGGGGATGGCGCCGGGCGGTTATCGACGCACGCGGAGGGAAAGCCACCGCGGAGTGAGCGGGCAGCGCCATGACCATCACGGCGAGGGAGCCGCATAGGAGCAGTGGCTATCGGGAGCCGGCGAGCCGGCGCGGACGGGCTTTTCGAAAAGCGGCTCGGCTGATGGGTCCCCTTCGCCTGGTCCTACAAGAGCCCAACGCGTCAGCAAACCTTCACCGCTATCCAGCAAGCGGAAGCCTGAAAGGAGCTGCGTCCACGTCTCCTTCGAGACAGCGCGGGGATCATCTGCCCGGAAAAGCTTGATGACGCTCAGGTACGCGCGCCCCGCGGGGCGCAGAATCCTCCTGATCTGGCGGATTGCCCCGGCGTGATCCGTCATGCAGCAGAGAAGACCCTCCGCCAGAACGAAGTGGATGGACTGGCTCTCAATGAAGTCGATGGCCCCGGCTGATGCCGCGCGCGCTTTGATGATGCGGTGATATCCTTTGCTCATTGCCCGCCTCTCCAACTGGGCAATGGCCTTTGGGTCGAAGTCTACCGCGTAGACACTTCCCTCCGCTCCGACAATGCGCGCCATGGGAAGCGTATGGAAGCCGGCTCCGCAGCCAAGGTCCGCCGCGCGCTCTCCCGGCTGGACGTACTTCCCCACCAGCCGCTCGGGCGGTGAGAAGATGTGGCGGAGCAGATTGTTGGTAAGGATGTTGGGGATTTTCCGGTCCTTCGTCCGACAGCACGAATCTTCCATGACGCAGCAACCTCCGTGCAGGCTCAAAAATACCGAAGATTCCAGCGTAAACACAGGAGAGGTTCCGCCACGAAGGAAGCGGACGTGTGGTCTTATGCCGCCAGCGCCCGCAAATGGCCCAGGGCGGCGTACTGAAGGATAGGCAGGTCCCGTGTCAGCAGCACCGCGCCCAGCTCTCTGGCGGTGGCCACGATGAGCCGATCAGCGGGGTCTCCGTGGAACAGGCCCGGAAGTCGGGAACTTCGAACGCAGATGGAAGGCGTAAGAGGCATCAAGGACAGCCCCGGCAGGCCGAAGGCGTGCTCCACCCATTCCTCACAAGGGATGTCGAAACGGATCCTTCCCCTGGCCTCCAGCATGCCAACTTCCCATGCGGAGATTACGCTTACCCGCAGAAACGATTCCTCCCCGGCCTGCTCCATGAGCTTCACCGCCTCGGGGCTGACGCCCGCGCGGCCTTCCATCAGCCACACCCAGACATGGGTGTCCAGGAGCACGGGTCTATCCACGCTCTGCCGCCCATGCTTCACCTGTGGGGCTCACGATGTCACCTTCCTCCATCACATGCCCCGCGAAAAACCCGTACAAGCTCCGTGGCTTCTCCACCTCCAGAGGGACGAGCCGAGCCACCGGTTTACCGCGCTTCGTGATGATGATGACCTGATGAGTCCGGCTTACCTCGTCAATCAATGAAAGGCAACGGGCTTTGAATTGCCCGGCCGGTATCTTCTTTCCATCGTTTCTTGTGACTATGGACATGTGACCATGGTATCGGTAAGGTGCCGTTCCGTCAAGAACTTTTCACGCGGAAACTTTTCACGAGGTCCCGGCGACGTTTTTCAACAAGAACTCCCCGTAGCCGCCCTCGTACACATGCAGCCTGCCGCGCTTGATCTCGAAGACCCGGTTGGTGAGATGCCGCAGGAAGTACCTGTCATGGCTTACGATCATCAGCGTGCCATCAAACCGCTGGAGCGCTTCCAGCAGCACTTCACGGCTTGCGATATCCAGGTGGTTGGTGGGTTCGTCCAGGACCAGGAAGTTGACCGGCAGGGCAAGGATGCAGGCAAGCATCACCCGGCTTTTCTCTCCGCCTGAAAGCACGGCCACCTTCTTCTCAACGTCATCCCCATGGAACTGGAAGGCGCCCAGGATGTTCTTGATGGTTCCTTCAGTGGCCAACGGTATGCGCTCTTCAACTTCCCGGAATACTGTGCGGCTGGAGACAAGGACGTCACTCGAGTACTGGCTGAAGTAGCCAACCTTCACGCCCGCGCCCAAGGCGCATGAGCCGCCGCTTGCGGGAACCTGTCCGGTAATGATCTTCAGAAGCGTGGACTTCCCCGCGCCGTTGACGCCGGTGAGCGCAATCTTGTCCAGCCTTTTGACCACGCCCGTAATCCCGTGGAACACCGGCACAGGTGCCGCCTCCTCCGCCTCCCATGTCTTTGCCAGGCCCTCCAGCTTCACCACTACATCGCCACTGCGTCCTACAGGCGCGAACCTCACCCTCATCTCCTTGGGGTCTGGAGGAATGACAATGCGCTCGATCTTCTCGATGGTCTTCACTCGTGACTGCACTTGCGCGGCGTGAGAGGCCTGCGCCCCGAAGCGGGAGATGAAGCGCTCCTCCTTGGCGAGCATTGCGGCCTGCCGTTTCCGGGACGCAATGAGCTGCTCCCGGCGCAGGGCGCGCTCCTGCACGTAGAAGTCGTAGTCTCCGGAATACGTGGTGATGGCACCGCTATCCACCTCCACCGTCCGTGTGCATATGCGGGTCATGAACTCTCTGTCATGGCTCGTCATGAGCAGGTCCCCTTTAAACGTGGAGAGCCACTCCTCCAGCCACATGATGGATTCAAGATCAAGGTGGTTGGTTGGCTCGTCCATGAGGAGAACGTTGGGTGAGAGAAGGAGAATGCGCGCCAGAGCAATGCGCATCTTCCATCCCCCGCTGAAGCTCTCCACCGGCAGGTGGAAGCGATCCATCCCAATGCCCAGGCCGGTGAGGATGGCTTCAGCGCGGTTCTCCAGCTCGTAACCGTTTCTGTGCTGGAACTCGGTCTGAAGCTCGCCGTAGCGGTTCATCTCCGCGTCCGTGAGCCCGGGGCCTTTGGCATCCGACATGCGGTGCTCGAGCTCCGCCATCTCCCTGCCCACCTCGTACACGCGGCCTGCCCCTGCCAGCACTTCCTGGAGCGCGCTCCCGCCGCTCATCTCCCCGACGTCCTGGGAGAAATAGCCCACTACCGTGCCGGGGTCCATGGAGACGGTGCCCGCATCAGGGGCTTCCTCCCCGCAGATCACCTTGAACAGCGTGGTCTTGCCCGCGCCGTTGGGCCCCACCAGGCCAACCCTGTCTCCGGGGCGCAGGAGAAGGTTTTCGTTGTCGAAAATGACGCGCTCGCCGAAGGCGACGCGGATGTTGGAAAGGTTCACCATTCGAGTTGCGCACTGTACCGTATTTCGGGCAGGCATGCTATACAGAAGCACCGTGACAAGAGAAACCTGTTACCGCTGCTGGCGTCCAGCCTCATGCTGCCTGTGCCCCACCGAGCCCCCTATGCAGACGCGGACGCGGATCATCCTCCTCATGCACCCCAAGGAGTTTCGGCGTCAGAAATGCACCACGGGAAGGCTCACGTGCCTGAACCTGGCCAACAGTGAGATCATCCAGGGAATCAATTTTGACGATGACGCCAGGTTCCGTTCGTTGATCGACGACCCATCCAACTATCCTGTGCTGCTCTACCCAGGAGAGGACGCAATGGACGTGGGGCGCGGGGACCTTCTTGCATCTTCGGCGGGCCGTCGCAGGCTCGTTGTCTTTCTTATCGATGCGACCTGGCACTGCTCCCGAACCATCGCCCGGCAAAGCCCGTCCCTCATGCGCCTGCCCCGGCTCGGGATCAGCCCCGCCTCACCGAGCCGCTTCCGTATCAAGCGTCAGCCTTCCCCCTGGTGCCTTTCCACCATCGAGGCCACGCATGAGCTCCTCCTGGCGTTGGAGGCGGGCGGCCTGGACATCTACCCGGACAAAAGCAGGCTTCTGGATGCATTCAAGGCGATGCAGGATTTCCAGATAACGCAGCTCGAAAGCGCCCGCCGGTCCCCCCGCCACGTGGTGCGGGGACATCGAGTGGCGCTGGGTGTCACGGCCGACACCGGGCATCACTCAGTCAGCGCGAGGAATTGAGAGAGGATCCGTTCCGTGATGCCCCAGATCGGGCCTTTGGGAGAAGGGAAGGCAGGCAATTCCCGAGTGCCGTCCCTGGTTTCCCATTTCACCGCAACGGAGCGCCCGCTTCCTCGGAGTGCCCCAAGGGGCATCCAGAAAGCTTCCTCGACCTCTTCCGGCTGAGGGCGAGGGGAGGCTCCCGGCGGCGCGAGGGCCACGAATGGCGTCACTGTAATGGAAGGAATGCGGGCGCTCAGGGGGCGGACGGTTGGCAATCTGCCGAGCAGCCTGCCGCCTTGGCGGGCATCAATTCCCACTTCCTCCGCGGCTTCTCGCATGGCGACATCCAGCAGCGTGGCGTCCCGTTTCTCTGCCCGACCTCCGGGAAATGCCAGATGCCCTGACCATGGGTCCCCGGCCCGTACCGCGCGCTTGATGAACAGGATCTCGGTGGCATCAGCTGCTGCATCGGTGCCGGCGTCCCCACCTGCTGGACGAAGGAAGAGCGTGACCGCCGCGTGGATCATACCGCCTTTAGCGGCTGGCACCTTCTCCCGTTCCGCAGGGTCAAGCCGGGCGCTTACGCGTTGAAGGAAAACTTCGAATGGTGAATCGAGGGTCACGTCCCAGTATACGACGGATCAGTTCGCAGTGCGAATGCGGCATCGTCATATCCTGGTGGTTGCCGCCTGCGGAAGCTATTTCACAATCCACCCATAGGTCCCGCTTCGGATGCCGGCAGCGTTGCCTTCGTCGAAATCGAGGTGGCATTCCAGAAAATGAGCGGGACCGACTCTGCACACTACGTTCTCAAACACAAGAGCGCGATCACCGCTGACTTTCAGGGAGACTATCTGCCTGTCGGAGACCTCGAAGCGTCTGGCGTTCTCCGGGTCGAAATGTATGTGTCGTTGCGCAATGATGAGCCCTCGGGTCTTTGCGATTGTACCGGCCGGGCCGACCACCTGGAACGGAAGCGAACCGTCCAGATGGCCAGATTCCTTGATCGGGCATTCCGTCACTCCAAGCTTGAAGACATCACTTGCCAGAACCTCGCATTGCGTCTCGGGACGGGTAGGGCCGAGGATGCGTACGCCCTCCAGCCTGCCCTTGGGACCGACAATGGCCACCGTTTCCGCGGCCGCGAACTGCCCGGGCTGCAGCAGCGCTTTGGTTCTGGTGAGACTGTAGCCCGGGCCGAAGAGAGCAACAAGATCTTCGGCACTGAGGTGGATGTGGCGATTGGAAAGGTCGATGATCACGCGAGTCTCAGGCATGGAATCCTCCCGGCGCGCTCAGAATATGGCCCGCGCGCTTCAATATCAAGGAGACCAGCCGGTTCGTGCACGCTCAGGAGACGCAGGCTAAGTCCGCCTTCCGCCAACGAGTCTCATATACTGGACTCTTGCGCATGAGTCCAGTATACTGGACTCATGAACCTGCACGGTGTCGGCATCCTCGTCGCGGAGAGGCGACGCGCCCGGGGCGTCACGCTGCAGGCGCTTGCCACGGAGGCTCAGGTCGGCAGATCGACTCTCGCCGCTTTGGAGGCGGGGAAGCTCACGGAACTGGGTTACAGCAAGGTGGCCCGCATCTGCGCGGCGGTTGGCCTGGTGCTTGAAGCGCGGCCACTGACTCTTGAAAGGCCCCTCGCGCGCCACCGGCATCTCACCGAGGCTGCGGCCCGGGACCTTACCAAGGCGGCGATAGAGGACATCGTCGTACGCGGAGACATCAACTCGTGGCGCGGACTGGTGCAGGCAATGCAGCGGGACGCCACTGGCCGTGTAGCCCGCCGGGCGCGCGAAGTTCTGTCAGGAGCGGATAGATCAGACTCGCGCGTGCGTGCATTTTTGACGCTGCTCTCCGGCGCCCTGAAATCGAAGAGAAGAGACATCAGCCATGCGTAAGGCCCCTTCGTCCTACGATTGGGAGAAGCTGCTGGCACACGCGGCCATCCTCCAGGCAAAGGTGCCGAGCGCGATCCAGCGCCGCATACGCGGAAAGCTGGTCCTTGGCGAAATCGATGGCATCGACGCCGGCCTGAGGAATCAAAGGAGGTCGGCGCCGCTTGAGACGACCTCGATCAAGGCGCCCGGGGGGCGAGAGCTCAAGGTGCCCACGATAGAAGAGATGCTTCGGATCAAGACCTTCCTGGTTGTCGAACGGAATGCAACGCGGGACTACCTCGATGTTGCGGCGCTTTCCCACCACCTGGGCACGGCCAAGAGCGTGCACGCGATAGTGGAGGAGCAGTGCCGCACCGTTGCGATCGCCATCCTGCGCAAGGCGCCTCCAGAGGCACCGTAGCTCGACAGTGGTCGCCACGGAGTTGCCGTGGCTATCTTCGAAGGAAGAAGGAGAACCAGGCGATGGCGATGAATCCCGTGGTCCATTTCGAGATGGGAGCGCGAGACCGCGCGCGGATGGCGAAGTTCTACTCGGGTGCGTTCGGCTGGAAGACGACGCAACTGGGGCCCGAGATGGGCAACTACATCACGGTACAGACCACCGACACCTCGGAAAACGGTTTTCCCAGGGAGGCGGGCAGGATCAACGGCGGCTTCTTCGAGCGCACACGGGAAGACCAGGGGACCAGCGTGGTGATCGCGGTGGACAACATCCACGACGCCATGAAGAAGGTCGCGGCGGCTGGCGGCAAGGTGCTCGGCGGCCAGAAGCCGGGGGAGCCGGACGATATCCCCGGCGTCGGGCTGTACGCGGCATTCGTGGACACCGAGGGCAACCGCGTCGGCATGCTGCAGCCGGCGCCGATGAGAGGCGCCCCGCGGTAGGGGCTCCATCCGAAGCTTTATCGCCTCTCGAGATTCCGGCGCGTGTTCATGAGGACAATGAAGATAAGTCCTCCGGTTGGCTCTTGCCGTAGCGGAGCCCATCAACGAGCAGTGCGACCATGCGCCGAGCATGGTCGGGTCCGCGATCGTAAGCTCTCATGCACAAGCTTGCCACCGCATTCAGAAGATCCTCGGCGGTGAAATCGGTGCGGACTTCGCCAGCGGCTACCGCGGACGCAAGAAGTGTCTGAAGTGCGGGTTGGAGTCGTTGTTGGAAGTACGCGGGCAACGGGTCGAAGGCTGGGTTTCCCGAGTGCAGGGCGGAAGCCAGCCCGCGTTTGGTTCCAAGAAAGGCTGCATATCGCTGCATCCATTTCGCAAGTGCCTCGCCAGGCTTGTGCTCGGCGGCCAGGATAGGAGCGGCGTCCGCGCAGGCATCGATTTCGTGACGGAAGACGGCCGCGACGAGATCGGCGCGCTGCGGAAAGTGGCGATAGAAGGTGCCGATGCCGACTCCGGCCTTCTCGACGATCTCTCGCACTGGAGCGTCCACTCCAGAGGTCGAGAACACCTCGATAGCCGCCTGGAGCAACGCGTCGATGTTGCGCTGCGCGTCGATGCGCACTCGCCCATCTCTGTGGCCCCGAGGATCCAAGACATCACCTTGGTCTTCCAGTTCGTCTTTCACTAACTTTCCCTTTGACAATCGGAACTATGTTCCATATATTACAAAGATAAACGGAACATCGTTCCGATACAATTGGAATGTGGTTCCTCTTAGCTTCAATGTAGCACAGCGAAGCGGAGCTGACCACACATCGATGCAAAGAAGGAGATGCCATGCAGGATAAGCGCGTCGCCCTGGTCACCGGGGCTAATCAAGGAGTCGGTCTTCAGGTCGCAAAGGAGCTCGTTGCGCACGGTCTCACTGTGCTCGTCGGGTCGCGCAATTTCGAGCGTGGCGAGGCTGCGGCCAAGAAGGTTGGGCCGGACGCCATCGCGCTCCAGCTCGACGTGACGGATCGGGCTTCGATCGCCGCCGCGGCGGAGCGCATCCGCAAGGAGCTCGGCCGCCTCGACCTCCTCGTCAACAACGCGGCCATCTCAAATACGAGCAAGCTGCCGGGCATGTCCATCGCGGAGTACGCCACGTTGACCCGCCCGAGCAACGTGTCCCTCGATGAAGTGCGCGCGGTGTGGGATACCAACGTGTTCGGCGTGCTGGCCGTTTACCAGGCGATGCTGCCGCTCCTGCGTGAGTCGTCGGACGCCCGCATCGTCAACGTGTCGAGCGGCGTTGGCTCGCTGACGGATAACGCGAACCCGGCCTCCCCCTACCACAAGTCCTTCGGTCCTGTTTACCCTGCGTCCAAGGCGGCTCTCAACGCCATGACGCTCGCCATGATGATCGAGCTGGAGTCGACCGGGATCAAGGTCAACTTAGTCTCCCCGGCCTTCACCAAGACGAACCTCAACGGATACGAGGGCAGGGAGTCTGTCGAGGATGGCTCACGCGAGGTGGTGCGCGTTGCGCTCCTCGGCCCGGATGGCCCAACAGGTACATTTACACGCTGGGAAAACGTAAATATCCCGTGGTGATGGGCCAATGCTCAAGCACGGTCTTCAGGAACTTGATGGTTCGCACATCATCCTACCGTGACACGGTCCCATGCCGACGAACATGGGGAGGACATCGTGGCGGTGAGTGCCGCAGAATTATCCTGTCATTCCATTGAGAAGCGTGTGGATGCTGTAGTTCACGAACCGTTCGATACCGCGCCTTCCCTCGGCGTATGGAGTCACCTGATGGTCGATGATCAGCATGGCCAATCCGTGCATGAGTGACCAAAGAACTCCCGCGAATGCATTCGCATCTCCACTCCTGATCTCGCCGACTTCCTGGCCGGTGCGGATGACATCCCTGTAGACTCGGTACACTGCCTTCGACGCGACATAGACCTCTTTGTCTTGATTCTGTGAGCTGCGTCCAGAAAACATCTCACGCAAGAGCCCCGGATCTTGCTCCGCGAACCGGACGTATTCCAGCGCCACCGCTCCCAGCTTCTCCGGTGTGCTGTGTCCAGCCTTTTCTATTCTATCGGCAAGCCTGCTTGAAAGTTCCTCGAATCCCAACTTCACAATCGCGTCGATCAAAGCCTCTTTGTCCGCAAAGTGTCGGTACGGTGCAGCATGGCTGACACCGGCTTTGCGAGCAACCGTTCGAAGATCAAATCCATGGACCCCTTCGAGAGAGAGAACCTCCCTCCCTGCCTGAAGCAGGGCATTTTTCAGGTCCCCGTGATGGTACGCTTTGCGGTATTGCTGACCACGTTCTGACACTTCAGCCCTTGAAAGAGTATATAGGGAGCTTGCAGCCCTTGCAAGAGATCTGATGTTTCTCAGAGAAACAATGTTGCCCTTAGAAACATTGTTTTGTATATTCCTCAGGTCATACTCGGCAACCGAAGGAGGAGAAATGACGCAATCGGATCGACGGAAAACTGCTCTTGTCACTGGTGCGAACAAAGGCATTGGTTTTGAGATAGCTCGCCAACTTGGCCGGCAGGGGATCATCGTACTGGTTGGAGCCCGGAGTGCGGAGCGTGGAAAGGAGGCAGCTCGCAAGTTGCGAGAGGACGGTGTGGAGGCGCGAGAGATTGTGATCGACGTCACGGATGAGGCTTCCATACGCAGTGCGGTGAAAGAGATCACCGACGCTTATGGCCGACTCGATATTCTGGTCAACAACGCAGGCATTTCACGTGAGCGTGGCCAAAAGCCAAGCGACACCGCCGTGCAGGCGGTGAGGGAAACGTTTGAGACCAACGTTTTTGGAGTGGTTGCTGTTACGAATGCCATGCTTCCTCTTCTTAGGCGATCGAGCACGGGTCGCATTGTCAACTTGTCCAGCACGATGGGATCGCTTGCATTTGCCGCGGATCCGACATCCCCATATGCGAATCTCATGTTGCTTGCCTACAACTCTTCAAAAGCCGCCGTCAACTCGATAACGCTCGAATACGCGAAGGAGCTGCGTGGAACACCAATAAAGATCAACGCGGTCAGCCCCGGCTATGTTTCCACTGACCTGAATCAGCATCGAGGGAATCTCACTCCCGAGCAGGGTGCGGTAGCAGCTGTGAGGTTGGCGCTCATTGCAAATGATGGCCCCTCAGGGTCCTTTCAGGACCTCAACGGACCAACGCCTTGGTAATCCTGGGATGGAGTGGAAACTTACCCACACCGCTTCGGCGGTGTGGGATTTGTTCGGTCTGCACTCGTCGCCGAAAAGCAGGCTGAAAGACACCACGTACTGCCGCAGAGCGGCTGGATCAGCTATTGGATGTCCAATGAACATGATGATATCAGGAAGGACGGGCGGAAAGGATCTCCAGCATGCTGGGGAATCCGGGTGCCCGTGGTGAGATGGACCGGCAGAACGTCGCCTTCCCCTCGGCAGACTGCGCCACCGCCGTCGGTCACGTCCAGGTCGGCGTCGCTTGACATATTCCCATATCGGTATATATATTAATGTCGTGTCGCGGGCTGCAACCACGTCGGACATCTTCAACGCTGTCGCCGAGCCGAGGCGCCGGCAGATCCTGAGCTACCTGGCGCAACGCGAGCGGTCGGTGAGCGCCATCGCCCAGGCTCTTCAGTTGTCCCAGCCCTCGGTGTCCAAGCACCTGCGCGTTCTGCGGGACGTGGACCTGGTGCGCACCCGCGCGCCGGAAGGACGCGCCTGTACCAGACAAACGCCAACAACATCAAGCCGCTCCGTGACTGGGCGGCAACGTTCGAACGCTACTGGCAGCACCAGCTTGTCAG
The DNA here is from genome assembly GCA_963845535.1 of uncultured Spirochaetota bacterium. GTDB lineage: Bacteria > Spirochaetota > Spirochaetia > SZUA-6 > Fen-1364 > Fen-1364. The sequence continues at coordinate 23,640 of CAWJSK010000005.1, forward strand.
TATCAAAGAGGTCGCGGAGGCCAGCGAACGGCATGAGCCGTCATCGCCACCACGATCCTCATGAGGAGGGTTTCCATGTCTCTCAAGTCCATTGAGGACCTTACGCTTTCCATCAAGCTCGAGATGCGCGTGCACGCCTCCCTGGAGACGACGTTCGCGGCGCTGCTGGAGCAGGTCGGTCCGCAGAACGAGACGCCGGAGGGGCGGAATCTGCAGATGGTGCTGGAGCCGTGGCCGGGCGGCCGCTTGTTCCGCGACCTGGGCAATCACAACGGCCACTTCTGGGGAAACGTGCAGGCCATCAAGCGGCCCACGCTCCTGGAGATCTCGGGACCGCTGTTCGCCTCATCACCGCTGTTCTCCAATCTTCAGTACCGGCTCACTGAGATCCCCGAGGGCACGCTGATCACGCTACGTCACACGGCGTTCGGGTTCGTGATGGAGGGGGAGGACGTTGCCGCGGCAGGGCCCACCCACAAAGACAACATCACGCTTGGCTGGAAGCACACGTTGGAGCGCGTGCGGCAGCAGGCGGAGACCGGGAATCCCGCGGGGCAGCCCGCAGAGGCACGATCAGGCGCGAACGGGCGGTGATATCAAGGCCGGCCCCGCCCACGTGGCTGCGCGTCTGCCTGGCCGGCCTCACGGTGCCCGGGTGGGTTTGGAAGGAGCAGGAGTATGGCAGGAAAAGATTTCACGGCAACCCTTTCGGTAGACCAGTCACCGAAAGATGTCTTCGACGCGATCAATAATGTCCGCGGGTGGTGGTCGGGAGATATCTTCGGCAGCGTCGACAAGGTCGGCGCGGAGTTCACATACCGCTATGGCGAAGAGCACTTTTCACGGCAGAAGGTTGCAGAGCTCGTTCCAGGCAAGAAGGTCGTCTGGCACGTGACGGACGCGAAGCTGAGCTTTGACAAGACAGACGAATGGGTCGGCACGGACATCGTCTTCGAGATCACTCAGAAGGGCAACAAGACCGAGGTACACTTCACGCATGCAGGCCTGGTCCCCGCCTTTCAGTGCTATGGGGATTGCTCGACTGCATGGAGCACGCTCGTCCGCGGCAACCTGCGCAGGTTGATCACCACGGGCAAGGCTCAACCGGACGCTTTCGCCTCCAACGTCACGGCAGGGCAAGACTACACGGCAAGCTTTACCGTGGACCAGTCTCCGAAGCAGGTCTTCGATGCCATCAAGAACGTCCGTGGCTGGTGGTCCGAAGAGATTGAAGGCATGACCGACACGAAAGGGACGGAGTTCAGGTACCACTACCAGGACGTCCATCGCTGCACGATGCGGATAACGGAGCTGATTCCCGAAAAGAAGGTCGAATGGCTTGTCCTGGACAACTATTTCAATTTCGTTGAAGACAAGGGCGACGAGTGGAAAGGCACGAAGGTCGTCTTCGAGATCTCTCGGAAGGGTGACAAGACGGAAGTGCACTTCACTCACGTGGGCCTCGTTCCGCAGCATGAGTGCTACAGCGTCTGCTCCAACGCGTGGGGCTCGTACGTCAGCGGGAGCTTGTGGAAGCTGATTACCACGGGAAAAGGGAACCCAAACCGCAAGGAAGACGCGGTGAGTCGGTCCAAGTGATGCTATCGCTTGCGCCGCCGCATGCAGGCCAGCCCGCAATTGTGGCGGCGTGTGCGCGATCAATGAACCGTGTAGGCAGACACATCATTACTACCCAAAGAATTCGCGACATAGACGAACTTGCCCGTCGGGTCCACCGTTACGGAAATGGGACCGCCACCAGCGGCAAACGGCGAGCCGAGACTCTTCAGCTCTGTGAGTGCGCCGTTCGAGCCAAGGGAGTAAGCAGACACGTTGTCACTAGTGTAATTCGCGACATAGGCGAACTTGCCCGTCGGGTCCACCGCCACAGAAAATGGTGCCGCACCAGCGGGCAAACGGCGAGCCGAGACTCTTCAGCTCCGTGAGTGCGCCGTCTGAGCCAAGAGAGTAGGCAGACACATTGTTGCTGCCGCTATTCGCGACATAGACGAACTTGCCCGTCGGGTCCACCGCCACAGAATAGGGTGTCGTACCGGCAGCATACGGCGAGCCCGTCAGCGCAGTGAGCGCGCCGTTCGAGCCAACGGAGTAGGCAGACACATTGCTACTGCCGCCATTCGCGACATAAAGGAACTTGCCCGTCGGGTCCACCGTCACGGAATTGGGTGTCGTACCGGCAGCATACGGCGAGCCCGTCAGCGCAGTGAGCGCGCCGTTCGAGCCAACGGAGTAGGCAGACACATTGTTGCTACCGTTATTCGCGACATAGACGAAATGGCTCGTCGGGTCCACCGTCACGGAATATGGTACGGTACCAGCGGCAAACGGCGAGCCTGTCAGCGCACTGAGTGCGCCGTTCGAACCAAGGGAGTATGCAGACACATTGTTGCTGCCGCTATTCGCGACATAAACGAACTTGCCCGTCGGATCCACCGTCACAGAATAGGGTGCCGTACCGGCGGCGTACGGAATGCCGTTAACTGTCAGTGCGCCGTTCGAGCCAAGGGAGTAGGGAAACACATTGTCATTACCACGATCCGCGACATAGACGAACTTGCCCGTCGGGTCCACCGTCACGGAAAAGGGGTAGCTAGCGGCAGCAAACGGCGAGCCGGGCACCGGAACAAGGGCCGGTGTTGTCCCGGGCGGTGTGCCGCCGTTGCCCGGCCCTGTAACACTGCCTACCGGGCAGGCAATGAGGGCCATCCCGAGACAGACGACTGCAGCAAGGGCCCCCGCGCGTCTTCTCCCGGACATGCAAACACGCATGCACCTCTGGATAGCTGTCATCTGTAGCTCCTGTGTGGGTCCACGCCACAAGGCACTGCACACCGTGGGGTGCGCCGTGGTAGAAACTCGACTATCTCTTCATAAGACTTCATATGGACTAGGGGAATATGCAGCGCGAACGGGCGATCAGGCAATCAGAATTCTCCGCGCGGCCGGATGGTCCTGCAAAAAGCTACGAGCGAGGCTCCGAGTACGATGACGGACTTCTCGACGATCCCAGCAAAACGCCGCGGTGGATTCCACGGCGGGAATGCTGTACCTCTAACTGTCTGATGGACTTGGCCGACCGGCGCGCTCCTCCGCGCGGGCGCTGGCGCGAAATGCGGCAAGCAGCGCGCCGTTGAGGAGGTATAACCGAGAAGCAATAGAAACGAGATCCGAGACGGCTCCGTGGGCATTAAGCCTGAGCAAGAGCTGATAGTGCTCCATGATATCTTCGGGGATGAGAAGCAAAAGTCCTATCCCGGTGAGAAGGTAGGGACTGCTCCCCCGCGCAAGCCCAATCCCAAGGACCAGGAAAGCAAGCGGCACCACCAGAATGGTATCCAGCAGCGGCCGAACAAGACGCAGCAGGTGCTTTGTGGATGAGTGAACGCGGGGCCCCTCGGAGACGAGCAGCCAGGGGAGAAAGACGATGGCAAAGACCACGAGGAGCGTCAACACTGCCGTGCCGGTGAAGATCAGCCGGCTGCGCCGCGGCAGGACAAGGATCCGTACGGGGGATGAAATGAGGATCGTAAAAAACAGCAATGGAAAGAACGCGATAACCGACAGCAGCTCCTCCATCCAGGAGTCCCCTTCCGGCAAGAACGTGTCGACAGCCGATCCAATGAAGAGGACCGTCAAGCCGCAGAAGAGGAAAAGCCAGCCGCACATCAGCAGAGTGTTCTCCCTCGTGCGCCAGGAGGCTCCCAGAGTTGCGCCCAGGGTCACCACGGAGAGCGCCGTCGTGAGCGCCGCGGACCCTGAGATCTCCCTGACCAGCTCGACAGGGAGCACGGCATTCAGGGCCGAAAGCCCCGCCACCACGACAAGGGGATACAGAGCCAGAAAGATCACCATCGTCTTTTTCGTACCTTTCCGCCGAGCGCGCGCGCGGCGCGCTCCTCCAGGACGCGAAGAAGCTTCTGGGGGCTGTCGAAGAATCGTGAGAACAATATGCCGGCGGCCCCATCGCCCTGATGTACCACGTCCGCCGAGACCTCTACATCCACGGCGCCGATTGAAAAAGTCGCAATGGGCAAAAAAGCGCGCGGGGTGAGAGCGCTGAGAGCCTCGTTCGTTTCCGCGGAAACCTTCACGCCCTTTTCGCCGAAGTTCCGCACAGCGAATGACTCCTCTTTTCCCGGATCCCCCGTTTTAAGAACCGCAACCGTGTTCTCAGGGACCGTAAAGCGCGGAGATGCGCGGCGCGCTCGGAGCTTCATCTGCCGAAGGGCAAGATCGAGGAGCCGCGGCGTATGCTCCTCTTTTCGGAAAGGCTTCACGATGACCCCGGCCACCTTGAGCGCCACTGCCTCGTGTGCGTCGTTGAAGTTGAACCGGGTGGCAAGAAGGACAAGAGATGGTGGGCGGCTGCGCGCGAAAAGGCCCGCCGCGAGCGCCCTCCATTCGTGCGCCATCCCGTCTGCGTCCATGACCACAAGGGAAGGCGAAGAATCAAGCCCGAGCACGGCCTCCGAAAGCTCGCTGCACTCCATGACCTGGAAATCCAGGGCGACAAGGGACTGGGCTATGGGTTGCCTGACAATGAGCGTTTTCGAGAAGACAACGGCCTTTAGCGACATGACGGCCTCATCCTAACGCAATCCGCCGTTGCTCGTCGATAGACGCGTCGCGCGACGTGTCAGGGTTCCGGACCCTGGGAGAGCAATCGTCTCAAGTCAAGTTTTTCGCAACCATCAAGTAGGCGTGCCAATTCAGCTTGGCCCATTTGGAAACGATCAACCCGGCCGAGTCCGCGAGCCTGAACATTTCCTTCTTTGAGTAATAGTGGACCGTTCCATCATTCATGAACGGGATCAGCATATTCATCAACAGCATCACAGGGGTCGGCCCCAGAGGATCAGCCATCATGATCCTTCCCTGAGGAGACAGAACCCTCTGCATCTCCTTGAAAACAATGGTGGGGTTTGGATGGTGATGGAAGCTGAACGTGCACAAGACCAGATCAAACGAACCGCTCTTGAAGGGCAGTTTCTCCGAGTCGGAGACCGTGAGGTCCGCGGCGTCTCCAAGCTTTGCCTGGGCAACCTTGATCATTTCTTTGGAAATGTCAATTCCGAAAAGCTTGGCGTCTTTCTTACCCTCGTGGATCATCATCAGCAGCGCACCCGTTCCACACCCAATGTCCAGAACCGTCTTGAACGGTTGGCTGAGCGCTTCTGCGACGATCTTGGGATAGCTTTCTCTCAGCGAGGAGTATCGTCGAGACTGATCATAATTCGCCGCGTCCTTGCTGAACTCGATGTTGGAGAGCGTTTTCTTGTCATTCTTCAAAGGGGGTGCTCCTATCATAGAGGGAGACGAGGAAAGCATGGTTTTATTGCCAACAGCGCAAGCCTCGGCCGCGCTCAGTCCCCGTTGTACCGTTTTTCGCGCCGGCGCCTTGGGATGACCAAACGGGAAGCTTGACTGGCGCGGTAACCATAGTTAGTTTATGACCATGGTTAGGAGCTTGCAGACCGTGCCTCACACAAGCAGGAGGGTAAGATGAAAATCCGGAAGATTTCCGAACACATTTACAGTCTGGGAATATGGATCATAATTCCGATTCATGTCTGGATCGTTGTAGAGGATGACGGCGTGACACTTGTGGATGCCGGCATCGGACCCATGGCGCGCGGCATTCTTCGATTCGTGGATCGGCTCGGCAAAGGGAAATTGAAAAGAATACTTCTGACGCACGGACACTCAGACCATATCGGCGCCGTCGCGTTGCTGAAAAAGAGTCACGACATTCCGGTGCTGGTGCACCCGATAGAGATGCCGTATATGGAGGGCCGGCTTCCCTATCTCAGGAGGCGCAAGGCAGTGGAGTTTCTACCCAAGGGTGTCGCGACTCCGCTCGATCTTGACGCTGACGGCAGGCCCGCCAGGGTAGGACGGCTTCGGCCCTTCCTGACACCGGGACACTCCCCCGGCCACGTTGTCTATGTGCATGAAGATGACGGCGTGATGCTTGCGGGTGACCTTTTCACTTCGCGGAGGGGAAGGCTGCGAAGGCCCATCCCTCCATTTACCGGCGACATGGCGGAAGCCATTCGGAGCAGCTCTGTTTTGGAGGTGGTACGACCACGGCAGCTCGAGGTGTGCCACGGAGACTCTTCGGTCATGAACCCGGCAGAACAGCTCCAAGCGTACCTGAAGGAAACGCGGAATCTGGCGGAAAAGCGGACCTCTGTAAAAAGCCCAGGGTTGAGGCGTGCCGCTGAATAGCGGGAAGACCATTGCGCATCATCGTCTTGATTTGACACGCATGCAGCCTGAAGACATTCTGTCCCGACGCCTCTCCAGCCAACGTCTTGAGGGGCGCCGTTTTTCAGATCCGCGTGAGGCGGTAGGATCGTTCTGCGCGGTCCAGGCACAGGATTTTTCCGGGGCTGCCTGGGCAGTATGCCAGCGGCTCAACCAGGTGACTGCGGCGGGTTTTGCCGGTGCGTTCGATCATGGCGATATTTTGCGTACCCATGTCATGCGGCCTACCTGGCATCTGGTGGCCGCGGAGGATATCCGTTGGTTGACCGACCTGGCGCGGCCCCGTTTGCTCCAATCGCTAGGCCATTACTTCCGTCAATTCAACCTTGACAAAAGAGCGCTTGGAAAAGCGAATGGTGTCATTCTCAAAGTGCTGGAAGGCGGCAACCAGCTCACCCGCAGCGAGCTTGCGGCCTGCCTGGCCCGGAAGGGGATTGACGTACAAAACGGCGTCCGCGTTTCACATGTTCTGATCCACGCCGAAGCCTCAGGGCTCATATGCAGCGGCGCGCCGCGGGGCAAGCAGCAGACGTACGCGCTTCTGGATGAGCGGGCGCCCCACGCACTAACGCTGGACCGTGAGGCGTCCCTGGCAGAGCTCGCCCGGCGCTATTTCACAAGCCATGGCCCCGCAACAGTTGATGATTACCGCTGGTGGTCCGGCCTCACAAAAGGTGAAGCGCTGGCTGGCTTGGAGTCGGTCAAACAGATGCTCCATCATGAGCGCGTTGATGGCCAGATATATTGGTTCGGGACGGACCGCTCCAAGGCGTCCTCCGTTCAGCTCCACGCCCACTTGCTTCCGAATTACGATGAATACGTAGTGGCCTACACGGACCGCGGCAGCTTGTTTGACCGTCGGCATACCACCCATCTCGACAGCCGCAGGAATCCGTTGTTCAATAACGTGCTTATCCTCGGGGGTAGGATAGCCGGCACCTGGAAGAAGACCGTGCGCCGCTCCAGTCTGACGTTGGAGCTCGCCATATTCGGGCGAATGACCGCTGAGGAACGAAGCAGTGTACGCGCCGCGGCCGAACAATACGCGGAATACCTACAGGTGCCCGATGTGACTGTAGTCGGCATATGAGAAAGACGCCGCGCTGGCAACTGGCCTGAAAAAGGAGAGATCGTACCTACATGGAAAGCGGCAAAGCGCCGGTGAGAAGAAGCGCCCTACGCTCCAAGGAAACGCGTGATGCGATTCTGACAGCCGCGTCCAAGTTGTTTTCCAAGAAGGGCTACCACGACGTTACAATGCGTCAGATCGCGGTGGAGGCCGCGTGCTCTCATACCGCAATCTACCAGTACTTTGCGAGCAAGGAGATCCTGCTGTTCGAGCTCTCCGCGCCCCATCTGGAAAGGCTACGGCATGCGCTGGAGACGGTCAGGGACAACCAGGACATCGAGCACCGGGAGCGGCTTTCGCAGGTCGGCCTGAACTTTGTCAGCTTTGGCCTGGAACACCGGACACTGATGCGCGTGCTGGTGCAGGTTGAAGCGTCACGCGTGGACGAGATTTCCCCAGGAAGCCGCATAAACGAGTTCCGGCTGTCCATATTCGCCATAATCAAGTCAGTCCTTGCTGACGCGCTTTCCCTTGCTGCAGACGACGAACAGCTCTTGGTGTTCTCCCGAACGTTCTTTTATCTGCTTGAGGGCATCGTCATGACCTACGAGCTGTCCAAGGAATCCTCGAAAGAGCTTCTGAAACGGCTTCGCCCGACTTTCATCGCCGGCTTTGACGCATGCCTTTCCGGTTTTCGCGCGGAGATACGGTGATAATCTGCTTTGCATCAAAGACTGCATCGTTGCCCATCTCATCCGACCATTTCGACTTTTGCTGCTGGTGATCAATTACATAGCCGATTTTCTGGAGTGCGGCAGCAAGCACCTTCCCCGAGATACGGGGAAGTCTGCTCAGATATTTACCTCAACGACTTCTTCATCGATAGATGGAGGGATGGGGTCACCGTGTTTGCTGAGGCTTTCGAGGTAGCCCTTGATGGCATCACGGATATTTTCAAGCGCAAGGTCCCGGGTAGCTCCCTGGGAAATGCATCCTGGCAGGCTGGGGCATTCGGCCGTGAAAACGCCGTCTTCATCTGCACGCATCAGGATCCTGTATCGCATCCACTTCTTCCGTGTTCCTTCCGCTAACATATTGCCCTCCATTTGCAGCGTCAAGGAGAACATTACGCCCTTGAGGAGCCGACTGCTTGGGCGCTACGCCAGCTTGCGCACGCGCATGCCGCCGCCGATCTTGGTGACGCCGCTGCCTTCGTACGTTTTGTTTTCATGGACGATGATGATGCGGTCCAGGTCCTGCCCCGCCAGCTCGTAGAGCTTCTCCAGGCCCAGCACCATGCCCGTGAGGCTGCCCACGCCAAAACCCAGCGGCGTAAAGGCGCCGTCACCCTCAGGCGCAGGGAAGTTCCGCAGGGAGAATGCGCCGTCTCCCGCCGCAATCATCCTCCCGCGCGCCGTCCGCTCTATAACCGCAAACTGCCCTGGATGATCTTGTTCTATAAGAGGTCGGAGAGGGTGCGCTCCTAGAAACCGTTCTTGACCAGAAGTTGCGTCTTCAGACTTTTCGCCTTCCGGATGATCTTGTCCACGACTTGTTTCTCAGCCTTGGGGTCTCTGGAGACATTGTCGAAAGTGTAGAGGTGCGATTTCCCTTTGATTTGTTTTATCGAGACGAGGCCATTCTTCTTCACTGTCGGCATTTCGCCCTCCAACTCTGTCAAAGCAGAAGCTACTTCGCCCTGAAGCGCCTGTCAAGGCGTTCCAGCATGGGCTTGCATTTGGTCAGTAGATGATCGGCGATTCGTTCTCCTACAGCGACACAAGTCCCGATGAACTTTTCTTCCCTGATTATGTCTGACTGTTGGAGATCCGCAAGGATGCCGTCGAAATTCAACACGCCCAGAAAGTCGCGCCTACCGCCGACTTTCCCGAACACCGGGATGCTCAACACCCACAGGATGTGGGTGGTCATTGCTATCTGCTCGGCGGAAAGATTCCACCGGGTGCGTAGTTGTTTAGCAGCAAGCTGGGTCTTGGGAGCGTAGACGGGCTTCCAGCACTCACTCATCGGGTCACCCATTGCCTTCTCCCATGCGACTCCCGCGCAGCCTTGGCCTTTTGCGAGCTCCATCTGATAGTCTGGGAATACTTTCATGTTGGCGCTGCAGAACATCTTCAACTTTTCGCCGATTCTCAGCATGACGTTTGCGCGGATGTGGTGCGTTGGCTCGCCATCGAACAGAATCGATATCGCCGATACAAGGATGTCCTCCAAATCGGCGACGCCCTCCCTTGCGGCTTGAGCAGTGAGCGCCTGCCCTGCCCGGTGCTCCGCTCTGGCGTAGGAGACGATGCCAGGGCTTGCCGCTAGAATAAGCGCGGCCGACTTTATGAGAAGACGAGCCAAATCAGACGCGATGGTCGCCTTGACGGGATCCGAATCAACTGCAATGGACAGCACAATGCCAACTAGTGCAACCGGAACGATGATGAAGAGTGTTCGTAATCCCTTGGACATTTTCGATCTTCCGCCTTTGGTCCGGGTGTTAGTATGATGTTTCTCCCTGTTCATCAGGAGACGATGAGCTCGTCAACTTGTTTCAAATAGGGAGTGTTGCCGGCCGAGATAGCGGAGCTTGGTCATTGCTTTCTCCAAGGCTTCTTTCTCCCTCAGTATAGCATACCGGTGTGAAACTCTTCCTGCTTGCGCCGGCGTCATGACCATAGGAAATGCGACTGGTCGCAGCTGGAGAACCTCCTGTATTCACTGCGGGGACGTTCGCAGACGAGGGTCACGGGGTGAATGTGCGGAGCGGCTGCGCGCCCGTCAAAGCCGGGTGCGCACCGCATCAGCGCTCGGCGAGCGCGAGTATGCTTTTGGCGTGCACGGCTTCCATGGATCCTTTCACGTAAGGCCCGCCTGCTCCATGCGAAACTTTAGGGCGTCTTGAGGCTCAGGTGGGTCGATGTGGTAGTGCTCATCCTCGTAGCGTTCGATAACGACGGCCAGTGCGTCCCTCTCATCGTATTCTGTGCTGCCCTTGGCAGCATCCAGCAGCTTCTCGAAGCTATCAAGCGCGGCCCTATAATCAGATTCATTTTTCAAGTCCTTAGGCGTGCTCATGGTCATATGCCTCCGCGTCTATGGCATTATATCATATTGCTTGTGCATCGCGAGCCGCATCGTCTCCCCTCAGACGCCGCCCCAGCTCACCGAGGGGGACGAGAGAGAGTGAAGCTGCTTTGAATGGCGTTGTCTATCGACAGGCAAGGTTCTCGTTGATTTCGTTGTGTCTGGGGACGGGCTAGGATTCAGTTTCCATTTGACCTTGGTTGAAATAGTCACTACCATATGGTTGTGGATTATTTGGGAACTACGTTTGCGGCATTGTCTGACCCGACCAGGCGGGCAATGATCAAGAGGCTCTCGCAAAGCCCCGCGTCCGTTCACGGATTGACTGAACCGTTTGCACTCTCGCAGCAGATGATTTCAAAACACATTGCGTATTTAGTACGCGCACGGATAGTGAAGAAAACGAAGCGTGGGCGGGAGAGCGTGTGTACGCTGAGGCCAGAAGCGATAAAGGCCGTCAGCGACTGGGCGCTTGATTATCGCCGCTTCTGGGAAGAGAGCTTCGACAAGTTGGATGCAGTCCTGACGGAAATGAAGAGGAAGGAGGCGAAAGATGGCTGAACGGACAACCAATCTTTTGCAGAATCTTGTGATCACCAGGATCTTTGACGCCCCCCGCGAGTTGGTTTGGAAGGCGTGGACCGACCCACGATTCGTGATGCAATGGTGGGGGCCGAAGGGCTTTACATCACCTTCTTGCAAGATCGATCTTCGCGTGGGAGGGCGGTACCTCTTTTGCATGAGAGCGCCTGACGGTCAGGAGTTCTGGAGTGGCGGCGAATACGTGGAGATCATAGCGCCAGAGAAGATCGTCTCAGTTCTGTTCTACGCGGATAAGAATGGGAAAGTTGAACGTGCGGACAGGAATGATGTTGAAGTGCGCGATGTGGTGACTTTCGAGGAGATCGGAAGCGGCCAGACGAAGCTCACGTTCAAACGCAGTCACTGGGATGTCGGAGAGGATGAAGGCTCGAACCAGATATTCGACAAACTGGCAGTGTTTGTTGCTGAGCTGGCAAAGGCCAAATGATCTATGACTTGACGTTGTTCACGCCCCTGACTACTTTCGGGTTCAAGGCGCGGCGGATGAAAGGATGAAAGCGTCCATCGCGCCTGCCGTTATGCGAAAGGTAATCCTTGATACCATAATCTCCGTTGACGGTTACTACACGAGCTCGAAGAACCAGATAGACTGGTTCGACTTCGCCCTAGAGGAGATTGACTGGTCCAAGGACATCCTCCGCAGAGTCGACACAATGCTGTTCGGCCGCGTCACTTACGAGGAGTTCCGAAGCTTCTGGCCCACAGCCACCCCATCCCCGGGGGGCTTCGACTCTGAAATCATCGGGCAGCTCAATGGAACCCTCAAGGTAGTTTTCTCACGCACGCTGGCAGATACGCCCTGGGAACCGGCGGCGTTAATACGGGAGGACCCCGCTTCTGCGGTGGCCAAGCTCAAACGGGAGCCCGGCAAGGATATGGTAGTGGTTGGGAGCGGGACGCTCGCGTCAGCTCTGGTGGGAAGCGGTCTGGTGGACGAGTACCGCATTCGCACACGCCCTATCATATTGGGCGCTGGCAAACCCATCTTTGTGGACCAGAACGCGCGGCATAAACTCAAACTGATATCCGCCAGGACGTTTCAGAACGGTGTTGTCGCATTGCATTATGACCCCGTGCACTGAGGGGGGGCTCGTTCAAACGGCGTGGGCAAGTCCACGCTGGTGCGGGTCCTTGCGAGCGTGGTGCACCCTGACGCGACCGCCCAGCTTCGTTCTGTATTCCAACATCCGGTTGAGGGTGCCAAGAATCTGATCATACTCCCTCTTCTTGTCTTCCACCTCACGTATCTTTTGGCGAATCCATTCCATCACATCTCGATTCGTACGTACATGTGAATCCATGTCGTGGAGGACTTCCTTGAGCTCGGAGATCGAACAGCCGATGCTCTGGAACTTCTTGATGAGTCCCAGGCGTTCGATGGCCTCTTCCGCATAGTTGCGATAGTTATTGGCATCCCTGCGGACCCGGCTGTCCAGGAGGCCTTCCTTCTCATAGAAGCGAATCGTGTGGGCGGTCAGGCCCGACTTTTCCGCCAGCTCTTGAACCTTCATAGCGCTCCCGATATGTCTTGCCTTAGAGTACACTCTAAGGTTTACCTTCTGCAAGTATTCCACCGCTCAGGCTGCTTTCAGGAGGATTTCGAGATGGTAGTTTTCGTAACAGGCGCAACGGGATATATCGGCTCCGCGGTTGTCAGGGAGCTTCTTCAAGCCGGCCATAAAGTTGTCGGACTCAGCCGCTCAGATCGGGGTGCTGAAAGGCTGAAGGAAGCGGGCGCGGAGATACGGCGTGGCAGCCTTGGGGACCTCGATGGGCTTCGAACCGCCGCCGCCGCGGCCGACGGCATCATTCACCTGGCATTCGACCATGAGGGCGCCTATTCGGATTTCGCCGCCTCTCTCAAGACCGATCTGCTTGCCATCCAGGCCATGGGAAGCGCCATCGAAGGCTCCGGCAAGCCGCTCCTGGTCACCAATCACATGAACGGGGAGGCATCCGAGAAGGCGGCGCTCTCTCTCAGAGGGGTCAGAGCGGTAGCCGTCAGCCTTTCCCCAAGCGTGCACGGCCAAGGGGACAATCATGGCTTCGTGCCGAGACTCATCAGCATCGCCCGCACCAAGGGCTTCTCCGCCTATGTAGGAGACGGATCCAACCGCTGGCCGGCTGTCCACCGACTGGATGCGGCCAACCTCTACCGCCTTGCTTTGGAGAAGGCTCCGCACGGCTCTCGCTTGAGCGGTCGCGGCGACGAAGGCGTGCCTTTTCGGGACATCGCCGAAGTCATCGCCAAGAAGTTGAGCCTGCCGGCCAGAAGTATCTCTCGCGATGAAGCACAGGCCCATTTCGGCTTTCTTGGAATGGTTGCCGCGGCGGATATCCCGGCGTCTCACGGTTCCAGTGAGGAGACGCGGAAGCTCCTGAACTGGCGGCCGGTGCAACCGGGGCTTATCGCTGACCTTGAGGAGGGACACTATTTCAGAAACTGAGTCTCTTCCCGTCCACCCATGTCCTTGAGCATCTTGTCCACGATGGGCTGGGCAAACGGCCCGCCGTCACCGTCGGAGATGACCACGCCGTCTCCCAGGCCACCTCCCCAGGTTGCAACGGGGATCTTGGCCTTCTGCGCTGCCAGCACGCCCGCTCTGAGCGACGTTGTGGGGAACACAAGGTCGATGATTCCCACCGCGCGGCGCCGCACGAAGTTCTGGATGGCGGAGTTGGCTTGGTCCGCGTTGCCGCTGGCGTTCACCACGCTGGCCTCCCAGCCTTTGACCTTGGCCTCCGCGGTGGCCCCGGCGATGACGGCCACCGCACGGCTTCGCCGTGCTAGGGGTCATTCACCGTGATGGACACCATGCCCAGCACCTTGGGCCCGTTGTTCCCGCCGCACGCGGCAAGGGAGAGGGCGAGGGCGGCCGCCGCGAGGGCCGTTAAGACGCTATATCGAAATGCGACTGAGCGCATGATTGGAACCTCCTCAATTGATTGTGGAACGGATATATATGAAGGTCACGACGGAGAAATGCGGAGGGGCCGGGCGGCGGTCAAAAAGGGCCTGGCCTCGGCCTCGGGTCGGGCCTACCCTCTGTCTCTGGGCGTGCCCCGCACGGAAGGCCCTTGGGTGTCGGACGCTGCGTCTCCGGGGTGCGCGCACGGCCTCCGCGGGCGGCGTGCGGGTCGGGCTGCTACGGGCTCCGCTTCGCTTCGGTCCTTCGGACCTCGGCGGGGCTTCGCCCCGCCTCGCCCTCCGCATCCCTCACGCGGTTCGCGACAAACGGCCTGTCAAGCGCCCAGCGAGAGTCAGCGATCAGGTCATCATTGTGGTCGCGAACAACGATATGACTCGGGAGGTCCGCCACTCGTCAATTCTGCCTGACCTGCAACCTAGAGTAGAGAGGTTCAAGTCTTTTCTTTATAACGCCGAGAACCGCCGAGAGTTCGAGGTCTCCCAGTTTCGAGCGCGGGTGAAACTCCCCAGAGCAGCTGCGTAGCCTCTGAGCTTGCCAACCCAGTGGAGAAGACGGCCGGCCGTTCTTGAGTCGCAGTTTTCCTGCGCTCAAACGTAGCGCGTAGTGCGGACAAGATCTCTTCATCGGAGAGAGAAACGTGCTCCAGGATGAACCAGATGTCGTAGAAGTCTTTCATCCTGTATTAACGCTCCCGAGGGCAATCATGGTCTCGAACTTCTCGGCAACTACGGTAGCAAGGGGACATGTCGTGATTGCCAGCGTATCGTTGAGCAGCCTTCGAATCTCAGATCCCGTCGGCCACCGTCTACTGCGTCGCCGAACCCAGCATCGACTTGCAGGATATTTCGTACGGCACGAGCTTCCGGTCAGGTGCAAACGAACTCCGTGATAGTCCGCCTGTTCTGTGATGCGTTCGGAGCGGATCGACTTCGGATCGAAGGAAAAACCGTCCCCAGACTCGATTGACGCCACCGTCGCGAAGATTTCGGCGACGCCCGTGGTCGTTTAATCCGTCGCCCAGAAGTGGATATCCTTTGTCAAGCGCCTTACTGCTTGTCATGGCAAAAATCAGGAAGCCTCCTTCGAGAATGAGTTCTCCGCATACGGAGATGCCGCAATCCGTGCCAGGAGTCCTTCCTGCATGTAGAGAAGGGCTTGGATATCGGAAGGTGATGCCTTTCTCTTTTGCTTTTGTTGTGAAGGCAGGGCGCGTGTGGCGGACGGGTGACGTTCTTCATACGAGGAGGTGAAGCGCCCGGCGAACAGGACCTGATATGCGAAGCTTCGGGGAATAGTCGAGCAGCCTCGGCATGTTCCTGGATCGGCGCCTCATGTATTCTCCAAGGGTAGCGGCTGCTGCACATTCAGCGCCGAGGGTGCTGTCGGAAGCGAAAGACAATCGCAGATCGTTCTTTCTGTGTTGTAACACGCAGGGGAGGCCTGCCTTTTGCTGTTTCGCTCCATTCAGCCCGAGGCCGTATGAATGAGCTGAGAAGTGATAGAGACGTACTGGGAGAGGAAATCCTGGAGCTGGTAATCCTTCCTGTCCGATTTGACGGCAAGATAAACCTCAGGAGGCTCCCAGGCGCCAGTTGATTAAAACGAGAGGTGCCGGGACCAAGGCAAAGCACAGAACCGGTAACAGCGAGCAGAGCCTCCACGCGCTCGTCTCCTGAATCGTTGTTGGAGAGCGCGCGTCACCCGCGCCTTAGGCGCAGAACCAGACCCTCCTGCTCCATGGCAGGCAGCACTGAGGGGTGGAGGACTGATGGCTCGCAGGTTTTTGGATCTGGTTTAGCTGCCCTGGTGCTCAATGGCCGAGAGACCGGCCTTGTTCCATGCTTGGCTTCTCATTACGTACCTTGAACAAACACAACCAGTACATCACACTCAAGTATAATCTTTTAGTTCATTGTCGCTATTTGTGGGCCGATGGGCTCTTCCGATCCACACAATAGATTACAGGCGAGTTGGGGTCCTTTGCTTCAATCCGTAATTCAACGCCGTCGCTCTTCTTCGAACCGTGTAGGAGCAAC
>CAWJSK010000006.1:0-70144 GCA_963845535.1 uncultured Spirochaetota bacterium
GGCTTGAGCTCTTCCGGATCCAGTTCTTCCGGTTCCAGCTCTTCAGCTTCCTCTTCCACCGGCCCGAGCTCTTCAAGGTCCAGTTCTTCGATGCTTTCAAGGTCCTCCTCCGCGGGAGGAAGCTCTTCGAAAGCATCCACGGGCTCGACGTTCTCGGGCAACGGCAGCCCTGAATCCGCAGCGGCAGAGTACCCCAGGCCAGCGTCTTCCAGCTCCATTTCCGGCGCGGGGCCCCGTCCTGGCCTGCGCGGCCTGTGCGGGGCCATGCGCGGGCCCCGGCCCGGCTTGCGTGGGCCCTTGCGCGTCAAAGCGGACGAGCTGCGTGCCCTGCGTCGGTCCCTTGGGGAGCCTGCTCACCATGGCAGCCACCTGCTCCACCACGTCCATCAGCGCTTTGGCGGACGCGGCCATGGTGGGCGCGCGATGTTCCGCGTCCGACCCCCGGTCCGCGGCCTCGGCAAGCGCGGATTCCAGGCGCCCCGCCCCTTCCACCGCTGATCCAGCGAGATTCGTGACGGATGACAGAGCATCGAAAATCCCTTTGAGAGCCCGACGAAGCGTCTCGATGGTCTGGTAGGAGCTCCTGGCATCCAAGGCAATACGGCGCGCGGCATCCTGCATGATCTGGGCGAGGTCGGCCACCTCAGAGGCTGACCGGGCGCTTCGGTCCGCCAGCTTCCGTACCTGCTGCGCAACGACGGTGAACCCCCGTCCGGCTTCTCCTGCCCGGGCAGCCTCGATGGCGGCGTTGAGGGAAAGCAGCTCCGTCTGGTCGGACACGTCGCCAATCAGGGCGACGACTTCCTCGATCCGCGAGGTCCGCTCCTCGAGCAGAGCTCGTGGCGTCGATGGCTTTCTGGATGGTTTCCAGGGAAGCCTCAACTGCCTCTCCCCCCTCCTTGGCCGCTGAAAGGCTGCCGCCCACGTTCCGAGCCACGCCCCTCACTGTTTCAGCCACGCTGGCAAGCCCATGGCCCGTGTCCTTCATGACCTGCGCCTGGCTGGTGAACGACTCCCTCACCCTCACGGCGTCCTCAATGACGGCGGGGAGGTCCGCGACAACCCTTTCGGAAGCCTCCCGCAGGCGCAGCGCATTCGCCTCCAGGGATCCGAGCTTCCGCATCTCCGCGGCCAGCTCCCCGATTTCCCCGCCTTCCTCAACTTCAAGCAGAGGCGAGGTGTCTCCCTCACCGAGGCTTCTGCTGAAGCCGATGAGCCTGTTCAAGTCACGCCGGAGGGAAAAGAGGGCCCAGAAGACGAACCCGAAAAGGGAAAGGGCGCCGAGGATGGCACAGGCGGCAAACAGGATGGAAATCGTCCTGCGCGTGCCTGCCGTTGTCTCTTCGAATTGTCGGCCGATATTCGCAAAATCCGAAAGGACCCTTTCCGTGATGAGGGAAAACGTCGTGAGGTTTGCGGAGGGCCCTTCTGCGGCGGGGCCCGCGGCGGGACCTGCGTGACCTGCGGCTGCACCGCCCTGATCACCGGAAACGCTGACGGCCGGCTGAAGGGCCGCGAACCACTGTGATTCCACAAAGGTCCCCAGCCTCCTGGCTGCATCTTTGAGCTCAGGGGAGTACAGGATGGAGCCGCTCATGGATGACAACGCTCCGTTCAGCAGACTGTTTATCTCCGCGGCGGAACTGGCAATGTGCCTCAATCGCTCGACCTGGACAATCGCCGATTGGGGCGCATTGGGGCTGGAAAGAGCCCCGCTCAAGGCGAGAAGCTCGACGCTGGTGGAAACGCCGCTCACCCCAAGGGCGGCGTCCGCGAACGCGCGAGCGTCCCTCTCAACAGTGGCATCCGCGGCCATGCCAGCGGCGAAGCACAGGCCCAGGAGCGCTATTGTCACGAGCAGGAGAACAGTGCCGCCGACAAGCTTCCCCGTGAATGACCGTTTCATATCGACTTCTCTCTTTTCATTTCTCCGCGACTCACAGGCCGTACTCCTCGATCTTGCGGTGGAGGGTCTTTCGGCCAATGCCGAGGATCTCCGCGGTGCGGCTCTTGTTGCCGCCCTCCCTTCCGAGGGTGGAGCGGATCACCTCTTTTTCCACCTCGGCAAGGCTGGCGCCGACGGGCACGCGGAGGTAGTCATCCACGCCGGTGTCCCCGCGCACGTTGGGCGGAAGATCCTCCAGCGTGATCATGGAGCCCTTGCAGAGCACCACGGCGCTTTCAATCGAGTTTCGAAGCTGCCTGACGTTGCCCGGCCATGAGTAGTTGTACAGCGCAAGCCGCGCCTTGGGATCTATCCCGTCAATGCTCTTCCCGTTCTCCTGGCAGAACTCCTTGAGGAACGCCGCTGTAAGAAGGGCGATATCCTCTTTTCGCTCCCGAAGCGGCGGGATGTGGATGTTGACCACGTTGAGCCGGTAGTAGAGGTCCTCACGGAAGGCGCCGCTGGCAATGGCTGCCTTGAGGTCCCGGTTGGTGGCCGCAATCAGCCGAACGTCGACCTCTATTGTTTCCTCCCCTCCCACTCTCTCGAACTTTTTCTCTTCCAAGACGCGCAGGAGCTTGATCTGCACGTTCTGGTTTATCTCCCCGATCTCGTCAAGGAACAGGGTGCCCATGTGGGCAAGCTCGAACCTTCCCCGCTTCCTCATGATTGCCCCGGTGAACGCGCCTTTCTCATGCCCGAAGAGCTCGCTTTCCAGCAGCGACTCGGAGAGGGCCGCGCAGTGAAGCTTGATGAACGGCTTGTCCTTGCGCGGTGAATTGTAGTGCAGGGCCTCGGCAATCATCTCTTTCCCGGAGCCGCTCTCTCCCGTGATGAGCACGGAGGACCGAGAAGGCGCCACCTGGCGCACCATCTCGAAGACCTGCTTCATCTCCGCGCTCTTGCCGATGATGCTTGCAAACTGGCTGCGCCGCTCCAGCTCCTCCTGCATGGCCCGGTTCTGCAGCGCAAGCTCGCGGTTTCCCAGCGCGCGCTTGACCATGAGGGAGAGGCGGTCCAGGTTCACCGGCTTGGTGAGGAAGTCATAGGCGCCGTCATGCATGGCCTGCACGGCGGACTCTATGGTGCCGTGTCCCGTGAGGATGATGACCGGCACGGTGGGAAACTGTGAGGAGATGTTTCGAAGCAGGTCCTCTCCCGACATGTGCGGCATTTTGAGGTCGGTGATTACGAGGTCGATGTCCCCCTTGTTCACCGTCTCCCATGCCTCGTGCCCGTCCGCCGCCAGCGCCACGTCATATCCGTCCAGCGCCAGCGCCTCCCGCAGCCCCTCGCGGATGTTCTTTTCATCGTCGGCAACGAGGACGGTGAGCTTCATTGCGCCTCCCCTTTGTAGTCGATGAGTATCTTCTCCTTCTGCGGGACCGGAAGGGACATGCTGACGGTGGTCCCCTCGCCCTCTTTTGAGTCCACGGAAATGTCCCCGAAGTGCTCTTTCACGATCTTGAAGACAATCGTCAGCCCGAGCCCCGTGCCAAACGGCTTCGTGGTGAAATACGGCTCGAAGATCTTGTCCATGACCTGCTCGGGGATCCCGGTTCCCGTGTCCGAAATCCGAACGCTCACCTCGTTCCCGACCCGGCGGGTTTCCACCCGCAGCACGCCTCCATCCGGCATTGCGGCAACCGCGTTCTTGATGAGATTCAGCAGCGCCTGCTTGATGAAGCGGGCGTCAATGCGCAGGAGAGGCACCGCGGAGGAAAGGCTCGACTCCACCTTCACGCCTGCCTGGTCCATCTCCGGCCGCACGAACTCCAGCAGTTCCGTGATGACCGCGTTGATGTCGCCGTCCTCCAGATGAGTGTCCATGGGCTTCACGGCGAAAAGGAAGTCCACGACGATGCTGTTGAGCCTCTCAACTTCCTCCCCGATCACCGCGAGGTGCTGGACGATCTCTTTCTGGTCAATGCAGTCACGGCCGGCAATCTTCTTCTGGATGAGCTGAAGATGGATGCCCATGGACCCCAGGGGGTTCTTGATCTCGTGCGCCACGCCGGCGGCGAGCGTCGTGAGGGAAGCAAGGCTCTCCGCCCTTCGCAGCCGGGCTTCCTTGGAGCGTTTCTCCGTCACGTCCTCGACATGCACGACGGTCCCCTGGACGCTCCCCTGGCTCACGAGGGGCAGGATGCTCACCGAAACTATTCTGGGAGAGCCGTTTCCCAGCGTGAACTCCCTGTCGGATACTTTCTCCTGGCCGCGCAGCTTGGCGGAGAAGAACTCCGACAGGTCCTTGTCACCGAGGCAGTCCCAGAGGGGCCGGTTCCCCAGGTCGTCTCCCTCGAAGGGAAAAAGCCTCTCCGCGGACTTGTTGTGCAGCATGAGGCGATGGTCCCTGTCCGTGACGACAATCCCATCCGTCATGGAATCCAGGAGCATGCCCAGCAGGTCGTTTTCCTCGGAAACTCTCACAATGAGCGCGCGGACCTGGGCGGTGTCCATCTTGCCCAGCTTGTCGAGCGCCTTCTGGATGAACTTCCTCATGAGAGGGCCTCCGCCGCGTGGCCGTCAGCGTCACGGCGCGCCGTTTCCCGCATGCGGATGTAGAGGGCCTCTATGACCGTGGCGGGGCTCATATTGAAGGTCTCGATCCGCATGAGGCTCTCTCGCATGGCGCCGCTCCATTCCTCAGCCATCTCCAGGGGAATTGTCCCCGCGCGAAGCGGCTCTTGCAGCCGAAGCGTCAGCTCTTCCAGGAACGACAGGACGGCCTCCCGCTGGTTCTTTTCGCGCGCCGAACGGCGGTCAGACGGGAGGAGGTCCGCCAGTTCCCCAAGGACGTCGATGTCCGTATGGTCCGGATTGATCACGGCTTCCATGAAGCCTCGGGAGAGCTGCCCCAGCTTTTGAGGATTGATCTCCTTCCACGCGAGGAAGAACGCCCGCAGGCCGTCGAAGTGCCCTGGCTCTTCACGGAAAATCCTGACAAGAACGTCGTGTTCCTCCGCCGGGCTCCTCTGCTCGAACGCATACGGACGCAGGCGCGAAAGAATTGTCGGCATGATGGCCGCCCTGCGGGGAGAGAGCATGATGAGGTGCACCGAGGCCGGTGGCTCCTCCAGGAGCTTGAGGAGCGCGCTGCGGGCAGAGTCCTGCATCTTGTCTACATTCTCCAGGATTGCAACCTTCCGGGAGCTGCCCGCGGTGACGTGGGCCCAGGAGGCGAGCCTGCGAACCTGACCGATCGAAATGGACTCCGTCCGCCCAATCCCCGCAAGTTGGGCGCAGGCGGCAATGATCTCCTCCAGCAGCTTGGCCAGCTTCTTTTCGGGAGGAAGCTCATGCCCGGGAGAGAGGTCCAGGAGCATCTCCTCGATGGCCGCCACTTTCTCCTGGGCAGCCCTTACTTTGGAGTCCTCCGCATCCCAGACAACGGTGTCGAACCTGCGGGTCAGCTTGCGAACCGCGCGCAGAAAGAGGTACTGGGAGGAGGAGCGTCGGCCGCGCAGGAGCGAATCCGCGCACGCGGCAATCTCCACGTCCCAGGAGCGGGAGCCCAGCAACACTGTGTGGGGATGCAGCAGCTCTTTCTGGCTCCTGCAGGAGGCGCATTCACAGGTCCATTCTCCGGTCCCGGCCCCGCACGTCAGCACGCGCGCCGCTTCCAACGCCACGGAGAGCTTTCCGCTGTACTGCGGCCCGAAGAACAACGCTGCCCGGGGGAAGCTGCCCCGGGTCAGCTCTGAGCGCAGCGTCTCCACGGTTGCCCGCTGGCCGATGATGTTCTCGAACATCAGGTCATCCTTCCCGCGTCCGAATTGCTCACGCCCGACTGGCCCCCGTCCGAAGCCTGTCCCATCCGAGCCTGGATGAGGCTGGCGATGTAGCCCGCGGGATTCCCCCCGCTCAGGGACTTTGCGTTCAAGGCCATCTCGGAAAGCTTCCGCGGATCGGAAAGAAGGGACTCCACGGCGGAAAGAAAGGACTCCGCTGTCGTCTGCTCTTCTTTCAAGACCACCGCGGCTCCCGCCTGGCGGAAGACCTCTGCGTTTCGCAGTTGGTCTCCGCGGCTTCCCGAGGTGGGAAGAGGAATCAGGAGCATTGGCTTGCCCAGAGCGGCGAGCTCGGAAAGTGTGTTTGCGCCGGAGCGGCTCACCACGAGGTTGGCGGCAGCCATGACGTCCGCAAGCCCATCCTTGATGAACGCCGCGGTGACGTAGCGCGGCAGCTCCGATGGCGTGAACTCTTTTTCTCCCATCTGATGGACGATAAAGTACTTCCCCGCGAGCTTCGGTGCAACGCTCGAAACGATGGAGTTGATGAACGAGGATCCCAGGCTGCCGCCCATCACCAGGACGAGCGGCGTGTGGGAATCACATCCCACCATCGAACGTCCACGGGAGGCGTCCCCAAGGCGGAGAGCCGCCCTCACGGGGTTGCCGGTGACAACCGCCTTCTCTCGATAGCGGACGGGAAGGAACTCCACGGTGTCAGGGAACGACACGAAGACCTTTTCGCAGAAGCGCAGGTTGATCCGCGTGGCCAGGCCGGGGTCGAAATCCGACTCATGGGTGAAAGAAGGGATGCCGCACAGCCGCGCCGCAATGACGGGCGGAACGCTCACGAATCCCCCCTTGGAGAAAAGCAAGGAGGGCCGTTCCCTGCGAAGGATCCTGAGGGAGCTGATGACACCGGCAAAGACCCGCGCGACGTCTGTAAGGTTTCGCGGGGACAGGTACCTGCGGAGCTTGCCCGCGGGAATCCCGTGGAAGGTGATCCCGGCTTCTCGAACCAGCTTGCCCTCTACGCCCCGCGTGGAGCCGATCCAGAAAATGCGGCAGCCCAGCCGCTCGGCAACGGCAATTCCCGGAAAAACATGCCCAGCCGTGCCTCCGCCGGTGATGGCCACCACGTGCACGTCACTTTTGAAGCTTGCCTGACCTGTGCCCATAGTGTAGTTTCACCATACCATGAAGCTCCTCCTGGTAGCAATCCAGACGCTCTTCGTGCTTTTGCCTCTTGCGGCGGAGGACCCCCTGGCTCCCTATTTGCCTGAAAAGTCCTTGAATGAGCTGCGCGCCGGGAAGCTCCTCACTGCGAGCATCCCGTCGGATTACAAACTGTCCCTTATGCCGGCAATCATCTCGGCTGATTCGATTGCCTCTGAGGTCAAGGACCGCCAGCCGAGCATGGGCGTCGAGCTGACTGCCATCATCACGGGGCTGCCTCAGGCCATGGACACGCAGGCGGGCTGGCTTCTGTTGTACAACGCGCTGCACGCGGTGAGCACGATGAAAGGGATCCCGTACTACTCGGCGTCGCGGGGAATTTCCCGCGTGCTGTTCACTGACTCCTATGTCATTGATTCCGCGGACAAGAAGAATCGAGTGGCTGACCCCGTTTTTGACGAAATTCCGCCGGAGGACCTCATCTTTACGTTTCAGGAAGACTCCTCCTTTGGAAAGAATGTCTATGAGGAGCACTTCTCCGAAAGGGAAGACCATTTCGTCGTGAAAATGGAAAACCTCACGACAATTTCGTTCCTCTTCCTTCCGCTGATCCAGCCGCGTGACCTCGTGAGCCAGGTTGTTTTGATTCCCAGCGGCAACGAAGTAGTGTTCTACGGGGTCTCGTACCTGAGGACTGCTTTCCCGCTGGGGGACCGTCACAGCCGTGAGCAGTCCTTGAAGAACCGACTTGTGGCAATGGAGAACTGGCTGAAAGCGCGCCTGGGCGGGGAAGCGCAGTAGACGGCCGGGACGGCCTTCTATCCTGAAATGACCTTGTTGCGTCCTGCCTGCTTGGCGCGATACATGGCCTGGTCTACGCGTTCTATCCAGGTTTCCCGCGTCTCACCTTCGCGGTAGCAGGACACGCCGATGGAAACGGTGATACGGAATGTCTCCCCGTAGTACGTGAAGGCGGCTTCCTCGATCTCGCGGCGGAACCTTTCGCTGATGTGCACGGTCTGCACTTCCGTGGTGTTGGAAAGGATGATAAAGAACTCCTCCCCGCCATAGCGTCCCGCAAAGTCGTACTTGCGCAGTCCGCCGGAAAGGCGCGCCCCGACCTCCCGGATCACCATGTCCCCGCAGGGGTGGCCGTAGTTGTCGTTGATGTTCTTGAACCTGTCAATGTCGATCATGAGTCCGGCCATGGGGACCTCCAGGCGGGCGCTCCGCTCGACCTCGATGTCCATCCGGGTGAACAGGCTCCTGCGGTTGAGGAGGCCGGAGAGGCAGTCGTAGGCGGCAAGCTGCTCCAGCTCCTTGTTCGCTTTTTCCAGCTCCTCGTTCAGCCCGCGTATCTTGTCATACGCCTCCTTGAGGCTCTGGTTCTGATCGAGAACGAGGGAAGAGAGCCGCTCCTCTTCGGCTACCGCGATCCTGAAGAACTCCCGCTCCTTGAGAAGCGTTGCCTGGTTCTGCCACCTCGTTTGAGCGGCGCGCAGGCGGGCGCGAAGCTCGTGCTCGTCCAGCGGCTTTCGCGCAAAGTCATCCGGGCAGGACCCGGATGATGAGAGCGCCTCCGCTCCGTCATCCGCGCCGGAGAGAAGAATGATCTGCGGTGGTGACGTGCGGCGGATCCCGCGCATCACCTTGATCAGTGTCTCTGCGTCGCCGTCATGCAGGTCCGAGGCAAGCAGCACGACCTGCACCTCTTTTTCCGAGATGACCCGAACGGCTTCCTCCGCGGTTGCTGCGCGCAGGAGAAGGCAGCCGTCGTTCCCCAGAGATCGGTCGATCAATGCGAGATTTTCCGGGTCCGCGTCCACGATAAGCACATTTACACCTGACATATTACTTGGGGGAAAGTCTATGAGAAAATTTTGTCCCGGTCAATCTTCAAGATAAGCCCTGTCAAGATCAGGTCCGCCGGGCCTGATCAGCTCCGCCGGCCCCGCCGGAGCTCAGGCAAGGCCGACCAGGCGCAGGAGGTCTTCCACCAGGCCGAGGGCCAAGCCGAGGACCGCGCCGAACGCGCCGGCCATCACGGGGAGCCGCGCCCGCACGGGGACAAAAAGCTGCGCGCCGCTTGCCGCGATTCTCGAGGACAGCAGCTCCGCGGTCTGCGGCGCCGAAAGCCATCGAAGGGCGGAGTTCGCAAGCCGATCTGCCATCTCGGGTTCACTCAGCCTGGCATGCTTTCTCAGGAAAACGCCGAGAGACTGGCCGCCGCTGGTCAGGAACTCCTCCAGGGACTTGTAAACGCGTTCTTTCGCTCCCGGTTCCGCCAATCCTTCGAGGTATCCCTGGACAAGCTGCGTGACCAGGATTGCGGTGTCAGCCGGTGCGCTCTTTCCCTCCCGCCAGTCCTTCACAGCCAGAAGCATCCGGTCACGGAGTGCGTGCTGCTGGGCAGGCTCCCGCAGCACCCGCTCGAGAGCCTGTAACGTTTCCTCCACGATCTCCGGCATCTTCTCATCGAGCCGCTTGTCGAACTGCCCGGCGCTCAGCAGGAAGCGCTGCATGACGTTCAGTTTTTCCAGGATCTGGGGAAGAAGCTCCCTCCCGCGCGCCGCCATGGTGTCCCTCATCTCGGCGGACTCCATCCATTCGATGACGCGTTCGATCACCACGGGCAACTGTTGCCCCAGGATTCCTGATGCGTCTTCCAGGACGCGGTCAGAGAGGAGAGGCTGTTGGCGCGCGTGTACTGCTTCGGCGGCGGCGCGCGCGAGCGCCGTTCTGGTTTCCACCCCTGCCAACGCGGGAAAGACGGTATCAACAAGAAACGGCTTTACTCTCAGCTTTGTCAGCACGTCCGACATGCGAAGGGAACAGGCGATAGAGACGGCTTTCGATATCCACTGCCGTGTCTCATGAAGGAATGACGGCGTTGCGACAAGGCGCCGGATGGCTTCCCGGGCAGCGTCCTGGATTCGGTTGCCGGCGAAAGCGCGCTTCACGACGAACCGCGCCACAAGGAGCGCGGCCGCAAACCCCACGAATGCGCCGATGAGGGGCGGGGCCGCCCACGGAAGCACTGCGCTCACCGGCGGGGTCATTTGAGGGATGCGGCAAACGTGTCGGCTTTGGTCCTGGTGTCGAAGATCGAGATATAGGAGCCGAAAACCCACCCTTTCAACCCGTCATAGTTCATTCGATACCAGAAGGACGTGTCGTTCTCAATGGTGTCTTCTTTGTCCGACTTTCCGATGACCTCAGCCACCACTCCCATGCGGATGTGGGCAAGCACCGTGGCCTGGCCCGAGGGCTGGTCCCGCACCCTGAGCAGAGGGGACTTCACGACGGCCCACGTCGAGCGGATGCTCAAAACGGGCGTGGGGGGAAGGATGACCCTCTCCGTATCGGATGACCTGTTGCATGAAGCGATTGACAGGACCAACGCGATCAACGCCATTGACACGACAAGGCGTCCACCCGTCATCATTGATTTTCCTTTGGTCTCGGACCTATATTGTTTCCAAGATGGGAGGTGGTTCGCTTTCACGCGCAGCAGTATCCATCATTTTTCTGGCATGGACAACAGGGTCCATTTCAGCGCTTTCCATAGGACTTTCCGGAGAGGACACTTTTCAGATCGCAAGCGGCCAGGGTTTCGGTCCCAAAGAACAAGGCGGTGGAGGGGCTGACGTGTACCTGCTCGTTCCCCTGGTCCCGTGGATGCGCTTCGGCGCCTCCTTCGGCCTTTATGAAACGCTCCCCTCAGACACTACAGGCGGCTTTGTGTATCGCGGATACGGGACAGGGGCTCTCGGCGTTTTCCTGGAAGCTGCGGGGACCATCGGAACCTGGGCCCGCGTCGGGAAGTTCGAGGCGGGCGGGCAAATCGGCGCAAACGCGGATTGGGCGGCATATCAGTACACGAGCCTGTTCTTTTTCTATCCCGAGTTGATGACGGAGGGTTTCATTGGCATGCGGTTGGCCGGGCTTCCCGCTCTCCAGATCAGGCTTTCGCTTCCCGTGCGGTTTCAGCTCAGGCGGGACCTCGACTACTCGTTCCTCGCGGCAATCAGCCTGGGCGCCAACTATTCCTTCGGCGGAAATCCATGAGGCGGATTCTTCCCTTGCTTCTCGCGCTCAGCGCGGCCCTCCTGGGCTCGTGCTCACTTACGCTTTTCGACTATTCCAACATCGTCTCCAAGCACTATGCGCTGGTGTACGGGGTGACGATCTATGACACAAACTACACTGCCGGCGTGTACCCGAATCTGAATTATCCGGGCTCTGATGCAAGTGCCGTCGCGGCCATGCTCACGGCAGAGGGGTATACGGTGAAGAGCAGGTGGATAGATTCAGCCGGTTATGAGTGGGTGAACGGACAGCAGGGCATCCTTCTGAAGAATGATCCGACTTTGGCGAATGCGCCCACAAAGATCAACGCCGCCGCTGATCTGACTTCCATGGCAAGCGTCGTCGGACCGAACGATGTATTTATCTTCTACTTTTCAGGCCACGGGATGCAGGACACGACCCAGTCCCCACCAGTGGAATACTTTGTCCCCGAAGGTGCAGTCCAAAACGGCGACGGGGTTGAATCTCTTTCCGTGAGCGATTCCGAGTTTGGCGCAATGCTTGCGCCTATTTCATCCAACCGCAAAGTCGTGGTTCTCGACACCTGCAATTCCGGCGGGTTCATCGGGAACAGCCTTGAATCGGATTCCATTCCGGCTGCTTCCTTGGGCTCTGGTGGAAGTATCTCTCTCCAGGCACTTGCGCAGGCGCTCAGCAACTTCCTCAATTTCTCCGCATCCACGACTGGGCTCTCCCCGTACGCCCATACCATGGTGCTTTCCGCGGCCGGCCGGGATGAGTCCTGCTACGAGTCATCAGCGCCCTTCTACCACGGCGTCATGACGTACTTCCTTCTCCAGGCGCCGCAGTCAGGTGACCTGAACCACGACGGCCACGTTACCGTGGCTGAGGCCTTCTCATTGGTCAAGGCTGGAATCGAAACGGATTGGAACTCCGACGGCTTGGTGCAGGCATATGGATGGACGTTTGAACCGAGAATCTCGGGCGGTCCGGTAGACTACGTGCTCTGGTAGGAGGCCGCGCTCGCAAGACTCATGGGGTTGCTGCTCGCCGGCCCGTCCTCGGGACCGCGCCGCCCCGCTCACGTGGGGGACATTTCCTTGATCTTCCTTATCTCATCACGGACAACCGCGGCCCGCTCGAACTCGAGGTTCTTGGCCAGCTCGAACATCTCCTCCTCCAGCGCCCGGAGGAGGGCCTTCTTCTCCTTGGGCACCAGGACGTTGTAGCTGCGGCTGAGCACGTCGATGTTCAACTCTTCGGTGCTCCGCTTCTCCTCCCGTTTGCGCACAAGGATATCCTGGATGGACTTGGAAATGGATTTCGGCGTAATCCCGTTCTCTCCGTTGTACTGCTCCTGGATGATGCGCCGGCGCCGCGTCTCATCGATGGCCAGGCGCATGGCCTCCGAGGTGCGGTCCGCGTACATGATCACACGGCCGTTGACGTTGCGCGCTGCGCGGCCAATAGTCTGAATCAGCGACGTTGCGGACCTCAGAAAGCCGATCTTGTCAGCATCCAGGATTGCGATCAACGAAACCTCGGGCAGGTCCAGCCCTTCACGGAGAAGGTTGATTCCCACCAGCACGTCGAACGTCCCCGTGCGCAGGTCCCTCAGGATCTCGACCCGTTCGATGGTCTCGATCTCGGAGTGCAAGTAGCGCACCTTCAGGCCCAGCTCGTTCAGGTAGTCGGTGAGGTCCTCAGCCATTCGCTTGGTGAGCGTGGTCACGAGTGTCCGTTCCCCCTGCTTCACCTGGGACCTGATCTCCGCGTACAAGTCCTCCATCTGGCCTTCGGTTGGCCGCACCTCGACCGTCGGATCCAGCAGCCCCGTGGGCCGGATGACCTGCTCCGCTGTCTGGCGGGACTTGACCGCCTCTTCCTCCGCCGGGGTGGCGGAAACGTAGATGACCCTGTCCAGCATGGTCTCGAACTCGTTGTACCGCAGGGGGCGATTGTCCAGCGCCGAAGGGAGACGGAAACCGTACTTCACCAGGGAAAGCTTGCGGGCCCGGTCACCTTCAAACATGCCGCGCACCTGGGGCAGCGTGACATGGGATTCGTCGATGAACGCAAGGAACTTGTCCGGGAAGAAGTCCAGGAGGACGGCCGGCCTCTCCCCTTCCTGCCTTCCGCTCAGGTGGCGGGAATAGTTCTCGATCCCGGAGCAATACCCCATCTGCTCCAGCATCTCCAGGTCATACTCGGTGCGCGTCTTGATGCGCTCCGCTTCCAGGACCTTTCCCTCGTCACAGAACTTGCGGTACCTCACATCCAGCTCATCACGGATGAGCCCAAGCGCGTTTCTGAGGCGCTCCTGCGGCATGACGAAGTACTTGGCGGGGTAGACGGTTGCGAACTCCAGCTCTTCCACGGAGGCGCCCGTGAGCGGGTCCACCCTGCGGATTCGCTCGATCTCGTCACCGAAGAACTCCACGCGCACGGCTTCCTTGGCGTAGGACGGAAAGATCTCGAGCACGTCCCCGCGAACGCGAAAGCGCGATCTCTCGAACACGGCGTCGTTTCTTTCGTACTGCAGCGCCACAAGCCGCCGCATGATCTCCCGCATATCCGTCGTGTCGCCCTTTTTCAGCTCGATGCGCATGTCGCGGTAGTCCTCGGGATTGCCCAGGCCGTAGATGCAGGACACCGTTGCAACCACCACGACGTCTCTTCTCTCCATGAGAGAGGTCGTGGCGGAGAGCCTCATCCTCTCGATCTCCTGGTTGATGGACGCGTCTTTCTCTATGTACAGGTCCTTGCCGGGCACGTAGGCTTCGGGCTGGTAGTAGTCATAATAGGAAACGAAGTACTCCACGGCGTTGTCCGGGAAAAAATCCTTGAACTCCCGGTAGAGTTGCGCGGCAAGCGTCTTGTTGTGGGAGAGGACGAGCGTCGGAAGCTGCGCGTCCTCCATGATCTTCGCCATGGTGTACGTCTTGCCGGAGCCGGTCACCCCCTTCAGGGTCTGAAACCGGTGCCCCGCCAATACCCCGGCGCTCAGCGTTGCAATTGCGGTCCCCTGGTCTCCCGCGGGACTGAAGGGAGCCACGACCTGGAGCTTCGGCATCCTGGCAGCTCGCTATTGTCCTGAGGCCGGCGCCTGGATCAGCTTGACCCGGAGGGTCCGCTCCTGTCCGCTTCTCAGCACCTTTACCTCGACAACCTCCCCCGGCTTGGTGTCTTCCAGGGCGTTCAAGTAGTCGGAATACGTTTCCACGGGGATGCCGTTGACCGCGGTGATGACGTCACCGCCCGGATAGAACGTTGCCCTTCCGCCGCTCACGCCCCGGCTCGTATCCCCGCCGCGCAGGCCCGCTTGCCGGGCCGTGGGTCCCGCCGTATTCACGAGGATCCCCTTGTCCACCGGCAGGCGGAAGTAGTTGACGAGCGCCGGGAAAAGCTGCACGGCATCAATGTCGATCCACCCCCGACGGACCGCGCCGTAGCGGATGAGCTCCTCCGCCACGCGGCGAGCCGTGTTTACCGGGATGGCAAAGCCTATCCCCGCCGACGCCCCGGAGGGAGACTTGATTGCGGAGTTGATGCCGATCAGCTCGCCGTGCGAGTTCAAAAGCGGACCTCCCGAGTTTCCCGGGTTGATTGCGGCATCCGTCTGGATGGTCTCACGGATGAGGTACCCGTCCTCCGTCTGGAGCGGCCGGGCCAGCCCAGAAACGACCCCTCGCGTCAGCGTACGGTCGAGCCCGAAAGGGTTCCCGATGGCAAGAACCTTCATCCCGACCTTCAAGGTTGACGAGTTGCCGAAGGGGATGGTTGTCAGCGCCTTCCCGTGCGGGTCGAACTGGACCACGGCTATGTCGTTCTCAGGGTCCGTGCCCGTAACTCTGCCCTCCACTTCGGTTCCGTCCGCGAGGGTGATGCTGATCTTGTCCGCGCCCTTCACGACATGGTAGTTGGTGAGCACGTGGCCCTGCTGGTCGATGATCACTCCCGACCCGGTTCCTTCCTGCGGCACTGCCTCGTAGAACCACGTGTACTGCATGGTCACTGTTGTGATATAGACGACAGCCTTGTTGGTCCGGTCGTAAATTTCGATATTGTTCTGCTCGTCCTCAAGGAGGCCGCCCGACCGGGCGGAGGAGTTGGAGAACTGGACGGGGATCACCGGCAAGGGAGGCGTGGAGGAACGGGAGGCGTGGTCTGAGGCCGTTGAAGGAACGATGACGAAGGCCGCAATGAGCCCACCCACCACGAGCGCGATCAGTGCCGTCACCGCGCAGAGGACGGCTACCTGTCTCCTGCCATACAGTTTCATTTTGTCCCCTCTCAGGCAGATAATACCAGAATGACCGTCAGGCCGGCAATGATGGGGCGGGATGGAAAGGCCGGTCTGCCCGCGAAGAAGAGGCCGGCTGCCTGCGAAGAAAAGGAGCGCGCTCAGGACCGGAAGCGGGTCCAGAAGTAGTCCGAATCCCCGTATTTCCTATGGCGCACCGCTTCTTCGATGTGATGCATCCGTATGTCCGGCTCGCCTTCAAGGTCCGCCACGGTTCGCGCTATCCGCAGCACCGAGTGGAAGGCCCGGGAGGAAATGGCCTGCGACTCAGCCGCTTTCACGAGCAGCGCGGCGCATTCCCGGGTGAGGGGACAGAACGTGTCCATCAATCCCGGCGGTATCCTGGCGTTGGCGGAAAAGGGGAAACCCGCGTAGCGTTCCCTTTGGATGCGCACTGCCCGTTCGACCTCTTCACGCGCCTGGGTTGCCTCCGCTGGACGCGCGGGCTGGCACATCTGCTCAGGCGCCACGGGACCAAGCGGCACGCGCATGTCCACTCGGTCAAGGAGCGCGCCGCCGACTCTCCTCCAGTACCTGTGGACTTCCACGTCAGTGCAGCGGCAGACGTGGTGGTCTCTTCCCATGTTGCCGCACGGACAGGGATTGAACGCGAGCACGAGCTGGCAACAGGCCGGATAACGGACCGTGCTCCCGGCACGGGCAATGGAAACCCACCCATCCTCGATTGGCTCCCGCAGGCTCTGAAGGAGGCTCATCCCGAACTCCGGCGCCTCATCAAGGAACAGGACGCCGTGATGCGCAAGCGACACCTCCCCCGGCTTGAGGAGCCTGCCCCCTCCAATGATTCCTTCACTGGAGGCGCTGTGATGGGGCGCTCGAAACGGAGGACGCGTGATCAAGCCCGCGCCCGGCGGCAGCACCCCTGCCACCGAATGGATGCGGGTGACGGAGAGGGCTTCCTCCCGCGTAAGCTTTGGGAACAGCCATGGCAAAAGGCGCGCGCCCATGGTTTTTCCGCTTCCTGGGGGCCCGAAGAGGAGGAGGTGATGCTTGCCGGCAGCGGCCACCTGAAGAGCCCGCTTGAGGGCGGCATGACCGCGGATGTCCGCAAGGCTTCCCTGCGGCGGAACGGCGTCCGCGGTCCCCACACCATCCCTCGCCTGATCCGTGGTCTCCGCTGCTGCCGCTGCTTGGGCGTCACCCGGGATGCACGCTGCGGCCGCTTCTCTGAGGGAACCGATCCCCTTCACGCATCCTTTTCCAAGGACGCGCGCCTCCCGCAGGTTCTCCCGGGGAACGAGAAACGTGCAGATTCCGGCCTCCAGGCCGGTCCCGACCGCTGAGAGGACGCCGTTCACGGGCCGTACGGCGCCTCCCAGCTCCAGCTCCCCCAGCACCATGGTCCCAGCCATGCCGTCCTGACCGAGCTGGCCGGACGCTGCCAGGATGCCCAAAGCGATGGGAAGATCGAATGAAGCCCCTTCTTTTCTTACTCCGGCTGGAGCGAGGGAAATGAGCACCCTGTCCGCGGGAAACGTGAAGCCGCTGTTGCGGATTGCCACACGCACCCTTTCTTTCGATTCCCGCACCGCCCCATCCGGAAGCCCGACAATGTCGATGCCGGGCAGTCCCCTCCTGATGTCAACTTCAACCGATACAAGCTCCCCTTCCAGCCCGATGGGGGCATGGCTGGAGACAACGGCGAGCATGGCATTCCCACCTCCGCTTCTTGATACGTGGAGTTTTTCCTCGCTGATTGAAGAGCCGGAAGACCCGGAAGAGCCAGAAAACCCGCCGGGGCTTTGAACGCTTCGACTACCGCGGACGGCCGCCCGCTATGGACTGTTCGACCATGTGGTGGCATCTCTCATTCATTTCGTTGCCCGCGTGTCCCTCGACCCACGCCCACCTGATGGAGAAGCCCTTTGCAAGCTCCCACAGCGCGGACCAGAGATCCACGTTCTTCACCGGTTTGTTGGCGGTGGTGCGCCAGGAGTTTCGTTGCCACGAATGGATCCACGCGGTGATGCCTTTCTGAACGTATTGGGAATCCGTAGTGACGGTTATCGGCAAGGTTTTCCATTCCGCGTGACCGCCGAGCTCCCTCAAGGCTTCGCACACCGCGGTCAGCTCCATCCTGTTGTTGGTGGTCTGCGGATCAAACCCTGACTTCTCGACACGCGATGCCCCTGCTCGAAGGACATACGCCCATGCCCCAGGCCCCGGGTTTCCCTGGCAGCCTCCGTCCGTCCAAATCTCGATGGTAGCGCTCATTTTTCCGTCAGGCATCTTCAGGCGTTTGCCTGGCCGTCCCCTTGCCGGTATGCCAACAGCGGGCGGGGAGGAATCAGGCGGAAGATTCTTCGGCCTTCGTAGCTGCCCACGGGAACGCAAAGGGCTTTCAGCTTTTCCGGCACGAGCCCCATGGCTTCCGCGGAGACGAAAAACTGCGACGGTCTGGTGAACTTCTTTCCCAGGTGGAAAACGGAGTTGAGGCTTTCGGAGATGATCTCCCCGGTATCGCGGACCCGGTACACGGTGCTTCCAATGGAAAGGGCGAGGTGGAACGATATATAGCCGGGCAGGGGGGACTCCTCCACGTCGTAGAATATCCGGGAGAGGAGAAGGCGCAGGCCGCATATCGGAGCTGAACCAGAGCCGTTCTTGAGGGGAAAAAGGATCAGGCCGCCGAACTGCGACCACATCCAGGTCCTTCCGCCGTGCTGTGAGGCAATCCTCTCCACGTATGCCCGGAAGGTCTCCATTGCGCCCGTGAGGTTGTCCGGCTCGTGTCTCTTTTTCAGCTCCTCCGAGCCGTCGACCTCCACGAAAAGGATGGCGAACTGGTACTCCTTCCCGGGGACAATGCGGGTCCACTCGTCGCCGGGAGCCTCAGTGAGCAGCCGCGCCGGCTGCGGCAGGGAAGCTTCCTCCTCCCCCTCCTCGTGCGCGCGCGCGCCGTCCACGTACGAAAGGACACGGGAGATGCGCTTCGCGTCCAGACGAGCGCCCTTCATTTTCTTCCCCAGATAGTCCACGACGCCGGCATGGAAAAGGGACGCGACGTCGGCGACGGAGTTCGTGGGGTCGATCACGCCGAAAAGGAGGTGCGGGTTTTCTGAAATCGCCTCGAGGACTTTCTCTCTCTGCCCGTTGCCCAGACCTTCAAGGTCGAAGTAGACGAGCGAGCCGGTTTTCAGCGAGGCGATCATTGCGGGGAGGTCGACGAGCGGGTACGTTTCGACCGCGGCACCCTTTGCCGCCTTTCCCTTTGCCGGTCTTCTCTTGCGATTCTTCCCGAACACCAGGACCCTCATCGCCGCTGCCACTCCAGGCTGTAGCGATAGATGGTGCTGTTTTCGGGCCCGTTGACGGGGACGAACAGGGGGGAAAGCTTGCTGCCGAGGTCCGTGAAGACCCCCGGGGACACGGTGAGGCAGTCAGGCTTCGTGTAGCTCGATTCGAGGAGCTCGACCCTCCGGATGGTGTCCCCGTCGGACTCCTTCGAAGATGCCAGGAACTTGCACGGACCCGCGTGAACGGCAAGCCGCGCGCTCAAGGGCTCCGGGAGAGCCGTGCCCAGGAGGTTGAACAGGAAGAGCTCGTGGAGGATCTCCATGCCGCACAGGGTGGCTTGAATGGTCTTGTCGATGAAGTAAAAGGCGGCGAGCCCTCCGTCACCCTCCCAGGTCCATATCCGCCCATCCCGCTTTTCGACGAGCCGGGTGATGATGTCCCGGACCGCGACGTAAGTGGCATCAATGATGCTCCGGGGATACCGCCGCACAAGGTCGGAGTTGCCCACGGTGTCGAGGCGCAACAAGGCGAGCTCGTAGGAGCGGCCCTCCCGCAGCGTGCCCCATCCCATGGTGCGGGCGCGGCCGTTCTTCGTCTCCTCGACAAACACACCCTTCTGTTTGCTGTACGTGAAACCCTGATCCTCGATCTCCGCGATGATTCTCGACAGCAACGGGATCCGAATCTCCCTCCCCATGTCGCCGTGCTGCTGGACTTCCAGGAGGGACTCGATGAGCTTCAGGAAGAAGTTTTCCTGCACGAAGTCACGGAGGATCTGACGGGCTGCATCCACGCGCGGGATGGGGATGCTCTCCGGGAACCCTGAGCGCTCATAGATGTCATAATCCGGAATGATCTTCCGGGCCACTTTCTGCATCAGATCCACCGGCATCGACTGGGACAGCGCGCTGACGAAGAGTGTTGCGAGCCGGGTCTGGATCTTCATGACGGTAGACTTTCCTGATGAAACGCCGCCGGCAGCCGAACGGGCCGGCCGCGGGCATCCACGCACACCCAGGTGACCTCCGCCTCCGCCACCACCACGGGAGGCGAACCATTCCCCGCGCCGGTCTCTGCTTTCGTGACGACCTGCTTCAGCACTCCGCCGATGATCGACTGCCGCACCGCGGACGTGGTGATGGTGAGATGGTCATCGGTGACCGCGGGGCGCCGGTACTCTATGGAAACTTTTGCCACCAGAAGGCCGTATCCCGACTCACGCAGCTCGGGGATGGAAACGCCAATGTCACGGAGGTATTCGTGACGGGCATACTCGAGGTAATGAAGGTAGACGGCGTTGTTCACGTGCCCGTACGAGTCGCACTCATAGGAGCGCACCGAAAGGGAGCACGTGTGCACTGATTGTTCGGCTGCACTCGCAGCGTCACGGTGCGGCCGGTTCAACTTCATATGAGTTATTCTATTTATCATCCATGGTCCGGTCAAGGCAAAGGGGATACTCGCGCAAAGGTGACGCTCGCGGATGGACAGCGCAGGCCTTCCCCGGCCGCACTCCCAGGTCAGACTCCTCGGTTGACAGCAAAAATGCCGGCTGCTATAGTCCCGTTCGTCTTTGCAGTCATAGCGGCGTAGCTCAGATGGTAGAGCATGCGGCTCATATCCGCAGTGTCAAGGGTTCAAGTCCCCTCGCCGCTAATCAGGTTTTTCAACGTGAATGTCTTCCGGCAGGGGAAGCGGCGCGCGTATTTCCGCTGAGTCACGCCGCACCACCACCACCAGATCGTGACCTCGGTAGGTCAGGGGAACCTGGACTTCTTCCCAGCCGGGCGGAAGCCGAGGGTCTATCCGAATCCCTCTCTGAGAAAACCTTATCCCACAGAACCCCGAGACGACCATGCTCCACGCGGAGGCATTTGCCGCGGAATGCGTGCCATCGATGTACAGAGGGCCGACATAGCGCTTTGATGCGCCGCAGAGGTCGATCATGGCCGTCTCCATGAAGTAGTCGTACGCACGGCTTGTCTCACCGATCTCAGCGCCCACAATTCCGTACGCGCAGGCGCTGAGGCTCGAACCGTGCTCCGTCCGCGGCTCGTAGTAGCGCCAATTCGCCTCTTTCACATTGCGCGGAAAGTCAAGGAGGTACAAAGCAAGAACAACGTCAGCCTGCTTGATGACCTGGGTCTGGGTCGCCAGGCCGTTGCCTCCGCCAAGGTACTCGTTTGGGTGAAGCTTGCGTTTCAGGAGGGCTTCCGTGGCAACGTCCTCCAGCGTGAAATACCCGTCGAACTGCTCGATGAGAAAGGAGCTCGGGTCAACGGGAGGGCAAGAAAGCTTCTCACGGCTCGCGCGGATTGCGGCAAGGTCCCCGGCAAAATGCAGCCGATCCATGAGGGCTTGAAGCTCAGCGGGGTGATCTGCGCTCAGCATGTCATGGAGGCGGCAGCACACGTCGAAGGCGTGACCGACCATCGCATTGGTGAAGGCATTGTTGTTCACGCGCTCGTGGTACTCATCCGGGCCGGTGACATCGAGCAGCTCGTAACGGTCCTTCTGCGGCTTGAAGTACAACAAGGACAGATAGAACCGCGCGCATTCGAAGATCACGTCCGCGCCGCCGTCCAGCAAAATGGACTCATCCGAGGTCATCAGAAAATATTCCCACACGGCGTACGCAATGTCCGCGCTGATGTGGTATTGCTTGTCCCGGAAAAACGTCCGAACCGGCCTTCCGGTGAGGACGTCGGTCACGTTGAAAAGGGTGCATGCATCGTCTCCGGTCTCCTGGCTCTCCCAGGCGTAGAACGCGCCGCGATGGCCATATTCAGCGGCCTTTCTCCTGGCACCGTCCAGCGTCCGTATGCGGTAGCAAAGGAGGCTTCGCGCCACAGCCGGCATTGTCGAAAGGAAGAACGGCAGCATGAATATCTCGGTGTCCCAGAAAACGCCGCCCTTGTAGACCTGACTGGAAAGGCCGCGCGCCGGAATGGAGACCGTGTCGGAGTGTGTGGGTGCCACCGACATGATATGGTACGTGCTGAATCGCAAGGCCTGCTGTGCCTTGGCGTCTCCGCGTATCAGCACGTCCGCTGCTTCCCATCGCTTTGCCCACAGCGCGGAGTGTGCGGCAAAAAGCGCATCGATTCCAACCTCGCCGGCGCGAAGACAATCGTCCCTGCCAGCCTCTGCCGGGTCTGCGGAATCAAGGCCGGTATGGACTGAGATGATCCTGTCGAGCACGAAGGGCAGATGAGCTTGCAACCTGACCACCGCCTCGCGAATGACGCACGTATCAGCTTTCAGAAACGTCCAGGCCGTCGTGGCGACCGTAAGCTCGGAAACCGCAACGGGAGTCCCTCTCTCCGAGCACCGCGCGGACAGCGTAAGGACTCCGTCGTTTTCGGCCCCTGTGAAGTCCAGAAGGTGCGGTCCGTTGAGATCCCACACATCCCCATCGATTGCCGCGCGGATTTGGATCTCGCAATCACGCGCAGCCTCCACGACGAATCTCATGCACATGAGGTGCAGCGAGCAAAGGCTCACAAAACGGCTCGATCGAATCGACAGTGACTCTCCATCCGGGAGGGCGAATACCGTCCTTCGAGCAACGGCGGCGTGACGCAAGTCCAGTACGTGCGTGTGAGCCTTCAGGAGGTGGGAATCAGCGCACAAAGGCGCTCCGCCATGCAGCACTTGGAGGAAACCGCCATTGGGAAGGTTGACGGGCTCCCTCCAGCGTGATCCGACTCCATCATACAGCCCGGATACGATGGTTGCGGTCTTTCGCTCCCGGGTGTACTCCTCCAGCGTTCCGCGGTAGCCAAGGTACCCATTGCCAAGGAGGAACGCATTCCCCAACCTCTCTGCTGTGGCCCGGTCCGGCGCCCGGCTTCAACGATGCGCCACTCCGACGGAAGATCAGGGGCGTCGGAAATAGAGTCAAGCAGGCTGCCAAAGTCGGTCATTCGAAACGCGCCGCCACGGATCAGCCCTTCAATCCCGTCATCGTGATGCCCTGAGTGATGTACTTCTGGAAAAAGAGAAACAAAACCAGGGGCGGGACAATGCTGAGACACATCCCCGCAAGCTGAACGTTCATTGGCGGATTGCCGCCAATGGTGAATGTCCGGTACCACATCATGACCGCCATCGTCCACTTTCCCTGGGAAGGAAGGATAAGCCTTTGCCAGAAGAAATTGTTCCACACCTCGAAGAAGGCAAAGATCGCGACCACCGCCACAATCGGCTTCGAGTTGGGGAGGATCACGCGCCAAAGCGTACGACCTTCCGAAGCGCCGTCGATTTTTGCCGCCTCGGAAAGCTCTTTGGGGATCTCATCGAAAAACCCTTTCATCAATAGCAACTGGAAGGAGCTCGCCCCGGCGGGGATCCACAACGCCCACCACGTGTCGTAAAGGCTGATCCCGAGGATTGGCAGCCGCTGAATGACGAGGTACTGGGGGACCAGGTAGGCGGCAGCGGGGAGCATGAGCGTTGCCAGGAAAACCATGTAGATGAATCCTCGCGCGGGAAGCGGAAGGCGTGACAGGGCATATGCTGCCAGGGTGATCACGATGAGCCGTGACGCAAGGAATCCAAGGTAGACCGCCGTTGTGTTGAGCGCCATCCGGGGGATCTGGTATCTCTGCCAGGCCTCGGAGAAGCTGGCCCAATGCCAGGATGAAGGCAGAAGGCTCGGCGGGACTTTGAAGATCTCAGATGAATCCTTCAGCGCGGAGAAGAATACCCACAGGACCGGGTAGATCATGCTCACCGCCAGGAGGATGCCCGCGGCGTAGCAGACGAGATAGACCAACCGGTACCGGGGAACCCGGTACTCGCCATCGGAGAGGATTGTGCGCCCTCGTGCCGCCACGATCAGGCCGCCTTTCCCGCAGCCAGGCCGCTTCGCCGTACGTAGAACCAGGAAAAACACAGCAGCGCGACAAACAGAAGGGAGCCCAGGGCCCCTGCCTTCCCGAACTCAACATCCACGAAGGCGTAGTTATACGTGAGGAGCATCACGGTGAGGCTGGCGTCATTTGGCCCGCCGGCGGTCATGACGAAAGGCTCCTGGAGCACCTGGAACGTTGCGATGAGCTGAAGGATAAGAAGCAAAAGGATCATGGAAGAGATTGCGGGCAGGGTGACCGAGATGACGCGTCGGAAGAATCCCGCTCCTTCAAGCTCCGCCGCCTCGTACAGCTCAGGGTTCACGCTGCTCAAGCCCGCCATGTACAACACCGTGGTGCCCCCGAAGTTGGCCCACGTGGACATGAGGGACAAAGCCAGCAGCACCTGGCGTGGAGAGAGAAGCCACGGCTGATGCGGCACGCCGAACACTCCGAGCACCTGATTGAGCAGGCCGACGTTCGGTTCGAACACCCATCGCCAGATGATGTAGAGGGCGATCCCGGGGATCATGTTGGGGACATAGACGGCCAGCCTGAAGAACCCGCGCCCCCGCCGCACCTCAGTCAGCGCAATTGCGCTGACAATGGGCACCGCAAAACCGATTGCCAGGCAGAGGCCCACGAACTCAAGGGTGTTGGCAACCGCCCGGGGGAGCTTCGGGTCATGGAGGACGGCGTTCAGGTTTTGAAGACCGACCCACTGCCTGTCGAACCCCGGCACGTAGCTTTGAAAAGCAAGGAAAAAGTTCTGGACAATCGGGTACCAGAGGAATACGGCAAACACGAGGACCGCGGGAACAAGGAAGAGAAGGCCCGTCCGGTATTTCGACAATGAGCGCGGCATTCGTTGGCAACCTCGCATTGTTTGAAGTCTGCTCCCTGGCCTGCCTGGCGGGAGTCCCCGGGCGGCCTCCCCCGCTTGAGGGGGAGGCACGCAAAAGCTGATGCCCTCTTTGCTTAGCTCTCTGGCTGAGCCTTCTTACTTCACCTTCGCGTTCAGGGGATCAAGGATCTCGGTCTGGAACCTTCGCGCCGTATCTCTCATGAGGGCCGCGGGGTCCACGCTCTGATCCGTGAACAGGGTCTGCACCACGTTCGCCAGGTACTTGCCGTACACGTCCTGTGCCGCCACGGGAGGCTCGGTGTGCGCCGTTCTGGGAAGCGCGGCAAGGAAAGCGGCGTCTCCCCAGGCAACAGCCGCGTCCGGGTTGCCTTCCAGCAGCGCGCGCTCCTTGACCACGTACGGGGACCCGGGGAGAAGGGGCGAGTACTGGAACTGAGCCCGGTATTGATGGTTTGCCCGCGAGTCCTCGATCTGAGACTTGACCAGGCCGAGGGCGGCATCATCCCACCGCTCGAAAGTGATCCATTTCCAGGCCGCGTCCTGAACGGCCTTCCCTTTGGCCAGACCGTTGATCACAAAGAACGTGCCGCCCAGGACACCCGCGTGCCGACCCTTGGGTCCGGGCCCCTTGGGCATCAGGGCGAGGCCGATGTTCTTCGGATCCATCTTGAAGTTGTTGACGATGATGTTCCGTCCCCAATCCGCGTCCAGAACCATTGCGGTCTGCTTCGAGCCGAAGACGTTGAATACGTCTCCCCAACCGTTGGACCAGTTGGCGGGGATGGCGTCGTACTTCCACTTCAAATCCTTGAAAAGCTTCGCCGCGGCAATTGCTTCCTCAGAGTCGAAGGCGGCGTACGCCTTTCCGTTCTCCATCCTCTCCACTTCGCCTCCGGCCTGGTAGATGAAGTCAGTGAATCCCCAACCGCTTTCCGCTCCTTTGCCCATGGGTGCGAACCCGGCGACTCCCGACGCCTTGTCCGTGAGCTTGACGGCTGCTTTCACAAAATCGTCCCACGTCCAGTCCGCCGCGGGAGTGGGGACTCCCTTTGCCTGGAACATCTGCTTGTTGTAGAGCACGTGCTTGATGTAGTTCTGGTCCGGCACGCCGTAACGAACGCCGCCCACCACGTACGGCAGGTATGCGTCCTTGTTGTACCAGTCCTTCTTGTCCCACGTACCGATGTAACTGTCCAGCGGAATGATCCACTTCTTCGACACGAGCATCTGGGCTTCCGTGGCCCACGGCTGGAAGACATCCGGGGCTTGTTGGGCGGCTTGCTTGACCAGGAAGTCTCCGGTGTTGTCGTAGTCGAAGTTGATGGCCTGGCAGACGATGCCGGGATTGGCCGCCTCGAATCGGGCGATCTTTTCCATCTCAGCCTGGATGCGGGACTTGTTTTCCGGCGTGTCCTTGGGGACGGGAACCTTGAGCGTCACCGGTGCCGCAAACACGCTTGCGGCCAGGAACGTTGCCAGCAGCGGGAGAAGAATCCTTTTCATCTCTTCGAACCTCCTTCGGTTTCCTTACTCTGGCGGTCCGCCCGAGGGTCCCTGCCCCGCCGACGGTCCGTCCGCTGCGCCCCCACGGGGCGCATTATCAAGTCATCTGAGCAGGCCTGTTGATGAACGCCTGGTGGCTGGTGGCGTAGTATTTCAGGTTCTCCTTCATCACGATCTCCAGCCGCGTGAACACTTCCCGGGTCGGCGGCATGATCCGATCAATCACGTAGTCCAGGAGTATTTTTACGGGATAGTAGCCCTGGTAGAAAGGCTCCTGGCAGACAACAGCGTCCACGGCGCCGTCCGCAATGAGGGCGCAGTGCTCGTCGTTCAGGTCATGTCCGACAAGGACCACGGATCCCTGGCGGCCGGCCCGCCTGACTGCCCGCGCGGCGGCGGAGAGAGACTGGTTGGCAACGTAGATGCCAGCAATGTCAGGGTTGGCTGCAAGGAGGTCCGATATCTGCGCTTCGTCATCCGAAGGGGATTCCGTGAGCTTGATGGGGCCAACGATCTCCAGGAAAGGCTCGTGGGCTACCACCGTGCGGAATCCGACAATGCGCTGCTCGAGGATCGAAATGCTCTGCTTCTTCGTGACGATTGCCACCTTGCCGGGCCTGCGGCCCGTCAACTTGGCAACAAGCTCTCCGCAGAGTTTCCCTGACTCGATGTAGTTGCAGCCGATATAGAAAAGGCGCTTGCTCGTGGGCACGTCGACGTTGAAAGTGGCTACGGGGATTCCGGCGTCCGCAAGCTCGTCGATCAGGCTTTCGAAATACTGGGGCTCGTACACAGAAAGGGCAAGGGCGTCACAGGAAGAGGCAAGCTCTCGAATCTGGGAAATCTGGGCCTCGTATGACTCGGATTCGCCCTTGATAATGGTAGACAGTCCCAGGCTCGTAAGCTCGGTGAACGCCTGTTCGCAACCTTCCAGGATCTGCCTGGCAAACCAGTCCGGAAGGTAGTAGGAAATGCCTATTGTGCATTTCGTACGCTTCGAAAGGTGGCGTGCAGCTCGATTCGGCGCGTATCCCATCTCCCTGGCTGCGGCGCGCACCTTGTCCGCTGTCTTCGGGGACACACCCGAAAGGCCGTTCAACGCACGATAAACGGAGAGAAGCGAAACGCCAAGATTGTCGGCGACGTTCTGCGCTGTGACTGCCTTGCGATGCACCAATTCCCCCTTGAAGATATACGTCTATCTCTTTTACGATATACGTATATCTTTTTACTCCTCTTTTCTGGAGCTGTCAAGGATTTTCTTTTTATTTCGACCCGCCTGGCTCCTGCCCGGAGTCGGTGCTATACTTTGCACAAAGGGATCCACAAAGGCATGCGGTCACGGGCGTGGAAAAGAATGCGAGCCCTCTCGTTGCTCGCTGCATCTTTCGTTCTTGTGCTTGTCCTGGACGCTTGCCATCTGTTGGGAACCGACGTCATGGATCGGGTCAACTCGTTCGCAAGCGGCCTGAACAATCCCGACAGGTCCAGCATCAACGCGAACTTTGACCAGACTCTGACGCAGGACCTGCCCACAATGACCGCGACGTGGTGGACAGCCAACTTCCCCGTCCCGCCGGACGCGGACCATCAATACTCCGTTGCCCTCCTCGATTATTCGAACCCGTCGAATGTGGTTGCCACGATTTCGGGGCCGCCGGCTTTCAACTCCTTCTCGGGGATGCCCGTGAGCGCCGTCTTCGTGATGAGCGCCGAGGGGCCTGACTGGTTCATCGAGAAGCTCTCTCTGGGCGGCAGCAGTACTCCAATCATTCAATAGCGCCGCCAATGGCGCGCGGAAGCAGCGCAGCGGGCGCAAGGGCCGCGGAAGCAGCGCAGCGGAAGTCAACGCCCTCTCTTTGCAGCGGGTGATTTCAGGGGTCCAGCGAGGTGAGACCTTCCCGGAGCGCGTACTTGGTGAGCCCTGCAACGCTCCTGATTTTCAGCTTGCCCATGATATGCAGCCTGTGGCTTTCCACCGTTTTTGCGGTGACGCCCAGCTCCCGGGCAATCTCACTGCCGGACCTTCCATTGCTGATCATGGTAAGAACTTCCCGTTCACGCGCGGAAAGGATTGGAGCGAGCCCAGGCGCAGTTGAGCCTGCCCTCACCTGCGCAACGTAGTCTTTCACGATGACGCTCGTGATTGAGCCGCAGAGGTAGATGTCTCCCTTCATCACGGTCTCGATGGCGCGGGAAAGCTCCTCGAAAGCGCTCGTCTTCAGGACATACCCTGCAACTCCGGCCTCGAACATCCGCGAGATGTAGGATTTGTTGTCATAC
The DNA here is from genome assembly GCA_963845535.1 of uncultured Spirochaetota bacterium. Taxonomy (GTDB): domain Bacteria; phylum Spirochaetota; class Spirochaetia; order SZUA-6; family Fen-1364; genus Fen-1364. The sequence continues at coordinate 27,968 of CAWJSK010000006.1, forward strand.
ATCGACAGCGCAAGCACTTTCACCCCGGCATTCTCCTGGATGACCTGTCGCGCCGCTTCGATCCCATTCATGCCTGGCATGAGGACGTCCATGATGACAAGGTCCGGCTCGGTCTGCCGGGCAAGCGCGGCGGCAGCCTCTCCGCTGTCCACTTCTCCAACCACTTCGATGTTCGGATCACGCCTGAGGAGGCTTTTGATCCCTTCCCGCACAAGGGCATGATCCTCTGCAAGGAGCACGCGAAGCTTCGGTGAGCCGGGCGCAGCATTTGCAAGACTGTGCGCGCTCATAAGACAACAGTATGCGGGCAGATTTGGGAATGCAACACAATTCGCGCCGAGACGCGTCCTCAGCCCTGTGCCAGGCCGCGCCGCTTGAGCAGTTGCTCTTTCATTTCTCTGAGCGTGAGCAGGAGCTTCTGCTTCTCGTCCCAGACCTTGAGCCGTACCGAGAGAAGGCTCGGCCACAAGCGCAGCGGATCCGGCAGCTGCAGCTCGGGAGTCTCATTCAGGCACTGCTGCAGGTTGTAGTTCGGTATGCGCGGCCTGAGATGATGGATGTGATGAAAGCCGATGTTGCCGGAGATCCACTGAAGAGCCCGGGGAAGCTTGTAATACGATGAGCCCCTCATTGCCGCCGACATGGACTCCCATTCCTCGGTGCGCGCCCAGTACGAGGGATCAAACTGATGCTGGATGTAGAAGAGCCACACGCCGCCAGCGCCGCCAAACAGGAGGATCGGCAACTGGATCAGCGCGTAGTCCTTGATCCCGATTGTGAGCCCTGCCGCGGTTACGATCCCCGCTATCGCGACATTCGTGAGCATGACGCTCAAGAACTGAGAGCGGTTCGACCCATGCGTGGGCCAACGGTGCACGACCAGGAAAGAAAAGAAAGGACCGAACCCGAACATGACGAAAGGATTGCGAAAGATCCTGTACCACAACCGACGGGAGGGCGAGGCGGCCGCGTACTCATCCATCGTCATGGTCCAGACGTCTCCCACCCCTCGCCGGTCCAGGTTGCCGGAGCTCGAATGATGGATGCCATGTGATCGACGCCAATCCGCAAAGGCCGTAAAAGTCAGGACTCCGAGGGAATTGCCGATGATCTGTTGCCCCAGCGGGGAAGCAACGTATGATCCATGGCCGCAGTCATGAAAGATAATGAACATCCGCATGAGGAATGCCCCGGCTGGAATGGCAAGAATCAGGGTGACCACATACGGCAGGTGCCATGACATGGTCAGATACATGAGCGCGAACAACGCAAGATAGGGGGGCACGGTGTCCAGGAGCTGTACAGCCACCTTGCGGACGTTCGGTTTTTCGAACTTCCTCATTCCCAGGACCCAAGCAGGTTTTTCCTCAACCCGCCGGGGGACAGGATCAGAAGGGCGTGCCGGCGCGATTCGAGAGGCTCCCTGGTCTTCATCGAACATAACAACCTCCTACGGAGCGCTCCAAGACGCTTCGACGTATTGAATATACGTATTAAACTGATGGAATATACGCAAAAACGTATTGTTTTATCGGTGAAATACTTACAGCAGCGCTGGGCCCGCGCGCAAACAGAAACGGCAGGTTCGCGGCCGCCGTTTCTGCTTTCGGGGATACTTGGGTGGGAGATGCCTGCCGGATTCAAGGACTGGCGAAGATGCACCGACCATAGAAGCGAGAAGCGATTATGGCGTATCGAGTGAGCGTCGTTATCGAGAGAGACCAACACGGATACTACGCTTTCTCCCCTGAGATCGAAGGTTGCCAAACGCAGGGAGGCTCCTTGGAAGAGGTGGTCGGACAGGTAGTAAAGACCATCGAGCATTACTTGGAGCCCAATGCAAAGGACCCATCCCTCAGGCTCCCGGCGTAGCCCGAAGTCGAAGGATTTCATCCGAGCCCGCAGTTGTCTGACGATTTATCTCTTGACCTCAAGTACTTGAGGTTTTCATATTTCGAGTATGGCTTCTTTACGATCCGCTCGGGTTCCTGGAACGTATACAATTCGGGAAGCAGGCACACGCCGAGGAAATCACCAGGCAAATCGAGCGTCTGAAAATGCGGCAACGGTACCTCTCTCTCAAGATCGCCTATTGGGATGCGCGGGCGCGCGGCGACGTGAGTGAAGCCGCGAAGATTGCGGCAAAGTATCAGAGCTGCCTCAAGAATCTGAAACAGGATCTGAATAGGGGACTCAAGGAGAACAGGCATGGAACGAAGGATTCTCGGTGCCACCGGAATCTCGGTGAGCGAGATGGCGCTGGGCACGATGATGTTCGGCGCCTACGGTAACACCGACCACGACGACGCCGTTCGCATTATCCATGCGGCGCTCGACGCTGGCATCAATTTTGTCGATACCGCGGATGTCTATTCGGCGGGTGAGGCTGAGGAGATCGTCGGCAAGGCGCTGAAAGGCCGGCGTGACGCCGTGGTGCTGGCGACGAAGTTCTCCCTCCGAATGGGACCTGACGCCAATCAGACAGGAGGGTCGCGTCGCTGGATCATGCGAGCGGTCGACAACAGCTTGCGCCGGCTCGGCACTGACCACATCGACCTGTACCAGATGCACCGGCCGGACCCGAACACCGATATCGACGAGTCTCTCTCGGCACTTTCGGACCTCGTCCACTCAGGGAAGGTCAGGGCCATCGGTTCATCCACCTTCCCGGCCGAGCTCATCGTCGAGGCCCAGTGGAAGGCCGAGCGACGAGGGCGGGAACGTTTCCTGACCGAGCAACCCCGCTACTCCATTCTCAATCGGGCTGCTGAAGCCGCGGTTCTCCCCACGGCCCAGCGCTACAATATGGGGGTGCTGACGTACGGACCGCTGGGCAGCGGCTGGCTGTCGGGCCGGGCCGACCCGTCAAAAGGCCATCGCGCGGCTGGTGCGGCTGCGAAGGTTTTCGACCTTACCGTGCCGGCCAACAAAGCCAAATTGGCCGTGGTGGAGCAGCTCACGAGGCTGGCCGCTGAAGCTGGAATGCCCCTGGCACATCTGGCCACTGCATTTGTGTTGGCCCACCCCGTGGTAACCTCGGTTCTGATTGGACCCCGCACCATGGAGCACCTCCAAAGCACGCTTGCCGGTGCCGCTGTGCGCCTCAGCGAGGACGTTCTCGACCGTATCGACGAAATCGTGGCGCCGGGCAGCGAAGTCAACGCTGCGGACAACTACTACACGGTGCCGGCTCTCGCCGACAAGCGCCTCCGGCGCCTGTAGTCACACCGAGGGTACTCTCCGCATCCATCGCGTAACAGCCCGTCTTATGCCCCCTGCCGGTCCACGTAGAGGTCCAGCAGGCGGCGAATCATCTTCTGGTACTGCGTCTCGTGCTTCTTCGCTTGCTTCTTGAAGAAGTCCACGCTCCGCCGACTCAGCCCGAGGGTAACCTTGACAGTGTCTTCCTTGTAGACCAGCTCAGACGGCGCAGGCAGGAAATCCTTGATCACTTCGATCTCGCCCAACGGCTCGTCAGAGTATCTACGGCTTTTCCGCATAGTAGATATCCTTTCCCTTTCGCCAGTAACCGGCGCCGATAATCCGGATCTTGCGCTTCCGATAGGTGAAGCGGACCGTCATGATTCCATCACCGACTTTGCCCATGCAGTAGTATCGCCGTTCAACCTGACTATGGGCAACGTCCTCCGCTATGACGCGACCAGGATCGCCAAAGGCGTATTGTGCCCGAGCAAATGAAACGCCATGCTTTCGCTGGTTCTCCCTGTCCTTCTTCTCGTCCCACTCAAACTGGACTTTCTCCATCGAGCTAGAATACCACCAACGGGACTATCGAGCAATACATCCATACATACCAAGATATGGCTGATGAACGATTGATCGGGCGCCGCCTATCTTGGAGACGCCTTTGTCGGAGCTCTACTCGCAACCTCGGTAGGAGGGGTTGACCTTCACGACACAGCCATCATTTTGAACCGGCAAAGCAGAGCTCGCCCGCGTGGTCAACCGAAACGCTCGACGGGAGCGAAAAGCTCAGGGCGGTCTGTTTTTTGTTGACGCCGTTGCAAAGCGGGGGCTATGATGGTCGTACCACCGCAGCTATGAAGGAGCACAACATGGCAAAGATTGCAATGATCGGTGCGGGGAGTCTTGTTTTCTGCAAGACGCTTCTCTCCGATTTTTTGGCCACCCCAGCGCTGGCCGGGAGCGAATACCGTCTCATGGCGCTGACGCACCGACGGCTGGATAAAATGCGTGACTTCACCGAGCGCATGATACGGGACAACGGCATCAGGGCAACGGTCACTGCCACCACGGACCGGCGGGAGGCGCTTCGCGGAGCGGACTACGTCGTCATCATGATCCAGGTGGGCGGAGTGGACGCCTTCCAGCTCGACTATGAGATCCCCATGAAATACGGCGTGGACAACTGCATTGGCGACACCCTGGGCCCCGGGGGAATTTTCCGCGCGCAGCGCCACGTCCCCGCGCTCCTGGAGATAGCCGCGGAGATGAGGGAGCTGTGCCCAAACGCTCTCCTCCTGAACTACGCCAACCCCATGGCCATGTGCTGCTGGGCCCTGGGAACGGTGAGCGGGCTGCGCTTCGTCGGGCTGTGCCACGGCGTCCAGACAACCATGGACCTCATTGCCTCATACGTCGGGGCAAAGAAAGAGGAGATCGATTTCGTCGCCGCCGGCATCAACCACATGGCCTGGTTCCTGAGGCTGGAGAAGGACGGAAAGGACCTCTACCCTCTCCTGAAAGCCAACTTCGAGAAGCCGGGCTACTACGCGAATGAGAAGGTGCGCGGAGAAGTGATGCGGCACTTCGGGTATTTCATGACGGAAAGCACGGGCCATCTTTCCGAATACCTGCCGTATTTCAGAAAGAGCAAGAAGGCCCTGGAGCTGTACTGCGATGAGCCGGGCTTCGGCGGGGAAACCGGGGCCTACTATCATTACTGCCGGATGATCGATGACAAGTTCCAGAAGCTCGACCCGCTGTCCATCGAGTCAACGAAGCTCGGGACGCGAAGCGCCGAGTACTGCTCCCACATCATTGAGGCGGAGGTTACTGGGAACCCGTTCCGGCTGAACGGCAACATCAGGAATGACGGCTTCATCACAAACCTGCCGAACGGCTGCTGCGTTGAGGTGCCCATCTACGTGGACCGAACAGGACTGCATCCAACGTACATCGGCGCGCTTCCGACGCAGCTTGCGGCGTTGAACATGACCAATGTGATGGTGCAGCAGCTCAGCGTCCAGGCCGCGCTCACGGGGGACCCCGAAACACTCATGCAGGCGAACGCCCTGGACCCGCTCACCGCCTCCACGCTCACATTGAAGGAAATCCGCGCCATGACCTCGGAAATGCTGGAGAAGCAGAGGAAGTGGCTGCCCCAGTTCGAGGGCAGGAAGCTGAAGGACGTGCCCACCGTCTCCATCCCCAGAGACGTCAAGCGGCAGGCGGTGCCCACGGATCCCGCGCTGGCCATTGCCAACCGGTTCACGCGCCTGGCGCAGGTTTAGCCCGCAGCGCGCTATCGGACAGGGGCTCAAAAAGAGCCGCGTGCGCGGGGCAAGCGGGGCTGCCCTGCGCATTCGCGGCGAAAGATTTCTTTATGTGCGCTTTCCCTGCAAGAGCCCTTCCTCTTGGCGGATCTTCTTCAGGGCGTCCGAGTATTCCCGGGCGTGCGTCGTGCACCCCACGTTCTTCTGCCGGATGAGCAGCTCAATGCAGTTGTCGCAGGCTGTGCACCACTTCACGTCCTTTTCCCTGCCCTCTGCGAGCTTGCGCGGAAGCTGTCCGTCGGCAAGGGACTGCCTGCCGATGGCAACCATGTCCGTGACGTGGTCCCGGATGTTCTTGTTGGCCCAGAAAAACAGCGTATTCTCTTCGGGCTTGCGGGCCTGCAGATCGTTCTTCCCATTGTTGAGCACGGAGTAGCCGGACCCTATGACGACAGTGGACGGTTTCAGTGCGTCGCGCACGGCTTTCTGGAAGGTAAAGTGGAGATAGCAGTCATCCGGAACCTTCTTGTCAGGCTGCGAAAGGGCCAGCGTTATTGAAGGGCTCCCCGCTGAGACGATGATGAACGAGGCGCCCCGCGCTTCCATACCCTTCACGAGGTCAAGGGACTCGCTGAGGTCCATGACGGGAGAATCAGGCCCGGCCGTTCCCTGGCCTCCCGGAAAGCCTTCCCAGATGGAGACCTTGGACCCGATGAGGAAGGCAGGATCATTCACCTCCTTCATGATCCTCTCATAGATCGTATACGTGAAGCGGGTGCGGTTTTCCCACGGCCCGCCGTACTTCCATTTGCGGTCGTTGTAGGGACGCAGAATCTGAGAGTCCAGGTAGCCGTGGCAGTTCTTGAAATCCACGCCGTCGGCCCCGCAATCATGGGCTATCTTGGCGGACAGGACGAACTGGTCGATTGTCTTGTCGACGTAGTCCTCATCCACGACCTCTCCGCCGAAGCCAGGCATTGGCTTCACGCACACCCGGCGGGAAAAAGCTGTATGGCTGAGCTCGCCGGAGTGCGTGAGCTGCCAGACAAAGATCGTTTTGTTGTTGACCTTTCGCAGCTCGCTCACGAACTTCGCAAGGGCTTTCTGGTTGCGCGGCGTGACGGAAAGCTGCGTCTTCCTGCTGCGGGACTCCCACTGAACGGTGATTGCCTCCAGGTCCACAATGCCGGCGCCGCCCTCAAAGAGGTTTTTGTATCTGCGGAGCGTTTTTTCCGTGGGGTTGCCTTCATCGTCTGAATCACAGCACTCCATGGCGTTGATGACGAAGCGGTTCTGGGCAGTCTTGGTGCCCACTTTGATGGGCTGAAAAACAGGATCATTCGAGCTCATGATGGTCTCCTCCCTCTCAGATGCACCTGATTGGTCACCATGATTGTAGGAGACTTTGTTCTTTCGCTGTTCCTAGTTGATTCTCAACTTATCCCTAGGATGTTCCTAGGGGCGGGCGCGGCCGGTCAATCTTGTCCGCCTCCAGCAGGAATGACTGGAGACTCTTTCCCGAATCATGCAACCCCAGTTTTTTCCTGATGTTCATCCGGTGGTAGTCCACGGCCTTGATGGAGATGCTCAACAGCTCCGCGATCTTCTTGCTCGATTTGCCGCTTTGCAAGAGAGAGGCAACTTCCATTTCCCGAAGAGTGAAGTTTGCATTTGCCCGGGACAACATGCTCATGAGCGGAGAAGAGACGTCCCGAAGCCTTGCCTCCAGGAGCTCAACTTCCTGGCAGCCGTCTTTTCCCTTGAGCAGGGACTTGAGCCTTGCAACAAGCGGATCTATCAGAATGTTGATATTGTTCGCAATATCCTGCGCCATGCGCTTTTCGACCTTGTGTCCCTGGCGGAGCAGCACGGTCAGGGCCGCTTCCTGCTCGAAAAGAGTCTGATCCTGGAACTGGATCCGTCTCTTCAGGTTTTCGATGGTCTTTTCTTCATCCTTCATGCTCGTGATGTCTCGTACGTACTCAATGAGACAGAACATCCTCCGGTTGTCGTCGAACAGGGGAAAAACGGAAAGCTCCTGCTCTCCCCCTGCATCGGGTCCCTCATATGGGACAACGCCAATTTCCGGCCGGCCCGTGCGGACGGCAATCATGGACGGGCAGCTCTCACACGGGCTTCCGCGGCCGTGGTAGACCTGGTGGCACTTTCTGCCGACGATCGGGGCTGCGTGCGCGTACCAACTCTCCATTGCGCTGTTTGCGCCAAGGATCGTGAGGTCCAAGTCGAGGATGCTGATGCCGTCCTTCGACCTGTTGAAGACGTATGTGAAGAACTGCTCGAACTCGTCGAGCATTGACTGGTGTGATTCTTCCGTGGAATCAGGCGCTTTCCTGGAGAGGAGCCAGTTTTTCAGGAAAGAAAAATCACTCATCCGGGTGGGGGTGGAAAGCAGCCTCAGGCTCCTGACGGCCACGCTTCGACTTCCGCGACCGCGGGAAGGTTGGACGGATTCGCCGCGTGTGCCGTAGGATCGATCCTGAAGTGTCCGGCCACCTCCTGGAGAGTCTGCGCCATTGAAGCAAGCCCATCGGTGGAGGCGGACAGCTCCTTCGCCGAGGAGGCCGCGGATTGCGCAAGCTCGTTGACGTTCTCCACGGCGGCGGAAACCTGTTTCGCGTTCAGGCTCTGTTGTTCCGTTGCCGCCGAGATGCTCAAGCTCATCTCATTCACATCAGATAGCGCCGCGGCAAGATCCTTGATTGCCGCCACTTGCTGGTCCATGGAGTGTGACAAGTCTCCAATCATCTTTTGGACTTTCTGGGAGGAAACTTTGATCCGTTCCATTGTGGCCTGGGATTCTCCCGCAATCTCCACCCCCTGGCCAACCTTGTTCATGCTCTCCTTGATCAGGCCCTCGATCTCCTTCGTGGCGGACGAGGAGCGATCAGCCAGCTTGCTCACCTCGGAAGCCACTACGGCAAAACCGCGCCCGTGCTCCCCGGCCCGGGCCGCTTCGATGGAGGCGTTGAGCGCAAGCAGGTTCGTCTGGTCTGCAATGTCGGATATCACGGAAACAATCCCGCCGATCTTGGAGGAGCTGTCGCTGATGAGCGACATGGCGTCCACGACGCGGCCGACTGCCTTGGCTCCTTCCTGGGAGCTTTCTACGGATCCCGATGCAAGTTCCGATATCTCGCCGAGATTGCGGGAAGCCGCAAGGATGGATTTCTCAACCGCCTGCATCGTGTTGGTTCCCTTTTCCGCGGCGATAGCCTGCGAGCTGGCATGGCCGGACACGAGCTCCACGGAGGCTGACAGCTCTTCCACCGAGGCGCTTGTTTCCTCCAGGGTCGTTGCCTGGCCCTGCGCGCCTTCAGCGAGGGAAAGGGCCGTTGAGGAGATTCCTTGCTGGATGTGGCCACCTGGTCAGCGCTTGACTGGATGGTGGCCACGATCTGGCTCAGATCAGCAGACATCGTGTTGAGAGCGTCGGCAAGGACGCCGATTTCTCCGCGCTGACCGTCACTCAACCGGGTTGTGAGGTCTCCCGAGGCAACGCGCTGGGCGAACGCCACGCCCCGGGCCAGGGGCCGCGTTATTGAGAGCGCCAGAAGGATGCCGAGGATGAAGGCAAGCACGGGTCCCATGATGAGACAGGCAAAGGAAACAAGTCGAATGCGGGCCGAAGCGCTTTTTGCCTGGGCAATTGCGTTGGCTGCTCCTTTCACCTGCAGGTCGTTGTCTTGCGCGAGCAGTTGGAGAACGGGCCCAATGGATACCTGGCTGTACTTCTTGGCCTGGTCGAACATCTGGCCGTAGATGTCGTCAGAGGGGCTTGCGTCATAGTTCCTGGCGAGACGGACGAACTGATCGTGGTCGGTGGTCCATGCCGTCATGGCAAGGAGGAACTGCTTCCAGAGCTGTGATTCATCACCTCTCAGCGCGTATGCCGTGTACATCTCGAGGGCGTCGTCCATCCTCTTCTTTGCGTCATCGAACGCGGCATACGCGTCCGCCTTCATCTCCGGGGTGGAACCCTTGATCAGGAGCGCATTCTCAGCGTTTTCCACGGAAATGATGGCTTCCCGAATCGTCAGGAGAGCGATGGAGCGCGGCATCTGTTTCGTGCCAATGTCGAGGATCTGCCTGGTCAGCGTGTCCGCTCCGAAGAGACCCGCCAGACCAACCACCGCGATGATGAGCGAAACGAGAATGAACGCCCCGAGGAGTTTAACAAGCAATTTCATATGCTGAACGCCCCTTTCCACGCGGCACGGCTTGCGGTATTGATTGGCGAGACGGGAGAAGCAGGGAGACCGCTTTCGCGGCCTCCTTGCCTCTTAGGTTCCTGATAGGGCCAGGACGCATTGCGGTCCTGGCGCTCACGCTCACTTGTAGGCCGGATTAGGCTTGAACAGAGGATCACTGATGTCGTAAACGAACGCGCCCGCCGCCCGTTTTGCCAGGTAGTTCTCCGTGATCCACGGGATCAGCTTGTTGATATCGATGGTGTCCTTCTCGAAGGGCAACATGTTGACGAAGACCGCCTTCGGGAACGGCTTCTTGTCGAAGAAAGCGCTGATCTGCTGGAAGCAGATGTCGGCTTCGAGCGTCGGGCTTTCGCTGACGTCGAAGGTCTCGATTCCCTTGGTTACCCAGTCCCACGAATCCTCGCGGCCGTTGCTCGAACCGAGCCAGTACTTGCTGGGATCCAGGCCGGCTTCCTGCATTGCCAGGATGGCGCCCTTCATCATGTCGTCATTCTCGACATACGCCCCGTCAAAACCGTTGGGGCCGAGTGTGGTGATTGCATCCTGCATGACCTTCTTGGCGGGGTCCGCGAACCAGCTTCCAGAACCCCAGTAGACGACCTTCAGGTCTGCGCCACCCGCGCCTCGGGTGCCTACGCTCGCCAGCAGATTGCCGATGTCCTTTCCGGCGTCACGGTAGGCCTCCAGGAATCCCTGGGTCTGGCCTGCGGCGGTGCCCTGGCCGAGCTTGCCTTCGATCATGATCACGCGCTTTACGTTGTGCTTCATCGCGTTGTTACCGGCCATCTTGCCGTCCAGGACCCAGTCGTAGCCCGAGAACCCCGCAAGGCCCGGATTGTTCGGGGGGTCGTGCGTAAGGTTGAACTCGGGGATGTTCGCTTCATAGCACATCTGCTCTGTCTTGGCCGACGTGTCGGGAGAGTTCTGCACCACAACAATGGCATCCACTTTCTGAGTGATGAAATTCTGAACGGCGGCCACTTGCTCCGGTGCGGTGCCCTGTCCGGTCACATCCAGGACCTGCCAGCCCTTCTTCTCTGCAAGCGCCTTGAACACATCAAAGCCGTCCTTGTAGAAAACGTCGGCGGCGTCCTTGTAGTAGCCGATGACCTTGGCCTTGCCGCTCATCGCGGCGCCTGTGGACTCCTTGTTGCCGCTGGCAAAGGTCATGCCCGCACTAGCGGCAAAGCAAATCAGAAACACGAAAAACCGTTTCATGAAACCCTCCTTAGAGTTGCACGTCGAAACTCCGGACAGCCCTCACGGAACTGCCGCTCTGTCCAACTACTCCACCATCCGTTTCTGTGCCGGGTCACCTCCTTTGTCGGCGTCGGTCATCCTCCGTGCCGCTTCCGCCTGCGTCCTGCGGGCCATGAACTCTGATACCTTTGCGGAGACCTCGCCGGCGGATACCGCGATGATGATGACGACACCGCGAGCGACATACTGTACTTCGGAAGGCAGGCGAAGAAGGTTCATGGCATTTCCAATGGAGCCCATGAACAGGACTCCAATGAGCGTGCCAACAATGTTGCCTTTTCCCCCGGCCAGCGCGGTGCCGCCGATAACGACCATTGCTATGGTGTCGATTTCCAGCCCCTGCCCAAGCGTGATGATCCCGGTGTTGACGCGCCCAAGAAGCACCGTGGCGCTGATCCCCACCAGGACTCCCATGATGAGGTAGACCGAGAGTTTCATGTTCTTGAGGTTGATGCCCGCAAGGAAGGCTGCCTGCGGGTTGGAGCCGATGGCGTAAAGTCTGCGGCCGTACTTCGTATACGTGAGAACCAGTCCCCCCAGCAACATCACGACGGCAAAAACCAGCACGTAGGCGGGGAGGTTCAACGGCAGGTTGGTCACCGGGTCACGCGCTCCGCGGATGAGGTTGCCGGTGAGGAAGTTGAGCTGGTTCTCTATGTCGACCTCGCGGGAGTTGGAGAGCAGGAGCGCAATACCCTGGCAGAGAATCATGCCGCCGAGAGTTATGATGAAGGCCTCCACCCTGGTCCGTGAAATAATGAATCCCATGACGAGCTCAAGGACCACCGCGCTGGCAATTCCCAGAAGAATGGAAACGGTGACGCCAAAGTGCCAGTTGACAAAGCCGAGAGCCACCACGATGGAAGCCATGGACGCCATCATTCCAACCGAAAGGTCTATCCCGCCGGAGATCATGACGAGCGACATTCCGACGGCAACAATTCCGGGCGCGGAGGTCTGCTGCAGGATGTTGAAAAGGTTCACGGGGCTGATGAAAGTGGGAAATCTCCCATGAAAGATGATGAGCTGAAGGACGACAATAATGAATACAAAGCCGAGAAATATGAAAAGCACCGTGGAGTTGTCGTGCCGTTTGAAGAAAGAAGCCCGCGGAGCAGACCGTACAGCGGCGTTTTCTTCCGGAATCATATGTTTTTGTCCCCTATCGAATACGCAAGGATATTCTCTTCGGTAAGCTCCTCTTTCCCAAGCTCTCCCGCCTTGTGGCCGTCGTGCATGATAAGCACCCTGTCGCTCATGGAGATGACTTCCGGCATGTCGGAGGACACCATGATGATGGCCTTGCCCTGTCTGAGGAGATCAACCATAAGCTGATAGATCTCCTGCTTCGAGCCGACGTCGATGCCCCGGGTAGGTTCGTCGAAAATGTAGATCTCTCCGTTCGTATTGAACCACTTCGCGAGGACCACCTTCTGCTGATTGCCGCCCGACAGGTTCACCACGTACGTCCGGGAGTCCGTCGTTTTGATGTTCAGCATCTTCACGAACCGGTCGCCGGTTTCCGCAACCGCCCGTGGACGGACCACGAAGTCCCTGGTGTTCACGTAGTTCGCCACGGCGACGTTTTGCGCGATGGTCTGTGGCAGGAAGAGTCCCGTGTTTTGCCGATCCTCGGTGATAAAGCACATCTTGTTCTTGATGGATTGCTTCGGGCTGCCATGCTTGACCACCTTTCCGTTGATCAGAATCTCACCATAGTCCAGCCGGGCACCGCCGAAGAGCACGTTCATCAACTCCGACCGTCCGGAACCGACCATTCCCGCAATACCGAGAATTTCACCCCTGCGGAGCGTCAAGGATATGTTTGCCGCGCCTTTGCCCGTGACGTTTCGAGCCTCGAAGACGACCTCGCCAATTGGCGCCTGTTCCCGCTTGTAGAAGGTGGAAGGATCCCGACCCACCATGTCCTTGATCAACGCAGACTTTGTAAGGCCGTGTATGTCGTGCATTCTCACCTTGCGGCCGTCCCGCAGCACGGTCACACGGTCGCCAATCTCGAAAACCTCTTCCAGGTGATGCGAAATGTAGATGACGCCGATTCCGCTGCTCTTCACCGTGCGAATGATGTCAAGAAGCGTTTCGATCTCCTTGGAGGAGAAGGAGGCGGTCGGCTCGTCCAGGATCATGACGCTGCGCCGGAAGATCAGGCCCTTGGCCACCTCCACGATCTTCTGTTCACCGCTTGAGAGCTCGTTCAGCGTGGCGTCCGGATCGAGGTCGCTCTTGAGAGAGCGCAGCACCTCTTCGGTTTTCCGCCGCATCTCTCTCCTTTTCAGGAACCCGGCTTTTGCGATCTCGGCGCCGGCGAAAATGTTTTCCATGATGCTGAGGGTGCCGAAGACAAAATGCTCCTGATATATCGTCTGGATTCCGAGCTTGATGGCTTCATGCGGGGTCAAGGAAACCTTCCTTCCTTCGAAGAAGATCTCCCCGCCCTGGTCGGGCTCGTAGGCGCCGGAAAGTATCTTGATGAGCGTGGACTTTCCGGCTCCGTTTTCCCCGCACAAGCAGTGGACCTCTCCCCTCATCAGGTCAAAGGAGATTCCCTGAAGCGCCCGTACCCCGGGGAAGGTCTTGGAAATATTGGTCAGACGCAGGATTTCATCCATGCAGCATGGTGCTCCTCGTTTCAGATCGGTCAGGAGTAGTCCGGTATGTCCACCCGCGCTCCACCCTTCAACGCGGACTGGTGCGCGCATATGCCAACCGACGTCCAATTCGCCGCGCGCGCGGCATTCGGGAAGGGATCTCGATCGTCGACGAGAGCGGAGACAAACTCATTGACAAGGTGCGGGTGCGACCCTCCGTGCCCCGCCCCCTGGATATAGGAAAGATGACCTTGGTCGGATACGGACCGCGTGAACTTCCTGATGGGCTCCGGCAATAGCTGGGCGAAATCGGGGATTTCCACGCGCGCGGCGATCTCCGGCTCCGGCTTCTTGGCGGTGTGCAGCACGGGCTTTTCGCCCTGGATGAGAGGCCATTCGAACGACTTCTTCGATCCATACACGTCGATGCTTTCCCGATACTGGCGCGCCGTGTCCCAGAGAAAACGCCAGATGTGAGCAGCTACATCGGAATCCTTGACCTTGATGTGACAGGACTCCACCGCGAACGTGTTGCCTGAACGGCGGGCGCATTCGTCATTGATGGTTCCGGAGCCAAAGCAGCTCACATACTCCGCAAGTCCATCCACCATCGCAAGCATGGGGCTCACCACGTGCGTTGCATAATGCATGGGAATCATGTCCTTCCAGTAGTCGGGCCATCCCTCCATGTCCTGCGGATGGGACGCCTGCATGTACTGGATCTTCCCCAGCTCACCCTTCTTGTACAGCTCCTTGACAAACAGGTATTCACGGCTGTAGACGACGGTTTCCGCCATCATGTACTTCAGGCCGGTCTTTCGGACAAGCTCCACGATCTCCCGGCACTGCTCCAGCGTCGTGGCCATGGGGACGGTGCACATGACGTGCTTTCCCGCCTTGAGTGCCTCGATGGCCTGCGGCGCGTGCTCGGGGATGGGACTGTTGATGTGAACGAAATCGATATCCGGGTCCTTCAGCATGTCGCGAAAACTGGTGTAGCGCTTGGAGATGCCGAATCGGTTCCCCACTTCGTCCAGCTTCTTCTTTGTCCGCTGACAGATGGCTGCCACCTCGGCGCGTGGATGCGCGAGATAGATGGGAATGAACTCAGATCCGAATCCCAATCCAACCAGACCGACCCGTGCGTGCTTCATAGTATCCCTCGTGGGGTATTGTAGGGCTGGTTCTCTTTGCCGTACATGATATTTCGCGCTGGATATTTGAGATTTTTTACCGCCGAGCCGCCCGTGCCTTCGGCGCCCGGGTCTTCTTCGCTTGGATGCGTACGTCCTCGCATCTGGTGGCGGTACTCTTTGGGCGTCATGCCCGTCACCTTCTTGAAGAAGACGCTCAGATACTCCGAATGCTCGATTCCCATCTCTTCGCTTATTTCGAAAAGCGACATCTCCGTCTGCAACAGCAGCTCCCGGACGTGGTTCGTGCGCACGCGCAGGATCTCCTCGTGCGGCGTCCGATTCAGCGCGCGCTTGAAGCGGGATTCGAGAACCCGCCGCGAGAGCGGGACGATATCGAGGAGGTCCTCCACACGAATGTTCTTATGTCCGTTGTTCCGAATGAAAGCCACCGCTTCGGCCACGTGGGGATCTTCGACCGTGAGAACGTCCGTGGACACCCGCTTGTGGACACCCATGGGCTCGATGGCGTACTTTCGCTCCGGGATGGCCTCCCCGTTCATCATCCGGTCCAGCAGCTCAGCGGCGTACGCCCCGGTCTTGGCGGTATTGGGCACGACGCTGGACATCGACGGCGTTGCAAGCTCGCACAAGAGCTCGTCGTTGTCCACGCCGACCACGGCGATATCCTCGGGAACCACCAGATCGTAGTACCGACAGATCTCAAGAAGCTGCTGCCCGCACGCGTCGTAGCAGGCAAATATCCCCACCGGCTTCGGAAGGCCCATCAGCCATTTTCGGATGTCTTCACGGTGCGTCCACCAGCGTATCCGCGGATCCTTTCGAATGGGGAGATTGTAGGTGCCGGCCGGGGTCACGGCGTCGTCGCGCAGGATCCGCTCGAAACTCTGTTGACGCCACGTGGACCAGTTGTAGAAGGGATCACCGAAGAATGCCAGGTTCTGAAGGCCGCAATCACGAAGATGGTCGATTGCAAGGCGGGCTATGGCTTCGTCGTCGGTTTCAACGAAGGGAATGCCGGGCGCCAGACGCGCCGCGCTCACGTCTACCGCGGGAACGTTCATGGAGGTGACGATCCGCGCCATGAGCTCTGTCTCAATCCGGGCAATGACGCCGTCGAACTTCCAGCGTTCAGCGAAGGACTCATCAATCTCGTGCCGACCATGCTCGGTGAGATAGATTGCCCAACCATGCCGCACGCGCGCGTAATCATGTATCCCTTTGAGAATTCCCCGCGCGTAGCTGTTGGAGGTCTCCACGATGACGGCGACATTCTTCTGATTTGCGACTCTGCTCACCGTGCGTCTCCGTTTACTCGTCAAATTCCGACTTTGACAAGTCTCCCGTCCTCTCGGCCGCTGCGGTAGATGGCGTCCGTGACCGCCGCCACCTGGCACGCGTCTGCGAACGTCGGGACGGTGTAAGTATTGTCGGCCTGGCCAAGAAGCTTGAGTCCAAAGTGCACGTACTGCCACCGGAAATACTGCAGATAGCCATTGATCAAGCCCGGGACAGCGTCAGTGTTCAGGTGGCCGTCGCTACCAGGGTCGGAGACGTGGATGTGAGTCCAGCCGCGTTCGCGGGAAGGAACCTTGACACCGTCCGGGCGCGTATGTGAGTAGAACTTGAGGTAGCCCTGGTCCTCCAACTCCCATTTAACGCCGCCCCGATTGCCGTGGATGGAGCTCTCGAAGAATGCCTTGTGACCCGTGGACGTTCGATTGGAGCGGAATGTGATTGCGCAGCCGTTGTCAAACCACGTAACGGCCTCGAATGCATCCACGGCCTTGCCCTGAGCCCGCTTGTCGGAGCCCCGGATCATTTTCAAGTTTTCCGAGTCCCCATCGTAGACGCGGGTCTGCGCTGACACCTCCGTGATCTTCTTTCCGAGAACGAACTGAATGAGGTCCACCTGGTGCGCGCCCAGGTCCTCGATCACACCGCCCAGCCCCTGTTCCGCCTGGAAGCGGAAGTCAGTTCGGCCCGAGCGCCCCCAGTCTTGAAGGAACTCGGACGCTCCCTCGAAATACCCCGAGTTGCCAAGGACAAGCCCGTCCTGGACCAGGCGACGCGCTTCCAGCACCCCGGGAGCGCCCTGGTAGCAGAACGTGACCATGGTCGGAGTGCCGGCCGCTTTTGCCGCGGCTGCCATCTCCTGCGCCTTTTCCAGAGAGGAGCTCAAAGGCTTTTCGCAAACCACGGCTTTCCCCGCCTTGAGGGCGGCAATAGCCATGGGCGCGTGTTCCTTGTTCGGTACCGCAACAACAACCATGTCGGCCTTGCCGACTTCTTTTTCCCAATCCGTGGACGCCCGGTTGTAGCCATACCTCGTTTTGGTAACCGAAAGCTTGTCCGCATCCCGACCAGCCACGCAATCCATGACAAACTCGAGGCCGCGGGGCCGTAGCTGCAGATTGGCTTCCAGGATGGCCCGGGGGTGAGCAATGCCGCCCATGAACCCCTGGCCGATGACAAGCACTTTGATCGTTTTCATGGCACCCCTTTCGTCGTAGAACCTGTATTTTCCTTTATTACCTCAGCCCTTGGCGGAGAAGGCGGCGTCAAACGCAACCGACGAAGACTGAAAATCCTGCTTGCGGATGAGGGCCAGAGCCTCGGGAGCCCCCCACTCCCTGTCCATCCCGCTGTCCTCCCACTCCAGGGAGAGAGGCCCTTTATAGCCGATGCGGTTCAGCGCGCGGATGATGGGGTCCCACTTCACGTCGCCACGCCCCACGGAGACAAAGTCCCATCCGCGGCGCGCGTCCCCGAAGTCCAGGTGCGAGCCGAGTATGCTGTTGCGGCCGTTGAGCTGCAGGCGTGAGTCCTTGATGTGGCAATGGAAGATCCTCTGGGGGAACTCTTCGATGAACGCGACGGGGTTTATGAACTGGTGGATGAAATGGCTCGGGTCGAAGTTGAAACCAAATGCCGGGTGGCTTCATCACCGCCTCCATGGCCCGGTGGGCGGTGATGATGTCGTAGGCAATCTCGGTGGGGTGAACCTCAAGCGCGAACTTCACACCCTGCTTTTTGAACTCGTCCAGGATGGGGATCCAGCGGTCCGCGAAATCCTTGTACCCGACCTCGATGTCCGCCTGGCTCGTGGGGGGAAAGAAGTACAGCTTGGACCACACGGAGCTGCCGGTGAAGCCGTTGACCACCTCCACCCCGAGGAGCTTCGCCGCCCTGGCGGTCTTCTTCAGTTCTTCCGCGCAACGCTGCCGAACCCCTTCCGGCTTCCCGTCTCCCCACAGCCTCTCCGGGAGGACGTTCTTGTGCCGCTCATCGATGGGGTCGCAGACGCACTGCCCGATGAGGTGCGTGCTGATTGCCAGGCATTTCAGCTTGTTCTTCGAGAGGATCTCTTTCCTCTCTTTCACATAGGAATCTTTTTCCAGCGCCTTTTCGGCATCGAAGTGGTCTCCCCAGCATGCAAGCTCAAGCCCATCGAATCCCCAGGCGCCCGCCTTCTTCGCAAGCGCTTCCAGGGGCAGGTCGGCCCATTGGCCGGTGAACAGAGTGACTGGTCGTGCCATCACAGGTCTCCTCTTTGCTAATGACCGCGCGAACGTCGTGCTCTCGCGGCTCTATGTTTGCCCCCACTTTGCAACGAGCTTGTCCATGAACCCTTTTGCAGGTCCTGTAGCCTCGAGCGCGTTTTCCCAGAAGCAAAGGTCGATTGGCCACCATTCGTCAGCATAGCCGGCGTCAAGGATGGCCTTTGTCACGGCGTCGAAGTCCAGACGGCCCTTGCCGAAGGGCGCGTGGGTGCTTGTTTCATTGTCGTGAAGCGTGCCGTCAGAGTCGATGAAGTGAACGGCACCGATCTTCCCGGTAAGCATGTGGGCAAACTGAACCACTCCGCCGGGCAGGGTCTCTTTCTTCCCCAGTTGCCGCGCGCCGACGACTCCGCACATGTACGCGTGACAGGTGTCGAACATGACAAGGAAGTTCGGGTGGTCCACCTTGTATGTCATGCGAACCACTTCGCTGGGCTTGTTGAAAAGGAAGCCGGGTTCGAACTCCCAGACGAACTTGATTCCGCTCTTCGCGCATAACTCCGCGGACTCGTTCCATCTCTGCGCCACGGTGGAGAAGCAGCTCTCGTAGTCCATCCCGCCGGGGATATGCGTCGGGGGGTCCTTGGTTTCGGTGCGCAGCTTGGGGATGCCCATCTCGAGGCACATCTCGATGTGGCCCTTGACCACGTCGAGGTAGTCCTTTTTGCTCGTGGTTGCCGGTGAGGGGAAAGGAGCCGCGACGCCGGAGATTCCCAGGCCCGCGTCATCCAGCATCTTCTTGATTTCCTTCCGCTTCTCCTTCGTGTTGGGCTGAAGGTGCGGCTCGAAGGCGCCGAGCTCGATGCCGTCGAACTTCAGCTCTTTCAGCCTTTTCACCACGGCGGGAAAAGGGATGGGCTTGTCCGCATAGCCTCCCCAGATGTAAGCCCACGTGCCCACGGAAATCTTCTTCTTTGCCATGACCGCCTCCTTGTTTGTTTCCTACGCCATCAGCCTTTTGAGGAATGCCAGCCCGTCTTTGGCCAGGATGTCCGGTGTCTGAGCGAGAGGCCTCCACACGGCTGCCGCGCGGGCAATCTCTTTCACCTCGGTTGAGAACGACTCGATCACGAGCGCGCCGTTGAATCGTATTTTCTTCAGGGCAGCCGCAATCTCGTTCCAGGGAACGTGTCCCGTGCCGGGAGTTCCGCGGTCGTTCTCGTTCGCGTGCACGTGCACCAGATCGGCCCCGGCCGCTTCGATTGCCTTGCCCAGGCTCTTCTCCTCGATGTTCGCATGGAAGGTGTCCATCATGAGCTTCACGCGGGGGCTGCCGATCATGTGCATCAGCTCCTGAGCCTGCTCGGTCAGGTTGATGAAGCTGGTCTCGAAACGGTTGAGAGGCTCCAGGGCCAGCGTCACTCCCTTGTCCTCAGCGTAGCGTGCCACCTCTTTCAGGTTCTTTACGCACCGCTGCAGATCGCGCTTGCGTTGCTCAGGAGTTGCCTGCCAGGTGCGGCCGACTGCGGAGTAGTGCGGGCCAGCCACTGCCATGGCTTTCATGACAACGGCCGCATCGATGAGGTGCTTGAGATATGCCACGCCGCCTCTCTGGATGGCCTCATCTTCGTGGGTCGGGTCGCGGTCCGCGCCCATCACGCCGCAGATGGAGCATTTCAGACCCGCGCGCTCGTAGGCCTCCGCGGCCTTTGCGTAGTCAATGTCCCCTTCCCTCTCGATCGGGATCTCCATAAGGTCGAAGCCCAGCGCCTTTGCCTTGTCCAGCAGCGGAAGGTGCTGGGTCTTGAACGGAGAAGCCCACAGAAAAGTATTAATCCCGAAAACCGGCATAGTGCTACCTCCCTCGTGCGAAAGTGTTATTTTCCCAGCTCGGGGTTTCCGGGGCCGAAATGCTTCAACATCACGATCGGATCGCTCCGCGACGGGTTTGTGATCGTGACCCCTTCTTTCGCCGCCCCTTCGGTAACGAAGAACTCGTCGTAGGTCAGTTGGCCGTAGCGGATAAGGGTCGGGGTCTCGACCTCCCACACTCCCATCTTCCCGTGCCCCTGCAGCATGATCATCCCATAGGCACCCCCGTCCTTGATCGTGACGCTGGCGCCGGGAAGGATGGTCAGCTCTTTCGCGCTGTACTCCGTTGACTTGTAGGTGATCCAGTTTTCGACGTAGCCCTCCGCCTGCATCTGCTGAACGGGCCGCGCTGGTTTGGGCACCATGAAATGCTTGGCCACAAAATTGGGATCCACGTTGGCTTCCCAGTCCAGCACCTCGATCATGTAGTCGATATTGCCTACCTTGTCCGGCGGAGTATTCTTCCACAGGAGCTCTTCCGAGATGATGGCGTCCCCGGTGAGCGACTGGTACATGGCAAAAATGTCGGAGGCCTTCTGCGGCTCATAGGTGCACAGGCTGCCCGGCGCGTGAAGGACTCCCGCCGGAACGTCCCAGCCGGTCCCCGGCTCAAGCCGGGCGGCCATGGACAGGTTGGTGATCTTGTTGTCTCCCTTGGAGAAGTTGCGCAGGCACTCCGCCACCTGGTCCTTGGTGGTGCCTGGCCGCAACCCGAAGAACGTGTAGGGAAAGTCCGCCCCATAGTTGTTGTTTTGCACCGGGAAGTAGTAGCTCTCTGGCTTCCCGCTCATCCCGACGAGCCTGGCGTGTTGCTCCCGATGGTGCACGTGGTGCGGGAGAGCCCCCTTGTTGTCGAAGAACTTGGAGTACATGGGCCAGGACTTGTGCGCGTCCCAGATCCGGTCTCCGATGATGGCGCCTTTCAGCTCCGCAACGGCGTCCCGCAGGGTGACCTTTTCCGTCTTTCCCCCGTCCTCGAAGACGACAAAGCTCAGGCCTTCGTTTGGGCTGGTCTTGGGGCCGTTGTCCGCAGGGGTGGTCGAAGAAAACCATCTCTCGTCGATCCCGCCACGTTCGCCGCCCAACGCGTAATAGTCGTCAGGATGCAGTTTGATGCGCCGTCCCGGCACACAGAACGCCCTCGGCACCCAATTGGGTGCCAGTCTCAACACGCCCTTGCCCTGTTCAAGGGCTTTGTCAGTAGTGGTTTTGATTGCCATCTGGTCCTCCGGTGGTAAGCTGAGAGTAATGCGTGGTGGAGTGGCGAACAACAAGGCTGGGGTCGAGCAGAATCGTTTCCGGCGCTTCTGCTGACGACTCGATCTGCTTCGTCACTATTTCTACTGCTTTCTCCGCCAATTCCTTGAACGGATAGTGGATCGTGGTCAAAGAGGGGGTGGACATGATTCCAAAGGCGTGGTCATCCAGGCCCATCACGGACATGTCATCCGGGACCTTGATGCCCCTCTGATAGAGCCCTTTCAGAACGCCGAAAGCCATCATATCGTTCATGGCCCAGATGGCCGTGATGCCTGCCAGTTTCTCCTGGAAATGCTGCAGGGCCTCCAGACCCGCCACGAAGCCGAAATCCCCTTCAAAGACGCAGCCTGACCCAAGATCGATCCCGTCCTCCGCCAACGCTTTGCGAAACCCGATCATTCGCTCGCGGCAGAGGGTAATCTTCATGGGGCCTGTAACGCACGCGATGCCGCGGTGATTGAGCCCCGTCAGATGTTTCCCCGCGAGATAGCCGGCTTTCTGATTGTCGAGCACGACGTTCGGCACGTTCTCCAGCTCGAACGCCCGGTCGATCACGACGATGGGGATCCTCTCACGTATTATCTTGCTGACGATTCGACTTTCATCCGACACGCGGCAAAAGATGATGCCGTTGATGTTGCGCAGCAGCAGATCCTGAACGTTGCGTTCTTCCAGGTCTGCATCGTCGTGTGAATTGACGATCACGACGTTGTAACCGCGCTGCTTGGCCGCATCCAGGGTGTGTTGCGTGATGAAGCTGTGGACGGTGGTCGATACTTCTGGCAGCACCAACCCTAACAGGTTTCCCCGGCGAACTCTCAAGCCTTTGGCAACCAGATTCGGCCGAAAGCCGAGCAACTCCACCGCATCGAGGACCTTCCGGCGCGTTTCCGGATCCACGGCGTCTCGTCGGTTAATTACCCTTGAGACGGTCGATGTTGAGCAGCCAACGTATTTCGCCACATCCCTGATAGACGGCACGTTCCCTTCCTGGTTCATGGCAACGATTACGGGAACGTTACCATGGCCAATGGTGCCTGTCAAGAAAAACCTCCAGGCCAAGAGAGCGCTTGGCAAAAAAAGAGGCCGGAAGGGCTTTACCACTCCTCCGGCCATTTCTTGCAGACTGACTGGAATCCTATATCTTCAATGCCAAGCCTGCGTTCACGTATCCCAGCGTGTAGCCAAGTTCCGCGTAGATCCCGATAAAAGACGCGAAATAGTAGCGGGCTCCAGCATAGAAGCCGTACGTGAAGCCGCCGGCGGTTACTCCCGGTATGGAGCCCCCGGCAAATCCCCCTGTTCCGCTGTAGCTCACCGATGCGATATCGTAGCCCAACAAGAGCCCCGCGTACGTGTCCAGATTGGGCACTTTGATGAGTTCGATAAAGTGGTATGAGACTCTGCCGCCAACGACGATAAAGGAGAATGTATCGGTATACGTGTCGCCAAAACCGTCGTCATATTTGTACTGAGAAGCAGTGTACCCAGCAAGAAGGCCAACAGAAAGCGGAATCTGGGGCGCTGCCATGAACTGGTACTCCACGCTGGCGATGATAGGTGGAACCGTCATCGAAGCGCCGGTGTAGTATCCCCAGAACCCAAACCCGATACCAGCCTGAAACTCGATGCCGCCATTTTTGAACGCCGGCGAATCTGCCGCAAAGACTCCGGCAGCAACAAACAGCAGCGCCACGACCACGAGCACACTGACGAACCTGCGTTTCATGAGAGCCTCCTTCATTTCAATACCCTAGATTGAGCGGGCTCTGCCCGCCGTCTTTGGCTTTTTTGGACTATCCCGCATGCGCTGTCGATTCTTAATGCTCCTTTCCATTGCTTCAGCGCTCAGGCCAGACTTCGCCTGACCCCAAGGCAAAGTTGCCGAGGAACTGGCGTGGAAGAGCCCTGCCTGCTCTCCCTAAGAACCGGCCTGATCACGCAGGAATCACCAAAAGAAAGACATTTGAAAGTTCCAAACTAGTCGGATTATATATGTCGATTATTCCAAGTTCAATGAGAATTCCTCAAAAATAGAGGCAATTTCAACCAACCGCGCCTGCTACGAAAAACGGCGTGAAGTAACCAGAGGAAACGCAAGGAGGCTTCGGTCAGCGCACCGTCAATACCAACTTGCCACGAAGGTGACGACCTTCGCTGACCGCGTGTGCCGAGGCTGCCTGTGACAGCGGATAGAGTGTGATCTGGGGCGGGCGCACCGCGCCGGCAGTGACAAGTGCCAGCAGGCGGTCGAGATGGAGGCGGTCGCGCCTGACGTTCGGCCGCAGCGAGACGACATCCGGGCGGGGCGAAAGCGGGGGCGAAGAGCCCGAGGCAATAAAAGCGGCGCGTCCGCCGGAGCGTAAGACGGCGAAAGAACGCGTTGCCACCTCGCCACCAGCCGTGTCGAAGACTGCGTCGCAGTTCGCTACTTCGCGCGTGAAGTCTTGCGTGTGATAGTCGATGACCACGTCCGCGCCCAGCGCGCGCACGTAGTCGTGGTTGGCAGCGCCGGCGGTGGTGATCACCTTCGCGCCAAAGTGCTTGGCGATCTGGATGGCGATGCTGGCCACACCGCCCGCGCCACCGTGGATCAGGATGGTCTCGCCAGACTTCAGCTCGAGGGTATCCTCGATGGAGACCAACGCGGTGAGGCCCGTGAGGGCGAGCGCCGCGCACTCGGGGTGCGAGAGGCTTGCCGGTTTTCGCGCCACAATCGCTGCCTTGATCGCGATCTTCTCAGCGTAGGCGCCCTCCTGGCCGACGTCGCAGACACCGAAGACCGGGTCACCGGGCGCGAAGTCACGTACGCCCGCGCCGATCGCGGCAACGATTCCCGAAAAATCGCGGCCAGGGACGTGAGGAAAGCGCGTAATGGGCGCGTAGGTGCCCCGCCGTACTTGCCAGTCCGCGCTGTTTACACTCGCCGCGTGCACGTCCACCAACACTTCGCCGGGTCCGGCGACGGGGTCCGGCAGGTCACCGTACTGGAGAACCTCGGGCCCGCCATGCTCCATGAAGTAGACTGCTTTCATTCCTCAACCGCTCTGAAGCGTTTCGCGCTTTACACTTGAATACTGAGGAAAACCCCAAGGGTCATGTGTGCTATCTGATCCTGGAGGCTCTCGATGTCGTCGATATGGCGATCCTCGTCTTTCAAAATGCTCTCAAGGATCTCGCGAGTCGCGAAATCTTCGACCTCACCGGCCACGACGATTGCGGCGTTGTACGCCTTGATGGCCCCCTCTTCGGCATCGTGATCGTTTTCAAGCTGCTTGGGCACCTCGGCTCCGATATGCATGTCCAAAAGCCTGTTGACCACCGGTGTCCCCTCAAGAAAAAGAACTCTTCCGATGAGCTTCTCCGCATGCTTCATTTCATCGATGGCGCGTTTCTCGAAATGATCATGAAGCTTACTGTAGCCCCAGTTTTCGCACATCCCCGAGTGCACCATATACTGGCTGATAGCGGTAAGTTCGTCGGCAAGCAAAGAGTTCAGAGTATCGATGAGCCTGGGTTTTCCCTTCATGGCCTTCTCCTCCCTCGGACGAGATCAGTGTCGATGTAGTAGACTCTATGAGAATAGTGACGAACCTTCGCGCTTTCAAGTCAGAGTTGAAGAAGAAGCCGCTCTTGAACCTGTGCAGCGTCCGGAGCACGAAAGCGGCTCGTTGAGCGTTGTTCAGCCCGAGCGATGCGCCCCAACGTTCTAATGGATTGCGGAATCCTTGACGCCTTGCTCCGGCAGGTCCACAGAAATGAGCTCCGTAGCAATTAACGAAGACACAGGGATCGGCTGTTGGTCCTCAACTATTCCTCGCAGGTGAAATGAAATCGCCTCTTTAATATTCGCGAGAGTCTCATCGAAAGTGCTTCCGGTTGTGACACAGCCCGGAAGCTCGGGAGCATATGCCGAGAAATTATGCTCTCCCTTTTCCACAAAGACCGTGTATCTCAGTTGGTCAGCCATTCTTCAACCCCGCCGGTTTAAGCATACTTTGCCACGTTCCCGGGTGCAATTCATCGTTCGGCTTTCCCGGGATTGTGACCCGTCCCCGCTTTGTCGGGTGTTTGTATTGCTGATGGCTTCCGTTCTGTGCGACAAGAAACCATCCATCGGCCTTTTGAAGTGCCGATCGCGCCGGTTTTCCGGTGGCGGTCTGTAAACCCTTTCACCGAAAGACAGTCTTGCCCTCCTTGAGATAGGGCAGTTCGAGAAGACACACCGGGGAGACGGGAACGGCCACTTCCGGGGAAACGTGCAGGCCATCAAGCGGCCCACGCTGCTTGAGCTTTCGGGGCCGGCCCGGCACGCCGCCGGGCGGGCTGCTATTTCCTAGTACGCCACAGTGAATCGCTTCCGGACATGACGAGGCTTCTCCAGCTCGTCCACGACAGCCACGGCGTAGTCCTCCATGCTGATGAAGCTCTTGCCCTGGCCGTCAGTCACGAGCGTGTCATCGCCCGTTCGGTATTTTCCGGTGCGATCTCCCGGCTCGATGAAACCCGCGGGGGAGAGGTAAGTCCATTCCAGGACCTTCTCCCGGCGGTAGACCGCCAGGGCGTCGGCGGCTGACTTTGCCAGCGACTTCCAGGCAGCGGGGAACTCCGGGGTGTCCATGAGGAGCTTGCCGGGCGCTACCTCGAGGCTGCCCGCACCTCCAACCACCAGGAGACGTCTGGTCCCTGCCTTGCGCAGTCCCTCCATGAGCGCGTGGGCCGCGTCCACGAGGAAGGCGCCCACGGCTTTGTCCATGTCCGGTCCTACCGCGCTCACGACGGCGTCGTGTCCGGCGACGAGCTCTGAAACCGACCCAGCGTCCGTCACAGACCCCACGGCCGTGCGGAGCTTGGGGTGTTTCAGCGACGCGCGTCCCGGGTTACGGCTGATACCGGTGACCTCGTGGCCCCGGCTGAGTGCTTCCTGCGCGATGCGGCTCCCGATCCTGCCGGCGATTCCGAATACAGCGATTTTCATGTCACGTCCTCCCGGGGTGCATTTTTCTCGAATATAATGAGCGGGCCTGAGAATCGAATAGAGATGACTGGGCGCGCCCCGATACCCATTCGCGACGCCCACAGCTCTTGATTCGCTCTTCCTCCCTTGAGGCGCAACCAGGGTACGCAGGACCGTCGGTTTTATGAGCAGGCCGGATCTGGTACAGTCATTCCCGTGAACGTGCCAGGCGCGAGCCCGAGAGACGACGGGTAAAGATCGTCGGGTAGGCGCAGCCTCGTGCCCCGGTCGGAGAAGGACATGCGAATTGCAACGTGGAACGTTAACTCCCTGAGAGCGCGTCTTGAGAAGGTCCTGTGGTGGCTCGATCGCGCCAGCCCGGACGTGCTTCTGATGCAGGAGACGAAGCTCGTGGACGAGGAAGCACCGGTGGCGGCGTTTCGGGAGGCGGGCTACGAGCTGGCGCATCATGGACAGCGACAGTGGAACGGCGTCGCCATCGCCAGCCGCGTCGGCATGGAGCAGGTAACAAGAAACTTCGGCTCTGCGCTTGAGCCAAGGCAGGACGGCGGTGAGGAAGCGGTGAATCCTTTTGCAGAGGCGCGGATGATCGCAGCCACGTGCGGGGACGTATCCGTAGCCTCACTCTATGCGCCAAACGGACGGAGCGTCGATTCCCCTTACTTCACGGCCAAGCTGGAGTGGTTTCGCCACTTGAACCGTTGGCTTGAGGAGTCGGCCGGTGCTGCTGAGCGTCTGATCCTGGGAGGAGACCTGAACGTCGCGCCCGCGGATATCGACGTGTGGGATCCCGCCGCTTTCCGTGGCAGCACACACGTGTCATTGCCCGAGCGCGCCGCGTTCGAGAGCCTCTGCCAGCTCGGCTTGACAGACATCTACCGGCGGCATCACCCGGAAGGCGGCCGCTATACGTGGTGGGATTACCGCGGCGGAAACTTCCACAAGAACGTGGGCATGCGCATCGATCATCTCCTGATCTCGACGCCGCTCGTGGAGCGGGCAGTGTGGACGGAGATCGACCGCGAGGCCCGCAAGGGAAAACCGCTGCCTTCCGATCACGCGCCGCTCGTGCTGGATTTGGATGAGCGGGGGAAGCCCTTTGACCCGGGATGGCCTGTCGCGCCCGACAGGCGTTAGCCCGGCCGATGAGGAGATCTATTCCCGCATCTGGGGCGTCGACCTGTACGAAGGCTCAGAGAAAAAATAGAGGATGACCGCAATCGCGCTCTCCTCATCCAGCGAAGCTTCATGCGAAACCCCGGAAGGTGACCGCCATGAGGTGCCGTGTCAGCAAGCAGGCTACTTCCCTCCTGAGATCTCCTTGAGCTCCTTCTGCAGCAACGCATCGGGCTGCTCTCCATCCGATGCCCATGCAACGAACCCGTTCCGGTTGATGATGTAGAACGTCGGATAGATACGGACCGCATAGGCCTTTGTCACTGGCCCTGCGCTCCCCCGGCTGCTGAAGCTGCCTGCCACTTCCCCCGGATCCAGAAGGGTTGGATAGGGCAGGGCAAAGGATCGGTCGAAAGCGTAGAGGCTTGCTGCATCCTCTCCGTCTGCGTTCACCGCGAGGAAATCGAACTTCTTGGCAGACATCGCCGCCCGAATTGCCACTACGTGCTCTGCCTCCGCCTGGCAGGTAGGGGACCACGTGGCGAAGAACTCCAGGAGCACTGTCTTTCCCTTCTCATCTGAAAGACTAATGCGCTGACCGGTAGGCGTTTGAAGGGCAAAGTCCGGCGCCTGGGCTCCCAGTGAAAGGAGGAAGGGGTTTCCCGGTGGCTGGGCTGATTGGACGGAAAGATTCTCTACGACGCCGACTGAGCTGTCCATGGTGGAATGGAAACCCACGACATTTGCTTCCCTGACAAGAGCTGCGTCGGCAAACGCAGTATCGACATCCTCCGTGAGATTAGGTTTGCCGAACACGCTGCTGAGGTTTGCGCCGGCTCCCTTGCTGCCAATCGCCACCAGGATACCCGCAAGGATGCTGAGGGCTATCAACCCGCCCGTGATGAAGTAGAAGAGCCGGCGCAGGTTGGATCGTTCTTGCGCTCCTGCGCTACCATTATCGGATCCATTCATGCCAACCTCCGCACCTGCATACCAACTTCAATCGCTCTCACGCAGTGATGCCCGTGAGACAGCTTCCCACTCCGTCCACGTTTCCAATCTTTTTGGATACACCACCTTTACGCAGTCTGCGGCAAAGTTGCCAAGCAGAAGGACATCCAGCTTGATGGGCAGAATGTTCTTGCCGTATTGGCTGGTGAGATCCGTCAGCGCATCCGTGTTTCGGGCGATGGCCGCAACCTTGTCCCCGCGGGCCAGCACGGCTTTTGCCCACTCGCGGCCGAACCCACGGGACGTTCCCGTAATGAACCAGATCTTCATGCATTCAGTATCCGAATGCGGAAAGCATCAGGTCAAATGGAACATGCCCAGAGTAACTCACGGCCTGTTTTGCTGTATTTCGATATATCCATATGTCGTTTGCCCTGCTCGCGGGACGGCGGTAATGTTCATTATCATGACCTATCGCAAGCTGGGAAGATCAGGCCTTCAAGTGTCTGCCGTGGGCCTGGGGTGCATGAGCCTGGGGCTCGACAAGTCCAGGGCGGAGCGCATTATCCGCACGGCCCTGGACCTGGGCATCACGCTGTTCGACACGGCAGACCTTTATGACCACGGCGTCAACGAGGAGTATGTCGGAGAAGCGCTCCGCGGCGTTCGGGACAAGGTTGTGATTGCCACCAAAGTGGGAAACCGGTGGCGCCCCGACGGCTCCGGATGGGACTGGGATCCGACGGAAAAATACATCCTGCATGAAGTCCATGAGAGCCTGCGCAGGCTCAAGACGGACCGCATTGACCTGTACCAGCTCCATGGCGGGACAATTGAGGACCGGACTGATGAGACGGTGCGGGCTTTCGAGCGGCTCCTGAAGGAAGGAAGCATTCGGGCCTGGGGGATCTCCTCCATTCGGCCAAACGTGGTGCGACGCTTCGCCGCCCTGGCCGCAAGCGGCACCGCCAGCCTGACATCAGAGATGGTGCAGTACAACCTCCTTGACCGCAGGCCCGAGGAGGAGATCCTGGAGACCGCCGGGGGAGCAGGCTTCGGCGTCCTGGTCCGCGGCGCGGTGGCCGGCGGCCTGCTGGCTGGCGCGCCGCCAACCGGCAAGCCGGCCGACGCGTACCTGGACCTGACTGCGTCAGAAGTGCAAGCCACTCAGGATGCCCTTCGTGCGGTCGCGGGATCCGACAAGGCGATTGCGCAGACAGCCATTCGGTTCGTGCTGAGCCATCCAGCCGTGACAGCGGTGGCTGCCGGGGCCAGCAGCGTGGCCCAGGTGGGGGCCAACGTGGCAGCGGCCGACGCTCCGCTCCTGAGCCCGACCGACGAGCAGGCTTTGAGGCAGGCAGTCCGCCAGCTACGCTATACGAACCACAGGTAGGGACGCGGGAATACGCGAGACGCGGACCCGCGGAAGGAGGCGTCATGAAAACCGTTTCGTTGGGGAAATCGGGACTCAAAGTTTCCAAAGTGTGCCTTGGGACAATGACATTCGGGCGGGAGGCGGATGAAGCCACCTCCTTCAAGATCATGGACTACTTCGTGGAGCAGGGCGGGACCTTCCTGGATACCGCGGACGCCTACGGCACGGGCGCCACGGAGTCCGTTGTCGGGCGGTGGCTCAAAGCGCGCAAAAGCCGCGACAGCCTTGTGGTGGCAACCAAGGTGTTCCACCCGATGGGCAGCGGACCGAACGAGGGAGGGCTGTCGAGGCTCCACATCCAACGGGCAGTGGAGGCCAGCCTGCAGCGCCTCCAGACGGACGTGATCGACCTTTACCAGATCCACCGCTGGGATCCTACCGTGCCCATCGAGGAGACCATTGGCGCGCTGGATGACCTTGTCCGCCAGGGGAAGGTGCGGTACGTCGGCTGTTCCAACGTGCGCGCGTATCAGCTTCAGTACTGCCTGGACTACGCGCGGGCCCATGCCCTGAGCCCGTTCATCAGCCTGCAGCCCCCCTACAACGCCCTGAACCGCGCCGTAGAAGCGGAGCTGCTCCCCCTGTGCGCAGAACAGGGCATTGGAGTCCTGAGCTACAACCCGCTGGCTGGTGGGATGCTGACGGGCAAGTACCGAAAAGGTGCCCCGCTTCCGAAAGGGGCGCGCCTGGAGGCTTTCCAATTCTATCATGACCGATATTACACGGATCAAGCTCTCGATATCGTCGATAAATTTCTCCAAGAGGCTTCGAAGCGAGGCGTCACGCCTGCGCAGTTGGCCCTGGCATGGGTGGTTGCCGACCCCAGGATCAGCACGCCGATACTCGGCGCGCGGAGCCTCGAGCAGATATCGGACTCCATCAAGGGAGCGGAGATCGCGCTCACTGCCGAAGAGCGCGCATCAATTCCCGCGGTACCGCCCGCTCACTGGGTGGGAGAAGACCCCGTGTACGGCCGGTAACGGACAGGCCCGTTGTTGCCCCGGTCAGAGAGCCTGAGTACCCACTGTACCCATGAGAATGATTCGGCCCCTTCTCCTGGCTTTCGCGGCGGGGCTTGTCCTGCCGAATGTGGCTGCGGCGCCAGCCACTCCCCTCGCCTTTCGCGGCTCGCCACGACGGCGCCTGCGTGGCTCTCGGCGTCTACTTTCGCAGCCGCCTGCCGCGCCAGAGCTTTCCGCTTCGCCCACTCACGAATTCGCGACTCGCGACTTGCATGCGATAGTCCAGTGGTTCGTGACCTGCGAAGAATCAATCGCTCTTCGCGTCGGTTGCAAGCCCCTGCTTTTTGTACCTCCCTGTCAGCCGCGCTTCGGCAAGCACGTGTCCCTTCATGAGCGCGCGTATGCGACAGGCCCGCCGTACGGGCCGGGATCCCGAGGTTGCGACGCGCGTGATGCCCTCAGGCAGACCAGGGGAAGTGGGCGGGATGTCGTAAACAGGCGTCCGTACCCCCTGCAGTTATGGCCTTGGTTTTCGAGCGCTGATCAGCTTTGAAGCCGCCCATGGGCCGCCATACCAGAAGCGCCAACCCAGGGAGCGGCTGAATGTTTCCTTCATACCCAGCTGCCGTAAATGCCTTGCATAGTCTGGCGTCACCGCTCGGAAGTCAACTATGACAAGCTTGCCGCCGGGCTTGAGAACACGCACCGCCTCGGTGATCGCTTGATTGCGTCCGGAGAGGCTCGGAATATTGTGAATTGCCAGGCTCGAGAGGGCAACGTCGAAAGAGCCGTCAGGAAAGGGCAGCTGTCGCATGTCCGCTGTGTGCAGCTCCACCCTATCAGCAACCCTTTCACGCCCGGCGTTGTACACGGTGACAGCCTCGGCGTTGCCCGATTGATCGACGCTTTTCCAGAGATCAACACCTGCAGCCCTTCCGCGAGGAAGAAGGCTGGCAGCCATCAGCAGGACGGCACCGCGGCCACAGCCCATGTCGAGGATCCGTTCATCTCCCCGCAGCCCAGCCTGGAGCAGGAGCTCAGCCCAGACACGGAACTTCCCGCGGCGCGTCGTGTAAAGATAGCTGACTGCGCTGAGGCCAAAGATGAAGCCACAAACCAGGCCGAGCACTCCGAGAAGCACGGTATTGAAGACCCAGAAGCCAAGGCATCCGATGACGAGCAAGAGAATGCCCGCCAAACCGAGAGAGATGGGAACCGGCGGCGCATCAAAACCGTAGTCGCCGTGTCGGCGGGCCAACTCCCGAACCCGTAATACATGAGAGCGTTCCATAGCGTCGCAGCCTCCTCGCCGTCAGCAAGAGCCCACTCTATGAGAGAATGACGGGGAAGCCAGCCTCCTATTGCATATGCGTCTTCTGGCAGGATCGTTTAGCTCTGAGAAAACATCCCTTGCCACACATCTTTCCGCAGGAGATCGAAGGCGGCTTGTGCGCGGTCGACACGTCCCGAGGCTACCGGCGCAAGGAAAAACGGGCGGGCAATGCAAAACCCGGGTCGCCAAGCAGTTCGGCGGCCAGTGAGCGTTGCCAACACCGATCACATAGGAGAGATAGCGCAGGCACGTGGCGCGGCCAGCCCTCCGAACTGGAAGACAAACGCCGCTCCTTCATGGCTTCGGACCGCGGCGGTAACGGAGCTGTTGCCGCCGCCGTAGCTCAGCGCATTACTGTCGCAGAACGGGCGCTCCTGTCCAGGCAAGTCGCTCAAGCAGGGCCGCCGCCTCAGCAGACGGATCATGGCGGGCAAAGTCCTCGCGGATTCGCTCCGCATTCTCTCGGTAGCCTGACCAGGCAACTCGTGCAAAGAAGTTGAGTAGATATAAAGAAACGAAAATCATGACTATATATTGACCGATATCGTTTTGGGCTGATTCCGCTGCTCGACTCGGGTTGCCCCCGATGAGACTATGCACAGTCCGACGGCTGTCTGGAGACTTCGCCACATGGCAACGCCCATCGTACTCGCAACGTGAACGCTCGACAAGCGGATTTTGGAGAGCTCTTAACGCGGACCGCTCAAACACGATATGCTATGATAATGCTGCGAAAGAGATTCGACATACCACATTCCGCACATCCAATTGAGCCTTTGGTCCGCGTCGGTCTCTCGCGCAGTCTTGCCACTCCTATCTCGACGTGAGCTCTTCGCTGAGCGCGACCTGGCCTTCCTTCAGCTCTTCCAGGCCATGATCTCTCAGCACGCTTCCGCTGGCCCTTTCCAGCTCCAGCGTCGCCTGCCGATAGCGGACCACCGCTTCCAGCTCATGCTGCCGGGCCTGCCGCAGGGCATCCTCGGCGCTGTACACTTCCGGGAGGCTGCCGGTCCCGTCGTGCACGCGGGCGATCTGGACCTCCAGGAGATCTCCTTTGACTTGAGCCACTTTGTGCTGGTTATCGATGTGCTCGCGCAGCGTTGCTATGCTCTGGACGAGCGAAGCGATGGTGTCGGTCATCTGCTTGTGCGCCGCCGCCAGCCTGACTGATGCAAGCTCTCTCTTGAGCTGCTCGACCTCAAGGTCATTGCGCTGCTTGACGCCGAAGAGAAGCGGGAGGCGGAGCTCCAGCCCGATGGACCATGTCGGATAACTCTGCGTCCCAAGGCTGTCCAGGGAGTCCTGGGGGGTGTCACCGAGCCCCGTATACCCGTAACTGCCCGTCAGGTCGAGCTCCGGCAGCGCCTGATCCTTCTGAAGGTCCACGAGGACCCCTTCCTTGGCCACCTGCTCCCCCTCGATCATGAGATCGGGTTGCGCGCGCTCGGCCCACTCCTGATAGCTTCTCTGTTCGGCCGCCGGGTTCCAGTGCGCGTTTTCGTCGACGACGAGCGAGTCGGCTGCCACGATTGCCTGGCTCCCGTCATCCGGGGAACCGGCTACGAGCAGCCGAAGCTGCCGCATGGCCTCGCTGACGGTGAGCTCGCCGTCCTCCCTCGTTGCCTCCCGGGAGGCAAGCTCCGCTTCCGCTTCACGGACGTCCAGGTCTGACATTCTCCCCACGCGCGCCGCCTCCTGGGCCGTCTGGAGGAGGTCCCGCGCCACCTGCACCGAGTCGGAATCCATGCGGAGGACCTGCTGCGCAAAGCCGAGATTCCAGTAGGCGGCCTCCGCTTGGGTCACAGCGGTCATGAGCTGCCGACGATATTCGTGGAAAGCGATGATGCGGTCCTCGAAAGCGGTCTTAATGGATGCCATTGGGGCTCCATGGGTGAATCCCTTCAAGAGAGGCTGCTGCGCGGAAACGCCGACGAAGGATTTGAACTGCCCCTGCTCCACGTAGGTATCCTGCAGCCTCGTCAGAGAGGCACCGACGTTGTAATTTGCCCCGGTGGGAAGGTTTCCTTCGACCGCGAGGGAGTATGCGTCATTCTTCTCGTCGTACAGCGGCGTGCCGAGCTGCTGGAATTGTTCCAGCGCGGTGTTCTGCTGGTGCAGACCCTGATCTTTGTAGCTCGCATCGAGAGTCGGCTCGTAGGCGCCCCATTCGGCTCGAGCCTGTCCCGTTCGGATCAGCCACTGCAGCCGGGCCTCGCGTACCCCCGGGTTGGTGCGTACGACGTCGGTCACGAAAGCATCAAGGCTCACCGGACGACCCGGTACGGACATCTCCTGTCCCCCCGCCGCACCGTGGCAGAGCGCCAGGAAGCCCACGACCCAAAGGACGGTCTTGCCTTTCATCCCTTCCTCCCCCTTCACAAGGACACAAACCAGGAAAGAAGGTCAGGAAAATAAGGGAAAAATCAAGCGAAAAAGAATTTGCACCCCCGGGTCCGGATTTGTACTTTCTAGCCTGCCGTCCCGCGCGATGTTCTGCGGGCCGAGCCGAGTTCTGACAAAAGGGAGATGGTGAGAAAGCTCGTCGTTCCTTTCTGCCTCCTGGTGCTTACGCTTCCGCAACACGCCAGCGGCCAGCAAGAGGCAGTGAGAGGGATAACCGAACCGTACCACGACGTGACCCTCAGCGTGACCGTTGCGGGGACCGTTGCCCAGATATTCAAGAAGGAGGGGGACACCGTCCGAGCCGGGGAAGATATCCTTGAGCTGGACAAGGACCTGGAGTCCCTCGAGGTAGAGCGCCGGCGGCTCATCTGGCAGACCACCGTCGAGCTGGAGGAAGCGAAGGCAAGGCTCGCCGCGTACACGCGTTTGGCGGAAAGCGCTCGGGAGCTGTACACCACCACGCATTCCGTGTCGGAGAACGACCTCATGCAGAGGGAGCTCGA
Source organism: uncultured Spirochaetota bacterium (assembly GCA_963845535.1). Classification (GTDB taxonomy): domain Bacteria; phylum Spirochaetota; class Spirochaetia; order SZUA-6; family Fen-1364; genus Fen-1364. Next base: position 63,016 of record CAWJSK010000006.1, read on the forward strand.
GGCAAAGCTTGCCGCCCTGGAGGTGCAGCGTCTCCAGGACGCGGGGCAGCGGCAAAAGATCGAGTACGACATTGCCCAGGCCCAGCTCGCCCGCAGGACCATCTCCGCGCCGTTCGACGGCGTGCTCGTCAAGCTGTTCGTGTACCTCGGGGACGCATGCACCCCCCCGGCTCCCGTCGCCCGCATTGTCGACGTCTCCAAGTGCCGTCTTGTCACGCACGTGGACGCCGGGGCCTCCGCCGGGCTCGTGGCGGGCATGAGCGTCAGGATCTCCGTCCCCGGGCTGCCGCAATCCTCTTCCCGCGGCGTCGTGGATTATGTTTCGCCCGTCGTGGATCCCTCGAGCGGGCTGCGGGAAATCAAGGTCCTTTTCGACAACCCGGACGGCAGGGTGCTTCCGGGGGTCACGGGCACGCTCCTTTTTTCGCCGAAAGGCCAGGGATAGTGAGCAAGGAAGAGGCATTTCTCCCCGGGGCGCGGCCGGCGGAGTCATACGTACGCTCCCTGGAGCAACTCGCTCTCCTCCGGAGGTTCCAAGGTGAGCCGGCGCAGTTCTGGCGCGCATTCCTGGGGATCCTGTCGGAGATGGCCGAGGCCGCGGGAGGGGCAATCATGGTCCGCGGCAATGAACGCGGCTCTCCGTGGCGCGTCGTGGCGGACACCCGCCCAAACGGGGACGGAGCGCAGGCGGCGGACCACCTTCCGGCGCACCTCGACGCGGTGGCAGACCAGTGCGCGCGGGAGGGAGTGGCCCTCTGGGGAACCGACGGTGATCGCCATGTCGCCCTGCGGGTGGACTCCGGCGCGGACGGCACGTGCCTCGCGTTGCTGCGGCTGAACGCGAGCCCCGCCTCCGCACGGGAGATCTCCCGCCGCCTGCTTCTGGCCGCGGATGCCCCCGCAAGCTACCAGGAGCGGAGGATCGCCCACGAATCCAGGACGCAAGTCGAAAGCTTCGCGGGGGCCCTCGACCTGGTTGTCGTCATCAACCAGAGCAGGCGCTTCCTCCCCGCCGCAATGGCGTTCTGCAACGAGATAGCCGCACGGCTTTCCTGTGAACGCACGAGCATTGGATGGAATGAGAAGGGGTACATCGAGCTGTCGGCCACGAGCCATGTCGACCGTTTCGACCGCAAATCCGACGCCGTCCAGCAGCTCGAGGCCGCCATGGAAGAGGCCTTCGACCAGGACGCCGATATCGTGGTGCCCTCCGGTCCAGCGGGAGCCGCCGTGACCCGGGACCACCAAATCTTTGCCCGCGCGCACGACTCCCGCTATATGTGCTCGCTTCCCTTGCGCCTTGACGACGGCCCTGTTTCCGTCCTGACGTGCGAGCGCACTACCGCTCCATTCTCCGAGCGCGAGGTGCAGCACCTGCGCCTCTTCTGTGACCTGGCGGCCCGGAGGCTCTCCGACCTCAAGAGGTGGGACAGGTGGATCGGGGCCCGGCTGGCCGCGGGGGCCCGGGATTCACTCGGGCGGCTCATCGGCTTTGAGCATACCTGGCTCAAGGTCATAGCCATTCTGGGCGCGGTCCTCCTTGCCGTCCTGCTCTTCGGACGCGTTCCCTATCACGTGAGCGCGCCGGTCACGCTGCGCACCGACGACGTTGCCGTGCTGAGCGCCCCCTTTGACGGCCATATCGAAAAAGTGGACGTGCGGGTCGGGGACTCCGTGCAGGAGGGGCAAGAGCTTCTCACCCTGGACCAGACGGACCTTCTCCTCTCTGAAGCGCAGATTGTGGCGGAAAGGGAGTCCTATCAGGCAGAGCTTGCCAAAGCGCGCGCCTCCTTTTCCCTGGCGGACATGCGAATTGCGCAAGCCCACGTGGACCAGGCTTCCGCAAGATACGACCAGGCGCGCTATCACCTGGATGAATCCGTCATTCGAGCGCCCATTTCGGGAATCATCGTGGAGGGTGACCTTCGCGAGCGCGTCGGGCTGCCGGTGCACCAGGGTGACACGCTGATCAAAGTGGCCAGGGTGGATCAGCTCTACGCCCGCCTGGAGGTGAGCGAACGCGACATCCGCGAGCTGCAAAACGCGCGCGGCGGGGAGATTGCCCTGACGGCAAGGCCTCAGGAGACCGCCCGCGTCGTCGTGACGCGCATCGAGCCCGAGGCGGTCACGAAAAACACGGGGAACGTCTTCGTCGTGGACTGCGGCTTTCCGGCGGGCCCCGCCGCGTGGTGGCGGCCCGGCATGACGGGAGTGGCGAAGCTGGACGTCGGAAGCAGGCGGCTGCTCTGGATCCTGACGCACCGCACGGGGGATTTCCTGCGGCTGAGGCTGTGGTGGTGAGGGGAACGGATGGCCGCCTCTTCCTCTGAGAGCAAGATCTTTCACGAGTCCTGGTACCGGCTTGCCGGGCAGAAGCTGTCCCTTCGCTCCAGCGTGAAGGCTCGCCGCCAGCTTTTCCGCGGCTCGCGCTGGTACGTGCTCCATGAGCCGTTCGGGGACCAGTTCTTCCGGCTGCGGCCCCCTGCGTACGAGTTTCTCTGTCGGCTGGAAAGCGGACGCACCGTGGACGAGGTATGGCGTGAGAGCGTGGAGCGAGATCCCGAGAACGCTCCCGGTCAGGAAGAGGTCATTCAGCTCCTCTCCCAGCTCTACTATGCAAACCTTCTCCATTACGACCTTCCCGCCGACAGCGAGAAACTGTTCGAGCGCTACCGCAAGCAGAAGCAGTCCCTCCGCCGCGCGACGCTGCGCAGCATCATGTTTTTCCGGATTCCCCTCTTCGACCCCAACGGGTGGCTCAAGACCCTTGAGCCCCTTATCCGAGTCATGATAAGCCCGCTCGGCGCCACGCTCTGGGCTTCGGTTCTCATCGGGGCCATCACGGTCGTCATCAATCACGCCGGTCAGCTCAGGATCCAGGCTCAAGGTGTCCTCTCCTTGTCCAATCTGCCTCTCCTGTACGTCTCCCTGATCCTCATAAAGACGGTGCACGAGCTGGGTCACGCCTGCGCGGTGCGTCGCTTTGGCGGGAGCGTCCACACCATTGGCCTCATGTTCCTGATCTTCAACCCTCTTCCCTACACGGATTCGACGGCCGCCTGGTCGTTCCGCAGCAAGTGGCAGCGCGCGCTCGTTGGCGCGGCAGGCATGATCACGGAGCTCTTCATCGCAAGCCTGGCCGTTTTCCTCTGGGCCGCCACGGGACCGGGCACTCTGCACGCGCTCGCGTATGACGGCATTTTTGTCGCCTCTGTTTCCACGATCGTCTTCAACGTCAACCCTTTGATGCGCTTCGACGGGTATTACATCCTCTCCGACCTGCTCGATATCCCCAACCTGGCAAGCAGGGCCAACCAGCATCTCCGCCACCTCGTCGAGCGCTACGCCTTCGGGGTGCGACGGTCTGAAAGCCCCGCGGGAAGCCGTTCGGAAGCGGCATGGCTGACCGTATTCGCGACCACCAGCGGGCTGTACAAGGTGACCGTGTTCACGACGATCCTGCTCGTCATCGCGGATCGTTTCCTCCTCCTGGGCATCATCATGGCCGCGGTTTGCGCCGTGGCCTGGGTTATCACTCCCCTCCTTCGGGTGATCCATTACCTCGCCGCGGACCCGCGGTTGGAGCGAAACCGTCTTCGCGCGGGGGGCGTCACCGTTGCGGCGGCGGCTCTGGCCGCGGGGCTCCTTGCCGTGGTACCGGTGCCCAACGGATTCCGGGCCCCCGGCATCCTGCAGGCCTCCGTGCAAGGGGTCATCGTGAACGGCGTCCCCGGTTTCGTGACGCGGATTCTCGTGCCCTCGGACTCTCGGGTTCACGCGGGAGAGCCGCTTGTACAGCTCTCCAATCCGGAGCTGGACGCGCGGCTGCGGGAGATCCAGGCCCACATGGACGAGTCGAAGGCCGTGCGTGAAAGGGCGCTCCTGCGAAGCCCGGCGGACCTTCCGGCAATCGAGGACGCCATGGCAAGCATCCAGGACCAGCTCGACCGGCTCGGGGAGCAGGAAAAGTCCCTCGTGGTGACCGCTCTTCATGACGGGCTCTGGGTTGCCCCGGACCTGGAAGACATGAACGACATGTGGATCCCGCGCGGCACCCCCCTGGGAAAAGTGATCGACGACTCGGCCTTCGACTTCCTCTGCGTAATTCCGCAACAGGACGCGTCAGCGGTCTTCGGCAACTCTATCCTGGGCTCCCAGGTCCGGCTGGCGGGCCAGACCGACGCCCCGCTGGCCGTCACGAGCATCACCAGGATCCCGACGGGCCAGACCAGGCTTCCCTCGGCCGCGCTCGGGTTTCGGGGAGGCGGCAACCTGGCCACCAGCGCGGACACGAGCGGAGACATCGCTTCGCAGTCGTTCTATGAGCTGAGGCTGGGCGTTCGAGGCAACGACCGCGCCGCCCTCTTCCAGGGCATATCCGGGGAAGTCCGATTCAAGCTTCCGCCCGAGCCCGTCCTCAGGCAGGCATATCGGAAGCTCCGCCAGATGCTCCAGGCGCGCTACCAGATATAGGCCATGCTGACATCCACCGACGACTACCGACGAACGGACGTCCGCCGACCACCGGAAATCTACCAGGGTCTGGACGCGCGCCTTTTCGCCATTGCGGGCTGGCTCGCCCGGGGACCCGGAAACGTGGGCTTGATGCTTGCCAAGGCGCGCGAGATCGAGAAAGAGGCCCCTCAGTGGGAGTCCCTCAGCGAGGGCGCGTTGAGAGGCCGTCTCCTCGATCTCAAGCAGCAGTTCCGGCGGCGCCCGGCCAGGTGCGAGGAGCTCGTCCCGCAAGCCCTGGCGGGCTTGCGGGAGGCCGCCGCGCGGCACCTCGGAATAAGGCCGTACCCGGTGCAGCTCGCCGGCTCACTGGCTCTCCATGAAGGCTACCTTGCAGAAATGGCCACGGGTGAAGGAAAGACGCTCACGGCCTCGCTCGCCGCGGTGATTCACGGCTGGGAGGGGCTCCCCTGTCACGTCATCACGGTCAACGACTACCTGGCCGAGCGGGATTCACGCTGGATGGCGCCCCTCTACCGCGAGAGCGGTCTTTCGGTGGGCTGCGTGACGGGACCCATGGACCGCGACGCCCGTCGGGAGGCCTACCGGCAGGACGTCGTGTACACGACGAACAAGGAGATCGTCGCCGACTTCCTCAGGGATCGTCTCTGGCTCGGCTCCCTCCAGGATGCCCGGCGCCGCCTGATTCCGGTGATCCTCGGCAGGCAGGCGGAAATCGACACAGGGCTCGTCATGCGGGGCATCCACTTCGGGATCGTGGATGAAGCGGACAGCATCCTGATCGATGAGGCCGTGACCCCGCTCATAATCTCGCAGACCCTTCCCAACGACCTTTTCCTCGAAGCTTGCGCCGTCGCGCATCGGCTGAGCGAGGGGCTGCGGCGGGACGTGGACTACTCCGTGGACGCGCGGCGCAAGGAAATCGAGCTGTCTCCGCGGCTCACCGATCGCCTGAAAGAGCTCGTCGCGGCATCCGGGGCTCGCTACCGGGGCATCAGCGGCTACCTGGACCTCGTCCAGCAGGCTGTTGCCGCGCGCGAGCTCTTCCATCGAGACCACCAGTACGTCGTGCAGGACGGAAAAATAGTGATCGTGGACGAGTTCACCGGGCGACAGATGCCGCAACGCACATGGCGGTTCGGGCTCCACCAGCTCATCGAGGCTCGGGAGAGCCTCCCCATGACGCCGCCGAACGAAACGCTGGCGCGCCTCAGCTTCCAGCGCTTCTACCGTCTCTTTCACAGGCTCGCCGGGATGACCGGGACTGCCCGTGAGGTCGCTGACGAGCTGTGGGCAATCTACCAGCTCCCAACCGTGACATTGCCGGAAAACCGGCCCTGCCGGCGCGCCGTGTACCCCGCGAAAACTTTCCCCGACTCGAAGACGAAATGGCTGGCAATTGTCGAGGAGGTCCGCCGGTTGCACGGGGAAGGACGGCCGGTCCTCGTAGGCACCCGTAGCGTTCGCGACAGCGAAACCCTCTCCCGGAGGCTCGAGGAGATTCGACTCCCCCACAGGGTGCTGAACGCCGTGCGCCATCGGGAGGAGGCGGGAATCGTGTCTCTGGCGGGGACGCCCGGGGCCGTCACCATAGCCACCAACATGGCGGGACGGGGCACGGATATCCGTCTCGGCGCCGGCGTGGCCGAACGCGGCGGCCTCCACGTGATCGTGGCGGAATGCAACGAGTCAGCGAGGATCGACAGGCAGCTCTTTGGCCGGGCGGCCCGCCAGGGGGACCCGGGCAGCGCCTGCCTCTACGTGAGCATGGAGGACGAAATCGTGCAGAGGTTCATTCCGCGCGCCGTCCGATTTTTCATCAGCGCGCAGATGAGGGCCGGGATTGCGAGCGGAAGGATTGCGGGAGCGGCAGCGGTCCGGATTGCCCAGAGTCGTGCCCAGCGGCTGGCCGCGGCGCGCCGGCGTTCGGTATTGCGGATGGATACGTGGCTCGAAGACTCCCTGTCCTTCGCCCGCCGCGACTTGCCCTGAACGGGAAAAGATGAAAGAGAAAGGATGAGCTATGAAGGGAAAACCGTGGGGAAAAATCTTCGTCGCTGGCCTCGGCATTCTCCTGTCCGCAGGGTTCGGGGTAGTGTGGGCTCAGTCCGAGCCGGTCAGCCCCCAGGAAGGCCAGCAAGCCCCCTCAGAGGGCCAGCAGCAGGCTGCGTCGGAAGGTCAGAACACCGGGTCGGCGGGCCAGCAGCAGGCTGCGCCGCGCCCCCCCTGGCTCTTCCTGGGACCCCGCATGGGAGTCGGCGGCGAGATAGCGCAGCCGTCTGATTTCAATGACACCATCCAAGGCCTTTTCCCCAGCGGGAACTCCTATTTCCCCGTCTACAGCCAGCTCGGTATCAACCTTGCCGAACGGGTGGCGCTCGCTGAAAGCGGGTACAATCTCTCTTTCAGCGAGCTTTTCACCGTTTCCGGCCTCGACCAGAACTTCGCTTTTCCCATGCTCAGCCTCCTTTTGGGATTGGTGACGCCCTTCGGCCTGGAGGCGTCGCTCGGCCCGCAGTTGGAGCTGGCCAACAACGGCAGCGGCGCGTTCCTCGCGCCATCGATGGTCTATGCAATCGGATGGCGGCTCTCATTCCATGGGATTTCCGTCCCAGTGACGGTCTTCGTCAATCCCCTGCCGCCCGATCGGCGTGTT
>CAWJSK010000007.1:0-26748 GCA_963845535.1 uncultured Spirochaetota bacterium
GCGAGTGCCGTCGGCAGCTATTGCCCCGCCGCCAGCAGCCATCCCACCGCACTGTCATAGTTGGGCGTCTTCCCATCCCACTGCGGCATGTTGACGCCAGGGCCAAGGTCCAAGTTGCGCTCGTCAGCCCATTCGCGCAGCCACTCCAGTGTGTCGTCAACCAACTCGCGCGGTGGCTGGAGTGCAAGCAGCCTGCCCGCGGGCGAGTGGAAGACGAAAGTGCCCTCAGCGCCGGCGGCGATCCTCCATCCGCCCTCGTGGACCAGATGGTGGTGAAAAGTGCAGAGCAAGACCATGTTGTCAAGGCTGGTTTCCCCGCCGTGCAGCCAGTGTTCGATGTGGTGCCCGTGAAGGAAGGCCGTGTGCGTGCACCCAGGGAAGGCGCAGCCGCGGTCACGCAGCATCAAGGCGCGACGGATGGCGGGCGGAATGGTGCGGGCACGGCGGCCGATGTTCAGCGCCTCCCCGTTTCGACTCATGGCGACCATGCCGCAATCGCAGGCCACCCTGCGCAACGTTTCCGCGGAAACGCGACTTCCGTCCTCAAGGGTAGCTGCCCAGGCGCCATCCGGGCCCAGCACGTCCTGATCCACGTGAACAATCACCTGGAAGCGCTCGCCGCCTGTTCCCGTCACCGGATTGCCGGCCAGGAACCACTCGGCGACCCTCACCGCGCCATCAGCCCTCGACGGCCAAGGCGTTTCCGCGGAAACGTCGGCGGCTCCTGCCGCCCTTTCAGGAGTCTCTGGCTTGGGCGGCTCATCCTGCCGGGCGTGCACCTCCTGAGCCTTGACCTCCCGGGCGCGCTCCACGGCACGCAGGATCAAGTTCGCCTCGTCGGGCTCAAGCACAAGCTCCAGCTTGACCATCCCTCCAGGCAACAGCCGCTGGCATACCGAACGCTCCTCCGGCTTCGACGCCCCTTCGGCTTCCAGCACCCCGCGATAGCCCCGGCATATCCGTTCAAGCTGCGCCCCCGTTGCGAGAAGCGCCATCGTGAGCAATTTCGCCTCATTCTCTGGTGTCGCCACTCTTGTGAGCGCGCGAACCTTGGCGTACGACAGTCGAGCGGAGCGCAGCGCTTCGTCAATGGCGGGCAGCCTGCCGAGAGCGCGCGCCACCCGCACCTTCTCACGCGCGGTGGCCGGGTCCCAGCCGACCCGCCAGGCCAGCCAGTGCGCGCAGGAAATGGCTCCTTGTTCGTGCCAGCCGCAAGCCTCATCGAAGCGCCTGATGCATTGCAGCAGCCGGTGGGTGGCCGCATCCAGATGCGCTGACAAGCTGGCAATCTCCTGACCCAGCTCTTCGACGTTGTCCAAGCGAGTGCCGTCGGCAGCTATTGCCCCGCCGCCAGCAGCCATCCTACCGCACTGTCATAGTTGGGCGTCTTCCCATCCCACTGCGGCATGTTGACGCCAGGGCCAAGGTTCAGGTTGCGCTCGTCAGCCCATTCGCGCAGCCACTCCGGCGTGTCGTCAACCAACTCTCGCGGTGGCTGGACTGCGAGCAGCCTGCCCGCGGGCGAGTGGAAGACGAAAGTGCCGTCGGCGCCGACGGTGATTGCCCATCCGCCCTCGTGGACCAGATGGTGGTGGAAAGTGCAAAGCGTGACCATGTTGTCAAGGCTGGTTTCCCCGCCGTGCAGCCAGTGTTCGATGTGGTGCCCGTGAAGGAAGGCCGTGTGCGTGCACCCAGGGAAGGCGCAGCCGCGGTCACGCAGCATCAAGGCGCGACGGATGGCGGGCGGAATGGTGCGGGCGCGGCGGCCGATGTTCAGCGCCTCCCCGTTTCGACTCATGGCGACCATGCCGCAATCGCAGGCCACCCTGCGCAACGTTTCCGCGGAAACGCGACTTCCGTCCTCAAGGGTAGCTGCCCAGGCGCCATCCGGGCCGAGCACGTCCTGATCCACGTGAACAATCACCTGGAAGCGCTCGCCGCCTGTTCCCGTCACGGGATTGCCGGCCAGGAACCACTCGGCGACCCTCACCGCGCCATCAGCCCTCGACGGCCAAGGCATTTCCGCGGAAACGTCGGCGGCTCCTGCCGCCCTTTCAGGAGTCTCTGGCTTGGGCGGCTCATCCTGCCGGGCGTGCAGCTCCTGAGCCTTGACCTCCCGGGCGCGCTCCACGGCACGCAGGATCAAGTCCGCCTCGTCGGGCTCAAGCACAAGCTCCAGCTTGACCATCCCTCCAGGCAACAGCCGCTGGCATACCGAACGCTCCTCCGGCTTCGGCGCCCCTTCGGCTTCCAGCACCCCGCGATAGCCCCGGCATATCCGTTCAAGCTGCGCCCCCGTTGCGAGAAGCGCCATCGTGAGCAATTTCGCCTCATTCTCTGGCGTTGCCACTCTTGTGAGCGCGCGAACCTTGGCGTACGACAGTCGGGCGGAGCGCAGCGCTTCGTCAATGGCGGGCAGCCTGCCGAGAGCGCGCGCCACCCGCACCTTCTCACGCGCGGTGGCCGGGTCCCAGCCGACCCGCCAGGCCAGCCAGTGCGCGCAGGAAATGGCTCCTTGTTCGTGCCAGCCGCACGCCTCATCGAAGCGCCTGATGCATTGCAGCAGCCGGTGGGTGGCCGCATCCAGATGCGCTGACAAGCTGGCAATCTCCTGACCCAGCTCTTCGACGTTGTCCATAGTTTCTACTATACATATGTATAGCAAGCAGTCAAGTGACATTGGGTGCATGTCACACTTATGAGTTTCCGAGGTATTTGCACCGTGTCTTCATGTATCCCAACCCGGCGAAGAGCTGGCAAAGCGGCAGGCGGAATTACGGGCAGCTCTCAGCCAAACCACCGACATGCGTCCCGGTTCGCTTGTCGAGCGCTACAGAGTCTGCGGCAAACCAAGTTTGTCACCGCGCTCAGGAGGGCTCCCGCGGCCACGGGCCCAGTTGGTCGCTGACACGCGCGGTGGCAGGGAAGACAGTCACGAAAGTGATCCCGCCCCAAGCCGTCGAAACCACACGCGCCCAGATCGCAGAGTGCAGGTGTTTCCGAGCGATCGCGAAGGAGCTCGTGGAGGTCAGCGAGCGGCTCTGCGACGCGCGACTGGCACAAGGAGACGCCGCCTCGCAGGAGACGGCGAAAAAAGGGGCTTCAAAGAGATCTTCGCCGTCGAGATCCACTCGGAAATCGAAGCCCTCAGGGCACCGGTTAACCAGTGGGACTTTGAAGCAATCGAAGTTGCTGCGCGCCGCGAGGCACTGCGCATCGCGCGTCTGGCTGTTGCCAGGCGTCTGAACGCTGACCATTCCGATCACGCCGCTGCGTACCTGCCCTACCCTCGCTGCGATATTTAATACGGACCATCCCGAGGGCAATAAACCACTCGATTCTTCGTCATGAAGGGCAAGGGGAGGTGGTCTATGAAAATCGTCGACGTAATCGCAAGCCCTCATGTGGACGGGTCCCCGTAGCTGTTCCGGGGTCGGCTTTCCCGGTCATTCATCCTTCCTGACGGTCGCCTTCACCACCAAGCTGTTTGACGAGATTTCCGACCACGGTCTTCGCGTCCCCGAACAGCATCCAGGTGTGGTCAGCGAAGTAGAGCTCGTTGTCTATTCCGGCGAAGCCCGGAGCCATGCCACGCTTGACTGCAAAAACCGTTTTCGCGCTGTTCGCATCGACGATGGGCATGCCGAAAATCGGGCTGTTGGGCTGATTCCTTGCTGCGGGGTTTACCACGTCGTTCGCGCCGATGACGATCGCGACGTCCGCCTGCGGCATCTCGGGATTGATATCATCCATTTCGACAAGATCGGTGTAGGGGATATCCGCTTCGGCGAGCAGCACGTTCATGTGGCCGGGCATCCTCCCCGCGACAGGGTGAATGGCGAACTTCGCGGTGATGCCTCGTTTCTTCAGCTGGTCGTAGAGCTCCCGGACCTTGTGTTGAGCCTGGGCGACCGCCATGCCGTAGCCGGGAATGATCACCACGGTATTCGCCTGCTCGAGAACCATCGCGGCACCTGCGGGCGTTTCCGTCTTGTAGACGCCTTGGGCGCCGTCCGTCTGATGCTTCACCTGCCCAAAGGCTCCGAAGAGAACGTTCGTGAACGATCGGTTCATTGCCCGGCACATGACAATGGAAAGTATGAGGCCGGAAGAACCATCAAGCGCCCCCGCAGTGATAAGGAGCTTGCTATCGAGCACAAAGCCCATCGCCACCGCGGAAAGCCCCGCATACGCGTTGAGAAGGGAGATGACCGTCGGCATGTCAGCGCCGCCGATCGGCAGGATCAGCATGACGCCAAAGGCAAGCGACAAGAAGACGATCGCAAAGAAAATGACCCTCGACAAGCTGTTGGTAGGGTCGACTACCAGGACGACGCCGAGAGCGGCGGCCGCCGCTAACACTGAAAGATTGACGACGTTTTGGCCTCGATACGTCACCGGCCGCTGCGGTATCCAGCGAATCTCCTGCAGCTTTGCCGCCGCCAGCAGGCTGCCGGTGAAGGTGAGGAATCCAAGGATGACTTCCGCGACAAGAGCGATCATTCGGAACCGGGTGAGCGAGGCGGGCGAACCTTGCATCCAGAGCAGGTACTCGGCGGTCCCGACGAGCCCGGCGGCGATGCCGCCGAACGAGTGGGAAAGGGCCGTTCGCTGGGGGACCGCCGTCAGCGGAACCCTTGATAAGCGGCACGCCGACAAGAAAGCTCGCCGCGACCGCGATAAAAAGCCACGGAAGGTTACGGACGCTGAGCTCGGGGCTCAGGAGCGTGCCGACAACTGCGATCATCATCGCGGAGACCCCCGCCGCTACCCCGCGCCTCGCCGTCTTCGGATCGTTCATCCAGAGGAGCGAAAAGATGAACAACGCAGCGGCCAAAAGGAAGGCAACTTCGACAACGATCCCGGTCCTCACCTCTGTTTCTCCTTTGACTTGAACATCTTGAGCATGCGGTTGGTAATGAGAAAACCACTGACGATGTTTGTCATGGAGCCAAAGAGGGCCACCGCGCCCAAAAGTGTGACGTAGGAGGGATGCTCCTCGCCAGTCAACAGGATGGATCCAACCACGGCAATCGCCGAAATCGCGTTCGTGAGCGACATGAGCGGTGTATGGAGGAGCCTCGAAACCCGGCTGATCACGAGAATCCCAATCAAGCTTGCGAGCACGAATACGAAAAGAAGGGACATCATGTCGGCGGCGTTGCTGCTCCACAGCGCGGCGGAGCTCTGGGCGGCCTGCTGCGCATGCCCGACAATGGACGGAACGGTCAAGGTGACGAACAACACGGCCATAATCCGCTTACGCATCGCTTTCCTCCTCCTTGCGGCCTGTCAGACTGCGGCCTTTCGAGACTCTCCCAGCGCCTCGCGGGTCGGCCCATGCACGACCTCGCCTCCATGGGCAATGAGGGCTCCTTTGATGATCTCGTCCGCTGGATCGAGATTCAGGCGCGATTCAGCATCGACCCAGAAGGCAAGCACGAAAGAGACGAGGTTTCGCGAGAAAAGGGCGCTCGAATCATGAGGCATCAGCGATGGTACGTTGAGCGGCGCCATGATCGTCACCCCATGGCAGACCGTCGTCTCTCCCGGCCGGGAAAGTTCGCAGTTTCCGCCGCCCTCGGCTGCAAGGTCGACGATGACGGAACCGGGTTTCATGGCGGCAACCATTTCGGAGGTGATCAGCCGCGGAGCGCTCACCCCGCCGATGAGAGCGGTCGTTATCACGACGTTGCTCGCGACGCACTGTGCCGCGATCAGAGCTTCCTGCTTGCGCTTGAAATCGGCTGAAAGCTCTTTCGCAAAACCGCCATCCGTTTGGGCATCCTCGTCACTCTCAACCCCGACGTACTTGCCCCCAAGACTGCGGATTTGTTCAGCGACGATTCGGCGGGAATCGGTTGCCGTGACGGAAGCACCGAGACGTTTCGCCGTCGCGATGGCCTGGAGGCCCGCGACTCCGGCTCCAATAACGAACACTTTTGCCGGCAAAATTGTCCCGGCCGCCGTGGTGAGCATCGGGAAGTATCTGGGAAGGCTGTTTGCAGCCATCAAAAGCGCCTTGTATCCGGCGATGCTCGACATCGAAGAGAGAGTGTCCATGGACTGGGCCCTTGTGATCCGTGGAATGCAGTCCGTTGAGAGAATAGTGATCTTCCGTGCCGCGAGCTTCCTGACGGCATCGAGACTTCTGGCAGGCAGCAGTGAGCAAAGAAGAACCGCCCCCTCGCGATAGCCATCCGCCTCGCCCGGCGACGGCGGCTGAACTTTGAGGACGAGATCAGCGTCTGGCGTTACCGGCCCCTCCTGAACCAAAGCTCCCGCCGCCCGGTACTCCGCATCGGAAAAAAAAGATGCTTCGCCGGCCCTTTGTTCCACGCATACCGCCATTCCCTTTGCGATCAGTTTCTTGCATGATTCCGGAACGAGTCCGACGCGGGATTCACCGATTTTGGTTTCCTTCGGCACGCCAACCTTCATACAATTTCCCTTTCAGACATTGAGAGATGGAATTCAGACTGTATACGGAAATTGAACGTTTGTAAATAGCTATTTGGACAAGTGTTCACAGCCGCACCCGACGGCACCAGCCGTTCGTCAGGCCTCCGCTTGCGTTAAAATTAAGGAGAGATTACGCGACCATTAATTCGAGTGATGAGCGAAACGCCTTCAGGGGCTCCCGGCCGTCAGGCCTGGGGCTTCCAGCGGTACCCTACGCCCCACACCGTCTCCACGTGCCGCGGCTCCGACGGATCATCCTCGATCTTTTCCCTCAGCCTTCTCACGTGCACCGCGATATTCGAAGGATCAACGTACAGGTCGTCTCCCCAGATCCGGGAATAGATCTCCTCCCGCGTGAAGGCGCGGTCAGGGTTGCGGATGAACAGGAGGAGAAGGTCGAACTCCTTGGCCGTGAGCGTGACCTCAGCATCATTTCGTTTCACTCGGCGGGCCTCGACGTTGACCGAGAGCGCGCCGTCGGTGATCCAGCGATCCGCGCGGGCCCGCCCCGTCAGCCTCTCGTAACGGGAGAGCTGGCTCTTCACCCGGGCCACCAGCTCCGCCGGGCTGAATGGCTTTACCACGTAGTCATCCGCGCCGAGGCCAAGGCCTCGGATCTTGTCTCCGTCCTCCCGGCGCGCGGAGAGGATGAGCACAGGGACGTCGCGTTCCGCCCTCAGACGGCGGCAGACCTCAAACCCGTCCATGACGGGAAGCATGAGATCCAGCAGCACGAGATCAAAGGGACCGGAGAGCGCGGCCTCCAGGCCGGATGCGCCGTCCGTGCGTGACTCCACGTCGAGCCCGTCCGCGGAAAGGTAGTCCGAGAGCAGCGAAGCAAGAGCCTTTTCATCCTCGATGATCAGGATGCGCTTAGGCACCGGCGGTTGCCTCCGCAAACGTCAAAGTCACCTCGAGGCCTCCCGCGGCAGCCGCAGCCGCGCGGACCGAACCTCCCTGGCTGTCCATGATCTTGCGGACAATGGCAAGACCCAGCCCTGCCCCGGTCTTCCCCGGCTGGCGGGACCGGGAGCGGTCCGCCCGGAAGAACGGCTCGAAGAGCCTCGGCAAATCATCCGGGGAAACGCCCATGCCGTCGTCACTCACTGCTACGTTCACCTGGCGTGCGGCCGTGTCCGGCCGCACCTCCCATCGGATGTTGATGGCCCCGCGGCCCCCGTGGGTGACCGCGTTGTCCACGAGGTTGGTCATGACGCGCCGCGTCAGCTCGGGGTCCGCTCGAACACGGAGCCCAGATGGGCGGAGAGACGGAGCTGCCGCCATGACCAGGAACCTCCAGGCTGATGGAGGCGCTCGAAAACATGCCGACCAGGGAGTCCCGCAGGTGACTGAGGTAGGGCACGAGGTCCACATCGACCAGCTTCGGCCGCGCTCCCTCCAGGTCCAGGGTCGAGTAGGAAAACAGCAGCTCGATCAACCGTTCCAGCTCCCCCGCCCGCTCCAGGATGGTGTCCAGATAGCGCGCGCGCATCTCTGCCGTGGACGCCACGCCGTCCCGAAGCCCTTCCGCGTACCCGCGGACGAGGTTGATGGGCGTTCGAAGATCATGGGAAACATGCGCGATGAGCTCTTTCCGGGATGATTCCTCCGCGAGCTGCCGCGTCACCGCGGCCTGCAGTTTCTGCCGCATCGTCTCGAATGCCGCGGTGACCTGGCCGAACTCGCCGGGGCCGCCGGGGGCCAGCTGGAACCGCAGGTCACCGTCACCGATTCGCGTGGCGGCATCCCGGAGCCTGGCAAGAGGAGAGACCACGCTGGAGGAGACCCACCATCCCAGAAGGCCGTTGCACGCAATGAGAACCGCAAGGAACCCGGCAAACCAGAGGGGTCCCTGGCGCTGCGGGCCCCACGTCATTCGAGGGTAGAACAGGAGCGTTCCCGCGCTCCCGTCGGGAAACCGGAAATCCCACTTCAGGTCCGGTAAGGACGGGGAGAACGCCAGCGGGCGTCCGGGGCGGGATGGGTGCCAGTCCTCACTGGTCCGGGTCCCCGCGGATCGGTAGAGCGCCTGCCCGTTACGAAGCACGGCCCAGCCGCCCGCCCCTCCCGTGCCGAGCTCACGGTCCAGGGCCGCAAGCGTCTGCGGATCAGCGAGTGAGCCCGGCTCTTCGTTGACTCTGCGGTTGAGCTCCGCCAGCAGGCGCAGTCGAAAAGGGTCCGCCCCCGTCACTCCCGCGTTGAGCCGGCGCGCAACCCCAAAGGCTCCCGCCATGAGGAACAGGGGGACGATCAGCATGAGCAGAAGGGCAACACGAACCCGCCGCCGTATCGTCATTCAGGGCATTCTCCGCGAAAAGTGAACGGCTGTCAAAGCGCGTGGCTTCGACAGCCGTTGAACACATCCGTCCCGGACCCTACGTGTCCAGGACGTCACGAATCTGGCGAAACTGCGCTTCGGTGATTTCGCCGGCCGCGAAGCGCCGGCTGGCGGTCTCCAGAGCGCCGTCGGAGCGGCCTCTCACGGCCGCGGCAATCCGAATAACGAGCAGCACGATGAATGCCGCTCCCATCAGTCTCAGCGCGATAAAACCCGCAATAAACAACGTCATGTCGTCCTCACTTCCTCAGGGTGCTCAATCGGCTCTTGTACTCTTCCTCGGTGATCCGTCCCTCGGCGAACGCGCGCCGAAGGATTTCCTCCGCATCCAACCGTTCGTCCGGGCCGTAGGGGCGGTAATGCCGCCAGCGCCGGGCCGCCAGGCTGATCACGAGGACCACGAGCAGCAGGATGAAGAGCCCTCCGCCGAAAAACCGTGGGCCATGGAAGAAACCCCACCCATGCGGGTAGCCGTACCAGGGACCATAGCCGGGCTGCGCCCCGGGCGGCAGTCCTTGCCCCTGGCTCCAGAAATGGGCAAACGGAGCACCAGCCTGTGACCAGGGGAATGTGGCAACCAGCACGCCCCCAAGCACAACCATCGCAATGCCCAGCGCCACGAGCGCCCAGGTCAAAGCGCGCTTTCTCGATATACGCATAACGACCTCCTGTCGTGTTTTGAAGATACGACGGGCGGTTTACGGGTCTATGGAGGAATC
This sequence comes from uncultured Spirochaetota bacterium, assembly GCA_963845535.1. Classification (GTDB taxonomy): domain Bacteria; phylum Spirochaetota; class Spirochaetia; order SZUA-6; family Fen-1364; genus Fen-1364. Next base: position 9,520 of record CAWJSK010000007.1, read on the forward strand.
CTTGCGGAAAGATTAATTCGTGCCGGGGTTGGAGCGGCGGCGATTATTCAACACACCCTGCCCCTTGATGTCCCTACCCCTTGACGGCTCCTTCGGTCAGGCCGCGGATCAGGAAGCGTTGGAAGATGAGGGCCAGAAGCACGGGAGGAGCGCTCGCCACGACACCGGCCGCGGCCATTCTCAGGTAGTCGGTTCCCACCTTTGTCGTAAACTCCCCGATCAGCACGGGCAGCGTTCGGGCTCGCATGGACGTGTAGAGGAAGGCGTAGAGGTACTCGTTCCAGGATGCGATAAAGCAGAAGACGCCCGCGCTCACGAGCCCCGGCACCGAGAGCGGCAGAATGATCCGCAGGAGCGCCCCAAGGCGGGAAGAGCCGTCGATCCGCGCGGCCTCCTCGAGCTCCAGGGGGATGCTCAGGAAGAAACCCCGCATGATCCAGACGACCAGCGGCAGGATGAAAGTGATGTTCACCAGCGCCAGCCCGACCCTCGAGTCCAGAAGGCCCAGGCTCTTGAGAATCATATAGCCGGGGATCACAATGGCGATTGGCGGCATCATGTAGCTGCCCATGAGCAGGATGAGGTAGAACCTCCTGCCGGGGAAAGTGACGCGCGCTACGGCATACGCAGTGAACACTCCGAAGACCATGCAGATCCCCATGGAGGAGAATGTCACGACGATGGAGTTCAGCATGGACCGAGAGAAAAAGCTCATGCCCTGGCTCAGCGCGCTCTCCCCCCCCGCGAAGAGGCTTTGGTAGTTCTCCAAGGTCGGCCGAGGGGGAAACCATTTCAACGGCACGCTGAGCAGGTCGATTTTCGTGGATATCGACGAGATGATGAGCCACGCATAGGGCGCCAGGACCCATACGGCGATGAGCAGAACCACCACGTAGAGAAGGACGCGAAAAGTGAAACGCCGGAAAACGAGCTTCATCGCTCTTCCCTTCATTCGACGGTGGCCCTGTATGCGGACCGGATGTAGAAGATGGCAGGGATCAGAAGGACAACGGCTGCCAGATATGCCATGGCAGCGCCATAGCCGAAGCGCAGGGCCTTGAACGTTTGCCAATAGATCCTCATGGGGATGATGTCCGTTGAGTTGAACGGCCCGCCGCGCGTGATGACGTATACCAGCTCGAAGGTGTGCAGCAGGCTCCATATCACCTGCAAGAGCGCGCAAATCATGACGATCTGGGCGATCATGGGGAGGATGACATGAAAGAACCTGCGCACGGCTCCGGCCCCGTCCACCACGGCCGCTTCGCGAAGATGGGGGGAATTCCCTGCAAAGCGGCAAGGACCAGGATGATGGTAAAAGGGGTTTCCTTCCAGACATTGGCGAGGATGATCATCGACATCGACCACACGGGTTCGGCGATCCACGGTTTGTAGGCGTGCAGGATCCCAAGCTGCGAGAGCAGGGCGTTCAGGGCGCCATAATTCGCGTTGAGGATCCAGCTCCACATGGAGGCATTCACGATCGAAGGAAGCGCCCATGGAATTATGATGAGGGCGCGGAGAATGGCTCGACCCTTGAAATCCTGGTTCATGACGAGGGCGATCGCTACCCCCAGCACGATCTCCAGGGTCACCGAGGCAAAGCTGAACACGAGCGTCACGATCACGGAATTGAGAAAGTATTTGTCCTGTGTCAGCCGGAAATAGTTCTTCAGTCCTATGAAGCCATTGCCCTGCGGCCGGGCAAGGTCATAGTTCATAAGGCTCAAGACGAGGGAATAGAGAAAGGGGAAGAGCAGGAAGCCGAAGACGATGATGAGAGACGGCAGCACCAAAGTGATTCCGAGCCGCCGCGGCTCATCCATGGTGAATGGATTGAAGAGACGAAACGCCATACCTGCTCCTCGAACGGACAAGACCTGCCCGCCCTTTTCCCCTTTCGATACTGATCAGGCTAAGGCTTGCCAGCGTAATCCTTCAGAAGGTCCGCCATTTCGTTCAAGCTCTCCTGCGGAGTCTTCTTGCTCGAAAGCATCTTTTGGGTCTCGGTAATGCAGACGTTAACAAAGCTGTTGTACCAGGTCAGCACCGAGAGGCCCTTGGCGGTTGTCATCTGCTTGGAGAAGTCGGCCCAGTAGGGGTAGAGCTTCACGAGATCACGGTCCGTGTACAGGCCTGTCCAGATGGGGAGTACGCCGATCTGCTGTGCCAGCTTCTTGTTCGTCTCTTTGCTGGTCATGAACTGGATGAACTTCCACGCGGTGGCCTTGTTCTTCGAGCCTTTGGGGATGGCGTACGCCTCAGGAAGGGTGAGCGCCGCTGACAGGCCGACCTTGCCGCCCGGCACGAGACCCACTTTGACCTGGCCGACGACTTTGGAGCGGGCCGGATCCTGCGCATATCCCATGATTCCCGGTATGCCCTGGTTGAGGAACGCAACATCGCCCTTGAGGAAGATGTTGTTGACCGCCTCCTGGTCATAGGTGAGGGAAGCGGGATCCATGATCCCTTCTTTCAGCATCTTCACCATCTCCTGGCAGGCAGCAAGGGTATTCGGATCGGTATTGAAGAGGAAGTTGCCCTGCTTGTCGACGATCTTGCCGCCGTACGTATACGCATAGAAATGGAAGTCGTTTGCGAGTGCCCACTCGGCCTTCCAGTATCCCGCCATGCCGTACTTCGCAATGCCTTTGTTCATGAGGGTCTTGCTCTGGGAAATGAGCTCGTCCCACGTACGAGGCGGATCCTTGATGCCGGCCTTCTTCAGCATTCCGGCATTATAGAAGAAGAATCGAGTGTCGTTGTTCCAGACGATCCCGTACAGCTTCCCGTCAGCGCCCGTGAACAGGTCCACGAGGCCCGGGATCATACCGTTGGTGAAGCCCTTCGGCATGTAGCTGTCCAACGGCTCCACCCATCCGGCGCCGAGCCATGCGGCCACGTTGCCGTTATCGAACTCCACGACGTCGTAGGCGCTGCCCCCGCTGGCCATCTCCGCGGTGAGCTTGTCGTTGACGTCGTCCCATCCCATCTGGATGAGGTTGACCGTTACCTTGGTGCTCGTTTCGAAATCCTTCACGCGCGAAGCAAAGGCCCCGGACAGGTCAGCCTCATGTTTGGGAAAGATGACGGTGATGGACTCCTGCGCGAAAAGCGAGGCGCAGGCGAGCAGAAAGACCAGAAACAGAAAACCCTTCTTCATACAATCCTCCTTGGTACGAGAATCCATCTATGAGTTGCGCGATGCGCGAGCTCCCTTATGAAAGAAGCTGCACCACATGCCGGTTGCTGAGCTCAGGGCTCACCCCGCCCGCGTAGGTACAGCACAGCGCTCCTGCCGCGCAGCCGTAGCGGACCGCGTCCTCGAACGGCACGCGCTTCTCCTTGACGGCGAAGAGAAATCCGGCAGCGAAGCAGTCACCTGCGCCTGTCGTATCCCGCACCGCGACGGCAAAGCCCGGTATGCGGCGTCCCCCGGCAAAAGCCCCGGAGGCGCCAAGAGTGATGAGGGGGCAGGCGGTGCGAGCCGCCAGATCCTTATACGCATCCTCCACGCGCTCACGCCGTGTGATGGAAAGGGCTTCCGCCTCATTCACGAAGAGGTAGCTGAGCTGGGGCAGCCAGTCGGGAAGATATTTCCATTCCTGACTGGAGTCCCACTGCGTGGTCAGCGATGTCGTCACCCCTGCCGCGCGTGCGGCCTTGAGCACCTCCGTGACGCGCGGACGGAACGATGCGAGCGGATACAAGCCTCCCAGGTGCAAATGCGGGAACCGCCGGATCCGGCGCAACAGGGTGCGGCTTTCATCGACGACGCTGAGAGTGCCAGGATACGTGATCTGGGTCCGGGTGGCGGCGTACACGAGATTCACCGTCACCCCAGTGGCGCACTGGCCCGTGAAGCGGAGGAGCTTGGTCCCCACCCCTGCCTTCCGGAGCATCTGCTTCATGAGCCTGCCGTTCTCGTCTTTGCCCAAGAGGCCGCAGAACTCTGCCTGCCCCCCCAGGGAGCAATATGCGGCCGCGCAGATCGTCGTGGACCCTCCGATCGAGGCGGTGAACTCAGTGCACATGATCTCCTTGTCTGTTTGGGGAAGGGAGGCAAGACCGGCCATCTGGAAATCGATGTTTGCATCGCCTGCAAAGAGCATCTTCATATCCGCCCACCTTCTGCCCGGGACACCGCCGGGGTGCAAGCCTCGATGTACCGCGAAAGTTGAGCTTCGATGATGGAGAGCACCAGCTCTCTCGGCGTGCGCGCGGCGGACGGCAGATCCGGTGCGGGACGCAGATGGGGAAGGAACTGGCTGATCAACTGCAACGGAATTTCCGCCTGGCCGAGGTTGGCGAAAAGCCTCTCCACCGCGCGGGCCACGCGCGGCTGATTCCAATAGTAGCGCACGCGATCGGAGTATCCGTAGGTCATACGCAAGGGAAGGAGGGCGTCCTCCCTGTAGTATCCTTTCCAGCTTTCCGGCTTTTCCCGCATCGTTTCCAGGACTGTCACCCGGAGGCGCGAAGCGCCGTCCCTGCTGCCGAGGAGCTCCTCCTCGATTGCGCCGAGACCGAAAAGACTTTCCCGGAGGGTGAACGTGAGCTCCGGCCCCACCTTGAGGACGGCAAAACCGTCTTCGACAAGTGCACGAAGCGCGCTCGTCGACTGGTAGTCCGTCGAATGTCCTTCGAACAACAGACCTGGGAAATCCGCGAGCGCGCTGACAAGGCCCGTGGCCAGGTCACGACGATAGGGATGGACCGTCAAGGCATCGAACTCGATCCCCGGTTGGACCACCACGGCAACAACCCGGTTCCATGCGTCATCAAGCGCTGCCTCATGGAAGAGCCGCTGGTGCAGCGCGACTGTTTTGCGAAAGTCGTCAGGCTGCGTAGGAGCGGGGGCAATCCCCCTCGACTCCGCTGCGACTTCCCCTCCCGGAGTGGGCACTTCGGTTCCAATAACGTACACCGGTTGCGCGTCCCCGCGGAGACGCGCTTCCTCCTCAGCGGCACGACAGAGCCTGACGGCGCGCGATGCGGCACGACAGGGATCGAGCGCCGCACCAGGATCATCGGCGAGGGCCATGCTCGCATCGAGATGGATCTTCATGGCTCCCGCGCGGACGAAGTGGCGGACCAGGCGCTCAGCCTCGAGCATTGCAGGCTCCGCAGGCATGCCGCGCCAGGGATAGGGACCAAGGTGATCCCCTCCGACCAATACCAACCCGGGGTCCACTGTGTTCTGCGCGCAGAGCCGATGCACAAAGTCAACGAAGGCATTGGCGGAAAGCCCTGAGTAGCCGCCGTGCTGGTTCACCTGGTTCGCTGTCGCCTCGATGAGGAGAGGTTTTTTTGTGCGTCCCGCAAGTCGCACCGCCGCTTCAATGACCAGGGCGTGGGAGCTGCAGACGGAACAGAGTCCAGCCGCACTGCCGCGGGACCGGTCCTCCCTCACTCGGGAGAAGACTTCTTTCACGGGCACACCCTATAAGGATGGATGTGAACGCCTTGCACGACCCTGTTGATAACGCCGGAGGGTGAGGGGTTGTCTGGTCGAAGCCCCGCGTGCAAGGAAAAAAAGACACCCAGGAGTTGTCCCGTCAGCGCAACCAGGGGGGATAGGAACTGATCGGCCACGGAGGCAACCGGACCGTAATCGAAAAGCGCGTCCGTGAGAGCTCCAATCTTCTGGAGGTCCGGACGGTTCCTTCCACCCGTCATCGCCACCGTCTTTCTGCCCAAGCCCTTCTGCCGGATCTCAGCCAGCAGGTCCATTTCATAGAGTTGTCGACAGGGATCCTGCGACACGGCAAGGACAATCAGGCTGTTCGCATCAACGGCTGCCATGAATCCGTGTCGGAACCCGAGGGGGTCTTCGGCCCTGGCGACTACCGCTCCGCCACTCAGCTCCTGGACCTTCAGTTGCGCCTCCATCGCTCCGCCCAGGAAAGGGCGGGAGCCGAGAAAGAACACGCGGCTGTAGCCCTCACCTGCAAGATCTCGGGCCAGGTCAGAGCCGACGACGAGGAGCGTCTCTGCCCCCTGCGCCAGCCCCTCTACCGCTTCCCGATATGCTCGTGGTGACTGGAGAAATCCCAGGGCATAGGCGGCGATCGTCAGCGAGCTGAAGGACGCTGTCATGGCAAGGCCTTTATCGTTGCTTTCCTCTGGCAGGAGCAGCTTGAGACCTCGGGAGCGGCGGGCATCAACCAGTCTGGCAAGCTCTCCGTCTCCGTTGCAGGTGATGACAAGATGGCTCACGAGACCGGGCCGCAGCTTCTCGGCGAGCTCGAACACGGCATTGCCTTCAGGGCTGTCGCCTGAGCGCGCAAGGGACACGAGAATGAACTCTTCGCGTGGGAAGGACGAATCGGGGTCCATGACAATCTCAGTGGAAGGGATTGCCTCGACGCATTGATAGAAATGCCGAAGGAACGGCACGACACTGAGCGCAGCGAAGTAGGAGCTGCCGGCGCCAGTGAGAAGAAGACGGTGAGATTCGGTGCAGAAACCCGCCAAGGCAGGAAACCCGCCCTCCATCACGTCCAGGGTCTTCCTCCACACGGACGGCTGACTCGCAATCTCAGCAGCAGTGTTGATGTAGCCGCGAGACTCCTGTTCCGAAGTGGGCCGATCCAACAAGTCCTGGAGAGCGTTTTTTGTAGTAGCCATCTGCCTGATAGTACCAGCAATCTATCAATTGTCAACATATATTTGATTGATTTTGATTGTTTAAGCGAAAATTCCATGATTATTCGTGCATCGCTTCATATTATTCCCCTTTTCGTATACAATCTGAACCAACGGACGGGAGAAAATGATCAGGGAAGAACGTTTCGAACGAATCAAGAGCGAACTGGCCCGAAGAGGGAGCGTCGATGGCGACGAGCTGGCACGGCTTCTTACAACCTCAAGGGCCACGATTCGGAGAGATCTCGACGCCCTGCAGGAGATGGGCATGCTGCGTCGAATCCATGGCGGGGCCACCGCCATCGACACGCGGGACGAGCTTCCGTTCCAGTCCAAGCTCGCAGCCTATTTCCCCGAAAAAAGGGCGATTGCCATCCTCACCGCCTCCCTGATCAAGGATGGACAAGTGATTGGCTGCACGGGGGGCACCACGATCACGCAGGTGATCAAAGCGCTCAAGGAGAAAAGGGTCACCGTGGTCACGAACGCCATCAACCTTGCCATGGAGCTGGCAGCCGCGGAGTCAGTCGAGGTCATCGTCACCGGCGGCACCCTGCGCACGCGCTCGTATGAGCTCGTGGGGCACATTGCCGAAAGGACAATCCAGGACTTTCACCTCGACATTGCTTTGATCGGCGTCGACGGCTTGGACTTCACGCATGGTCTCTCGACCTTCACGGCCGCCGAGGCGCATGCAGCGGCGCTGTACATCGATCACGCCCGCGAGGTGTGGGTGGTCACGGACCACAGCAAGATCGGTAAAACGGCTCCTGCGCTCATCGCCCCGCTCTCTCGAGTGACGAGGGTGATCACCGACGCGAATGCGCCCCCTGACCTGCTCGGAGGATTCGTGGACGCCGGCCTTACGGTGACCATCGCTGCTCTCTGATCACCGTGCGTATACGCAGAGCAGCTCGCAGAGGAGAAATCCGAGGTACTATTCAGGGGGAAACCGGCTCCTGCGCCGGCCATAGCGTTCCGCGCAACCACGAATAACGGATTGTTACCGGCGATTTTATCGCTCTGTTAATTCTTTTTCCGGGAACTTCGCCCTATCATCGCCGCATGAGCACAAGATGCCTGGCGTTGACCGCCATAGTCCTCTCCGTTGGCATTCTCTCAGGTCGTGGCCGCGGACTCACTCGATCAGATATCCGTGGGCAAGCCCTCTGCCCGAGGTGCGCTTGAGCGGCGACGACGGATCGAAATGACCAACGGGCCGGGCCGTGCAAACGTGGCAGCGGATGTCGGAAGACGGCGTTTCACCACAGACCATGTTCGTGATTTCCCTCTCCGAGGATGGAAACGTGGAGTCGGTTCGATAGTCATGTGACTTTTTCATGACTTTCAGCACTGTCCGCCGGTGCGCGGCTGGGGACATACTCGTGCATGTCCCGCCGTGAAGCGGCGGATGCTGGAATGAGGAAAACGAATCCATCGCCCCATGGCTTGCTGTTCGAACGCTTTCTCCAGGCAACCGGCTGCAACAGCTCGGAAATGACTGCTATCCGCTTGAGCGACTGCAAGGCGGGGGACAGCGAGGTTGAAATCGAGATGACCGGGAAGCGCGACACCGCGCGGAAAGTGCGCGTCCCCCTGCGGGTGTTCAAGGACATCATCGAGACGTTCGGCGGAAAAACCTGGCTGTTCGAGACGCCGAACGGCAAGCCCTACGATGAAAGAGAGATGCTGCGACAGATTGCGCTTCTTCGCGGCTGGCCTCACAGGCTGACGTTGCTCCGGGACTCCCTGCGAAGCCTTTTGGGGGCGATCGCCCTCGCTTTCGGTCGGCGGTATACTGGAGCAATGCGGTCGTCCGAGAGGTCGGCGCATTCGGCCGGGGAAGGGATGCGCCGCTTTTCCGCGGTGCTCGAGTGGGTGGGATACGTCACGACCGCGTTGGTAGTCACCGCAGAGCTGCGGTCCCTTCCCCTCGGCGCCCGCTTCGCGCTGACGGCAGGGTTGCTGGCGATGTTCGCCGCCTTACTCGTCGTGCTCATGCGCACAAGCCCCTTGATCGGGACGGGCGCCTTCGTGGTCATGGTCCTGACGGCGTCGGTCCTCGTGATCGCCATCATGGCGATAAGCCCCCGGCCGCCCCTTGGATCGATCCTCCTCTACATTCTGTGCGCCATGGTCGCAGGGCGCGTTCCCCTGGGCTTCGCCATTGCCTGGGTCACCTGTGCAAGCATAGCGTTTCTCACGTGTCTCATCCTGGCCTGGGATCACGAGCGCAGCCTGCTCCCGATTCTCCTGGCTTTCTGGCTCGGCTGTTCCGCCATCATCGGCTTTTCCGTCTCTTTCCGCCGTTTGCTGCAGGCAAGCGCCGAGAGCGAGCAACTCCTTGCCGAGCTCACCGTCGCCCAGGGGCGGCTGAAAGACCTGGCAATCACCGAGGAGCGGGCCCGCATTGCCCGGGAGATGCACGATGCCGTCGGACACCGGCTGACGGTCGCCGCGGTTCTCCTGGAAGGAGCCGCGGGCCTCATCCCTCCAGAGTCCGGCCGCGCCATTCGCATGGTGGAGAGCTCGCGCAGGGAGGTCAAGCAAGGGCTGGATGAGCTGCGCGCCGCGGTGAGCGCGCTTCGCGTCAACGGCATTGGGGACCAACCACTGTTGGAAGTTCTCAAGGCACTTGCCCAGGTGTTTGCCCAGGGAGCAGAAATGCACGTGACTCTCGATCTGCAGCCCAACATACCCGAGCCCGACTTCGAAAGAAAGCTGGTCATCATCCGCACCGTGCAAGAGGCGCTCACGAACGTCCAGAAACATGCCGCTGCCACGAGCGTGGAGATCTCCCTCAAGGCCATGGGCGGAGCATACCTGCTTGCCTGCCGCGACAACGGTCGCGGCATCGTGGCGCCCTCCGTCACGGATCAGTCCCGATTGCAGGGCGGCTTCGGCCTGCCGAGCCTGCGCACGCGCGCCGCCGTTTTTGGCGGCACCGTCGAGCTGCTGGCGGCTTCCCAGGGAGGCGCCGCGCTTCGCCTTACGCTGCCGACGGCCGCCGGCGCCTCATGAAGGATTCGACGCTTCGGCTCTTCCTGGTGGATGACCAGCAGCTCATGCGCGAAGGCCTGCGCACCCTCCTGGAAATGGAAGGCATGGCGGTTGTCGGAGAGGCCGCTGACGGAGCCGCGGCGGTGGAAGGGTTCGAAAAGCTGCAGCCCGACGTGGTGCTCATGGACATCCGCATGCCGAACATGGACGGGGTCGAAGCGACGCGCCGGATTCGGTCACGTTTCCCGGAGGCGAAGATCCTTGTTCTGACGACGTTCGACCAGGACGAGCTCGTGTTCGACGCCCTGCGGGCGGGGGCGAGCGGCTACCTCCTGAAAGACGTCTCACGGACGGATCTCGCCGCGGCGGTCCGCAGCGTGGCAGGCGGAGGCGCGGCCCTGGAGCCCACGGTGGCGCGCAGGGTGATAGACGCTTTTGCGCGGCTCTCGCCCCTTTCCCCCGCCTCCGCTTCGGGTCTCAAGGAGCCCTTGTCCGGCCGCGAGCAGGCGGTGCTGCGGCTTCTTGCCCAGGGGCTGAGCAACAAGGAAATTGCCCGGCAGTTGTTTCTCGCCGAAGGGACGGTGAAAAACCACGTGAGCACGATCCTCCAGAAAATCGACGCGCGGGACCGGACCCAGGCAGCCCTGAAGGCCAGGGAGCTGGGTCTCATCGAGACATAGCTGCTTCATTCCCGGTCACATGACCTTTTCATGACTTTCGGCACTGTCCGCCTCCCGACGCCTGTCAGCATACTCTTGCCATGCGTACTGCACAGACACATGCGTTCACCATCCGCACCGTCGTTTCGATCGGAGTCCTTGCGCTTCTTGCGGCACTTCCCGGCTTCGGCCAGGGCCGGGCGTCCCCGGACGATCTCACTCAAGCCATCGGGCTCGCGTATCAATACGCGCTTCCCGTGTGGGAGGTCGCCCGCATCCAGTATGAGCTGGAGCTCTATCCGTCCAGCCCTCGCCACCTGCGGCCGAACCATCTCTTTCACCAGCGCAACCTGGCCACGCCGAAGAGCCGCCTGATCACGGGCCCGAACGCGGACACGCTGTATTCGATTTCCCTTGTCGATCTGCGCGGAGGGCCGGTGCGCATCGATGTGCCGGAGATGGCGGATCGCTACTACTCGATCATGCTGGTGGATGAGTACACGAACGACTTCGCGTATGTCGGACGCCGCACCACAGGCACGCATGCGGGCAGCTTTCTCCTGGAGGGTCCCCAGGATCCCGGGGCTCCCAACCCCGAAGGTTCGAAAGTCATCCGTGCCCCGACCCCGGACGTTGTGCTCCTGCTTCGCGTGCTCGTCCATGGTCCCCAGGACCTGGACACTGCACGCCGCCTGCAGGACGGCTTCACGCTGACGCCGACCGGCAGCCTGCCGCCGCGCGCGACTCCGCCGTCGCCTTTCCCGGATAACGGCGAGAACTTCGTTGCCGTCGTCAACGATGCCATGGCACGGAATCCGCCTCCCGCGGAGGATGCGCCGATGCTCGATATCATCGGAAAGGTGGGGATCGGACCTCGGGCGGTTGCCTTCACTCCGGAGTTGCGGCGCGCCTGGAACCTGAAGTTCGCACAGGTCAAGCAGTCCATCACGTACAATGAAAAGACCGTCGACAGTCATCGCGAGCTGGTCAACGGATGGCTCTATCCGCTCGCCGACCAAGGGCGCTTCGGGACGGATTACGAATCCCGCGCGAGCGTCGCGGCGTGGGGCTTGTTCGCGAACCTCCCGGAGGAAAACACCTCCTGCTGGGCCTACCAGGACAACACGGGAAGCCCGATAGACGGCGGCCATCGTTATGTTCTGCATCTTCCGGCGCAGATGCCGTTGGACGCGTTCTGGTCCTTGTCGGTCCACAGGGTCGAAAAGAACGGACTGTTCTTTGTCGACAGCCCGATCCATCGATGGTCGATCAATCCTTTCACGCCCGGCCTGCGGCGCAACGCGGATGGAAGCCTCGATATCCTGATTCAGCGTGCCGCCCCCGAGAAAGCATGGATGTCGAACTGGCTGCCGATACCGGATGGGCGCTTCCACATCACGTTGCGTAACTATCAGCCGCGGCCCGAGCTCCTGAACGGCAGCTTCCGCTATCCGGCCATCCAACGCGTCGACTGACCGTAGAAAAAGCCCGAGGCACATTCAATGCGGCGTCATGTTCTGCTCGTCTTGCTCGCTTTTTCTGCGGCTGACGCTCTGGGCATCCGCGAAGGATCTCACGGTCACCGTCATCGACCAGGATCTCGGCACGCCCCTGGAGGGCGTCCGCCTGAGCGTGCGCGGCGTGGAGGGGACTTTCAAGACGGGCGCGGACGGAAAAGCAACAATCGGCCTGCCGGCGGGAGCACAACGCCGCTCTGATCACGGCGGAGCTTCCCGGATATGAGACGAAGAAGACCGTCGTCACGCAAAGCGACACGGCCCTCGTGATCACACTCGCGCTCTCCGGCGTGGTGGAAGGGAACGAGCTGGTGGTCGAAAAGTCGAAACCGAACAGCACGGATGCCGAGAACGGCGTTTCCCAGGCGGTGACGAAGAAAGACATCACCAACACGACGATGGGCGTGGTCCAGGACCTCATGTCCACCATCAAGACTCTTCCCGGAGTGGGCTATACGAGCGGCTTCAACGCCATGCCTTCCATCCAGGGCGGGAATCCAAGCGAAATGACCGCCGTTCTGGACGGCGCGTACGTCCTGTATCCCTACCACTGGAACGGGGCCGTCTCCATCTTCAATCCCGACATGGTGGATTCGGCGAAGCTTTCCGACGGGATCGTTTCCGCCCGCTACGGCGAGTTCCTCTCCGGGCTGCTCGAGGTCACCTCGATTTCCCCGAACAAGGTGCAGCCGACGGCAGATCTCGGGCTCTCCACGTCGGGAATCGATTTCTTCGTCAGCGCTCCGTTCAGTGAAACCGCAGGTCTTCTCCTGGGCGGACAAACGACCTATCTTCAGCTTCCCCTGGCTTTCTTCGGGCTTGCCAAAGATGCACCGTACATCACCGAGGGATTCGGAAAGCTCTCCTGGGACCCCTCGCCGCGCGTGAAGTGGTTTCTCGACGCATACCTCGGAGTGGACGGGGTAAAGGCCGACAACATCGGCAAGCAGCCTCCGCCTCCCGACACTCTCACCACCACTCGCAATGTCGATTTGGTCAACACGGAGGCCATTCTCGCATCGGGGTTGAAGCTCCTCCTGAGGGACAATCTTCTCCTGAGCTTTCTCGTGAACTTCAACAATCATGACCAGAATCTTTCCGTCAATTCGCTGACCAACGGAACCGAGTACTACGACCAGGACTTCATCAAGACGTACTCCTCTCTGCTCAACGGAGCGACCAGTTTCACGCTGAATAATCTGGCGGGCACGGTGAACAACTCGACGAACGACTACCTGTATCAATTCAAAGGGAGCATGGACTGGCAGCTCGCCGAGGGCCATCTCCTGTCCTTCGGGGTGGAGTCCGTCCTGCGCAACTCCACTCTTGCGCAGAGCTCCAACAACTGGCAAACGGTGTATTCGGGGACAACCCCGCAGTTCGAGGATGTTGTTTCCGATGTATCGACGAACGGGGACAATACCCTCACGTCGGCGCTCTATGCGGATTACACCTTCAGCCTGTGGTCAGGGCTGCTCACTGGCGAGGCGGGGGTGAGGGGCAACTACACCGTAGTCTCTAACAGCGACATGACGCTCCTGACCCGGCCCTCCGTGGACCCGCGCATCCGCCTTGTTCTGACGCCCATCCGCAACACCGGGGCATTCCAGTCTCTTTCCTTTGTGGCCGGCACGGGCCTCTTTTCGCAATTCCCCGTGGACAACCCGTTCATCGACACGCAATACGGAGTCACCAATTATCAGGTCGGCCCCACCCTGGCGTGGTTCAACGAGCTCGGGCTGGAGGCCGTCACGAAAGACGGCTGGACGCTCGACCTGGACGGCTATTACAAGAGCTACAGTGACCGCTTCTATGCAATAGCAAACAACGCTGCCACCCCCGTGAGCTACTCGACGTACAGCGACGGGACAGGCTTCGCCTACGGCATCGACGCGTTCATCCAGAAGCAGACACGCTACTGGGAGGGTTGGCTCAGCTACACGTTCGTCGTCACACGCCTCTACAATCCCGCCCAGGCGGGGAACACCGACACGGATGGGGATCCCACGGGGATCTGGTATTACCCGAGCTACAACATCCAGCACACCATCAGCCTCGTCCTGACCCTGATGCCTACGGAAGGCTTCTCCCTCACCACGGAAGCCCAGATAGCAAGCGGCGCTCCCCTGGACCAGTTCGGGCCTGTTACCTCCTATGAGGCAACCATGCCGGACGGAACGGTGGTGGAACGCTTTTCCCGCACGTCCACCTACAGCGACACCTTGCGCACGGGATGGTCTTTCCCGATCGACCTGAAAGCCTCCTGGCATGGCTACTACAAGGGCTCGAAAATCGGCTGGGAGTTCTACGTCGCTGTCCAGGACCTCCTCGCGCCCTTCTACACCGCGGCAGCCGGCGGCCCTCCGCCTTTCGACCCCTGGCGCGGTACCACCCTGACGGGCGCGACAAACGCGAGCTCGTATCTCGGGGTTCCCATACCATCCATCGGCTACAACCTGAGCTATTGAGGGGCGAAGAAAGGAACGCTTGTGAAAGGAACGTCGATGAGGGGAAGACTTGCGATCTTGTTCATAGCCGTGGCTGCCCTGTCGGGATGCGCGACCTTTTCTGTCCAGAGCGCCTACCGGGGCGAAGGGGCGAGCCGCGAAACGCCTGTTCGCGTGGAGCTCGCAAAGGAAATCAACGGAGCTCGCGACGTTCGAGTCACTTGGGGAGCGTTGCCGGAGGCTGTCCTGCGGGGCCGGGCAACGGCGGACGGCTCGGGAGGCTGGAAGATCGAGCTCCTGCGCCTTGATTGGTTTAACAACTGGCAGGACGGCTGGACAGAGGCCGGCTTTGTCATCAGCGGCAGCTTCGATCTTTCGCAAAGTGGCGCGGAGGCGCAGATCCTCCTCTCCGACAAACCTGAGATTGATGCCCCCATCGTCGCGACAATCCGCTATTACGACGATTACCTGAACGGGGACAAGGCGCTGCAGCAGTTCACGCGGCGGTGGAACCGCATTCAGGCGTACGCGGAGTTCCTGCGCTCCCGCTTCGATGAGTCATGGTACGCACATCAGGGCTCGGTCCGACGCTTTCTTTTCCCCGAGCTCTATGGGTACGACCAGCCGCCTTCTCCAAAGCACGCCAGCGTCACCGTGGACTCCATCACGTGGAACACGGACTACACGAAAGAGGTGTTCCCCGGGAACCTGCGCGCGCTTCGCGACAGCGGGACCATGCTGCGGGACTTCCAGGAGTCGCAAGCGCTCTGGAAGCTCGCTTTCGGTTGGAACGACTTTTGGACCTTCGTCATCCCGGTCGAGGTCTTCCATTCGATCAGACCCTGATGGATTCAGAGGAGGCGGCAACGTGTTGCAAACCATTTTCACAGACAGCCCGGTCATTGTAGGGGTCTTCGCGATCCTGGTGATTTTTTCCATAGGATCGTGGGCCGTCATCATTCAGAAGCTCGTGCAGCTTGGTTTCCTGAAACGGAACACCCGTGAGTTCACGGAGCTTTTCTGGGAGGTGAAAGAGTTCAGCGCGGTGGAGGCGCGGTTGGCCGGACTGAAGCCGGGACCGCTTGCCGCCCTCTTTCGAGAGGGCTACCGCGAAACGAGGCATTTCCTCGCCCTGAGCGCGTATCCGGCCTCAAGCGGGGCACTCACGGCGGAGGCAGGCGGCATTGAGAACATCTCGCGGAGCCTCCGCAAAGTCTCCTCGCGGGAGATCGCGAAGATCGAGCGCGACGTGGGATTTCTGGCCACGGCAGGCGCGACGACCCCGTTCATCGGACTTTTTGGAACAGTGTGGGGGATCATGAGCGCCTTCCAGAGCATTGGCCAGGCCGGCTCGACCTCTCTTGCAATCGTTGCCCCCGGGATCTCGGAGGCCCTCGTGACCACAGCCGTCGGGCTTGCCGTGGCCATACCTGCGGTCATTGGCTTCAACTACGTCCAGGGCCGGATCAGGCTCATGGTGAGCGAGATCGACAACTTCAGCTATGACTTCCTGAACATCGTCCAGAAGATCTTCAACGCGAAAAGGTAGGACGCCATGGAAATCAGGCGCGGCCCGGACCGGGAGCCGCTTTCCAATATCAACATCACGCCCCTTGTGGACGTGATGCTGGTGCTTCTCATCATATTCATGGTGACCGCCTCCATAGGCCAGCAGGGGATCACAGTCCACCTGCCGCAAGCCAAGGCGGCCCCGCTTGAAACCTCGGAGCAGACGATCATCATTTCCATAGACGCCAACCGCACCACCTATATCAACTCGACCCCCGTGGCGGCCTCTCAGCTCGCCGAGCGGCTCAGCGCCATCTACCGGCAGCGCTCGGACAAGACGGCGTATCTCAAGTCCGACAAGACGGTGTCCTACGGAGACTTCATCCAGATCGTTTCCCTGATCAAGTCCGCGGGCGTCGAGAAGCTCGGCATGGAAACCGAAAGCCCGAAGCAGGAGCTGCATGGAGACTAGAGGGGTGATGAGACGCTGGAGAGGAACGGCCTTCGGCCTTGCCCTGCTGCTCCATGGCGCGGTCCTTGCGCTCCTGCTCATGCTGCAGGGCCGACCGGCTCCTGTTCCACCCGACCGGCCGATCTCGTTTTTGGATCTCGATGCAGTCTCTCCGCCGGTTCAGAAGGGACGCCCCTCGCAGTCGGCGTCGTCCCTGCATCCTGTTCATCCGAAATCCGCATCCATCCCGTCGCCCCCGAAAACTGTACCGCCCCAGGAAGCGCCGGTCGCAGCCCTCCCGCCCCCCGACGCGGTCCCCACGCCTCCCGTGGCCGTCCCTGCGCCTCCCGTGGCCCCAGCGGACGTGCAGCAGGCCGAAGCATCACCGGGGGGAGCTGCCGCGGGGACGCCGTCTCCCCAATCCGGCGAGCCGGACTATGTGCCGCAGTATGAGATCACGGACGTGCCCGTCATACCGGTCGCGCAGGTGCTCTCTCGCATCGAGTACCCGCCCCTTGCGGCCCGGCAGGGAATAGAGGCGACGGTGTACGTGGAGCTTTACATTGACAGTCACGGTGCCATCCGAAAGGTCGTTGTGCTGAAGGACCCGGGCTACGGCTTTGCGGAAGCTGCGGTCAAGGCGCTTCAAGGGGTGATGACAACGCCCGCTCGCGCGAACGGCCGGCCCGTGGCCGTTCGTTTTCGGTATCCCATTCGTTTCAAGCTGAAGTGAGCCGGAAATCAAGCGTTGCGTGTCCCCCCTTGCTCGCGAGATTCCATCGACTTTGCAACATGCATGGAGCACGCCAGGCTTCACGGGCAATCGCGGAAAGGATCGATTCCAGTGGAGTGAGCGAAAAAAAGGAAAGCCAAGATAGAAGCCCAGGCGAGAGCTTCCTATTCAATCCTGATAAGGAATCGAAAGCTCCGAACGCGCATCAAAGAGCTCATCACGCCAGATCGCCAGACCAGAGCAACAGGTCAATGGAGTCGCGAGC
>CAWJSK010000008.1:0-61642 GCA_963845535.1 uncultured Spirochaetota bacterium
TTGCCGATGAACCCACCGGAGAAGTTGACGCGGAAACCGAGCAGATGATTCTGAAGCTTCTGGACGACTACAGTCGCGGCGGCGGATCCGTTCTTGTTGTTACTCACAGCGATGCTGTTGCCTCATTTGCTGATCGGGTCATCCGCCTGTTCGATGGCAAGGTTGTCACGGATGACTGACGTTCTTGTGCTCATGGAGAACGTGTCCCGCGCGTATGCGCAGGGGCGATCCTCGTGAGAGCGTTGGAATCCGCGAGCTGCCAAGTGCACCCAGGAGAGCGCATTGCGGTTGTCGGCCCCTCGGGCAGTGGAAAATCGACACTACTCCATCTTTTGGGCGGGATCGACGCGCCCACCGCGGGGAGTATTTCGTGGCCCGCCTTGGGATCGCGGCAAGAACTGCGGCCTTGGAATATCGGGTATGTTTTCCAACAGCAGGCCTTCTCCCCCTCTCAGCGTGCTGGAAAACACGCAACTGCCTCTGCTGCTTATGGGTGTCAAACAGGCGGACGCGCGAGAAGCGGCCTTGAGGACGCTCGGAGATATCGGGCTGGAGATGATCGCGGACAGGCTGCCGGAGGAGCTTTCGGGAGGCAGGTTCAGCGGGTCGCCGTGGCGCGCGCCTTGGCATCCAATCCGCGGTTGATCTTGGCAGACGAGCCCACGGGTCAGTTGGACCATCCCACCGCGCGGCGCCTTTTCGATGTGCTCTTATCTACCCTGGAAGAGAGGGACACCGCGCTGGTAGTCGCCACTCACGACTCCGCGATTGCCGCTCGGATGACAACGGTGTGGCGCGTTCACCACGGGAAAATGGAGGTGAACGATGATTTACGGTCGTCTCGAGGGCTCCTGGCCAGAAGGCCTGCAAGGCTGGTTGGTGCGGTTCTTGGCGTGGCTACTACCATCACGCTACTGTCATCTCTCGGGATTTTTCTCTCCACGAGCTCCCGGACAATGACAGCCCGCGCGGTCTCCACCGTGCCCGTAGATTGGCAGGTTCAGCTCGCCTCCGGCGCGGATGAAGGCCTGGTCAGAAGGCTATCGTCCGTACATCTTCGTTTGGACTGATGGAAACGGTGGGATACGCGGAGGTAGCTGGTTTCCGAGCTGCCACGGCGGCACAGTGCGACAACGGGCCCCGGTCTTGTCTGGGGATCAGTCCGCACTATCGCAGGTCGTTCTCGCACGTGATTCGCCAACTGACCGGTGGAGCAATTGGGGTCTTGGTAGCTCAACAAACCGCCGCAAATCTGCACGTCAAACCCGGAGACACCCTGACAATAGAAAGAATGGGAGGGTCACCCGTTTCTGTGAAGGTTGACGGAGTGATCGATCTTCCCAGCGCCGACTCACTCTTTCAGGCCATCGGAGCTGTCCCCGGCCTCGCTCCTCAAGCGCCCCCGGACAACGTCCTTCTTCTCCCGGATCAGGAATGGCACACGGTATTCGATCCTCAAACGGCAAGGCTGCCGGACGGCGTTCACCTTCGTTCACGTAAAGCTCACTCATGGCAGTCTCCCCGCAAGTCCGACCGCCGCCCATACCTATGTAACACGGCTGGCGAACAACCTCGAGGCAAGGTTGGCTGGTCAGGGGATAGTAGGGAAAAACCTTGGGGCAAAGCTTGCCGCGGTGCGCTCCGACGCCGTGTATGCTCGGGTTCTCTTTCTTTTTTTAGGTCTTCCCGGAACGATCCTGGCAACGCTTCTGACGCTGGCCATAGCGGCCACAGGGAAGGAACACCTGCACCGGGAGCAGGCGCTCCTGAGGGTGCGCGGCGCGTCAACCGCAAAGGTGCTCATTTTCGAATCGATGGAGGCGCTCATCATCGGCGGCGGCGGAATCATTCTGGGGGCTGGGCTGAGCTTTGCAGCAGGCTGGCTGCTGACATCGACCGGCATTCACCAAAGCAGAATCAGCATGCTGTGGGTGGGCGGCGTGCGTGATCGGGCTATTCCTGGCGGCCCTTGCGGTAATTCTGCCCGCATGGAGGCAGGCGCGGCAATCAACAATTGCTTCTGCCCGGGCGGTCATACGGACGTCCGTCGAGCCGCCTTGGAAGAGACTCTATCTGGACCTGATCTTGTTGGGATTGTCCCTGTACGCATATTGGCAAACAGCGCAGACGGGCTACCAGGTGGTGCTCGCCCCGGAGGGGATATCCCAGATATCCGTGCACTATGAGGCGTTCATCGCTCCCCTGTGTCTCTGGTTGGGAGGCGTGCTGCTGGGTTTGCGTACTTGGGAAAACGGGATCCTGCGGGATCGTACGATTCTTCGAACCTTCCTGCGCCCGATTGCGGGAAACTTGTCAGCCGTGGTTTCTTCGTCTTTGGTACGGCAGCGACGCCTCATCAGCCGCGGTGTTGTGCTGGTTGCGCTTGCAATTGCGTTTGCGCTGTCCACAGCGGTCTTCAATACCACATTCAATGCACAGTCACGAGTGGATGCCGAGCTGAGCAACGGCGCTGACGTGACAGTGACGGGTTCAACAGAGGCGCCGTTGGGCGGCAAGCTGGCCGAAATAAGGGCCATGCGGGGCGTTGCTGCCGCGCAGCCCATGATCCACAGGTTTGCCTACGTGGGGAATGACCTTCAGGATATCTATGGGATAGACTCGGCTCAAATCGGCAAAGTGACCCGGATTGTGGATGCGTATTTCGCAAGAGGGAACGCGAAGGACTCCCTGGCCATGCTTGCCGCACACGCCGATGGCGTGCTTGTTTCCGAGGAGACACGACAGAACTTCCAGCTCCAGCCGGGTGACAGGTTGAATCTTCGTCTTCAATTCCCCAGCGATCATCAATATCATGAAGTCCCTTTCGAGTTCCTTGGTGTCGTTCGGGAGTTCCCCACGGCACCCAAGGATTCCTTTCTGGTTGCCAATGCCAGCTACCTTGCGCAAGAAACCGGCTCAGGTGCGCAGGAGGTCCTTCTTGTGAGGGCCCGCACTGATCCCTCCCTGCTTGCAAAACAGATACGAGAGGTGGTCTCTTCCCTGCCGGGTGCGAGAGTAGCGGACATTGGCTCCGCGCAGAAGGCCATCGGCTCGACTCTGACCTCCATTGATCTCAACGGACTCACTAGGTTTGAGCTCGCCTTTGCCGTGATTCTTGTCATGGGCGCAACCGGGTTGATCCTTGGGCTGGGGATGTCTGAGCGTCGGCGGAACTTTGCCATTTTGAACGCCTTGGGGGCCAAGAGCCGTCAGCTCGGGGCCTTCATCTGGAGCGAAGGGCTGTTGGTCCTCGTCGGAGGAGCGGCAATCGGCACTCTCCTGGGACTGGGCGTCGCAGTGATACTTGTAAGAGTGCTCAGTGGCGTTTTTGACCCACCGCCGGAACACCTTGTGATACCGTGGGGCTATGCTGCCACTATGGTTACAGCCGCAGTTGTCGCAACTACGATTGCAGTCTCCACGATGAAGCTGTTGTCGCAGCGTCCCGTGGTAGAGGAGCTTCAGAGACTATGAAAGACTCTTGATGGGATGTTTGGAAGGAACGGCCTTAGAGTGAAGGGAGTACGGGCGTTTCGGGCGTTCCATGCTGCCTCCCTCGACTCACTCTCGATGTCAGAGTGAATGTCAGAGTAGAGCTACATGGAAGCGCCCGTTTTCGGGTAGCTTCCTATTTCCCTACAACGTAGGGATTTGAAATGGGCGATACTGGATTTGAACCAGTGACTTCTACCGTGTGAAGGTAGCACTCTGGGCCGCTGAGTTAATCGCCCGTGAGGAGTCCGTCAAACCATTGTCGGACTCATCAATTGTGCGTAAATTATAACGTGACGCGTTGCTTGTCAACGCGTCTTGCGGGGGGCTGACTTCAGCCGCTTGCGCCAAGGCCCGGCCCCAATCCAGCCCATCGGTATATTAAAACTAGATTAATCGGTGCACCAAAGTAGACAAAATGAACATTTTCAAGGGCCGACTCTTTGGATTCATGGTAATTCATTCAGCAGGAAAGAAATAGTACAAAACCTTGAGTTCCTGAGCTGGCACCGATCTTGCATTGAAGTGTGCAACGAAGACTTACATCATGCAGGATAATCAGGAATTGGTTCGCGAGATTCAGCGGACAGGAACACAGACTACAACGGGAATTGCGAAGGTTCAAGGGGAGCTCGTTCGAAAATCTCTCCACCTTCTTGTGGCCATAGTGCCGGTTCTTGCATCGGTAAACCTCTCTGCAACGCTCACGCTGCTGGCAATGGGGACCCTCTTCTACGCATTTGCGGAAAGCTCACGTCGGCAAGGGAATCCGATCTTTGTCGTGAGTGACCTGACGCTCATTGCGTCCCGGGACAGGGACAAAACCGGCTTCGTGCTCGGACCTGTCACCCTTGGCCTCGGGGCAATGGTTTCCCTTCTTCTCTATCCCGGACCTGCGGCCTCCATCGCCATCTACGCGTTGGCCTTCGGAGACGGATTCGCCGCCCTGGTCGGCAGGGTTGTCGGCGGGCCCCGAATACCTCTCCTTCGCGGAAAAACCTTCTCGGGAAGCCTGGCGTGCTTTGCAGCGGTGTTCCTGATGGCGTTTCACGTGAGTCGTCGGCCTGTGGAGTCCCTCATCATCGGCGCCGTGGCAATGGTGCTCGAAGGCATCCCGACCGGGAACTTCGACAACATCATCATTCCCTTCGGTGTCGGGATGATAGCCACGAAGCTGCTCGTCCCGTAGGACAGGCCCGCGGCGGGCGCGCGGAGCCCGCCTGAGCTTTTCAGGTTCCCCTGTAGATTTCTCCCAAAGACCTCAAGCAGACAACCGCTCCCGCTGTCAGAGCGACAATTCCGCCCGCAAGCGGAAGCGGGTCCAGCGTAAAGAATACAAGGTCCCGCCCGACCAGGAGGAGCGCGAACCCTCCAGCAACCACGAGGAACCGTCTGTCACGCTTCAGGGCCGAGGCGCCCACTGCTGTGAGAAGGACCAGCGCGTTGATCACGACGTTCACGAACCAGGCCCCTTGCGCATCACCCAGCTTCCACGTGAGCTGCGAGAGGAAGGTAGTCTGGTCGATGGGCAAGCTTGCCGCGATGGCCAGCGCCACCAGAAGGGAGCCTCCGCCCAGCACGTACACGTGGCGATACTTCAGGTCCGTACAGTACAGACTGGAAAGAAGCAGCGCGAAAAGACCGACAAACCTGCCCCAGTACACAGCGCGCGTCAGCGTAACGGTTGCGGGGATGGCGCCGTCAGCGGCGTAGAGAACCGCGGTCAACCCTCGCAAACATTCCACTCCCATCGTGAGAAAGAACAGGAGCAGATAGGGAAGCACGGGGGTCCGGCTGTGCTTGTGGAGCGTCCGCGAGCGGAGGGAAAAAACAAGCCCGACGGCGGTTGCAATCACCGTGGCCCCTATGATCTCCAGGGGTTGGTCCGCGTCCTTGGCACCCGCCTGCTGATAGACGAGCCACCAGGGATTCGAGGGCAGAGTCGATAACGCGCCGGCCAGGACGGGCCGGGTGAGGAGGAAGGCAAATGAACCGCAGGCGGTAAGGCCGAGGATCAGGATGACGATAAACGCCGCCGAAAGGAGCCCTGCTTCCCATGAGGTGCGCACGGCGGGATTGTAGGACGATATAGGCGAGAAGGTCAAAAGCATTGTAGTCTTTTTGCATGATCGTGATCTTCAAGAGAGATGCGACCGAGGAAGAAATCCAGAGTGCTCTTCGCAAGATCGAGCACCTGGGCTACACGCCGCACTTGAGCAGGGGAGCCGTCAAGACCATCTGCGGAGTCACCGGTGATGACCGCGCCCTGGACCAGGCCGAGTTCGATCAGATGCCCGGCGTGGAGAGCGTCCTGCGCGTCCTCAAGCCATACAAGCTGGCCTCCCGAGAGTTCCATCCCGACCCGACACGGGTCAGCGTTGGCGGCGTGAGCGTTGGCCCGGACACCTTCGCCGTCATTGCCGGACCGTGCTCCGTGGAGACCGAAGGGCAGGTGGAATCCTCCGCTGAGCTTCTCCAACGCTCGGGCCTCAAGCTGATTCGCGGAGGAGCGTTCAAGCCGCGCTCATCGCCCTACTCCTTCCAGGGGCTGGGGGAGCAGGGGTTGCAGATCCTGAGCGCTGCTGCCAAACGTCATGGCCTCACCGTAGTCACGGAGGTCCTCTCCGAGTACGACGTGGAGCTGGTGGGCCGCTATGCCGGCGTGTTCCAGGTCGGGGCGCGCAACATGCAGAACTTCGCGCTGCTGAAGGCGCTGGGAGAGACGCGGACGCCCGTGCTGTTGAAAAGAAGCATGATGGGAACCATCGAAGAGCTACTGCTCTCAGCGGAATACATCATGAAAGGCGGGAACCCCCACGTCATCCTGTGTGAGAGGGGGATCCGCACGTTCGAGACGGAGACACGCAACACGCTGGACATCGGCGCCGTGCCCGCCATCAAGCGCTTGAGCCATCTGCCCATCATCGTCGACCCCAGCCACGCCATGGGGAATTGGCATTACGTGCCCGCAGCGTCCATGGCGGCGCTCGCCGCGGGGGCGGACGGTATCATCATCGAGATCCATCCCAATCCCCCGGAGGCCAGGTCGGACGGGAAGCAGAGCCTGAACTACCCGCACTTCGAGGACCTGCTGACCAGGCTGAAGGACCTCGCGCCGCACCTGGGCGTAGCGGTGAAGTAGCGGCTCGGGCTTCGCAGCAGGGGCGCGGCCTTCTCGGCCAGGCCCGGGCTTCGCCGCAGGGCGTGGCCTCGGAATATCTGCCATAGATTCCTCTATAGAATGGGAATGGCCGTACGATACTGTTTATAGGAGCATCTATGGCAAAACGGCTCGCACCCATCGGGGTCCTGATCCTCCTGGTGACGTTCGCCGCGTCCGCGGGCGACATTGCTCGATTTGTGAACCTCGGCTTCTCGCCGGACTCGCGCTATTTCATGTTCGGGCAGTACGGAATCCAGCAGAAGACCTCCACACCCTGGGCGGAAGCGTACATCGTGGACGTAAGGGCCAACGCCTTCGTTTCCCGCGGGGTGCACAAGGTCTCCTCCTCGGTCCCCGTTGACCCGGGAACCGACGGCATTGGCGCCCTGTTCGACGCCGTGGTTGAGGCTCGCGCCCAGGAAACGCTCTACAAGGTTCGCCACACCGTTACCGGTCGAATGCTCTACATCCTCGTGGACGGCGTGCCTGCCCCGGACGTCGTGGACTTTCGGGACTTCCAGACTGGACGCAACTACGAGATCACCATGACCCAGAGCCCGCCGGAAGGGGAGGCTGGGGCTTCCTTCAGCCTGGCCATCAGCGTGACGGACAAGGACGGCGTGGTTCATACGTACAAGGCGGGGGACCCCTCCTTGCGTCGTCCCGGCGTCAAAGCCTACCACATCAAGGAAATCGTGCTTGCCCCGGACAACGCTTCCCTTGTGTTCCTCATCCAGAGGGAGGAGCAGGACACGCAGGGGAACAACATTCGCTACATGGTAGAGACCGCGGGGATCAATTAGCTTCCACGGCGCCTCATCGTCCTTGACTCTGGTCTTTGCTGACCGTAGAATGCGGCGCATCCCAAGGAGACGCCGCAGAGAATGGCTGAAAAAATAACCCCACGGGCAACCGACTATTCCCAGTGGTACATCGACATCGTGATCAACGCGAAGCTCGCGGACTACGCGCCCGTGAAGGGCTGCATGGTCATCAGGCCGCGCGGGTACGCTCTGTGGGAAATGATCCAGCAGGGGCTGGACGGGCTTTTCAAGCAGACAGGCCACGTCAACGCGTATTTCCCGCTCCTCATTCCCGAGAGCTTCATCAAGAAAGAGGCCGAGCACGTGGAGGGGTTCTCCCCGGAGCTGGCCGTGGTCACGCACGCCGGCGGAGAGAAGCTGGAGGAGCCGCTCGTGATCCGTCCCACCTCGGAGACGATCATCTGGAGCATGTACAAGAAGTGGATCCAGTCCTACCGCGACCTTCCGCTCCTCATCAACCAGTGGTGCAACGTCCTTCGCTGGGAGAAGCGGACCCGGCTCTTCCTGCGTACAAGCGAGTTCCTCTGGCAGGAGGGGCATACCGCTCACGCCACGGCTGAGGAAGCGGAGGAAGAGACGCTGCGCATCCTCGACGTGTACCGCACGTTCGCGGAAGAGTACATGGCAATCCCCGTGCTCCACGGCGTGAAGACTGATTCTGAGAAGTTCGCCGGCGCCGTTCGCACGTACTGCATCGAGGCGATGATGCAGGATGCCAAGTCCCTCCAGGCAGGGACGTCCCATAACCTGGGCCAGAACTTCGCAAAAGCCTTCGACGTGACCTACCAGACCAAAAACAAGACGCTGGAGCACGTCTGGGCCACCTCCTGGGGAGTGTCCACCCGCCTGGTTGGCGCGCTCATTATGACGCATGCGGATGACAAGGGACTGATTCTCCCGCCGCGGATTGCCCCCACGGAAGTCGTCATTGTTCCCATCTTCAAGAATGAAACCCGGGACGCCGTGCTGGCTTTTGCCCGAAAGCTCCGGGATTCCCTGAAGCCCGGTTTCCGCGTTCACCTCGATGAGGATGACCAGAACACGCCGGGTTGGAAGTTCTCCGAGTACGAGCTGCAGGGAATCCCCTTGCGCGTGGAGATCGGTCCGCGGGACATGGAGAAAGGCCAGTGCGTTGCCGTGCGACGGGACACCGGTGAAAAGATCTTCCTTCCCGTTGCAGAGGCGGGCACGCGCCTTCGGGGGCTCCTGGATGACATCCAGAAATCCCTTTTTGCCAGGGCGCTGGAGTTCCGCAAGGCCCACACGTTCCGCGTGAAAGACTACGAGGAGTTCAAGAAGCTGCTGGATGAGCCGGGAGGCTTCATTGAGGCCGGCTGGTGCGGAGACGCCGCCTGCGAAGCGAAGGTGAAGGAGGAGACCAAGGCCACAATCCGTCTCATTCCTCTGAACGGGACCGCCGTGTCCGCCGCGCCGGAAGGCAGCTCATGCGTCATTTGCGGAAAGAACGCCCGTCACCTCGCCATCTTCGGCAGGGCCTACTAACCGACGTGTCAGGCCGACGAACCTTCGGCATCCTGGTGCCGGCGGGTCTCGTTGCGGCCCTTGCTGCCGGCCTCATGCTTGCCCTCAGCTCGTGCGGACCCCGGGCGCCGGCTGGCGCCGGCCACGCCCGCGCCTCCTGGTACGAGCTTGTATCTACGGTGTTCCAGTCCGTTGGAGCCGCCGACGCTTCTCCGCAAGTCCCGGCGCTTCCCTGGACGGTGCAGTCCCGGGTGGCTGACATGGCATTCCTCGGTGACACACTGTACTGCGCGGTGAACGGCGCGGGCGTGGCCGCGGTTGACTCGGACGCCTCCGGCGCGCTGAAGTTCACGTACCACTACGACGCTCCGATCTTTGCCCACCGGACCATAACGACGCTCATCCCCCGCCACGGAGAGCTCATGATCCATCTCTACTACAACGCTCTCCTGAACGACGCCAAGCCGGAAGAGCTTCTGCTCAGAGGCGTCAGCCTTGTGTCGTTCCTGCCGGGGCAGAAAGACTTCTCCTTCCTTATTCCGCCGTACCAGAGGAAGAACCCGGAGTGGGAGGCAGTCGGGTTTGCCCCCATCTCGGAGAACGAGTTCGATTTCGAATGGAAATACACGGAT
Source organism: uncultured Spirochaetota bacterium (assembly GCA_963845535.1). Taxonomy (GTDB): domain Bacteria; phylum Spirochaetota; class Spirochaetia; order SZUA-6; family Fen-1364; genus Fen-1364. The sequence continues at coordinate 9,594 of CAWJSK010000008.1, forward strand.
TCCTCGCAGACTCAGTTCGCCTACACGCGCTACCGCGCGGACCTGCAACTGGAGGCTGGCAGCAATCGGGATGCTTACATGGCTGCCTTGGGGACCGCGAGCCTCAGCGGCGCCGACGTTCCCGCCGCCTACAGCGCGTTTTTCGACGAATGCGGATCCCGGATCCAGGGACGTGCGGCCGGCACCGCGCTGCACTTCAAAGTGCGCTCGCGCACCTCTCCCGTCCAGAGGTATTTCCGTTCCGGGCTCGAGCAGGATTCCATTCTCGTGGTCCACGTCCTGGACGAAGCCGGTGTCCTGTATGCGCTTCTTCCGGACGGCCAGGTGCTGGAACAGGCTCCCGCGTCCCCGCTGGAGTCTTTCACGCTCCCGCCACTTCCCGCTGGTTTCCGCTACACGGATTTCGTAAAGAAGGGAGACATCATTATTGCCTCATGGGAGGAGACGCAGTTCATCCAGGTGGAAAGAGCGGGGATCATCGCGGTCAGCGTGACCCGGTAGAGTCCGACGGACGAAGGCAGCGCTATATGGCACCCTTGGCGGTTGCGGGAACGCCCCCCGGCTGGCTTGAGGTGCTCAGGAAGTGCTCGAGGTCGAAGACAACGGGCTCTTCTATATAAAAGCCCTCCGCATACGCAACTCCCACAAGGACTCCCGCGGACTCCCGGAACCGGCGCAGAGCGTCAAGAACCTTGCCGTCCCGCAGGCTCATCTGCGACTCGTGGCAGCGGGCAATGGCTTCCCATTCGCTCATGTATTCCGAGACGTCGTTGACGATGTTCGGCATGCGGGTGCGCGGGACCATATAATAGATGAGATGGTTGGCGTTCCACGGTTCGCCCTTGGCATCCTTGAGGCCGGAAAAGCGGGCGTAGCGAAGCGCGGAGCGCACGATGGTTCCCGTGGCGGTATGGTCCGGATGCGCGCCGCCGTCCTTGTGATAGCTGGGATTCGTGTGGTAGGGCGCAAAGACGATCTTCGGCCGGAACTTGCGGACAACCTCCGCAAGGCGCACGCGCGCCTCGTAGGTGTCGAAAATCCTGCAGTCCTGGAAGGAGAGGATTTCAATCTCACCGCCGAGCTTTTCCGCGGCTGCGCGCATCTCCCGCTCCCGCTGCTCCCCAGTGCCGAACGTCCCCGCTTCCCCCCGGGTCAGCACGCACACCGCCACGGAAGCGCCGCTTCGCACGAACTTGACCAGGCTCGCCCCCATGCCGAACTCGGCGTCATCAGGATGCGCGCCAAACACGAGTATGTCTGCCATCAGGGAGAAGATACGCGCGCGGGGTAGGCGCGTCAACAAAGGCGACAAAGGCAACAAACGCGTCAACAGTCAACAAAGTCGAGAAAGGCGCCTTGACACCAAGGGGAAAGCCGGGCAATTCTAGCGCAGCGCACAATGGACGCACGTCCCTCCTTTCCTCTCATGCAGAGCAGGCTCCTTTCGGGTCTCTCGGAAGAGCAGCTGGATTTGCTCGTGCCCTTGATGCAGCCGGAAGAGTTTGCAACCGGCGAGGTGATTGTCCGTCAGTTCCTTCCGCCCGAGCGCGTATACCTTCTCATCGAAGGGCGCGTTTCCGTGAGGCGCATGGCGGGCCCGGATGAGGTCACGCTCGCGGAGTTGACGGCCGGGGACTTTTTCGGGGAGATGGGGGTCATCCGGGGAGCGCTCGCGCATTCCGCAAGTGTGGTTGCCGAATGCCTGGTGAAGACGCTTTCCCTGGGCAAAGATGACTTTTCCCGCCTGCTCATCGACTATCCCCCCATCGCCAGGAACATCCTCTCCAACATCGTGCTCCAGCTTCAGGACATGAACCAGCGCTTCATTGCCACGCTTCGCGCGGAGAAGGAGGTGCTGGAGCAGGAGGTCCGCGCAAGGACCCAGGAGCTGGAGGCAGTCGGGGAGAGGCTCCGCAGGGAGCTCGTGCTCGCCCAGACCATCCAGCGCAACATGCTGCCGGAAAAGTCAAAGAGCTTTCGCAGCGTGGCGGTCTCCACGGACTACGTTCCCTGTGAGGAGCTGGGGGGCGACATCACGGGAGTCTTCCCCGTGGATGAGAACCACCTCGCGGTGTATGGAGGCGATGTCTGCGGTCATGGGATCTACGCCGCGCTCGTGATGAGCTACGTGAAGAAGCTCATCGAGACCTCCGTCAAACGGATGCTCATCAGCGGCCGCAGCGTCGTCAAGCCGCCCGGCCCCGTCCTTACGTCGATCAACCGCAGCTTTATCTCCGAGATCAGCCAGGGGGACCCGGAGATCTATCTGACCCTGTTTCTTGGCGTCCTCGACCAGCGGGACCTCTCCTTCGAGTACTCCTCCGCCGGCACGCACGTGTCCCCCCTTGTCGTCTCCGAGGGGCGGGCCGCCGAGCTTTTCGACAGCTCGGATTTCCCGGTGGGGCACGTGCGCGACCACGAGTATGAAACCCGCAAGTACCGCTTTTCGCGCGGGGAAAGCTTCCTCTTCCTGAGCGACGGCGTGGTGGAGGCGCGCGGGGAATCAGGCGCTTTCGGCATGGCCAGGGTCAAGGAGGAAGCGCTCCGCGCGATGAGGGCGGACGGGAAGCTCGACGTGGAGGCGATTGTCGCCTCCGTGAGGTCCTTCCTCGGGGAAGCACCCCCCCAGGATGACATGTGCCTTCTTGCGATGTCATTCGCGCAAACGGACGCGCCGTCCTGATGGCAGACGGCGCTTGGCCCCGTTTGACCTCCCCGCGTCTGGTTTCCCTGCGATTGGAGGTGGCCCCTCGACGCGGTTTCGTGGACGGCAGGGCGCGCAAGCTTCTTCCCGCGCTGCGCCGCGAGCACCCGGCGGTCCGCGACGTCAGGATTGTGGACGTCTACCTTGTGCATGATGCTCCGGCACTGCGGCTGGAAGACGCACGGGAGGTGTTTTCGGACAGCGTGGCCCAGGAGCTGAGCGTCTCCGACTACGCGGCTCCTCCGGAGTGGGACTGCCTTGTGGAGGTCACCGTGAAACCGGGCGTGGCTGATCCTGTTGCGGCCACCGCCTTGCAGGCGCTGCGCGCCTTCTTGCCGGGCGTTATCCCGGCCCAGGCGCGCGTTCAGACCGCCACCCAGTACCTGCTGTGGATGGATGGGCCTGCGGTCCGCGTTGATCCTGATTCGTTGTCATCTTCCTTCTTCAACCCGCTCATCCAGTCAGCGTTCACTCTTACTCGCGCGCAGTGGGAGGCCGGCTCCCATCCTCCGACTTCCTATCCGCACGTCATGAACGCGGACCCGCCTGAGGTGTGCGTGATCGACCTCCAAGGTCGCGGTGATGATGAGCTTCTTGCGCTGTCACGCGACAGGTTGCTCGCGCTGTCTCTTCCCGAAATGAGGGCGATCCAGGGATACTTCGCCCGGGAGGACGTGGCCGGGCGGCGCCAGGCGCGCGGGCTCCCCCGGGCTGCCACCGACGTCGAGCTGGAGATGATTGCGCAGACCTGGTCCGAGCACTGCAAGCACAAGATCTTCAACGCCACCATCAGATACCGGGAGGGCGGCCGTGAGGAGACCATACGGTCCCTTTTTCGAACGTACATCATGGCCACCACGGAAGCGCTCAGGAAAAAGAAAAAGTTCCTTCGCTCTGTCTTTCACGATAATTCCGGAGTGATCGCCTTTGATCGCTCCACGCTTCTTTGCTTCAAGGTGGAAACCCACAACTCCCCGTCAGCGCTGGACCCCTACGGCGGGGCCATCACGGGCATTGTCGGCGTGAATCGCGACATCCTGGGCACCGGGATGGGCGCGCGCCCCATCTTCAACACGGACGTCCTGTGCTTCGGCCCTCTGGGGACGCCTGCCTCCGATGTGCCGGCAGGGCTCATGCATCCGCGGCGCGTGATGGAGGGAGTCCACCGCGGGATTGTGGACGGCGGCAACCAGTCTGGCATCCCCGTGGTGGCGGGCGGGCTCCTTTTCGATGACAGCTTCCTCGGCAAACCGCTCGTGTTCTGCGGGACAGGCGGCATTCTCCCCGCCCGCGTCCGGGGCAAGCCGGGCTGGGAGAAAAGCGTGCGGCCCGGCGACCTCGCGGTCATGGCGGGCGGGCGCGTCGGCAAGGACGGGATTCATGGCGCCACCTTCTCTTCGGAAGCCTTGAGTGAGAGCTCCCCCACCTCAGCGGTGCAGATTGGTGACCCCATCACGCAGAAGAAGATGCTCGACATGATCCTGGAGGCGCGAGACCTCGGCCTGTACCGGGGGCTCACGGACAACGGGGCCGGGGGGCTTTCATCCTCCCTGGGGGAGATGGCGTCCCTCTGCGGAGGGGTGAGGATAGACCTGGACAAGTGCCCGCTCAAGTACCACGGGCTCGCCCCGTGGGAGATCCTCGTCTCCGAGTCCCAGGAACGCATGAGCCTTGCCGTGCCGCCGGAGAGCGTCGGGGAGTTTCTTGCCCTTGCCGGCCGCAGGGACGTGGAAGCAACGGTTGTTGGTGAGTTCACCGGCACGGGGCTGGTGGAGGTGGCCAACCACGGAAAGACCGTGGGGCTCCTGGAGCTGGAGTTCCTCCATAACGGACTGCCCGTCATGGACCTTCAAGCGGAGTGGATACCGCCGCGTACGGAAAGCGCGACGGCGCGCCAGTCAGCGACATTGCGGCAGTCCGCGGCACTTCCCGGGGTTGAGGAGCTTCGCCCTTTCATGCTGGCGCTGCTCGCGGACCCGAACGTTGCGTCCCGGGAGGAATGGGTCAGGCAGTTCGATCACGAGGTGCAGGGCAGGTCTGTGGTCAAGCCTTTCGTGGGCCGGTTTCGGGACGCTCCCTCAGACGGCGCCGTGCTGAGGGTGCGGCCCGGCTCGACTCGCGGGATCACGGTCACGCACGGGATCTGTCCCTGGTACGGGGATGAGGACACCTACGAAATGGCGCGGTGCGCCGTGGACGAAGCGGTGCGCGCCCACGTGGCGCTTGGCGGAGAGCCTGAGGAGATGGCCGCGCTGGACAACTTCTGCTGGCCGGATCCGGTGGAGAGCCCTGAGACGCCGGACGGAAAGCGCAAGCTGGCCCAGCTCGTCAGGGCCTGCCGCGGTCTTGCCGAGGCATGCCTCGGTTTCCAGCTCCCGCTGATCTCCGGCAAGGACTCGATGAAAAACGATGCAAGGGTTGCCGGCAGGAAGATTTCGATACGCCCTACGCTCCTCGTGTCGCTCCTGGGAATCATCCGCGACGTTCGGCGCGCGGTGACCACGGACTTCAAGAGCGCAGGAGACTTCGTTTACGCGGTGGGCCGGACGCGCGGGGAGCTGGGCGGGTCCCGCTTCGAGAAAGCCGCCGGACGCCTGTTGGGTCCGGCGCCGGGCCTGCGGCTGGAAGAGGCGCGCGCTTGCTATCATCGACTTGCTCGCTCCATTCGGCGCGGCCTGGTCCGATCATGCCATGACCTGTCGGACGGCGGACTCTGGGTTGCCCTGGCGGAAAGCTCGATGGGAGGCGGCTTCGGCGCTCGGATCTCCCTGGACAACCTCCCCGTATCGGAAGGCTGCGCGCCAGAGGCCGCGCGGCTCCTTTTTTGCGAGACTCCTTCGCGCTTCCTCGTGAGCGTGGCGCCCGAAGCGGACCGTGCGTGGCGAAGGAGCATGAAGGGGACGGCCTCCACGCCCATCGGAGAGGTGACATCGGACGCCGCGTTGCGCGTGCTCGATGGTGGCCGGGAGGTTGCTGCGGTCTCGCTTGCCGAAGCGCGCGCGGCCTGGCACGGGGAGGCGCGAACGTGAGCCGGGTGAGAGCCTGCGTTGCCACCGGGTTCGGCGTCAACGCGGATGAGGAGCTGGCCCTGGCCTTCGAGATGGCGGGAGCGCAGGCGGTGCGCACCCACGTCCGTGACCTCGCGGAAAATCCCGGGCAGCTTGACGGCTTTCAGATCCTGGCATTCCCCGGCGGGTTTTCCTTCGGAGATCACCTGGGCTCCGGGAAAGTCTTTGCCACCCTCTTTCGCGGCAGCCTGGGCGCGGCCCTGGAAAAGCTCGTTTCACGCGGGGGCCTTGTCATTGGCGTCTGCAACGGGTTTCAGGCCCTGGTGAAGATGGGTTTCCTGCCGGACCTCAAAGGCGCGCACTGCCAGGAAGTCTCCCTGATCCACAACGACTCCGGCAGGTTCGAGGATCGATGGGTGCGGGTCTGGTTTGAAAAGAGCTGCCCCTGCCTCTGGACGCGCGGCCTCTCTGAGATGGACCTGCCCGTCCGCCACGGCGAGGGCAAGCTCGTGGTCCTGTCACCGCAGGTGTTGACGGAGATCGAGTCACGCGGCCTCGTTGCCCTGCGCTACATCGGGCGCGACGCAGCCGGGACCGTGGAATACCCTGATGACCCCAACGGGTCGGTGAATCACGTGGCGGGGCTCTGCGACCCTACTGGCAGGGTGTTTGGTCTGATGCCGCATCCGGAGGCTTTTCTCTACTCTGAAAACCATCCGGAGTGGACGCGGTTGCCGCTCGCACCGCATGCCCCGCGTGGCCGTCGCCCAGAGGGGCAGGGACTGGCCGTCTTCCGGAACGGCGTGAACGCCGCGCGGGCGGCCCTGTCTTGACAGTGCGCTGGCCCTCTTCGTATGATGCCTACGGTTCGCGGCAAGGGCCGTGACGCGAAACGGGGGCGTAGCTCAGTTGGCTAGAGCGCTTGAATGGCATTCAAGAGGTCGTGGGTTCAATTCCCGTCGCCTCCACTAACCCACAATGGATGACAAGGCAAAAGAGTCGACAGCACAGAGTGAGCTTGATCCTGATCTTGCAGAGCTGCTCGACATAGAAGTACCCAAACCCGCTCCTGAGCCTGCTCACGGGGAAAGCGGCCCCGACTTCCGCACTCTCTTCGGTGAGGAGAGGGCCACCCAGGAAGCGGAGAAACCTCCCGCTGAACAGGTGGACACCACTCGCAAGAGCTTCCCCATCATCGTCAAGCTGGAGGAAGAGCCCAAGCCGTTCTTCCAGGACAAGGACTATTACAAGAAAGTCCTTGCGGGGGAGGGAGAGGCGGGTCCCCGTCTGCATGACCTTCTGGGCAAGTTCATGAAGGCGGAAGACCCCGAGGAAAAATCCCATTTCCGCGCGCAGCTCATCTCCGCGTTCTGGGAGCTCGGGTCCGCGGTGGCATATCGGGCCAACCGCGAGCTGATCATCCCCAAGAGGTTGTTCCTCCGGTATGGAATCCTTTCACCGGGGTTCCTCTCCCCTGAGCACCGGGACGTGGTCTCCAGGATCATTCACGGGAACACCACCGGAGAGCCCGTCTACTACGCGGATGAGTGGCTGGAGATGATTGCCCGGGGGCAGGTGCGGACTTCAGCCGTCGACGAGCTGAAGCAGAAAACCAAGGACACGGGACAGAAGATCCTCGACGCGGTGGAGAAGAGGAGAGGCCAGCGTGACAGCGAGCTGGCCATCCTGCGGGCAAAGATCGGCCAGCTTGATGAGCGTGAGGAGCAACTCCGCTCCCAGGTGGACATGCTTCTTCGCCACGACCGTTTCGAGGAATTGGGAGGCCTGAAAGCGCCGTTCAACCAGGCGCAGAAAGCAGCCCTTGCCCAGATCCAGGAAGTGCTGCGGCAGCTTTCAGGGCTCGACGCGCAGATAGCAACCTCGTACGCAGACCTCGGAAACATCGAAAAGGACCTCGAGTCACTCAGCCACAAAACGGAAGGGATCAGCGCCTCCGGCGTCGTGGACGCCAAGGCGGTGATCGACGAGTGGGCCTGCATCAGGCAGATGGCCAAGATGTGCGTCGGGCGCCAGGGGAACCATTTCCCCATTTTCCTGGCCCAGTTTGTCAAGCCCAACATACGGGAGATCGGGACGCGGGAGAACGTGATCAGGGAAATGGCGCAAGTGGAGGCGCTTGATCCGGGACTTTTCCTCAGGACGTACAAGAGCCAGACCACCCGCATCGTTCCCAATATCATCCTCGTTGCCTGCTATGGCGACTCGGGGGTCTGCTGGGAGCCTTTCGAGAAGTTCAACCGGGCCACAAGCAGGGGCCGGGTTGCCATCCCCACTTTCCCGACCAAAAGCGTTCCGCTGGCGGTCCTCACGGCCATGGCGGACCTTCGCTGGCAGGTTGCCAAGGAGAGGGCTGCCTACTACTGGATGGAAGAGGGCATCACCGGCAAATACTACCAGTGGTTCACCGAGCGGAAGCTGCGCGGAGACGTGCGGGAATACTTCATCCGGGACTACGCTTTGTGGATCAACAAGGAAAGCCAGGGGATGCAGAAGCTGGACAAGGACGTGCGCGGGATTTTCTGGCGCATGATGCCGTTTCCCCAGCACATCAAGGACAATCTTCGAAACCGCGGATTCGTGTATAACGACCTGTACAAAAAAGACCAGAATATCGCCAAGTCCGATGGATATTGACGCGGCTTCGGCACGCAGGCCCCTGCGCGGCCGCGGCGCCTCTCACATATAGGTCACAACCGCCGAAAGCTCTTTTCTTTCCTTGCGAATCTTTCTCTTGTATCCCGACCGTGGATATCCCAGGGGGCTGATCGTGTAGACCCTTTCATCCGGGCCAAGACCGAGCGCGAAGCGCAGGATGCTCGGGTCATATGCGGCAATCCAGCAGCTTCCGACTCCCTCGTTCTCCGCGGCAAGGATCATGTGGTCCATGGCGATGGTCAGGTCAGTCTCTATGGAATTGTAGCCGTCCTGCCGGGTCCACGCGTCCCCCACCTTGCCCACCACCACGAGCACGTGCGGCGCGTCCTGGAACCAGGGACGGGGATAGCACTTCTTCAGCTTCAGGAGACTCTCTCGAGAAGACACGACGACGAACCGCCAGGGCTGCTTGTTTGCGGCCGAGGGCGCAACCCGCCCCGCCTCCAGGATCCGCTCGAGCACCAGCTTGTCCACCGGCTTTGTCGGGTCATAGCTGCGAACGCTCTCTCTCCCGCAGATGACGTCCCTGAAGTCCATGTACTCCTCCGAAAGTGTTTCAGCCCTTCCTTTTTCCCTTGAAGAGCTGCGGTATGTGCTTCTCAAGCTGAAACCGCACCGTCACTTTTTTCATGACCCATGCGTAAATCATGAACGTGAGCACGATGGAAGCGATAAGGCCGATGAACAGGATTGCCATGGACACCGCCTGGACCGGCACCAGGCGCGCGGCGATGACGAAGATCACGATGAGCACCGCCATCACGGCAAGGTTGAACACCGTGGCAGCCAGGAAGAAAAGCACCATCTTCGAACCAGAGCTCATGTGGTCTCCTTCGAAGGCCGTGACGGGATGAGAAACGATATGAAAAGGAGGATGCCGGAAACCACCACGGTTGCATCCGCAAGGTTGAACGTGGGCCATCGCTCCATCCCCAGGATCCCGTAGAAGCGGAAATCCAGGAAATCCACCACGCCGGCGGGGCGGAATATTCGGTCCACGTAGTTCCCCAGCCCCCCGCCCAGCAGCGCGGCAAACGTCCATCTCTGGAAACCCGTGAGCTTCTCCCGGGTGAAGAGGTAGTAAAGCAAGAGCAGCGCAATCACGAGCAGGGGAAGAAAGCCGAAAAGAGTCCTCTGTGTCCCTGCCGCGAGGTTTCGGCCAATGCTGAACGCGATGGCCGGGTTCTGGACGTGGATGATGCGGAAGAAGTCGTCGATCACCGTCACGCTTCGGCCCGTTGGCACGGTGAGAGTTACGATGAGCTTCGTTGCCTGGTCCAGCAGGATTATCCCCGCCGAAAGGACGAGCGAAACGAAACGAGGTTTCATGTCTCTTTTCTGCGCGTTCAAAAGCATTTACAACCCCGTGGGAACGTCGATGTACACGGTACCAAGTCCGGTTTCCCGAGCAAGTCTTTGCGTGAGCAATCTGACACCGAAGGTTTCTGACTGGTAATGCCCGGCAAAGATAACATGGATGCGCGATTCGAGGCAATGGTGGTATATCGAGTGAAGCGGTTCCCCCGTGATGAAAAGGTCGAGGCCCTCGTCCACCGCCTGAGTGACTTCCCGCGCGGCGCCGCCGGAGATGATACCCACTTTGCTCACAAGCTCGGGGCCAAAAGGCAGCGTCCTCAATTGTTCACCCTTTCCGCTCTGCCCGCCCTGTCCTCCGGAGCCCTGTCCTCCGGTGAGGCGGAGGACCACCTCATCCAGCCGAGCGGGGACCGGCAGCGTGCCCTTGTACCCGATCTTCGTTCCACGGTACGAACCGAAAGGCTCCACATTTTGAAGCCCAAGATGATTTGCAATGCCGATGTTGTTTCCCACCTCAGGGTGCTGATCCAGAGGGAGATGGGCCGCATACAGCGCCAGATCGCCCTCCATGAGGGCCCGCAGGCGCTCGTAGAAGGCGCCCACGAAGCGCTCCTGCCTGTCCCACAGTATCCCGTGATGGACAAAAAGCATCTGGGCGCCCTGCTCGATGGCGCGGCGGAACGTTCCCAGGGACGCATCCACGGAAAATGCCACTTTGGTCACTTCCTGTGCCTTGCGTGCCACCTGGAGGCCGTTTCGGCTCGCATCGATCTGTTCGAATGAGTCCAGATCGAGGTATTTCCGAAGCCACGCGTCGAGATCAGAGAGTTTCATGATGGATTTCAGTATAGCGAAAAGGGCCTCTTGACGACACAGCCGTCCTGGGGCAGAATGCTTACCATACCGAAACAGTAAAGATTGCCGTTAAGAGGAGACCTCACGTGAACTATTTCCTCACAGAAGAGCAGACCATGATCCGCGATCTGGCCGCTCAGATTGCGCGAGAAAAGATTGCCCCGCGCGCCGCAGAGCTGGATGAGTCCGGCGAGTTCCCCTGGGACGTGGTGCAAGCCATGGGAAAATCGGACCTTTACCGCGTGTTCATCCCGACCGAGTACGAAGGACTGGGCGGGGGCTGCTTCGAGATGTGTCTGGCGGTGGAAGAGCTGTCCAAGGCATGCGGCGGTATCTCGCTCTGCTACGCCGCGTCGGCCCTCGGCACCATCCCCATCATCCTGTTCGGTTCCGACGAGCAGAAGAAGAAGTACCTGCCCAGGCTTGCATCAGGTGAGATCATCGCCGCTTTCGGCCTCACCGAGCCCAACGCGGGAAGCGACGCCGCGGGCATCAAGACCACTGCGCGCGCGGACGGGGACTCACTACGTCATCAACGGTACAAAGCAGTGGATCACCAATGGCGGGGAAGCTTCCATCTACACCGTGATCGCGCTGACTGATCCCACGCGAGGGGTCCGCGGGACCTCCGCAATTCTCGTGGAGAAGGGCACTCCGGGCTTCGAGTTCGGAAAGAAAGAGAACAAGATGGGGATCAGGGCTTCCGCGACACGGGAGCTCGTGTTCCAGGATTGCCGGGTGCCCAAGAGCAACGTGCTCGCCAAAGAGGGCATGGGGTTTCTCGTGGCCATGCGGACGCTGGACCAGTCACGGCCGGGCGTTGCCGCGCAGGCGGTGGGCATTGCCCAGGGCGCCCTGGACAAAGCCATAGAGTATTCCCGGGAGCGCAAGCAGTTCGGCAAGTCCATATCGTCTTTTCAGGGAATGCAGTTCCTCCTTGCCGACATGGCCACCCAGGTGGAAGCGGCCCGGGCGCTGACCTACGCCGCGGCGCGGGCCATCGACGGCGGAGAGAAGGACGTGTCGCGCATGTCCGCCATGGCCAAGGTCTTTGCCTCAGACACGGCCATGAAGGTGACCACGGACGCCGTCCAGGTGTTCGGCGGCTACGGCTACATGAAGGAATATCCCGTGGAAAAGATGATGCGGGACGCCAAGATCACCCAGATCTACGAAGGGACAAACCAGATCCAGCGTGAAGTGATTGCCCTGAACCTGATCAAGGAGAGCGTTCGGGGCGCTGCCCGGGCTTCAAGCGGGGGCAACAGCTCGGCTGCCAAGAAGTGAGGGTCCGGGCGTGAAGATATTCGTCTGCATCAAGCAGGTGCCTGACACCACCAACGTGCGCATCAACCCGGAGACCAACACGCTGGTGCGCGAAGGGGTGCAGTCCATCATCAACCCTTTCGACGTGTACGCGCTGGAAGAAGGGGTGCGGCTGAAAGAGAAATACGGCGGCGGCGTCACCGTCATTACCATGGGGCCTCCGCAGGCATCCGACGCTCTGCGTGACGCAATTGGCCTGGGGGCTGACAACGCGTACCTCGTTTCTGACCGCGCCTTTGCGGGCGCGGACACGCTGGCAACCGCCTACGCCCTTGCGTGCACGGTGCGCAAGCTTGGCGGAGCGGACGTGATCCTCATGGGCCGCCAGGCAATCGACGGAGACACCGGCCAGGTGGGACCGGGGGTGGCTGAGAACCTCGGGATCTCGCACATCACGGACATCCGGAAAATCGAAGAGATTGCGGACTCACGCATTGTCGTCGAACGGCTGTTGGAGGACGGGTACGCACGGCTTGCCGCGCGACTCCCCGTGGTGCTGACTGTGGTCAAAGAGATCAACACGCCGCGGCTTCCTTCGCTGAAAGGCAAGCTTGCCGCAAAGAAGGCGGAGATACCCGTCCTGAAGGCCTCCGATGTGGACGCAGACGTGCAGCGCCTCGGACTCAACGGCTCCCCCACGCAGGTCATGAAGATATTCACCCCTGCGCGGCCTTCCGGCGGCAAGAAGTTCACGGGGGAGCCGGCTGCCACGGTTGGCGCGCTCCTGAACGAGCTGACCACCGCCGGCATATCCATCCGCAAGGGCGGGAAATAAGGAACTCCGTATGGATCCCATCCGCGTCATCACGCAGAACTGCATTGGCTGCAAGCTCTGCGTCAAGTCATGCCCCTTTGAGGCAATTGCGCTCACGGGACCGCTGGTCCAGGGCAAGACTGACCGAAACACCGCGGTCATAGACCTCGGCAAGTGCACGCTCTGCGGCGCCTGCGTGGAGGCGTGCAAGCGCTACAACGCCATCGTCATCACCCGCAGGACGTTCAAGGGCCAGGACGTCAGCCAATACTCGGGCATAGCGGTTTTCGCCGAGCACAGGCGCGGCAAGATCGCCTCCGTTGTCCCTGAGATCATCGGGGCTGCTCGGGAGCTTGCAAAGCAGCGGTCCTCCACCGTCAACGCCATCCTGGTGGGGAAAGACGCGCGCGCCATGACGGATGAGCTTTTGTCCTACGGCGTGGATGAAGTATGGATGATCGACAACCCCGGAATCGGGGATTTCGATGAGGACGTGCAGGCTGACCTGGTAACCGAGATCCTGCTGGAGAAGAAGCCTGAGGTATTCCTGGGCGGCGGCACCGTCATTGGCAGGTCCCTCCTGCCCCGCGTGGCCGCGCGGATTCTGACCGGTCTGACGGCTGACTGCACCGAGCTCAGCATTGATCCGGAGACCCAGCTTCTCAAGCAGACGCGGCCGGCGTTCGGCGGCAACATCATGGCCACCATCCTCTGCCAGAACCACAGGCCCCAGATGGCCACGGTGCGGCACAAGGTGATGACGCCAGCGGAGAAGGTAGCGTCTCCTCACGGCAGGGTCGTCGAGCTGAACCATATCAAGGTGCCGAAATCCAAGCTCGAGTTCCTGGAGTTCGTGGAGGAGAAAACCGCCACGGTGAACCTCGTGGAAGCGGACGTCATTGTCTCAGGCGGCCGCGGGATCAAGGACCCGAAGAACTTCAGCCTCATTGAGAAGCTTGCCCTCACAACGGGCGGGGCGGTGGGCGCCTCCCGCGCGGCGGTGGACGCGGGGTGGATACCATACTCGCACCAGGTTGGCCAGACGGGGAAGACCGTGAAGCCGACAGTGTACATTGCCTGCGGCATCAGCGGCGCAATCCAGCACCTGGCCGGCATGAAGGCATCCGACATGATCATTGCCATCAACTCGGACCCCAACGCGCCAATCTTCGACGTGGCGCATTACGGGATTGTCGGGGACCTCTTCCAGGTGGTGCCGGAGCTGATCAAGCGGCTTGAAAGCGGGGGATGACCAAGGAACCCTTGCTATAGGCTTCGTGTCAGCGACTGAAAGGACACGCAAGATTCCGATTCAAAATGGAAAAAGCAGCAAATGGCTCCCACGGATTGGACGAAAGCACCACCAGTGTCCCGCGTCTCAGGTTGCGCGCGTCACGGAGGATCCCTTTCTCATTCAGAACCGTCCGCGGCTACCCTGCGCTCCTCGCCTACTGTGAGGCTCCCTGCAGCTGGCGATAGACATCGGTTCCATCCAGGTTTGCATTGTACTGCGCGTAGTCAAATGCCGTTGATCCCGCGTTGTCTCTGGCCTTCGCGTCCGCGCCCGCCTTCAAGAGCGTACTGATTACCTCGGGATTCGGATTGCTCATGGCGGCCCACATCAGAGCGGTCGACCCTTTCTTGTCCCGAGCGTTGATGTCAAGACCTGCACCGAGAAGCTTCGAGATCACGGCGGGATTCTCGTTGCATCCCGCGTACAACAGGGCGGTGGCTCCACTGTTGTCCTGCGCCTTGATGTCCGCGCCAGCCTCCAGAAGCCTCCCGACCACCTCGGGATTGTGGTTGTAGCGGGCTGCCAACAGCAGCGAGGTCGAACCGTCCATGTCATAGGCCTTGATGTCCGCTCCTGCTTTCAGAAGGGTAGTGATGACTGCGGGGTCCCGGTTCTGCATGGCCGCGAACAAAAGCGCAGTGGCCCCATTCTCATTTCGAGCTTTTACGTCCGCGCCTTTGTTGATTGCAGCTTGCACGCTCTGCGGGGTTCCGGTTTTTGCAAGGTCAAAGAAATTCGTTGTCTGTGCATGCGCCGAAGCCGTCAAGACGATTGCAAGAGCTACCGAAACGGCCACTTGCTTGTTCATTTTCTCACCTCTGCGGCTGTTGATATTCGACGTCCTCGCTTCAAGAGAAACTCTCTGATCCCGACACACCGGTGACAGGGACCATGCCGAGTGGATGCGCACGCCGCGGAAGTCATCGGCCGCAGGATTTGAACCTGTTCTCGCCCTACTGCGACGCTCGTTGAAGCTGCCGGTAGGCGTCGGTGCCTTTGAGCTTTGCGTTGTCCTTCGCGTAGTCAAAAGCGCCTCTTTCCTGCGTTGTCTTTCGCCTTTGGGTCAGAGCCGGACTTCAGAAGCGTGGTGATCACCTCGCGGCTTTCGCTTGTGCCGGCCGCGTACATCAACGCGGTTCTGCCGCCCTTGTCCTGAGCCTTGATGTCCGCGCCCGCCTTCAAAAGCGTGGTGATCGCTTTGACGTTGGGATTCACCATGGCGGCGTACATCAGCGCGGTTCTGCCGCCCTTGTCTTGAGCCTTGATGTCCGCGCCCGACTTCAGGAGCGCGGCGACCGTCTCGGGATTGAAGTTGAAGCCGGCGGCCCACATCAGCGAGCTCTTGCCGTCCTTGTCCTGAGCCTTGATGTCCGCGCCCGCCTTCAAGAGCGTGGCGATTACGATGGTGTTCTTGTTGTACCCGGCAGCCGCCATCAGCGGGGTGACGCCGCCCTCCTCGTACTGCGGGACATCCTGCTCCTTGCTGCGAGCGTTCACATCCGCGCCCGCCTTCAGCAGCACTACGATCACGTCGGGGTTCTGGTTTCTCGCGGCGCATATCAGCGGTGTATTGCCGTCTTTGTCCCGTGCGTTCACGTCCGCACCGGCCTTCAGCAGTGCCGTGATCACCTCGGGGTTCGGGTTCCAAGACTGCGCTGGTGATGGCGAGGACGCCCTGGTCTCGAGCGGGGTCGCCTCTTCGCCAAAAATGTCGGACAAGTCCGAAAGGCCCGCCGAATCCCCCAATTCGTCCCCCAGCCCCTTCGTGAGACTTGAGACCAGCGTGTCCATCAGGCCCTTGTATTCCCCGGCGGCGCGGAGAAGCGGGGTTTTGCCCTTGTTGTCCCTGGCTTCTATTTCGGCGCCAGCTTTCAAAAGCGTGGCAGCCACCCCGAGATTCTGGTTGAACTCGGCGGCAAACATCAGCGCGGTCACACCATCGGAGTCCTGAGCCCTGATATCCGCCCCGGCTTTCAGGAGCGCGGCGATCACCTCGGCGCTCTGCGTCCACTCGGCGGCAAACATCAGCGCGGTCAGCCCGTCTTTGTCCCGCGCACTGACATCGGCCCCCTTGTTGATGGCGGCTTCAATGCTCTGCGCTGTGCTCGTCCTTACGAGCTCAAAGAAAAGCTGTCGATAGGCGTCGGTGCCCTTGAGCTTCTCATTCTCCTGGGCATAATCAAAAGCCGTCTTTCCCGAATTGTCTTTCGCCTTCGCGTCCGCTCCGGCCTGCAGGAGCGCGGTGATCACCTCCGGGTTCTGGTTGCTGCCCGCTGCATACATCAGGGCGGTAAAGCCGTCCTTGTTCCGAGCCTTCGTGTCCGCACCAGCCTTCAGGAGTGTTCTGATCACTTCGACGTTCTGATTGTTGCTTGCTGCGTTCATCAGGGCAGTCAAGCCGTCCACGTTCTGAACCTTGATGTCCGCGCCAGCCTTCAGAAGCGTCGTGATCACGCCGGGATTCTGGTTATGCCCGGCGGCGAGCGTCAGCGCGGTCGCGCCGCCCGTGACGCGAGCCCTGATGTCAGCGCCGGCGTTCAAGAGCGCGGTGATCACCTGCGGGTTCTGGTTATCCTGGGCGGCCAGCATCAGCGCGGTGACGCCGTTCTTGTCGTGAGCCCCGATTTTCGCACCGGCCTTGAGAAGCGCGCCGATCACCTCGGGATTCTTGTTTCCCTCCGCGGCGAGCGCCAGCGCGGTCCAGCCGTCCACGTTCCGAGCCATGACATCCGCGCCGGCGTGTACGAGAACCGTGATCACAGCAGGGTTCTCGTTGCGCCACGCAGCGTACATCAGCGGGTTCCAGCCGTTTGCGTCCTTGGCCCCTGTTTCCGCGCCAGCCTTCAGAAGCGTGGTGACTACCTGGGGATTCTGGTTCGTCTGGGCAGCCTGCATGAGTGCGGTCCCGCCGTTCTTGTCGCGAGCACCGATGTCTGAGCCGGCCTTCAAGAGCGCTGCAACCACCTCCGGGTTCTGATTGTCGCCGGCGGCATACAGCAGGGCAGTGAAGCCGTCCTTGTCCTGCGCACCGATGTCTGCGCCGGCCGTCAGGAGAGTAGTCGTCACCTCTGGGTTCTGATTATTGCTGGCTGCCTCCATCAGGACGGTCAAGCCGTCCTTGTCCCGGGCCTGCACATCCGCTCCGCTCGTGATGGCGGCTTGCACATCCTGCGGCGTTCCCGTCTTTGCAAGCTCAAATAGGTCGGGCGGTTGTGCGGGCGGTGCCTCACGTGGGGCATTTGAGACGCATCCCGCCAGGATGAGAGCGGCAAAGAATGCAAGATTCATAGCAAAGGAAGTTCGCTTTTTCACCGTGTTTCCTCCCTTTCGCCATCCTTCAGGAGCTTGATGTCCGCGTCTTTGTTGATAGCGGTTCGCACGCTCTGTGGCGTTGCGGTTCTCGCAAGCTGATCGTTCGCGTATTCACTTTACGCCTTCGTTGCGTTGACATATTACATCATCCCCTCCACTCGGTGATAGATCGAGGCCAAAGGCCAGTCGTGGGGATACTTTCACAGCGCCCGCCGCGTCATTTCTTCTGCGTGCCTCACGGACGCGTACAGCCTCTCGGGCCGAAGCTTGATAGTCCTCGCGGAAGGAACTACAGTGCATAAGTAGTTGCAATAAATAGCAACTTCTAACTTACTTAACAAGGAAATCGCATGGACGAGGAGATCTTCGAGCTGCACGCGGATGTCTGCCGTACGCTTTCCAACCCGAAGCGGCTGAAAATTCTCAATGCCCTGCGGGACGGGGAAATACCAGTCAGCCGGATCCTCGCGAAGATGGGCCGTATCGGCAAGGCCAACCTCTCCCAGCACCTGGCGGTGATGCGCCAGAAAGGAGTGGTAGCTGCCCGAAGAGAGGGCAACCTCATCTATTACCGGATTTCCAGCCCCAAGATCATTCAGGCGTACGACCTCATGCGGGAGGTGCTTTTTGAGCAGCTTGAAGGGAAGGGCGCGCTCTTCCTGAAATATGCGCGGTCGACGGAGACGAGACTCGGACGACACGCCGGGGCGTCCGCTCGCTCGTGAGGGAAAGTCAGGGAACGGCAAGAATGACGGGAACGAGAGAGCCCCCGGCCGCTCGACTGCATTGCTGAAGGGTACGATTTCTGGTACAAGAGCCCCTGGGCGTCCGTAGTGGTGCCCTCCATTTAGGGCGCTTTTTGCGTTTGGGCTGTCGCCGGACCTGTTCTTGGTGCGTCGGTCAGAAAAATGCTTGAGGAAAATCTAAAAAGGAGAAAAACATGAAAAAGCTCTTTATCGAGGTCATTCTTATTGGGCTGCTCGTCCCAGTGGGGCTGTTCGCCGCTGATACTCATAGTCCGCCCCAACCTCCGGCGCCTGCAGCCGCCACAGGTGGGACACACGTCTTCGGAGATATGGTTGTAGGACTTGGAGGAAGCCTTTACTCCGGCTCTTACACTGGCGACGACGATAGCTTTCCGCCCAATTACATTTCTGATGTTGCTATGGGTGGGTCATCGTTCGATCTCATTTTCGGAGGTAATGTTTATTGGGTATTGAACCCGGTGCACACCTACTGGCTCGGGAATTGGTGCAACGCTTGCCATTCCCTTGGGGGGAGCAAATAGCAGCTCAGTCCCCGGCGGTTCAATTACTCCCTACGCTTTGTCTCTAGATATCCCGTTCCTCTATGATGTTAGTCCGCCGACACTTTCAATAAGCTTGAAAGCATCTTTGATTGGTGTGTGGGCCTATGACTACATCACCTCAGATAGTCTCATGGGTCTTGGTTTCGGGATAACTGGTGGTCCAGTCTTCTACATAGATTCACATGAAAATACTGGCATTTCGATATTGGCAAGCTACAAATACATTTCTGCCAGCGGTAAGGCTTCATATACTGGCGACTCTATGAGTTTCTCGGGCAGCAGTTTCTCTTTGTCAGTTTGCTTTACTTTTGTAATCGCGTCTGACAACGTAATTTCTGCTCCGAGCAACGATTACGACGAATAAGGAGAATCGCGTCGGCCCAGAAGTGTACGTAGCTCTTGCCTTCAAACCTCTGCGCTCCACGAAGCGCTGCGCCCCGAGGCCCTGCTATTAGGTCGGCGCAGCTACCAGTTCTTCGCCACCCGGTGGTCATTCCGCACTGGCCAATTTGCAGACAGGTTGAACAGTCTGCCCAAGTACGTTGTGTCCTCGACCCTCGAAGGCCCCAATTGGACCAACTCGACGGTCTTGAAGGACCACGTGGTGAACAAGGTGTCGAAGCTGAAGCGGGAGACAGACGGAGACATCGTCGTCTACGCCAGCGCCCAGCTCGTGCGCACCCTGATGGAGCACGACCTCGTCGACGAGCTGCGGCTGATGATCTACCCGATCGTGCTCGGGGCCGGCAAGCGCCTTTTCGGCGAGACCAGCGACAAGAAACCCATGCGCCGCGTCCACATCCGCGAGCCCTCGGGCGGGGCACGCCCAAAAAGAGGGGCCATCATCAGAGACGACGGCCGTGCTTGCTCACGTCAGCAGCTCATATATGCCGAGGAGGACGAGGATAACGCCTGCGGCAAGGTCGCTCCACCGCCCGAACCATCGGGCGATAAACAGCAGGCCAATCCCGATGCCGACGTAGAAGAAGACTATGCTGAAAACGAACGAGCATCCCACCATGAGGAAGACGTTCAACCCTATCAGCCCCGCCGCGAAGCCGGCGGACAGGTTGTTGAGAGTCAAGGCCAGGGCCAGAAGGAAGGCCTCTTTGACTTCAATAGTCCCTGAGAAGTCATAGTCAGCCCTCAAGGGGTCCTTCAGGATTCTCCCTAGCTCCTTCAGGCTGAAATGCGGTTGCTGTCCGGGACTTGGAGATGCCCGTATTCGGAGGTTCTGGCCGCCCCGCCCGTCCCGCTTTTCGTGATTTTCCCAGAGACTGAAAAATCAGGACAACGCCCGAAGCCGAGATGATGCCCGCCCCAAGAGCTCCTGCCAGTTGGCCAGAGACCAGCCTCCGTAAGGTGGAGCCAATGAACATTGTGAGATAGGTGCCCAGACAAGGGATGAGGGCGCAAATGAAGTTGGACAGGAGTGGCAGGCGAAACTTCCTGGCACCGTACGCAAGCGCCACTCCAAGCGTGTCCAGGTTTGAAGAAATGGCGAGACCAAGAATTGTGACCAGTTGCATTGTCGGGGCGGGTTGCCGACCGATTACCAGGCGTAAGCCTTGGGCGCCTCACCTCCAGGGCCGGGGAAAATTGCGTCCAGCTTTTCGATCAACTGTTGATCGAGCTTGATCTCCGTGGCGCGCACCGCCTCGTTGAGCTGGTCCACCGTACGAGGCCCCACGATGGGCGCGGTGACGGCGGGGTTGTGCATCAGCCAGGCCAGCGCCACCACGCCGGGCTTCTCTCCGATCTCACGGCATAGCTTCTCATAGGCTTCGATCTTTGGGCGCGACTTTTCCAGGTTCTTCTTGAACTCATCGCTCGTGCGGCGTCCTGCCTGCACCTTTTCCAGCGCGCCGCCCAGGAGTCCGCCGCCCAGCGGGCTCCAGGGAATAAGCCCCATTCCATAGTGCCTGCAGGCTGGGATGACCTCCAACTCCACCATCCGGTTGTTGAGATTGTAGATGCTTTGCTCGCTGACCAGGCCCATTGCGCCCCGGCGAGAGGCTTCCTGGCAGGCAGTGGCAATGTCCCAGCCGGCGAAATTGCTCGACCCCACGTAGCTCACTTTGCCCTGATTCACCAGTGATCCCATGGCTTGCCAGATCTCGTCCCAAGGGCACTCCCTGTCGACGTGGTGCATCTGGTAGAGGTCGATGGTTTCCGTACGAAGCCGTCGAAGGCTCCCCTCCGCATGCCTGCGGATTTTCACCGCGGACAGATTTCGGCCGCTGTGGTTGGGCTCGGCCTTCTCTCCTTCACGGTCGGCAGGGTTGTAAACCTTGGTTGCCAGGACAATCGCGTCCCTGCGGCCTCCGCCTTGGGCAAGCCAACGGCCAATGATCTCCTCGGTCAGCCCTCGCGGGGTCCAGCCGTACACGTCCGCGGTGTCGAAGAAGTTGATGCCCACCTCCAGCGCGCGGTCCATGATCGCGAAAGCATCCTTCTCACTGGTCTGGTTGCCGAAGTTCATAGTGCCCAGGCACAGGTTGCTCACCAGAACCCCGTGACGCCCAAGCCTCCCGTGGGTGATAGCCATTCGAGCCTCCTTGGATGCACTGAATGTACTGAAATCCCGGGCGTGATGGGTGTCAAGGCAGACACGGGGTAGTGCGGGGGTAGTGCCTGCACGAGGGCTACTGGCACCCGGTCCGTACGGAGTAGTACATTCTGGACAAAGGGGAATTACCATGCCAGTGACAATGACGAAGGGGAAGTTTGCCGGCATCAGTGCGTGCGCCAACGACAACGGCGTAATTGCTGCCGCGGCCATGGACCAGCGCGGGTCGCTGGAAAAGGCCATCAGCAAGGCCCGCGGATCAGCGGCCACGGCGGATGACCTGGTGACGTTCAAGGTTGCCGTCTCGAGCGTCCTTACACGCCATGCCAGCGCCATTCTGCTGGACCCTGAATACGGCCTGGAGGCGCTCAAGGCGCGCGCCAAGGGAAGCGGCGTCCTCCTTGCCTATGAGAAGACCGGCTACGACACCAAAGATGACAGTCGGCTGCCTGACCTGCTCCCGGAGTGGAGCGTCCACCGGCTGGCTGCCGCGGGAGCGAACGTCATCAAGATACTCCTCTACTACAATCCGACCCATCCGGAAAGCATCAACACCATCAAGCACGCGTTTATCGAGCGCGTGGGAGCGGAGTGCGCGGCAAATGACATCCCCTTGTTCCTGGAGGTGATCTGCTACAACGACGCGCTTGGCGACGCCAAAGGCCTGGAGCTCGCAAAGGCGAAGCCCGGCTACGTCAAGGCCTATATGGAAGAGTTCTCCAAGCCGCAGTACCGCGTCGACGTCCTCAAGGTGGAGGTCCCGGTCAACATGGCATACGTTGAGGGGACGAAAACCTTCGCGGGCCAGAAAGCATATACAAGAAAAGAGGCGATGAAGCTCTTCCAGGAGGCGGCAGCCGTCTCGAAGCTTCCGTTCATCTACCTCAGCGCCGGTGTGAGTGACGAAGTGTTTCGGGAGACCCTCGAGCTGGCCGCGGAGGCGGGTACCCCGTTCTCCGGCGTCTTGTGCGGCCGTGCAACGTGGCAGGACGGGATCCCCGTCTACGCCAACGGCGGCCTGGATACCCTGACTGCATGGCTGGAAAACCGAGGGGTGAAGAATATAACTGCTCTCAACGCCATCCTTGCCAAAGGCGCAAAGCCGTGGTGGGATTTCTATGGAGGGAAGAAGAACATCAAAGTCACAGCCTGACGGAGCGGCCTCCTGCACGACAGATCAGGGGAAAAGAATGTTCGGGATTGCGCACAAGCGGCCGGCCGTTGGCCGACCGGCCGCCCGTGTCTGATCAGGTTCCTGACTTGCTTGACGGGGTTGGGGGAGCAACCGGCTCAGGCGTAGACTTGTCTATCGCGGCCCCCACGGCTTTGCGCAAGTTCTCGACCTGAGGCGTCTTCAGCTCGAAGGTTGAATACGTGACATACCGCCTCCCGTATCCATCATAGGCGGTGCTGGGGAAAACGGTCTTGAACACCTTCTTGGTGTTTGTCACGGAACACACGACCACGAACGTGATGTCCTGGAACGGCCGGTATTTTTCAGTCCCCGCCGTCATGTCCAGGGTACCCGAATACAGCTCGAAATTGTACATCTTGGAAGGCGAAAGCGACTTGATGTCCATGGAAAGGTAGTTGTCGATGGCGCTGAGAAACTTCTTGGCCTGGTCGACGCTCATGGACGTTGTTTCGCTCAGGTCGAAGTCGTCCATGGTCCCTTTCTCAGGCCCACCCTTGTCACGGCGCGCAAAGAGGATGGTCTGCACGTCGCCGCTCTGGTAGACCTCGTGGGAATAGAACACGCCGAGGATCGAGCTTTCCAGGTCCACTTCCTTGGCGAGCTCGATGTTCGATGAAATTGCGCGCTCACCACGGACCTCGGGCGCGTGCGACTGGTAGACCGGGGTGCTTTCGCCGCCCGTGCTGAAGCAGGACGAAAGAACAAGGACGAAAGCGCCGATAGCCGGGAGTAGATACTTCACTGAATGCCTCCTTTTATGTTGCATGATTATATCAATTTTCTCTGTTATGGCAAGTATATGTAAAGGCGCGCGCCGGCCCTGCCGCCATCGCTCAACCCTTGTTCCTGCAGAAAGGTATGCAGTACATTACAGCAAGGGAGCCGGGAATGAGGGGCGCGAGTGCCGGCATTCACCACATCACCGTAATCGCCGGGGATCCGCAGAGGAGCCTGGAGTTCTATGCCGGGGTCCTCGGGCTCAGGCTCGTAAAAAAGACCGTCAACTACGATGACCCTGAAACCTACCACTTCTATTTTGCGGACGGGGCTGGGACGCCGGGGACCATTCTGACGTTCTTTCCGTGGACGTCGTCGGGTCTCAAGGGCCGTGCCGGAGCCGGGCAGGTGACAGGCATCGCTTTCTCTGTTCCTGACGGGGCGCTCGGCTTCTGGCGGAACCGGCTCCAACGGCTGCACGTTGAATTGGACCGAGAAAAGAAGATCGGTCCTGAGACACGGATTGCGTTTCATGATCCTGACGGCCTTGCCCTCGAGCTGGCGGAAGCCGGTGACAGGCCGTCTTCGTTTGCGTGGACGGACCAGGTCCCTGAGGAGGATGCAATTCGAGGATTCCATTCCGCCACACTGACGGTGGAGAACGCGGACATCACTGCGGAGTTTCTTTCGAACGTCCTTGGCCTGCAGAGCGCCGGCGAAGCAGAGGGCAGGCTTGTGCTTTCAGCGCCCCGCGGCGGCGCCGGCGGGGAGGGCATGGGCACCCGCGTGGAGATTGTGAATGCGCCGGCGCAGAGCCCGGGCCGCGTGGGTGTGGGCGCCGTGCACCACATCGCCTGGCGGGCAAAAGACGATGAAGAGCAGCGGGCGCTTCGCGCGGCGGTTGTGGCCACGGGCGCGCCTGCCACGCCGGTCATCGACCGCCTCTATTTCCACTCCGTGTATTTCCATGAGCCCAACAGGATACTTTTCGAGATTGCCACGGACCCCCCCGGTTTCACCCGGGATGAGCCGCTGGATTCCCTGGGCACGCAATTGAAGCTGCCCCCGTGGCTGGAGAAGCTCCGCCCGGGACTGGAGAAAGCGCTTCCGCCGCTGAACGTGGCCAGTGCCTTGATGCAACAACAGACCCAGGGCGGCGGCTAAGCATCAATCCGGCGCTGATGCGTCGGCACGAGGGAAGCCGTTCTCCCTGACCGCTTTCGCGTACCATTTGCCTGAGTCCTTCACGGTCCGCTTCTGCGTCCGGTAATCCACGTGGACCATCCCGAAGCGCTTGGTGAAGCCGAAGCCCCACTCGAAGTTGTCCATGAACGACCAGAGGAAATAGCCGCGCACATCCGCCCCGTCCGCAATTGCCTGACGCACCGCGGCCGTATGCCGCGCCACATAGCGCGAGCGCACCGGGTCATGGACCGCTCCATCCGGGCCGGGCTCGTCAGGAAGGGACGTTCCGTTCTCCGTCACGTACAGGTAGCCGGGCCGGTATTCGCGCGCCACCCGAAGGAGCAGGCGGTAGAGCCCTTCCGGCGCCATCTCCCACTCCTCGAAGTCAGCCCGCGGGACGAACGGCCAGTGCACCTGCCGGGCCGCCAGGACGCTTCGGCCCTGCGTGCCCCGTCCGGCGGGATCATGCGCCATGATCCTGCGCGTGTAGTAGTTCACCCCGAGGAAATCGATGGGCGCCGAAATCTCCTCCAAGTCCCCGCTCCTGATCTCCGGCAGTGAGTCCGCAAACCACGCGGTCATGTCGCCGGGGTACTTCCCCCGGAACACCGGATCAAGGAACCATCTGTTGAAAGCGCCGTCATGGCGCATGGCGGCGGCAACGTCTTCTTCCTTTGGGGAGGCCGGCTCCACCCATTCGAGGTTGTGGACGATCCCCACCCGAGCGCCGGGGCAATGGGCGCGGATCACCGGCACCGCTTTCCCGTGGGAAAGGAGGATCCCATGCGCTACGGCGAGCGCCGTCTTCAGGTCCCGCATCCCGGGGGCATGATCACCGAAAAAGTGGCCGACATATGCCACCACCCACGGCTCGTTATGGGTCATCCAGTCCTTTACCCGGTCCCCGAGCGCCTTCGTGACTGCCTCAGTGTATCGGAGGAACGCGTCAACGGTGGCCCTGTTGGTCCAGCCGCCCGCGTCCTGGAGCGTCTGGGGCAGGTCCCAATGAAACAGGGTGGCAAACGGGCGGATTCCCCGCGCCAGCATCTCGTCAACCAACCGATCGTAGAACGCAAGGCCTTTCGGGTTCACCGACCCTCGGCCGTCGGGTATGATCCGCGGCCATGAGAGTGAGAACCGATAGTTGTGAAGCCCCAGCTCTTTCATGAGGTCGAAGTCCCAGGCAAAGCGATGGTAGTGGTCACAGGCAACGCGGCCGTCGCTGCCGTCCGCAATCTTTCCCGGGGTGGACGCAAACCTGTCCCAGACGGACTCTCCCTTGCCGTCCTGGTCCCATGCGCCTTCGATCTGATACGCGGCGGTTGCCGTCCCCCAGAGGAACCCCTGCGGGAACTCGAGCCTCCCTTGAATCGACATCGTTTGACTCCTGTTGAAAGCCTTTGAACGCTTGCCCCTATCCCTTGAGAGCGCCTGCCGTGGCCCCGGCCATGATGCGCCGCGAGAATATGAAGTACAGCACCAAAGGAACCAAGGCCACCAGGAACATGCAGGCGAACTGGATTGCGTAGTCGGAACTGTATTCCCCCTGGAACTTGATGATGGCGAACGGAAGAGTCCGCAAGTTGTCGGTTGCCAGGTACGTATACGCCATGATGAACTCGTTCCAGTTATTGAGGAACGTCATCACGAAGACGGTAATGGTGGCGGGAACCGACATGGGGGCCACGATGCTCCAGAGGATGCGAGGCCAGGAGCACCCGTCGATGAATGCCGATTCTTCCATCGAACGCGGAAGCGTTCGCAACTGGCCAATGTAGATCAGCGTGTTGAAGCTCAGCGTGAACGCGACATACGGGATGATGAGCCCGAGGTGTGTGTCGATAAGATGGAAGTAATTGAACCAGATGAAGTTGGGCAGCAGCGTGGTATGGATGGGCACGACCATGCCCAGGGTGACCGCCACGAGCGCCAGAGGTACCAGCTTTCCTTTCATCCGTGTGATGGCGTACGCGCTGCAAAAGGAAATGACGGTGGATGCGAGCACGGACCCGACAACGACGATGGTGCTGTTGATGAAGTACCTGAGGATTTTTCCATTCACCCACGCCCGCTGGTAGTTCCCCCACTGTGGGTGGTTGGTGATCTTGAGGAGCTCCGGTCCGAAAAGGTCCCCGGATTTCAGGATGGAATAATCGAAAACCCATAAGAGGGGAAACACCTGGAGGAGCGCCAAAACGATGAGAAAGAAGAGAAGGATTGATTTGCCCGCAACCGCGACGGCCGGAAGGCCCTTTGTTCCGGGCAAGCTCTTGGCAATCATACGGGCTCCCTACTGAGCGTCATCGTTTCCCCTGAGAAGGCGCTGCACGACCAAAGTGACGCCCACGGCCACAACGACAAAGAGGACGGAGAGCGCATTGCCGTAGCCGTACTGGCCGGCGCTGAACGCCTTCTGGTAAAGGTATACAGAGACGAACTGGGTGAGCATTCCGGGGCCGCCCGCCGTGGACAGGAAGATCATCTCCATTTGCTTCAGGCTGGAGATCACGTCGATCACCAGGACTGCCGAAATCACGGGAAACATGAAGGGGATGATGACCCTGAGATACGCCTGGAGCCAGCCGGCGCCGTCCACCCGGGTTGCCTCTTCGATTTCCCGGGGCACGGTCATGAGGCCCGTGTAGTAGAACAGCAGCGCCCAGCCGAACCCCTGCCAGATGATGATCCAGATCACCGCCCCGAGCGCCGTATGCGGGTTGGAAAGCCAGGAAAACGCGAGAGACTTGAGACCTACGGCAATGAGAACCTTGTTCAGGATCCCGTACGTCGGGTTGAAGATACTGACCCAGAGCTTGGCCACCACCACCAGGGAGAGGACCGCGGGGATGAAAAACACCGTCCGGAAGAACCGGGAGGCTCTTTCCGTGATGTGGGAGAGGACCGCGGCCAGGGCAAAGGCGACCGGGTTCTGGATGCAGATGGTGACTACCATGAGGATGAAGGCGTTCATCAGAGACCGCCAGAACACGGGATCCGCGGTCAGGATCTGGCGGTAGTTCTCAAGGCCCACGGAGTGGAACTTGCCGAACCCCGCCCAGTCCGTCAGGCTGTAGTATGCGGCAAACCCCACGGGGACCACAAGGGAGAAGATGATGACAAGAAGGCCCGGCAGCACGAGTGCTGCCGAGACCTTCTCATTTCCGAAAAGACCTTTCACTCCAGGTCTTTCACTGCTGCTGCGAGGCTGTTTCCGCGGAAGCGTCGATCTTCTTGCAGAACTCTTCGGGCGTGATGAGGCCCGAAGAGAGCTCGCGGATGAAGTTCTGGTGGTCCTCTTTGAACTGTGGAGTGGAACGGTCGATGGTCGTGGTGCCGCTCGTCTTCCTGGCGTCCGCCAGAATCTTGACGAGCGTCTTGGCCACGGGCGTGTCGGATTCCAGCGTCGTGATCTTCTGCGCCGGGAACGCCGCATGCTTCTCCCATGCCAGCACCGGGAAACGCTCCGCGTAGTACTTGAGATATTTCAGGTCGAGGTCCTGGTACTTCGAGGCGGAGCTGATGACGTAGTTGCCGCCGAACCATGCCTCGAGGTCGTCGACCTTCCCTTTGCCGTTCTTCAGCACGGGGAACTTGAAGGCATTCACATTGGCCCTGAACTCATCCGAGAAGTTCGGGTCGGTGGCGAGCCCCATTTCCCAGGGGCCCATGATGTACATGGCTGCCTTCTCCTGACCAAAGAGGTTGCGGGAGGCGCCATAGTCGGAGACCGTCAGGTCATCCGAGAACAGGCCCGACTGCATGAACTTGACGTACTGCCGCGCGCCCTCGACAAAGTCACGGTCGGTGAACTTCGCCTTGCGATCCAGTGCCGCTTGCTGACGGGAGAAGTCCCCGTTCACGCGCTCGCAGAGCACGTCATACGTAATGGAGAGCGGCCACGCGTCCTTGCCGTCGGTGACGATGGGGATGATCCCCTTGGCCTTGAACTTGGGAGCCATGGCTTCCAGTTCCTCGATGGTGGTCGGCACGGTCACCCCCGCGTCCTTGAACAGCTTCTGGTTGTAATAAATCACCCAGAAATCCGCGGAGACGGGAATGCCGTAGAGCTTGCCGCCCCAGACATTGCTTTCCAGGGAGCCGGGAACGTAGCCGTACTTCGCGAAATCCGCCTTGTTCAGCTCCGTCACGAAGCCGCTGTCCACCAGGGGCTTCAGGAGCGTGGAGAAGCTCCAGTACTTGAAGACGTCCGGGAGCTGTTTCGCCGTGGCGTAGATCTTGATCTTCTGCTGGTAGGGCTGGTCAGGGTAGCTCTCCGTGACGATGTCCACACCGGGGTTGGCTGCCTTGAACTCGGTGTTGATCTGCTCCACCACCGCGCCCCACCCGGTGGAGCGATCCGAGAGGTTGTCACCCATCTTCAAGGTGACTTTCGCCTGGGCCCCCAGCGCTCCTGCAATGCACAGCGCCAGAAGAGCCACTACAATTCTCTTCATTCTTTCCTCCTTCTGTCTCAGGGATGAGGCATTATCCCACGCCCTCAGGCGGCCGTGAATGACTCCGGTTCCGGAAGTTTGACGGATTTTCCGAAATACGGCCGTTCAGGGACGGGAATCGTTCCCCGTCCAGGCGCTCGGGCTGGTTCCGGTCACTTTCTTGAAAACACGGCTGAAATGCTCGACGTTCAGAAATCCCACCCGTTCCGCCACCTCGTACACCTTGAGCCGGGTCGTCGAGAAGAGTCTCTTCGCTTCTTCGATCCGCACTCGAGCAACGTATTCCGTGAGCGTTTCCCCTGTCTCCCGGGCGAACTCCCAACTCAGATGGTTCTTCGACACGCCGGCTTTGTCGGCAACCGCCGCCAGGGAGAGCTCCGCGTCGGCGAAACTTTCCCGGATGAACCGCTTGGCGAGCACGATGATCCGAGACTCGACCCCGCGGTGGGACATGGCCGCCTGATAGGCAGGCCGCACGTCGCCAAGGTTGCAGCAGGGCGCGCTCAGGGAGAAGCTGACGCGGACGGAAAGGTAACGCTCCAGGTACTCCTTTGCATCGGAGCAGTAGGTGCCGGCCGTCTCCTCGGCGCCGTGGAAGAAGACCACGGCGTGGTCAGGTCGGACGGTGACCACGTGGCCTGTCCCGCGCTTGGAAAGGACCTGCGCCAGGGATCGCTCGACCATGGAGCAGAAACGATCCAGGCCTTCGTCTCGGTAACGGGCGGCAACCGACGGGAAGTCCCCGATCCAGAACGCGCCCAGGAAAAAGGGCGGAGCCAGGGTCACTCCGAGGCTTGCAAGCGCCGCCGCCGAGTCTCCCGCGGGAGACTCGGCCAGAAGATCACGCAGCATCTGCGACCTGAGGAACTCCACCTGCCTGCGTTCTATGACCGAGGAACCGCTGTCCCGGGATTTGTCGATGCCGGCCGCCGCCTTTTTCAGCGCCGCAAGGAGCGAATCCCCCTCCATCTCCTCCTTGCGCACGTAGTCCACCGCCCCGAGCGTGAAAGCGGTCCTCACCAGGTGGAAGTCGTCATAGGCGGAAAGCACAATGACCGCCCGGGAGGCCACGCCCCCATTGGGAGCGCATTTGAGGAACTCGATCCCGTCCATGACGGGCATGGAAATATCCAGCAGCACGATGTCGATCTCGGGGTGGTTGGCCAGCACCTCCAGGGCTTCCTTGCCGTTGGAGGCCTCGTGGGACAGGTCGAAACCATCCTCCTCCCAGGCGCGCATGCTGGCCAGGGAGAGGCGGACAAAGGGCTCATCGTCCACGATCAGGACGCCGTGCATCCGCTCACGCCTCCTGCTTCATGACCGGCAGGACGAACCTGACGAGCGTATACGAGCCGGGGACACTGCTCACTTCCAGCCCGAAGGGATCACCGAAGTTCAATCGGATCCTTTGGTGGACATTCGCAAGCCCAATGCGGTGCAGGCCGGCGCTTCCGGCCCTGGCGCCGTTGCCGTTTTCCGGCTCGAGGACCGACCTGGCCAGCTCCTCGCTCATGCCGACTCCGTCATCCCGGGCTTCGATCAGGAGCCGCCGGCCGGGGACAGCAGTAAAGCCGTTCCGCAGCGCGCGCGCCGCGGGCTGGACGGGAGTTTTCTCCACGCGGGAGGAGACGGAGATTGAACCGCGCCGCCCTGCCGGAGAGATTCCATGAAGAATTGCGTTTTCCATGATTGGCTGCAGGATCATCTTCAGCACCATGAGGTCTTTCGTTTCCTCGCCGATGCTCCACTCCACGTCGAAGGTTTCCCCGAAGCGGACCTTCATGATCCCGACGTAGCTGGCGACGTTGGCAATCTCGTGGGAAAGCGTTGTCATAGGGCCCGTGCTGGAGTAGCTGTCCGCCAGGACGCGCATGAGGGACTGCGTCATGTCCGCAATTCCGTCAGCCTTGGCGGCGCGCGCCATGAGCCTGATGGAGCTCAACGTGTTGGACACGAAATGGGGATCGATCTGGAAGCGCAGCGCTTCCAGATCAGCTTTCATGCGCTCCCGCTCCCGCTCCTCACGCTCTACGGTGATGAGGTGAGCGTAGAGGAAGAAAAGGCCGACAAGCAGGGCGAGAGCAGGGTACAGATACCACTGATAGGAGGTAATACGGCCCGTAATGGCCGCCTTGTCCACAAGGACCACCACCGTCCACCCGGTGGAATCCATCAGCAGGGAGCTTGCCAGCCAGGTCTTTCCCGCGAACCGCACCTGCCGAAAGGAGGCGGTCTCCGCGCTTGTCCCTGCTTTCTGCCGCAGCGGCTCAAGCGCCTCCGGAGAATCGAGGCCGGCAGTCTGCGGCAGGCTCGTGAGGAGGACTTTCCCTTCACGGCTGTAGATGACCACGTCACCGGCTGCCCGTGAGGCGGGCCGGGAGCGAAGGCTGTCGAAATAGGGGATGCGGAACCTCGCCATGACGGCGTCTATCTGGGTGTCATAATCCTGCGCCGAGGTGCAGACAACAAGGGAAAGCATGTACTCGTTCGGGTTGCCTCCCGGAATTGTCACCTGGTCCAGCAGGTAGATTGTGCCTGCCTGCCGGCGCGCCCGCGTATAGACAGCCGGATCGATCCTTCCGATCGACCTCGTCTTGGAATAGTTCTGGTACGAGTAGAACTGGCCATCTTTCATGGAAACGAGCACTTCGCCGACTCTGTTGGAATACGTGAAGAAGCTCAGGAGCTTGTCACCCAGCCGGTTGCCCGCGATCAGCTTCGCGCCGGACCCGCGGGCCTGCTCATAGGTGTCTGCAAGGGCGCGCAACTCAAGGTCGTGGAACAAAGCGGAGGTGAGGATGGAAACGCCGTCTACTTCGTTCGCGATGTTTTTCGTGATCTGTTCGACCACGGCCTCCGTCTGCCCGGCAACCGTGGAGAAGAGCGCAGAGAGATAGAGCTGGGAGAGTATCACGGAAACCAGGAGCGCCGGGACGCACACGAGGAGAATGAAACCAATATTGAACCGTCGAAGAGCCGAGACCACGGAGCCAGTATACTCCGGGTCCCGCCGCTGCCGCCACAGCGCGGCGCCCGCGCCGGCTGCATCGGCGGCTCACGGGCGCTTTCAGCGGCTTACAGAGCGGCTCACAGGCGCCTACCGCGGCCTACAGCGGCCGTCCGATGGCCCGTCTCTTTTTTTTCAGGTATTCCAGGTAGTCCTTGTAGCTGATGTTGGGAGGCGCGAGGTGGTCAAGATGGGGCACGTAGCCCTCCGGATTCAATCAACGGTTTGATCCGTTCGATTTCCTTTTCGGTGGATGCCCCGCCCGCGGCTATGGCCTCTTTGCTGATTCCTCCGCGCAGGAGAAGCTCCTTGCCGAACTTCTTTCTCCACGCCATGTGGTCGGCTCCTTCCGTTACTTCCAAGGGGAACATGATGTTCACTCCCGCCTCCAACCACAAAGGTATCAGGGCCTCGGGGTTCCCATCGCAATCCACAAGGGAAAGGGCGCATCCCCTCTTGCCCGCCTCTTCCATTACGAGCTTGTAGGCGGGCAGGAAGAAGCGGCGAAACTGGTCCGGGCTCACGAACGGACCGTTCTTGGACGCCATGTCCTCCCACCAGCCCACGTAGTCCACGGGGATGTCCGCAGGGAGCTTTCGGATCTGGCAGACGCACAGCTCGGCCCACGACATCGCCATCTCCTCCACCATGGCGGGATCATCGTAGAAGCAGAGTGACAGGTTCTCGAAGCCCATCCAGTTCCGAAGCTGTCCGTAGAAACCTTGCATTCCCACGGAGATCATCCGCCCGGACTGCGCTACGGCCCTGATCCGCGCAAGCTCGGCTTCCGGGAAGCTGCGGGTGGGATCATCAGCCTGGTAACGCTTTTGCATGCACTTCCAGTCCTCACGGGTGCGCACGGGGAAGCTCACGAAGTGGGGGATCGAGCTTTCATCGACATTGCTGAGGTATCTCTCCGAGATCACCCCATCCTGGTCACGCATGAGGGTCTTGTCCCCGTCCGTGCCAATGACCTCCGGGGGGAAGCCGGGGTTGAAGTGGATGCGGAGAAGGATCTCCTCTCCGCTTGTATCGAAGGCGAAGAAGCTGTCCAGCTTCCTGACCAGGACTTCCTGGGCGTCTTTCTCGTTGATCCTTTCCCGCTCGCTGTACCACCATTCCTCCAGGCTGCGTGGCAGCCCTTCCTTCATCCATCGACGGACGGTCTGGGGCCAGTAGCCGAACTCGATATCGGGAATCCGGTCCACGGGCTGGCCCGTGAGGAACTTGTAGTAGCGCTCGGTGACAGTCTTTCGGGTCTTCATGAGCAACTCTCTTTTCGTTGAAACGACGGTTTGGCGCGGAGGGCGGTCAGAACCTGGCTTTGTTCAGGTCCCAGTACTGGGGGGTGTCCCGAAGCTTTGCGTTGTCATCCGCGTACTGAAAGGCGGTCTTTCCTTCATTGCTTGTCAGCTTCCCGTTGGCCCCTGCCTTGAGCAGCACCGAAACGAGCTCAGGGTTCTGGTTGTGCCGCGCCGCCCACATGAGGGCTGTCATTCCGTCGTTGTCCTGCTCATTGATGTCGGCCCCGGCGGCAAGGAGCGTCTTCAGGACGTCAGGGTTTGAGTTGTTGTATGCCGCGGACATCAGAGGTGTCCCGCCGTTGTTGTCCCGGTCCGCCACGTCCGCCCCGGCATCCAGGAGGGCGGAGACGACCTCAGGGTTGGGGTTGTCATGCGCGGCGGACATGAGCGGCGTCCCGCCGTTGGAATCCCGGTCATCAATACGGGCGCCCGCGGCAAGGAGAGTCCTGATCACCTCAGGCTTCGCGTTTTTGGCGGCGAACATGAGGGGCGTGAACCCATTGCGCGCCCTGTCCTCCACGCTGGCCCCGGCGTCCAGGAGCATCTTCAGGATGTCAGGGTTCCCGTTGTTGTAGGCGGCCCACATCAGGGGCGTGTAGCCGTTGGTGTCCTTGTCCTCGACATTCGTGCCGGCCTGAAGGAGCGCCGTCACCACCTTCGTGTTGGAGTTGTTGTACGCGGCCCACATGAGCGGGGTATGGTTCTCCCAGTCCTTGTCCTCCACGCTTGCCCCCATCTTCATGAGGACCTGCAGGATTTCAAGGTTGGAGTTGAAGCCAGCCGCGAACATGAGCGGAGTACGGTTGTACTTGTCCCTGTCATCAATGCGGGCCCCCGCCTTGAGCAGGATGTCGATCACCCCGGGGCTCTCATTGTGATACGCGGCATACATGAGAGGGGTGATCCCATTGGCATCCTTTGCGTCCACCCGGCTCCCCGCCTCCAGGAGCGCCGTCAGGACGTCCGGGTTCGGGTTGCTGATTGCCGCGAACATAAGCGGCGTGACGCCGCTCCTGTCCCTGTCATCGAACTTCGCCCCTGCCTTCAGCAGCGCGTCAATGATCTCACGCTTCGGGTTGTCCCGGGCCGCGAACATGAGCGGCGTGCGCCCGTGTCCGTCCCTGTCGTCCGTCCTTGCCCCTGCCTTCACGAGAAGCTGGATCACCTCGGGATTGTCGTTCCCCGAGGCGGCGTTCATGAGCGGAGTCATCCCGTCTTCGTCACGATCCGCCACGCCCGCGCCCACCTTGATGAGCTCCGCCACGACGTCAGGGTTCTCGTTGCCCGCGGCGGCGAACATCAGGGGCGTCCTGTTGCCCTTGTCCCTCTCGTTGACCTGCGCGCCCGCCTCCAACAGCACCATGATGACCCCGGCATTCGCGTTGTAGCGCGCCGCGAACATGAGCGGGGTGCGTCCGTATTTGTCCCTGTCATCAACCACCGCCCCCGAGGTGATGGCGGCCTGAACAAGCTCGGGAGTGCTTTTTGAGACGAGGTCGAAAAAGTCCTCAGCGGTCACCTGTGCGGTCAGGGAAATGACGGCAAGCATGGGAAGGGCGATCCTCTTCATGCGGTTTCTCACTCCATCGACAACCTTAATAGTACTGTGATTGGTTCACCGGCCACAAGCGTCCCTGGTTGCCTGCCTGATCGCGCTTTTGCCGATGTAACTTTTCCAGAGTTTTGACGTTTTATTTTTGGTAATTCAGTTTTCACAAGCGGGACGGGACGTTTCACCTCCTTTCGCCCATCCCGCTTCTTTTATGCCCGCGGGGCGGTTGCGCGGCCCGTGCTGATCCCCTTGTCCCCGCCCTGGGCCCGGGTTTCCCGGATGAGCTGCGCGTACCATTTACCGGAATCCTTGATGACTCTTCGCTGGCTGGGGTAATCCACGTACACAATGCCGAACCTTGGCCGCGTCCCCTGTGCCCATTCGAAGTTGTCCAGGAGGCTCCAGACGAAATAGCCGCGCACGTCCGCGCCCTCCGCCACGGCGCGAGACAGGGCTTCCAGATAGCTCCTCAGGTAGCCCGTGCGCTTTGGGTCATGGACTTCATTGCCTTCGAGCTGATCCTCGAATGCGGCGCCGTTTTCCGTGATGTACACGCACGGGTTGCCGTATTGGTTCTTCATCATCATGGCAAGCCCGTAAAGGCCTTCCGGATAGACTTCCTGTCCCATTGCCGTGTACTGGACCCCGTCCTTCTCGAACTCCGCGGGCGCCGCGTCCTTGCCGGAGACCCACGCGTGAATGAAAGGGACATACCAGGCGTAATTGGCGCGTTCCCGCGTGTAGTAGTTGAGGCCGATAAAGTCAACGGGCTGGGAAATAGACGCCATGTCGCCTGGCAGGATCCTGGGGAAGAGCGTGCGCGCCCGTTCCCGGAGGATGGGCGGGTAGAAACCCTTGATGATGGGTGACAGATCAATGTGGTTGAGGAAAGCGTCCGCCACCTCGGTGGCCTCCCTGTCCTTTTCGCTTTCAGAAGCGGGAACCACCGGAGTCTGGCTCAAGGTTATTCCCACCGTGGCTCCCGGGCTATCTGCCCTGATCCTGGCCACGGCCGCCCCGTGTGCGCGAAGCACGTTGTGCATGACCGGAAAATAGGCGAGAGGGTTCTTGAGGCCGGGCGCCATGGCGCCGAGCACGTGCCCGAAGAACGTGTATTCGAACGGTTCGTTGATCGTGATCCAATGGGTCGCCCTGTCTCCCAAGGCGCGAACCACGACCTCCGCATAATCGGCAAAAATCTCCGCGATGTCGCGGTTGCGGAAACCGCCGAGTCTTTTCTGCAAAGCCAGCGGCAGGTCCCAGTGGAACAGCGTGTACCAGGGTGTGATGCCGGCCTCCAGGAGCGCATCCGTGAGCCGTGAGTAAAAATCGAGGCCTGGCTGGTTCGCCGTGCCCGCGCCATCCGGGAGAATGCGCGTCCACGCGATTGACCCACGGTACGCGTTCAGCCCCAGCTCCTTCATGATGGCGACGTCCTGGCGGTAACGGTTGTAATGGTCGCAGGCCGTGTCCGCGTTCTCTCCCGTCTTGATCTTCCCGCGGGTGTGCGCGAAGGCGTCCCAGATTGACTGTCCTTTGCCGTCCGCATTCCAGGCGCCTTCGATCTGATATGCCGCAGCGGCAGCCCCGAAGACGAAGTCCCTGCCGAAGCTGGGGAACATTTTTCGAGAGCCGGGCGCCTCTTCCCTCATACGCCGAGTATGAGGGCTGCCCACGGCGCTGTCAACTTTTTCCAGGGCCGTGATAGTATGCGACGCTCAGTGATAGTGTGCGACGCTCAAGGGAAAGATCGGTTCGAAAGGTGGTGGACCATGGCACATGACAAGGACGCGGCGCGCGAGATGCTCAGGCACACGGTGGCAACTCTTGCCTACCGGGGCGGCAAGACCATCCGCGATGCTTCGGAAGAAGTCGCGGGCTACCGCGTCGGTACTTCGAGCAGAACGCCGTTGGAAATCCTCTGGCATATGGGGGACCTGATCGATTGGGCATATCACCTGGCAAAGGACGGTCGACGATACGCGGAATCAGCCCAGGCTTCGTGGGCTGAGCAGGTGTCGCGCTTTTTCCAGAACTTGAAGTTGCTCGACGATTTCCTTGCTTCGGACGAACCGCTTGTCACCTCGGCGGGTCAGATCTTCCAGGGGCCAATCGCTGATGCCTTGACGCATGTCGGGCAGATCTCCATGCTGCGCAGATTGGCGGGCAGCCCCGTCCGCGGAGAGAACTACTACATGGCGGACATCGTGGCGGGGCGCGTGGGCGCTGAACAGTCCGCTCCTCGAAGAGAGTTCGACTGAATGCAAAAGCTCCTGACTGAAAAGACTTTTGACACCGGCGAGATCACGCTCAACTACGCGGAGGGACCTGGCGGGGAAGGCCCGGCTGCTGACGGCCCGGCTGCTGACGGCCCTGGCGCGGATAGCCCCGACGCAGAGCGTCCCGACGCTCCGCGCAGCATCGTCATGCTCCACGGCCTTACGGCGGACTGGCTTGGGTTCAGAGACCTTATGTCCCGACTGTCGGGCCGTTGGCACTCGTACGCCTGCGACCTGCGTGGGCACGGGAAGTCAGGCAGGGATGATGGCAGGTACAGCCTTGTGGACTACAAACGGGACATCCTTTCATTCCTGGAGAAAATCAGCGGCCCCGCCGTCCTTCTCGGGCACTCGCTAGGCGCTCTGACAGCCTTGCTGTGCGCGGCTGAAAAACTCAACATGGTTCGCGGTTTGATTCTTCTGGACCCACCAGTCTACGTTCGGAATGCTCCCGTCGGCATCCATTCAGGAGTGGCGGATTGGTTTGGCTGGGTGCATGAGACTATGAAGGACCATCCCACCCTGGATCAGGTAGTGGAAGCCTGTCGGCTTCGAGAGCCGGATGCAGGCGAAGACGGACTTCGCGCCATGGCCTTGCGCGTGAGCCGCGTGGATGCGGGCACAGTTGGCGCAGCTCTCGAAGACAGGATGGGGGCCGGGGTGGACATGGATGCAGCTTTGAAAAAACTCCGGTGTCCGACGCTCGTCCTTCGGGGGGAGTGGAAGTACGGCGCCTGTGTCCGCGACGAAGACGCGGAATGGTTTCACGTATTGGCGCCCTCAACTCAGGTCATCCAGATACGCGGCGGCACCCACGGCTTCCTTTGGGAAAGAGCCGAAGAGACGATTTCACATATCCAGGAGTTCCTTCAAAAATCAGTGTAAGCTCCATTCTTCATCCGGTGCGCAATTTGCCCGCAAAAAGTTGATGGCCAGCGCCGCATCTGCTTTCCTTTCACCCGATCTCCGCGCAGCCTACGATACTACGATCGGGGCGGTCATCATTATGACTAAATCCTGGCTTCAGTATTTTCATTTTTAACCTTCAGTCAAAAGACGAGCCCAACGCGCCGTTTGTTTATCCTTCATTCACCTTTGTAATGGATTTTAGTAACGGTGAAATTGCTAATCGGCAATGGCCCGAAATCCGCCCCCATCCACCCTCCTCCAACTTTTCCTGGTTGGAGGGTATTGTAGTATCCCCCGCCATGATGGCCATCCCTGTCTTCCCACGTGTACTCTATGTATTCTATTACTCGAGACCCTGTGTTCATAAACTTCCATGTTACTGAGTTCTTTTCAGGCGCTAACGGCATAACGCTCGAAAACGATATCGACAAATCTGACGTTAAGACCTGCCATGCGCCCCACTGAACGCTCGACTGGGCATGAAGATTTGCGCTTGGGAAATTGGAGAGCGCTAAGACCAAAATGGAAATTAACAAAGATTTTCGCATTGACTCACTCCTTCCGTTTTTCAGTAAATCACCAACCCTGCGAGCTTCCGAACAGGCTTTCGTCGTCCGCCTTTTCCCGGCTCCGTGTCCAAATCAGAATCTAAAGACAAGACCCGCTATCCCGAATACCCCGCTGTTCCAATAGGTCTGATAGAGAGAGTCACCAGCCGTGAACTCATAGTCATTATTCCATGCGTTTTCCAGTCGGCCCGATGCTCTTTCCTCTCACCTATTCCGCTAATGCATGATCTGTGCCATGAACTGAAAGACGCAGGAAGAATTGTATCTATTTCCTCTGCAAGGAATTGGAGCCTGTTATGAGTATTGCTCCTGAAGTCGCCGTGCGCGTTCTCCTCAACAAGGGTTGATTCAATCCACTAAGGTTGACAGCTCATTGGTGTGTTTTCTTGTGGCGTGTGAGGAGACCGCGGTCGGTCAGCCAGGCTGTATACGTCAAACGTCTAACCATAGGGCGCGGCAACGCGGAAACCAGCCGCGTTGCCTGACAAGGAGAAATGCTCGGCTCCGACGCCTGTGACTTTCCTCTTCCTACTTCAGGACGATCTTTTCGCCATTCACGTACGTGAGCCTGTCGTTGAATACCCCTCCGACGCACTGATGGCCATCGACGAGAACGAAGCTGTATTCGTTGCCGTTGGTGAAGGCCCAATACCCGATTATTGCCCCGTCGGAGGAGAAATAACCTGATAGTGAGTTGTCAAAAGGACCGGCGATCTCCTCGTCGTTGTTGGTTGGATTCTTGACGGAGTGCTCGTACAGGAACCACTTTCCCGAGGTACGAGCTCCATATAACAGGATTTGGCCGTCCGGAGAAAACGTTATTCCGCCGTGATCTTCGAACGGCCCGAGCGTCATGCCGTTGACATAGACGTTCCAATTGCTTCCAATCTTGGCCGCGAATGCCAGAGACTTGCCGTCAGGGGAGAACTGAGGCCCAACCTCGTCGTCGAAGGGCCCCGCCTTCTGCCCTCCGACAAACAGGTACCATTTGTCGTCACTCTTGGCCGAATAGGTAAGAGTTGCTCCATCTGGAGAGAACGTGATCCCGACTATGGATTCGTAAGGTCCCAATTGTTCGTTTCCATATTGGAGAATAGCGGGAGAGCCGGTTGCAATTGCAAATGCATGATCTTTGGCGTTGTAGGCAAGTGCGTTCTGAACACTTTGGAAAGGCCCTGCTCGTTTGGTATCTCCCTCATAGAGATAGAATCCGCCCGCAGGGCCAAATGCCCCTGTAGGAATTCCATAAAAGAGCACCTTCCCGTCATCCGTCACTGTAAACGCCCAGACCTTCTGAAAGGGACCGATCTTTTGATTTCCGATGTACAGGGCAAGGTTATTGCCATCAGGTACGACATAGGCTATCATGTCTTTAGCGGTGAAAAACGGGCCAATACGAATTTCATTGAATGGCCCCTTCGTATCCTTTCCGGAAACGGCAAACCATTTGCCGTTGGATTGAAAGGTGTATGCAAGCTCGTTTCCTACGGAGTAGCCGTAGACATATGAAATATTGTCAAATGGGCCCTTTTTTGAATTTCCTTGATAGACATACCATTTTCCCTCGATCTGAGCGCTGAAGACCAGCGTCCTGTTGTCCGCCGCGTAGTAAAGCGCACCAACCTGATCAAAAGGACCCAATGTGTTCAGCCCATCGCTGACGTACCATTTCGTCGAGTTTCCAAGCAAACCTCCCTCGATTGAATAATACGCGTAAGCAAACGACGATCCGTCGTCACTCCTTGTG
The DNA here is from genome assembly GCA_963845535.1 of uncultured Spirochaetota bacterium. Classification (GTDB taxonomy): domain Bacteria; phylum Spirochaetota; class Spirochaetia; order SZUA-6; family Fen-1364; genus Fen-1364. Next base: position 49,636 of record CAWJSK010000008.1, read on the forward strand.
AGCTGTGTAATATTCGACGCGACGCCGGCAGGCAGCGTGAATACTCCGTCCTGTGCCACACCATGAGGCTGAGCAGATGCTGCGCTTGACGATCGTTCTTCCTGAGAGGCGGTTGAAGGCGGTACGCTCAAACATCCACCGACGGCAAGCACCACTGAGGTAAGGAGAACACATTCAATTCGTGAAAATGTCCAGATGCCTTTTGAGGATCGCATATCTATCTCCTTTTTTTGTCAACGGATGCCAAGAAGCATAATACGTGCCATGACCGTAGAAACACAGGATGAATTTGTATCTGCTTTTTCACCAAGAAATTGGAGAAGGGTTTAGACCCGCTTTCTTGACGACATCGCGCGAAGTTTTCTCAACGAAAGTTGATTCAATCAACCGAGGTTGACAGATTTCTGATGCGTTTTTGCTTATGCGCCTGGGGGGAAATTTCTATCAGCACCCGCCACATTTGCTTCCCTCGGATCTGCGAATGGCTTCCCGAACAAGGACGCCAAGTGGTTGAACTGGCAGACCCAAAACGCTTTCACTGCAGACCAAACGGAAAGGGTTCAGTCGACTTTCTTGTTCCTGATTCGCTTGCTGATCGCCTGCGGAGAAAGACCAATCAGTGCTGCTGCGGCGTTCTGTTTGCCATGCGAGCGGCGAAGCGCTTCCTGGATCAACGCTTCCACTGCGTCATGGACAGTCGGTAGCGTCTCGGGGAAAAGGATATTGCCCGCGTTGCTCTGAGCGGGCATCGCAGAGCCAAAGCCAAGGCTCTCCAAGATTTGACAATCGATTTCGCCGTTTGTTGAGGCCATCCTCGCCCGAAGAAGAATCTGGCGCAACTCCCGCACATTCCCCGGGAGAGGCAGGGATTGCAGGAGGTTGACTGCCCCGGAGGTAAGCCGAATGTTTTTTCCATGATCGCGGTCGAGCGTCCTGAGAATGTGATTTCCAACAAGGAGTATGTCATCTTGTCGCTCGCGTAGGGGTGGGATGACAAGGTGAAATGTGGAAATGCGATAGAGCAGATCTTTTCTAAAGCTACCGCGTTCCACCAGGACGTTCAGATCGCTGTTCGTCGCAGCTATCAGGCGTGCCGAACTCTGGCGCGGGGAATCACTGCCTAACGGAAAATACTCCCGGGACTCCAGGAAGCGAAGAAGCTTTACCTGGCTCTGTGGTTTCAAGTCTCCCACCTCGTCCAGGAAAAGAGTCCCTCCTTCCGCCGCTGCCGCCAATCCTTTGCGCGATTGATCGGCGCCTGTGAATGCTCCCACCCTCGTGTGCCCGAAAAGTGTGTCATCGAAGATAGGGTCTTCGAGCCCTCCCACATTAAGAGCTACGAACCTACCCTGCCTCCCTGAACAGTCATGGATCGCGCGGGATAGAAGCTCCTTTCCGACACCCGTTTCCCCTGAGATGAGTACGGCCTCATCGCTGGCGCTTACCGCCTCCGCCATGCGAAGAATACTTTTCAGCCGATCATTCTCAGTGATGATGCTAGCGAACGCCTCGGGGTTTTTCAGACCAGAAGACAGCAAGCTCTCCTGGAGAGCGCTAAGATCCGTGGACTTACGGTAATACTGAAATGCGCGATCTACCGCGGAGGTGAGTCGGATCGGCTCGCTTCCCTTGAGAACGTAGTCGAACGCACCCTCGCTCATGAATCTAACAGCAGTATCAATATCATTCTTGGCGGTGACGATGACGATTGGGATCTCGGGTCTTCTCTCCTTGATCCCATCGAATACGATCTCTCCCGAAAGATCCGGAAGCCCAAGATCAAGCAGGATTACTCCAAATGATTGTCGAGCAACCCATTCCAAGGCTTCTCGACCAGTTGCCGCTGCCGCTACTTGAGTCCATCCTTTACGCTGGAATAGATGCGTTGTTACGTCAACTACAGTCTGGTTATCCTCGATGATTAGTATTTGAGTACCGTCAGAGTTTGGCATAGATATTCCTCTTCATAGTTGAGGCAAGAATCATGCCAGCGTAGTTGCAACAATGGGAATCAAATATGGCCCTCGGGCGATATTTCCTTGCCAAATAGAGTCCTACCTCCCAATTGAAACTTGATCGCCTGGATAGGATTCACTAGGCTATCCTTGGCAATCTTAAAAAAAGTAAATGAAAGTTGATTCATCGACAACTTCGTGCGATTACCGGTTGTGGCAGCGCGGCTATTTTGCTGTTAGCCCTATCGAACCTCAAGGAGAAGAGCGATAATCCTCGTCGTCGAGTTCGCACGCGACAACGGCGAGCCTCACGCGGATCCTCTTTCATGACTACTGGGAAAAAGTACCCTCACCGTGGTACCCACCCCAAGTCGAGACTGGATCTCAAGCTGCCCTTTGTACTCCTCAACGATGCTCTTGCACACCGCAAGCCCCAGTCCCGTCCCTCCCTTCTCCCGCTTCGTCGTGAAAAACGGTTCCGTGATCCGGCCAAGCAGCTCCTCCGATATCCCACACCCTTCGTCGCTCAGCTCAAACCCCACCCGCTGCCCCTCACTGTCCGATGCCCATCTCAGTACAATCCCCTGCTCCGTGCTCCCCAACGATTCACAGGCATTCAATATCAAGTTCATTACAACTTGTTCGATCTTTGTTGCCTGACCACTGATCAGCGCCTGCCCCGCTGAAAGCTCATCCTTGAACCTTCGCGTGTACCGCCTGATGACCGGCTCCATCACCGAAACCGTATTGTGAAGCACTTCTGCCAAATCGATCGGCCCCATCGCTCTGGAGCTGGATTCGGTCCCACTCAATCGAAACTGGTTCACGTACAGGTCGATCTTGCCCGCCGAGTCTTGGATCGTTCGAAGGGCATGCTGCGCGGAGGCAAGAGCCGCAGTATTATCCGACTGCTCCCGCAACGAATCGATATCATTGCGCATCAGATCGGCGGACATACGAATCGCGTGGTTGACGTTCTTGATCTCGTGTGCCGTCTCTGCCGCCAGTTTTCCTAGCAGTGTCAGACGATGCAGCCGCAGGGCGACCGTCAGGTACTCGTTGCTATTGCTATCCGTTGCCGGCTTGTCAGGCGTTTCCAGTCCATACTGAGAGCGGATGGCGTTCACGCTGGAGTTCATATCGCAAGCAGCGAAGCCTTGCATGGCACGCTCCAGATAGGCCTGCGCGATTTGCTGTTCGGATTGCTCCCAGAACAGATCCCCCGTTCTCCAATCCACCAGAGCCGCCAGGACTGGGCGATCCAGTCGATGGAACTCCGCGCGCGCCTTCTGGTATAACAGCAGGGCGCTATCGCGCAGTCCTTTCCTCCGTGCTCTCTCGGCGTCTACATGTGTCAGGTAGGGTTGAAATTCTATGAAGTTGTGCTTGGCGGTCGATTCCAGGATTCGGTATGGAACCTTGATTGAGTCGGAGCTATCGCCGAGAATGCGCGCAATACATTCGATGTACCCATCGAAGATCCTAGGAATCCAATAGGATGTATCCCGTGGCACCTCTGCGGCGCTCAGAACGTAGTCACGGGCCTTTTTCCAGTTGCCGACAAGAAGCGCGAAGAGTGCTTGTATGAACCTGAACCCCGATTCGACGAAGAACTCCTTTCTCTTGTGCAAGTCTTTAAAAAAACCCGCCTCTTCTAAAGGGTCCGCGAACAAGAGATAAGGCTCCTTGCCACCTGATATCATAGGCTCAAAATTATGATCGAGAAGTTTGAGGACCGTCGCTAATCCAACGTTCCCCCTTTCTTCAGCAATCGCAGCATGATGCTGAAGCTCTTTATATACGAATGCGATTGATACATTGGACCAAAAGTAGATGAGTCGCAGGTCCATTTTGACAATTGTCTCAACTTCCGGATCCGAGAGACTGTCGTTCAGAGTGACCAACCGCTGATACGACGCCCACATTTCTTTCACCCCTGATATGTGAGGGAGGTAGAACAAGGTGTAGAGGAATTCAAACCGGGCATTCCAGAAAGGATTGCCTGTCAGGGGCTGCTTTTCGTTGGCAAGCACGGAGAGACTCACGGACGGCCGTATGGCAAATCTAGGCAGGTTCTGGAACATCCCAGCAACTGCGCCCGCCATCGGGAAATTGAAGGATTGTCTTTGCACCAAAGAGGAGAACACGAATAAAAGCCCTATGGCTGCCGAGAGCGTATGATAGTGTTGGAACACGAAAAACAATAAGGCAATGTGGAGGTGCTCGGTCAATTGCCTCCGCCGGGATACTCTCGCGGGGGAAAGTTTTTTCATGCGGTGCATGAGCAAAGGGATCAGCAATGCATAAATGAATCCGACCCCGGCGGGCCCCAGGACGCTTAGCAGTCTTGCCGGCCACAAAACGCTGGCAAAGCTTTTGATCCGCTTGAAAATGGCCGTAAAGTTGCGCGCAACGTAGAAACACCGACAGAGCATCAATTCTCGCTGAGTTCGCAGCACTGGGGCAACGTTGTTGCCCATCCCTTGCAGAAACTGAATACATTTGGCGATCTCTCCGCTCTCGAAGGCTACCTCGGCACTCATCATCCATATCTCGTGAGGCACGGCCAATCCCTGCTCGGTCATAAATGCTCTAAGAATATCCAGGGTGTCTCGCGCTCCCGAAAGGTTCATCATCCTCCTCATGAGATTTGAGGATGCCAAGAACAGTTGCTTGGCAGAAGCGAGCTCCTCCGCCGTGAGGTGCAAACTGTCGTGGCCCCTTCGAAAGAATGCTGGAAACATGAGAAGCCGTTCCTGTGTTTGAGACTTTCCCCTGATAATGTGCAGCACGGCCTTTGATGAGACTGTGGAATTGAGTAAAGGATCAATGGATCGCAACATAGCATCTCGAATTAGGTCATGAATCCAGATGCAACTCTCCCCTGACTCCTTCACGAATCGCAGCTGAGCTCCTTCCGAGGCCAATTGATCCAAGTCCGGGTTCAAACCGGAGCATTCCAGCGCCATGGTAGTCCGAAAGGTTGACCCCAGAATTGAACCTGCTTCCAAAAAGAGGCGGACCTCAGGCTGGAGATCTCGGACCTTCTGATCGAGCCAGGTATCGAGGGACACGCGGACCATCTCTGAGGCCTGCTGGTGACTTATGGCTCGCAGAATCTCGTGTAAGTGAAGAGGATTACCTTTAGCATGCTCACAGAGCTCCCCATAAAACTCGAGTCGCTGGGCGCTCTCTGATGGGAAAAGCTGGCCGATCCATAGTCGCACTTCTTCTGACGAGAAGGGTGCCAGCGCTATTCTGTCCAGTAACCACTTCCCTGCCAGTTCGCATTCGGTCAACGACTCGCGGCTCGTGGCAATGCAGAGCATAGGAATCTTATCCTGGGAAAGCTGCAAAAGCAGTCCCCGCAGCGGCAAGTCCGCCAAATGCAAATTCTCCACTGTGAACAGAATCGTTCCGTAGCATCGTGACCATACAAGAATCAGGGACTTGAGCAGCTGGAGAAACCTTCGGTTGAGTTGCTCCCCATCCAAGAGCATGGCGATAGGCTGGAACCAGGAGTTGCCAGCAAAGTTCGGGAAAACCTCTCGAATTCCACTCCCCTCCCGCCCCAGACTCGCAAGGAGGTCTTTCTTCCATTGCAAGCTATCTTCAGCGAACTCTTTCAGCACGAGCTGGAATGCCTCGATCAGAGTGGAGGTTGTGGCTCCCAAATTCCCCGAGAAATCCACTTTGATATGGACTGCTGGTTGAGTTCGCTCGACCCATTCATTCAGAATCGTTGTCTTTCCACTGCCAGGACCGCCGCTTATGAAAACAAGAACAGCCTGTTTCGAATTGGCCGCCTCCCACGCTCGATCCAGTCTGGACAACTCTTCACTGCGATCAAGCAAAGGTACCGATTTTTGCATGTTATGTAGTTCCATCGCTTGCTGGAGAAGCTCCTCGGGATTCTGTTTCCCTGCCCGACGATCTGATCGATCTGGAAATCCTCTGATCCGGTCTAAGAAATAAAACAGCTTCGCTCATATTTTCCTGGTTGTTCATTTTCTTTTCCCCAATAACTGCATCAACATTCGTCACAGGAGAATAATACGTTTAGGAAATACGTGTTATCAACTTCCTATTTTTCGTTGGCTACAATCCACCGAGGCGGATAGATAATAAGCAGGGGGCAACCGGACACCGAGTTTCAGGCCGTTTGTAATCTTTTAGGAATCACCTCACGAAACGGAAAAATCCTACGCTTAGTTTAGAACCCTCCGGAGACCCACTTGGAAGCGCCGTTTCGGGGTAGGGGATGGGGTGGGGGGCAAAGCGATCTTTGATTGATGATACTAGTGTCGCGTCTCAGAGATAGCTTGAGAAAGTCTTTTGATCTTCTCAAGGATTGAGTCTGCTGTCGCTATCCAAACGAAGGGTTTGGCGCGATGATTGTAGTTATGGATATGGCAAATACTGGACGTCACTATCCTATGACGCTACCGGCCAGTACATAGCGGCATCCGCGTCGAGTGGCACCGTATAGACATCGTCTAACTCTGGAACCTCGTTTTCATCAGGTACTGGCTTACCGTCTGGGGTTTCTTGGACGTGCGTGGCGAGCGACGGCAGCGGATGCTATTTGACGGTGGGCGTCTACGCAGGTCCACATCTACACCTCGCAAAATCAGGGGGCTACCTGGAACGTGGGCCTGTAGTCAGCAGGACGGCTTACGGACAAGTCTCAACAACAGCATCGTCGACATTCGCTGTCGGCAATGCTACTCCGTTGCTACTTCACCGGCTGGCCCAGGATGAACGTGGAGAGCCGGCCCAGGTCGATGTACTTGGCGAACGCCACCTGGATCTGTGCCGCCGTGACGCTCTCATATGCGCGAGCAACCACGTAGAGCCTGTCAAGGGACAGCCCTTCTTCGCTGTACCCTATCCAGTGGCTGGCAATATCGGAGGCTGTCTGGTTGGTCAGCTCGATCTGCCGTAGCGCCTGCGCCTTGGCGAGGTGCAGGTCCGCGTCACTCATGGGATGGTCCGCCATGTCCTTGATGACTTGCAGCGCAATCTGCTTGGCTTCCTGAACTTTCTCAGGGTAGGCGCCAAAGCTCAGCGTGAATGTGCCCCGCGTGCGCGCGAACTCCGCGGATGACCCCACGCCGTAGACCAGGCCGCGCTTCACGCGCAGCTCGCGGTACAGCGGGCTCGCAAAGCTATCTCCACCCAGGAACATGTTCCCAACCGCAAGGGCGTAGTGGACGGGATCCTCATAGGTGAGCGGCAGCGTCTCGGCAAGGACGACCTCGTCCTGCTGGCGAACCTCATCCGGGACGAACACATCGTGGGCCTGCGAGGGAGGGACGGAAGCGTAGTCCAGCTTCGGCTTGGGGCCGCGTGCCTGCCACGCGCCAAAGTACTTTTCAACGACTTGCCGCGCCGCGGCGGGATCGATTTTTCCCATGATGACGATCGTGGTTTCATCAGGACGGACCACGGCGCCGTGGTATGCTCTCACATCGTCTATCGTGAGCGACCGGATGGATTCAGGGGTCGGCCGGCGCAGTGATGGGTCACCCTCCGGCGACAGGCCTTTCTGCACGGCAAGCCTGAACTGGTATACGGGACTCCTCATCTTGCCCGCGGCCTGCTGGGCTTGCAGCGGCTGCTGGCTTGAAAAACCATCTTGCGGGAGCGCAGGGTCCAGGAGGTCCTTGGACAACAGCTCAATCCCCTTGTCGAAATACTCCGGCAGCACCTGGAGGGAGAACCCCGTTCCCACGGAGTACTCCGCGCCACTGGAATCCATGGCCGCCTCGAAATCGGATCTGCTCATGCCCCGCGGCCCCCAGTCAAACAACGCGTTGAGCATGTCGCTGACGCCGTCTTTGCCGGCAGGAGCCTGCAAGTCCTCGTTGGTATGAACACTTCCGCTCAGGCTGACGGCGTTTCCTGTTGCAAGGGGCTGGACGATCAGTCTCAGGCCGTTTGACAGGTCGAAAACAGTGGGCTTGAACAAGGGATCAGGGTGCGGGAGCTTTGCGAGCGCCTGCTCCGCCCACGCGGGCAGGGCCACGGGCTTTTCCGGTGTCGAGGCGAAAGACTCCGGAGTCCCGAACACCTGTCCGCCTTGCGGCGCCTGCCCACTGGGGGCGGGGGTGAGAACCATCGTGATGGCGTGATCGAAATCGAGGAGCTTTGCCGCGGCGTCATTGACCGCCTTTGCGTCCACACTCTGGAGCATGGCGACTCCCTCATCCGGTGATTTCAATCCCTCCAGGGCAATGGCATCCGTCCAGAGCTGGGCCAGACCCGAGACAGAATCTTCGCGCAGCTCGTTATCGAGGACCGTCCTCTTGCGCTCGGCCTCGATGAGATCCGCGGGAATCCCTGACTGCGCCTGTTGGATGGCGGCCTTCAGTTCTTCCTTGAGGGCATCGGTATCTCCCCCTTGTGGAAACGCGGCCCATGCCGTGGCGTACCCAGTGTCCGGGAACGTCTGCTGGAAGAAGCCCGCATCAAGGGCCTTTCCTTCATACGCCAGGCTGCTGATGGGGCCGCGGGGAGAGTTCAGGACCTGCGCAAGGACCTCAGCCGCGGCGTAGTCAGCGCTGCGATACCCCGGCGCGCGGAAAGTGTAGGAGACGAACCCGTAGGGTTGATCTGTTGTCGAGGAAATTGTCTCCGATGGCACCGGCTGAAGCGCGATAGGCGGTTTGACGGGAGCTTGCCTGCGAGGAATGGCGCCGAAAAGGCGCTGCACTTTCACGTACACCGCCTGGGGGTCTACGTCCCCGGCAATCACCAACAGCGCGTTGCTCGGTGTGTACCAGGTATCATGGAACGACTTCAGCAGGTCCGCCGTGGTCTGGTCGAAAGACTCCTTTGTGCCGAGCCCGGTGTCCGCGTACGGCGTGCCCGCAAAGATGCGCTCACGCGCTTTTGCCTGGAGCACGAACATGGGGCTCGAGTTGTCCCGTGCCACTTCCTGTTCGATGGCGCCGCGCTCCTTCTCCCAGTCCGTCTGCGTGTCGTCGACACCGGCCATGCGGAGCGCTTCGATCCTCATGGTGAGGTCGAGGTCATCCGCGGGGACAGTGAAGTAGTACGTCGTTGTTGTGGACGTCGTGTACGCGTCCATGTCTCCACCTAGCTGAGCGGAGATCCCCGAAAGCTGGTCTCCCGCCAGGCCCGGAGAGCCGCGGAACATCATGTGCTCGGTTGCATGGGCCATCCCGGGGAACCCCTGGGGGGACTGGTTGGCACCCACCATGTAGGTGACCTGCTGGGTCACCACCGGAGCAAGCGGGTCGCGCACAATCACGACCTGCAGGCCGTTGTCCAGTGTCTTGTTCAGGACACTGGGGGCCGAGGCCTGGTTTTGCGGGAGATTGGCGCATCCGTTTGCAATCAGGAACAGGACAGACAGGCTGATCAGCGCCCGAGGAACGAACCGGATTTTTCGACTTTTCATCGAAGGGAAAATACCCTCAATTGAGGGGCCAGACAAGGGAACTCAGAGGCCCAGGCATCGCGGCATCCTACCGGGGACTGCTCGAAGCCGCGAACGCAGCTACTGCTTCTGTTGTGAGTCGACCTGGATGGTCTGCCCAGGGAAGATCAGGTCCGGGTTCTTGATAAGGTTGCGTCCCGCAAGGTTGCGGTAATTGAACGGGTCTCCAGTCAGGCGCTGGGCAATGTCCCAGAGCGTGTCGCCTTCTTTCACGACATAGGGTGAGCTGCTGAAAGGTTGGGACGACGCCGTGGGCGGGGGAACGGGCTGCGCCTGCGCGGGCCGCGCCTGTGCGGGCTGCGGCGCAGGCAGAGGTGCGGCAGGTACGGGTGGCGGGGAAGCGTGAGGTGCGGGCTGGGGTGCGGCAGGTGCGGGCGCGGCTGCCTGCGGCGCAGCGACGCTGTGCACCACGGCCTGGGCTGCCGAAGGGGAGCGCGCAAGGCCGAGAATGTAAAGGCCGTAGACAACACCCAGCAGGAAAAGCACGCTGGCTGCAAAGGCAAGAACCATTCGCCTGCCGCGATGGGCAGGCTCCTCCACCACCACCTGCTTGCGGACGTGCACCTCCTCCACGAAAAGCTCTTCCTCCATGGCGGCAAGGTTCTCAGGCGCCGCGGCGGCAGGAGGAGGAGGAACGGTGGAAGGAGGCGGCGCGGACTTGGCCGCGCTCGGCTCAAGCTCGGGTACTTCTATCTGATCCTCGTCGATGAATACTGGAGTCTCTTCGGCTTGCCGCGGGTCGGGCTCGGTGATTGGCGGAGCAGAGGCAGCCGGCTCCGAACGAGAGGGTTCCTCCTCAATCGCGGCCGGGGATGGGGGGACCGCTTCGGCCTCGTTGGCCGTTGTCGGCGCTTCGTGAGCCATGGGGGCCGTCTCGGGGATTGGCTCGACTTGCGCTTCTGGCATCGTCTCTATCGGCGAAAGGGGCAAGAGCAGCTCCGCTGCGCGCGATTCATCGAAATGGAGGGCGAGCGCGTGGACGTTGAGGATGAGCCGTATGCCGTCTCCCTCGGTGTAGCAGCCGTAGACAACCGGATACGGAAGGCGGACGGGCACATCCCGCTGGACTCCGGGCTTGAGAAGCCGAGGCTCGGGTTCCTTTTCGGACAGGACGAGCGCCTTGAAGTTGCCATTTGAAACACGGATCATGCGCCACGCCGTCGTTGCGTTGGAGCTCTCACCAAGGAGGCGCGAAAGATCGAGCACGGGCAGAAGCTCTTCTTCCAACATTCCCACGCCGACCACAATCCCCGGTGCAAAAGGGAGGGGATAAACGGAAGTGCAGGGGATTGTCATCGAAGCTTCGGTCTTGGGGATAGCGAGCCGTCTCCCCAGGACCGGAATCTCCAGGACCTCGGTGTCCGCGTTCCCGAAAACCGATGGGAAGCTTGATTCAGGGACATAGCGCTCGTTGGCTTCATTCTGTTCGTCCGCGCCATCAGCGGCCGAAAGGAGGGCGGTCAGGTCGATGATTGCAGCCGCCTGATTCCCATGGATTGCCACGCAGCGTGACCACGCCGTTTGGCAGATGAACGGCAAGTCCTTCACAACTGCGTCCGAAGCCGTCCATTCTCCGCGGTTACCGTCGACAAGGAGGCCAAATCCGGCGCTGCCGAACCTTGCCTCCAGCACGAGAGGGTGCTCGCCGAGCTCGCGCCGGCAGATTCGTCGGGCAAGGTCAATGACGGGCACAAGCTTGTCGTCGAGGATCGTGATCCCATCCACGTCTGGAGGAAGCAGCGGGAATCTCGATATCGTGCAGCCGTCGAACTGATCCGATAATCCCCCTGCGGCAAGCGCCAGGAGGCTCTTGCCTGCATCGACTATCCGAAAACCGGTTGATGATGACTCCTCAGGCACCGGCCGGTTCTTGATTGCCGGTGAATCCACCTTCGGAGCGCTGCCTCCCTCCATGATCTGGTCGAACAAGGGACGCACCGCCACCATGGGAACGAGTGTTCCATCCAGCCACAGGAAGTTCTCGATGAATGGAATGAACAGGTAATCGGGCAAGGGAATGACGGCCTCGGGTTCGACCTCTCGGGAGGCGAGGTGCGGGCCGGCAAGGAAACCTCTGAGCTGTCCCTGTTCGGACATCACGAGCGCGCTTGCGCCGCTGGTCCTGTCAGGCGGATGACCGAGGCATGGCCCAAGGTCCGCAAGGGTCATGGTGTGGTCCCCCGCGACCGCGAGCACGGTAACGCTGGTCCTCAGGAAAGGCAGGCGATGGACTGCTCCCACTTTTTCAACGGAGCTGACCTGGTTTTTCCAGACACCGTAGCGATGGCCGTCTATCGTAAAGAGTAGCGCTTCCATCTTCTGTGCCGGCTCGGGTGACAGTCCCAACGCGCCGAACCGCCGTGGGGTGTCGCCAACGACAAAGAGTATCCCATTTGTCGGGTTTCTCCAACAGCTCCGCGGTCCACAGCAGCCCCGCGGTTCACAACAGCTCCGCGGTCCAGCAGCCCCGCGGTCCTTGACTCCAGCAATTCCAAATTTCCGATGGCTTGAAGATTTCCCGAGGATTAGGGAAAACTACATAACAGGCGTCTGATATGAAGTGACCTGTCAAGCCCACGCTCTTTTT
>CAWJSK010000009.1:0-57519 GCA_963845535.1 uncultured Spirochaetota bacterium
GGTTTCCCAAGCTGGAGTCGGGGGTTCGATTCCCCTCGCTCGCTCTTCTCAGCCGTTTCATGAAAAGGATATAGGCGAACCTGGCAGCGTCAAGAGATCTCTGAAACGGTCACCTGTCCTTCTCACAGCGTATTGTAGCCATCGGTCAGCCCGAGCTGTCTTGTCCTCGCGCTTCAACACTGGAAAACGCAGCTCAGGATTGTCGATAATCTCGAAGCGCACCCCGTTCCATGCGTCAGCACCAACGAACCTGACAAAGTAGCGCTTTCGATTCTCATGGAAAGCGCATTCAACGTATCTCCAAGGTTTGCCTCTGTGCTTGTGCGGTCCATGAATGGCTTTCATGGAGCCGACGGGAAAAAGTCCGCGCCGTGCGAGTTGCACGGTATGCAGCCAAAAGCCCGCGCTGCTGCAGCTAAGATCTGTCATCAGTGTCTCCCTTTGTGGCTGCAATCCGTCCTGCATGCAACCGGTCTTCTTCCCGTCATCTCTCGAGTGAGCGGTACGGAAACCCCGGCTTCGCTGCCGCGCGCCCCCTCTCCTCCTTGCCGCACGGGACTTGAGGGCTTGAATGTTTGGCGCCCGAGAGGGCGGAAATGGTCAAGGCATCGGAGCTGGCCGAGAGTTTATCCGAAACAAACGTTCGACGAAGATCATGGGGGCTGATATCCGCGATCCCCGCGTCCCTCGACCGTTCTTTGAATAACCGGAAAAGCCCGTCGGCCGTTAATCGGCTTTGCAATTCATGCTTACCGGGCGCTCTCACTCCCCGGAAAAACGGCCCAGGAGCATCTCCCCGTTTTGCCAGGAAGTCGAGGATGGCCTCGGCGCCGCCATTGTTTATGAACACCAAGCGCTCGTGTCCTCCTTTTCCCCGCACTCGTATCACGAAGGCCTCGGCGACGGCCTTCACGTCATCCGCGTCCAGCGCGGCAATCTCAGACCGCCGCAGCCCTCCGCAGTAGCCGAGGGCAAAGACTGCCAGGTCCCGCCTGCCCTTGAAAGTCCCGTCGATGCAGGTCTCCACGAGGGCCTGAATATCATGGGGTGACAGGAACCTGCCGAGATGTCCCGAGGATTTCCGTACGGCCTTGACGCCGAGAATCTTTGCGAACGTCCCGCCTTTGATCTGTCCGAGCTGCCATGCCACCCTCAGGGTGCCCTTCAAAGCCGTCAGATAGCGATTGGCGGTAGCAGGCTCGAAAGTTCCGGAAAGCCACGATCGCAAAGCTGCAACATGTTCGGCTTTCATCTCATGCCATGGGGCGTTCTTCGCGTCGACATATCCGAGCCGCTGGGCCACGGCGTCCAGAGATCCCCGAATCGCAAAGCGGCCTTTTTTTGCCAGGTCAGCCAGGTAGATCAGGGCGGGGCTGGTCGTTACCTGCGGGATCTGGCCGGGTCGATCAAAATCATTTTCCATAGGACCCCTCATTTTTCTTTGGAAACCATCAGTATCCCGCGTTGTTCAGAGCCCAGTACGCTGACGTTCCCTTCAACTTTCCGTTGTCGCCGGCATAATCGAAGGCGGTTTTCCCGTTGAAATTCACCGTCTTGCCGTTAGCCCCGGCGCCCAACAGAAGGGTGACGATTTTAGGATTTGGGTTCTCCTTCGCTGCCCACATCAGCGCCGTCATGCCGGAGCTGTCCGCATCATTTACGCTCGATCCCGCGGCCAGCAACAGCCGCAGAACGTCAGCGTTCGGGTTGTTGTTTGCGCTCAGGATAAGAGATGTCTGGCCGTCTCTGCTCTTGGCCGTGACATTCGCCCCTGATGCAAGCAACGCCTTCACGACGAGCGGGCTCGGATTGTACGCTGAGGCCCACATCAGCGGCGTGAGACCGAGACCGTCCCTGTCCTCGATGTTTGCACCCGCTGCGATGAGGACCTTTATCACCTCGGGATTCGGATTGTCGCGCGCGGCAGACATCAGGGGAGTTGCGCCCGTTGCGTCTCTCTCCGCGACGTCTGCTCCCCCTTTGACGGCGCTCACGACCTGCTCAGGGCTTCCATTCCTGGCCAGACCGATGAGAGATCCACCGGGTGCCTTGCTCACTGCGAATGCGAGGGAAGCGATCAAAAAGATCCCCGCGCATAACACTAATCTTTTCATGCTATTTCTCCCTGCCGCCTATTTCTCGGCGGCAAACTGAATCTGAACCATGCAATCAACCACCAGGAGGCAGAGCTCCCTACGGCTTGATCGCAGCAGGAGCCTTGCTCCAGGGCAGGATTCCCGCCATTTCTCCGATGACGTTTACCAGCTCCGTATTCGACGGAACCACGATCTTGGCATTGCTGGAGAGCGCCGCCTCCACCGCGATAAGCCGTCTCAAGAGCTGAGCATTCCCGACGAAATACTTGTCCGCGGCCTCGTTGACCAGCCTGATGGCTTGCGCCTCACCCTCTGCTTCGAGAATTTTCGCCTGTCGAATGCCCTCAGCTTTCTTGATCTCAGCGCGCCGCGCGCCGTCCGCCATGGTCTCCGTGGCAGTGGCAAAATCGATTGCAGCCACCTTTTCGTTTTCCGCCTTCACGACCTTGTTCATCGTTGCCTGGACATCTTCGGGCGGATCGATCTCTTTCAATTCTGTCCGCACGATGTCGATTCCCCAGTGCCCCGTTTCATTTCGGAGGGTTTTCTGGAGCTCGCTGTTGATCGACCCCCGCTCGCTGTTGGCGGACTTGAGAGTCATTGTGCCAATGATGTTTCGCAAGGTCGTTCTTGCAAGATTGACAATCTGGTATTTGTAGTCGTTGACCGCGTATTGAGAGTTCTTCACGTTTTCTTCGTCGCTTTTCACCTTGAAATAGACCTGGGCGTCAACGCTGGCGTTCAATTTGTCGCTGGTAATGATCTCCTGCGGCTGCGCATTCACCATGACCTCTGTTATGTTGATCTTGAAGAGTCGATCGATGACAGGGGCTACCCAGTTGAATCCCGGGTTGGCAAAGCGGCGGTATTTCCCGAGCCGTTCCACGAGCCCTCTGCTCGTCGGCCGCACCACCCTGACTCCGGAAAGAAAGATTATGAGCACAACCACAATCGCAGCAACAATCCAGTAGTACATGACATCTCCCTTTGCCCATTCCATGGGCGCTCAACACAGACCATTGGCGACACTCGGTGCCGTCATCCTTTTCACCCTCCCCGTGAACAAAAAAACACCTTTCCGGATCAAGGCTTTGCGGGATTCTTCTCGAAAAGATCCAGAAAGGCCTCTTCCGGCGCAAGCTTGGCGCGCGCATACATCCGTGCCGTCACACCCGGGTCCGCATGTCCCAGCACGGCTGCAACGGCCTGGATGTCTTTTCCCCGCTGAATCTGGATTGCAGCCCAGGTATGCCTCAACTGCTGGGCGGTCACTTCCCGCCCGATCGTCCGAAGAGCCTCGTGCTTGATGCGATTGGTAACGGATATTCGACTGAAAGGTTTGCCCTCATGCTCGAAAAGTCGGGTCGTACTGTGAAAGTGCTTCTTGATGCGCTCGACGAGCTCCTTCTTGACGTGGATCTTCCTTTCCCGGGAGCCCTTTCCTATCACTCTCACCTCAGCAAACGCGCTTTTCCCGTTTTTGATATCCGAAAGACGTATTCCCAGCATTTCCGAAACTCTGACTCCCGTGCCGATGAGAAACATGGCCATCAACCTGACGGTGGCGTCTTTCGTGCGCTCGACAAGCAGCCTGGCCTCGTTCACATTCAACAACTTTTCCTGGGGAACCGGAAAGGAAGCGATCTTCTTCAGACGCACTGATTTCAACACATCGTCGAGCTGATACTTCTTTTGCAGATCTGCGGCATACTCGCTGTGGCGGAATGCATAGCGAATTCGGTTTTTCGCGGCGGCGATCTTTCTGTTGATAGTCGCAGGAGAGTACTTCCTGCCGTTTCCGCCGTCATCCAGCCATTTCGCGTACTGTTCAAGCCCGTCCACGATAAAAAACTTTCTGCTCTTCACGAACTCAATGAATTGCTTCACGTCGAGCCTGTACCTGTCGCGTATTCCCTCGAGCTCAGCGAGGAGCCTTCCCTGGTCTCGATTCAACTCTTGTTGTTTCGCCATTTCTCCAATTCCTTGAGTTTGCCACATCTTTATTGTGTAATATAACAGATAAATTGGTATCGGTCAAGGCGAAGCAGGCCCCGGCACGGCGGATCACGTACGAGAGGTCAGGCGGCCGCGAGAGAAGCAGTTGGAGGGTATGCTACAGGATGCAGCGCTCTGTCATAAGGTATGTTCGTAGACCCTGTATTTACGATAGGGTTTTCCGCCAATCTTCAGGGCGGTATTGGTCATGTTGACGTTATCCTCTTCGACCCAGGACATTTCCCCTCCCCGGTACCCCTTGCGCTTTCCGTTGACGAACGTGTGGTAGTACAAGGAGAGATCGATACCTCGGTTCCTATGGTCTTTGAGCACGCCCATGCTGATCGTACGAAGGAACTTCGCCCTCTTCTTTGCCGTGAGGAGATGGAACACCCCGAAGGGGAAAAGGCGTCCGTGAGCCGCCTTGAAGGCCACGTTGAAGTCCGGCAGGGACAGGGAAACTGCGACTGGCTTTCCGTCCACCTCGGCAAAAAAAATCAGCTCGGGATCCACGGCAATCTTCAGATCCTTGGCCATGAGATCGAGCTCGGCGGGCGTCATTGGAGTGAAAACTGCGTTTATCTGTTCGAACTGGTTATACAACTCGTTGAAGCGCTTGATCTCGCCCGCATAGTCCTTCATGTTCACGGTCCTGACCGTGAATCCCCCCTTGGCTTCAACGCGCGGCATGATTTTGGCCAGGCGTTCGGGGGTATCTGGACTGTCCAACAGCCACGCCACGAGATCCTTCCATTTCCTGTTTCCGCACTGCTGGATCACTCGGTCGTAGTAAGGCGGATTGTAGGACATGAGGAGAACGGGCGATCCATCGAAGCCCTCGATCTGGCAGCCTATGAAGTCGTTTGCATTCGGGGACATGGGGCCAATGATGCGGGTACACCCTCTCTCTCGCGCCCACTGGAAAGCAGCGTCGAAGAGAGGCTTTGCAATCTCAGGGTCATTTTCGCACTCGAACCATCCCCAGTATGCGGCGTTCTCCTGGTGTGTCTTCTCCCAGATCGAGTCATGGATTGCGGCAATCCTCCCTGCAACGACTCCGTCCTTGCGCGCAAGGAAGAACTCTGCTTCTGCATGCTGGTAAAAGGGGTGTTTCTTGCGATTGACCTTCCTGTAGTCGTCCATGAGAAGCGGGGGGACCCAGTTCTTGTCATTCCTGTAAAGCGCGTACGGGAATTTGATGAAACCCCGTGTCTGCTTCTTTGTCACGACCTTCTCTACAGTGACTTTCATGAGAGCACCTCCTTCGTGGAATTACCCATGCGCACCAGGATCTCGTGCTTGACCAGGTCCCGCGTCAAGGGAACAACTCCATCCTCCATGCGTCTGCCGTCCATCTCGATCCAGGAAACACCGCGCTCGCAGCCCTCGGGGTTCTCGACACGAACCGCATAGAGCGCCTTCCCATGAAGATACTGTACGGAAAATCCGCTCCACCAGCCGGGAATGACAGGCTCTATCAACAATCGGTTTCCGCGTACCTTCAAGCCGAGCACCTCCTCGACCCAGGCGCGGTACATCCACGCGGCGGAGCCAGTGTACCATGACCAACCGCCGCGGCCAATCCGTCCCGGCAGGCGGTAAACGTCCGCTGCAATCGCGTACGGTTCCACCGAGTAGCGCTGCACCGACTCCGGATTCCGCGTCTGCTCGATCGGGTTGAGTATCCGCAGCAGCTTTTCTGCGCGGGTGCCGTCTCCTCGGCGAAGGAGGGCCATGGCAAGCCAGACGGCGGCGTGAGTATACTGGCCGCCATTTTCCCGAACACCTGGCGGGTACGCCCGGATGTACCCGGGCGAGGGCACGGCTTTGTCAAATGGCGGCGTGAAAAGCAGCGCCAGCCCTTCCTCCTCACGAACCAGATGGGACCACGCGGACTCTATGGCTTTTTGCGCCCGCTCTTCGTCTGCGCCGCCGCTCAAAGAAGCCCAGGACTGGGGAAGTGAGTCGATCCGGGCCTCGGTGCTCGCCGATGAACCCAGGAGCGTGCCATCATCGAAAATCGCCCGAACGTACCAATCCCCGTCCCACGCGGCCCTCTCGACTCGGGCAATCAACGCCTCCCGCTGATGAAGATATTCAGCGCTCATGTCTGTCCGGCCCAGCGCCTCGGACATTTCCGACATGCCCTTCAGGACATCCACGAGGAACCAGCCCAGCCAGGAGCTCTCTCCCTTGCCGCCTACCCCGACAAGGTTCATCCCGTCATTCCAGTCCCCCGTCCCCATGAGGGGCAGTCCATGCGGCCCGGCAGTCAAGCCACGGGCAACGGCACGTCGGCAATGCTCGAAGAGCGCGGCAGTTTCCGAGGTCGCCACGGGGGTGAAAAAGGCTTCATGCTGATCTTCTCTCAGGGTTGGACCGTCGAGGAAGGGAACCTGCACGCCCAGGATCTCCGAGTCGCCCGTAACTCGCAGGTAATGCGCAACGACGAATGGCAGCCAGAGAAGGTCGTCGGAGATGCGTGATCGGATCCCGGCTCCGTTCGGTGCATGCCACCAGTGCTGGACGTCTCCCTCCCTGAACTGCCTGCTCGCCGCAAGGATTATGTGGTCGCGCGCGAGGGATGGCGCGGCGTACAGAAGAGCCATGACGTCCTGAAGCTGGTCGCGGAAGCCGAACGCGCCTCCTGACTGGTAGAACGCCGACCGTCCCCAGATCCGACAGCTCAGGCACTGATACACCAACCATCGGTTGAGCAGGAAGTCCACGGAAAGCTCAGGCGTATGTGCTTCGACCGTGCCCAGGAGCTCGTTCCACCACGCCTTTGTCTCTTCCAGCGCGGCGTCGACCCCGGTCTTGCGGAAGGAGAAGACACGTGTGCGCGCCGCCTCGCGCGACTCCACCTCACCGAGCACGCAAGCCACTTCCGTCTGCTCGCCGGGAGCCAGATCGAGCATTGTCCGCAGGGCCGCGCAGGGATCGAGTCCCGCACCCGCGAGGCCCGACAAGGACGTCCGCTCCATGGCTGCGGCGGATCTCAAGGAGCCGTTTCGCCCGAGAAATGCGGTCCGGTCCCCGCACCACGATTCCGCCGCGACGCTGAGCGCCGCGAACGCGATGCGATCCCCGTACTCGGGATGGAAGCGGTTTCGAGCCATCAGGGTCTGGCTCTCGTCGTCCCAGTCTGTCACAACGTGCATCTGGGAAGTCTCCCGATGCTCGCCGAGCACCAATTCGACATACCATGTCACCGAAAGGGTGCGGGATCGGGAGGAGTCGTTTTTCAAACGAAGCCTCTGCAGCTTGACGGGCTGTCCCCCCTGATGATCCATGGGTACAAACACCGTCAGCTCCTGGCTGATGCCGTTGCTGTTGTGCTCGAACACCGTGTACCCGGCCCCGTGGCGTGTTCTGTACGCCGCTTCCTCCCGAATGGGCGATGCCGTCGGCGTCCAGCACAGGCCCGTCTCCTCATCCCTGACAAACAGCGCCTCGGAAGCCGGATCGGTAACGGGATCATTGGACCATGTGCTGAGTCGATTCCGCTGGCTGTTGCCGCTCCAGGTGAACCCGGCGCCGCTTTCGCTCACAAGCGTGCCGAAAGTCGGGTTGGCCATGACGTTCACCCATGGGTCGGGGGTGTTTTTGCCGGCGTCGAGATAAATCGCGTATTCGCGGCCGTCCGGGGTGAAGCCGCCCATGCCGTTGAAATAGGGCAGCTCGAGGAACGGCAGAGGAGGGGATGGATCCTCAGAAGCTCGTTTCCAGGCCGGCCGCTGTGGCGGTTCCAGTGCCTCACCGGGTATCCCGACCTGCTGCGGCAGAGCGCCGCGCGCCCCTACGAGGACGATGCTGGCGGCTACGTGGAGAAGGGTCAGGTCCGCCTCCGGGATCTGGTCGGCGCTGCGCAGGAAAACGCCGCCCGACTTGTCCCTGCCGGCAAGGGTCGAATGGGCCTGGATCAGCGCTTCGAGCCTTTCGTGCATTGGCCGCTCGTAGGTGCTCGCTTCTTCGGCAATGATCAGAAGGTCCGCGACCAACCCGTGCATGCGCCAGTAGGCGTGCGCCTGGAGCATCTGCCCGACCAGGCCGACGTCACGAATCTCGTTGATGGTAACCAGGGCAATTGGCAGGTCTCCCGAGATCCCGTACTTCCAGAGGCCGGCCTGGCCTTTGACGTTTTCTTCAATCCTCTCTGCGGCTGACCGCAGCAGCCGGTTGGGGTACAGCAGGTGGCTTGCAAGCTGTTGAATGCGGCGCGCGTCGTCGGGCTGAATGCGGAGCACGCGCAGCTCGAGCTGCGCGGCTGCCCATGCAAAGTCCATGGCACGATCAATGGCGTGCATGTCGGCGTACTTGGCCATGAGTCGCACCGCGTGTTCCCGCGTTTCAGCAGCGGCGAGCACCAGGGAAATCACAACGTGCTGCCCGGGAGCCATGTGTATGCTTGTTCGGATGCTGAGAACCGGATCAAGCACGTATCCCTCGGTGTTGCGCGGCTCTTCGACGCTCCCCCGGGGATTCGCCAGAGTCCGTCCCCTGCCGATGAAAGTTCGGCGGTTGGTCTCGAATCGGAACGGCTCTTCCCCGGCAGCCTCGAGAGTCACGCGGTGAGCCACGTACATCGGTGGGGCGTCCTGCCCGGGCGGGCGCCGGAATGCAAGAAGCGCGCGCACGTGCGGAAGCGCTTCGGTCTGAATGAACAATGTGTTGAAGGCTGGATGCTGCCTGTCGGCCGCGTGCGGGGCCATGGAGAGCTCCCCATAGCTGCTGCATTCCAGGCGACGCGCGCGAAGCGAGCGATTGACGAGAGTGATCCGGCGGATCTCCACGTCGTCTTCGGGAGAAACGACGACCTCGGTACGCGTCTGGATGCCATTGTCGGTGCGTTTGAATACGGCTCGATCGAGCGCAAAGGACGTGGAACATGATTCACCCGCCCCGCCGCAGGGTTGGAATGTGGCGGACCACGTTTCACCCGAGTCAGGCTCGTGGATATAGAAAAAGGTCCCCCACGGGTCTCGTGTCGGGTCCGCTCTCCATCGCGTGATCTCCTGCGCGCCCCACTGGCTGTAGCCGCCGCCGGCATTGGTGAGCATGACGCTGTAACGGCCGTTGCTGAGGAGCTGGGTCTTCGGCGTCCGCGTATGGGCCGTGTCGAAGGTGCTCGTGGAAGGCGCGACCTCGCCGACGCTGTCAGCCGCCTGCGCGCGTTCACGCGTGGAGATGTGATGAAGCGAAGGCAGGACCGGAACTCTCTCATGGAGCAGGGGCTCGACCGCGCGCACGCGGCCGTCGGCGTGGAAACGCCTTCGAATGGCTCCGTCGAGGAGAAAGTTCGTCAAGGAAAGCAGCCCCATGCCCTGGTGATGCGCCATGTAGGCCTGGACAACCACACCCTTTCCGCCCGCCCGGCCGGGTTGACGGCTGAAATCAATGGCGTCGTAGTATCCGTGGCCGGAAAGCAGCCCGAGCGCGGCCAGCCGCCTCAGGTTGCGCATGGTTTCAAGGGGCGCGAAACCGACAGCGAGGAGGGTGGCATACGGAGCGACGACCACCTTCTCTTCTATCTGGCGCTTCAATCCCAGCTCTGGAACACCGAATGCCCGGTACTGGTAGACACGATTGATGTCCAGGTCCGCGAATGTCGACTCGGAGATCCCCCATGGCACATGATGCCTCCGGGCATGCGCCATCTGTACGGCGACGGCGCCCCGCGCGGCCTCTTCCAGAAGCGTGTTCGGCAGGGATTCCTGAAAAATCAGGGGCATGAGGTACTCGAACATCGTCCCGGTCCAGCTCAGCAGAACGCGGCGTCGGCCTACGGACGTGTACGGGCGGCTCAGGGAAAACCAGTGCTCAAAGGAGACATCGCCTCGGGCAATCGCTACAAAGCTGCCCAGTCGAGCCTCGCTTGCCAGAAGATCGTAGAATGCCGCGTCGCGGCGTCCCTCCGACACGTTATAGCCGATCGAGAACAATCGACGATCGGGATCGTAAAGAAAACGCATGTTGATCTGTTCCGACAACCTCTGGCAGTCCGTGATGAGTCGTTCCGCGAGGCCAAGGATCTCGCCGGCCAGCCAGCGGGAAGTGGAAAATGCCTGCAGCACCCGGTCAAGCCAGGCAGAGAGCGGATCCGCGGACGCCTGTGCAGCGTCCCGCATGCGCTGCAGGATTGGAATGCAGTGAACGCACCCATTGGCCAGATCGCTCAGCGAAGGGGCGTTGGACAGGTCCGCGCGCACCGCCTCCGCAGCCTCCGGACCCAGAGACGCGATCTGCTCCTCCGACATCTCGGAGAGTATCTCCATCCAGCCCAGGTAGCGGTCCGCGATATGCCGCCAGGCCGATGATTGCTTCGAAAGCTGTCCGGCCCAATAGTCACGGTCCTCTCCCGGGCCGGCAATCGCCTTGAGCTCCTCTTCCGGGACTCGAAGAAGCTCGAGCGAGTCGACGAATCGAGCCGGCGGGCTTTCCCACCTGCCCAGAAGCGCAGAGAGAGCATGCGAGGCGGCACTGGATGAGCTGCCGCGGCCCAGGATTCGCCGCAGGATCCTTCCGGTATCCCGCAGCCCGGAAAAGACCGCGTCATCGAGGATCGGTTCCCGAAGCATCCCGTGGAGGCCCTGCTCGAGGGCCCACAAGGCCCCCAGAAGGTTTCCGCTATCCACGGAGGAAACGTATCGGGGCTCCAGCGGAGCCAGGGTCCGCACGTCGTACCAGTTCAGCAGGTGGCCTTCGAAACGCTGCAGCCCCCGGATGGTCTGCATGCTGAGCGTCAGTTTTTCAACGACCTGGTCCACGGTCTGGTACCGGAAATCGCGCGCAGCCAGAAGGCTCAACATCCACAGGCCGATGTTGGTGGGGCTGGTACGCATCGCAAGCTCGTTTCGCGGGGAGACCTGGTAGTTGTCCGGGGGCAGCCAGGAGGTGCCGGCATCAACGAAATCGTCGAAATATCGCCAGGTCCTTCGCGCAATCTCCCGGAGGAAACGCGCTTCCGCGGGGGGCAGCGCGAGGGGCCGCCCCTGGGCGCGCGGTTTCAGGTTCAGGAGCCAGGCGGCCAGGGGTGAGAGAAACCACGCAGCCAGCCACGGGCTGGCATTCGCCAGCCCCGATGGCATCCAGCGCAGCATGAGGAATGCCGTGATGGCACTCGCAAGGCTGACGAGGGCCATGGACACCATGAGGACCCGCGGCCTTCTGGGATCAACGCCGGGCAGCGCCTGGGCGGATGTCCATTGGAGCATTCCCCGGTGGGAAATGAGGCGGCGGTAGCCGGCGCGGATTATTGCATCCAGCGCCAGCCCGGCCTGGTGGGGAAGAAACGCGGCATCAGCAAGCGCCCGAAGCACGTCGTGAGCGACGCTGGAAAGCGTGAAGCTCCTCAGCCCACGTCGCGTGGTCGCCATGGTAAAAGGCTGCGCAAAAGGCCGAAAAAGGAGCTGAGCAGCCACCACCAGGGTTGCAACCAGGCCCGCGGAGGGCGAGACGGCCCAGCACGCAAGGAGCAGACCGACGCTTGCGGCCGGAACGAGGCTGCGCCGCAGGTTGTCGAAAAGCTTCCATCGATCATAGAAGGAAAGCGGATTCCGTTCCTTCCCTGCCTCATGCCTCGGGACCCATCCGGAAATCCACCTCGCGATCTGCCAGTCGCCGCGAATCCAGCGATGCTGCCGCTCCGCGTACCCGCCGTAGCCGTGAGGGAACTCGTCATAGAGCTCGATGTCGCTGGCCAGCCCGACCCGGACGTGAGCTCCTTCTATCAGGTCATGGCTCAGCAGGCGATCATCGGGGAAACGCCCGGAGAGCACGCGATCGAAAGCCCGCACATCATAGATACCCTTGCCGTAGTACGAGCCTTCTCCCGTGAGATCCTGGTGGACATCGGAGACTGCGCGGGTGTACGGATCGATTCCGCGCGCATCCGCGAACAGGCGGCCGAAAAGGGAGGCGCTCGCGCTCGGCAGGGAAGGGCTCACGCGGGGCTGGATAATAGTGAACGTGCCGGCCGCCACCCTGCCCGCCTGATCGAAGCGCGGTTGATTGAGAGGATGCGCGAGCGTCTCTATCATGCGGCGGGCGGCGCCCGGCGGAAGCTGGGTGTCGCTGTCCAGGGTGATTACGAACCTGACGTTCCGCAGGGCATCGGGGTTGCCGAGCCGGACCAGGCTTGCGGACTCTATGGATCGCGAGCCGGTGATCAGTCCATTCAACTCCTCCAACTTGCCTCGCTTGCGCTCCCAGCCAATGAACTTCTGCTCGGATGAGCTCCATGCGCGCTCGCGATGGAAAAGCAGGAAGCGCCCGTCCCCATGACGCTTGTTCAGGGCGTTCAGGCTCTCGATCATTTTCTGCAGAAGATTCGAGTCTTCGGCGCGTTGCGCCTGGTCCGCGTCCCGGTAGTCAGTAAAGAGGCTGAAGAGGAGGTTATGCTCCTTGTTGGCCAGGTAGCGGACCTCGAGCTTTTCCACCTCGGCACGGATGGATTCCTCGTTGCCGAGCAGCATGGGCACGACGACGAGCGTCCGAAACTCGTCCGGGATTCCAAGAGCCTTGAAATCCATCTTGGGCAAGCCGCGGGGCGGAAGCAGCCGCATGACGAGGTAATTGAGAAGCTCGAGGACGAGTTGACTGACGGGAAGCAGAAGGAGCAGAGCAACCAGTGCCCGCGCCTGCGGCAGCCGCGCGAACGGGCCGGCAAGGGTGATTGCAACGGTGGAGACGATCGTGAGGACGGCAAGGGGAGGGAAGTACACCGCGGCCGAGTGACGGTAGACCCAGTGCAGGCGGCGATATCTGCCGTTCTCGCTGCAGCGCAGTTGCTGCACAAGAACGCGCCTGCCATCACCAATCAGCCAGGCGCCGACGTGGCGCAGTCTGTCATCTGCATTGGATCCGTTCGGCGCTTCCGCGGCAAGAGTAAGGACCAGTTGAGCAACTCCGTCCTCGGTACGGCCGGATCGTCGAGCCAATAGCTCGATGACTTTCCGATAGCGATCTCGCGTGTCGAAATCCATATGCGGATAGACCTCCGCAGGGTCCCTGCGGAGCAGCTGCTCCACGCGGCTCGCATGCTCGAATATCTCCCGCCAGTCGAGCAGGGCGAGTTGGCGCAGGCTGGTGAAGGCATTGCCTATGGAGATCTGATCCCGTGCTTGACGATTTTGCTCCCGCAGGTTGATCTCTCCCACGGGCCGTCGGTACGTGCGTTCCAACCACCCTTGCACAAGCACCAGGGCGGCTTCTTCATCATAGAGGTGGTCAACGAGCTGAGCCGCGAAATAGGGGCTGGGGTTTGGTTGCGTTACGGCAAGCTCGGCAAGGATTGCAAAGAGCTGGTCCGAACCGCGCCTGTTGGCTCGTATCAGCCGGCTTGCCCAGAAGTCCGCGATCTCCCGCTCGCGCAGCTCGGCTTCCGCCCGCAGGCCAAGATCGCGGATGCTCTCGACCAAAGCGATACGGAGCATCTGGGGAAGGGCCCAAAGCTCGCCAATGGCCAGGGAACCTTCGGACTGGCACGCATCGATGAACCCCGATATGTTCTCCCTGTCCAGGCGAAGCTCCAGATCGGCGACAAGCTTGCAGGCAATCTCATAGATGCGCGGCAGACCGGTGAAGGGTCCGCCCGTGAGGCTCGGAAGCCGACGGCAGAATTGCACGGGGAGATTTACCTGGACGTCGCGGGCATTGCCTTCGATGACGTATTCGTTGTCGAGAATCCACTCTGCCGTGGGAGGAGTCCCCTGCTCCAGCCGGCCCGCCTGGGAGAGATCCTTGCAGACTTCGTGGATCTGGCGGCGGGCATCCTGGAGCCGCAACAGTATGGAGCTGTGCGTGTGGCCTTCGGGCACCGGGCGCTTCGGATGCAGAACGAAGACAGCGGGTGGAATGTCGCCGCCTTCCCGCAGCAGGGAAACGGCTGCGGGAAGCGTCCGAGATGGCGCCTGGAGGATGAGGAGCGTCTCATCCGACACCAGCCATCGTGCATGTTCCTTGAGCAGGCTCCTTTGGATGCCGCGCTTCGAGCTTCGATTCAACATCCACCCAGCCAGCAGTCCAACGGACCCGCCCACCAGGCTCAGCGGCAGCATCGGCCACTTCAAGATGAACGAGGCAGCAAGAGTTATGAGCGCGAAGAGTGCCGCCGAAAGGAGGGCCATGAGCATGCGGTTCAGCAGAAATGGGTCTCCTGAGTAGACCTCTCCGTTTGCTGCCTTGTGCATCAATGCGGTGCGGCGAAAGCCCCGTCTCCTCAGCTTCCTGAGGGCAACAACAGCCTCTTCCTGTTTGGCAAAATAAGCGGTGAGAATGGCGGCTCGGGACAGGCGGCCGGGACTGCCTACTGGCGTACGCGGCCCCTCTCGATTGGAGGAGCGCTCTGGTGTAGGCGGGGCGTTGTGAAACTGATCACGTATCATCATATCCCATCAAGGGAGCAGTGGACACAGGACCCTGAAGGCGCGCAAGTCTCTGTGAACGGAAGCTTCATGGGGAAAGACGCCGGTACAAATCAAGTTGGAGAACAACAAAGACTATACAATTGGGTTCAAAGAAGAAGGGTAACGGGGCGGAACGGGGGTCGCGCACAGCTCGAAAATGCAGAGTGAACGGGGAGCCTGGTCGTTTGCGCCACAACGACCCCATTTGCGAGGCGTTTCCGTCGATGCCCATTTTTTTTTCCGAAAAGGGGTCCCGTCACATTTTGGTGGTTGTCTCTCGCCTACGGCTTCACTGGAGGGCCTTTCAACGTTGACATCTGTTGGAAGGCTTGCTACAACTAAGCAACAAGGCAATTGATGGATAACCTACCCAAAAGCATTGATCCTTGTCCCATTGTCGAAGCTGTCGTAGAGGTTCGCTTCTCTTCCCTGTTGCCGGGAGAAGCTATCTATGGGGTTCTCTATTCAAAAATCAGTGAAATGTTCGAGTCCTCAAGCAATCTGCCAATACTACAAGTCCCAGAAGCGCTGCGAAGTGCTGATCCAAACTTGATGTATCAGCCGCACTATGTGCTCGCGAAAGGGGATCTTTCACTTCGGGTAGGGCCGAGAAGCTTGCTATTCGCGAACAGCGGGACATACAAGGGATGGGAGGATTTCTCTGCCTTCATCAAAGAAGTTCTTGAAGAGATCCGGGAGACGAAAATAATTCATATCCCGGAGCGTATCGGGATCCGTTACATTAACTTTTTTGATTTTCCAATTCTGGAAAAAATCAACTTCTCTGTCAATCACCTCGGCAAGACTATCACGGACGAGAATACCGCGGTTCGAATAGAGTTCAAGCGCGGACGGTTCATAGAAATCCTCAATATCGCCAACAAATCTGGCTTGACAATCAACAATCGCCCGGTCATGGGCTCGCTGATTGACATCGACTGTATTTTTGCCTACGAGTCTGGTTCGTCGGCCTTCTACGATTCCTATGTGGGCGTTCTTGAGGAAGGTCATATGCTCGAAAAGACATCGTTCTTTGATTTGCTCTTGCCTGAGTTCCTGAGGACGTTGAACCCTGTCTATTGACGAGGAGGGATGGAATGGTTGGAACACAAGCGCAAACGCGACCGATAGTGATCGCCACTGCAGCCGTCCTCACTCTGTCTGCATTCTTGTTAGAACGAGGTTCACTATTGGTTATGAACAAGGAGACCAAGATGCCGATACTCGACAAAGAGGTTTCCAGCCGAATCGCAGAGAGGAATGAAAACTTTCACATAGGACCAGAAATTGCACAAATTGAAGTATTGAATGGATTCGTGCAAAAGCTGATTCGTAATACCAAAGACATCGATCCGACCGTGATCGGAGTGATCAACAAGGATTTTTGGCGCCTATTCTGAGCACCCAATGATCGATTTTGACGATGTGCGTCTCTTTTTGCCGAAGTATCTAAGCCCTGAAACGGAAGAAAGACTATTTGCTGATCTGATAGGATACCCTGAGAACATAGACTCCAGGATGTACGGGTTCATTGGCAAGAGTGAATCTGTGTTGTATCAAGGCGATGGGCTGAGTTCGATGCCCGTAACAATCCTGCCATCGAAAGAGACGAGAGATCTTCCCTGTATCGTCATTTCGAATACCTGCGATATCGATCCCGAGAATGAGAAGAAGTACGCTCCAAATGTCGTGTATGCCCCTGTAGCGTCTCTTCGTAAGTACCGCAAGTTGCTGGTTGAGCGACGGGTATATACCGATCAGCAGGCCGAGAACCACATTCGTTCGATTAGAAAGCAGGAGATTGCGCAAATTTTCTATCTGCCAGAGTCTCAGTATGTGAACGAGGAATCGATTGTCTTTTTTGATCGAGTATGCAATTGCGAAGCTTCATTCGTCGACAGAAAAAAGCTTGAGGCAGCAAGGTTTTTTTCTCTGTCTCAATTTGGGTTCTACATTTTTCTAATCAAGCTCTCCATTCACTTTACTAGAATGCAAGAGCGGGTTGATCGAAAATACTAAAGCTTCGGATTTCGAGCAACGCGTGCTGATCTAATGTTTGCTCATATTTCATTTCCGTCGATTCTCACCTGCAAGAAGGAGGGGCTCCAATCTTTGGACTCTGTCGCTCCAGTTCTGCCAAGCGGTTCCGGGCGCATCATACTCAGGGGACCATCCGCGCTCCCGTAATTCCCACTTGTCCCAGGCCGCGTGTTCCAGAAACGGCATTGTTCCCCGTCAATAATGTGGAAAAGGCTATCGAC
Source organism: uncultured Spirochaetota bacterium (assembly GCA_963845535.1). Taxonomy (GTDB): domain Bacteria; phylum Spirochaetota; class Spirochaetia; order SZUA-6; family Fen-1364; genus Fen-1364. The sequence goes on from CAWJSK010000009.1 coordinate 16,759, forward strand.
AAGTCTGCCGGATTGCACGACAAGGTCCTGCAATTCGGACAAGGTGAGTTGCTGCTGTTTCGAGTCCATTGAAACCCTGCTTTCTGGGGTTGCTGCATGGACGAAGTGTTTGCTTGCGAGATAGTCGACTCTATCGTGAATGGAAGATGCCTGCTCTTCCAGAAAGGCGAACTGTGCATCTGGAATAGCGTCTTCTCGATCAGCCCAAATCCCTCGAACACATCCTCCGATACTTGCTTCATTCCTCAGGGGACCGCTAACAGTCTATAGTGGCAGGAAGGTTACATGCAAGATAATCTCTGAAATCTTACTCTGAGCAAGAGTCTGAAAAAAACGCGCGCACGCCTAAGATAAGAAGCGCCTAAAGAATCCAAAAAATGATTGACTCAATTCCTTGCCGGTGATTGAATTTTGCTCAGAAGTGACGACAAAAGCGCAGGAGGGTTGAGAAGACGCTAGCCCTTCCCAGGCTGGAGTCGGGGGTCGATTCCCCTCGCTCGCTCTTCTCATTCTTTCTGCAAAAGCCCATGATGGGTGGATGGCCTCCAGATCAAAGCTGACGCAGCAGCCAGGGAGGTTGGGGTTCCGGACATCGTTGCGATTTCCAGGGACGAATGCTACCGTTGCAGGAGGGTCGAATGCCAAAGGCGCATTTTGTCATCATGTTTTTGCTTGCAACAAGCCTGCTCGCGGCTCAGGGTTCAGATCCTCTCAGGCAACACGGCGAGTCCACTTTGTTTGCGTTTCGCCTGTCGGGTTCACATAAATACGTATCGGTTTGTCAGTCGCAATCCGGCGGAAACTCATACATCGTGTATCGATCAGGACTTCCCTCACATATTGAGCTTGAATACCCAAAAGACAAGAAGACCTCGTGGCAGTCCTTTGAATACGCATATTACCTGAGAGGAGGCGGTGCCAGCAACGAGGGCCTTGATCTGAACTACCTGAGCTTCTCCAACGGGGACTGGAGATACACGATATATCAAGAATATAGTGCCGAGACAAATACTACCGCTGTTGGAATTCGTCTCATAAATGACAAGGACGGCAAGAAACTGGATTTGCCTGGACTCCTTGATTCAGTTGAAGGCTCACTTGTTCCACTCAGAGACAATGACAAAATTGGAAAAGGCGAGCTGCCGAGTGGATCTTGAACCGACTTCGTGAACATCGTGTCGTGGCCGGGCATGGCCAAGGAGCACGAGCGGCCGGCCGGCCCCTCAGAAGACGGATAGCCGCACAAGATCCTCCACCTCTTCCTCGATAGGCTTTCCCTCGGCACGGTAGACCACCTCGGCAGCTTCGTAGTACTTCGATCCTTCCGTTGACCAGATCAGGTGGATGTCCTCCTCCAGCGTGGTGCCCGGGTTCACGCGAGGGCGGTCGGCTGCTCGAACGCGGCGCACGAGCTCCGCCTCGGAGACTTCAAGGAGGATCACCACGCCGGTTCCGCGCAGCAAGTCCCGGTTCCACTCATAGCGGACCGTCCCTCCCCCAAGGCAGATCACGGAGCTCCTGCGCTGTGCCAGGTCCTTGCAGAGAGAGTACTCGAGCTCACGGAAGGCGAGCCATCCTTTCTCCTTTACCAGCAGGTGAAACGAATAGCCCAGACGCCGGTCCATCTCCTCGTCGAGGTCGAAAAAGGGCCTGTCGAGGCGATGCGCCAGCAGGCGCCCGAGAGTGGTCTTTCCCGACCCGATCATTCCGGACAAGTAGATGTTCACGGTTCATCTCCGTGGGCGCGCCGTGGTTCGATACGATTCTCCACGTACCTCCGGTACTGGTCGGTCAGATCCTGATAGAGCCCGGCGAATGTGGGGTCCGGGGCAACAGGCGCCTCTCGATGTATCCAGTCGCGCGTGAGCGAGGTAAGGGGTTCCGACGCGCCCGCCGAACCCTCCATCATGGCCGCGCAGAACAGGGCGATCCCCCTCGCGGTCATCTCCTTGTCCCGCGCCGGGTAGACCGGCATCTGAAGTGCATCTGCGCGGATTCTGTTCCATAGAAGAGATCCGGATGACCCGCCCCCGACGGTCACCGCGGAGAGGGGAAGGCCACTTGCCATCATCTCCTCCGCGAGCAAGCGAACCCTCGCAGCGGCGCCCTCCATGCACGCCCTGGCGAGGTGACCTAGGGTGTGGCTCCGGTCCAGGTCGAGAAACGCTCCCTTCACTTCCTCCCGCCAAAACGGCGCCCGCTCGCCGGTCAGACTTGGGATCATCCGCAGGCCTTGGCTCCCGGCCGGCACTGTGGCGGCCATCGATTCGAGCTCTTCGACTGGGCGGTCCGTGAGCTGCGAAATCCAGGACAAGGCTCCGCCGGACAAGCCCATGGCCCCGCCCACGAGCGTTCCGTCTCCCGCCATGGCGGTGTTCACGGTCAGGCTGAGCCTTTCCACTGGGGCCCCGCCTGGTACATGGCACATGAGCACATCGGTCGTGCCCGAGACGAGCACCCCGAACGCGGGGTCGAATACGCCGCCGCCGTACATGGCTGAAGTGCCATCCGTGGTTCCACGTGCAATCGGTGTGCCCGCGTGCAGCCCCGTCAATGCGGCGGCCTCCGGCGAAACGGTTCCCGCGGGAGCAGAGGCCGGCTCGGGCTCTGGAAACATCGAGCGGGACACCCCGGCGGCTTCCCAGGCCTCCGCGAAGGGTGCCGCGCAGCCGGTTTCCCATCCCAGGGAATAGTCGGCATGCGCGTAATCCGTGCCCACCGTCCCGCCCAGGCGGCGGACAATCTCATCCTTCAGGCCGATGACCCGCTGCACCCTGGCAAGGAGCCCGGAATTACGCCGTCCCAACTGCATCAACTTGGGCAGCAACAGCTCCGAAGTGGGAATCCTGCCGCAGACGCGATGGCACAGCCGCGGGGTCAGCCGGTTCAGGAGGATGCGGGCCTCATCGCCTGCGCGATGATCCATCCACGTAGTGGCGGGGGCAATCACTCGCTGGTCACGGTCCAAGAAAACATAGGCCAGGAATGAAGCGGCCCCCACTGCTTCGATCCTTCCAGGAGCCTCGCGCGAAGCTTCCCGGATGAGGCTCATAGCGACTCGCCAGATAGACTCCACGTCGACTTCGCCGTCGACGAACACGGATGGGGGCACTGCCGCCCGCCACTCGCGGATACGACGGCGATCGCCGGCCGCGTACTCCACCACGCGACACGAAGAGGTGCCGCAATCGATCACCAGAATTGACACTGCCGGGCGCGCCTAAGCCGCGGCCTGCTTCACGGCCTCGACCAGCGCCCGGGCGGTCCCGGGGTCGAGCCAGGTCGGAAAGCTGCAGCCCGGCGCGAGCAGGAGCCGGGTCCGGCCGCCCAGCCGCATCCCCTCCCGGGCGTTTCTGATGGCCTCGGCCGGCGTCACGCGCGTGACCCGGTCCTTGTCCAGTCCGCCCATGATTGTTCCGGCGAATCTTTCCCGCATCCGCGGTATGTCCGGATTGGAGGGGTGGCGGTCCTCGTAGGACAGGATGGGCACGGGGAAGTCCAGGGCGTCATCGACATAGATCCCGACGTCGTGGACATGCGCGGTGTTCATGGGGCCGGCGTCCTTGATCGCCTCGAATATCCGTTTCACAAACGGCTTGGCAAACTTTACGTAGCGCTCCCGGGGCACCTGCTTCGCGCTTCCGAAGGTCGACAGGAAGATGCCGCGGCTGCCCAGCCGAAGGGACTCACGGCAGTAGGCGATAACGTTGTCCGTGATGACATCCAGCGCGTCGAGCACCGCCTGCGGCGCCTGCTCCACCAACTCGTCCAGATGCTCGCCTACAAGGTTCCTGAGCAGCACCTGCCACGGCTCGAAGACCGTGTCGATGACGTACGCCTCTGTTTCCAGCTCCTGGACCACGATGGAGAGGGCCTTGAGTTGTTCCGCCCACGCCGTATCTCGCGGGTCGAACCGCGTCACCCGATTCAGGTCTCGTGCGGAGGAGATCTCCATGCTTCCCGCTGGCATGGGGTAGAAGTAGTCGTTCATGAGCTTGAGCCAGTCCAGGTCGTAGTAACGGAAGAACTCCAGGGACACCTCGGCGATCCGCCGCCCCGGGGCATGCTGGACGCCGAAGTGGTACCAGAACGAGACGGGCGGGCGATCCACCTCGCGGCCCGCAAGGCTACGATCGACGCGTTCGATTTTGGTCATGCCATGAAGTTCGCTCGCTCCTCAAAGGAGGTCAACACGACCGGCGAAGATGTTTGACCACCGTCCGGCAACGCATGTAACTTTCAGCCATAGGCAGGAGCGCCGGGCTCAGCCCTGCATGAGTAGCTACTCAGGAGGTAACAGTGAAGAATCAAAGGCGTGCTCTTGGTTTTTCAGCCATCGCGGCGTGCGTAACCGTGCTGGCCGCGGTCACACTCGCTGGATGCTCGGGCGGATCGAGCAAGGACTTCGTCCTTGGGATCGGCCTTCCCCTCACGGGGAGCAACGCCACGTATGGGGTGGCTTCCCAGGATTCCGAACAGCTCGCGGTGGACTACATCAACGCCCACGGCGGAATCCTCGGCCGCCAGATCAAAGTCATCTGGTGGGACACCAAGGCGGATCCCGCAACCGGCGTGGCAGGAGCGCAGCAGTTCGTCAGCAAGCATGTAAACGCGGTGGTCGGATTCTTCAACAGTGACGTGACCGTACCTGCCATCCGCATTTTGGAGCAGGCGAACATCCCCCTGTTCGGCGACAATCCCAGCACGCCCAAGCTCGCCTCCCTCCACCTGACCAACTTCATCCGCCTCACGGGAGACGACGCGCTGGAAGGAGTGATCCAGGCCCAGTTCGCTGTGCAGAAGCTGCACGCCAAAACCGTGGTGGCGCTGGACGACCAGGAAGCCTTCGGTGAGGCTTTTGCCCAGGCCTTCGTGGACGAAGTCAAGAAAGAGGGAGCCACGGTGCTCGACTACGAGGGCGTGGATCCCACGGCCAATGACTATTCGGCCATCCTTTCCAAGGTCGCGTCGCTGAAGCCGGACCTTCTCGAGTTCTCGGGCTTCTACCAGCCGCGGCCTGCTGGTGAAGCAAGCGCGGCAGATGGGGATCAAGTCCCTCTACATCACGGACAGCGCCGTGTACGGGGACAAGTACCTCGGCATCGCGGGCAAGGCCGCCATCGGGACCTACATGACGAACAACCCGGCCTCGTCTCAAACCAACACGCCGCTGCAGAAATATCTCTCCGACACACTGTTGAGCAAGTACCAGATCAAGGTGGACGGGATCGACGCCAACGCCTTCGACGCGGTCATCGCCGTCAGCTACGCGGCCCAGCTCGCAAACTCCATCAAGCCGGCGGACCTCATCAAGGTCATGCACGACCTGAAGTTCCAGGGCGCCACGGGAGACGTCTCGTTCCTTCCCGACGGGGACCGGGCCCAGGTGGACTACACGGTGGAGGAGGTGACCCCCTCGATGACGTACAAGACTCTCCAGGAGTTCAAGGAAGTCCTCTAACCGCCCCGGGGGACCCGCCCGCGAGGCAGCAGCCGGCAGGGACCAGCTCCCTGCCGGGTCCCTTTTTTGACAGGAGCAGACGTCCATGGTGCAGGAGCTCATCAACGGGATTGTCGTCGGTGCGTCGTATGTTCTGCTGGCCCTTGGCTTCACGCTCGTCTACGGATTGATCCGGCTGATCAACTTCGCCCAGGTGAGCCTCTACACCCTCGGCGCTTACTTCGCCCTCGCTGCCACGCCGCTTTTGGCTTCCTGGCTTCCCGGGCACGGCTGGCTGGCACTCTGCCTCTCCATCCTCATCTGCGGCCTCCTGACGGGGATCGCGGGGGTTGGGGTGGCCGCGGTGGCGTGGTGGCCCATTCGTAGAGCTCCCACCATCTCGATGCTCGTCTCTTCCCTTGCCGTTCTCATCCTGATCGAAGCGCTGATCGAGGTGATCGTAAGCCCCGTGCCCATGGTGGTCACCGCTCCCGTGGAAAACAACATCCACGAGTTTCTGGGCAGCCATTTCAGCTCCCTCCAGGCCGTGATGCTGGTCGGGGGCGTGGTCCTGACCATGGTTCTCTACCAGTTCATCCGGCTGACAAGGTTCGGACGCGCCATCCGCGCTGTGGCAAGCAACACCGACAGCGCCATTGTGCTCGGGGTCAACGTCCAGGCCACCGTCTTTGTCGTCTTCGGGATTGCCGCGGCGCTCGCCGGCGTCTCGGGCGTGCTGGTGAGCACCACGTATGGCGTGGCCAGCTTCACCATGGGAGAGATCGTCGGGCTGAAAGGATTCACCGCGGCGGTGCTCGGGGGGATGGGCAGCCTGTGGGGCGCCGTGATTGGCGGCTTCACACTGGGCATCCTGGAGGCAATGTCCACCTACCTCCTTCCCAGCCAGTGGACCGCCGTGGTGGCCTTTGCCGTGCTGATCCTGGTGCTTGCTTTCCGTCCGACGGGAATCCTTCGCACCCGGGTCTCGGAGCGGGCCTGAGCCATGCGCCCGCCGTTGGTTCAACGATTGTCAGCAACGCCATTCGCGCGAAACCCGCTGTGGTACGGCGGAGCAGCCTTGGTGGTCGCGCTGCTGCTTCCCCTGGTCCTGCGAAACGGATACCTGATGGACATCGCTGATGACATGATCATCTGGGCGGTGCTCACCATTGGGCTCAACCTCGTGGTGGGATTCTCGGGCCTGCTGGACCTCGGCTACATCGCTTTCTTCGCGATCGGCGGATACACCTTCGGCATCCTCGGCTCGCGGTTCGGGCTGAGCATGTGGGTCGCCCTGCCCGTATCAGCGCTGCTCGTCGTGATCTCCAGCGTCGTGATCGGCATTCCGACGTTGAGGCTGAAGAGCGACTATCTCGCCATCATGACCCTGGGGTTCGGCGAGATCATCTTCCTCACGGCGAACAACCTCAACGCGATCACGGGCGGGCCCAACGGCCTGTACGACATGCCGGCGCCCCGCCTGTTCGGCCTTGTTCTCAACGAGCCGGGCCAGTTCTACTGGTTCCTGCTTGCGGTCCTGGTCGCGGCAGTGATCGTTGTCTCGCGGCTTCGAGCCTCCCACGTCGGCCGGGCCTGGCTGGCCATTCGCCAGGACGAGCTTGCCGCAAAGGCAAACGGGGTCGAGGTGGTGCGCTACAAGCTGCTGGCCTACATGGGAGGCGCCGTGTGGGCGGGCATCATCGGGGTGATCTTCGCAGCCAAGCAGACCATCGTCTCGCCCACCTCCTTCCAGTTCTCGCAGTCCTTCTACGTCCTGGCGTCCGTCATCATCGGCGGGATGGGCAGCGTGCCGGGCGCCATCGTGGGAGGCTTCCTGTTCGTGCTGATCTCCGAGAGCCTCCAGGGGGTGGCGCAGACCTACAGCAGCGTCGTGTTCAGCCTTGCGCTGCTGGCCGTGATCGTGCTGCGGCCCAAGGGGATCTGGCCGGCGTCGTTCCATTCGCGGCTTCGAGGAGCGGAAGCCCGGCCGCGGCCGGCGTCAGAAGCGCTGGACAGGATCAAGGGAAACATCGCCGGCCGCCCGGCGCGGGAAATCTCCGGCTTCCCGCCGCGGGAAGCCGCAGACGGCCCGGCGCGGGAAGCCGCACGCGGAGGCCCGCTCCTCCGCGTGAGTGACCTGAGCATGCGCTTCGGCGGCGTGCAGGCACTGGACAGGGTCTCCCTGTCGGTGGAGGACTCCGAGATTGTCTCCGTGATTGGTCCCAACGGGGCGGGTAAGACCACGCTTCTCAACGCCATTTCCGGTTTCATCCGCCCCCAGCAGGGGTGGATCGAGCTCCGGGGACGGTCCATTTCACGCCTCCCAGCCGAAGCGCGGGCAAGGCTTGGTCTGGCACGTACGTTCCAGACCCCCCGGCTGCTTTCCACGCTGAACGTGCTTGAGAACGTGATGCAGGGGGCCCACATCAGCTTCCGCGCGCGAATGCTGTCCGCCGCGTTCGGCACCCCCTCCCAGCGCCGGCAGGAGCGGTCCAGCCGGGAAGAGGCAACGGATATTCTCGGCGTGCTCGGACTTTTGCCGGCCGCGGGGGCGAACCCCACCGAGCTGGCTTACGGGGACCAGCGCCGCTGTGAGATTGCGCGGTGCCTCGCGCTGGGTCCGGCGCTGATCCTGCTCGACGAGCCCGCCGCCGGGATGAACGCGAAGGAAACGGATGATCTGGGGGAGCTGCTGCTGCGCATACGGGATCTCGGGGTGACCCTTCTGCTCATCGATCACGACATGTCGCTCGTGAGGAAGGTTTCAGACCGGGTGATCGCCCTCGACCGTGGGGCGCAGGTGGCGGAGGGCAGCGCGCTGGCCGTGCTCCGTCATCCCGCGGTAGTGCAGAGCTACCTCGGAGCCTGAGGAGGGGGACGGCATGCTGGAGGTCCGTGACCTGGAGGTTGCCTACGACGGTGCCGTTGCTCTTCGGGGCATCAGCTTCCACGTGAATGACGGAGAGACCGTCGCCTTGATTGGCGCCAACGGGGCCGGCAAGACTACGACGCTCAAGGCGATTTCGGGGCTGGTCCGTCCCCGCGCGGGGCGCATCCTGTGGAACGGCCAGGAGCTGTCCAGCCTTGCGCCGCACAAGGCCATTACCCACGCCATCAGCCACTGCCGTGAAGGACGGCAACTGTTCGCCGACATGACGCTCAGGGAGAACCTGCTCATGGGTGCGTACGTCCTTCGGTCACGGAAGGCGGTGGCGAACAACCTCGAGCGGGTGCTGACGCTCTTTCCCGAGATCGGCGGCCGGCTCGACCAGATCGCCGGGACGCTGAGCGGCGGTGAACAGCAGATGGCGGCGCTCATGCGCGCGCTTATCAGCGACCCCCGCCTTCTGCTTCTTGACGAGCCATCGCTGGGGCTTTCCCCCATTGCCACGAAACGTATTCTCTCCGTGCTGCCGGGGCTCTCCCGGGCCGGAACCAGCGTGCTTCTGGTGGAGCAAAACGCCGCGCAAGCGCTTGAGTTCTCCAATCGAGCGTACATCCTGCAAGTCGGGGAGATCCGTCTTGAGGCGAAAAGCGCGGATCTTGCCAGTGACAAGAGCCTGCAAGCGGCCTACATGGGCGAGCTGGTGCTCTAGGAACACGCGCCCCGCCCGGCCTGCGTTGAATCCGCATCTCACCCTTTGCTCCTCTGCACCTTGAAAGGGGAGGCAGGACGTCTGGGCTGTTCGGCCCGGACCGTTCTGCCGAACACCGTGAGGGCGTTCATGAGCTCGCTGATAGGTTGCGTGATGATTTTGTCCTTGTGATGAACGATGTCGAAGCTCCTCTCGAGGTCAAGATCGACGACATCTATGACCGTGACGGTCTGGTCCACCGCCAGAGCCGAAATGACGGCGAGGTTTTCATCATCCGTACGCGCGAGATTCTTCAACGCCTCAGTGTTATTGATCTCTCCCGCGATCCGGTACGACACGCCACGCTGTCTCATGCCGAAGGCGAAGAGCTCCCGGGAGCCGCTGCCTTCTTCGCGGATGTAGAAACCTCGGCCCTCGAGCTCACGGGCCCTGCGGACGCGCGAAGCCAGCCTGTTGCCCGGGCCGCACACGATCACAAGTCGATCCTTGTAGAACGGGCGTCTCGTGAGATAAGGAGAGCGTGTCTCGCCTTCCACAAGACCGAGGTCAAGCGCCCCGTCGAGCAGGAGCCGCTCGATGCGCGCGGTGTTCTCCACGACCGGGTACAGCGTGCTGTTCGCGAGCGCACGGAGCCCGGGGAGGAGATAGGTGCCAATCGTAACGGTGGCTCCTATCCGGATGGTGCTGGGATGGTTTCTTTCTTTGACGGAAGCCGCGGCATCGTCTATCGATTTCATGATCTGTTTTGCGTGGATGAGGCATACCCTGCCCGCATCAGTAAGAAGAAGCCTTCTTCCAAGGCGTTCGAAAAGGCGGGTCTCATAATGCTCTTCCAGCTCGCGCACGGCCTGGCTCACCGATGGCTGGCTGATCGCGAGCCGCACAGCGGCTTTGGTTATGCCCCCTGCTTCGCACACCGTTATGAATATGTTGAGGTGCCTAAAGGTCATTGGAAATCCATAGGCTTTCAGTTATGAAAAACATCATAATATAGTATTTTACCACGGTTGAGGTTTTGTCTACTATCCCTGCCGAGAACACACAATGAAACAGATGCTTGGCCGTTTGCCCGGCGTATTGCTTATCTCCGCGCTCGCAGTCCCCGCATGGGTGTTTGGGGACCTCGTTCCCGTCGTCGGAGCCCCTGTTTTCGCCATACTCATAGGAATGATACTTTCCTTCTTCAAGCGTCCCGCGAGCTTGGAGCAGGGTATCAAGTTTTCCGGCAAGAAAGTGCTTCAGTACTCCATTATCTTTCTTGGGTTCAGCCTGAATCTCGGAGTCGTACTGCGTGTTGGCGCGCAATCACTCGCCGTCATGCTTTTCACGCTGTCCGCTGCTTTCGTCACCGCGTACTTTGCGGGCAAGACCCTGAGGCTTGATAGAAACCTTACGATACTCATTGGTGTCGGGACCTCCATTTGCGGCGGTTCCGCGATAGCGGCGACGGCGCCCGTGATCGAGGCGAATGACGAGGATGTCACTTTTGCCATATCGACGATCTTCCTTTTCAATATTATTGCAGTATTCCTTTTCCCTGCTCTCGGGCATCTCACGAAAATGTCCGAGGCCGCATTCGGCCTATGGGCGGGGACTGCAATAAATGATACTTCCTCGGTCGTTGCGGCGGCTTTCTCCTTTGGCGACTCCGCAGGACGTTTTGCTACGGTCGTCAAGCTCACTCGCACGCTCATGATCATCCCGATCACCTTCATCTTGGCCCTTGCCCGCGCTCGGCGGACCAAGGGCAAGGTTGGGAATATTGACATGGTGAAGATCGTTCCCTGGTTCGTCCTCGGGTTCCTCGCGGCTTCACTCGTACGGAGCCTGGGCCTCCTCCCTGACGCGACGAGCTCAGCCCTTAACGAAATAGGGAAGTTTGGCATCTGCGTCGCCATGACCGCCATCGGCCTCAACGCCAATCCGGTGAAGCTCTTGCGGAACGGCATACGTCCGATTCTTCTCGGTCTGGCATGCTGGGCGGCCGTCGCCGTGGTTTCCCTTGCCGTACAGACAACGGCGCTCTAGGGTTGCCTTGATTTGGATTTGGGATGGACTATAATCCATGTGCGAGGTTCGAAAGGGCTAAACCGAAAATGGGGGTCGTTTATGAAGTTGCTGGATGTTTTCTCTGTCGAAGAATGGGACAAACTACTCGGGGTCTTTAAGACAACAATTGGGATCGCGCCAATAACCATCGACGCCGCGGGAAACTCTGTTACCTCCCCGTGTTTCACCTGCGAAGCCTGCCGGCTGATCAAGTCCACGTCGGAGGGGGCCAAGCGCTGCAAAGAAGGCCACATAAAGATGGTAGCGGAGGCAAAAGAGTCGCGGAAAGCCCTGGTGAGGTTCTGCCACGCAAAGTTCCTGAAAGTGACGATTCCAATATTCAACGGAGATGAGTTTCTGGGCATCACCGGTGGATGCAACATCCTCCCTCAAGACTCGAACGTCGAAGACAGCTTCTACATGCAGTTGGCACGTGAGATAGGTGTTGATGGAGATGAGCTGGCGCGAGAAGCGCGAAAAGCCAAGAAGGTCTCGAACACGATCATCAAAATGCAGACCCAGACTCTGATGATGAGGATAGGATCGAGGATGTTGCAGCTCGAACGGACCCGCGCAGCACATAACGCAGCTCCTTGAAGCCTTCACAACCCCCTCACTGGCGGCGCTGACAATTCGCGCGAGACTGAATCCGCAGTTCGCCCAGCGAAAATTCCCTTGACATTTCCACATAGTTATATAACTTAAAGGTTATGCAAAAGGCGACGACAAAAGCGGGCAGCTCCCTGGACGCGATATTCGCCGCCCTTGCCGACCCCACGCGAAGGGCCATCGTGGAGAGGTTGACGCGGGGCAAGGCCTCGGTGACTGAGCTGGCGGAACCCTTCAAGCTGAGCCAGCCGGCCATCTCCAAGCACCTGAAAGTCCTTGAACAGGCGGGGCTGATCTCCCAGGCACGGGAGGCCCAGCGTCGTCCTCGGCAGCTCGAGCCCGAACGAATCAAGCAGCTTTCGCAGTGGATTGAGAAATACAAGAGCAATCTGGAGGCGACCTATGAGCGCCTCGATAACTACCTGCAGACCCTGCAGGGCAAGGAGGGTCCCCAATGACCACTTCTCAGTCAAAGCTCGAGGTAATTGCCCCGGCCAACGAGCCGGTGATCATTACCCATCGTTTTTTCAGAGCCCCGGCGTCCCTGTTGTTCACGGCGTGGACCACCCCCGAACATATGAAGCAATGGCTCGGGCCGAAGGAGCTCGAAATGATCTCCTGCGAAGTCGACTTACGCGTGGGGGGCAGTTACCGGTATGTGCATCGCGGATCCGACGGCAAGGAATACGGGTTCCACGGCAAATACCTGGAGATCGAAGCTCCGCACCGGATGGTGTGCACGTTCGTCTTCGAGCTTTTCCCCCAGAATGAAGCCGTCGACACCCTGACGCTCGAGGAGAAGGACGGCGGGACGCTGGTTACCACGCACACCCGCCACCCCTCCATCGAGGCCCGCGACGGCCACCTTGCCGGCGGCATGGAGCGCGGCATGTCCGAAGGCTACGAGCGGCTGGACGTGCTTATTGCGAAACTGTCGGAGAAGGGAAAACCTTGATGGACATGCGGGCAAAGATCCGGCCTCATGGTGCACTGAGCTGAACCAGCCGCTGACGGAGTAGAGCTGGGAACGGGACCAGATGAACGCAGGGCGGAGACCGTACATCGTGGTGACGGTGCCTGCCGCGCTCATCTGGTCCCCGGGGAAGGCGCACTACTTCTGCGCGGTGAGGAACGCCTCGACATCATTTGCTTTGATGAACCCCAGCGCGACCGCGATGTCACCGAAATGTCGCGTGTCGCCCGCTGTCTTTGCGCTCACCACAGCGTCCACCTGGGACTGATTCATCACGCCCGTTCTGATCATGTAATCGCCTATCCGCTCTGGCATGGCACTCCTTTCACTGAGACACGGCTCGCAGGAGTATAATGCGGGGACAGCCTTGGCCGCAAGGTGAAGCGCCCATGGCTGACGCCGGCCAAGGACTACCGCTGACTGAACGCGCTCACGGCCAGGGATACGATGATGAGCCCGCCAATGGCTACGTCCTGGAAGTATGCGTTCACCTGCAGCATGTTCAGCGCGTTGGAGATGATCCCGGTCAGCAACACTCCGAAGAAGGTCCCGATGACCTTGCCCCTGCCTCCCGTCATCGGCGTTCCTCCGATCACCACGGCGCCGATTGCCTGAAGCTCGATCCCGCTCCCTGTCGAAGGCTGGGCCGCGCCGATCCGGGACAGGAGCAGCATGGCAGCCGTTCCCACGAGCAGTCCGTTGATGATGAAGAAGATGAGCTTGTTCAGGTTGATCGGGATGCCCGCGAGATACGTTGCCTGGACGTTGCTCCCGATAGCGAACGCCCTGCGGCCAAGCTTCATGTATTTCAGGATAAAATGAATGACGAGGTACCCGGCAATGCTGATGAGGAAAAGCAGCGGGATGATGTTGAAAAACCGCTTGGTTCCCAGGAACTCGAACTTTCCATAGATCAGCTGGAGTACCCCCTTCGTCAAAGCCAGGGCAATACCCCGGAAGATCCCGATACAGGCGAGGGAAATGATGAACGACGGCGCCTTGAACAGGATGGAGCTTGCCCCTACGAAGAAAGCGTTGAACGTGGCAAGCAGGACGCCGGCAATGACCGCCGGCGCGTAGCCATATCCCGCCTTGATCATCATGGCCATAATGCAGGCCGAGATGCCGATGTTCGCCCCCACGGATATGTCGAAGTTGCCCGAGATCATGAGGAGCGTCGCCCCGGCGGCTACAAGGCCAAGGACGGAGACCTGCTCCAGGATATTCTCGATGTTGTTCAGTCCGAAGAACCGCGGGTTGATGAGGCCCGTCACGATTGCGAGCGCCGCCTCCACGATGAGCAGGAAAAACCACTGTTCGCGAAATATCGCAACGGTTCTCTTCATGTCAGACTCCGATGAAATGTTTGATGAGCTGTTCTTCGGTGATCCCGCGCCTGTCCAGCACGTGGGTGAGCCTTCCCCCCCGCATGACGCCAATGCGGTCGCTCATGGATATCAGCTCGGGCATGTCGGACGACACCATGATGATGCTCTTGCCCGCCTTTGCCAGCTCCACCATGAGCCGGAATATCTCCGCGCGCGCGCCCACATCGACGCCCTTGGTGGGCTCGTCGAAGATGTACAACGTCGCGTCGCTCAGGAGCCACCTTCCAATGATCGCCTTTTGCTGATTTCCGCCGGACAGCTCGGCGATGGTCTGCGTGTCCTGATCCGTCACGGCAATAGCAAGCCTTTTCACCATCTCCTGCACGCGGCGGCGTTCCTTGATGAGGTTGAGCACGGGCGGTTCATGACGCTCATTGTGGACGATGGAGATATTCTCCGCGACACTGCGTGGCGCGAACATCGCAAGCTTCTTCCTGTCCTCGGTGATGAGACAGATGCCGGCGTGCACCGCGTCATGCGGGTTCCGCACGCGAGCGGGCCGTCCGTTGATGAGGATCTCACCGGTTTCCTTCCTGTCCGCGCCGAAGATCAGGTTGACGAGCTCGCTGCGGCCTGAGCCCACAAGGCCGCCGATCCCGAAGATCTCCCCCGGCGCACCTCGAAGCTTACGTCTTCCACTGCGCCGCGCCGACCGAGGTGGCGAAGCTCAACCTGGACGGGACCCGGCTCCACCTCCTCTTTTGCGTAGAAGAGGGAAGCGTCCCGCCCCACCATCTTGCGGATGACGGTGTCCATGTCGATCTGGCCCGTGGGGAAAGTGCCCATGCTCTCCCCGTCCTTGAGGATCGTGATCGTGTCACCGATCTCGAAGATCTCCTCCAGGTAGTGGGAGATGTAGATAACGCCGATACCCTTTCCCTTGAGCTCCCGGACGAGGCTCATCAGGGAGTTCGTCTCCTCCAGGCCAAGGGAGCTGGTCGGCTCGTCCATGATGATGACCTTCGCGTCCCGATAGAGGGCCTTGACGATCTGCAGCATCTGTTTCTGTGCCGAAGAAAGGCTCTCCACAATCGCGCCTTCCCTCAGATTGAGGCGGAGGGATTGAATGAGAGCGCGGGATTTCTCATATTGCCTCCGAGAATCCACAACGAGAGGGAAGGCGGCTCTCTTCTCGTTGCCGAGGAATATGTTGTCCGCCACGGTAAGGCTTTCGATCAGCTCCGCTTCCTGGTAGACGGTGGAGACCCCCAGCTCTATGGCCTGCCGCGGCCTCAGCCCCTTGTATTCCGTTCCGTTCAGGACGATCGTTCCGGACTCCGGCGTGATTGCTCCCGAGAGAATCTTCGTCAGGGTGGACTTGCCGGCGCCGTTCTCCCCAACGAGGCAATGGACTTCTCCTTCTGCCAGGTCGAAGGTGACGTTGTTGAGCGCCTTGTGCTGGCCGTAGATCTTCGTGGCGTTGCGGATGGATGCTAACACTGCGCTCTCCGAAAAAGTGCCGCACGGGTTTCCCCGCGCGGCTTTCTCATCTGTGACGGCCTAGTAAAGCCCGTTGTACTGGGGGAAGTTGGTCTTGGTCAGCTGGAGCCACACCGGATCCACCTCCCAGGGAATGACCTTGGTCTTGTCGTCAATCGTCTTGGGGGTGATGGGTGCGATGGGCAGGAGGATCTGCTGGTTCTTGGTCGTGACCTTTCCGTTCACGTAAGAATGCAGCGCGAGGAAAGAGATCATGCCTTCCCAGCCGGGGGAGCTGGAGACGGAATACTTGATCCCGCCTTCCTTCATGGCCTCGATGCCCGAGGGAGAGCCGTTCGTCGTGATGACCTTTATGGGGTTATTGAGAAGCCCGCGGGTCTTCAGCATGCGGACCACGGCAACGCCCATGTCGTCGTTGAACAGGAAGAGCACGGAGAACTTCTGGCCTGACTGGATGAGGTCCTGGGCCTGGTTCACTGCCTCGTTCGGGTCATAGCGGCCGTCACGCACGGCGACGATCTTGTTCTTGCCCAGCTGGGCAACGGTGGGCTCGAAGGACGCGCGGAACATCTGCACGGGGATGTGCTCGAACAGGCCCATGATCACCGCGATGTTTTCTCCGGGATAGGTCTTGGCGATGTACTGCGCCACGTCCTTGCCCATTGCATTCCAGTCGAAGTCAATCGCGGCCACCACGTCGGAGCCGGACTTCAGCACCTGGCCCACGTTGTCCGTGACCACGAGCGGGATGTTCGCCGCGGCGCACTTCTTTGCCGCGATGTTGGCCCCGTTCTGGTTGAATGTGAAGATGCACATCCCGTCGACCCCCTGGTTGATCAGGGAGTCGATGTTGGCAATCTCCTTTTCCGCGTTGTAGTCGGAGTTCAGGACGATCACCTTTGCTCCTGCCCTCTGCGCGGCGTAGACGAACCCGTCCACGTCCCTCTTGTACCAGGTGTCCGGTCCGGGGGTGACGTAGCCGTAGACGAGCTGCTTGCCCGCAGGGGCGGCGAACAGCGTCATGTCTCCGAGGACGATCGCAACAAAGGCGAACGCCACTGCAAGTACTTTTGGTCCAATGAGCCATCTTCTATCCATGTGATACCTCCTCTTCGATTTCTCCGGGGAGCTACCGCTCCTCGGGGATGCCGAGATCCTTGAGAGTGCGGCGCAGCCAGGCAAGGGACTTCTCGATGAGAGGCCCGCCCTGGCCTTCGCATTCCATGCTGAGAACGCCGCTGTAGCCGCTGTCGCGCAGCAGGCCAATGACTTTCCTGATGTTGTCCGCGTTCACGCCGTCACCGATTGCGCACTGGCTGACCGCGATGCCTGTCTCCTTGCCGCGCGCCGCGGCGGCGAGGCTTTCCGAGACGTCCTTGACGTGCACGTGGTTGATCCGCTTGATAAAACTCTTGCAGAACTCGACCGGGTCATGTCCGGCGATGAAGGAGTTGCCCGTGTCGAAGTTCAGCCCGAAATGGCTGCTCTTCGTGAAGTCCAGCATCTTCGCGATCATGTCGGGCTGCGTGGTGAAGTAGCCATGGATCTCGATGTTGATGTTGATCCCGTAGACATCAGCCGTCTCCACGATGGTGCCATAGCTCTGCTTCATCATCTCCATGGCCTGGGCGTCACTGAGCCCTTCGGGCTTCAGAAGGCCGTCGGTTGTAGCGATGTTCGGGCAGCCGGCCACCCGGGCCCATGGCAACGTTTTCAGGACGTACGGAACGCCGAGGTACGGACCATCCTTGCCGGACAGGGGGTAGGCAGCGTCAACCTGGGAGAACCGCACGCTGTAGCTCCGCTCCATCTTACGGGAGAGCACGAGCGGATCTTCTGTGAGGGAAACATGGGGGAAATATCCCAGGCCGTGGATCCAGGAGACACCTTCTATGATGCCGCATTCGATGAGGTGGACGTCGTTCTTCTGTGCCCACTGGAGGGCCTTCTCGAAGCTGAATGCCGCAGAATTGAAGGCATCCGTGTGGAAGCTGATCTTCATTTCAAGGTCCTTTCGGGGCACAAGGCATGGTGGTTTTTATTTGAGAGAGACCTTATCCTAAGGCGGAGACACTTTCCCGTCAAGGCTGCGCAGCGGGCAGGCTGCGAACGGGCAGGCGTGAAAGGCAAATGAGGAGTCAACAACCACGGATGAAGAACGCAACCGGCGACGCCAGATCGAGCGCGCGGCGGATTGTCGCGCTCCTCGGATTCCCTATCCTCCTGGCCGCCGTCTTTGCGCCGGTGGTGATTTTCCGTCACGATCTCTGGGGGCTTTTCTCCTCCGTGCACAAGGTGGAGGAGTGGGTCCGCACCAGCGGTCCCTGGGCGCCTTTGGCCTTCATCGGAATCCAGGTCTTCCACGTCATCATCTTCATCATCCCCGGAGAGGCGGTCCAGATCGCCGGCGGTTATCTGTTCGGGATATGGCCGGGCGCGCTCTACGCGGCCATCGGCGTTCTGATTGGTTCGCCGATCGACTTCTACCTCGCCCGGCTTTTTGGCGTGCCCTTTGTGAACGCGCTCTTCACGCCTCAGAAAGTTGAAAAGCTGAGAGCGCCATTGGGATCCCCTGGCTCGAAGGCTGCCTTGTTCCTTCTTTTCCTGATCCCGGGAATCCCGAAGGACGCCGTATGTTATGTTTCGGGCCTTTCCCCGTTGCGTTTTCGATTCTTCATCCTTGCCTCGATGGCGGGCCGGCTTCCCGGGATCATCGGCAGTTCCTTCATCGGAAGCGCGGCCGCGGACCAGAAGTGGCTGCTCGCGGGCGCTGTTTTTGCTGGAGCGACGCTCCTGTTCGCGGCAGGATTCTTCCTCAGAAAACGAATACAGCAGTGGCTCCATGAGATGGCTTTGGCGTACGACCGACGTCACCGATGAAGTCATCGCTGTTCCATGTGGTGTTCCACTGCTGTTCCAAGCCGCAGAGGTGGGCGACGTGCTCGTGTGAAAAGTTATCTCCGCGGGAGATATGGATAAGACATTTCTTTTTAATTCCTTGCTCCGTAAACAAAAAAAGCAGGCATTTCAGGATGGATTGCGCCGTACCTGGGGGACTCCATGGCATGGCGATTGCAAGGACTGAGGCGAAGCAACTACAGCAACAACAAAAGGCGGTTCGACATGGCTGACCGGAACAACGGCACAGAGAAGATCGGTGAGTTCCTCGTCAAGATCGGCGCGATAAAGAAGTGGCAGGTGGAGGATATCCTGATCGTCCAGCAATCGGGCGACACACGCATGTTCGGCGAGATTGCCATCGCATTCGGCTACGTCGATGACAAGGCGCTCATGCAATACGTCGAATCCCGCGGGCAGAAGAGCCGCGGGGAGAGTCAGGAGGCGCCGACCTCCACGTGAGCCCGGCGCGCCCGCAAGCGCCGGCGTGCTTGACTCCCGTTTGCGGGCGTGGTAGGAAGGCGCGTCCAGGAGCATCATGACAGTCGGCATCACCTATGACCTGCGTTCCGAATGGCTCGCGCTGGGGTATTCGGAGGTGGAGACCGCGGAGTTCGACCGGGAGGAAACCGTCGACGCCGTGGAAGCGGCGCTGCGCGCCGAGGGATTCGCCACCGAGCGGATCGGCAACTTCCGCGGGCTCATGTCCGCGCTTGCCGCGGGGCGGCGGTGGGACCTCGTGTTCAATTTCTGCGAAGGGATGCACGGGCTGGGCCGCGAAGCTCTTGTGCCCGCGCTCCTCGACGAGCACAGGATACCCTACACGTTTTCTGATCCGGCCGTCCTGGCTGTCTGTCTCCATAAAGGGCTCACCAAGCGGGTTGTCAGGGACGCCGGTGTCCGAACGCCGGACTTCGCCATGGTGCAGGCCATTGCGGACGTTGACCAGGTGTCGCTTGCGTATCCGCTTTTCGCAAAGCCGATTGCGGAGGGAACGGGGAAGGGCGTCACTCCTCGATCACGCATCTGTGACCCGTCCGAGCTTCGGGAGGTGTGCCAGGGACTGCTGCGGGAGTATCGACAGCCCGTGCTCGTGGAGGAGTACCTGCCGGGCAGGGAGTTCACCACCGGGATCGTCGGCACCGGCGCAAAAGCAGAGGCGGTGGGGACAATGGAAGTCATCATGCGGGACACCGCGGAGCCGCACGCCTATACCTACGTGAACAAGGAGGATTGCGACCAGCGCATCTTCTACGAGCTGGCCGGGGGAGAGGAAGCCCGCGCATGCGCGGACATTTCCCTGCGGGCGTGGCGGGCCCTGGGATGTCGGGATTCGGGTCGGATCGACATACGGATGGACTCAGCGGGAAGAGTGAGCTTCATGGAGGTCAACCCGCTTGCCGGCCTGCACCCGAAGCACTCCGACCTGCCCATCATCTGCTCCCTGGCAGGGGTGAGCTTTCAGGAGCTGATCCATCGCATCATGGCGTCAGCCAGGGTCCGCTGCGGGGCCTGAGAAGCCGCGGGGCCCCATCACCGCGTTTGTCTGGTTTGAGGCCAGCTTGCTGCGAACGCACGCACAGAACCTGTCCAGCACCCATTCGTAGCACGGGGCCGGAAGCTTCTCCGGGCGCACGTCAGGAACGTCGTTGTAGCTGTCAATAACCACGGGCGTCCGGTCTTTCGTGACGCTCCATTCAACCGTGTTGAAGTCCAGTCCCTGCGCTTCGGTCAGCGCCGCCGTCTTTGCCGTTACCTCGTCCCTGATGTCCTTGAGGTCATCCGGTCCCAGGAGCGAGTATTCGGCCATATCGAAGGGACGCGGCGTCCAGCGCACAAGAAATACGTCCCTGCTTTCTACGCAGAAAGCGCGCAGGTAGTCGACATGCTCAACGAGCTCCTGCGCCATGAGGACCCGGGAATCCGAGAGGGATTCGTAGAGGCTTCTGAGGGCAAGGGGGGTCTCCACGCGAAACACGTCCTGCCAGCCATAGCCGTCAACGGGCTTGAGGATGCAGGGAAAGCCGACTCGTTCCTCCACAACTTTCCAGTCGGGCTGCGCAACAAGCTCTTTCACGTCCTCCACGCGGTTGATCCGGGGAAGGACTACGGTCCGAGGATAGCGGATGCCAAGAGAATCATAGAGCAGGAGCTCCGAAAGCTTGTCCGTGGTGTGAGTGAAGAAAGGGTTGTTGATGACATAAGCGCCTGCGCGCGACCAGTAACGCACGATCGTGCGCAGGTACGGATCACAGAAGCTCACCCGGTCGATGATCACCCGGTACGGGGAAGGCTGCGGATGGACAAGCTCTCCCTGTCGGATGAACTGGGGCGCCAAGTCATCGAGCCGCGAGGCCACTCCTCGGATGAAGGAGTTATCCGGGAACTCGAGAATCCCGACCTTCACCGGCTGACTTTCACCCGGCTAAAGCGGCCTTGAGCGCGGCACGGATGACCGGCGTCCTTTTCAGAACCAGAGCCGGAAACCTAATGCCGGCTGTACCTCGAAAGTCAGGGGACTGGTGCCGCTTCCGGAGATAGGGATCCAGGCGGGGGCGACCTCCAGGAAGAGCTCCAGGACGTTTCCCACGGGCCAGATCTGCAACCCGATTGGCAGGCGTGCGCCCAGGGCGAATGAGGACATGTTTCCCGTTCCAAGAGCAAGGTATCCGCCGATCCCCACGTAGTAGTCGAGGATTCCCGAAAGGCGGCCATGCGTAAACCAATAGTCCATGGTGAAGTCGAATGCGGAGCCGTTCTGCTCGATCACGCCCCCTACGCCGAAGTACAGCGGCACGCGCGGGATGTGAAATACGAACCTTCCACCCCACCCATTGAAGTTCACCGACGCTGCTTCCGCGCCGATTGCGAAATCTCGCGCGAAGGCAGCCGTGGACGCTGCCAGCATGCCAACGGTAACAAGAACGGCCAGGATGACACCCTTTTTCATGATCTCTCCCTTCGATTTACGGAAACGATGGTAACAGGAATGGTCGACTGCATAAGTATACCCGCAGGCCGTGGTTTTCTCCAGCCGGTTTTCAGCCTCCTGAATATTCTTGCAGCTCTCGGATACACTCTCAAGATTGACAGCTCGCCGGACCCGTAGTAGAACGGGAAAGCAATGAGCCAAGCACTACAGACTCGTTCCCTGCTGTCGGGAAACGAGGCAATCGCGAGGGGAGCCTGGGAGGCCGGCGTCACCGTGGCCACCGGGTATCCCGGAACCCCTTCAACGGAAATCCTCGAGTTTGCCAGCAGATACAAGCAGGACATCTACTGCGAGTGGTCCCCCAATGAGAAGGTGGCCCTCGAGGTGGCCGCCGGCGCTTCTCTTTGCGGCGCGCGCGTGATCGTGACCATGAAGCACGTCGGGCTGAACGTCGCGGCAGACCCGCTCATGACCTTGTCCTACATCGGGACCGTTGGCGGGCTGGTGGTGTGCGTCGCGGATGACCCCGGCATGCACTCCTCGCAGAACGAGCAGGATACCCGGCACTACGCCCGCCTGGGAAAGATCCCGATTCTCGAGCCGGCGGATTCCGCACAGGCCCGTGATTTCATCCTCCTTGGCATGGAGATCTCGGAGAAGTACGGCACTCCCGTGATCCTGAGGTCCACCACCCGGGTCAGCCATTCGAGCAGCGCGGTCACTCTGGGTGAGAGGACGGCCAGGGCGCCGTCGGATGGATTCGTGAAAGACCCTGCGCGCTTCGTGCCCATTCCGTTGTACGGGCGGCCAATGCGCGTAAAAGTGGAGAAGCGCCTCGAGGCAATGAGGGAAGAGGTCAACTCTTCCCCCGCAAACGCAATCGAGTGGGGTGACCGCTCGCTGGGGATCATCGCGGAGGGAATTGCCTACCAGTACGTCCGAGAGCTTGCGCCGAAGGCTTCCGTTCTGAGGGTCGGGTGGGTCTGGCCTTTCCCGGACAATCTCATCCGCGAGTTCGCGGCCGGTGTCAAGAAAGTCCTCGTGGTGGAAGAGCTGGATCCAATCCTCGAGGAGCACGTACGCTCCCTGGGAATTGCCTGCGAAGGAAAGGGAGTTGTGCCGGCCATCGGTGAGCTGTCGTCCGACAAGCTGGCCGGGGCTCTGGAGGGGAACGGGACCGCGCCGCCGGCTGATGGGGGCGTCTCCCACGAAGGCCGCGGTGGCAGCCACGGAAGGCCTTCCCGCCAGGCCTCCTGTCCTTTGCCCCGCCTGCCCGCACCGGGGGATCTTCTATGCCCTGGGCAAGTTCGACGTCGTGGTGACCGGTGACATTGGCTGCTATTCTCTGGGCGTCTTTCCTCCGCTCAAGCGCATCGACACCATCCTCTGCATGGGCGCGGGGATCTCCATGGCGCACGGGATGCAGAAAGCCGGTGAGAAACGCAAGGTCGTGGGGATTGTCGGTGACTCCACTTTCTTCCACTCCGGCATTACCGGCCTGCTCGACATCGCCTACAACAAGGGAGCCTCCACTATCATCGTGGTGGACAACAGGACCACGGCCATGACAGGCCACCAGGACCACGCGGGCACGGGCCGGACGCTGCTGGGAGAAGAGACCATCAGCGCAAGCATCGAAGTCTTCGGCCGCGCCTGCGGCATCAAGAACATCGCGACGGTGGACCCCTACGACATCACGCCAACGGTGGAGGCAATCCGCACGGCGGTGGAGTCGGATGAGCCGTGGCTCATCGTTGCGCGCTCCCCGTGCCCCTTGTCCATGAAGAAGAACCCCGGGGAGCCGCGCAGGGTCAACCAGGAGCTGTGCAGGAAGTGCAAGCTCTGTCTGAAGCTGGGCTGCCCCGCAATCGAATGGGTGAACGACGAAATCAGGGTGAACGAGCTTCTCTGCGGTGGATGCGCCATGTGTGAGAAAGTCTGCAAGGAAGGCGCCTTCCAGGCTGCCTCGGGGGCATGCCATGAGTCATGAAGATACCGTTACCGGCATTGTGCTCGTCGGTGTCGGAGGGCAGGGAATACTCCTTGCAGCGCAGATAGCCGCGCGCGCCGCCTTGATTGCCGGCCACGACGTGAAGACCAACGAGGTGCACGGGATGGCACAGCGCGGCGGGTCAGTCGTGGCGCAGATCCGTTATGGAGCCCGCGTCTACAGCCCGCTCGTCCCGGACGGCAGCGCGGCCGTCCTTCTTTCCCTGGAGCGCATCGAGGCGCTGCGGTTCGCGGGCTACCTGGCCCCGGACGGCCTGGCCGTCGTATCCACGCAGGCAATCGTGCCCGTCACCGTGTCCTCCGGCCAGGCCTCATACCCGGCGGACGCCGAAGAGCGGTTGCGGGCGCGTTTCCCGCGTCTTGTGTATGTGGACGCCGTCAGCGTTGGGGAAAAGCTCTGCGACACGCGTGTAGCCAACGTGGTGCTGCTCGGTGCCATGTCCGTGGCGCTTTCTCTCGCCCCGGAGTGCTGGGCAGAGGCAATTGCGCAGTGCGTCAAGCCGCGTTTTGTGGACGTCAACCGAAAGGCGTTCGAAGAGGGAAAGGCGCTCGCCGCCCTGTCTCAATTCCTTCCGTCCCAACCCGCCAGCGCGGAAAGAAACCTGCTGAAGACTTCCGGGGCGAACGCCTCCTCGGTGATTCGGACCACGTGAAGTCGTGAAAGGCGCACAACCACCACGCGCCGCCGGAAGCGACGCCTGGTCGTCACGGCAATGATCTCCTGACGGGTGATGACCTGCTGCGTGAGCTCGCGCCCCCGAAACAACGTGAGGGTCTGGCCGTCCAGCTCGATGGTACGGATTCCCTTGTACAGCCAGAGCGCCACATCCGAGCCGAAAGCCACGGCAAGAGCGGCCACTGCCACCGCGACGGCGAGCGGCGAAATGAGGGCGGGGATTCGGGACGCAAGCACAACGATGAGCGCCGCAAAAAGAAACGCCGCCAGGTCCGTTGCGAAGATGTAACGAAAGTGCGCAGGGAAAATCATCTTTTCCATCAGGGGCCTGTTATACCGCAAACCTCGCTTGTCTTGACAGAGCTTTCCCCCGCCGCTACCGTGGCGTCGCGGTGGGAAAAGCATTACTTCTCCTTGAGGACGGGACTTCTTTCGAAGGCCAATCCCTGGGCGCCGAAGGGGAGGCGTTCGGTGAGGTTGTTTTCAATACGTCCATCACCGGCTACCAGGAAGTCCTGACAGACCCTTCGTACAGGGGCCAGATCGTCACAATGACCTACCCCTTGATCGGCAACTACGGGATCGTTCCCGGGGACGGGGAGTCGAAAAAGGCATGGTTGTCAGGCTTCGTAGTCCGGGAGGCCAGCGCCGTGCGCTCGAACTGGCGTTCCACCATGGACATGCAGGCCTGGCTCAAGGAGCAGGGAGTTGTCGGCATCCAGGGCATTGATACGCGGGCCTTGACCAGGCACCTGCGCATCAACGGATCGAAGCACGGGGTGGTTTCCAGCTCTGAGCTGGACTTGGCGTCCCTGGGAAAAAAGCTGGAGGCCGCGCCTCGAATCGTCGGACGGGACCTCGTTGTTGAAGTGAGCTGTGAGGCTCCGTATGAGTGGAAAGAGCCTGCATTCGGGGACACCTCCCGGCCTCCGCAGAAATACCACGCGGTGGTGATAGACTGCGGCGTGAAATACAACATCCTCCGGCGGCTCGTTTCCGCTGGATGCCGTGTGACCGTGGTGCCCGCTTTCATGAAGGCTCCTGAAATACTCGCCTTGCACCCTGATGGAATAGTGCTTTCCAACGGTCCCGGTGATCCTGAGCCGGTCACGTACGTCATTGAAGCTGTCAAAAAACTCGTGGGAAAGGCGCCCATTTTCGGGATTTGTCTCGGGCAGCAGATCCTCGGGCTCGCCCTTGGCGGCCGCACGTACAAGCTGAAGTTCGGCCATCACGGGGGAAACCACCCCGTCAAGGACATTGCAACGGGCCGCATCGCCATCACAACGCAGAACCACGGGTTCAACGTGGACATGGATTCCATTGCCCATCCGGGAACGCACGCCACGCACGTCAACTTGTATGACGGCACCACCGAAGGCCTGGAGAACCGGGAGATGGGGTTCTTCAGCGTCCAGTATCATCCCGAGGCAAGCCCGGGACCTCATGATGCCGCGTACCTGTTTGCCCGGTTCACCGCCCTGATGGATGAGCGCAAGGGGGCATGAGGAAATGCCCCGCCGCACGGACATCCACTCAGTCCTGATCATCGGGACAGGTCCCATCATCATTGGCCAGGCCTGCGAGTTCGACTACTCCGGGACCCAGGCGTGCAAGGCCTTGCGGGAAGAGGGGTTTCGCGTCGTGCTGGTGAACTCCAATCCCGCCACCATCATGACGGACCCTGAAATGGCGGACGCCACCTATATCGAGCCAATCACCGTGCCCGTGCTCTCCAAGATCATTGAGGCGGAACGGCCTGATGCCCTCCTGCCGACCCTGGGCGGGCAGACGGGCTTGAACATCGCAATCCAGTTGGCGGAAAGCGGGACGCTGGAGCGCAACGGCGTGAGGATGATCGGCGCTGACCGTGAGGCAATCCGAAAAGCGGAGGACCGCAAGCTTTTCAAACAGTGCATGGAGCGCATCGGACTGGAAGTGCCCCGCAGCGGCCTGGCCCGCACGCTCTCGGAAGCGCGGAGCGTAGCGGGCGCCATTGGTTTCCCGCTCATCATCAGGCCGTCATTCACCCTGGGCGGCACGGGGGGAGGGGTTGTGCCCACCGCGGAGAGCTTTGAGGAGATGGCCGGCCGCGGCCTTTCGGCCAGCATGATCTCGGAAATCCTGATCGAGGAGTCCATTGCCGGCTGGAAAGAGTTCGAGCTGGAGGTGATGCGGGACCGGGCGGACAACGTGGTGGTGGTCTGTTCCATAGAGAACTTCGACCCCATGGGCGTCCACACGGGGGACTCCATCACAGTGGCCCCCGCGCAGACGCTCACGGACCGTGAGTATCAGCGGATGAGGGACGCTGCCATTGCCGTCATCCGGGAGATCGGCGTGGAGACAGGCGGCTCGAACATCCAGTTCGCCGTCCATCCAGACACGGGGAGAATGGTCGTCATTGAGATGAACCCG
Source organism: uncultured Spirochaetota bacterium (assembly GCA_963845535.1). Classification (GTDB taxonomy): domain Bacteria; phylum Spirochaetota; class Spirochaetia; order SZUA-6; family Fen-1364; genus Fen-1364. The sequence goes on from CAWJSK010000009.1 coordinate 43,188, forward strand.
CGCGTTTCGCGCTCCTCCGCGCTGGCTTCCAAGGCAACAGGGTTCCCGATTGCCAAGATTGCCGCCAAGCTTGCCGTCGGCTATACCCTGGATGAGATTCCCAACGACATCACGAAAAACACTCCGGCCTCATTCGAGCCGACAATCGACTACTGTGTCGTGAAAATCCCCCGCTTCGCGTTCGAGAAGTTCCCTTCCGCCGACCCGGTCCTCACCATCCAGATGAAGTCCGTCGGGGAGGTCATGGCAATCGGGCGTACGTTCAAGGAAGCCTTGCAAAAAGGCGTGCGCGGGCTGGAGATCCGCAGGTCGGGCCTCGGAGGAATCTCCGGCCTGACGGATGACCAGCTCGAGCTGACGCTGGCGCGGCCCACGGCGGAACGCCTTTTCCAGATCCATGAGGCATTCTGCAGGGGATGGCCGGTGGAAAAGGTTCACAAAGCCACATGGATCGACCCGTGGTTCCTCCGCAACATGAAGGAGATCGCGGACTTCGAGCCCACCATTTCCGAACAGAATCTGCGGGAGGCAAAACGCCTGGGGTTCAGCGACCAGCAGATTGCCGCCCGGCTGGGCAAAGACGAGGAGGCTGTGCGCGCAATGCGGACGGCCCGCGGGGTGACTCCGGCCTACAAGCTGGTTGATACGTGCGCGGCGGAGCTCGAAGCCTACACGCCGTACTATTACTCCACGTATGACGCGGAGGACGAGGCGCGCCCCTCGACGCGCAAGAAGATCATGATCCTGGGCGGAGGGCCCAACCGGATCGGGCAGGGGATCGAGTTCGATTATTGCTGCGTGCACGCAGCGTTCGCTCTGCGCGAGATAGGCTATGAAACCATCATGGTCAACTCCAATCCCGAGACGGTCTCCACGGACTACGACACATCGGACAAGCTGTACTTCGAGCCCCTGACCCGGGAGGACGTGCTCAACATCGTGGAGCGGGAGAAGCCCAACGGTGTCATCGTACAATTGGGCGGCCAGACCCCGCTCACGCTCGCAGTCGGGCTGGAGAAGGCGGGAGTGCCCATCATCGGGACAAGCCCGGACTCCATTGACAGGGCGGAGGACAGGAAAAGGTTCTCCGAGCTGGTCAGGACGCTTGGCCTTCGGCAGCCGGAAAACGGCAACGCCGTGGAGGTGGAGGAGGCGGTGAAGATTGCGCACGGGATCGGCTACCCGGTGCTCGTGCGTCCCAGCTACGTGCTGGGCGGCCGCGCCATGGAAATCGTCTATGATGATTCCAGCCTTGAACACTACATGCGTCGCGCGGTGTGGGCGTCTCCCGAGCGGCCAGTGCTGATTGACCGGTTCATCGAGGACGCCATCGAAGTCGACGTTGACATGGTGAGTGACGGCCGCACATGTGTGATTGGCGGGATCCTCGAGCACATCGAGGAGGCCGGGGTGCATTCGGGGGACGCTGCCATGGTGCTGCCTCCCCACACCCTGCCGCACTGGATGATAGAGGAGATCCGGCGTTACACGAGGCTCCTGGCGGAAGAGTTGCGGGTCATCGGGCTGATGAACGTGCAGTACGCAGTCAAAGGCAAGGAGCTGTACATCATAGAAGTCAACCCGCGCGCGTCCCGCACGGTGCCTTTCGTGTCGAAGGCAACGGGGGTGCCGCTGGCGAAGATTGCGGCAAAAGTCATGGTTGGGATGAGCCTCTCGGAGATCGGTTTCACGGAAGAGGTGATCCCCCGTCACATCTGCGTGAAAGAATCCGTGCTGCCGTTTGCCAAGTTCCCGGGGGTGGACATCATCCTCGGCCCCGAGATGAAGTCCACGGGCGAGGTGATGGGGATAGACACGGATTTCGGGAGGGCGTATTGCAAGAGCCAGCTCGGCGCCATGCAGAACGTCCCCGTGAGCGGCACGGTGTTCATCAGCGTGAAGCACAAGGACAAAACGCCGCTCGTTGTGTCAGTGGCCCACCAGCTCATAGCGCTCGGGTTCAGCATTGTCTCTACCAGCGGAACGGCGGCGTTCCTCAAGAAGAACGGAATAGAGGCGGAGGTGGTCCGCCGCGTAAGCGAAGGCGCTCCGAACATCCTCGACATGATCAACGGCGGGAAAATCCAGCTCATCATCAATTCACCGTCAGGGAAGATACCGCGTCAGGACGAGCTTCCCATCCGATCCATTGCAAACTCCCGCGGCGTCCCCGTGGTTACTACGATGCCCGGCGCGGACGCCTACGCCCAAGGGATACGGGCCTTCATCCGTGGTGAGCTGGGGGTCAAGCCCATCCAGCGCTACCACGCAGGTTCGCACCCGAAATAGCTTCCCTGGCACTGCCCCGCGCCTCTGCGCCCAGGACGCCGATTTTCGGGGCCGGCGGCGCAGTCCGCGCCGCGGCCGTGGGCGCTCGGTCCGACATTCTCTTCGGGCCCGCTACTGCTGCGGCGTTCTGGACAGGAGCTGCCGGTCCTGCTCCAGGATCCTGCTGTCAGGGTACGCCGACAAGCCCTGGTCCAGTATGGTCCGGGCGTCCGCGAGCTTACGGGCGTTGTACATCTGCGCGAACGCGTTGTGGACGTAGGCCTCATAGGTCTGAAGAAGGAGCGGCTGCGCGCCCAGCTTCCTGATCCCGTCGATCGCCACTTGCGCCGCGGCCAGGTTGCCGTTGGTCCTGGACTCGGCTTCCGCCTTCAGCTGGACAAGGGAGACGGAGAGCTTGGTCCAGTCGGCGTCATCAAGCACTGTTTTGACGGTTGGTTGCGACAGGAGAGCCTCCGCGTCCGCGAACGCGCCGGCGTCGAAGAGGCTGACGACCCAGTTGTGGTAGACGTCACGGCGCCGCTGCTCCAGGTCCACGGAGCCGCCGAAGGAGGCCTTCACGGCGTCCAGGAACTGGACGGCCTGGCCGAAGTCAGCCCTTGTCCCCATCCATGACACGTAGTTCGAAAGAGTCAGGGTGGCGATCTTCCTGAACTCATCATTGGCGATGAGGGCATACAGGCTCACTGCCGGAGTCACGGCGTCCCTGAAGTACCTGCCGTCCGTGTACTCCGAGACCCGGTTGTACAGGATGAGCCCGAGAAGCTCCTTCTCTCCAATGACCCGGCGGTCCCGGTAGTTGGAGGGCGGCACGTAGCTGTACCCGGTAAGCTTGCCGAAACTGTCGCTGAACTCCTTTCGTGTCCCTGGGTTGTAGCCGTACGGGTTGGTTGTCTCCACGTCCACGGGCTCACCGTCCACCAGAACGGAACAGAATGCGTGGTCCGTGGTCCGTACGCCGCCCACGGAAAGGCCGACCGACCTGGCGAGAATGAGGTACAGGACCGCCGATGAGACGCAGTTGAACACGCCGGTCTCCACGGCGGTGTCCACCCGGGTCTGGCGTTCGGAGTACGACACGAGCAGGTTGCGGTGGAGAAAAGTGAGCGTCTTTTCCGCAAGCTCCGCCTGCCCGGTCACGTCCGCCACCTCCTCACGGAAGCGCCGCATCAAGGAGGCCAGCTTTTCTTTATCAGCGGCCGCCGCCTCTTCCGAGGCGCCTGAGAACTGGAAGGACGCGTCGATGATCGTTTCCACGGGCAACGGTTCCCGCATGGTGGAGAGCTGTTCGCTCATGGGAAGCGGGGTCAGCTCGGGAAAAGACTGGATGCCTGACTTGCTTTGCGCTCCGAGCGGCTGCAGAGAAACAAAGAGCATGAGCAAAAAAAGAAGAGAACCGCGTGGACGCATGAGCTGAAGTGGCCTTCCTTCAGGAACAAGATCAGCATTCCCTTGGAATTGCGTCAAGGGTTGCACGGCGCGGGTGTTGGACCCGCGGATGCGCCCCGCGGATGCACCCCGCGGGCGTACGCGGTACGCCGGCCAAAGCGGCCCGAGTCCGACGAGTGACTCGTGCGCAGGGCCTTGCACTGCCAGGGGATTTATACTATACATATGTATAGTATATGAGCGCAGAGTACATTCATTTCCGATCGAACTACTCCCTCCTCCGAGGATGCCGCTCCCCCGAGGAGATTTGCCGTTTTGCCAAAGAACGAAGTCTGTCAACGGTCGGGATGACAGACATCAACAACTTCTACGGCCTCATTCTCTTCCTGCTTGCGGCTGACCGGGAAGGGATCAAGCCCGTGGCCGGCGTTGTCGTCGAGAAAAAAGGGAGGGAGCTGTTCACCGCGTACGTTATGGATCGGAGAGGCTACGGCAACATCTGCCGGCTCCTGACGGACAACCTCACTGACGCGGAGGGGACCTTTGATCCGGTGGGCGCGCTCGTCGAGCGTGGATGGGAGGGTCTCTCCGTCCTTTCACCGCATTCCGACGTGATTGATCGTCTTGCGCTTCGGGAAAGTGACGGCCTGTACGTCCAGCTCACCTATGGCTGCCCTTTTGCCTCCCTTGTCCGCTTTGCCCGTGATCGAGGGCTGCCTGCCGCCGCAATTCACGAAACCGTCTTTCTGGATGAAGCTGACGAGAGCCTGTATCCCCTCCTGCGGGCCATGGACCTGAACACCACGCTGGAACGAGTGCCGGAAGCCGAGAAACTGGGGGGCCGGCATCGTTTCGTGGAGCCGGGCGCCGTGGAACGGCTCTTCTCTGCCGTTCCTGAGGCGCTTGCGAACACGGAGAGGATTGCGCGGGAGGCGGACGTCAGCGGCATCATCAATCCGCAGCGCGTGTTTCCCGCCTTCGACGGGTTGTCCGAGGAGGAGACCTTTCGGGTCCTCAGTCGATTGTGCGATGAGGGGGTGCTCCGCCGCTACGGCGGCATTCGGCCCGACATTCGGGAGCGGCTGGATTACGAGCTTGCCGTCATCCGGGAGAAGGGATTTGCATCGTACTTCCTGGTGGTGCGGGACATCGTCCAGCAATGCCCGCGGACCTGCGGCCGGGGGAGCGCGGCTTCCAGCATCGTCTCCTACCTTCTTGGCATCACGCATGTCGACCCCCTGCGCCACACGCTTTTCTTCGAGCGCTTCCTCAACAGGGGCAGGAAGGATCCGCCGGACATCGACGTGGATTTCCCCTGGGACGAACGGGAGAAGACGCTGCGCTACGTATTCCAGAAGTACGAGGGCAGGGCCGCCATGGTTGCCAACCACGTCACCTTCGGCCCGCGCTCCGCTCTTCGTGAACCCGCCAAGGCCCTCGGGCTGCCGGAAGAGGAGCTACGCAGCTTTGTGCGGGCGTTTCGCCAGGGACGGCTGGACGACATTCCACCCTCCGTGCGGGAAGCCGCTGCCCGCATCCGCGGTTTCCCCCGAAACCTCGGCACCCACTGCGGCGGCGTGGTCATCACGCCGGGCCCCATCACGGACTACACGCACGTCCAGACCTCCGCGCTGGGCTATCCTCTCATCGCGTGGGAGAAGGACGCCACGGAGGACGCGGGGCTGGTGAAGATCGACCTTCTCGGGAACAGGTCGCTTGCCGTCCTTCGTGACGCCCTGGAGATGGTGGAGAGGAATCACGGCCGCAGGTACGAGTGGGAAACCTTCGACCCTCTTGCGGACGCGGATACCCGTGACCTCATTTCCGAAGGCAAGACAATTGGAGTCTTCTACGTGGAGTCTCCGGCCACACGCCAGCTTCTGACCAAGATGCGGAGGGGAGACTACGAGAACCTCGTGATTGCAAGCTCCATCATCAGGCCGGCCGCCAACCAGTACATCCGCACTTTCGTGAAGCGCCTGCACGGCGCGCCGTACCGGCCGCTGCACCCGCTCATCGAGGGGACCCTGGCGGAAACCTTCGGCGTCATGGTCTATCAGGAGGACGTCTCACGGGTCGCCATCGACCTGGCGGGCTTTCCCATCGAGGAGGCCGACAGGCTGCGGAAGATCCTTTCCAAGAAAGACCGTGACCTCACGCTGCGTGACCTCAGGGAGAAGTTCTTTCACGGGGCCAGGAGCCGTGGGGTGGCTGACCAGACAATAGCGAAGGTCTGGGACATGATCCTCTCTTTCGACGGTTACTCGTTCTGCAAGGCGCACAGCGCCTCCTATGCGCAGGTGTCCTATCGGGTGGCGTACCTCAAACGCTTCTATCCGCTGGAGTTCATTGCCGCGGTCATCAACAACGGCGGTGGGTTTTATGGTCGGCAGACGTACCTGGATGAGTGCAGGCGCCTGGGGTTCGCCATTCTCCCCCCGGACGTGAATGCAAGCGGGTGGGAATACACGGCTCTGCCCGCGGGGCTGAGGGTCGGCCTGATGCAGCTCAAGGACGCCCGGCCGGAGCTGGTGGAAGCTATTGTCCAGGAGCGCCGGCGCGGCGGCCCCTATGCGGGCTTTCGGGATTTTCTTCTTCGCGTGCCGTGCCGCTTCGAGGACGTACGGGTGCTCATCAGGTCGGGCGCCCTGGACAGCATCTCGGAGGGATGTTCACGGCCTCAGATGTTTTTTCGCTGGCAGAATATCGACAAGGAGGAGGGCCTCGGCTTCCCGCCAGCCCCGCCGCCTTTCATCGGGGACTACCCCGAGCGCGTGAAGCTGAAGGACGAAGTGAGCACCCTTGGGATCGTGATCTCCTGTCACCCCCTGAAGCTTTTCCGCCCGCGGATCCAGGGGATCATCGAAAGCCTTGGTCTTTCCCCTCTCGTCCGCTCCATCGACATTCCAAGCCACAGGGGGGAGAAAGTCTGGGCCGCGGGCATCCTTGTGACCGGCAAGGAGGTGGCCACGAAAAAGCAGGAGCCCATGATTTTCGTCAGCTTCGAGGATGAGCTGGCAATCTTTGAGACGGTGCTTTTCCCCGGCTCCTTTGCCAAATTCCACCAACAATTGGATGACGGCTGGGCTTTCCTGGTCTACGGCCGGGTGGAGGATGATCTGGGGGCTCTTTCCATCAGCGTGGAGAAATTGCTGACCGTCTCAAGGAAAAACGGGGAGGAAAACGATGCGGAAGGGGAGGGGGCAGGGCTCGTGGCGCCGGAGAGACCGCCCGTGTTTCTGTGGAGCCGCGAGCACGCGCCCTTGGGCGGCGCTTCCGTCCCAGCAGGCGCTTCTGCACAGGCCGGGGCCTCTGCCTCAGCAAGCACTTCTGCCCAGGCCGGAGCCTCTGCCTCAGCAAGCACTTCTGCACAGGCCGGGGCCTCTGCCTCAGCAGGCGCTTCCATCTCAGCAGGCGGTTCCATCTCAGCAGGCGCGACTGTCGATGTAGCCTTCCGCCCGTAGCAGCTCGGCGCTCAGGATCCCTCCGCCCGCCGCTCCGCGAATCGTGTTGTGGGAAAGGCACACGAAGCGGTAATCCAGGATCCTGTCTTCCCGCAGGCGGCCAACGGAGATGCCCATGCCGCCTCCCGCGTCGCGGTCCAGCCGGGTCTGCGGCCTGTTGTCGTCCTCGAAATACTGGATGAACGGCTTCGGCGCTGTGGGGAGGCCGAGCTTCTGCGGCCGGCCCTCGAATTTCGCCCACTGGTCGAGCATCTGCTTCATGGACGGCTTGCGCTTGAAAGAGACGAAAACCGCGGCCAGATGGCCGTCGGTCACCGGGACTCGAATGCACTGGCTGGTGATGATCGGTTCCTTGACGCTCACGATGTTTCCGCCCTGGACATCACCCCATATCTTCATGGGCTCGATCTCGCTCTTTTCTTCTTCTCCGCGAATGAAAGGCATCACGTTGTCTTCCATCTCAGGCCAGTCCTTGAACGTCTTGCCCGCGCCTGATATGGCCTGGTACGTGCAAACGAACACTTTTTCGATGCCGAACTCGCGCAAAGGATGGAGAGCGGGGACGTAACTCTGGATGGAGCAATTCGGCTTGACGACGATGAAACCGTGCTTCGTACCCAGGCGTTTCTTTTGCTTTTCGATTGCCGCGAAATGCTCTGGATTGAGCTCGGGGATGACCATGGGTACATCCGGGGTCAGGCGGTTTGCGGAATTGTTCGATACGACGGGGACCTCCGCCCGCGCGTAGCTTTCCTCCAGCGCCCGGGTCTCTTCCTTGGGCATGTCGACCGCGCAGAACACCAGGTCCAGCCCCTTGCTGACCTCGTCCACGAGCGCCGCGTTTTTCACAACCAGCCCCGCCGCCTGCCCGGGCATGGGCGTTGTCATCCGCCATCGATCTCCCACGGCCTCGCGGTAGCACTTGCCCGCGGAGCGTTCACTTGCCGCGAGCGTCACCACGTCGAACCACGGGTGCCGGGCCAGAAGCGATATGAAGCGCTGGCCAACCATGCCCGTTGCGCCGATGATACCGACCCTCAGCCTCTCAGGCATATCGAGAAGTCCTCCTCCGGAAAGGGAATACAATACGAAGATGGTGATCGATGATCAAGGGCCCCGTCGGTAAAGGGCCCCGTCGGTAACGTCGAAAACAGCGCTCAGAAAACAGCGCTCTCGTTGACAAGCCATCCGGGCAAGACTATTCTGGCCTCGCCCGGGCGGCGCTGCAATGGCGCCGCCGTGAGGCGCCCCCTTTCCCGTGGGCGGCTAGCTCAGCTGGTTAGAGCGTCTGGTTTACACCCAGAAGGTCGGGGGTCCGAATCCCTCGCCGCCCACTACTTTAATAGCTTATTAGACAGCAAAATAGAGTGTTATTGCAACTAATCCTGTTCCGTAGTACATTCCTATGTAGCGGCTATGTAGCAGGAGACGTCAAAATGCCTAGGAAAACGCATCTTACAGCCTATTTGCGAACCACGAAAAGCGGGCGATTCTGGTACGCATCTTGGTACGAAAACGGCAAGCGGATCGTCCGGCCGACTGAGATCGAGCGCAATGCAAAACAGAAAGACCGGGGCAGGGCCGAGGCTATCGAGGCGGGGCGCGTCTTGAAGAAAGCACGCTCGGAAAGCCGGGCCGGGGAAGGGACTCCGTTTGTGAGCTACGCGGCTCCATTCTTCATCTGGGAGAAATGTCCGCACGTCAGGCGGCTTGTTGATGAAGGCAAGGAGATCACGCGGCGGTGGGCCGACCAGCAACGCGGATGGCTGGAAAAGTACGTCATAGGCGATTCAGAGGCAGCCCCGGACGCATTTGCGCTCAAGGCTATCGGGGAGATCACCCGGGCCGACCTCGTGGACTTTCGCTCTCGGCTCCTAAAGAAGCTGGGCGACAAACGCAACACGGCCAACAAAGTCATGGGCGTGGTCAAGGTTGTTTTCAAAGAAGCGCTGTTTCGCGAAGAGATTGGCCGTGATCCGACATTCAAGGTCGGCACGATGAAAGAGTACAGGCGTGTCCCTGGTACATTTACAGCGGAGGAGTTGAGGGCTCTTTTCCCAGGGGAAGGGCTCGGACCTTGGCAGGACAAACACGACTACACGTGTTTCCTTCTTGCGGCTGAAACCGGCATGAGGCGCGGGGAGATACTCGTCCTGCGGTGGGGCTCGATTGACTTCGAGAAAGCGCGGGTCTACGTCAACGAAGCGTGGAAGGGCGGGGAGGAGATCGGCACGCCGAAGTGGGGGCGGAAGAGGGAGTTTTCCCTTCCGGCATTCTGTGCGGTGAAGCTGGCGGAGCTGCGGGAGGGAGGGACGGGCCCGGATGACTTTGTATTTGCGGACGTGAGCGGGGCTCGCTTCGGGGAAACCTGGTGGCTCAAGCGTTTCAACGCTGCGATGAAGAGCGCCAAGATCGACGTGAAGACTCGCGGGATCACTCCCCACAGTTTCCGACATACCTTGAATAGTCTGCTACTCGCGGCAGGGGCGGACCCGTTGAAGGTGAGGCTCGCTCTCGGCTGGGCGTCGGCAAGGATTCAAGAGAACTACTTGCACCTGGCCGTGGAGCAGTTGAAGGACGTTAGCGCGAAAGTGGACACGATTTTCCAGCGGTGAAGTCTGACCGGGGATAGGGTAGCGCCCGAACGCCGGCCCCCGACCGGCTCTCCCCGGCTTTGTTCTCGGGACACCTCGCGGGAGGTGATCTGTGATCGGTCGAGATTGGTACGATTCTCTTTCGAGTGATGAAAAACAGAGAGTGTTGCGGCTCGTCTGGCCGTTTGACTCTGATCCCCCTTCACTCTCGGAGCTCGAACGAATGGATGGCAAGAGACCTAGCGAGTTTTGGGCTGAGGCGCGGGCCCGGTATCGCATGACTCGCGAGAAAGAGCTTGCCGCCGCTACCAAAATAGGGCTACGTGTGAGCCAAGGCGGGAAAAACGGGCACCTCATGACGCACGGGTCAGAGCCAGCGAAGAAGGCGCGCTGGCAAGGCTATCAGGACACTCTCGACCAAGAGCATCGAAAGCACCCGGGCATGGGCTTCGCCGCTCTGCTTTCCTCGGCTGCGGATAAGCACGGGGTCAATCCAAGAACTATCAGACGGCATACCGAAAATCCGACGAAACAGTAGGCCGTCGGGTATCCGCTGTTCGGCGCATTTCCAAACCCGCTTATTTGTGACAATTTGACAGTCCTCCCACTGTCACGCTGTCTCGCTTTACAAATAGTGTATGAGCATATCAAGCCCTGTCAAAGACTCTCACAATTCGGGGAGCGCTATCGAAATTGAGAAGTGTTTCCTCGGAGGCGCAAAGGGCGCAGCTAGGTTTCTCGGTGTCTCCGAGGGATTCATCTTCAAGTACATTCATGAAATCCCGCACTACAAAGTCGGGGGCCAGAAGAGTGGCAAACTCTTGTTCAAGCCAAGCGAGCTTATTGCTTGGGTCGAGCACCGGCGCGAACCGGCGAAGGCAAGCGCATAGTCGGGCGCAGGCAAGTAACACTGTGGGCCTGCTCGCAAAGGCTTCATCTTGGCGGCGTCTTATTCTGGGCCTGCATCCTGATGGCGGCGTGCTGCCTGCAATCACGGACAAGGCAACAATCAGAAAACGTGAGCTGCGAAAAAAGCTGCTCGCGGAGCAAGCGCGACGGCTGGGGGTGATTGCGTGAGTCTCGACCTTCAGCTCTCCGATGTAATGCTCCGCGTCGATATCAATCAAGACACGCTGCCGCCAATCACAATAGGGCTTTATCGTGCCTTTCTGGCAAAAGGCAAGATCGGTAAGGACGCGCTTGCTGTATATCAGCATCTACTTTTCACGTATCGGCTACAGCATACAAACATAGTGAGGGCAGAAAATGTGTACCTAATGAAAGGGCTTTCCATGAGCGAGCACAGAGTCAAGAAGGCAAAGACTCTACTGCGCTCGATGGAGTTGATAGGTACGGTTTGGCGGCATACGGCAAAGGGAAGGTTTGTTAATCCCTATCTCAAGTTGAACCTACTTCCTAACCCGGGCATAAATCTCCAATCCACCAAAGGGGCTAAATCGGCCCCTTTGGAAAATCTCCAATCCATCGAAGGGGCTCCGATTGCACGGGCGGCTACTGCGGACAAATGCTTGAAGAAGAAATCTAAATGCTTAGAGCAGGGTACTGCTCTTGTGCGCTCGAAGACTCACGCACGCGCAAAGAATCCGGAGTACATGGCTTTCCTTCATAACTTCCGGGGTTTGTACAAAGAGAAAACAGGCGCGGCTCTGCCCTGGAACTATGGCAAGGACGGCGCGCTGCTCAAAGCCGACTTGAAAGAGCACGGCGCGGACCGACTAACACGCGCGGCTCGGCTTTTCTTCTCTGGCGATTGCCCGCAGGCAGTCAGAAGGTTTTCCGAGGGCAAGGGCGCAGGGTACAGTTACGGGGTTTTCCGGTCACAACTCCGGCGGGGACTGTTCGAAGTGCTGGACGCTGAGGACCGGCGGCTGCGGCTCCTGAAAACGTGCAAAGCCTGCGGAAAGCAATCCGACACCACGGGGATTGATTGTCCGAAATGCGGCGAACCTGACGCGTACCAGGTGAGGGAGGCGCGACGTGCGTAACGAACACGAGGACCGGCTACTCGGGGCGCTCTTGATTGACTCGGCTTTCCTGGACGCGGGCAGGGTATCCGTAGACTTGTTTCAGAATACCGATGCACAGGAAGTCTTTCGAACAATGACGGCGCTGCGCGAGGTCGGGCGGCCCGTGAACCTGGAAACCGTTTCCGTGGAGGTCGGCTCCCGGGTTCGGCAAAGCTACCTGGCCGAGCTTTCCTCCATGCCGACTGCAGCCAACGCGCAATTTTACCTTGACCACCTAATTGAGACGGCGCAGAAGCGGGAAATCAACCGGCTTGCGCTCTGGCTCGCGGATGTTTCTCGAAACGGGAAAACATCGGGGGAGATTCTTGACTCCCTGGAGACGCAGCTTGCAGGGATCCGGCGCAAGATCGTTGACACCGGGGACGTGGACGTGCACGCCACCATGCACGAGCTGATAGACATCGTGGAGCAGAGAATCAAGGACAAAGCGGACGGCCCGTCCGGCGTGCCGACAGGCTTTCACGAGCTGGACATACTACTCGGAGGCCTCCAGCCTGGGGCGGTCTACATCCTGGCGGCTCGAACGAGTGTAGGAAAAACGGCGCTTGCGCTGTCCATAGCGGACTACCAGGTGCGCGCTGGGATCCCGGTCGGTTTTGCAACATTGGAAATGTCGGCGCTTCAGCTCGTGGAGCGGCTTGTCTCGATACGCTCCAGCGTTCCGGTCGGGCGGATGAAGTACGGGGCGCTCCGTGACGGGGACATGGGGGCGATCCTGAAAGCGGCGGGGAGCTACACCGCAGGCCTGCGCATTCTGGACAAGCCGGGGCTCACTCTCCGAGGCCTGAAAGCATGGGGGCACGGAGCGGTCGGCAAGGGAGACCGGGCGCTGTACGTCGATTACCTGGGGCTCCTGGACGTGTCCAACGATGACCGCCCACGCTGGGAAGCAATGGGGCAAGTCTCGCGCACGATAAAGAACCTTGCGCGGGAGCTGCGCGTCCCGGTAGTGGCGCTTGTCCAGTTGAACCGGCTTGCGGCATCGGAAGGCGAGCCCGAGCTTCATCACTTGCGGGACTCTGGGGCCTTCGAGCAAGACGCGGACGTTGTGCTGTTGCTTCATCGCACGGAGCCGAAAGAAACGGACGGCTCGCGAATGCACGCGCATCTGCGCGTCGCAAAGAACCGGAGCGGGCCTACCGGGCGCGTCACGCTGCTATTCGACCGGCCTACTACTCACTTTGCGGACTGGCAGGAATGAGCGATCTAGGAGCGACACATAGAAATGCAGAAACCTATAATCTATATGTTCAAAATGGCGAGTGAGTGTCCTATATCGAGCGTCCCGAGTTTACTTCCTGTTACGAACGAGGGAGATGGTCTGCCGTGCTTAGAATCGTGTCCCGTGGGGAGCGCAAGTTGAAACGCAAAAACTGCCCGTATAGCAGTATAAACAGGCCGATGAAAGCACAGAGGGACGGCCGAGGATTATTTCTCCCCGAGAATACCATCGGGCTTGCTACGCGCTGGCAGCCCGGGGAGTGTGGGAATCCTAACGGGAGGCCCAGGGAGTACGGGATACGTACATACCAAGGATTCAACGGCTGGAAGTCAAAGCAATGGCAAAAGGGGCATAGTGGCAACCCAAAGGGCAGGAAGCCGGGCACAGGATGGCGGCAGAAGGCGGAAAGGATCATGGACGGCTGGGGCGATTACTCCAGGGAAGCCCGGGACCAAGCGCAATTCGCGGTATTGTCTACATCGCGCTACGGGCCGATGCACACTAAGGCTCTCAGGCATCTTCTCGGGTACGGCTGAAAAAGGAACGGCGGAGCTGTTAGGTGCGGGGGGTCCAGTACGGTCGTTTTCATGTTATGATGATTTACGAGAAACAAGGAAGATTCAAACGGCGGGGGCAAGCAAATGAAAAAGCTACTCGTGCTGGTGGTCGTTCTCATTCTGGTCGGCGCGGCGTCGTGGGCGCAAAGCACCAGTAAATGGCGGGATTGGTGGATAGCACAAACGCTTCACGACCAGTGGACGAGCTACCAGAAATTCGACAATCACGACCCCAACGCAAACATGTTAGACATCGGAAGTTTTATGGGGGTTGTTGTCGGTGTCGTGATGATGGAGGAGTCGGCAGACTTGCACCTGTTTTCGATTCCTTCTAATGCACTCCCCGCACAAATTTTTGCTGTCGTGGGAAAATATGTAAGCGCACACCCCGAAGAGTGGAACCTGCCGGCCGCCCAGTTGGTGGTCGAAGCGCTACGTGCGGTGTGGCCGTATCGGAAGTAAGAGGGACAGCGCATGGACCTAAGAGACTTGCCGTTCGCCATAGCCTTTTTACCCAAGCGTCTTGGCCCTGCGCCATCCAGCCCAGAAATGCCCGCCAGACGCGCGTAGAGGGCCTACAGCCCGTTTTCCTCCTCGCTGCCGCATGATTTTTACGTCCGGCGTTCGACGATGCCCAGAAGCATAGGCTTTGTGTAGCACCGGTGTAGCGGAAAAGCATAGAGACTTATTGAGCGGTGTTGAGAATGATAGGAACTCTCTTCATTGGACGTAGAGCGTCATAGAGTATCGTCGGACGCGTGTTTGATGCTTT